>JAXGPF010000009.1:0-260485 GCA_040767085.1 Kiritimatiellia bacterium | reverse complement strand
TTTCGCGGGAGACTCTCATGATTTTGCCGGGCGGACTATGCGTGTCAATTGACCCAGACGCGCTGCCAGGCGGGCCGCCCATTGGCGCGGCCGGCTGACCAGCCGTCCGCAGCGGTGGACCAGCCAGAGTTTCATGGGCATGACCCAGCCGGCGCCGCCGGCAAATTCGCGGCGGCCTAGCAGGAGCGGACGCAAGGCCAGGAAATGGCGCAGGGTGCGGCTGCTGCCGAGTCCGGCCAGGTCGTAATCGCGCGTGACCGGGGCGGCATTCGATGCTGTGGTGTCGGCAGGCATGTTAGTTTTGCAATCTACCCAGTATAATACATCCCCGGCGCGGGTAAACAAGGCTATTCCCGCAGCCCTCCCGCGGCGCGTTCAGCGCGCCGGACGCGCAAGTGGTGGAGCATTTTGCGCAGCCAAATCAGGCCGCGCCACACCAATGCATGCCACAGGAAGAACACCGTGCGAAGCCCCGGCGTCCATTGCAACACGCCCGGCGGCAAATCCCAGAGCCCGGTCAGGCGCAGGCGGACGCGCAAAGGCGGCTTGTGGCGGCCATCGTATTCATCCAGGTGGTGGCGCCAGCGCAGGCGCCGGACCTCCGCTGCGGCGGGGAACGCCATGCGCATGGCCAGCATATGTTTCAGCCATGGCAGCAGGTCATCAGCAGGGTGACCTGTGATTGCCAGGGCCGGGGCGGCGCGGGCGGCGAAATCGAGCATCCCGCGTTGCAGGGGCGCGTAATAGGCATCCTGCGCCGCTTCTTCCCGGCGGGCCGGGCGGTCTTCGGTCATGCGCAGGGGGCTGATGCGCCCGCCGGTTTCCGCGTAACCGGTGATTCCCGACGCCGGTTCGCGGCAGGCTTCCTCAAAAATATTCAGGGCGTTGGCGATGAATCCGCCGGCCCCGTTATGACGCCGGCGGTCGAAAATGAATCCGTCGATATCGTTCCGCGGGCCGGTGGGATAGGGGATGCCGTGGGTGGCGGCCAGCAGGAAGCCATGCAGACGCGGGCAATCGGGCCGATGGGCGATGGCGTCGAACAGAAAACGCTGGATGGTACCCAGCCATCCGATATCCACCACGGCGAGTTCCGGGTGCTCAAAAAAACCTTCCTGCTCCAGGTAACGTTCCAGCAGGCGCCCGCGTTCCGCCGTCTGACGGCGGACGGCGTCCTGAAATTCTACGTCCTGCAGCAGCCGGTCAAAATTGTCCCAGCCGGCGCTGGTCCATCCGGCATAATTGGGATTCAAGGGCGTATCCGGCGCCAGATGGTGTTTCCGGAAGACGGCGTCCAATGGCGCGGGATTCAGGCCGAAAACCCGGCAGACATCGCGCAGGTCGCGGTTGCGCGCGGGCAGGAGCGCCATGGGGGCGTTGGCATGTATCAATCCCTGGCGGGCGCAGGCGGCCGGCGCCAGCGCCAGACGGCTGACGCACAGGTAGCGCGCATCCGGCGCGCCGCCGGCTGGAAACCAGTAAGGCCGGGCGCTTTCCCAGATGCGGAGAAACATGTGCCCCTCGCGGGAAAAGAAATAAATCCGGCGCAGCCCGCGCGCCCGGGCCTGTTCGGCCACATGCCGGACGAACGCCGTCGCCAGCGGTCCGAAAAAATTATAGCCGTCCTGGTACAGGGGCGACTCACCGCGGTTTTCGCGTTCCAGGGGCATGGCCATTTGCTGCCAGAGACGGCCGCGCCAGAAAGGCCGCCGCACGGCCGCGGCGGCATAAGACTGGAAGACGCGCTTGCGGTGCGCCTCGCCGGCATCCTGCAGCACCAGGGCGCGGATGCCCAGCGCCGCCGGGCGCTGTCCGTCGGAGAAGGGATTGTCGCCAATGTGCAGCCAGCGGGCGGGATCCGCTTGCAGCCGCGCCCGCAAATCCTCAAAAGCCGCGCCGGAAGCCTTGGCCCGGCAGGAGTCGGCCGAGGAAACCAGGCCGTCCAGATCCGCCAGCAGGCCGGCGCGTTCCAGCAGGACGCGGATATGCTCCGACGGCAAGTAAATATCCGTCATCGCCCAGATACGCAAGCCGCGGGCGCGCAGTTGGCGGAGCAATCCCACCATGGCCGCCCGGGGCGCCAGCAGGGCGCTTTCCAGGCGTAATTCGAAATCCGTCACATCCGCCAGCAGGTTGGGCGGCTGCCGGGCGCCGAAAATTTCCTGCAGCGCGGCTGCCATAAATTCGGGATAGACGGCTTCGCAATCCGGATGCCTGCGCCCGTTGGCGGCGCGTTGCCGGCGCTCGGCCGCCGCGCGCGACTGGAGCGCCTGCTGCCAGGGGCAGTCAAGCCCGCATTGCGCGGCGCGGGCGGCGATGTAACGGGCGACGCCATCCTTGATCCAATCGGGATCCGCGATCCGCCGGACCAGCAGGGTATCGAACAGGTCGAACGTGGCCAGGTCGCACCCGGCGGCGGACGCCAGCGCCGCCCGGATCAGTTGATCGGGCCGGTTGAAAAATTCCGGGGCGGCAGCTCTGGCATAACTCATAATGCGTGGAATTTGACAGACGCCATGCGGATTGTCAAGCCCAAGGCCACCGCATCCGCCCAATACGCCACGGCTGCGTCATGCTTGCGGCGCGCCCGGGACTTGCCCGCGACTTGGCAGGCTGGCGGTTCCCCCACCTCAGGCCGATTGGCCAAAATGGCAGAACGATCCCGCGCAGCGGGATAAAGACGCTTGTCACGCCATCGGCGTGATCCCTGCCAAGCCTGCCATGCGCCCGGTTGAATGGCCGTCTTTTCCGAGAATGACGCAGTCGTGTCCCCATACGTATAATTTTCTTGCAATCCTGATATGGTTTGTGCTATTCATCAATCACAGTAATGGCGGTTGCATGATGTATGTTACAGATTAAACGTTATTCTAAAGAGGAGAGGGCGATGAGTTGCAAGATTGGCAAGCTGGCGGCGGTCGCGGGAATAAGTTGTGTGTTGCTGGGGGCTACCGCGGCCTGGGCGCAGCAGGAGGAAGCCGTTGCCGGGGAAGCCCATGCGCCCTGGTATGTCAGCCTGAACGGCGGCATCATCCACTACGAGGGCGACGAAGCCGTCAAGGACGGTTTTGCCGGGTCACTGCGCCTGGGATATGATTATTCGCCGCGCTGGTCGTTCGAGGGTGTGGCCACCTACATCCCCAAGTTGGACCGCAACGAGGTTTACGATTATGCCACCGGCGTACCGGTGCCGCGCAAGGGCTTGGATGGCGAAGACACCTTTGCGCTGGGCGCGGCCGTGGATGCCTTGTTCCATCTGCGCAACATGGATAACCAGCATTTTGATCCGTACCTGATCGGCGGGCTGGGCGTGCTGTATTACGAGAAGGAACGCCAAAATCGCGACCGCGCCGACGTGCAGTTCCGCGCCGGCCTGGGGATGGCCTATCACATCAACCGCGAATGGTCCCTGCGCGCCGATTTGATCGGATATATCACCGCCGAACACACTGAGTTCAACCTGCTGCCCAGCGCGGGTATTTCCTGGCGCTGGGGCGCGCATGTGCCGGTAAAATACCGCGCCTCCGGCGGCGCCGTGGATAGCGACGGCGACGGCTTGACCGATGCCGAAGAACTGGCACTGGGCACGGACCCGAACAATCTGGATACCGACGGCGACGGCTTGACCGATTACGAGGAAGTGCGGGTGCATGGCACCGATCCCCTGAATCCCGATACGGATTACGACGGTTTGACCGACGGCGAAGAAGTGCATAACTACAAGACCAATCCACTCCTGCGCGACACGGACAACGGCGGGGTGGCCGATGGCCATGAAGTAATCGAGGACAGCACCAATCCGCTGGATCCCGCGGACGACCTGATGCTCTTCACCCTGCATATCGAATTTGACACCGACAAGGACGTGATCCGACCGCAGTATTTCAATGACTTGAACGTCATCGCCAAGGTTTTGGCGCGCGATACGCAAGCCATGGCCCGGATTGAAGGCCACGCCGACAAACGCCGGACTTCATCCGCCAAGTACAACATGCAGCTTTCCGAACGCCGCGCCAAGGCGGTGCTGGAATACCTGCACCAGCAAGGCAATATCGAACGCGAGCGCATGACGCCCGTGGGGTACGGCTTCACACGGCCGATGGCCGCGAATGATCCAGTGGCAGGCAATCCCGTCAACCGCCGCGTGGAAGTCTATATCCGCCAGGGCGCTGCCCAGCAGTCCAACGAAGCACAGCCCTGAATCAGCTCCGTGTAGCCGCGCGCCGCTGATTCGGATTGCCGAACACCCCTGCTTCGCTAATGCTAGGCAAGCCGTTCGGCTGCTACCTAAAAATGGACTCCTACTGTAGTAGCGCCACGGCGTGGCGCAATCCGGATGCCGAACAGAGGGCGGAGGGGCAAGGCACAAGGGGACAGGATCAAGGACCAGTGGCCAGCCAGTTGGTGAAGAACTCGGTGTAGAAAATCGTGGGGTTGCCGGTGGAGCCGAATTCACCGCTCCAGATGAACAAAGTAGCGGCTTTGATGGTCCGGTGGTCGTTGGTGGTCAGGGCGAAACTGAAACGCAAATGCTGTTTTTCACCGTGGACGAGCGGTTGGCGGCTTCCACTGGAATCCGGCAGGTAATACGCATTGGTCCAAACCGCGGGCCAGGGATCGTCATTTTTCATGTCAAACGGCATGGCATTGGTGGCCCAGGATGCTTCCGCCGCCGGGGGTACGATCGCCTCGTGCAGATTGGACCAGCCATCTTCCGCCCAGGCTTGCAGGCCGTTCAACACATCCTCAGCGAACAGAGCCGTGTGGGTGTCGGCGATCGACCGCACATTCTGGTCCAGGCCGACCGGGAACAGGCTCATCACCGATAAAACTCCAATAGCCACCACCATCAGGGCCAGGGTGACTTCCACCAGGCTGAACCCGGCGCGCCCCCGGGGCGGCTGCCTGCGTATTGTACACAAATCATTCAACACGGATACCGCCAGTTATTGGTTCAATTTTTATGGATCTTCCGGCGCCAGCCAGGTTGGTAATGGTGATGGTACGCTCATTGATATCGCCGTCCACGTCCCCGGAAGATTTAAAAGTCAAGCTGTTGGCGTCAGTGAAACCGAATCCCTTTTGCAGGAAATTGGTGGTTTGTATGACTGAGTAGGGATCATCCGCCAGGCGCACGGCGTAGAATGCGGCGTTGGTGGCAGTGGTATCCTGGCCGTATTCAAACGTCACCCGCTCGCGCTTGGTAATGGCCCATTGCCGGGCCAGGGATAAGGTGGATTTGACTTCCGCAACGGTCCCGCGCATGCCCGCGCCGCGCCCCATGCTCGTGAAGGCCGGCATGGAAATGGTCAGCACGATCGCCATGACCGCGATCACCAGGAGCAGTTCCAGCAGGGTCACACCGGCCCGGCCGCCGGGAGGCGGCCGTGTTGTCAATGCAGCGCGCATCAGAAGTCGCTCCATGAATTCACCGAGAGCGCTTTGCTGGCCTCCAAAAACGCGCCGGCGCCGACAGCGACGCGGTTGGTGATGTTGATCTCGTAGGAGATGGTCTCGCCATAGGTCGGCGCGCTTTCCCGCTCGCACACGTACTCGTTGGTGAAATTGATCCAGTGCTTTTCGGCGCCGGATTGGATGATGGAGATCACGTAGGGCACGCCCCGCGGATCGAGAAAATTCGAGCGGGAATCGAGCTGGTTTGCGGAAATACTGATGAAGGAGTTGCTGCGCGGGTTGTACCCCATCAACTGGGTGACCACCATGTGGTTGTTGGTGAAATAATACTTGTCCTGGCTGTTGGTTTGCGCCGGCCATTTACCGAAGACCGCGCGGTAGGACTTGATGGCCAGGACCAGGGATCTGGCTTCCGCCTGCGCCTGGCGTTTCAAGGCGCGCTCGCGCGCGCGGAACACCACCGGCAGCAGCAGCGTCGACAGGATGACAATGATGATCATTACGACCATCATCTCCACCAGGGTGAAACCGGAGCCTGCCCGGTCTGGCCGGTGAAATATGTTGCGGCACCTAATCCGTTTCATGCAACCAATATACCGCACGGCGCGGGCAGGTCAAGCTTGAAACCGCGCAAATCATCTTTGGCAGCGCCGGCATTTTTGCTTGTTTTTGCCGGTAGTTGCTGTAGTTTAAGACTTCCATCAGAACATTCAGCAGAAAGGTTTTTCATCATGCCGGGTAATATGCAAAACATCAAGGTCGGAATCGCGGGCGCGGGCTTTGCGGCCGGCTTTCATTTTGAGTCCTACCGCCAGTTGAGCGGGATGGGCGTGGAAGTTGTGGGCGTCTTTTCCAAAAACGCGGACAGCCGGGACAAGTTCGCGCACAGCCGCGGCTTGCGGGCGTTCGATAGTTTCGATGATATGGTCCGCGCCGTGGATGTGGTGGATTTGTGCGTGCCGGGCGCCCTGCATGAGCCGTTCTGCGTGCGCGCGGCGGAACTCCAGCGCCATGTGATTGTGGAGAAACCGTTCACCGGCGCCTACGGTCCGGGGACGGACGATTGGCGCGGCGACCGGGCCGACAAGCAGGCGCTGCTGAACGAGGCCGCCGCGTCGGTCCGCCGCATGGTGCAGGCCGGGCGCAAGCACGAAGTCCGGATCATGTACGCCGAAAACTGGGTCTATGCCCCTTCCATCCAGAAGGAAGTGGAAATTTTGCGCGCCACCCGCGGCCAGATTCTATGGATTCACGGCGAAGAAAGCCACAGCGGCAGCGCCAGTGCGGCTTACGGCGACTGGCGGCTGGCGGGCGGCGGCTCGCTCGTCGGCAAGGGCTGCCATCCCTTGACCGCGGCGCTGTACCTGAAACGCGTCGAAGGACTGGCCGCGGGCGGCGCCCCCATCCGGCCCCGCTCCGTCAGTTGCCGCACCCATGCAGTCACCCGCAATCCGCGTTTCCGCGATGCCGGCTTCCTGCGCACCGATTACCGGGACGTGGAGGATTTTGTCCAGTTGCACGTGGTCTTCGACGACGGCATGCCGGCGGACATTTTCTCCTGCGAGCTGGTCATGGGCGGCGTGCATAACTGGATGGAAATCTACGCCAATAACCACCGCATGCGCTGCAACATCAATCCCACTGACGCTAACGTGCTTTACAACCCGGCTGAAAAACAACTCGCCAATGTTTATCTTTCAGAGAAACTGGGCACCAAGCAAGGCTGGAGTTTCCCCGCGCCGGACGAGAACTGGATGACCGGCTACCCCCAGGAGTTGCAGGATTTCATGCTATGCCTGCGGGAAGACCGCGACCCGCAAAGCGATGTCATGCTGGCGGCAGACACGATCGGCGTCCTGTACGCCGGGTATCTGTCCGCGCAGATGGAAGGGCGGGAAACGCCGGCCCCGCGGATATGACGCGGGGAATCCGGAGCTATTCGAGGATGGGACGATGAGCGATTCGGCGCGTATTCTGATCGTGGAAGATGAAAGCATTGTGGCCAAGGATATCCGGGCCAGCCTGCATACCCTGGGATACACCGTGGCGGGGATGGCCGCCACCGGCGAGGAGGCCCTCGCCCAGGCCGCGGCCTTGCGGCCGGACCTGGTACTGATGGATATCAAGCTCAAAGGCGAGATGGACGGAATTGAAGCCGCCCAGCGCCTCCGCGCCGCCGGCCCGGTACCGGTGGTTTACCTGACGGCTTTCACCGACGACGATACGCTGCGCCGGGCGAAAGTGTCCGAGGCCTTCGGCTACCTCCTGAAGCCTTTTGAAGACCGCGAACTGCGCACCACGATCGAAATGGCCCTCTACAAGCACACCATGGAGCGCAAATTACAGGAAAGCCGGGAATGGTTCGCCACCACCTTGCGCTGCATCGGCGATGCCGTGATCGCCACGGATGCCGCGGCCGGCGTCCAGGTCGTCAACCGCCAGGCGGAACTGTTGACGGGGTGGCGGCAGGCTGACGCCCTGGGCCGGCCGGCGCCGGACATCTTCTGCCTGCAAGCCGCGGATGGGACGCCGCCGGCGCGGGCGGACGTGGAAGAACTGCTGGCCGGCCGCGGCGAACTCCGCGGCGGGAAAAATGTTGTTTTAATTGCGCGCGATGGCAAGCACACCCCGGTGGATTATACCGCCGCGCCCATTCGCGAAAGCGACGGCCGGATCATGGGCGTGGTAATCATCTTCCGCGATATCACGGAAATCAAACAGGCGGCCGCACGCGAACGCAGCCTTTCGGAACGCCTGGCGCGTTCCAAGCGGATGGAATCGCTGGGGGCGCTGGCCGGCGGCGTGGCGCATGACTTGAACAATATCCTCGGGCCGATTGTCGGGTACCCGGACTTGATCATGAAATTGCTGCCGCCCGACAGCGCCATCCGCGCCGACTTGGAAATCATCAAGAATTCCGCCCGTAAGGCCCTGGACGTGGTTCGCGACTTGCTGACCCTTGGCCGTACGGGGAAAACGCCCGCGCAGCCGGTCAACCTCAGCCGCATCGTCGAGGCCAGCCTTAAATCCATTTCTTCTATGACGGCCATGGAACAGGCGCCGCTGGTTGAACTGTCTTTGAACCTGGCCCAGGATCCGGGCATGGTCATGGGATCCGCCAACCATCTGCAGGCCATGGCCGCCAACCTGATCTGGCATGCCTACGCCATGATGCCTTCCGGCGGACGCCTGCAATTGTCCACCGCCGGCGAACGGCTGGGCCAGCCGCTGGAAGGTTATGAAACCGTGCCCGCCGGCGATTACGCCGTGCTGCATGCGATGGATACCGGCACGGGGATATCCGAGGACGACCTCAACCGGATCTTCGAACCGTTTTACATCAAAAAACGCCTGAATCTGCAAACGGGCACCGGCTTGGGCCTGGCGGTGGTGTTCGGCGTCGTCAAGGAACACAACGGCTTTGTCAATATCCGCTCCACTCCCGGCGAGGGCACGGATTTCACCGTGTACCTGCCGCTGGCCGGCGCGGCGCCGGAAACCGCGGTCGCACCGCGGCCATCCGCGCCGGACTCCCGGGGCACGGAAACGATTCTGGTGGTGGACGACGATGACGAGCAGCGCCGTTTCGCCGCCCGCTGGTTGCGTTCGCTGGGATACCAGGTGCTGGTGGCGGCCAATGGGCGCGCGGCCGTGGAATTGCACGCCGCCGCGCTTGCCGGCGACAAAAACGTTGACTTGCTTCTCCTGGACATGATCATGGCGGATGAGATGGACGGCTTGGATACCTACCGCCGCATCCTGGAACTCCATCCGCGCCAGCGCGCCATCATGGTCAGCGGCTTTGCCGTTAATTCGCGCATCAAGGAAGCCCTGAAACTCGGGGCCGGCCAATATCTGCAAAAACCTTACAGCGCGGAGGAACTTGCCCGCCTGGTGCGCCAGGAACTCGACCGGCCGGACGAGTGATCTATAACGCAGCGGGATGTGGCGCAATCCGGATGCCTGCCGGCCCGTCTTGGCGGTCTAATTCGTTGTTTGATCGAAAAATAAAGGTTTTGGATTGCATTTTACAACGCTTTTTCTTATAGTGCGCGACTTTATCACAACCAACCCCGGGTGACAGGGTGAATATGAAAAAAATTGTGTTAGGTTTGCCGAAAGGCAGCTTGCAGGAAGCCACATTCCTGCTGTTTAAAAAAGCCGGCTTCAATGTGTCGGTGGGCTCCCGTTCCTACATGCCGAATGTTGACGATCCCGCCATCCAGGCGCGCCTGATCCGCGCGCAGGAAATCAGCCGTTATGTCGAACACGGCTTGCTGGACGCCGGGATCACCGGGTATGACTGGATCATGGAAAACGGCGCCGATGTGGTGGAAGTGGCCGATTTGATTTACGCCAAGCAGGGCTTGCGGCCCGTCCGCTGGGTGCTGGCCGTGCCGAACGATTCGCCGATCCGCAGCGTGTCGGACCTGGCAGGCAAGCGCATCGCCACGGAAGCAGTCGGGTTGACCCGGCGGTTCCTCGAGCGTAACGGCGTGGAGGCGGAAGTGGAGTTTTCCTGGGGCGCCACCGAAGTCAAGGCCCCGGAACTGGTGGATGCCATCGTGGAATTGACGGAAACCGGCTCGTCCCTGCGCGCCAACAATCTGCGCATCGTCGAGACGGTGCTGGAGTCCACCACCAAGCTGATTGCCAATAAACAAGCCTGGGCGGACCCCGGCAAGCAAGCCAAGATCAACCAGGTTTCGATGCTGTTGCGGGGCGCCCTGGCGGCGGAAACCAAGGTGCTTTTAAAAATGAATGCCCGCCAGCATCAAGCCCGGGACATCTCCGGCATTCTGCCTTCGCTGCACGCGCCTACCATCAATCCGCTGAGCGCGGACGGTTGGGTGGCGATCGAATCGGTCGTTGAGGAAAGCGTTGTGCGGGAAATTATCCCCCAATTGCGGCAGGCCGGTGCGGAAGGCATTATCGAGATACCCTTGAACAAGGTGATCGAATAACCGCGGTTGTCATTGACATTGCCGCGCGGATTGCGGTATAAAAGCCGCGCTTTGAATGCGGCCTGCCGGGCAGGCTGGCAGTTTGGAGCGCCCAATACGTAACAGGTGCAAAATAATATGGGTTCCCTCAAAAAATGGCGGCGTAAGAAAATGGCCAAGCATAAACGCAGCAAACGTTTAAAGGCCAATCGCCACAAAAACATCAACAAATGAAATTCCGAAGTTTGCCGGCAAGCCGCCGGGTGGCCTTGGCGCTCGCCGTGCTGGCGTCCGGCATTGTCGCCGGTTGCCGTTCGCGCCCTCCCGGCCTGATGCCTGGCGGGGCCGCCGCCGATTCCACGCCGCCCGCCCTGGCGGAAGCTTTGGCTAATTTCGGCGCGGGCGTGCTCCGCGCCGGGCTCGGCGAAACTAATGCCGCCCTCGACAACCTGCGGCAGGCGGAAGCCCTCGCGCCGGATAATGTGCGCGTCTCCTTTCAACTGGCCATGCAATACCTCGGGCGCGGCCAGGCCGACCAGGCGCTGGAGGCGATAGCGGCGGCAGTTGCGCGCAATCCGGACTCCCCGGATGCCTGCCTCCTGCAAGCCCGCATAGCCCAGGAGGCGCAGCGGCCCGAGGTGGTCCGCCAGGCCCTGGAGCGCGCCATTGCCCTCGATCCACGCCGCGCCGCCAGCCATGTTTACCTGGCGGTTTATTACGGCGAGCGGCGCGATACCGAGCAAGCCATCACGGTGCTGGAAGACGCCCTGCCGCAGGTCGATGAGCCCCTGCAATTGCTGCGCATCCTGGGCGACCTGTATGCCATGAGCATGCTGCAGCCGGATGGCGTCTCCGATGACCAGCGCGAGCGCTACCTCCGCCGCGCCATTGAGTGCTACCGTCAGGCGGCCCTGCATCCGCCGGATGAATTCCGGGATGACTACCAGATTAAACTGGGCGACCTTTACCTCTCCGACGAACAGTACGCGCCGGCCGCCGAGATTTTTGCGGAACTGGCCGATCGCCAGCCGGATAACCTGACATTGTGGAAAAGACTGGCCATGAGCTTGAATGGCGCCGGCCGCAAGCAAGAAGCCGCAGCGGCATGGAAGCGGGTTGCCGCACTGGCCCCCGGCGATCCCCAGGCGCAGGCCGCCCTCGGTCAACCGCCGGACGATGTGGCCGCGAGAAAGATGGCGATCACCGCTTACCGTTTGGCTATCCATGACGAACCGGAGAATCCCCGGCACTACGAAACCCTGGCCTTGCTCCTGGCGGATGCGGCTGTGCCGGAGGCCATTGAGGTCGTGGAGGATGGTCTGCGGCGCATCCCCGGCGATCTCAAACTCAAGGATTTGCTGGCCCGCCTGTACCTGCGGGCGAAACGCGCGTCGGATGCATGGGAAATTTACAGGGAACTCCAGGGCCGCCTGGAAGCCGGCGCTGCGCCGGAACTTTTAACGGATGGTTTTTGGATGGGGTATGCCGCCGCCGCCCAGCAAATCGGACAGACGAATGAAGCGGCCGCGCTTTATGAAAAGGCGCTCACCGGCAATCCGCGCCAGGTGGATGCTTTCTTGAGACTGGCATTCCTGCATGCCGCGCGCGGCGCCACCCGGGAGGCCGACGCGGTGATGCGGCGGGCGGCGGACGCGCTGCCGGAGAGCGCGGAAGTCCGCTATTTTGCCGGCATCATGGCCAGCCAGCACGGCGACTATGCCCGGGCGCGCGAAGCGTTCGCGCGCGCCGGCGAACTGGCGGCCGCTTCCGGGCATGCCGAAAAAATCCTGAATGCCGATTATTATTTTTATTACGGCGCCGCCAGCGAACGGGGAAAAGATTTCACGCGGGCGGCGGAACTCTTCCGGCAGGCCCTGCAACTTGACCCGGACCATGCCGATGCCGCCAATTACCTGGCTTACATGTGGGCGGAACAGGGAATCAACCTGGACCAGGCACTGCTGCACGCCCGGCATGCGGTGGAATTGCAGCCGGAAAATGGCGCTTACCTGGACACGCTGGGTTGGGTTTACTTCAAAATGGGCCGCCTGAACGAGGCGGCCGACGAGGTGTACAACTCACTGCAGGCGGACCCCGATTCCTCGACGGTCATGGAGCATTACGGCGATATTTTGGAGGGGCAGGGCGACCTTTCCGCCGCGCGCGACTGGTGGCTGAAAAGCTGGCACGCCAACCCGGGCAGCCCGGACCTGCAGCGGAAGTTGGAGCGCAGCGGCGGCGTCCCCGCCGCGCCGCCCAACGCGTCCGAGCCGTCCGCCCAGTGATGATCATGGCCGCTGAAACAAGGAGTCCATTCGTGCACAATAAAAAATCCCCCCTCGAAGTCCTGGTGATCGGCGGCGGCATGATCACCCACGATCTGCTGCTGCCCTCCCTCTATCATTTGCAGCGGACCGGCGCGCTCGGCCGCATCCAGGTTTGCGCGCTCAACAACGCCCCCTTGCGTTTCCTGCTGGAATCGCGCGATATCCTGGATGCGTTTCCGGGCCAGACTTTCACGCCCCATCCCGCCCTGTCGGAAGCGCCGGAAAAAAATTTTCCGGACTTGTACAAGCAGTTGCTGGCCGCCATGCCCCCGCGCCAGATTGCCGTCGTGGCCATGCCCGATCAAATGCATTATCCCGTGGTAATGGAGGCGCTGCGGCGCAACCAGCATGTGCTGTGCGTCAAGCCGCTGGTGCTGCAATACAGCCAGGCCGCGGAAATCGAGGAGCTGGCCCGGGCTAAAGGGCTGTTCGTCGGGGTGGAATACCACAAGCGCTTTGACCGCCGCGCGCTGCTGGCCCGCCGCCAGTACCGCCTCGGCCATTTCGGCGAATTCGCCATGGGCGAAGCCAAGCTGGTGGAACCCTATTACTACCGTTCCTCCAATTTTCAGAATTGGTTCACCACCGATAAGACCGACCCGTTTGTTTACGTCGGCTGCCATTACGTGGACCTGGTTTATTTCATTACTAACCTCCGTCCGGTGGAAGTGTCCGTCGCCGGCGTCAAGGGCCGGTTTCCCAACGGCAAGGAAGGCTACATGTGGGCCAACGGCCGGGTACGCTTCGAAAACCAGGCGCTCTTGAGCGTGACCGACGGCCTGGGCTACCCGGACGCCGGCGCCGGCAGCAACGAGCAATCCCTGACCATGTTCTGCGAAGGGCAGGGGAAAAGCGGCCTGATTCAGCACGACGATCAATTCCGGGGCGTGATTCACAGTTACCTGGGCGGCATCGGCTGCGCCGGCTCCCATTACAACTATGTCAATCCCGATTTCTACCGGTTGGTACCCTGGGAGGAACCCGGCGCCAAGCCGGTGGGCTACGGCTTTGAATCGGTGGCCGGCATCGTCGGCGCGATCCTGCGCGTCGAGGCTGAAACCGCCGGCCTCGCGGAACCCGACGCGCTCGTCCGGCGCCGCGACCTGATCCGCGCGGTGGACGAGCAGGGCTTGATTGCCACGCCTGCCAACAGTTACATCAATGAACTCGTGGTGGAAGCGGCGCGCATGTCAATCTTGCAGGACGGTCTGCCCGTGCAAATCACTTACGAAGGCACGCCGCGCATCCTGCCGCGGCCCGCCTGACCAATCGTCGGGAACCGGCGGCAGCCGCCGGTTCCCATGCAACACCCCCGGCGTTTGCCGCCGGCCAGAAGGGAGCAGTGTATGAGTAAAACGCAGACATTGTACGGCAACATGCTGATCGCGCAAAGCGGCGGCCCCACCATGGTGATCAACCAAAGCCTGGTCGGCGCGGTCCTGGAAGCGCGCCGGCACCAGGCAATCCGCCGGATTTACGGTTCCCGGCACGGCATCCGCGGGGTGCTGGAGGAAAACCTGGTGAACCTGGGCCGGGAAACTCCGGCGAACCTGGAACTGGTGGCGGCGACGCCGTCCTCGGGGCTCGGCACGGTCCGGAAGAAACCATCGCACGAGGATTGCGTCCGGATTTTCAATATTCTGCGTAAGTACGATGTGCGTTACTTTTTCTACATCGGCGGGAACGATTCCGCGGAAACCACCCATATCATCAACGAAGAAGCCCGCCAGTCCGGTTTTGAACTGCGTTGTTTCCATATTCCCAAAACAATTGACAACGATCTGCGCGAAAACGACCATACCCCCGGGTTCGGCAGTGCCGCCCGGTTCGTGGCCTGTGCGGTGATGGGGGACGACCTGGATAACCGCGCGCTCCCCGGGGTGAAAATTGACGTAGTCATGGGCCGGCATGCCGGGTTCCTGACCGCCGCTGCCGCGCTGGCGCGCAGTTGCCCGGATGACGGCCCGCACTTGATTTACCTCCCCGAACGCCCGTTTGCCATCCCGCGTTTCATCAAGGATGTGCAGCAGGTCTATCGCCGCTTGGGCCGCTGCCTGGTGGTGGTGTCGGAAGGCATCGCCGACGCGAAAGGCGTGGCCATTGCCGCTAAATTCACCTGCGAAAAGGATTCGCACGGTAACGTGCAACTTAGCGGCTCCGGCGCCCTGGGCGACCTGCTGGCAGCCGCCCTGCGCGACCAAGCCGGCATCAGCCGGGTGCGCGCGGATACCTTCGGCTACCTGCAAAGGTCTTTCCCCGGCCTCGCCGCCCCGGCGGATGCCGCCGAAGCCCGCGCCGCAGGCGCGGCGGCCGTGCAATGCGCCGTCGGCAAGGATGTGGATGGTTCAATCGCTCTGCGGCGCCGGCCCGGCCGGAAATACCGGATCGCCTTCGAGCGCGTGCCCCTGTCCAGCGTGGCGCGGGATACCCGGAGCATGCCGGCGGCTTTCATCAACCGCGCCGGCAACGACGTCACCGAAGCCTTCCTGGAGTATGCCCGGCCGATCGTCGGGCCGCTGCCGCGCAAGGGGTTTTTGCGCAACTACCCCGTGGTGCGCCGGTAAAACACCCGCCAGAGGAACAAGCCTTGCGGCGGGGCCGTGGGCACGCGCGCGGTGCGCTCCCGGCTCCGCCGGATCGCATCCGCGGCCGCCGCCGGTACCGCGCCGGCGCCAACCTGGATCAGGAACCCCGCCAGGCTGCGGACCATTTTATACAGGAACCCGTCCGCGCGCGCAATGATGACGATTTCAGCGCCGCGCCGGCGCACCTGCAGCCGGTACAGTTCGCGCACCGTGCTTTCCACCGGGCGGTTGGGGTTGGCGGCGAAAGCTGCAAAATCGTGCCGGCCCTCCAGGCGCGCGGCGGCCGTCTGCATCGCCGCCGCGTCCAGCGGCTGCCGGACATGCGCGCGGTAATGCCGCAGCACCGGCGGCAGGATATCGGCATTCCATATGAAATACCGGTATTCCTTGGCCGCGGCGCTGCGGCGCGCGTGAAAACGCAGGCCACAACGCGCGGCGCCCATCACCCGGATATCCGGCGGCAGCAGGGCATTCAAAGCCCGAACCAGTTTAGCCGTCTGCCAGCCCGCCGGCAGGGCGCAATGCGCCACCTGGCCCATGGCATGCACGCCCCGGTCGGTGCGGCCGCTCCCGTGCAGTTTGACCGGCGCGCCGGCCAGTTGGCCCAGGGCCTGCTCGATCACGCCCTGGATCGTGACAGCATTCGCCTGCACCTGCCAGCCGCCATAGGCCGTGCCGTCATATGCCAGTTTAAACCGGAAATAATGCGCAGTTGTTTGCATGACAGTTGAACCTAAATCCGGCGTCCCGGTATTTACAAAGAACCAAGCAAGCATGCGGAATTGTTTCAGATTGTCAAATGATATTTTCGGGCAGGGCGATCCCGCCAGGGGCGGGATAAACGCCCTTGTCATGCCCATGGCATGATCCGCGGAGCCGGGCGGGTAGGGCGACGTCTAAGACGGAGCCGTTCTTTTCCGGTACGTTGGTTAGCGCGGCCAGCATCGCCAGCGCGGTCCGCGCCACGGCCGCCGGCTGGAGGGCGAACCGGGGGCGGCGTAAGTTCGGCGTATGTTTTAAGGTTTACCGTTTTAAGGTTTTACGCCTGAAAACAGAACACTTTGCCCCTCTGTGCCTTTGATCAACGGAGGGAAGGAATTCACCACAAAAGACACAAGGAACGCGAAAGAGCCAGATACTGCCCCTTTTCTGATTTAACCACGAAGAACACGAAGGGCACGAAGGAGGGAGCGGAAAATAAAGTGTGTGGGTGTTTATCGTTTGTTTCAGATAGATGGGAAAAGCCCGAAACCGGAAATATTTAGTCACAAAAGGCACAGGCATCTCAAAACTGGGATAATGGCGAAAAATTACGCTGGACAGATTCGGAAAACAGGCGCATCATTAATTTCGACAAAGATTGCCGAGCACCGCTTGCCCGGTTTGCAGGCCAGGCGCGCAGTGCGTGGCCTAACAAGCCTTTCGAGCTCAACTGCCATTAGCCCGGAAGTCAAGTTCCCGGTCTTCGTCAGTTGCGCTCAACAGTTCGCCGTTCTGCGGAAAGGATGATGATAATGAACACTGGAGCAATGTGGGGATGGATTGGCGGACTCGCCGGGAGCGTTATCGGACTCGCCGGCGGAATCGCCGGAACCTATTTCAGTATCAAACACACCAACGGGCCACGCGAGCATTCTTTCATGATCAAATCGGCACTCGTGTGCTGGATCGCTATCCTGCTCTTCCTCGGGTTGCTTATTGCATTGCCCAATCCATACCGCTGGTTCATGTGGATTCCATACAGTATTTTGCTGCCTCTTGGCATTGTTTGTGGCAACCGAAGGCAACAGGCAATCAGACAAGAGGAATCGCAGAACCAAGTGCAGAGCACCACTCGACCGGCTTGACGGCCAAGCGACCAGCACCTGGCCTAACAATCCGTTAGAGATCAACTGCCGTTCGCCTGGAAGCCAAGTTGTCGGTCTCCGTCAATTGCGCTCAACAGTTCACCGTTGTCCGAGACGACAAAAATGAAAAGACAACAGATCATTGCGATGGGTGGCGGCGGGTTCTCGATGGAACCCGATAACCCGCTTCTGGACCGATATTTCCTTGCGCAAACCGGGAAGAGGAAACCTGCCGTCTGTTTTGTGCCTACCGCATCGGGCGATGCTGACTGCTACATCGTGAAATTCTATGAGGCGTTCAACCAGTTGCCCTGCACGCCCACCCACCTCTCGATGTTTCGCCCGCCCGCAGACCTGGAGGGCTTCATCCTGTCGCAAGACGCCATCTATGTCGGTGGCGGGAACACGAAAAGCCTGCTCGCCCTCTGGCGCGAATGGCGATTGGACCGGATTCTCCGCAAGGCTTGGCGGAAGGGCGTGCTCCTTGGCGGCATCAGCGCCGGTTCGATTTGCTGGTTTGATGAGGGGCTGACGGACTCTGTCCCGGGCAAGTTGACGGTCCTGCCGTGCCTTGGTTTTCTGCGCGGCAGCCACAGTCCTCACTATGACGGCGAGTCAACACGACGGCCTGCGTACCAGGGATTCATCATGCAAGGGCGCATGAAGGCCGGTCTGGCTGCAGACGATGGTGTGGCTCTGCACTTTATAGGGCGGAAACTTGCTCATATTGTGAGTTCCAGGCCTGGCGCGCTGGCGTATAGAGTCCGGCAGGTTGAAGGCGCCATTGAGGAGACGAAGATTCCTGCGACATACTTAGGGAACCCGTAAGACCAACAACCGGCGCCTGCGTCGTTCATCGCGCCGCTGGTGCGCCGGAACGTGGGCGGCGCAGGGATGGGGCAGTAAATGAGATCGCGAAAAGGATTGTATGGAATTCCGGTCGTGGCGCTGTGCCTGTCGTTCCAGGTAGCGGCTCAAGTCCCGGTCACGCCAGCATCATCTCTGGATACCATGCAGGCATTGGCGGGGATTCGCGACAAGCACAAATTACCTGCACTGGCCGTCGTTGTCGTGAAAGACGGCAAGATCTGCGACCGCGGCGCCTTGGGCGTCCGCAAGAACGGCAATCCCACTCCGGTTACAACCAATGACCAGTTCCACATAGGCTCCTGCACCAAGTCCATGACGGCAACGCTTGCGGCCATGTTCATCGAGGAAGGCCGGTTGCGCTGGGATACCGCCATTGCCGAGGTGTTCCCAGATTGGAAAGGCAAAATGGACAAGCAGTATGAGACCGTGACAGTCGAGCAGTTGCTCACGCATCGTGGCGGCGTTCCGGGCAAGCCACCCACGCTCGCGTGGGTGCGCGCTTGGGAGGAGAATGGCACGCCGGCACAACAACGTCAGCAGTTCATACAAGCCGTTCTTGCCAAACCGCTAGCAGCTCCGCCGGGAACGAAGATGATCTACTCAAACCAAGGTTACGCGATCATTGGCGCGATGCTGGAAAGGATATCCGGTCTTTCGTGGGAGTCTCTCATCATCGAGAAGCTTTTCAAGCCACTGCACATGGAGTCCGCGGGATTCGGCCCTCCCGGAACGAAGAACCAAGTTGATCAGCCTTGGGGCCATACCAAGACGCTGTGTTTTACGACTCCGAGTCAGAAGGACAATCCGCCCGCGATTGCGCCTGCCGGTAGAGTGCATTGTTCGCTGGACGACCTTGCGCGCTACGCGATCTTCCCGATGGAAGGCGAGAGGGAAGACGGCTTATTGAAGGCGGAGACCGTTCGGAAACTGCACACCCCGCCGGAAGGCGGTGATTATGCCTGCGGCTGGCTCTGCTTCAAACGCGACTGGGCAGGCGGGAAGGCGCTTTGGCACAACGGCTCAAATACGTTCTGGTACATGAGTATCTGGCTCGCGCCGGAGAAGGATTTTGCCGTCGTCATCGCAACCAACATTGGCGGCTCAGATGCCGAGCAAGCTGTTGATGAAGTTGCAAGTATAATGGTCAAAAAGTGGTTGCCTTAATCGCCCGTACGCCATGGTGGCTGATTTGACGGCGCTTCGATCCGGGGTGACACCGGCGGGCGCATTGAAGATAACCCGTGGAAACAGAAGCCACAGCCGAATTAGCCGGTGCAGGCGACGCTTTACCACACGCCTGACCGCCGCCTAACGGCGAACTTGCGAGCACAGCTTGCACGGCTTGCCTGCCAGGCGAGTAGCGCCTGGTCTAAATAGCCGTTGAGATCAATTGACGTGCGCCCGGAAGCCAAGCTTCCGGTCTCCGTCAGTTGCGATCAACAGTTCACCGTTGGACCACAGGAACGAAAGGAGACAGGAATGAACCATGCTCGTATGTTGACCGCCATCATGCTGACAGGAGTGATCGTGTCCAAGGCTATCGCGGGTGTCCCCGATGAACGTGTCGCCCGACGCGTTGCCTTGGCGACGATAAACGCTCTCATCCTGGAGGGGGACCGGGAGTACGCTCTGCAATTCTTTCATCCGGATGCCCAGATAAAAGGAAGAGGCAAGGGATCCGCGGTTGAATCCCTGCGCAACCAGGACCCGGCCATGTTCCGCCTCTTCCAAATCGAGGAGATTATATTTTTTCGAGGTGATGACGTGGCCACTCTTGACGGACGCTATCCTGACAATATGTGGAAAGACACGCGCGTCGCCGGACAGATGGAGGACGCGATCGGCTGCCTCCTGGTTTTCAGCGTGTCCGAGAGATCGGGGCATGGACTGCTGGTGCTTGTGCTCAAAGAACGCGACGGAAAGCCTCAGATCGTCTACACCGATGACAACTGAGGCTCAACAAAACAAGGATTAGTTCCAACTCCGAGTCCGCGAGGGGTCGGTGACTAATCCATGGTTCATGAAGACGCGTGTGGGACAACGCGCCCTATAGGGTAATGGTTCGGGATGGAGCGCGCGGAATTGGCCAGCGTAACTGTTGAATTACCGGCGGCGCGTCAAGACGTGAAGCATATTTGCAGACAGAGGGCAGACAGAGGGTTATTTAAAATGATCAGGCAGAGGGTCCTATAAAATGATAATACGGTTCGAATGAAATAAATCAGGAATGCGTTAAGAGCGTCGGGAAGTTGATTGTTTCAGATAGACAAATATGAAAACATTATGGCGCGCTGGAATAGCGGTGGTTCTGTCAGTATCGATGCTTACGATGCCCGCGCCGGCGGACGATACCGCGGCATATCCTGTTCATTGGTGGATTGGCAACGCGCATGGCCGGGCCAACTGTAAAACCGCGAACATGGTGGCATCGTGGACCATTGCGTATCAAGGCCCATACAAGAAAGAGTATGAAGCGCGGCGCATGCACAGGCAGGTTGGCGACACCGACAAGATCAACACTTGCATCGAGGGCATCAAGGATAATTACGCTCAAAATGCCCGGCTCCTGGCCACCGACCATGAGAACTGGTCGGCAAAGACCGGCGCAGAGCAGGCGCAGGAGTTTGTTAACAGCATTGACGAGCGGGCGGGGCTTTCGGTGATTCAATGGAATAACAGGCTGACCTGGGATCCCGCCGCGCTCGCCATTATCGCGAACCATCCGCGGCTTCAGCTTGTGGAGATGACATACCCGACCTGCGAAAAGAAAACAACCGCGGCCGAAATCTATGATTGGATAATATTATGCCTTACAAACTACAGCGCCGGGACGAAACCTGTGATCGGGCTAAGCGTGTACACGGGACACGATATGAAAACCGCCGTTAGCTGGGAGTTGATGAAACTCCAAATTGATGTTGCCAAAAAAGCAGGCCGTGATAAATTCGGCTCCAACCGCCACCCGCTTGGTGTTTTTATCGCCGACATGACTCCCGCCGGGTTTACGATTGACGACGTCAACAATTACATCATCTATGGAACCCGTACCCCTCCATGCGCAGCAGGCCAAACAAAGATTAAAACGCTTGGTGCAAAACAGAAGCAGGGGCGCTCAACAACTTCATTGCAGGAACAAGGGCCAGGCCTAGGTATCCGACAAATAAAATGACCGAATAATGGCATCATGCGATCGCGCTACGCGCTCAGCATGATGCCGGGACGTTCGGCGGGAGGAAAGTTCTTGTTTCTCGGTGCGCTTTGTCGTATCTTCTTTGTAGACACGGAAGGGGGGGGATCATGCAAACGAAGATTCAAAAGTGGGGAAACAGCTTGGCGGTTCGAATTCCCAAGGCGTTTGTCGAAGAGGCTCGCGTTGCTTATGGGACACCGGTCAATCTGTTCCTCAACGATGGGAAGATCGTTATTGAACCCCGGCATGCGGAGCCAAAGCCCCGGTTGGAAGATCTGCTCAAAGGTGTGACAGAACGTAATGTCCATTCGGAGGTCAAGACCGGCGCGGCTGTGGGACGGGAGGTCTGGTGATGCCCGCGTACTGCCCGAAGCGAGGTGACGTTGTGTGGATTTCATTCAACCCGCAGGCAGGACATGAGCAAGCAGGTCATCGGTTAGCCCTCGTCCTGTCGCCCGAGTCCTACAACCGCAAGGTAGGTCTGGCAATCCTATGCCCCCTCACAAATCAAATCAAGGGATATCCTTTCGAGGTACTGATTCCAGCGGGGCTAAAGGCATCGGGAGCAGCACTCTCCGATCAGGTCAAGAGCATGGACTGGCATATGCGCGGGGCAACGTTTCTGTGTCGCGTCCCGGAAGAAACCGTGCAGGAGGTTCTGAACAAAGTCGGGGCACTGCTCGAATTTTGAGAAAATGGAGGCCGAACTGCCGGGCACCGCGTGTCCGGCTTGCCGGCCAGGCGCGCAGTGCCTGGCCGGGCCGTGAGTCTGATTGCGCTTAAGACAAGGAGACCGGCATGTTGTTTTTGTCTTCAGCTGAAAAAAAACAATGGGTTGATTGGTTCGATGAAATCCGCGCAAACAACCTGGCGCCCGGGCAATCGCCTTATGCCGCGCGGAACAACCTGCGTCCGGCATTCGATTTTTACTGCGGAACCATGCTGGCGGCCGGTGGCAATACCGACGCCGGCCGCGCCTGGATGACCGCCGGCGCCATGATTGAGGATGACGGACTGTTTTTGAACACGTTTTTGACCGGGTTCCTTGAGCGGCACGCCGGCCGCCTGGCAATGCCCGAACAGGTGTTTGCCGATCCGCGGCCGTATGTGCATTTTACCACCGTGCCGGTCATGCGCGAATCGCGCCGGAAATTTATGGAGCAATGCGCCCACTCGCTGTCAGCGCGGAAAAAACCGCTGCGCATGCTGGATATTGGCTGCGGCGACGGCGGCCTCACCGTCCGCCTGCTTCAACATCTCCGCGATGCCGGGCGGGTAGGCGACATCGGTGAAATTCTGCTGGTTGATCCGTCCGCCGGCATGCTGGAACTGGCCCGCCGCACGGTGGGCGGGGCGTTGCCCGGCGCGAAAATCAATGTGCTGCAAGGTCGGATCGAAGAAATCGCCGGCCGGTTGGAAGGGATGTTCGATCTGGCCGTCTGTTCGCTTTCCTATCACCATATGACTTATGAACAGAAAATTGCGCATTTGCGCGAATTAAAACCGCATCTGGATAATTTGATCCTGTTCGAATTGGATGCCAATAATGATTTGCCTGAACTGCACACGCCGGAATTGGCTCTCTCAATTTATCAATCCTATGCCCGGATGACCGATTTTGTGTTCTCGCATGACGCCCCGGTGGAAGTCGCCCGGGATTGCGTTGACCGGTTCCTGATGACCGAGGTGGTTTCGTTGCTGACCCAGGCGCGCGGCTGCCGCAATGATTACCACATGCTGCGCCGGCAATGGTTGGCATTGTTCGAGCAGGAATTACGGCCGGAATTCGAATGCCGGTGCGATTCCAGTTGTTATGACGATGAGTATTTTGCCCTGTTCACCATCCATTATGCCCGCGTTTGATCGGCATGACTCTGTGTAATTGCCGGGAAGCAAATATAAAAGAGAGACGAGCATTAAGCCGGCGGCCGGACCGTACACCGCAACGCGCCGCCTGCGACAGCAACATGCAAGGGACCCATGTGCCTGGCCGAAAACGAGAAGGTCCCGGAGTCGGAAAAGAGGAGGCGGTATGATCAGGATGGTCAGCTCGATCGCGGCGATCTTGGTGATGGGAGTGTGCGGAGTGCATGCGCAAGAGACGCAGCGCCGTGCAATAGCGGAAGAACTCCTGACTCTCATGAACATGCAGGACACCATTGAAAAGTCATTCGCAATGGTGAAGCAAATGATCCCGGCGCAGATGGAAAAAATGAAAGAGACCGCGGGCGCGACGAACATGCCCGCAAATGCGATCGGCCACATGGAAAAGATGATGGACATGATCGCCGCGGAATTGAGCTGGGAGAAGATGAAGGGCGACTACATTGCTCTTTATGCGGAAACGTTCACCGAGCAGGAGTTGAAGGACACGGTCGCCTTCTACAAATCCCCGGCCGGCCAGGCATTCATCAAGAAGCAGCCGGAATTGATGCAACGGTCCATGGAAATAACCCAGAAGATAATGATGCAGATCATGCCAAAAATCCAAGCCCTGACCAAAGAACTCAAACAAGCAAAGCCGGCGACGGAGCAAGAGCGGTAAACTGCAGAACCAGGGACCAAGCCGTGCCGTTCCCCGGCGCGCTACGCTCCGGCAAATGCGCCGGGTACGGCTTCCTCAGCGCGTGAAGGCTGAACTTGTCCTGATTGCCGACAAACCTGTTGTTGAGAGGAGGATATGAAGAATCTGGATGCGAACCCTTTCGATCATAAAACGCTTACCGAGGATGTTTTGCAAGAATGGCAAAACATGCTTAACGATACGGCTAAGATTATATGTGTTCCGGCCGGGCTGATTACCCGCGTGGACGGGGAGGAAATCGAGATTCTTCTATCCAGCGAGACGGAAAACAATCCATATTCCACAGCGTTCAAATCCCGCTACCCGAATTCCGGATGGTTCTGCGAACATACACTGAAGAGCAAAGGCCTTAATCTGATTCCTGATGCAACACAAGATGTCCGTTGGAAGGATAATGCTGCTGCCGTCGACCTGCATATGATCTCGTATCTTGGGCTGCCGATCAACCGCCCCGATGGAGGGCAGTTCGGGACAGTCTGTTTCATAGACAACAAGCAGAATGCGCATAATGACCTGCACATCAGACTGGTCGAGCAGATTAAAAAAATGATTGAATTATCGCTTCGAATCATTTTAGCAAGAGAGGAAATAAACCGCCGCGACCGTTTGCTCGATGATTTAAGTAAAATATATCCGATATGCAGCTATTGCAAGAAAATCAGAGGGAAAACAGGCAAATGGGTTACGGTGGAAGAATACGTCTGTGATATCTCCGGCACCATGCTTTCGCACGGAATCTGCCCGGAATGCTACAAAATGGAGATGGGGGCATGGGAATGACCAGTCAATTGCACATCAAGGATCAGATGCCGGAGATTGCCAAGGCTGCGGACGTCGGCTTAATTGTCTCCAAGTGGGACAAGGATACCCTGGCGAGGTACAAGTCGGCGGAGCTGGTGGATGTCACGATGGCGCTCGTGGATGCCTTTCAGCCGAATGATCGCCAGCGGCAAAGCGCCATTGAAATTCAGAAGCATGAACCGATCCCACTGGATAAAGCCGGGAAGCTTGACGATTGAAGCCGCCGCCAAAAATGGCGCTCGGAGCCGGATCATTCAATCCACGCCAGGGCGCGGCAAGCGCAAAACTTTGCCCGCAAGCGGCATGCGTAAACGGCAAGGGAAAACCGGAATGCATTCGGGAAAATGCCGCGAATTATTATATAAAAACCAGTGATTCAATTTCAAAAGTCGTCCCCTGCCACCTTGCGTGGCAGGAACGAAAGGTCATGCAAAAATACAAGATGTTGTTTTTGAGCAACACGTGGCGTTTTGCATAACCTTGGTCTCCGGCGGGATAAACCCGCCGGGGGACTTTTGAAATTGGCTCCATTTAAAAAAACCATGTTCGTAACAAGTCAAGTGTCCGCTTTTTGTAACAAGTGATCTGTCCGATTTGTTATTGTGTGTTGTTGCTCCTGGGGTGAGGATTTTCCTCCCCCGCGGGGGAGGAAAAAGTTTATGCGACGTCCTCCAGCGACGCCGAAATGTTCAACGGTCCTTGGTAGCGGCCAACCACATGCGGGCCATAACGGATGGACACCGTGCCATCGAGGTGCTCGCAGACTTTAACCCGGCACTTGGCGAAGCTGAAACGCCATTTTGATGGTCCAATCTGCAAGCGGCGACTCCCGACAGCCACGGTATTGTCATTTTGAACCTCTCGCGCATGCTGCACACAGAAAATGCTGTCCAAATCCTGCTCACCGCAAGGCACGAAACACGTTCCTGTTTCCCGCGCCTTCACCTTCATGTTGCGATTGAAGGAAGGCAGAAACTGTTGTTGAATATAGACGTTGGCCTCGGCCATCGTCCGGATTCCCGCCTGCCTTAATTCCTGCGGCAGGCGCCCTTGCCAGGTCTTAAACATCCGCTCTATTCGCCCACGTCCCTGGGGGCTATAGCTCGGAATATGTTCGATCCCCAACTGTTGCAACGCCCGTCCAATTTGCGTCAATTGACGCCGGTCCACCGCCCCGCCTTCTTTGGGCGTATAAAAGAAATGACTGCCACGATCCGTGTACAGACTGCAGAAAACCCCATGTTTAATAATGACTTCTTTCAACCCCTTCATCACCGTTAATGTCCCTTCCTGGGGCACAAGATAGGCCGTGTAGACTTCGCTGGTGGCATCGTCCATCACCAGGATCAGATCCTGCTTCTGGCCCGCCAGCAGGGGCAACCAGGCATGGGTGCTGCCATCCACCATCAACATCATCCCCGCCATTGGTCGCCGTTCCCGCTGCTGCCGATGCGGCCCTCGTTTCCGGGCCTTCGCCACCAACCCGGCCGTCTGCAAGGCGCTCTTGACCCACTGATAACTGAGCTCGATCCCATGCTCCGCCTGCAGCTTCTCGTGAAAATGCCTCACATTGAAATCCATGTATTCTTCTCGGTACAACCTCAGCACCTGCTTCACCGTCGCAAGGGGCACGCGCCGCGGCCCCGGTATCTTCCGCCGACGATCCAGCAGCCCGTCGTAACCATACCGCTCGTAGCGCCCTTTCCAGCGCCGCATGGTCCGGTAGCTCACACCTAGTATCTCCGCCGCCTCCCACCACATTAACCGCCCTTCAATCGCACGCAAGATCACTTCCTGTACCTTCATTGCCCGCTCCAGTGCTGCCTTCGGATATTCATCCATATAACCCCCCTTTGAATGCACCATCCTGACAGCTTTAAGCGGACAAATCATTTGTTAATTATGCGGCCAAGTCATTTGTTTACGACACATTTAAAAAAACCATTGCGCCGCTGCCGGGGTTGTGGTATTAATGACGGGATTTTTCAGGGGGGATTAGCTCAGTTGGCTAGAGCGCTTGAATGGCATTCAAGAGGTCGAGGGTTCGACTCCCTTATCCTCCACCATTTTTTCAGCGGCTGCGGCGGGCGCGGGCGTCATCCCGCCCGGGCGGCCGCAAACGACGGGAAGGGCAGGGAATATGTCCGGCAATAACATTCCGGCAGGGCAGGCCTTGGATTTGTTGGGCGCCGTGGATTATGCCGCAGAAGCGGTGGTCAGCAAGACGCTGGTGGACCACCCGGCGGGCACCATTACTTTGTTTGCCTTCGATCGCGGGCAGGGGTTGAGCGAGCATACGGCGCCGTTTGACGCCGTGGTGCAGATCCTGGATGGCGCGGCGGAAATATCGCTGGCCGGCCGGCCGGCGGTCGTCGGCGCCGGGGCGTTCTTCATTATGCCAGCGGGCGTGCCCCATTCCTTGCGGGCCGTGCAGCGTTTTAAGATGCTGCTCACCATGATCCGCCAGAAACCAGCCTGAGCCCCCGCGAAAAAAAACAAAAAAATAGCTTGCGTCCTGTTTGAAAGTTGATAGAGTTCCGCTTTAGTAGCTGTCAGTGTGCGGTTTGGTGAGATGGTGGAAGCCCAATGCCCCTTGGGTTGGGCTTCCGAAACCCGAATAAGTCGGGAACAGTCACCGGGTCGTCGGCGGCGCATGGAGGATCAGTATGGGTACGAGGTTGTATGTGGGAAATCTGCCTTTTGACATTTGCGAGGCGGATATCCGCGAGTTGTTCGAGAAGGTTGGCACGGTTTCGGATTGCACGTTGATTGTCGACAAGTTCACGAACAAGTCCCGCGGCTTTGCCTTTGTGGAAATGGCATCGAAAGAAGATGGCACCAAGGCTGTCGCCGAATACAACGGTCAGGATTTCAAAGGCCGCCCCCTGACGGTCAATGAAGCCCGTCCGCGCGAGGAACGCGCGCCCCGCGGTGGCGGCGATTTTGGCGGCGGCTCCCGCGGCGGGTATCGCCGTTAATTAAACCAGTTTTTTCGACCTTGTGCGCCGGCGGGTTACAACCGCGCCGGCGCATTTTTTTTGCCCGCGCGGACCAGCCATGCCCGAATTGCCGGAAGTTGAAACGGTGGTGCGCGGTTTACAGGCGCTGCGGTTGCCGGGGCGCAGGATTCAACGGGTTTGGCTGGATTGCCCGTCCATGGTCGCCCCGCTGGCGCCGGCGGAATTCGCGCGGCGGCTGCAGGGCCGCCGCATCACGGGCGTGGCGCGCCGCGCCAAATATATCGTGATCAGCCTCTCCGGGGGCTGGACCTTGCTGGGCCACCTGCGGATGACCGGCCAACTGGCGGCGCTGGCATCCGGCGCGCCGCGCGACCGGCATCAGCACCTGGTGATCGGCTTGGACCGCGGTCTGGAATTGCGTTGCCGCGATACCCGCAAGTTCGGGCGCTGGCTGGTGACCGACGACCCCGGGGCCATTTTGTCACGCCTGGGCCCGGAACCGCTTTCGCGGGATTTTTCCGCCGCCTGGCTGCGCGGCCGGTTGCGCCACACCGCCCGGCGCTTGAAACCGCTGTTGCTGGACCAGGCGTTTCTGGCGGGGTTGGGCAATATTTACGTGGATGAAGCCCTCTGGGCGGCGCGCCTGGGGCCGATGCGCCGGGCTGACAGCCTGACTGCCGCCGAGGCGGCGCGCCTGCGCCTGGCCATCCGCCGGGTGTTGTCGCAGGGGATTCGCCATGGCGGCACGACGCTGGGCGAAGGGTTGGGCAATTTCAAGCTGGTTTCCGGCCGCCAGGGCGGGCATCAACGCTGGCTGCAGGTGTTTCACCGCGCCGGCCGGCCCTGCCGGCGGTGCGGGGCCGTGATTCAGCGGTTGGTGGTAGCGCAGCGCGGCACACATATTTGTCCGGTTTGCCAAAATGGAAATCATTGACATTCATACGCATGCCTTTCCCGATGCCCTGGCGCCCCGCGCCCTGGCGGCGCTGGAGGCCGGCGCCACTACCCGCGCCTTTTTGAACGGCACGGTCAAGGCGCTGCTGGAATCCATGGATGCCGCCGGCATCGCCCGCTCGGCCGTGCATTCGATTGCCACGCGCCCTGCGCAATTCCTGCCGATTTTGCAGTGGTCGGAAAAAATCCGTTCCGACCGCATCATCCCTTTCCCATCCGTCCACCCCGCCGACCCGGCGGCTGAGGATAATATCCGGCGCATTCGCGAAGCCGGGTTCCGCGGCCTCAAACTCCACCCTTATTACCAGGATTTTGTGCTGGATGCCCCGGAGATGGCGCCGCTGTACGCAGCGGTCCGCGACTGCGGCCTGGCGCTTTTTTGCCACACCGGTTTTGACATGGCCTATCCGCGCGACCGCCGGGCGGACCCGCGCCGGATCATGAACGTGGTCCGGCGGTTTCCCGGGCTGTGCTTCATCAGCACCCATTGCGGCGCGTGGTGCGATTGGGAAGAGGTGCGCCGGCATTTGCTGGGGCAGCCGGTGTGGATCGAAACCGCCTTCTCCCTGGAATGCATGGACGCGGGTTCCGCCCGCGCCCTGCTGCTGGGGCACCCGGCGGAATACCTGATGTTCGGCACGGATTCGCCCTGGACCGACCAGGCCCAGGCAATCGCCCAGGTGCGCCGGTTGAACCTGGGCGCGCCGCGCGAGGAATTGCTCCTCGGCGGCAATGCCGCCCGCCTTCTGGACTCGGGCTGACCTTGCAAGCAGGCCGGCTTCCCCCGCGATGCGCGGGGCCGCCGGCGGGGGATCATCTTCATGCGCAGCAAATCCAAACCCAATGCCGTGATTGCCGCCATCCACCCGGCCCGCGTTGCGGTCAGCCGCCCGCGGCCGCTTTTCGGCGCCAAGGTCGCCGCGGGGTTTCCTTCGCCGGCGGACGATTACATGGAGGGCGCCCTCGATTTAAACGAACACCTGGTGCGTAATCCGGCGGCGACTTTTTTCGTGCGGGTGACTGGCGAAAGTATGCGCGACGCCGGCATTTTCCCCAACGATTTACTGGTGGTGGACCGCAGCCTGGAGCCGAAAAACGGCAGCGTGGTGATTGCGGTGCTGAACGGCGAGTTGACCGTCAAGCGCATCTGGAAACGCAACGGGCAGGTGGAATTGCGCGCCGCCAATCCCGCCTTCCCGCCGATCCGGCTGGCGGGCGAAATGGAACTCGACATCTGGGGTGTGGTGAAATACGCTATTCACCAGGTTTAAAATGGCGGAGGAGGCGGTATGCGCATCTTGGGCCTGGTGGATTGCAACAGCTTTTACGCCGCCTGCGAAAAAGTGTTCCGGCCGGAGTTGCGCGCCCGGCCCGTGGTGGTGCTCTCCAACAACGATGGTTGCGTGGTGGCGCGTTCATCCGAGGCCAAGGCGCTGGGCATCGCCATGGGCGTCCATTATTTCCAGGTGCGTCCGCTCTGCCGGCGCGCCGGCGTGGCGGTTTTTTCCTCAAACTATGCGCTTTACGGCGATATGAGCCGGCGCGTCATGGACGTCCTGGGACGCTGGACGCCGCGCCTGGAAGTTTATTCCATTGACGAGGCGTTCCTGGACTTCACCGGCATCCGCGCCGCGGCGGATGAAGATTTCGGACGCCGGCTGGCGCAGACGGTCCGGCAGTGGACGGGCATTCCCGTTTCCATCGGCATCGCCCCCACGAAAACCCTGGCCAAGGCGGCCAACCGCTGCGCCAAGCGCCTGCCGGGTGGCGTGCGGGTGTTGCTTGATCCGGCCGATCAGCGCCGTGAACTGGACGGGTTGCCGGTCGAAGAGGTCTGGGGCGTGTCGGACGGGTGGGGGGCGCGGCTGCGCCGCCTGGGCATCCGAACCGCCGGCCAATTGCGCGATGCCGACCCGGGCATGCTCCGCCGCGGATTTTCCATCGTGCTGGAACGGCTGGCGCGGGAATTGCGCGGCGAAAGCTGCCTCGCGCTCGAAGATGCGCCGCCGCCCAAAAAAAACATTTCGGTCTCACGCTCGTTCGGACGCCGCGTGGAGGCCCTGGCCGACTTGGAGGAAGCCGTCGCCTGTTACGCCGCGCGCGCCGGGGAAAAATTGCGCGCGCAGGGCAGCGCTGCCGGCGGCATTTATGTCTATCTGCGCACCGACGGCTTCAACGCCGGCGCCGCGCAGTATGCCAACGCCTGGACGGCCGATTTTCCCGTCCCGGCCACCTATACCGCCGCCATCATCGGCGCGGCGTTGTCCGGCTTGCGGCGTATCTACCGCCCCGGTTACTTGTACAAAAAGGCGGGCGTGATCCTCCTGGAGTTGCAGGACAGCCGGGCCGTCCAGGGCGATTTGTTTCAAGCCCCGGCGCGTCCGGAGCGCGACCGGTCCCTGATGGCGGCGGTGGACGGGTTGAACCGCGCGCTGGGCCGCGATACCGTCGCCTTTGCCGCCCAGGGGATTGCGCGGACCTGGGCCCTGCGCGCGGAGATGCGCAGTCCGCGCTATACCACGCGGTGGAACGAATTGCCCCGGGCCGCGGCCGTGTGACCGGCCGCGGCCGGAGGCGGGCTGCGCCCCGGTTGGGAGACTGCCATGTGCGGAAGATTTGCCTGTTCGAAAATCCCGAAAATCCTGGCGGAACTGCTGGACGCGCCCCCGCCGGCGGAGTTCGAGCCGCGCCGGAATATTGCGCCATCCATGCCGGTATGCGCGGTGCTCCGCACCGCGCCTTCCAACCGCATTACCTGCGAGTGGTTGCGCTGGGGATTGACGCCGCCCTGGGCTCGGCCGCCCGCCGCGGGCGGCCTGCTTTTCAACGCCCGGGCGGAGACGGCCGCGGTCAAGCCGGCATTCCGCGCCGCTTTCCAGGATCGGCGCTGCCTGATTCCCGCCGATGGTTTTTACGAATGGCGGAAGGACGGCCGCCGCCGTCTGCCGTATTACATTGACCTGCCGGAGGCGCCGATGGTGTTTGCCGGTTTGTGGGAGACGGGGCGCGGCCGGGCGGGCGGAGCATTGCGCAGTTGCACGATCTTGACCGTGCCCGCCAACGCCGCCGTGCGGGATTTGCATGACCGCATGCCGGCCATCCTGCCGCCGGATGCCTGGCGGGCCTGGCTCGACCCGCGCACGGCCGATCCCGGGCGGATGCTGCAGCCGTATCCGCCGGAGGGCCTGCGGGTGACGCCGCTGGCGCCGCCGCCGGAACCGCAATTGAAGTTGTTTTGATGGAAGGTCAATCCTATGCGTCTCTGGTCCCTGCATCCGCGGTATCTCGATCAGAAGGGATTGACGGCGGTGTGGCGGGAAGGGCTGCTGGCGCAGGCGGTGCTGGCCGGGCGCACCCGCGGCTATACGCGCCATCCGCAATTGCGGCGTTTCCAGGAAACGGATGCGCCGCGCCAATACATCGCCGATTACCTGCGGGCGGTCCAGGCGGAAGCGGCGCGCCGCGGTTATCAGTTCGATGCCCGGAAGATCGGCCCGGGCTGCCGGACCGGAAAATTGACGGTCAGCCGGGGCCAGTTGGCGTATGAATGGGAGCACCTGGTCCGGAAACTACGCGCGCGCGATCCGCGGTGGCTGGCCCGCTGGAGGATGATCGCGCAGCCGCGCCCCCACCCGTTATTCCGGTCCGTGCCCGGCGGGGTGGCCGCCTGGGAATCGGTCAAGCCGGCGGCACACTCTCCGCCAGTGCGGCGGCGGCCCGTTCCAGGTCGGCGGGCGTGTGCGCGAGGGTGACGCTGAAACGGATGCGCGCGGAGCCGGCGGGAACCGTCGGCGGGCGGATAGCCGGCGCCAGGATGCCGCGGCGGCGCAGGGCGGCGGCGGTATCCAGCGCGCGCTGATTATCGCCCAGCAGCACCGGAACAATCTGGCTGTTGGAGGCGCCGGTATCGAAGCCGGCGGCTTGCAGCCGGGCGCGGAAGGTTGCGGCGCGCGCGAGCAGTTCCTGCCCGGCGTTGGGGTGCGCGGACAGAAAGTCCAGGGCCGCCAGGGCCGCACCCGCCGCCGGCGGGGGCGGCGCGGTGCTGAAAATCAGCGCGCGCGCGCGGTTGACCAGCAGGTCGCGCAGGCCGGCCGAGCAAGCGCAAAAACCGCCGTAAGATCCCAGCGCCTTGCTCAAAGTGCCCATGGAAATATTGATGGCGCCATTCAGATCCAATGCGGCGGCCAGGCCGGCGCCGCCGGGCCCGAAAACGCCGGTCGCATGCGCTTCATCCACCATCAGCAAAGCGTCATGCCCGGCGCAGGCGGCGGCAATTTCCGCCAGCGGCGCGCAATCGCCTTCCATGCTGAAAACCGATTCCGTCACCACCAGGCAGCGCGTCCCGGCCGGACGTTCCCGGAGGATGGCTGCCAGGTGCCCCGGATCGTTATGGCGGAACCGGCGCAGTTCGGCGCGGCTGAGCATGGCGGCATCCAGGATGCTGGCATGCGCCAGTTTATCCGCCACCACCCAATCGCGCCGGCCGGCAATGGCGGCGATAATGCCCAGGTTGGCCATGTAACCGCTGCCGAAAAGCAGGGCGGCCGGGTAGCCTTTTAAAACCGCCAGCCGGTTTTCCAGCAGGGTATGGACCGGCAGGGTGCCGGTCACCAGCCGGGAAGCCGCGGCGCCGGCGCCCCAGCGCGCGGCGGCATCCTGCGCCGCGGCCACCAGTTCGGGCGCCCGGCAGAGTCCGAGGTAATCGTTGCTGGCGAAATTCAGCAGCGGCGCGCTTTCGCCGGGCCGCGCGCCGGGCAGGGGAATTTCGCGCAATTGGCGCTCCAGACCCGCCTGCCGCAATTGCTCCAACTCGTTCGCAATCCAGTTTTCGTTGCGCATGGTGCCGCTCGCTGTTGCACGGGCCGCGCCGGTCAGGCCGGCGCGGCCCGCGTCTGCCAGGCTTCCGGCAGGTAGGGGGGGCATTTTTTTCCGGCGAAAATCGGCCGCAGCCGCGCGAACCGTTGCAATCCGTTTTCCAGCGGGACCGCGTTCCAGGTGTCGCCGATCAGCGGCCGGGCGTATTGCACAAACTCATCGGTTACGTCCAGACGGTTGGGCGCAATCCAGGCGGCCGGCAGGCGGCGCTCGCTGTTGGCCGCCAATTCCAGCGGCGCCTTGTCGTAGCGCACGGCGTAGGCCGGTCCGGGTTGCCGCAGGATGGTGGCCATCCACCCATTGCCCTGGCGCGCGGCGATGACGGCGGCATGCTGTCCGACCTGGTAGGCCTCCTCGATATCCACGACCGAGGCGTGCAGGCTGGTGGTGCGCTGGTCGGTGCCGGCGATCTGGCCGAACACCAGCCCGCGCGCCGCGAGTTTGCGGGAATTCAGGTAATTCACCACGGCCTGCTGGACATTGGACCGGCTGGCGCCGTATTCCACGTGGCCGAAATCGTCATGCACCGGGCCGATATCGCCGGCGTCAAATCCTTCGCTGACGGCGACGATGCAGCGGCCCCGGCGTTTTAATTCGGCGTTGACGTTTTCCGCAAGTTCCGGCAGGGTCCAGCCGGCTTCCGGCAGGTAAATTTGCAGGGGCAGGGCGCGTTCCGGGTCGGCCAGGCGGGCGGCGGCCGGCAGGAACCCGATTTTGCGGCCCATGATTTGCAGCACCAGCACCGGGCTGGAGGTGCAGGACCCGGCATTTTCCTCGTTGGCATTCTGGATGCTGCACGCCCAGTAGCGCGCCGCCGAGCCGTAGCCGGGCGTATGGTCAATCAACTTGAACTCCTGGTCGCCGACATCGTTGTCAATCGTCTTGGGGATGCCGGTGGCAATCAATTCGAGGCCCTGTTCATGGGCCACCCGGCTGATTTTGTGGGCGGTGTCCATGGAGTCATTGCCGCCGATATAAAAGACAAAACCGATGTCATGCGCCTTGAAAACTTCCACCACCCGCTGAAAATCCGACTGCTGGCGGTCTTTCAACTTGTAGCGGCAGGTGCCGACGGCGCCGGCGGCGGGCGTCGTGGCGAGCAGCGCGATTTCCCGCGGGTCCTGGGCGGACAAATCCAGCAATTCTTCCTGGAGCACGCCTTCGATGCCGTGCCAGGCGCCATAAACGCGGCCGAACGCGGAAGGCATATCGCGGCAGGCGTCCAGCACCCCGCGCAGGGAATTGTTGATAACCGGCGACGGTCCGCCCGACTGGGCAACGATCACGTTTTTTGGCATGGCATCGCTCGCGGTATTTATTCCCATTCGATCGTGGCCGGCGGCTTGGAACTGATGTCGTAAACCACACGGTTGATCCCGGGCACTTCGTTGATAATGCGGTTCGAAACGCGCGCCAGCAGGGCCGGCGGGAGCCGCGCCCAGTCGGCGGTCATGCCGTCCCGGCTGGTGACGGCGCGCAGCACCAGGGCATGGGCGTAAGTCCTGCCGTCGCCCATGACGCCGACGCTTTTGACCGGCAGCAACACGCCGAAGGCCTGCCAGATTTCCGCGCGCCGGGAGTATTTTTCGATTTCCTGCTGGATGCGCAGGTCGCCCTGCTGCAAAAGCGCCACGCGTTCCGCGGTGACCGGGCCGATGATGCGCACGGCCAGGCCGGGGCCGGGGAAGGGCTGGCGGCCCAGGATGGCCTCCGGCAGGCCCAGCGCGCGTCCCGCCTGGCGGACTTCGTCCTTGAACAATTCGCGGAGCGGCTCGATCAGTTCGAATTTCAAATCCGCGGGCAACCCGCCGACATTATGGTGGCTTTTGATGGTGGCGGAGGGGCCGCCGATGGGCGAAAAACTTTCGATCACGTCGGGATACAGCGTGCCTTGCGCCAGGAATTTCACTTGGCCCAGTTTCCGGGCCGCCCGGCTGAACACCTGGATAAAGCGCCGGCCGATCAATTTGCGTTTGCGCTCGGGGTCGGACACGCCGCGCAGGTCGCCCAGGAAGTCGCGGCGCGCGTCAATGACCTGCAGGTTCAAGCCGAAGCGGCGTCCAAAAGTTTCCTCGACCTGGCGGGCTTCGCCATAGCGGAGGAGGCCGTTATCCACGAAGATGCAGTGCAGGCGCGCGCCGATCGCGCGGTGCAGCAGCAAGGCGGTGACAGCGGAATCCACGCCGCCGCTCAGGCCGCAGACGACCTGCCCGGCGCCCACGCGCCGGCGGATGCCGCGGATGGTTTCCTGAATGAAGCGGTCCATGGCCCAATCCGGCCGGCAGCGGCAGATAGCGAACAGGAAGTTGCGCAGGATTTCCTCCCCGTGCGGGGTATGCGCCACCTCGGGGTGAAACTGCAGGCCGTAAATCCTCCGCCGCGCATCGGCCATGGCGGCCTGCCGGCAGGCGCCGGTGCTGGCCAGGATGGAGAAACCCGGCGGCAATTGCACAACCTGGTCGCCGTGGCTCATCCAGACCCGCATGCGGCGGGGCAAACCGCGGAAGATCAGGCCGGGGTGGAGGATGGCGGCGCCGGCCGGGCCGTATTCGCCGCCGGCGCCCGGGCGCACCGCGCCGCCCAGCAGGTGCGCCGCCAGTTGCATGCCATAACAAATGCCCAGCACCGGACAGCCAAGCTGGAACAGTCCGGGATCGCAGCGGGGCGCGCCGGGCTCGAGCACGCTGGCCGGCCCGCCCGAGAGTATGATCCCGGCCGGCCGCCGGCGTCGCAATACGCGCGCCGGTGTGTCGAACCGCAGGATTTCCGAATAAACCTTTTGTTCGCGGACCCGGCGGGCAATCAACTGCGTGTATTGCGAGCCGAAATCCAGGATGGCGATCCAGTTGCCGTTTTTCATGAATGCGCGATCATCTCCCGGAAATGCTGAAACAAATAACAGGGGTCGTGGGGGCCGGGGGCCGACTCGGGATGGTATTGCACCGCGAACATCGGCGCGGTTTTATGGCGGATGCCCTCGACGGTGCCGTCGTTGAGATTGATGTGGGTGATCTCCAGCGGGCCGTCGCGCAGTGTATCGGGATCGAGGGTAAAGTTATGATTTTGGGAAGTGATTTCCACCGCGCCGGTGGCCAGGTTCTTGACCGGATGGTTGCAGCCGTGATGGCCGAATTTCAACCGGCGGGTGGCGCCGCCCGCCGCCAACCCCAGCAGTTGGTGGCCCAGGCAAATGCCCATCAGCGGGGTCTTGCCCAGCAGGGCGCGCGCCGCTTCAATGGCGTACGTCACGGCCGCCGGGTCGGCCGGCCCGTTGGAAAACAGGACGCCATCGGGCTTCAGCGCCAGCACCGCGTCGGCGGAGGTCCGCGCCGGCAGCACGGTGACCGCCATGCCGGCGCGCCTCAGGCAGCGCAGGATGTTCCATTTGATGCCGAAATCGTAAGCCGCGATTTTCAAATCCGCTGGCGGCAACGGTTCCTGCCAGCCCCAGCCGGAACTCTGTGCGCCGTCGGCATCCCAGGTATACGGCGCCGCGCAGGTAACCCGCGCCGCGTAATCCTGGCCGTCCAATCCTTCCCAGGCTTGCGCCTTGTGCACGGCTTCAGCTTCGGAGACTGCGCCGGTGACGGACAGGAATCCGCGCTGCGTGCCCTGGCGGCGTAAATGGGATGCCAGCGCGCGCGTGTCCACGCCGGCCAGCGCCGGGATGCCGCCAGCGCGCAGGGCGCCGGCCAGGGTATCCGCGGCGCGCCAGTTGCTGGGCTCGTTCAGTTCGTGCAAAATCAATCCGTTGGCGCGCATGCGGGCCGACTCCATGTCGTCCGCCGCCAGGCCGTAATTGCCGATTTCCGGGTAAGTCAGGGTCACCAGCTGGCCGGCATATGACGGGTCGGAGAGAATTTCCTGGTAGCCGGTCATCCCGGTATTGAAGACCACTTCGCCCAGCACGTCCGCCGGCGCGCCGACGCTGTACCCCCGGAAAAGCGATCCGTCCTGCAAGGCGAGGAATGCCGCCCGCTGTCTTTGGTTCTGCCAATGGTATAGGTTATGCATGGATAGGCGCCCCGAAAAAACAGCTTCGCTATTTATCATGCGGGCTGACAAATAGCAAGGCGATTTCCAGTGGAATGCAAAATTTAGCGGGTTTTGCGGCTTGCTTTATCGCAGGGTTTGAATATAACATTCCACGGTGCCGTTTTTTACATCGGCGCTGTTGCTACAGGAGACATCATGGCAAAAGAAAATACGCGTGATTTTTTGACGGGTTGGGCGGTGCGGGAGATTACACCGGACTTGCCGGTGGAATTATCCGGGCAATATTATCAAAGGCTGGCGGACCGGATGCGCGATCCGCTGTCCGCGGTGGCCTGGGCCATTGAGGCGAAGGGTGCGGCCGGCGCGGAGCAGGCGATCCTGGTGGGGGTGGACCTGGTCGGGGTCTCGAGCGACCTGCAGAACGATGTCCGGGCGCGTTTGCGCGGGCTGTTGCCGGATTTCGATCCCGCGCGCCTGTTGCTCAGCGCCATTCATACGCATACGGCGCCTTCGCCCAAAGCTTTCCGCCGGTGGTGGAATCCGGATGCGCGGGCCATGACGGTCGAATCCTACCGCCGCCTGCTGGTGGAGCGCCTGGCGGAAGCCGCCGCCGCCGCCTGGCAGGGGCGCGCCCGGGGCGGCGTCAGCTTCGCCCTCGCGTGGGCCGTGCTCGGGCATTGCCGCCGGCCGGTTTATGCCGATGGCTCATCGGAAATGTACGGCGCGGTTGACCGCTCCGACTTTGTCGGGATGGAAGGCGGCGAAGATGGGGGCGTGGAGTTGATTTTCACGTGGAACGAGCGCCGCCAATTAACGGGCGCGGTGGTGAATGCCGCCTGCCCGGCGCAGGTCATGGAAGCTTGCCGGGTCGTTTCCGCGGATCTGGCCGGCGAACTCCGCCGGTTGCTGCGGGAGGCCTGGGGCCGGGATGTGCCGGTAATGTACCAGGTCGCGCCGGCGGGCGATCTGTCGCCGCGCGATCTGACGCGCAATTACCGGGTTGGTCCGGCGCATTTCTGGGATGAAGCCGGCATGTTGATCCTGGCCCGGCGGCTGGCGCGCACCGTGCTGGAAGTCATGCCGGCGGCTACCGCCGCGGCGGGCGATGCGCCGGGAGCGCCGCCGATTGACTGGCATCCGGTTTTCCGGCATACGGTAAAAGCCCTGGCCTTGCCGGTGCGCCGGGTGTCGGAAGCGGAAGTCGAGCAAGCCCGGGCCAACATCCAGCGGCTGCAGGCGGAGCATCCCGACCTGGCCGGCGACCTGCGGCAGGCGTATGCCGCTTTTACCGCGCGGACCCTGGCCCGGGAGCAGGCCGGCGGACATGGTCCGTATGACAATAAAAACGAGGATTTTGTCCGTTGGCATGACAATCAAGCCGTATTGAAGCGCTTGGAAACGCAGGAAACACAGCCCGTTTATGACTGCGAGTTGCATTGCCTGCGCCTGGGCGAAACCGCCCTGGCTTCCAACCCGTTTGAATTGTTTCTGGAATACAGCCAGCGGATCAAGGCTCGCAGCCCCGCGCGCCGCACGATGCTGGTGCAACTGGCCGGCGGCCAGGGCGGCTACCTGCCGACGCCGCAAGCGGTCGCGCATGGCGGCTACGGCGCGCTGGTAATCAACGGCCAGGTCGGTCCGGCGGGCGGCGACATGCTGGTCGAGGAAATCCTGGCGGCGATAAAACAATTGTTTTAATCAGCAGGCATGGAACACACGGCGCACATTTTGACCCTGGACGTGGGGACGACGTCCATTAAGGCCGCGCTCTTTGACGGGCAGGGCCGGCTATGCGCCACGGGCTCCTGTGAATATCAGCCGGACAAGCCGCGCGCCGACTGGATGGAGTTGGACCCCGAAGTTTACTGGCAAGCCGCCTGCCAGGGCATCCGTTCCGCGCTGGCCGCCTGCGGCGGCGGGCGGGTGGAAATCCGGGCCGTGGGCGTCACCAGCCAGGGCGAAACCCTGATCGTGTTGGATGGGCAGGGGCGGCCATTGCGGCCAGCGATCGTCTGGCTCGACACGCGCTCGGCGGCGGAAGCGGCGGAACTGGCGGAGGCGTTCGATCCGGCGGAAGTGTACCGGGTGACCGGCCAGCAGGAAATGATTCCCGCCTGGCCGGCGACGCGCGTGATGTGGCTGCGCCGGCACGAGCCGGAAATTTATGCGCGCGCCGCCAGGTACCTGCTGGTGGGCGATTACCTGGTTTACCGGTTGACCGGCCGCCTGGCATCCGACCGGGGCTTGAATCCATCCACGCTTTATTTCGATTTGAATACCGGCGGCTGGTGGCCGGCCATGCTGGAATACCTGGGACTGCGCCCGGAGCAGTTGCCGGAACTGACCGGCCCCGCCGCGGCGGCCGGCCGCGTGCATGCGGAAGCCGCCCGGGCGGCCGGGTTGCCGGCCGGCATTCCGGTCGTGCCGGGTCCGATTGACCAGGTTTGCGGCGCCATCGGCGCCGGCAGCATCGCGCCGGGAGTCATCACGGAAAATACCGGCGCGGCCCTGGCGCTGGCTGCGACTACGCTGCATCCGGTGCTGGATTCGCGCCGGCGTGTCGGCCTGTATCTGCATGGCGTGCCGGGCCGCTACATGCTGCTGCCCTGGGCGCCAACCGCCGGCATGGCGTTGCGCTGGTTCCGGGATGAGTTCGGCGGCGGCGCCGATTATGAAGCCCTTTGCCGGCCGGCGGCGGACATTGCGCCCGGCGCCGGCGGATTGATCCTGCTGCCGCATTTCAGCGGCGCCGGGTGTCCGCGCGTATCGCCGCGGGCGCGCGCGTCCCTGCATGGCCTGACCCTTGCGCACACCCGCGCGCACATCGTGCGCGCCCTGATGGAGGCGGTGGCGTTCATGGTGCGCGGCAACCTGGAGATGCTGGCGGAGATGGGGGTGCCGGGCGCGGAACTGCGGTCGCTGGGCGGCGCGGCGCGCAGCGGGACCTGGCTCCAGATCAAGGCGGACGTGTGCCGGCGCGACCTGGTGGCCATGGAATGTTCCGAAGCCACCAGCCTGGGGCTGGCGTTGCTGGCGGCCGTCGCGGTCGGAATGCACGCGGACCATGCGGCGGCCTGCGCCGCCATGATCCGGGCCGGCCGGGTTGTGCGCCACGATCCCGCCGCGGCCGATTTGTACGAGCCGGTGTACCGGCGATATTGCGACTTGGAGCGCCGGGCCTTGCAGGAGTGCGAAGGCGCGCCACCAACAGGGAGTTAATAATCATGCGAAAAATCAAGGCAGGTTTTGTTGGGTTCGGTGAAATCAACACCCCGCGCGAATTGATCGAGCGGCTGTGCCGGGAAGCGCGCGCCCAGTTGCCGGCGTCGGAATTTGAAGTGTTTGAAACCGCGCCCGTCAGCGACGATCCCGGGGGCTGCGAGGCGCAGCGCGCGGGGGCGGAATTGAGCCGGCACGATTTCGATGTGCTGCTGGTTTGCATTGCCGGCTGGATTCCATCCCACGCCGTGCTGGATGTGATTGATCGCTTCCGCCATCGCCCGCTGGTGCTCTGGGGATTGGCCGGCTGGCAGGAAGGCGGGCGTTTGATTACCACGGCGCCCCAGGCCGGGACCACGGCTTTACGCCATCCCCTGTCGGAAATGGGGTTTAAATTCGAATACGTTACCCAGGCGCCTGGCGGGCCGGCGCCGCTGCCCGCCATCCTTGATTTTGCCCGGGCGGCCCGGGCGGCAGCCATGCTGCGCGGCGCGCGCATCGGCCAGATGGGCTACCGCGACATGAACCTCTACGGCACGATGTTCGACGGGGTTTCGTTGCGCGGCCGGCTGGGCGTGGAAGTGGAGTTCTTCGAGATGCTGGAAATAGCGCGCGCCATGGAGTCCTGCGGCGCGGAAGACCTGGCCGCGCTGCGCGCGCGGCTGCAGGCGTGGGAATTCACCCGGCCGGCCCAACCCGCCACCCTGGAAAACACCATCCGCTTGTGCTGGGCGCTGCAGCGCAAAATCCGCGAACGCGGCTACCAGGCGCTGTCGTTCAAGGATGTGGACGGCGTGAAGAAGTTTTTTCAATTCGCGCCCGCCGGCGCCCTGACCCTGCTGCATGACGCCAACCCGGATATCTGCACCATTCCCGAGAACGACACCCTGGGCGCCGTGACGCAGTTGCTGGCGCGGGACTTGACCGGCCAGGCCTGCGCCTACCTGGAGTTTTACGATTTCTTCGATAATGGCGTGTTGATGGGGGTGCCGGATTACGTGCCGCCCCAGGTGGTGGATGGGCCGGTGCGCGTGACGCCGACGGCCTTCGGCGGCTTCGGCGAAGGCTTGTTGAATGTGTCCAGAATCAAGACCGGGCCGGCGACCCTGATCCGGCTGGCGCATGCCGGCGGCCGTTACGGCCTGCATGCCGTCTGCGGCAACGCCGTGCCGCCGCCGGCCTGGGAAGAAGCCGGCTGGCAGCCGCCGGCGCCGCAATTGCCCAGTCTGCGGATCGATTTCGAGACGCCGATGTCCGCGTTCCAGGAGCGGGTCATGAGCCAGCATTACATCCTGGCCTATGGCGATCAACGGCGCGCGCTGCGCGGGCTGGCGCGGATTCTGGATTTGGACATGCTTTGACGGCGGCGGCCGCATGGGGCGCCCGTCCCGGCTCCATCAAAAATGCGCCCAATCATTTTCCGTCCGTCTCGGGCAGGCCTCGGTTGACGGCATTCAGGGTCAGCCGCACGCGGTTGCCATCGGCCAGGGGCTCCCAGGCGACGTCGTGGGCGATGCCGCGCAGAATTTTCAATTCCAGCCCGTCATGCGCGCCGGTGTCCTCGAGAAAATTGTGCAGCGGCTGGCGGTCGTCGAAGCAGATCTCGACTGTCCCCGATTTTTCGGCGTAGGATATGGTCACATTGATGGCGGCCGGGTCCGGCCGGGCGAAATGCAAAGCCAGCGATTCTTCCACCGCCAACAGGGTGTGCTGGATCAATTTAGGGCTGAAGAAGTGCTTCTCGCAAAAGGATTCGATCGCGGCGTTCATGGCGAAGGCGTCGAAATTCTGGCTGTCGATGCGATAGCTGAAATTGCGCAGCCGGTTGATGAAGGCGCGGGTTTTTTCGCGCGCGGCATTGTCCATGATCCGGGCGGGCGGCCCGGATTCGTAAATTACTCCCTCGTCCATGTAGCATATCCGGCTGGCGACGTCCCGGGCGAAATTCAATTCGTGGGTGACGATCATCATGGTCATGCCATCCCGGGCGAGGCGGCGGATGACCGCCAGCACTTCGCTGATCATGGCGGGGTCCAGCGCGGAAGTCGGTTCGTCGAACAGGATGGCGTCGGGATCCATGGCCAGGCAGCGCGCGATGGCCACGCGTTGTTGCTGGCCGCCGGAAAGCATGCTGGGCATGCTCGCGGTCTTGCCGGCCAGGCCGACCATTGCGAGCAATTCCCGCCCCCGCGCCAGCGCCGCGCGGCGGGGCTGCCGCAGGATTTTCTCCGGTCCGATGGCGACATTTTCCAGCGCGGTGAGGTGGGGGAAAAGGTGGAAGGACTGGAACACCATGCCGATTTTCCGCCGGACGCGCGCCTGGTTGGCGTCCGGCGCGAGGATATTCCGGCCGTCCACCAGGATTTCCCCGCCATCCGGACGTTCGAGCAGGTTGATGCAGCGCAAGAGCGTGCTTTTGCCCGAGCCGGAGGGGCCGATGACGGCAATCACTTCGCCGGGCCGGATGGTTTCGGTGACGCCTCTCAAAACGCGCTCGGCGCCGAAAGACTTGGTCAGGTTCAGTATCCGGATCATTGTTTCAACTCCGCCGCCCCGAACGTCCGGCATGCAGGCGCGCCTCCAATCCGGTGAGCGCGGCCAGCAGCAGCCAGGCAAAGAGAAAATAGAGGATAGCCACCATGATCAGGGGGAAAAATGCGTCGAAGGTGCGGCTGCGGATGATGTCCGCCGCCCGGGTCAGATCCTGCACGGCGATATAACCGACCACGGAGGTCATTTTAATCATGGAAATCGCTTCGCCTTTATAAACCGGGAGGATGTAGCGCAAAGCTTGCGGCGCGACGATATACACAAAGGTCTGCATCCGGGTAAACCCCAGGGCCAGCCCTGCCTCGGTTTGGCCCCGGTCAACGCTGACAATGCCGGCGCGGTAGATTTCGGCGACATAGGCTGCAAAATTGCAGCCGAAGGTCAAAATGGCCACATGGACGGCATCAATATTAACGGCGGCAAAAACCACGTAAAAGTTGATCATCAGGATGACCAGCAGCGGCACGCCCCGCATGACGGCGATAAAGGCCCGGGCGGGCAGGGCCAGCCAGGGGGAGCGCGCCATGCGCAGGCGGCAGACCAGGATGCCCAGGGCCGTGCCCAGGAGGAGCGCCCAGATCGAAATTTCGGCCGTGGTCTTGATGCCGTCCAGAATCAACAGGTAACGCTGTTCGTGGAGCACATTGCGGTAAAAGCCTTCAATCCAGGTGTTGTGCATTTTGGTATCGCCGCCCGCGCTGCATGCCGCCGCGCTCTGCGCCGGAGATGATTGGTTTTGAATTTGCGGCGGCTATTCCCTGACCATGGCCGCGATGCCGCCGGTGTAATAGGAATCCGAGAAGAGCACCTGCTTGGCCCGCTCGGGCGTGATGGTGATGCAGGCGCCGATGACATCCACCTTGCCGGCGGCCAGGGCTGGAATCATGCCCCCGAATTCCATGTTCACCACTTCCAGTTGCATCTCCAATTTGCGCGCAAAATGGCGCGCCAGTTCAATGTCAAGTCCGACCACATTGCGTTTGCCGTCCATGAAGGAAAAGGGCTCCGTCACCGCCGAAGTCCCGAAGCGCAACACGCCCTGGCCGCCGCCGGCGGCGAAGTCCGGCATCGGCCCGGGCGCGCCCCGGGCCGGCAGCCAGCGCGCGAGCATCCGGTCGTACTCGCCGCTGGCTTTCAATTCGGTTAAGACTCCGTCGATCGCCTGTTTCAGCCGGGTGTCGGCCGGGCGCACGGCAAAGCCGTATTGATCCACCGTGATCATGCCGGGCAGCACCTTGAGACCGGGATGGATGGCGGCAAAATTGCGCAGGATCGGCTCGTCGTAGGCCGCGGCATCCGCCTTGCCGGCTTGGACGGCCATACAGGCGTCCATGACGCTGTTGAAGTATTTGAACCGGGCGCGGGGGAAGCGCGAGAGCACCAGTTGATCGGCCACCGTGCCGGCCGGCACGGCGAATTCCTTGTCGTGAAGCTGTGCGATATCCATGATGCGCTCGCGCTTGGCGGCGCAGCCGCAAAACAGCAGGAGTGCCAGCGGCAATGACAATGCAAGGCATGGGCGAAGCCGCATGGCCGGGTGAAAGTTTTTCATGGTTTTGATTTGCCGCGGTTGGATGGCCGGGCGCTGGTTTTCCGCGCTTGGGGTTGTCGCCGAACGATGCGCGCAAATATAACGGATCGCCGCCGGCGCGTCAAACAGGAAGTGCGGCGTTTCGCCGGGGAAAGATTAATTGAAAAACAACTTGAAATACGGCGCGGCTTATGCATAATGTATCAGGTTTTTTACGGAGGTTGTTGCGTATGCAGACTGATTTGTTGCAAACTGCCAAACATCGGGTGCCAGGCACGTCCGTGCTGATCAATATGATCTCCATGCGGGTGCGCCAATTGATCGCCGGTCAGCGTCCATTGCTCAAGCCGGATTCCGACGAGGAACTGGAAGACATCTCCCTGCGCGAAGTTGCGGATGGCAAAATCGTCGCGGAGATAGATTTTGCCGGCGCTTAAGCGCGGCGAAATCGCGCGGCGCGGTGTTCTGGCGAAGGCGGCAATCCCCCGGGGTTGCCGCCTGCGCCTTTTTCCGCCGGATTGCGGCGCGGCCGGCCGGCGCTGCGCCATCCGATTTTTAAACTAATCCTGAGGAATATATAATGCCACATTATTTAAGCGACATGCGGCCGGTTTTCAAGCCGATGGTCATAGATTGCGGAAAAATCCCCTGTTATACTTTCAACGGCGATCTGGCCGGTGAAATGCAGGCGGGGCGGTTGGACCGCGCCGCGGCGGCGCGCCTGCTGGAAGACATGCTGACCATCCGCGAGTTTGAAGAGATGATTGTCAAGCTGCGTTCCGGCGCCTACACGCCCTTGCCCGATTATAATTACCGCGGCCCGACGCATGTGTCGATCGGGCAGGAAGCGGCTTCGACCGGGGCCTGCGCCGCCATGGCCCCCACGGATTACATCACCAGCACGCACCGCGGGCACGGCGACAGCATCGCCAAGGGCTGCTCGGCGATCCGCGCCCTGCCGCCGGAGCGGCTGCGCCAGCGCGTGCCGGATTACCGCGGCGGCGACGATGATTTGCTGGAGGCCGTCCTGGAAGATCATATTTACCGCACGATTGCCGAGTTGTTCGGCAAGGAAACCGGCTACTGCCGCGGGCGCGGCGGCGGGATGCACATCGCCGATTTTACCCTGCAGCACCTGGGCGCCAACGCCATTGTCGGCGGCGGCGTGCCGATCGCCGCCGGCGCGGCCACCGCCTGCCGTTACCTGGAAAACGGCCGGATTGTCTGCTGTTTCGCCGGCGACGGCGCCTATGCCAACGGCGTGGTCCTGGAATCGCTGAATTGGGCGGCCATGAGCCAGTTCGCCAATGAAATGTCCCGCAAGCCGCGCGGCTTGCCGATTGTTTTCATCATGCTGAACAACCATTACGGCATGACCGGAAGGGCGGAAAAAGAGGTGGCCGGCGTTACCCGCCTGGCGCGCCGCGCCGCGGGCTTCGCGAATAACAACATGCACGCCGAGGTGGTCAACGGGATGGATGTCCTGGCCGTGCTGGACTCCATCCGGCGGGCCGCGGACCGCTGCCGGGCGGGTGAAGGACCCTGCCTGGTGGAACTGGATACTTATCGTTACTACGGCCATTCCCTGACCGATCCCCGCACGGAATACCGCACGCGCGATGAAGAAGCCGCGTGGAAGGCCGTGGATCCGATCGCCGTTTATCGCGCCCAGCTATTGGCGGCGGGCGTGTTGCAGGAAGCGGAAATAGCCGGCCTGGAGCGCAAGGTCAGCGAGCGCAACGCGCGCGCCGCCCAGCGCGCCGCCGCCGCGCCCGATCCTTCCCCGGCGGATGTGATCAAGTACATTTACACCGACACCGCGGCCAAAACCGTGCCGGCGGAATTCCAGCACAGCCCGATCGCGCTGGAGCTCCCTGAAATCAAGCGCACGGCTGCCGGTGAATTGACCTACAAGGATGCGCTCAAGGAAGCCATGGTGCAGGAAATGCTGCGCGACCGCCGGGTGATGCTTTACGGCGAGGATGTGGCCGACTACGGCGGGGCCTTCAAGGTCACCAAGGGCCTGCTGGAAGCCTTCGGCCGGGAGCGCGTTTTCAATACGCCGATTTCCGAGGCCGCCATCTGCGGCACTTCCGTCGGCGCTTCCATGGCGGGATTGCGCCCGGTGGTGGAATTGATGTACATGGATTTCGCCCTGATGGCTTCGGATCAAATCGGCAACCAGGCGGCCAAGTGGCACTACATGTCCGGCGCCAACGTCGAGTTGCCGCTGGTGATTCGCGCCTCCGTCGGGGGCGGCAAGGGCTATGGCGGCCAGCATTCGCAGACGCTGGAATCGATGTTTGCGCATATCCCCGGCATATACGTGGCATATCCCGCGACGCCCTACGATGCCAAGGGCATGCTCAAGAGCGCCATCCGCGACAACAACCCGGTGCTCTTTGTGGAATCGCAGTTGCTTTACAACACCAAGGGCGTTGTGCCGGAGGATGATTACCTGGTGCCGCTCGGGCAGGCCGAGGTCAAGCGTCCGGGCCAGGACTTGACCATTGTCGCCTGGGGGCCCGCCTTGCACGACGCCTTGCGCGCGGCGGAGACCCTGGCGGCGGAGGGCAAATCGGCCGAGGTGGTGGACCTGCGGAGCCTGGTGCCGCTGGACATCGAAACCGTGCTGACGTCGGTGCGGAAAACCGGCCGGTGCGTGGTGGCCAGCCAGTGCGTGCATAACGGCAGCTTTACCGGGGAAATCGCCTCCACGATCATGGAGCGGGCTTTTGATTTCCTCGACGCCCCGGTGCTGCGGGTGGACGCCAAGAACGGCATTGCGCCGCAATCCCACATCCTGGAAGCCGCCTTCCTGCCGAATGCCGGCGACATTGTCGCGGCGGCGCGCGCGGTGCTGGGATAAGGAGGGGGGAAAATATCATGCCGCACACCATCATCATGCCCAAGCTCGGGCAGACCGTGGAGGAATCCACCATCGTCAAATGGCACAAGCAGGTCGGCGATCCGGTCGCCAAGGGCGATGTGCTGTTTGAAATCGAGACGGACAAGGCGGTGCTGGAGGTGGAAAGCTTTTTTGACGGCACCCTGCTGGCCATCGTCGTGTCCGAGGGCCAGACGGTGCCGGTAACCGCCCCGGTGGCGTTTGTCGGACAACCGGGCGAGAAGATTCCCGCAATCACGCCGCCTGCCGCCAAGACCCAACCGGCCCCGGCGGTCCCGGCTGCCGCGCCGACGGCCCCGGCGCCCGTCGCGCCGCCGCCCGCCGTCCCGGTTGCGGCGGCCGCGCCCCCCGCCGCCATGCCGGCCCAACCGCCGCGGCGGGCTTACTCTCCGCGCGCTCGGCGTTTGCTGAAGGAAACGCCGATCGATCCCGGCGCTGTGCCGGCGTCCGGCGCGCGCATTACCGAAAAGGACGTGACCGCTTACATGGAAGCCAGCGGTTACCGCAAACTGCGCCTGACGCCGGCGGCCCGGGAACTGGCCTTGCGCGAAAAAATCAACGTGCTGGAAGTCCCGGCGGATGCCGACGGGCGGATCGGGGTGGCGGAAATTCAGACGGCCGTCGCGGAAAAACCGCGCCCGTTGAGTTCCATGCGCCAGGTCATCGCCCGCCGGATGCTGCAGAGCACGACCGGCATCCCGCATTTTTATGTCACAGTCTCCGTGGATGTCACGGATTTGCTCGGCTGGCGCAAGGAAATGAAAAAAACCGGCCGGAATTATTCCCTGAACGATTGCATCATCAAGGCCGTCGCGCTGGCCTTGCGCGATTTCCCCGCGCTGAACAGCAGCACCGACGGCAAAACCATCCGCTGGCGCAGCCGGATCAATGTGGGCATGGCCGTCTCCGTGCCCGACGGCCTGCTGGTGCCGGTCATTTGCGGGGCCGACCGGCTCAGCCTGCCGCAATTGCATGCGCGGATCGTGGAATTGGCCGGGCGGGCCCGGGATGGCAAACTGGCGCCGGATGAAATGACGGGGGGCACCTTCACCGTTTCCAACATGGGCATGCTGGATGTCGAAAATTTCACCGCGATCATCAATCCCGGCGAGAGCGGCATTCTGGCGGTTTCCTCGGTGCTGTCCCAGCCGGTTGCGCGCGGGGAGGCCGTGGCGGTCCGATCGCTGATGAAAATTACGCTGTCATCCGACCACCGGGTGGTGGATGGGGCCATGGCCGCGCGGTTTGTCAACAAAGTCCGCAGTCTGATTGAGGATTTGGAAGCATGGAAAAATATGATCTGACGGTGTTGGGCGCCGGTCCGGGCGGCTATCCGGCCGCCATCCGCGCGGCGCAGGCGGGGATGCGTGTGGCGCTGGTGGAGCGGGAAGCGCTGGGCGGCACCTGCCTGAACTGGGGCTGCATACCCACCAAGGCCCTGCTGGCATCGGCGGGCGTGTTCCATGAAATTCAACGCGCGGCGCGCATGGGAGTGCGGGTCGGTGCGCCGGAGGCGGATTATGCCGCCATGGCGGAACGCAAGCGGCAGGTGGTGTCGCAATTACAGCACGGCATTGCGCAATTGCTGAAAGCCCATGGCGTATCGGTTTACCGGGGAACGGGCCGGTTCGAATCCCGCCGTGGCGTGGCGGTCCTGGATGACGGCCGCGAAGCAGCCCGCCTGGAGGCGGAGCATGTTATCATTGCCACCGGGACCGTGCCGGCCCGGCCGGGATTTCTGCCGCGGCACCCGGCGGTGCTGGATAGCCGGTCGTTTCTGGAGTTGACGGACTTGCCGGCCTCGCTGATCGTCATGGGCGGCGGCATTATCGGGTGCGAACTGGCATGCCTGGCCGCGCAATTGGGCGCGCGGGTGACGGTGGTGGAAATGCTGGAAGACATCCTGTTGATGCTGGACCGCGATACGCGTTCCGAGTTGCGCCGGCACATGGAGAAGGAATTTAAAATCCGCATCCTTGCGGGCGTTAAAATGGAACGGGTCGCGCCCGCCGGGGCGGAACGCGGCGTGGAGGCGGAAGCCGGCGGCGAGCGGCTGGCGGCGGATTATCTGCTGGCGGCCGTGGGGCGCGTGCCGGATACGGCCGCGCTGGAGCTTGCCGCGGCGGGCGTCCGGACCAATGCGCGCGGCTACATCGAGACGGATGAAGCTTGCCGGACGAGCGTGGCCGGGATTTTCGCCATCGGCGACGTCAATGGCGGAGTGCAATTGGCGCATGCCGCCACCGCCCAGGGACTGGCGGCGGTTGAAACCATTGAACGCGGCGCGCCCCCGGCGCGCCGCGGCGTGACGCCGTCGTGCATTTTCACGGCGCCGGAGATTGGCGCGGTGGGGTTGACCGAACAGGAAGCCCGGCAACAGTCGCGCGCGGTGACAGTCGGCAAATTCAGCTTCGCGGCCCTCGGCAAAGCGCTGGCGGCGGATGCCGCGGCCGGTTTCGTGAAGTGGATTGCCGATGCCGGCACCGGGCAGGTGCTGGGCGCCCAGGCGATCGGCGCGCACGCGACGGAATTGATCGCCGAAGCCGCCATGGCCGTGCAGGCGGAATTAACCTTGCGCGATGTAGCCCGGACGATCCACGCGCATCCCACCATGTCGGAAGCCTGGATGGAAGCGGCGCATGCGGCGCTTGGCCATTGCGTGCATGCGCCGCCGCGGCGCAAGAAGTAGGAGCGGCGATAAGGATATGAATACACCAGCGCAGATACCGGAAACCATGCTGGCGGTGCGCCTGCATGGGCGCGGATTTGAAAACATCAAGGTGGATACCGTGCCGGTCCCGCAGCCGGGGCCCGGCCAGTTGCTGGCGCGGGTGGAAGCCGCCGGGGTCTGTTCTTCCATCCTGAAACTTGTGGCGCAGGGCGAGGACCATACTTTCATCAACGGGTGGGATTTGGCCAGTTTTCCCGTGACGCTGGGGGATGAAGGCTGCGTGACCATCGTCCAGGCGGGCCGGGACGTGGCGGGCCGGTATCCCGTCGGCCGGCGCTATGCCACCCAGCCCGCGGTGGACCATCCGCCGGTCAACCACCGTGAGCGTTACCGCCGCGGGGCGCAGGGAATGAGCAAGGTGGCGGTAGGCTACACGTTGCCCGGGCACCTGGCGCAGTACATGCTCATCACCGAGGAAACGATCGCGGCCGATTGCCTGGTGCCGCTGCCGGATGATGGCATTCCGTTTTTTGCCGGCGCCTTGTGCGAGCCGCTTTCATGCGTGATTTCCGCCCAGGACCGCCACATTCATATTGCCCAGGAAACGCCGTTGGCCCCGCGGGTGCCGCGGCTGGGCCTGCTGCGCGGCGGCGTGGCGCTGATCATCGGCGCCGGGCCCATGGGGCGCCTGCATGCCGAGGCGGCCTTGCGTTACCAGCCGGCGCATCTGGTGGTCATGGACATTGCCGCGGCGCGGCTGGGCTGGATTCAAGCCAAACTGTTTGACAAGGCCCGGCGCGCTGGCACGCAATTGCATGCCGTCACCGCGGCGGAAGGCCCGGCGCTTGTGCGCGACTTGAGCGGCGGGCGGGGCGCGGATGACATTATCGCGGCCGTCGGCGTGCGGCAGGTGCAGACCGAGAGCCAGCAATGGCTGGCGCGCGGCGGCGTCCTGAACCTGTTTGGCGGGTTAAAACGCGGCGAACACCTGATCGAACTGGATACCCTGCGAGTGCATTATGACGAAATCCGCCTCTGCGGTTCCAGCGGGGGCAGCCCGGCGGATGTGGCCGAGGCCTTGCGCATGGTGGCGGCCGGCGAAGTTGACCCGGGCATCCACCTGGACATGGTTGGCAGCCTGGACTGCTTCCCGGCGGCCCTGGCGGCGGTTAAAGACGCGGTCGTCGAGGGCAAAGTTGTGCTGTATCCCCATGCGCGCCCGACGCCCCTGGCCAAGGTGGCCGGCTGGCGTAAGCCGGATGAAGAAAAATTCCTGCGCGATCGCGGCTTGTAAGGCCGAACACAGTTCGGCCGCTACAGTTGGGATGCCGGATGTCCGGCAAAGCCGGACCGCTACAGTGGCGCAATCCGGATGCACGGCGCGGGTTCGCATTTTCCGATCGGCCGGCGCGCATGTCGCGCGCCGCCGGACTATGACGGCTGGTCCGGCGGGCGGTTTTCAATTTCCGACGCAAATTCCGGGTAAAGTTTCCGCAGACAATCCGGGCAGATGCTATGGCTGAAATCGGCTTCGGAATGGTTGTGGATATACACTTCCACCTGTTCCCAGTAGCCGCGGTCGTTCCGGATTTTCTTGCATTTGGCGCAGATGGGCACAATCCCGCGCAGGGTTTTGATCTGCTCCAGGGCCTGGCGCAATTCTTCGACCTTGGCGGCCAGGGCGTCCCGCATCTCGATCATCCGCCGGCCGACTTCGATGCGCGCGCGGAGTTCTCCGGCGTCGCAGGGCTTGGTCAAATAGTCGTCGGCGCCGGCGTCCAGGGCGGCGACGATGTCGGATTTTTCGCCCTTGGTGGTGAGGATGATGATAAACGGTATGGCGTTGGGCGGCAGGGCGCGGGCGCGGCGCAGGACTTCCATGCCGTCCAGGTTCGGCATAATCCAGTCCAGGATCGCCAGGCGCGGCGCCATCGGCGCTTGCAGCGCCGCCCATGCCGCGGCGCCATCCATGGTGATGACGGGCGTATGCCCGCTTTTTTCCAGGATGCCGCTCATCAGGGCCCGGGAAGTAGGATCGTCATCGGCAATTAAAATATTCATCAAGACACCCTTTGCGTTTCGTTCAGATCAGCGTTGTTCCATCGCCGCGCGCAATAAATCAAATTCTTTTTCCGCGCGGGCGATCCAGGCCGGGCCGCCGGCCGCCGGGCGGGCGGTAACCGCGCTTTCAATCTCATCCATGAGCTGACGCAGGCGTTCGCCGCCGATACTGGCGGCGGCGCCCTTGATGGTATGGGCCTGGCGCGCCGCTTCCGCGTTATCGCCGGTCTCCAGCAACTCGCGCAAGCGCGCCAGTTGGCGGGGCATATCGTTTAAAAAGGTGTCCAGCACCCGGCGGATCAGGTCGGCATCGTTCAGCAGCCGGGCGGCCATGCCGGCCCGGTCGAATACCGGCGGCGCATCCGCGGACCGGATCGGCGGATACGCGGCGGAGGCAGCATCCCCGCTTCCGCGCGCCGGGCCGGCCGGCAGCCATTTGGCCAGCATGGCGGCCAGGACCTGCGGGGTGACCGGCTTGGGCAAATAGTCGTTCATGCCCGCTGCCAGGCATTGATCGCGGTCATCCGGCATGGCGTGCGCGGTCATGGCAATAATCGGGATGGGAGGGCGGGCAGCGGGCTTGGCGGTTTTTTCCCAATCCCGGATTTTGCTGGCGGCAGTCCGCCCGTCCATGAAGGGCATTTGAATGTCCATCAGGATCAGGTCATATCCGCCCGTTGCCACGGCATGGACCGCTTCGGCGCCATCGGAGACGGTGTCGGCTTGCAATCCCATTTTCACCAGCATCCCCAGCGCCACCTCCTGGTTGACGGGATTGTCTTCCGCCAGCAGCACCCGCGCATTGCGTCCCTGGAATACGGGCTGGATGGCATGAAATGCTTGCGGCGCCGAATCATCCTCGCCGGCATCGGAAAGCGGCCGGCGCAGGCGGACGGTGAACCAGAATTCCGAACCCTGGCCCGGGACACTGGAGACACCGATGGCGCCGCCCATCAACTCCGCCAACTGCTTGGCGATAGCCAGGCCCAGCCCGCTGCCGCCGTGTTTGCGGGTGGCGGAGGCGTCCGCCTGGGTAAAACGCTCAAAGAGGCGGCTGATATTTTCCGGGGCGACCCCGATGCCGGTGTCCCGGATGGCAAAGCGCAGGTAAATGCAATCTTCCGCAGCGGCTTTATCCTCCGGCTGTGGCAGGCGGGCATGGTCGAGCGCGGCGTGGATGGACACCGAGCCGGACTCGGTGAACTTGATGGCATTGCCCGCCAGGTTTGTCAAAATCTGCCGCAGGCGGGTGGCGTCGCCGCGCACGCGCGCCGGCACGTCGGGAGCGGCGGACCATGTAATGGCGATGCTTTTAGCCCGGGCTTGCCATGACATCGCGGAATCCAGGTCCGCCAGCAATTCCGGCAGGTTGAAATCCATCTCTTCCAGGTCGAGTTTACGGGCTTCGATCCGGGAATAATCCAAAATATTGTTGATCAGGCTCAGCAACGACTGGCCATTGGCGCGGATGCTTTCGGTGAAGTGTTGCTGCTGTTGATCCAGCGGGCTGTCGAGCAGGAGGCTGGTCATGCCGATAATGCCGTTGATGGGCGTGCGGATCTCATGGCTGATGTTGGCCAGGAAGTCGCCCTTGGCCTGGTTGGCCTCTTCCGCCGCGGCAGCCAGGGCGCGGGCGCGGGCGATGGCGGCTTCGAGCTGCTTATTGGCGGCGCGCAGGGCCTGCTCCGCCATTATACGATTGGTCACATCCCGGGCGACGGCGTAAATCAACTTGTCTTGCGGGTGCGAACGCCATTCGATCCAGCGGTAACTGCCGTCCTTGTGGCGGTACCGATTTTCAAAGCTTAATACTTCAACCTGGGATTGCAGTTGGGCGACGGCCGCCCGGGTGGCGGCAAGGTCGTCGGGATGGACGAAATCCATGAAAATCCGCCCGGCGAGTTCCGCGACGGAGTAGCCCAGCACCTTTTCCCATTCAGGATTCAGGCGGATGAAGTGGCCGTCGGTATCGGCGATGCAAAGCAGGTCGAGGCTGGTGGTGAAATAGCGGTCCAGTTCGGCGCTTTTTTCGCGCAGAGTTTCTTCCGCGCGCCAGCGCAGCAGCATTTCGCCGATATGGCCGGTTGCAGCTTCCAGCGCGTGAATGGCGCTTAATGTGAATAATCCCGGCTTGCGTCCATTCAATTGCAGCAGGCCGATGATGCGGTCGCCGGCGCGGATCGGCACCAGCGCCAGGGAGGAGTAGCCATGGCGGAAGCATTGGTTGCGCAGGTGGCGGGGGTACGCCGCGCCGTTGGGCGGATTTTTCAATTTGCCGGTGTCGTTGCACCAGAAACTGCCGCCGACGGTGTGGAAAGGACTGGCGGGATCAGTTTTGCCGGCGAGCACCATGCCGCAGGTGCATTCCAGTTCGGCCGAGCCGTCGGTTTGGCGGCAGACGCCGTTCCGGGGGTCCAGGTGGAGCAGGGAGTTTTCCGTCAGCAGGAATTCCCCGGTGAAGCCGTCTTGCATGTAATATGGGAAATCCTCGCCCTGCTGCAGGCGGATGGCGGCGGCATCGCAGCCGGTGTGCTGCTTGAGCGTCAGCAGGATTTGCCGCATGGTATCCTGGAGTGGGCCGGCGGTGTTGAGAATGGACAGGATGGTGTTGGCGAGTTGGTTGGCGTATTCGGTTTGCTTGCGTTCGGTGATGTCAAAGAACACCGTGGCGAAACGTTTGCCGCCCATCGGGTAGGCGTTGATCATGAAATGCCGTTCGAGCGGTTTGGAGTACTCCTCGAAACTCACCGGTTTGCCGCTGGCGACAACCTCGGCGTAAATCTTGAGGAACGAGCTCTGGTCGAAGCCCTGGAGCACCTCCTTGGCGGCACGGCCGATGATATCATCCGCGCGCAACCCGGTGTGATTCTGGAAGGCCGGGTTGACGTGAAGGAAGGTGTAATCTACGGGCCGCCCGGCGTTGTCGGTCACAATTTCATGCAGGGCGATGGCGGAAATCGAGTGCTCAAAAAGCATGCGATGCTGCATTTCCTGGTCCAGCAGCTCCAGTTTCTGGGCGCGGATGCCGGTGTCGGTGCGGCGGAGCAGGATGAAGACGAATGTCAGCAGGGCGACCAGGAGGAGGCCGGCGCCGGCGCCGGCGCGGATGAGGTTGCGGTAAAAATACGCGCGCTCCGTGGTGAGTTCGCACCAGACCAGCAGCGCGCCGATTTCAGAGCCGGACGCGTCGCGCAGGGGCACGGCGGAAGCGCGCCAGAGGCGTTGGTCGAAGGCAATGTCGCTGTCGGGCGCGTCTGCGGAATCTTGCGCCGCTTTCGCGATGGCGCCGGGCAGAGCGGTATGCGTGGCATACAGGATGACGCGGTCGGCCAGGTGTTCCCAGCCCACGGCATGCCGGCGCCGGCGCGCCGCGGACTCCCATTCCGCGCGGCGGAGGTGGCGTTTGTGCAGGGCCAGCGCCAGGTGCGTGCCCGGGGAAAGTTCGCGCGTCCGCAGGATGTCCACGAAATCCTTGCCCAGTTCCGCGTAGCCGACGCACTCGCCGTGGTGATGGACGGGATATACCACGCGTAAAGCGAAAGCGCCGCCGGGGCTGAGTTCCAGTCCGGTGGCGGGTTGGCCGGTTTGCGACGCCGCGCGGACAGTGAGGCGGTTGACCAGGGCGCCGGCCTGCTCCGGCGCCTGCAGGCTCAAGATGCAGACCTGGCCGGTATTGAAGAAATTGAACGCGGTGATTTGGTGCTGCTGGCGGAGAGTTTCGTACACGGGCCGCCATTTATCCAGCAAGGCGGCTGGCTGGCGGTCTTGCAGCGCCTGGCCGGTGGCCGGGTCGGCGGCGACGAACTGGAGGGCAATGCGCAGGTCGGCGGCATGATTGGCCAGGTCGAATTGCAGATCGAGCTGGACATCTTTAATCCGGTTGGCGATTTCCACTGCCTGCGCATGGCGGTGCTGCAGCCAGAGCACCGCGCCCGCGCCGGCGATCAGCATCAGCAGCGCGCCCGTCACCAGCGGCAGCATCCGCCGCAACACCGGCTTCGGGACGGTCATGTTCAGACTAGGCATCCAATTCCGGTTTGCACAATTCATAAAAATTGCAGTGGCGGCAGACGTGCATGTCGGCCGACAATTCCCATTCTTCGCAGGGGAGGGGGAGATTGCGGCGAATGTCGCCATTTTCCAGGTACTCCGCCATTTCGGCGGTGGAACTCCGGATCATATGTTCGGTTTTTTCGATGTCGGCGGCAGAGAGGGCCGTCTGGAGCGATTTGCCGGCGGCCAGGTATTCCAGGCGGATCAGGATGTTTTCCGGCGGTTGGTTATGTTTGCGGTGCGCCCACAAACCGTAAACAGCCATCTGGTCGCTGTGCGCGGGACGGGGCGCGCCGGATTTCCAGTCGAAAATTTCCAGGTTGGCGCCGGCGCGGCAGACATAATCCGGGATGGCGTAAATCTTGATTTCATCCAGCAGGAAGAATTCCGGATCGCCCGCGCCCGCCGCGGCAATGGGCACATCCGCGTCCGGACTGATCCGCGCCAGGCGGGGCAGGAGGGCCGCGTGAAAGTGCGCCAGGCAGTCCTTGATGGTTTGCACCATCCGCACGGTCATTTCCGGCTCGGGCGTCTGGTGGTGCTCGGGGTAATAGTGCTCGTGCAGGCAGCAAAAGCGCTTGGGATTGGATTGCCAGAGCCGGTTGCGGGATTCGCTCCAGCAGCGGTTCAGGTAAGGCCGGGCAATTCCGGCATAAGCGCTTTCCACTCCCGGGGCGCGTCCGGCGCGGTTTTCGGCCAGCAGCCACATGGCGGCGCGTTCGACGGCATTGCCCTGGATGGTAAAACGGTTTTCCATCTTGGTCAGGCGGTAAGCCGTGCGCTGCAGCGGCGCGGCGGATGGCTGCCAGCCGTTCCACATGGCGTACTTGGCCCAGTAGCGCCGGCGATGGCATTCCTGGAAATCCTCGCGCGCGGAGACCGACCAGGAAAAATTATTCTGCAATTCAGGCATGGCGCATTTCCGTATGGGGCTGCGGCCGGCGGCGCCGGGCGCGCGGGTCCGCGCCGTTCAGCCCTTGCCGCGGAACTATACGCGATGCCAGCCTGTTTGAAAAGATTTATCTTGAAAACTCCACTATACTTGATAAACTGCACTCCCAATGCGCGCCGTATCCCTCTGACGGTCCGGGCGCAAATTCATTGTCGGCAAGGAGGATTTTCAATGGACGCGAATCGCACCACGCAAAAAGTTCAGGAAGCCTTGCAGGCGGCCCAGGCTTTGGCCTTGCGCCGCGGCCACCAGGAAGTGGATGGCGAACACCTGCTGCTGGCGATGGCGGAGCAGACAGACGGGCTGACCGCCAGGCTGCTGGAACGCATGGGCGTCTCGACGCCGACCTTGAAAGCCCGGCTCGAGCAGGAACTGGACCGCCGGCCGCGGGTCAGCGGCGGCACGGAAGCCGGCAAAATATATGTCACGCAGCGCCTGAGCCGCCTGTTGCTGGCGGCGGAGGATGAAGCCCGCCGCCTGAAGGACGAGTACGTCTCGGCGGAACACATTCTGGCGGCGCTGATCCAGGAGGAAGACCGCACTCCGGCCGGGCGGTTGTTGAAGGAAATGGGCGTCACCGCGGCGCGCTTCCTGGAAACCTTGACGGCCGTGCGCGGCAATCAGCGGGTGACCAGCGCCAACCCGGAGACTGCCTACGAGGCGCTGGAAAAATACGGCCTGGACCTGGTGGCGCTGGCGCGCCAGGGCAAGCTCGACCCGGTGATCGGGCGCGACCAGGAAATACGGTCCGTGATCCGCATCCTGTCGCGCAAGACCAAGAATAACCCCGTGCTGATCGGCGAGCCCGGCGTGGGCAAGACGGCGATCGTGGAAGGATTAGCCCACCGCATCCTGCGCGGCGACGTGCCGGAAGGATTGAAAGACCGCACGATTTTCGCGCTGGACCTGACGGCGCTGCTGGCCGGCGCGAAATTCCGGGGCGAGTTCGAAGAGCGGTTGAAGGCGGTTCTGAATGAGATCAAGGCGGCCGCCGGCCGGATCATCCTGTTCATTGACGAGTTGCACATGATTGTGGGAGCGGGCAAGACCGAAGGATCGTCCGATGCCGGCAACATGCTGAAACCCATGCTGGCGCGCGGGGAATTGCACTGCATCGGCGCCACTACCCTGGATGAATACCGCGAGCACGTTGAAAAGGACGCGGCCCTGGAGCGCCGGTTCCAGCCGGTGATGGTGGAGCCGCCGAGCGTGGAAGACACCATCTCCATCCTGCGCGGTCTGCGCGAACGCTTCGAACTGCACCACGGCGTGCGCATCCAGGATGCCGCGCTGGTGGCCGCCGCCACGCTCTCCAACCGTTACATCAGCGACCGGTTCCTGCCCGACAAGGCGATCGACCTGGTGGACGAGGCCTGCGCCTCCATCCGTACGGAGATTGATTCCATGCCGGCGGAGCTGGACGAGGTGACGCGCAAGGCGCTGCGCCTGGAAATTGAAGAAACGGCGCTGAAGAAGGAAAAAGACCCGGCCAGCCGCGAGCGCCTGGAGGTTTTGCGCAAGGAACTGGCCGGGCTGAAGCGGCAGGCCGCCGCCATGCGCGCCCAATGGGAGGAGGAGAAGAGCGCGCTGGCCGCCAAGCAGGTGTTGCGTGAAAAAATCGAGCAGGCCCGCCAGGAGTGCGAAAGCGCCGAGCGCGCTTACCGCTTGGAGCGCGTGGCGGAGTTGCGCCATGGCGTCATCCCCGGCCTGGAGCGCCAACTGCAGAAACTCGACGGCGCGGCTGCCGCGGCCATGCTGCGCGAAGAGGTCGCCGAGGAGGAAATCGCCGAGGTCGTGGCGCGCTGGACCCGCATTCCGCTGACCCGCCTGCTGGAGGGCGAACGCGAAAAACTGCTCCGGCTGGACAAGGTGCTGCATGAACGCGTGGTGGGACAGGATGAGGCCGTCCAGGCCGTGGCGGACGCCGTGCTGCGCGCGCGCGCCGGCATCAAGAATCCCCAGCGGCCGATCGGTTCGTTCCTGTTCCTCGGTCCCACGGGCGTGGGCAAGACCGAACTCGCGCGGGCGCTGGCGCTGACCCTGTTTGACGCGGCGGACAACCTGGTGCGCCTGGACATGAGCGAATACATGGAGAAGCATGCCGTGTCGCGCATGGTCGGTTCCCCCCCGGGCTACATCGGCTACGAGGAAGGCGGGCAATTGACCGAGGCGGTGCGCCGCAAACCCTACTGCGTGCTGCTGCTGGATGAAATTGAAAAAGCCCACCCGGATGTTTTCAACATCCTCCTGCAACTGCTGGACGAAGGGCGGTTGACCGATTCCCACGGGCGCACGGTGAATTTCAAAAACTGTGTGGTGATCATGACCAGCAACATTGCGTCGCATGTGCTGCTGGAGGGCATCGAACGCGACGGTCAGCTCCGCGAAGGCGCGCGCCGGCAGGTGATGGAGGCGCTGCGCGAGCGGTTCCGTCCGGAATTTCTCAACCGCGTGGACGAAATCGTGCTCTTCAAGCCCCTGACCCAGGCGGAACTGGAACGCATCGTGGATTTGCAACTGGCGGAACTGGGCGAGCGGCTGGCGGAGCAGCGGTTGAGCCTGGCCGCGACGCCCGCCGCGCGCCGGTTTATCGCCCAACGCGGGTACGATCCGGTATACGGCGCGCGCCCTCTGAAGCGTTTTATCCAGCAGGCCGTGGAGACGCCGGCGGCGCGCGCCTTGTTGGCCGGCCAGCGGGGCGGCGCCGGAACGCTTAAAATTGATTTGAAAAAGGACGAATTAACCGTGGAACTGCATTAGCGCCTACCCATATGACTAAACATATTTTCATCACCGGCGGCGTGGTATCCTCGCTGGGCAAGGGCTTGACGGCCGCCTCCCTCGGTTTGCTGTTGACGCGGCGCGGGTACCGCGTCAAAATGCAGAAATTAGATCCTTACCTGAACGTCGATCCCGGCACGATGTCGCCCTTCCAGCATGGCGAGGTGTACGTCACCGAGGATGGCGCGGAAACCGACCTGGACCTGGGGCATTACGAACGCATTGCCGGCGTGGTCTGCGGGCGCGACAGCAATTACACCGCCGGGCGGATTTACAGCGCGGTGATCCAGCGCGAGCGCGAAGGCGGTTACCTGGGCAAGACCGTGCAGGTGATTCCCCATGTGACGGATGAAATCAAAACCGCCATCCGGGCGCTGGATGCCCCCGACGTGGACATTGCCCTCACGGAAATCGGCGGCACGGTGGGCGATATCGAGTCGCTGCCGTTCCTGGAAGCCATCCGCCAGTACCGCCAGGAAATCGGCCGGGCCAACGGGCTGTTCGTGCATTTAACGCTGGTGCCGTTCATCCGGGCCGCCGGCGAGATGAAAACCAAGCCGTCGCAGCAGTCGGTCGGCATCCTGCGGACCATCGGCATTGTGCCGGACATCCTGGTGTGCCGGTGCGAGCGGCGGCTGGAGCGCGAACACCGGGAAAAACTGGCGCTGTTTTGCAACGTTGAAACCGACCTGGTGATCGAAGAGCGCGATGTGGAGCACTCCATCTACGAAGTGCCGGTGGCGCTGGCGGAACAGGGGGTGGACGTATACCTGCTGGAGATGCTCCGGCTGCATGTGCGCCCCCTGCAGTTGGACGACTGGAAGCGCATGCTGGCCGAACAGCTTGATCCGGCGGACGGCGCGGTGGAGATTGCCGTGGTCGGGAAATACATCCGGCTGCAGGACGCCTATAAAAGCGTCTATGAAGCGCTGCACCATGCCGGCCTGGCCAACCGCCTGCGGGTCAAGATCCGCATGGTAGAATCGGAGGAACTGGTGGGCGCGGACAGCGCGGCACAGCGCCTGGCGGGCGTCCACGGCATTCTGATACCGGGCGGATTCGGCGACCGCGGCGTGGAAGGCAAGCTGCACGCCGTACGGCATGCGCGCGCCGCCGGTGTGCCGTTTTTCGGGATTTGCCTGGGCATGCAATGCGCGGCCATCGAATATGCCCGGAACGTTTGCGGCCTGGCGGGCGCCCATAGCACCGAATTCGATCCCGCTACCGCGCACCCGGTGATTGATCTGCTGCCCGGCCAGGTGGCAGCCACCGCCAAGGGCGGCACCATGCGCCTGGGCGCGTATCCCTGCCGCTTGAGCCCGGGCAGCCGCGCGCGGCAGGCCTATGGCATGGAATCGGTCCGGGAACGCCACCGCCACCGCTACGAGTTCGTCAATCGTTTTCGGTTGCAGATGGAACAGGCGGGCATGTCTTTCACGGGCGTTAACCCGGACGCCGATTTGGTGGAAATCATGGAATTGCGCGACCACCCCTGGTTTGTGGCCTGCCAGTTTCACCCGGAATTTCAATCCACACCGCTGCGCGCCCATCCATTGTTCCGCGATTTTGTGGCGGCGGCCCGCGCCCGCCGCGATGGTTGCTGAACACTGAACACTGCGATCAGAAGGGGCAAAGGATCAAAGGCGCAGAGGCACGCATTGACTGCAAATACCGAACACCGCAGACCAGGACAGGAAAATTATGCCCAAACGCGAAGACATCAAAAAAATCATGGTCATCGGCGCCGGGCCGATCGTCATCGGCCAGGCTTGCGAATTCGATTATTCCGGCGTCCAGGCCTGCAAGGCCCTGAAGGAAGAAGGTTACGAACTGGTGCTGGTGAACAGCAACCCGGCGACAATCATGACGGACCCGGAATTTGCCGACCGCACCTATGTCGAACCGCTGATCCCGGATGTCCTGCATGAAATCATCCGCCGCGAACGCCCGGACGCGCTCCTGCCGACCCTGGGCGGCCAGACGGCCCTCAACCTCGGGGTGGCGCTGCACGACCAGGGGATCCTGCGCCGTTACCGCGTGGAATTGATCGGCGCCAACGCCGAGGTGATCCGCCGCGCCGAAGACCGCAACCTGTTCAAGGAGGCCATGCGCGGCATCGGCCTGGACATGCCGGCCAGCGGCGCCGCCCATTCGCTGGAGGAAGCCTGCCGGGTGCGGGAACGGATCGGCGCTTATCCGCTGGTGATCCGGCCGGGATTTACCCTCGGGGGCACCGGCGGCGGCATTGCCGGGGATGACGATGGCTTCCGGCGGATCGTGGAACGCGGATTGTATTACAGTCCCAACTCGGAGGTGTTGATCGAGGAGTCCGTTGCCGGCTGGAAGGAATTCGAACTGGAGGTGATGCGCGACCGCAAGGATAACTGCGTCATTGTCTGTTCCATCGAAAACATTGATCCGATGGGCGTGCACACCGGCGACAGTTTCACCGTCGCCCCGGCCCAGACTTTAACGGACCGCGAATATCAGAAGATGCGCGACGACTCGCTGGCGGTCATGCGCGCCATCGGCGTGGAAACCGGCGGCGCCAATGTGCAGTGGGCGGTCAATCCCGCCGACGGGCGGATGGTGATTATCGAAATGAACCCGCGCGTGTCCCGCTCCAGCGCCCTGGCCTCCAAGGCGACGGGATTTCCCATCGCGCGGATTGCCGCGAAACTGGCGGTGGGCTACACCCTGGACGAGTTGCGCAACGACATTACCCGCGAGACGCCGGCCTGCTTCGAGCCGGCGGTGGATTACGTGGTCACCAAGGCGCCGCGGTTCGCCTTCGAAAAATTCGCCTCCGCCGATACCACGCTGGGAACCCAGATGAAATCCGTGGGCGAGGCGATGAGCATCGGCCGGACTTTCAAACAATCCTTCCAGAAAGCCATGCGTTCCCTGGAACAGGGCCGGGCCGGATTCGGCGCCGACGGGCGCGATGCGCCGTTTGAAGCGCTGGCGGACGACCGGCTGGCGGCGGAACTGGCGCGGCCGCAATCCCAGCGATTCTTCCATATCCGCGCCGCATTCCGGCGCGGCTGGGAGGTGGCGCGGGTGCAGGGGCTGACGCGCATCGATCCCTGGTTTTTGCGGCACCTGGCCGAGTTGGCGGCCTTCGAGGATGAAATCGCGGGAGCGCAATCGTTGGAGGGCTTGCGCCGGCAGCCCGCGCTGTTCCGCCAGGCCAAGGAATTCGGTTATTCCGACCGCCAGATCGCCTGGCTGCTGCGCGCCGATGAAAACGCCGTGCGCCGCGTCCGCGAGGAATTAAAACTCCTGCCGGTGTACGCCCTGGTGGATACCTGCGCCGCGGAATTCGAGGCCTATACCCCGTATTATTATTCGACTTACGGCGAATGGGACGAGCCCTGCGCCGGCGGGCGGCCCAAAATCATGATCCTGGGCGGCGGGCCGAACCGCATCGGCCAGGGCATCGAATTCGACTACTGCTGCGTGCATGCCGTGTTCGCGCTCCGGGCGGCCGGTTTCGAGGCCATCATGGTCAACAGCAATCCCGAAACCGTCAGCACCGATTACGACACCAGCGACCGGCTGTATTTCGAACCCCTGACCCTGGAAGACGTCCTGCACATTTACCGCCGCGAAGGCTGCGCCGGGGCGATTGTGCAGTTCGGCGGGCAGACTCCGCTCAATTTGGCCCGCGCGCTGGAAGACAACGGCGTCACCGTCATCGGCACCAAGCCGGCCAGCATCGAGGCGGCCGAGGATCGGGAGCAATTCAAACGTCTGCTGGAAAAACTGGATATCCGGCAGCCGCAAAGCGGCATGGCCACGGACGCGGCCGGCGCCGAAGCAATTGCCGCGCGCATCGGCTACCCGGTGTTGATGCGGCCTTCCTTTGTGCTGGGCGGCCGCGCCATGGCGATCGTGCATAACCGTGAGGCCCTGCGCCGCTACATGGCGGAGGCCGTGGAAGTTTCCGAGTCCCGCCCGGTGCTGATCGACGATTTCCTCGAAAACGCCCTGGAAGTTGACGTGGATTGTATTTCCGACGGGGAGACCACCGTGATCGGCGCCATCATGGAACACGTGGAGATGGCCGGCATCCATTCCGGCGACAGCGCGTGCGTGATTCCGCCGTGCCACCTGTCGCCGGAGGTGCAGTCCGTTATCCGCGGCCAGACCCGGGCTTTGGCCCGGGCCCTGGAGGTGCGCGGCCTGATGAACATCCAGTTTGCCGTCTTGAACCGGCCGGACGGCGGCGCCGAGGTTTACGTGCTGGAAGTCAATCCGCGCGCCTCGCGCACCGTGCCGTTTGTCAGCAAGGCCACCGGCGTGCCCCTGGCAAAGCTGGCGGCGCTGGTGATGGTCGGGCGGAAATTGCGCGACTTGGGCTTCACCAGCGAGCCCGCGCCCCGCTACGTGGCGGTGAAGGAGGCGGTATTTCCCTTCGTGCGGTTCCCCGGCGTGGATATTGTGCTCAGTCCGGAAATGAAATCCACGGGCGAAGTGATGGGGTTGGACGTGGATTCCGGCGTGGCTTTCCTGAAAAGCCAGGCCGCCGCCGGCAGCATTTTGCCGGCCGCCGGCGGGATTTTTCTGAGCGTCAAGGATGCCGACAAGGCGCCGATCGTGCCGTTGGCGGAAAAATTGCGCCAGTTGGGTTTTGTCCTCTATTCCACGGAAGGCACGAGCACCGTGCTGCGCAATCACGGCATCCCGGCGCATGCGGTTTTCCGGATATCTACCGGCCGGCCGAACGTGCTGGACTTGATCGCTGAAAAACAGATTGCCTGGATTGTCAATACGCCCGGCGCGGGAGAAACGCCGCGCCTGGATGAAGTGCGTATGCGGACTGAAGCCGTGACCCGCGGCATTCCCGTGACGACCACTGTGCGCGGACTGGCCTTCGCGGTGGAGGGGTTGGAGTCGCTGCGGGCAACCGGCGGCCATATGGCGGTCTGCAGCCTCCAGGAATTTCACCGGCATGCGCCGCGTTTGCAATGCTGAGCGCGCGCCATGCCGCGCCGCCGGTCCGGTGCAGGGGGCAAGCTTGACGCCGCTTTGATGGTTTTAAACGCCAGCCTGTCAAAAGCTCAGTCGAGCCTGCGCACTCCAAAGCCGCTGCGCGGCAGAAGACTTTGCGCAAGCAGCCAATCGTGTTGCCGGCGCCGGCTTGATTGCACCGAAGCGCCGGTGCGCCCCTGAAAATGTCACGCCATGAACGCTGCTTGCAGGCGCGGAGAATTGATGTATAATGACCGCTTTTAATCGCAGAGCTTCGGAATAATTCATAAAGGAACCCCATCATGGCCGAACGCAACGCAATTGAACCCACGCGCGCCCAGAATTACCCGGAATGGTACCAGCAGGTGATCCGGGCCGGCGACCTGGCCGAATTGTCGCCGGTGCGCGGGTGCATGGTCATCAAGCCCTGGGGGTACGGCATCTGGGAAAACATGCAGCGGGTCTTGGACGAGATGTTCAAGGCCACCGGCCACCGCAACGCCTATTTCCCGTTGTTCATTCCCTTGAGTTTCATTCAAAAAGAAGCCGAGCATGTCGAAGGCTTCGCCAAGGAATGCGCCGTGGTCACTCACCACCGCCTGCAGGCCGGGGCGGACGGCCGGTTGATCCCGGCCGGCGAATTGGAGGAGCCGCTGGTGGTGCGGCCCACTTCCGAAACGATCATCGGCGCGATGTATGCCAAGTGGGTGCAATCTTACCGCGACCTGCCGCTGCTGTTGAACCAGTGGGCCAACATCGTGCGCTGGGAGATGCGCACCCGGATTTTCCTGCGCACCACGGAATTCCTCTGGCAGGAAGGCCATACCGCCCATGCCGGCGAGGCGGAAGCGCGGGAGGAAACCGCCCGCATGCTGCGGGTCTATGCCGACTTCGCCGAGCAGTACATGGCCATGCCGGTCATCCCAGGGCGCAAGACGGATGCCGAGCGGTTCCCCGGCGCCGTGGAGACATATTCCATCGAAGCGATGATGCAGGATGGCAAGGCCCTGCAGGCCGGCACCTCGCATTTCCTCGGGCAGAATTTCGCCCGGGCCTCCGGCATCAAGTTTCTGGACCAGGATGGCGTGGAGAAATACGCCTGGACCACCTCCTGGGGCGTATCCACGCGGCTGATCGGCGGCCTGATCATGACCCATGGCGATGACAACGGCTTGATGCTCCCGCCGCGGCTGGCGCCGACGCAGATCGCGATTCTGCCGGTGATCCACAAGGACGACACCCGGGCGCAGGTGCTGGAATACTGCGATCAATTGGCCGCGGAGCTGGGCCGGTTGCGCTATGCCGGCCGGCCGCTGGCGGTGGAAATCGACACCCGCGACATGCGCGGCGGCGAGAAGGCCTGGAGTTGGATCAAAAAAGGCGTGCCGCTGCGCCTGGAAATCGGGCCGCGCGACATGGCCGCCGGCGCCGTCTCGCTCACCCGGCGCGACCGCGATGCCCGGGAACGCCAGGCCGTGCCGCGCGCGGAAATCGCCGCCGCTGCCGCGGGCATCCTGGATGAAATCCAGGCCGGCATGCTGCAGCGCGCCCGGGATTTCCGGGCCGCGCATACGCGCCAGGTGAACAGCCGCGATGAGTTTTACGACTGTTTTAAAGGCAGCCAGGACAAGGTCGCGGGCTTTGTCATGGCGCATTGGGCGGACGATCCGGCGGTGGAGCAGAAACTGCGCGAAGAATTGGCCGTGACGGTGCGCTGCATTCCGTTGGATGGAGCGGAAGAGCCGGGCGTGTGCCCGTTCACCGGCGCGCCCAGCCGGCGGCGGGCGGTGTTTGCCCGCGCGTATTGATAGGTATGCCAATCCGGGAATACATGGCAAATGACGCGGCCGCGTCTTGCGCATATTGCCGCGGCGGCTTTGAGCGGCTGGAGGCGCTGGCCGCGCCGGCGTTGCGGCGCTGTCCGCGCTGCGGCGCGCCGGTGGCGCGGCAGATTTCGGCGCCCAATGTCGGCGGTTCACGCAGCGGGCTGGACCGCCGCGCCCAACAGGCCGGCTTCCACAAATTGAAGAAACTCGGCCGCGGGGAATACGAGCGGCAATATTAGCCTAAATCCGGCATTTGAAATTCAAAAATTGACATAAGCAATTGAAAACAGGGGAGATAGGATTTCTGTAGCAAACACCTTTCGGGTGTAAGGAAATTTTTGAATTTCAAACCGGAAAAATGGTTGGCGATTTTGCCGCATCTGCTTTGTTGGCAAGGGTTCGGAGTATATTAATACACCGTCACCCTTGCCGCCCACGCGCTGCGCGTGGCAAGCGTGCATCCTTGTCCCGCTTTAAAGCGGGACGCGGCAAACTTGCCAACTGCCGGATTTAGGATTAGACGCCGATGCGCAAGTTGGGGCAGGCGTCCAGATCCCAGGCGGCCAAGCTGCCGAGACCGCGTCCGGCGGCGGCCAGGGCGGCCACCATGGCCGCATTATCGCCGCAATAACCGGCCGGCGCCAGCAGCAGGCGCAAGGATTGCGCCGCGGCCGCCTCCCGCAGGCGGGCGCGCAGGCGGGCATTGAGCGAAACGCCGCCGGCGACGGCCAGGGTGGCGGTTTGCGTGCGGCTGGCGGCGCGCAAGGCCTGGATGGTCAGGGCATCCACGATGGCTTCCTGGTAACTGGCGGCGATATCCGCCAGCCGGTCCGGCGGAATCGGGCGGGGAATTTTCTCCAGATAGTAACGCAAGGCTGTCTTCAAGCCGCTGAAGCTGAAATTCAGGCTGTGTTTTTGCCGGGCGATGCCGCGCGGGAACTTGATCGCATCCGGGCGGCCGGCGGCCGCGGCCCGTTCGATGGCCGGGCCGCCGGGATATCCCAGGCCCAGCAACTGCGCGCCCTTGTCGAACGCTTCGCCGGCGGCGTCATCCAGGGTGGCGCCGAGGCGCTGGTATTCACCGGGCGCTGCAACGCGCAGCAGGCAGGTATGCCCGCCGGACACCAGCAGGGCCGTCAGGGGCAGGACGGACTTCCATTCCGGCGCGTCCGGCGCCAGGAACACGGAGTAGAGATGCGCCTCGAGGTGGTTGATCCCGATCAAAGGCAGGCGCAGGCGCAGGGCCAGCCCCTTGGCGGCGGCGATGCCCGCCAGCAGGGAAGTCGCCAATCCCGGCCCATAAGTGACGGCGATCGCCTGTAAATCGTTCCAGGCGGCGCCGGCTTGTTTCATGGTCCGGGCCATCACCAGCGGCAGTTGTTCCACGTGCTGGCGGGCCGCAATTTCCGGCACTACGCCGCCGTAAGGCGCGTGCAGCAGCACCTGGCTCGCCACTACGCCGGCGCGGATGCAGCGGCCGTCGGCGGCCAGGGCCGCGGCCGTTTCATCGCATGAAGTCTCGATCCCCAGCACGTTCTTGATCATGGCGCACCCAAGCCAGCCCCAGCGTCGTCGCGCCGCCGCGCTCTAAGGTATATCCCAGCGGCGTCCGCTCAACGCCGGGCGGCATGACTGGCGGAATTGAAAAGCATGATGCCCTTGAGAACGTCCACGGCGCGTTCCAGTTGCGCATCCGTCACTTTATCCTGCGCGGGCTGCACCATTGCCTGCGGCAGGCTGTTGGTCGGCGCGGCCTCCCCGTATTCCTCGCGCGAACGCTGGGCAAGAATTTTGAACCAGTCTTCGCCGGAGAGGGGGACGATGATATCGGGATCAATGCCTTTTTCATGAATCATGCGTTCATTCGGCGTATAATACTTGGCCGTCGTCAAACGGATGGCGGAGCCGTCGGGCATCGGCACCACGCTTTGCACCGATCCCTTGCCGAACGTGCGTTCGCCCACCAGCACGGCGCGGCGGGCATCCTGCAGGGCGCCCGCCACGATTTCCGAGGCGCTGGCGCTGCCGCCGTTGACCAGGATCGCCATGGGGAAATCCAGGTAATGGTGCCGGCCCCGCGCGGCGTACTGGGTTTGCGTCATGGCCTTCTGGCGTCCGCGGGTGGTGACGATTTTGGCGCCGCTTTCGAGGAATTTCTGGCTGACTTCCACCGCGGAACTCAACAGCCCGCCGGGATTGTTGCGCAAATCCAGCACCAGCGCGCGCATTTGCTGCTTCAGCAGGGTTTCCATGGCAATTTGCAAGGCGTCGGCCGTGGGTTCGTTAAACTGGGTAATGCGCACATAGCCGATGCCGTCATCCAGCATGCGCGCGTCCTTGACGCTGTCCACCTTGATCACCGCCCGGATGATTTCGACTTCTTTGATCTCCTGCGGATTGACGCGCAGGATTTTCAATTTCACCTTCGTGCCCGGTTCGCCCCGCATGCGCTTGACGGCGTCTTGCAGCGAAAGCGTTTCGGTGGATTCGGCGTCAATCTCCACGATCTTGTCGCCATGCAGGATGCCGGCGCGGAAAGCCGGCGTGTCTTCCATGGGGGCGATGACCGTCAGCACCCCGTCGCGGTGGCCGATGACGATACCCACGCCGCCGAACTCGCCGGCGGTATCGCTTTTCATGTCGTTGAACATATCCGGGTCCATGAACTGGCTGTGGGGATCGAGCGACTGCAGCATGCCGCGCAGGGCGCCGTACATCAGTTCCTTGAAACCGGTCTTGTCCTCGTCCACGTAATTCTGGCGGATTTGCAGCATCACCTCGGCCAGCAACTGCATTTTTTCAAAGGCAACGCTCGTGGTGTCGCTGGTTTTATCCGCCTGGGCGGCGAGTTTGGCGCCCACCACCAGGTTCCAACCCAGCAGCGCCGCCACCGCCAGCCACAGTCCGCGTTTGCCTATGTTGCGCAAGGACATTGATTCCATTCTCCTTGTTCTGGTTGAGTTATTCAACTTCCTCCGCCGGCCGGTTGGCTTCCAGGACGCGCATGAAATTGCCGCCCAGAATCTTGGCCGCGTCGTCGTCGCTGTAACCGCGCATCACCAGGCCGACGGTATAAAGCGGCCAATTCGTCCAGGCCAGGCTGCCGGCGGAAGCCTCGTCGGAAACGGGCAGGGGATGGTTGTCGGGTTTCCAATTGCCCCACCAGCGCGCGTCAAACCGGGCGTTTTTCCGGCGTTCAATCCCGGGGGGGAACGGCGTGACGAAAGAGGTGTCCGTGCCGATGGCCACGTGGTCTGTGCCGGCCAACCGGGCGATGTAATCCACGTGATCCAGCATGGTGTTCAGGTTGGCCTTGGGCCCCAGCATGTTGGGGAGCACGTAAACGCCCAGCAGTCCGCCGGTATCGGCGATGGCCTTGATGGCGGCGTCGCTCTTGCAGCGCATGTGTTCGAAAACACCCTTGGCGCCGGTGTGGCTGGCGGTCATAGGCTTGGCCGAGGCGCGCGCGGCTTCAATGGTCGTGCGGTCGCCGCTGTGGGGCGTGTCCACGATGATGCCGACCTGGTTCATTTTCCTGATCAACTCCCGGCCCAGTTCGCTCAACCCGGCGTTGCCGGTTTCAGCGCAGCCGTCGCCGATGAAATTGCGCCGGTTATATGTCAGGTGCATCAGCCGCACGCCCAGGTTGTACCATGGTTCAATCCAGCCGAGTTCTTCGTCGGGATCCCGCAGACTGCCGACGATGGGCGGACCGTTCACGCTCCAGACGACGGCGGTGCGCCCGGCCCGGGCGGCTTCGCGGACTTCCGCCGCGCTGCCGGCCTGGGTCAGGCGTTGCCGGAAAACGCGCAGCACCTGCCGGTAGGCGGCCATGCGCTTGATATCCTCTTCGCGCGATTTGCCTTCCGCAACCGTCAGCACCATGCAGCGCAGGCCCGTGGCGTCGAAAGCCGCGACAAATTCGCGCGCGGCCTCCAGGTCGCGGGTGGGGCCCAGCGTGCGGGCCACGCTGGAGAGAAAATGGTGTTCGCGGGCGCCGATTTCGCCGTCCTGGAGTTCGGTCCAGATGCGCGCGGACTCCTTCGTCCAGATGCTGGGCATAAACCCGAAATTATCGCAGGTCAAAAGGGAGGCGTGCAGTTCCAAGCCGTGCTGGAGTTGCGCGGGGGTCGGTTTCAGCACATCCAGGCCGCGCTGCCAGGCGGCGCGGATGGCCGGATTGGGATGCCGGCTGTGGTCGGCGGGTTGCGCGCGTTGCATTAAGAATTTTCCTTCAGGGGCATGGGATTGCACAGGTTCCTGGCCGCATGTGCCACGCGGCCGCAGTTAAAGCAGATGAAGCGCGGCCGGTTGACCAGCTTTTCGATTTCCGCGAATTGTTTCGCGCTCGCCAGCACGCAAAGATGTCCGTGATGGTCGTGTTTGGTTTTGCAGTTGTCCATGATTTCCTCCTGTTCCTTGTAATTAATTTTCCGCAAAGGAGCGCAAGGATCACAAAGGGAACTGTATTGCTTTGTGCTTTTTTGCGTTCTTTGGCGGTTGATTCCCCGTCTCTGAATTTTGTCTTCTGGCTGTTTGATTGTGGCGAACTGCCGCCAACTTGCCTCAGATTTTAACCTTCACAACGACCTTGCGCACCGCGGCCGGCGCGCCGTCCGCCAGGCCGGGCATGTGTCCGTCGGCTGGCGCAAAAATCGCAAAAAAGCCGGCGGGCATGCGGAAAAACTCGCCCAGCCCCGCCGTGGGCCCGCCGAAGAGTTCGCAATCCTTTTCCGCGGTGTAGGGCGCTTGCACTGACAGCGCCGTGATGGGGGCGTAGCCCATGATTTCGGAGCCGCTGGCGATATATTGAATATCAAGATATCGGCGGTGCGCTTCCCAAAGGCCGGCGGTCCGCGGCTTGGTCTGGTATTCCTGCGCCAGGGCATAGACGGCGTCGCCGTCTATGGCATGCCGGCCCGGGGACAGCGTCCGGCAATCATGCTCCGCCAGGAAACACAGGCCTGCGGCAATGCGGCGCCCCAGTCCTTGATAAAAGGCGGCATTCTGCAATTGATCTATAATCATGGCGTCCTCGGATGCAAGGCGGCGGTTCAGCAAAAACCGGCATAAACCGCTTCGGCCAGCGCCAGGTGGCCGGTGGAGTTGGGGTGGACCGGCTCGGGGCATAACATGTCCGCCGGCTGCGTCCGGATGATTTTCTGAAACATCTGATGCGCCCGCACCAGGCGGGTTTTGTACTGCCGGCTCAATTTATGCACCACGGCCAGGTATTCCGGCATTAATTGCAGCACGCTATGCCGGAGGCTGTTGGGCGAGTTTTCGGCGCTGATGTAAAACGGCTCGATCAGGATAAATTGACATCCCGGCAGGATTTTGCGGGTGCGTTCCAGAATCTCCCGGTACTTCTGCTCGTAGAGTGCCGGCGGGACGGTTGTTTCGAGGTTGCGCATGTAGCGGTGCAAGTCATTGATGCCGATCAGGATGGAGAGCCAGTCGGGGCGCATGCGCAAGACGTCGTCCGTCCAGCGCGCGGAAAGGTCCACCACCGTATTGCCGCCGATGCCTTTGTTGATGATCGTCACCTTCTTTTCCGGCTCGCGGATGGCCATCAAATCGCGGAAAATCCGGACGTAGCCATTGCCGAAAGGAAAGCCATCCACGCGCCGCCCGCAATCGGTGATGCTGTCGCCTGCAAACAGAATGGTCTGTTTTGATTTAATTTTCGTCGGCATACCGGACACCCTATGTGATGATGAATGTGAAAAATTATACCTCAAATCACTGGCAAAAACCAACAATTAATAGCTTAAAAATCCGGCCAAGTCAAAACATATCATTCTGTAAAACCTGGTTTTCGCATGGACTTCCGCCGTAATATTGAATATGGTTTTGATTTTGGAATCGAAGGCCAAGCAGGCGGTGCGCCTCCGGCCGGGCGGGCCTTGCCGGCCGGAGTTATATCGTAAGGCATGGATTGGAGGCAAGGCGTGAATTCGCGCGCAAGAATTATCGCGGCGCTGGAACATCGGGAACCCGACCATGTACCGTTCGATCTGGGCGGCACGCATGTCACCGGCATTCACCGTGAGGCCTATCGCAACCTGTGCGGGCATCTGGGGCTGGCCGGCGCGCCGGCGCCGTTGGCCGACGTGTATCAGCAGATTGCGATTCCTGGCGAACAGCTATGCGGCCGGCTGCTGGTGGACACGCGCGGCCTGTTTCCCCTCTGCAGCCACAACTGGAACATCCATCCCGCTGAAAAGGGCGATTACCTGGAGCACGTTGACGAGTGGGGCTTGGTGCAGCGCTTCCCCAAGGGGGGGTACTGGTGGAGCCTGGCGCGCTCGCCGCTGGATGGCGCTGACGCCGGGGCGCGGCAAATCCAGGAATATCCCTGGCCCCGGGCGGCCTGGCCGGAACGGATTGCCGGCTTGCGCGAGCAGGCCGTGAAATTCCGCGCCGCCGGCAAAATCGTCATGCTCAAGGGAATTTGCGCCGGGCCGTTTGAAATGGGGCAGCGGCTGCGCGGTATGGAAAATTTTTTATGCGATACGCTGGCGGCGCCGGAAGTTGCCGGGGCTTTACTGGATAAAATTACCGAGCTGAAGCTGGAATTCTGGGAAATGGCGCTGGAGGAACTCGGCGCATTGGTGGATATCGCGGTGGAAAACGACGATTACGGAACGCAGGCCAGCCAGTTGATTGCGCCCGACACCTTCCGCGGCTTGATGAAACCGCGTCTGCGCCGGATTTTCGCCGCGATTGTCCGGAAATTCAAGGCCCGGAAGCCGGTGGGCGAACGCGGCTGGATTTTCTTCCATTCCTGCGGCAATGTCCGTCCGATCATCCCGGATTTGATTGAAATCGGCGTGGATATCCTCAATCCGATCCATGTCAGCGCCGCCGGGATGGCGCCGGCGGCGTTGAAGCGCGATTTCGGGTCGGCCATCGCCTTCTGGGGGGGCGGGGTGGAAACCCAGCAGGTTTTGCCGCGCGGCACGCCGGCGGAGATCAGGGACGATGTCCGCCGCAACCTGGAAGCGCTGATGCCGGGCGGCGGGTTCGTGTTCAACACGGTGCACAACATCCAGGCGGATGTGCCGCCGGAAAACATCATGGCCATGTGGGAAGCCTGGCGGGAATATGGAAGGTATTAAATGAAAATCAAGACGGCGATTCTGGGGTATGGCCGCAGCGGGAGCACGCTGCATGCCAATCCGCTTGCGGAAATGAAGGATGACTTCGCGGTGACCGCGGTCTGCGACATTGATCCGGCGGCGCAAAAAAAGGCGCGCGACCGGTTCGGCTGCGCCATCTATGACGACTACCGTAAAATGCTCCGGTCCGCGGACCTGGACCTGGTCGTGATCGTCACCCGCAGCGACCAGCATTGCCGGATGGCCTGCGATTGCCTGCGCGGCGGAGTGCATGTCCTTGTAACCAAGCCCTGGGCGGTCAATGCCGCGGAGGCCCGGCGGATGATCGCGGCGGCCAGGCAGAGCGGCAGGATGCTGCTGCCCTGGCTGCCGGCGCGCTGGGGGTGCGACCTGGTGCGGTTGAAGGAACTGGTAGCATCCGGCGCCATCGGCAAGGTGTTCCTGGTGCGCCGGCGCGAATTCAGCATCGGCATCCGGTTTGACTGGCAGACACAGAAAAAATGCGGCGGCGGCTACCTGCTCAACTGGGGGCCGCACATCGTGGATCAGGCGGTCCAACTGGCCGGGGAAGACGTGAAAACCGTTTATGGGCAATTGCGCCAGGTGATCAATCCCGGCGATGTGGAGGACAATTTCATGGCCATCCTGACCACGGCCTCCGGGATCATCCTGGCCTGCGAATATTCCATTGGGGTGGACCAGTTGCCGAACTGGGTGGTCCAGGGCGATCGCGGTACGATTTTCGTGAAGGATAAGTCCGTGGAAATCCACCAATTCGAATATCCGGCCAACCTGGACCCCGCCAGTTACGGGAACCGGCCGCCGGTGAAAGTCACCCGCGAGGAATTGAACGGATCGCATCGGATCACCATGAACAACCGGTATGGCGATCCGTTTGTCATCTATCCCGAGATTGCCCGCGCGCTGCGCGGGGAATGTACTTATCCGGTTGCGGCCGAAAGCGCGTTGAACCTGACCCGCATTCTCGATGCCGTCCGGGCGTCGCAGGCCCGGGGCCGCGTTGTCCGGCTGTGACGCCTGCATCCGGGCCATGGGGGAGCCGCGCCGGAATGTGCCAGCCGCTTTAAGGATTTGAGGGCGTCGTTGACGCAGACGGCTAAGGCGTGGAAGGTCAAAGAGCTGCTCCGGTCGTTGTGGCAGTGCGAGGATGAGAACGAGGCCGTGGATTACTTCAAGCAGTGGTGCCGCGAGGCCATGGCAACTAGACTGGAGCCGGTTAAAAGAGTCGTCCGCCTGCTCAAAAGCCATTGGGATAACATCGTGACGTATTTCCGATATCACCTGAGCAATGCGGTTGCGGAAGGGCTCAACAGCCGTGTTCAGCAGCTGATCCAGAAGTCCTGTGGTTACAGAAACCGTGATCGGTTTAAGCGTGATGTATTCTTTCATCTTGGCGGTCTCGACCTGTACCCAGTTTTGACTCAATGAAAAATCACACGGAAATTAGTGAAGAACCATAATTATGAAAGTTTCATTCACATATTGGAAAGAATCGGACGGACGCTATCTTGGCTATCTGAACGATTACCCCGGCCATTGGACGCAAGGCGACAATCTTGACGATTTGAAGGAGAACCTGCGCGATCTCCTTGAAGTCTTCGGTTCCGAGGAAATTCCCGGGATACGGAAGATTGCGGAGTTGGAATACGCATGAAGCGACTTGCCCTCGTAAAGCGAATAGAGAAAATTGGGTGTGTTCTGCTTCTGGCACGGTAACCGTCACGACATCTACCACAATCCTACTACCGGACACTCGGACCCTGTGCCACGCCATCGCGAGATCAACGAAATTCTTGCCAAAAGAATCATGATGCGGTTGGACTCGGCAAGGGATGATTGATCGGTGAACAACACAGCCTTCCTCGGGGCTGGTATTTTTTTCAACAATGCCGTCATTGCGGATTGCACGGTCGTTTCCAACTGCACGCACTCGAACGGCGATGGCGGCGGCATTTACAATGCCGCAACCAACAGCCAAATCGTCAATTGCCGTGTGATAGACAATTACGCCATGCGCAATGGCGGTGGAATTTACCACAATAGCGCCGTCATCAGCTGCCTGCTGGCCGGCAACAGCGCGGGGAATTACGGCGGAGGTGTCTCGCAGACCAATACCGCCGCCATGGTGCGCAGTTCCACCATCGTCTCCAATGCGGTGGTGACCAATGGCGGGGGCGTGTACTTGGGCGGAGGGCTGGTTGAAAATTCCATCGTGTATTTGAACACCGCCGGTATCGGCGGTTCGAACTGGACGTATACGGCCGGTTTCTTTACCAACACCTGCACGGCGCCCTCCGTGGCCGACTACGGCACGGGCAATATCGAGGATGATCCGCTCTTCGCGGATTTTGAAGCCGGCGATTACCGGCTGCAATCGCGTTCCCCATGCATCAATGCGGGCTTAAACCAGCTTTGGATGGCCGGCGCACTGGACCTGGACGGAAACCCGCGCATCCGCCAGCGCATCGTGGACATGGGCGCGTTTGAAGGCTTGCGCGACGGGACGGTGTTTTCCGTCCGGTAAAACCATTTTCCGGCAATAATTGCCAATCAGCCGGCGGATTCCATTCATCGCCTCGAACTCTCCCCGTTCTATTTCCGAGCCGCGCGGACTGTGCTGAAAGATCGTTTTTGCCGACAGCCATGGCAATGGGGGGATAATATTGTCTATATCCGTGACAGCGGCCCAAGTCGGAATATTGAACGGGAAAATCGTTCCGCTGATTTTTTGATGCTGTTGGTTAGGCTGCCGTATGGTATCATTACCAGCGTATCAAGTGTGTGGCGCAAAAAATGCCGATGGGGTGGCGCATTGGAAAATTACGGTTGGAAAATTTACGATCAGGCTCGCATGCGTCCGGGCGGCCGGCTTGATTCGGACGGCAATCTGATAATTCGAATCAACGCCCGGCCGGGCCGGTATCGGTTTGTTTTCGAGCTGGGCGGCGGCACGTTCGATCCATCCGTCATGTTTTTGAAGGTGAACGGCGTGCCGGTTGGGCCGACGGCCCGGTTCTGGCGCGTGCCGGGATTCGAGCATGCCGGGCCAAAAACCCGCCATCTGCCGTCGCGCCAGATGGTATGCCCGATCATCGAGATTTATCTCGATCATGCCTGGCAGGGCTCGGCCATCACGGAATTCCCAAGCCATGCGGAAGTGAAACGCGGATATTATCTGGGCGAATTCGCCCTGGAATTGCCGTCTGGTGCGCACGAATTGAAACTCGTCAATGGCCGCGGTTACCGTATGGAATTCCTGCGCGTCCATCAACGGCGGGATGAGCGGGCGCCATTCCGGCCAGTGCGGATGAGGCAGGGATTGGCCGGGCGCCATCCGCGCCTGTATTTCACAACAAAAGGTTTGCCGGAATTGCGCGCGCGGCGAGCCGGCGCGGCGCGCGCGCGCTTCGAGTTGTTTGAGCGCCACTCGATCAGGGAGCGCCTGAAAAGAATTGCGGCAGGTGAGGCGCCGGACAGCCTGGATGTCATGCCCATGTCATTCATGTTCCTGCTGACCGGCCGCCGCCGGTATTTCGCGATTGCCCGCCAAGCCTTCATGGCCATGCTCGCATCCGAATTGCCGGGGCCGGAGGAAGGTCGCATGGAAGTCAACGGCGCGGAGCCAGGCCATCTTTTGGAGTATGCCGCGGTGTTTTACGATTGGTGCCATGCGGCATTGGACGAATCGGAACGCATGCTGATCCGCGCCAGCGCGGCTCGTGTTCTGCACTGGTGGCTCAATTATATCAAGTTCAATTCGCTGGAATGGCCGGGCAATGCCGGCGGCATGGAACACAGCGCCTACAACTATCACGGACTGGGTTTGGCCGGGCTGGCGTTCCTGGGCGAAATACCGGAGGCGCAGGAAGCGGCCGACTGGGCGGCGCGCCATTTCGAGTTGGCGGCGCGGCGCATGACGCCGGACGGCGCGTTGGGCTTGCTGCCCAAGGAGCATTGTTTGAGCGCCTTTTTCAACTACGCCATGGCGTTCCGCCATGCTGTCGGGAAAAACATCCTGGCCTGCTGGCCGTTTTTTAAAATATTCGCCGATTGCCGGATACGCAAGGAAACGGCAGATTGTCAGATGTTCCCCACTTATTACCGGCCGGATTACGAGCCGGATTTCATCGCCTGGGAAGCTTACGCGAGCCTGGCCGGCAACCAGGACGCGCAATGGCTGGCCGAGCGCTATTTTCAGAAGGCGCGCGCCAAAAGCGGCATGGCAATGAAATCTGATCGCCTGCGCAATTGCTCGCGGTCAAATGCCCTGTGGCGGTTCCTGTTTTACGACTGGCGCATACCCGCGCGCCCGGATTTCAGCCGGCGTAATCCGGATCGGCATCTGGCTGGCGCCGGCCTGGTCTTGTTCCGGACAGGCTGGTGGGAATCTGACACCGTGCATGTGATGCTGAACGCCGCGCACGCGCATGGTGAAAAACTCTATGCGGAGGAACACCGGGTAGCCTATGCCATGCCGCCGCATGCCAACTCCGTCGGCGTGTTCGGGTTCGGCCAAACGATCGCCGCGCCGGTCGGCAACACATACCGCCAGGCGTCTGATTTAGGCAACACCCTGACGATTGAAGAGCAGGGTCAAATTGGCGATGGCTCGGTATTCGGCGTGTGCCAAAAATGGTCGAGCACCGGCAAAATCATTGCCGTTCGGCCCGGCGCCCGGGTGGCATATGCGGCCGGCGAAGCCGCGCAATGCTATGCGCCGGAAATCGGGTTGCGCCGGTTTGCCCGGCATGTGGTGTTTTATAAACCTGATATTGTGCTGATTGTGGATGATGTGGAATTGTTCAGGCCGCGCGGCGCGGAAATCCATTTTGCGTTCCCCATAATAGAGCCAACCGCTTACGCGGGCAAAATCCATCGCAACCAATTGCGCATGGCCGGCGCCGGGCAAGCCGAGTTTTTGGGCCGGACGGCGCGCATGCGCCTGTGCGTGCCTGCCGGGATGGGATTGAAGCTTGAGCAGTCTGCCTGCCGGCTGGCGCGGAATTACACCGACGCCGATTCGGAGTTTGAACGCCTGACCATCCGCTCGGCGCCGGCGCGCCGGCATGTGTTTGTCACGTTACTGTTGATGGCCCCGGCGGATTTCCGGCCGGCTGGAAAATCACTTGTTCCGGCGGCCGCCAGCCGCTGGGCCGTCAATTGGCGCGGGCGCCGGCTTGATATTGACGCGGAATTGGGGGTGAAATGAATATGCGTATTGCATTATGGATGATGGTGTTGCTTGCAGGCTGTTGCCGGCCGGCGCCGGGCGCGCCGCCGACCACGTTTCTGGCGGATTTCGAGCGGGGACTGGATGCCGCATACGCCGCGGGCGATCCCAAGGCATTCTTCAGCGTCCGGGCGCCGCGGGCCGGCGTCCGGCAGGTGGCGGATGGCCGGTTCGGCCGCGGCTTGTTTCTCGACCGGAATGTGCGCGAATTCATGTTCGGTTACGACTCGATTTCAAATTTCTGTTATGAGCGCGGGACGGTCGAATTCTGGTTCCGGCCGGAGCACGATTCGGATTACAAATGCGATGACGATCCGGACTGGATGAAATCGGCCGCGGCATCCTCGTTTACCCTGTTCAGCACGGCGGAACCGCCATACGGCTACCGGCTGAACAAAAATCAATACAATTACCTGAGTTTCATATATTCATACAGTTATCAAACCAAGGCGCAGGTCGGCACGATCCCGCTGGAAAAATTGTTCTGGGAAAAGGGGGTGTGGTCGCATTTCGCGGTTGCCTGGGATGAGGATGAAGCGCGTCTGTTCATTAACGGGCGCTTGATCGCCTGCGCGGATCATTGGGCCGTCAAAAAGCCGTTTGACGACCGGTTTTTCCTGTCGGGCTGGGGCACATTCGATGATGTCCGGATTTCGGACGGCAAACTTTATGTCAGCAGTTTTACCCCGCCCGACGCCCCATTGCAGGCGCTGAAAAATGTTCCAACACCGCCCCCGCCGGAATTAACCGCCGCCGAACAGGCCGGCTTGGAACAGGATAAAACACTGTTTTACGCCGATTACAGCCGGAGCGCCACGGCGGTGTTTGCCCGGGGCGCGCCGGCTGGCGTCAGTAACCGGCAATTGGAGTTCGAAGAGATTGACGGGGCCAGGGCGTTGCGATTGCGGCGCGGCGGCGTATTGCCCGAAGCGACGCTGGGTTACTCTTCATCGGATAACATCTGCCGGTTTATCGGGACCATGGAGTTGGTGGCGCGCCTGGCGTCAACCAATGCCTGGCCGGCCGTGCTGTTTGACTGCAGCGACTTGGAAAATCCAGTCGTGCGCGCGCAGCGCCAGGGCATGCGCCTGGTTCTGAAGGATGCCGGCACGCTTGAATGGCAGAACCTGGCGCGCGATCGCGTGGTGGCCAGCGTCAGCGCGCCGGTCAAGTTGAATCATGATGGATGGAACCGGCTGGGTTTTGCCTGGCGCGGCAGCGAGATCACGCTGCTGCAGGATGGCCGGCCGGTGGGCCAGGCGGTGGGCGTGCCGTTGCCATACAAATTGCCAGGCTATTTTTTCATCGGCTCCGACAGCCAGGGGACAACCAACATGTTGGAAGGCTGGATCAAGTCGGTGGAGATATTTAAGAAATAAATTGCATAAAGGGATTCAGACGAATACGAGATTTCTCGGCTTCGCTCGGAATGACTTGGGCAAATTGTTAATGACGGTAACTTATGAATAAGATGAAATTCCATTTTTCAAGTTGCAATTATTTCCGTTTGGCGGTTGTTGCATGCCTGCCGGCTGTTTTAGCCGTCAATTCACTCCGGGCTGATGTCATTCCAATATTCGAAAAATACGCGGAAGATCCGGCCGCCGCCTGGTTCCCGGATGGGCCGGTTGGCCAATGCCTGGCGTTGTTCAACGGGCCGGCGCTGGAGTACCCGGCATGGTTTTCCACCACCAACGCGGCCGCCGGCGCGCTTGCCTGCTGGTTCAAGCCGACCTGGTCGGGGCATTATGACGGGCAGACGCCGCTGCAGCTTGGGAAGATCGGGGCGTTTGCGATCAGCCATGGAGGCGGGGCGGCGCGGCAGCGCCTGGTGTATCCCGGTGGCTCGCGGTGGCTGAGCAATGATTTTTGCCGGGTGTTCCACCACGCGGTGTTCACCTGGTCGCCGGAGCGCGAGCAGACGTGGCTGGACGGAGAGAAAATTTACGAGAAAGTATACGGCGCGGGCGGGGCGCCGGCGCGGCCGGCGGATGATTTGTTCGTAATCATGCGTTCGCCGCAGGGCACGCTGGTGGACGAGGTTCTGATCCTGGACCGGGCGCTGGCGGAGTCGGAAATCAAATCCATGCATGAGCGGCCGGCCGCCTGGGCGATGGATTCCAACACGGTGTTTTACGCGGGCATGGAGGGGACGCTGACGGCGCAAGGCTGGGTGAAGGGCGGGGGTGATGTGTTGCGGATGGTCGCCCATGCCGGGCGGGTGGACGCCACCTTCCGGGCCGGCGAGCCGGCGCGGTTCGACTTTGCCGTGTTGAACGCATTGGCCGCGGAAAAATCCCTGGTGCTGCAGGCGATGGTCAAGGATCTTGAAAAGCGACTGGTGTTGGAGAAGGAAGTGGCGGTGACGGCGCGACCGGGCGCATTGACGGTGGCGCCGTTCGGGATGGAAGAGATAACCGCCCACGGCCTGTTCTGGGGCGAGTTCAAGCTGATGGAGCAAGGCCGCGCGCTGCAGGAGATGAAGATACAATTTGCCCGGACCATTGCGGTCAATCCCCGTGACTGCACGGGTGAGGAGCTGCGCAGCGGGTTCACGGTCGCCAAGGGCGTGAATGCGCCGACCTACCAGAAGTGGGGCTTGATCCATTACGATGGGTGGGCGGCGGTGGAGCCGGAGGAGGGCGAGTGGTATTTCGACCGGCTGGACTTGAAGGTCAACAGCCTGCTGGCGGCGGTGAGTATTCCCATCATCATGCTGGATGCACCGCCGAAATGGTTCCAGAAACAAACCGGGAACACGGCGGTGCTGGACGGTTATTTTTATCCCGATGCCGATGATGAAGCCGCCATGTCAAAATGGCGGCGGTATGTCCGGACCGTGGCCGAACGTTATAAGGGCAAGGTGCATGATTATGAAATCTTCGGGGAAGCCTACGGCCGGTCCGACGCGTATCATTACGGCAAGCTGGTCAATATTTCGGCGGAAGAACTGCACGCGGTTGACCCGGCCATCCGCGTGGCGTGCAACATATCGCATAGCCCATGGAGCAAAAAAGTCGCCGAACTCACGGCCGGCAAGGCTGATTATTACACCATCCATCCCTATGGTTTTGTCGGCGGCCGGGACCCGGCATCATTGCAGGATGACATCCGTTTGACGCCCATCTTGGATATGCTCAAGGCTGCCGGTGCCAGCCCCGTGCTGGCCAATACGGAATACGGCTGTTACCAAGTTCTGGCCTGGGGCATGCGCGAGGATGGTTATCCGATGACTCCGGCGGAATTCGAAGCAAGCTTGCCTGGCCGCGAAATGCCGGCGTTCTTCATCAAGCGCGGCCGCGATTCGTTCACCGACTGGCACACCACCGCCTTCCGCGCCGTGCGCGGGCATGTGCTCAACCTGGCTCTGAATGTCAAGTATGCCTTGTGGTGGTCGTCCATCGGCGGCAGCATGATTTCAGACCTGCAATATGCGCCCCACACGCCTTCGCCGGCATCGGTCGCCTACGCCAACGTCACCGGCATCCTGGCGGGCTCGAAATTTGTGCGGCGGATGGACCTGGGCGGCGCGGCGACATTGAAGGGCTATCTGTTCAAGCGCGGCAATGAATTCATTATCGCGGCTTGGACGGATGAAATCCTGGAACACCGCGCGGCTACGGTGTATCTGGAATTGGCCGGCGCGAAAGTGAAGGCGCTTGATATTTACGGCAATGAACTCGCAACGGAAAAATTCGGCGGCATTTACAAGCTGTGTTGCCGCCCCAATGCCCCGCTATATATCACCGGCATTACGGCATTGCCCGCTGTCAGCGCGCCGGTCTTGACCGCGGCCAGCGAAGCCCGGCAGGTCTTCCCCGGCCAAACCGCCCGGATCAAGGCGGTGGTGTTCAATCCCATGCCGGAGCCGCTGAGCGGCATGCTGCGCGTGGTAATGCCCGCGCCATTCGGCGAGACAGCCGCCCAGCCGGTGGAAGTGCCCGCGCGGCAAACCAACAGCGTTGAGTTTGAAATTGATGTTCCCGCCGGCATATCGGACAAGCAGGATATGGAGGTGATTCTGGCCGGGCCCGCCGGCCCTCTGCAAACTGTGACGTATCAGGGAGTCCTGCCGGTTTGCCTGAGCGCGCCGGCGCTTTTGGCGGCCAATCCGCCCGTGATTGACGGCGACTTGTCCGATTGGGGCGATCCGGAATCATTTGCCATGGCGATTGACCGGCCGGCGCAGGTGGTGGAAGGCATCCCGTTTACCAAGAGCTACCTGAACAACCAACTGGTGGATTGGCGCGGACCGCAGGATGTGTCAGCGCGCGCGGCTTTGCGTTACGATGCTACCAACCTGTTTGTAGCGGTCCGGGTTTATGATGATAATCTGATGAATACCAACAGCGCCAGCCCGGCGACAGCCGCGGCCGGCGATGCGATTGAATTGTTCCTCGATGGCCGCGCCATGGCCGGCCAGGCCGGCGATACCTATACGCCGGACGTTTATCATGTGGTCTTTACCCCGCCGGTGGAATCGTTGCCGGCGCCGGCCTGCCACTGGCTGCGGCCGCCGGGCAGATACCTGGAAGCCCTGGCGTATGCTGCCACGGTCATGGCTGATGGCTACGCCCTGGAAGTCCGGATTCCGCTATATAATTTCAAGTTCCGCAAGGAAGTCGCGCCGGGCAATGCCTTTGGGTTCGATCTGGCGGTGACTGACCGCGACGAGCCCAAACCGGAACGGAATGCCATCCGCAGCCGGCTGCGTTGGACCGGCGCAGTGGACGCCGAAGTCAATCCAGCCTATTTTGGCCGGGCGGTATTCAAGGAACCTTGAAGAGGACTTTATCCCGCTGCGCTGGACCAGCATTTTTGCGCCACATAATATGCGAGAGATAAAATAATGACGAATGACGAAATAAACGCTGTTATATTTAGGCTCCTGGCTTGCGCCAGCATTTGTGGAAAAAGTATATGAAAAAGATCAACCTCGGAGTTGTCGGATTGGGGCAGATGGGGAAGCGGTTGACGCATGATTTGCTCACAGTGTCCGCCGGCATGGCGGAAATCGCCGGCGTGGTTGAGCCGGATGATGCCGCCTATAAAGCTGGATCGGATTTTATCCAACGCCAGCCGCCGCGGTTTGATTCCATCCGCGATCTGCTCGGGCAAACCGCAATTGACGGTTTGGTTATCGCCACGCCGAACCATGCGCACCTTGCATGCCTGCGCGAATTGGAAGGCTGCAAGTTTCCAATCCTGATCGAAAAGCCGCTTGAGGCGGCCTGGGACAAAATCATCGAAGTTGCGCGCTTTGCCAAAAAATATGCGGGGCCGATCATGGTGGATCATTGCATGCGTTACAGCCCGATTTCCGGGCAGGCGCGTGAATTGCTGGCCGGCGGCGCCATCGGCCGGATTTGTTCGGCGAACTTTATCCAGCACTGTTCCTATGGCAATTCCATGTTCCGGACATTCCGGCGCACCATGCGCGGGGGCGGCGGGATGTTCATCGAAAAGGCCACGCATGACTTTGACATCATGCTCGATTGGCTGCGCGTCCGCCCGATCCGGGTGGCAGGCATGGGCGGCCGGTTCGCATTCGGCGGCGACAAGCCTGATGATTTGAGATGTTCCCGGTGTCCGGAGCGCATGGACTGTCCGGAAAGTGTGTCCAGCCAGCGGATTTTGAATGGCTGGGCGGTGGACATGGAAAAGGAAAACCGGACGGATGCCTGTGTATATTCGCGTGAAATTGACGTGCCGGACAGCGCGTCATGCCTGATCGAATGCGAGCGCGGCCTCATCGCCGCCTATACCCACAGTTATTTCTCGCCGGCGAGTTATTCCACCCGTGAGTATGAAGTGACCGGGTTGCTGGGTGTGATGAAGGTGTCATATTCGCTGCCGGAGCAGCACAAGCGCGGCCGCATTGCCGTTTATCCCCGTTACGGCACGGCCCATGATGTGCGGACGTGGGAATTCGACTATCTGGGCCGCATTCATTACAATGCCGGGGCCGAGGTTGCGCGTCATTTCCTGGGATTGATCAGAGGCGTGATAAAGCAGCCGCGCACGACAGTCATGCAGGCGCTGGCCGCCGAGGCGGTGGGCTATGCCGCGACCCGGGCGATGGCCGAGCGGAACGCGGTCGAGGTGGCGGCGCTGATCCCCAGCGATATGCGCGGGGACTGGCAGGATTTATGGCCGGCGCGTTAAGTCCTTGCCGGTACTGGCTGGGTGTAACACCCACCATCCGTTTAAAGGTCATGATGAAGGATGCGGTGGAGGCGAAGCCGGTGGCGAAGGCGATTTCCTTGACCAGGCGGTCGGTGCCGTTCAGCAGGTTCACCGCCTTGTCAATCCTGATATTGCGCACATATACACCCAGGCTGGTCTTCAGCTTTTTGCGAAACAACGCCCGCAAATGGCTGGGGCTCAAGCCGACGGCGCCGGCAATCACGGGGATGGTCAGGCGGGTGTCAATATGTTCATAAACATAATGGTTGATGTTTTCCACCAGCATTTCATGGCTGGTTTTGTCCGCCGCCGGCTGGGAGGATGCCGTTGGGCCGGCTGCCGCCAGCATGGCATGGAGCGTCCAGGCCAGCGACAAGGCGCAGCGGAATCCCCGTTCGGGGATGTCGCGCCGCCGCAGATAGATTTGCAGCAGGTCCGCCAGCATCGTCAGGCATTGCGGCGTCAGCGGGGCGGGGGTATTGTGCAGCGGCTGCAGCCATTTGGGGCGGTCCAGTTCGAAAGTGATGTAAAGCCAGTTCAGGCGTCGCGGCGCCTGGAAGGAGTGCGCCTGGTGGGGAAAGATCAAAAGGCCGTGATTTTGCGGCAGGGATATGGCTTGGCCGTTCAGGATGGCCGTCCCATCCGTCGATAAATTGGCCACCAGCACAAACCGGTGATGCCGGGATATGAAATTGGCGCGCAGGTTATCGGTCCGGCGGAAACAGATGATGTTATCCGGCAGTTCCTGGTTGAAATGCCGCAGGCCGTCGAAGTAGTTGTATTGCCTGGCCGGCAGGCGCCGAGTTTGAGCAAAAATGGAATGGGGCATGTTAAGGTTTAGAAATGGCCGAGTCAATTAAGCCGTGAAATTGTATCCTCCGGCAATGAATAAATCAGCAAAAAAATTCCGGCCTTGTATGTCGCTGGACGAGTCATTGCGGGTGCTGCATGCCTCGGCGTCGGCGGAAGCGCTGCGGAGTGTGGAAGTCGCGCCGTCTGCCCGGCCGGCGCTACCCCCGCCTTGCCTGGATTCGGCCGCCATCCATGACAGTTGCCGGTGCTGCGGTTTCGATGCGTCGGACGAGGCGGCCTTGCTGGAAACGGCGGAGCGGATTGCGGCATCACCCGCGCTGAGTTTCCTGATGGGGCATTGTTACCGTCTGCTTTATGACCAGCCTGATTATCCGGGCGGCCGGATGGCGCGCTGGCCCGATTTAAACTCGACGCTGGGCAATGCCGCCGGCTTATTTTACCTGCTCCTGGCATTGGGCGCTCCGCCACTGATTATTGAAGCGCATCGGCGGCTGAATTTGCCGGCAACGATGACGGCTGAAACCTGCCGTGGGATCAAGACGCGCGCAGACTTATATCGCGATTCGCACAACGGCAGACGGGGCACTTTTACCACGGGGTTGCATTGGCTGCGCCATTACATTACCGGCACGGTCAACCGTCTGGGCCGTTTCGAGTATGTGCGCCAGAAATTCAGCGGCGGCGTGGAAGTGTACGCCAACCGCACGGATGGACGGGTGCTGGCATTGGCGCCGGATGGCGCCTGGTTCACCGCGGACGGATATTGCAATGTCGGCGGGCCGGCTGATCAGGGCGCGGGCGGCTGGCAGTCATCCCTCCGGAAGGAACGCGGCACGGTCATCGGCGCGCCGATAAATCCGCGGGGTATGGCGGAGCGACGCGCAGTGCGTTTGCCGCTGGCCGCATGGGAACGGGTTTTCGGCAAGGGCGATTGGACCTTGGACATGCATATTCCCGCCGGCGGCGGTATGCATCCGGCAAAATGCTCCGAATCCCTCCGTTTGGCGGCGGATTTTTTCCAAGACCGTTTTCCGGATGCGCCCATCCGCGCCATATCGTCCAATTCGTGGATTTTCAACAACCAACTGGCAGAGATTCTGCCGGCCTCGTCAAATTTGGTTTTGTTCCAACGCGAGTTGTATCTGTTTCCCGTGCCGTCCAACGGCCAGGACGGGTTCTGGTTCATCTTCCAGCGGGAAGACGCCCGACCGGGGGAGGCGCCCGCCCGGACCAGCCTGCAGCAGGCGGTTTCAAATTTTCTGGCCGGCGGCCAGCGCTGGCGGGGCGGGGGGATGTTTTTCCTTCCCGGTCATCTGCCGGAATATGGCCGGCAGGTTTACCGGAGTATGCCATCTTGGCCGGCGGCGCGCTTTTAATCGCAAGGTTGAATTAAACCGTCGTTTTGTTGAATTTGTTGAAATGTTCATCTGCCCCTGCCGGGCGTATACTGCGGCTAGGAATATGGGCAATACTTTATGTTCGCTTGATTTTAAAAACTCATGGGCGCGTCTGCAAATAAACGGCCATGGGCGCGTCCTTTATTTCGGCGCCGGCCAGGCCGCCGCCAATGTCTGCGCCGGGCAACCGGCCGCAGCTTCGATCGTCAAAGCGGGCCGGCATTACCCGGCGACGTTCGCGCGCGCCATACCGGACGGCCTTGAACTCGGATTCGGCGAGTCTGGCGTCACCGCCGAGCTGGCGCTCCATGTCCATCCGCGTTATTTCGTGGTGGAAGTCCGGCGGGTATCCGAGCCGGACGTGGATGAAATCCTGTTCCTGGATATTCCGCTGCAAGCGGCGCAACTGCAAACGCAAGGCCTGGCCGCCTGCGCCCTGGCGCTTAACATCCGGACGAAAGTCGAGGGATTTCCCGGCGACCAGGACCGCCTGACCGCGCGCGCTTTCCGCGCCTTGCATTTCACGGGCGCGCAGGCCGCCTTCATGGTCTGCCCGCGTCCCGTGTTGCGGGAAGTGCTGCAGGAGGTTGTGCGCAGCGCGCCGGAACTGCCGCACTCGCCCCTGGGCGGGCCATGGGCGCTGGATCATCCCGCCAACCGGGATTCATACGTGTTCGATCGCGGTGTGACCGAGTCGAACGTGGATGACTACATTCGCGTGTGCCGGACGCTGGGCGTCACCCAGTTAAACATTTACGGCCGGTATCGGGCCTACCGCCATGGCGATTTCGAGGTCAATCCCGAATTTTATCCGCGTGGTCGCGCCAGTCTTAAGTCCGTGATAGACAAGCTGCATGCGGCTGGCATCCTGGCCGGGTTTCATTCGCTTTCCTTTGTGATTGACGGCCGCTCGCGCTGGATTACCCCCCGGCCGGATGCGCGATTGGCGAAGGATGCGGTTTATCATCTGGCCGGGGCGCTTTCCGCCGATGCGGCGCTGATCCCGGTGGCGGAAAGCCTCGCGGACATCAATCCCCGTCCGACCCCCCGGAATGACAACAGCCTGACGCTCCAGGTGGACGGGGAATTGATCAAATTCCAGGCCGTCCGGCAGAACGGCGCCTGGGCGTTTGCGGGATGCCAGCGGGGCGCATGGGGCACAGCTGCCCGGCCGCACCAGTCCGGCGCGACGGTTGCCCGGTTGTCGCAAGTCTGGGGGCATTTCGTTCCGGATGGCCATTCGGACCTGCTCCCGGAAATCGCCGCCGCCGCGGCGGAACTGGTGAACGCATGCGGATTCGACATGGCGTATTTTGACGGATTGGACGGCGAGGACCGGATGGGCGATCCGGAGTTAAGCTGGCATTACGGCGCCCGGTTCGTGTATGAATTCTGCCGGCGCCTGCAACGGCCGCTGCTGCTGGAGATGTCCACTTTTCACCATCACCTGTGGGTGGTGCGCTCCCGGATCGGCGCCTGGGATTATCCGACTAAAAATTATCAGCGTTTTGTGGACCACCACGCGGCGGCCAACCGCCGGGGGGAAAGCATCATGCTGCCCGCGCAGCTCGGCTGGTGGTCGAGTACGCTCGATTCCCGCTGGGCCGGCATCCAGGGCGATCGCATGTTTCCGGAAGATGTCGCATACTGGTGCGGCAAGGCGCTGGCAAACGATTACGGCCTGGCGCTGGTGGGACCCGATTTAAGTCCGGATAAGTTTTTTGCCGGGCCCGCGAATCAAGCCGCCGCCGGCATCATCAGAGAATATGAAAACTTGCGGCGGTCCGGTGCGGTCGCCGCGGCAACCCGCGCGGCATTGGCGCAGCCCGGCGCGGAATTCCACCTGGTCCGCCGGGCGGATGGCCAGCCGATTTTTCAGCGCCGGCATCGGGCGCAATATGTCCTCAGCGCCCCGGCCGGCCGGCCGGCGACCTGCAGGATTGCACACCACGGACGTGCGCGGGTGGTCAGCCTGAGGATCGAGCCGCTTTTTTCCGTTATGCCGCATGCGGATGCCAATGCGCTGGTCATGGCCGGTTTCGCTCGTTCGGACGAATTCGGCGCGCCCGCCGCCGCGCCGGGATATGCCGCGGAATTTTCCGCCGCAGTCACGGGCGACCCCGTGCGCCCGCGCCTGGGCTGTTTGAGAGCATGGCGCACGCCTGCCGCGAGCCGCGCGCCGGAGCCGCGCTTGCAGGGCGATTTCCATGGCATGCGCGCCATCCCCGGGCCGCAGCCGGCGTGGACGCGGGTGGGCAAAAAGTTTGATCCGCCGTTGAACTTGTGCCGGCCCGCGGCCGGCGCGGCCGGCGATCAATCGGATTGGGCGGCCATCAGCCGGGAGGGGCAGTTGGAATCCGGCGATCGGCTGGGATTGGGATTCTGGGTGGAAGGCGACGGCAGCGGAGCGGTGTTGAATGTGCAACTGACCAGTCCGCGGCATATTACGGGATTCGCCGATCATTACGTTGTCCTGGATTTCACCGGTTGGCGGTACGTCGAACTGGTTGAGCCGGAAAGCGCGCGGCTGGAAGATTATGGCTGGCCGTATTCCGGGAACTTGTATTGCCTTTTCAGGGAGCAGGTTGATTTCAAGCAGATTGAATGCCTTAATCTCTGGCTGAATAATATCCCCGGCGCCGGCGCGGTAACCGCCCGGGTCGGTCCGATTCATGCCCTGCCGCTGGCGCCGGTAATCCTGCGGCAGCCGGAATTGCGGATTGGGCAAAATTCCGTGAAAATACCAATGGATATCGGCACGGGCGGGTATGTGGAACTGGACGATGCCGGCGCCTGCCGGCGTTACAACTTGCAGGGCGAGGCGGTGGAATCCGCCATGTTGCCCGGATGCGGGCTTTGGCTGGAGCCGGGTGAAAACCTGGTGGAAGTTTCGATGGGAGTAACAGCCGACCCCTTGACGGCCCGGATGCGGCTGACTTTGTTTTGCGAGGGTAATAGCGGGGCAGGGGGTGTGTGAGCGTGCGGGTGTGTAAGTGTGTGGGTGTTTTGGAGCGGCGACACTCACATACATAACCAGGGAGGGAGGAACAAATGCGAAGAAACACATGGCGGTTGGTATTGGCGGTGATGTGGGCGGTTTTGAGAGGCGGGACGGCGGGGGTCGCCGGGATTGTGGAAATCCCGGAAAAATACGCCGATGACCCGGCGGCAGCCTGGTATCCGGAGGGGCGGGTTGGGCGATGCCTGGGTTTGTTCACGGGGCCGGCGCTGGAGTACCCGGCGTGGTTTGCGGGCACGAACGCGTCATCCGGCACCATGGCCTGCTGGTTCAAGCCGACCCGGTCGGAGCATTATGACGGGCAGACGCCGCTGCAGCTCGGGAAGATCGGGGCGATTGCGATCAGCCATGCTGGGGGCCGGGCGCGGCAGCGCCTGGTGTATCCCGGGGGCTCGCGTTGGCTGAGCAATGATTTTTGCATGGCGTTCCACCACGCGGTGTTCACCTGGACGCCGGAGCGCGAGCAGACTTGGCTGGACGGTGAAAAGATTTACGAGAAAGCATACGGCGCGGGCGGGGCGCCGGCGCGGCCGGCGGGGGATTTGTTTGTGAGCATGCGCTCGCCGCATGGCACGCTGGTGGACGAGGCGCTGGTGCTGGACCGGGCGCTGACGGAGTCGGAAATCAAGTCCATGCATGAGCGGCCGGCGGCCTGGGAGGTGGATTCCAACACGGTGTTTTACGCGGGGATGGAAGGGACGCTGACGGCGCAGGGGTGGGTGAAGGGCGGGGGAGGTGTTGTGCGGATGGCCGCGCATATCGGGCGGGTGGACGCCACGTTTCGCGCGGGCGAGGCGGCGCGGTTTAACTTCGGCGTATTGAACACCCTGGCCGCGGAAAAATTGCTGGCGCTGCGCGGGACGGTTAAAGACTTGGACCGGCGGCTGGTGCTGGAGAAGGAAGTGGCGGTGGCGGCGGGAGCGGGGGAATTGACGGCGATTACGTTCGGGATGGAGGACCTGGCGGCCAACGGGTTATTCTGGGGCGAGTTCAAGCTGATGGATCAAGACCGTGTGTTGCAGGAGATACAGATTCAATTTGCCCGGACAATTGCGGTTAATCCGCGGGAATGCACGGGTGAGGAGATGCGCAGCGGGTTCACGGTCGCCAAGGCGGTGAATGCGCCGACCTACCAGAAGTGGGGATTGATTCACTACGACGGGTGGGCGGCGCTGCAGCCGGCTGAGGGCGAGTGGTATTTCGACCGGCTGGATTTGAAGGTCAACAGCCTGCTGGCCGCCGGCAGTATTCCCATCATCATGCTGGACGACCCGCCGGAATGGTTCCGTAAACGTGTCCAGAGCCGGGGCTATGTGGGGTATTATTATCCCGATACGGAGGATGAGGCCGGGATGGCCTTGTGGAAGAAATACGTGCGCACCCTCGGCGAACGCTACCGGGGCAAGGTGCATGATTATGAAGTCTTCGGCGAAGCCTACGGGCGTTCTGACCCCCGGCATTACGGCCGGCTGGTGGCCATCACCGCGGATGAGCTGCATGCCGTGGATCCGGCCATCCGGGTGGCCTGCAATTATGCCGGCTATCATGACTGGGCTCAAGGTGTTGCCAAAGAGGCGGTCGGCAAGGCCGACGTTTACACATTCCATCCTTACGGATGGGTGGGCGGGGCGGATGCGGGCCAGCTCACCGATGAAAAAAATCTCGAGCCGTATGCCCGGTTTCTGCAACAGGCGCTCCAGGATCGCTCCGCCCCGGGGCAGGCGGCGCGGCCATGGCGCTGGGCCAACACGGAATACGGCTGCTACCAGTTGCTGGGGTTGGCCATCCATCCGGACGGATATCCCATGACGGCCGCGGAGTTTGACGAGTCCATCAAGGGCAAGGAAATGCCGGAGTTTTACACCAAGCGCGGCCGCATCTCATTTGTGGACTGGCACACCGGCGCATTCCGGGCGGTACGCGGGCATACGCTGAACATGGTGGCGGACTGTCAATACGCCCTGTGGTGGTCGTCTATCGGCGGCAGCATGATTTCCGATCTGCAATTCGCTCCGCATACTCCCTCGACGGAGTCCGCCGCCTATGCCAATATTACCGGACTGCTGAACGGCTGCAAGTTTATGCGCCGGGTGGACCTGGGCGCCGGTTATTTGCGGGGTTATTTGTTCCAAGCCGGCGGGGATGCGCCGGAATACCGGCTGGTGGCGTTCACCGATCGGGATGAAGCCGAAATATTCCTGCGGCTGGCCGGCGCCGGCCTGCTGGTCCGGGACCACTACGCCAATCCGTACCCGCATGCGCGCGATGGCAATGTCATCAAGTTCAAGCTGCAATCCAATATCCCGGTTCTGTTGTCCGGCATCGCCCGGCTCGACGAATGCGGGCCGGTGCTGGGCGTCTACGCGCCGGCGGAACACGCCTGCCCCGGCCTGTCCGCCCGAGTGCGGGTTTCCGTGCATAACCCGCTGGGCCGGGAAGTTTCAGGCGCCGTGCGCTTGGCTCTGCCTGAGCCGTTTGCCGCCATTCCAGAGCGCGCCGTGCGCCTGGCCGGGGATGCGGTCACAAACCTGGAATTCGAAGTGGCAGTGCCGCAAAGCGTTTTGCATAACCAGGTCATGCGGGTGGAATTTGCATCCGGGGACGCTTTCATCGGCGCGGCTGGCCGGACGGAAATTCTGCCGGTCCGGCTAAGCACCATCGCATGGCCGGCGCGGGAGCCGCTGCGCGTGGACGGCGATCTCTCGCAGTGGGGCGATGTGGCTCAATTTCAAGCCGCGATTGACAATCCGGAACAGGTGATCATGGGAATCCCGTACACCAAGTTATACATGATGAACCAGCATGTGGATTGGGCCGGGACCAACGACCTGTCAGCCCGGGCGGCGGTGAAATATGATGACGCCAACCTTTATATTGCCGTGCGCGTTTGGGACAACAAGGTGATGAACCTGGCCCGCACCGAGCCGATTTACATTTACGAGGGCGACTGCATCGAGTTGTTCATTGACGGGCGCGGGCCGGCCGGGCAGGGCACGCCGACCTATTCCGAAGGTGTTTATCACATCAAGTTCGCGCCCAGCATGGACCCGGCCCTGCCGCCTTTCCATCATGTGTCGAAAGCCAAGCGGGGAATGGAAATTCCCGGGATGGAATATGCCTCTAAACTCCTGCCGGACGGCTATGCGTACGTCATCAAAATTCCGCGCGCCGCCTTCCCGGAGTTTGCATTCAAGCCCGGCGCGATCATGGGATTCGCCATGCACCTGGGCGACCAGGACGAAAAAGGATTCGGCGAAGTTGAAGGCGCTAAAGTTAAAACCGTCATGCTCTGGGGCGGCGAGAAGGGCGTATCCAGCGATCCGTCCAAGTTCGGCCGCATCATCATCGGAGGCGCGGAATGAAGCCGGCCCTGATCCCAACCCCGCAAATTGTCCGGCGCCGGGCCGGCAACTTCGGTGGCCGCGCATTCACACTGGTTGATGCGGCGGGCGGGCGTGCCGCGCGTTTGGCCGGCGCCGCCGGCCTGGAGCAAATACTCGCCGGATTCGCAGGGGCGGATGGCGCTCAAGTCCAATTCGTTCCAAGCCCGGCCGGTGCCGGTGCAAAGCGCTGCCAGCAGCGCCAGGCGCACTTGGCGCGGGCAATTGCCGGCAAAGGCGCCGAGGCGTATGCGCTGGATATCAGTCCCGACGGCATTGCGGTTGCCGCGAATGGGCCGGCCGGAGCGTTTTATGCGGGACGGACCCTGACCCAACTGGCGCGGCATTCGGCGGCGAAAACAACCTGGCCATGCGTCTTGATCCATGACTGGCCGCAGGCGCCGGTGCGGTCAATCCTGCTGGATTGCCGGCAATGGGCCCGGGCGGGCACGCATATCCGGCGCGATTACCTGGAGTCGGTGATCGAATGCATGAGCGAGTGCAAGCTGAACACGCTGGTTTACTACGACGAGTTTTCCTCGGTGCGCCTGGAAAGTTGCCCGGAACTGGCGCCGCGCGGCGCTATGACGAAAGCGGACATGCGCGCCTTGGTAAATTATGCCAGGGAAAGATTTGTGGAAATCGTGCCGGCATTCAATTGCTTCGGACACTGGTCGCCGGTCATGGGCCGGCATCATGCGGACTTGTCCGAAGCCGGCAGAGGCACGAACTTTTGCCCCAGCAATCCCCGGGCCGGGCAGTTTCTCGAAAAAGTCCTGCGGGAACTGTGCGAGCTTTTTCCCGCCCGCCGGTTTTCGCCGGGCTGCGACGAGGTGGAAATGCTCGGGGCATGCCCCGCCTGCCGCAAACTAGGCGTGGAAAAGAGTTGGGCCAGGCACGTCAACATGGTCTGCCGTATCCTGAAAAAACTCGGCAAACAGCCGTTTGTCTGGACCGATTTCTTCCATGCCGCCCCGGCGCAATCCCCGCGCTGGCAGGCGCTGGACCTGCTGGACCCGGACATCGAGCTGGCCTACTGGTTTTACGCGCCCGGCATGGGCGCGCCGGGCTTCCGCGAAATCGCGCGCCGGGCGCCGGCCCGCCGGCTGCATCTGTATTCGGCGGTGCATACGATGGAAAACGTGTTGCCCGCGTATGAATACCGGCTGGCGAATGTCGAGGAGTTCGCGCGCCTGCTGGATAGCGATCCGGCCCTCGGGCGGCGGACCGTGGCGCATACCGCCTGCGTCTGGAATTTCAATTGTTCATGGACGGCACAGTCCTGGCTGGGAGTCTGGCGCCATGCCGGCCTGGCATGGAACCCCCGCGCCGCTGGCCGCCGCGCTTTCCTGGCGCAATTCGACCGGGTGTTCCTGGGCGCCGGCACGGATGCCATCGCGCGCGCCGCCATGGACCTGGGCCGGTGCAACGTGTTCGACAATGGCGGCGGATTTCCCTACCGCTTTGACACGGTCAGCCTGATGTTTGACGTCGAAGACCTGGCCTTGGACCGTCTCAGCCGCGCGGAAGTCCTTGCCCGGATTAACGCCATCCTCCCGCTGACCCGGCGCGCCCGGGACGTGCTGGCGCAATGGGAAGGGCGCGTGGCGCGCAACCGGCATTTTGTAGAATGCCTGCGGCTGGCGGCCGACCGGTTTGAAACGTTTGCCCGGCGGGTCTTGCTCATTGAGGAATGCCGCGAGCTTTACCGCCAGGCCTATCGCCGCCAGCATTTTAATCACTGGCAGTTTGAAAAAATGGGGCCGCCGGACCTCCCGGGCGTCCTGCGCGATTTAGGGCGCATCCGCGGCAATCTTGACGCCTTGCGCGCCGACTTGCCGCCGCTGCGCCGGCGCATTGCGGCGGCGTGGCGGGCTGCCGGCATGGGCACGCCCGGGCTGAAACAGTTTCATCTCGACCGCCTGGCTTCCTACGACAAGGATCTGCGGCGGCTGACCGGTAAATTTGATGAGATATGCTGTGCCTACAGACGCGGCCGCGGGCTGCCACCGCCGGACCGCCGGTTCATTTTCAAAAGCGAACTGCAATTCGAGGCCAGGCGATTTATATGAGCGATTTATGGAGTGCGGCGGCTTGACGCCGCTTTGGTTTGTCAAGCTGGGGGGGCCGCCCCCCCCCCCCCCCCGCACTCCAAAGCGCTGCTGCGCGTCCTGCGTAGTCTGACGAAGCGGGATGTGGTGCATGGCGGAATCCGGGATGTCCGGCAAAGCCGGACCGCTACAGAGCAGAATGGCAGTAGCTGCAAAAGCAGTGTAACGGCGCCGTAGGCCTTGTTGTGTAACAAAAATGTGGTATGATTATTAATTAACTCAGAGAAACATGTAATTAACAGAAAGGGCAGGCATCATGATTAAATCCGGAATTATAATGCGGCAGGCGGCGCGTTTGCGCGGCGCCTTGTTGATCTCCTGGTTGGCCGGAATGCTTTGCCAGTCGGCATCGGCCGCGACTTATTACGTGGCCACTAACGGCAGCGACGCGGCTGACGGCGCCACTTGGGGCACCGCCTGGCAGACGCTCAATTACGCCGTCTCCATCCTTACCAACGATTCTACCGTGTATATCTCCAATGGCACGCACTCGATCACTGGAACACTGGTTGTTCCCAATAAAGGATTAATGCAATTTGTCGGCGCCGGCGGGGCGGAGCAGACGATCATTGACGGCCAGGGCACATTTCCTGGATTCGACGGGCACCGCGTGGTTTTGGACGGGCTGACGATTTCCAACTGCAATTCCGCCAACTACGGGGGGGGATGTTATATTCACCCGAATTCACCGGGCAATGCCGTCAAAAATTGCGTGTTCGTCAATTGCGTCAGCGCGCAAGGCGGCGGCGGACTGGCCTATTATGATCAAACCGGCGGCGCCGGCAAGATTCCGGCGCTTGTATCCAATTGCACCTTCATCGGCAACGTGGCCGGCTGGGGCGGCGGCGGCCTGGATTTGAGTTTACCCGGGTCCGTGGTCGTGGATTGCCGTTTCATCGGGAATCGCGCGAACATCGGGTCGGCCGCCTTTGGCGGCGGCGGGTTTCGGGCCAATAGTTCGTCCCATTCGAATATTCTTTCCGGATGTGTGTTCAGCAATAATTCCACGGCTGGCCGCGGCGGCGGGGTGAAAGCCGATAGCGCCGCGCCGGATTGGATTGTCACGAATTGCATTGTGTCCAGCAATGCGGCCTTTCTCGGGGCTGGGATTTATTTAAACAATGCCGTCATTGCGGATTGTACGGTCGTTTCCAACCGCACGCACTCGAACGGCGACGGCGGCGGCATTTACAATACCGCGACCAACAGCCAGATTGTCAATTGCCGGCTGATGGCCAATTACGCCATGCGCAATGGCGGCGGGATTTACCACAATAGCGCCGTCATCGGCTGCCTGCTGGCCGGCAACAACGCGGGTAACCAGGGCGGAGGCGTCTGGCAGACCAATACCGCCGCCGTGGTGCGCAGTTCCACCATCGTCTCCAATGCGGTGGTGACCAACGGCGGGGGCGTGTACTTGGGCGGAGGGCTGGTGGAAAATTCCATCGTGTATTTGAACACCGCCGGCATCAGCGGCTCGAATTGGACGTATACGGCCGGTTTCTTTACCAACACCTGCACGGCGCCCTCCGTGGCCGACTACGGCACGGGCAATATCGAGGATGATCCGCTCTTCGCGGATTTTGAAGCCGGCGATTACCGGCTGCAATCGCGTTCCCCATGCATCAATGCGGGCTTAAACCAGCTTTGGATGGCCGGCGCACTGGACCTGGACGGCAACCCGCGCATCCGCCAGCGCATCGTGGATATGGGCGCGTTTGAAGGCTTGCGCGACGGGACGGTGTTTTCGTTCCGGTGAAACGGGGAATTTAGAGGAGGGGCAAAGGGGCAGAGGAATAAAGGCTCAAAGGAGCAGAGGGGCAAAGGGGCAGAGTATTGCGGCCCAGGGCCTGGCCGCCCTACCGTTTTGTTATCTTTGGTTAATTTATCCGGTCCGGTTCCCGCAGGTGATTAATTTGCCATCCGAATGCGGGCCCCCGCGTTGCATGGTTGACATTTCCGGGTAAAACAGTTATCTCTCCCCCAGCATATGCGGGGAGGTAACATGTCCCGGGAAAAGTGTAAGCGCTTTGTGCCTGATTCCGGATGGCTGCTCCTGATGCTGGTGACAGGCGGCGTGCTCCGCTTGTACGGCGCCTGGTGCATGCAACACCATTTCGCCCCGGATGCCGGTATCGCGGCCTTGATGGCCAGGCATATTGCCGAAGGACGCGAGTGGCCGGTTTTTTTTTACGGCCAGCCATACATGGGCAGTTTCGAGCCGACAGTCAGCGCGTTGTTTTGCTTATTGCTTGGCCCTACCGGATTGGCCGTCTCACTGGGCACGGCCCTGGTTGCCTTCCTGCTGCTGCCGGTGCTGTATTGCTGGGCGCGCGATGCCTGCGACAAAACCGCCGGCTTGTTCGCCATGGCGTTCTGCCTGATCGGGCCGCAGGGTTTTTTCCATTATAATCACTCGCCCCGGGGCGGTTACGCGGCAACTTTGCTGTTCAGCGCATTATGCCTGTGGCTGAGCGCCCGGATGGTTCAGCGTTTCCGGCAATCGCAAACTATCCGGACATCGGAATTCATTGTCCTGGGCCTGTCTGCCGGGCTGGGGTGGTGGACCAATCAGTTGATTCTATCGGCCTTGCTGGCCGCGGCGGTGTTGATGGCGTTGACGTTGCGGTTCCGGCTTTTCTCCCTGAAGACCGTTTACGCCTTCCTGGCTTTCCTGGCGGGCAGCGCGCCTTTCTGGATTTATAACTGGCGCCATGGCTGGCCGACTTTTTCGTTTGCCGGTTCGTTTGGCAGTGTGCCGGTGACACATGGCTTGAGGCTGTTTTTTTCCAAAAGGCTGATCAGTCTGCTGGATATCAACGCCCCTGGCTGGATTTTACAGATATATTTCTGCGGCCTCGTCTTGGCCCTGCTGGTTTATGCCGGTTGCGCAATCCGCCTGCGGCGCGCCGGCCGGGACCAGGCGGTTTACCACCTGGCCATCGGCCTTTTTATCCTTTTTTCGGCAGTCTTATTCAGCACATCGCATTTCGCGTTGATCTCAGGCGCTTCGCGGTACCTCCTGCCGCTCGTGCCCGCGTTCGGCGTGATTTTCGGCGCGGCCATGTCGCGCCTGGCGCGGCGTTGCCCGGCCGGCGCCGTCTTGCTGACAATCCTGCTGGCGGCATCGCAATCCGGCAGCCTGGCCTGGGCGCGCGCCGGCCTGCGCAAAGATACGGCTTACATGTCGCGTTGCCAAATGTTGTTGCATGCGGCATTGCCGTCCGGCCGGACCAACCTGCTGGCGGAATACGCCTGTCATGGATTGAATTTCGCGCTCGCGGAAAAAATCCTGGTGGCGGATATTGACCGCGAACGATATCCACCTTACGCCGCGCGCATTGAAGCGGCCGACGATGTCTGTATCCTGGGCAATTACGATGAGCCATCCCTCTTTTTCGATCGTTGGGGCGGCCAGGGCCGATTCGCGGAAGTCTCAGGCTTCCCCGCGCATTACGACTTGCAAGCGCCGGCGCGCAACCTTGCTCCGATCGCCCCGGCCGATATCGAATACGCTGTCGATGCTCATGGCAGGGATGTCCGGTTCCTGGTGACGAATGCCTGGATCAACCATTCCTGGCGGTCCCGGGAAAAAGAAGCGCCGGATTGGCTGGAAGTGTCGTTTCGAACGAATCAGCCGGTTGCCATGCTGCGGCTGTATGCCTTGCAACGGGAGGAATACCCGGGCCGCTGGCGGATTGAAGGGCAGGCGGATGGCCAAAGTGAATGGCGGGAATTGGTCCCGCTGACAGGCTTTAAACATTATTATTGGTCGGGCAACCGGTTGTTTTACGGCGGTGATCATTACCGGTTCGAGGTTTTCCTGCCGGCGGTCAATCTGAAAAAAATCCGCATCAGCAATTATCCCGAACGCCCGGATTGGTGGTGGTCGGCGCGGCTTTTACAATTGTTTGCGCCCGGCACGCCGCGGCCGGATGAGCGGGAAGCGGCGCCGGCGCTTTGCGGAAAATTAACCGCGCTCGGCGTCAAAACCCTTTACTGCGACCGGTATGCCGCCAACAAGCTCGCGGTGTTGTCGTCCGGCGCCATCCGGACGCCGCGCGATTCTTATGTCCAGCCCCAGCCGCGGGATGAGATCGGGCGCGTGCGCGTTGATTGCCGGACGGCCTTTGCCGTGCGCCAGGAAGACGCGGCTTTGTCCCGCCATGCCTTGCGCAGCCGATATGTCCCCTGCGTCGAACATGCAGTCCCGCCATGGGTGATTTTCCAGGTCGCGGAAAATGAAGGGATAGGGGACCATCCGGAAGCGGCCGGATTGTTTTGGACCGGCTTCAGCCTGGTCTTGCGCGATGATGAAAACATCGAGTATTGGAATAACCTCCTGCGCCGGGCGGAACGCCGGTTGCAAGCCGGGCGCGCGGATGCCCTTACGGAAGCCATGCTGAAAACGGCGATCAACGAATATCCCGGCAACTATAACCACCCGGCCCAGCGGCTCCTGGCGGATTTGTTCGCGCAATGCGGGGAAACGCAGGCGGCGCAGGACTTGAGGGCTGAAATCCGCGCCATGACCGAACCGGGCCTGCCCGCCGCGGTGCGATTCGGCAATGGCGTCGAATTCCTGGGGTTGGGCGGAGGCGAGATTGAACTACGCCCCGGCGGACGGGCCGCACTGGCGTATTACTGGACGTGTCCCCCGGATATCGACAAAAACAGGTGCATGGTTTTTGTGCATTTTTTGGATGAGCAGGATCAGATCCTGTTGCAGGATGACCACGTTTTGCTGGAACATTGTCCCGGCTGGGTTGTGCGGAACCAAAGCGACAAGGCGGTATTCATGTATAAGCGCGAAATGGCTGTGCCGCCTGATGTGCCGGACGGGAAAATACGGCTGTATTTCGGCCTGTACGATCGGAGTTCGGGCAAGCGCATCCAGGCGGATTCCGCATTGCCGCAGTTGCGTGACGGCGTCTTGCTGCCGGTTAGCGCCGGCCGGCAATCCGCACGGATAAATTAACCGCAAGAGATCGCAAAGATCTCGAAAGCGGAAAATCCGGATTAAACAAAAGGTCGCGCAGGAAACGAAGGGTGGCATTGAACCGATCGGGCGGCCAGGCTCACCAGAGATGCCGGTGGGCGAATGCATGGCCTGAGCCCACCTTCAGGTATTTCTCGAACTCCGCGGATCGTTCCCTCGACTGGAAGGAAATGCAGCAGACCAGTTCCCAGGGACGATACTTGGCGGAGTGGAAGTTGGCGCCCTCGTTGTGGCTCTTCAGCCGTGCCCGCATGTCGTCCGTCAGGCCGATGTAAGTCTGTTTGGGCTCGGTCAGACTCCTGAGCAGGTAAACATGGTGCATGGTTCTCGAAGGCTGGCTTGCCATACGTAGCTCGGAGCGGGGTTCATCAAGCCGGCCCTACTTCGCCCGGCGCGGCGCCGTGCTACGTAGGGCATACTTCGCTCATCGCTCCGCTCCGAGCGAAGTATGGTCGGGGCGGTGGGATTTGAACCCACGACCTTTTGGACCCGAAACGTAAAAATGGGGTAGTTTGCTGTTTTCGCATGTTTGAAAAACGCCGTTTGGCGGGTGTGTAACTCCATAAAAGAAAGATAATTACAAAAGATTTAGTTGGCGACTTCTCACTGATTGACATGGCTTTACAGAACGTTCTAAATCCAACACAACCACCAACACACTTTTAGCACGGAGTAGGGGAACTCAGCTTCCGCCATAACGGACGCTGAGATATTTGGCCCACTCCTGGTTCCGTGTTGAATGTTTGATTCTCGGGATCAGATCCTCAAGGTAAACGCCGTTGAACTTACCTGGCATCGTTAATATTTTCCAAATTTCATGAATGTTGTTGCCCAGCGATTTCAACCCCGGAGAGGTGATTCTCGTCATGAGATCTTTATTCATCCTGGGTGCCACATGCATGACCGACACAATGTCGGCATCCATTTCTTTGGCGGTCTCAGCTTCCGCTGCCAGTAATTGTAGTCTCATCAACTGATCAAACGGATCGAAGAACAGTGAAGCTGCCGGGATTATATAGTTTTTTTTACCATGGGCAGGTGTTTTTCAATATACGATCCATAGATCGTGGCTCTGTCTCGCCCTGCTTTTGAATGTTGAATGGATTGATTGGCCGCGTAATATTCAGTGTGTTTCCATTCGCCGAATATCAAATGGACTTTTTCATTGTTTTGGCGAAACCGAATTACAAAGTCGGCGCTGGTGAAATTTTGTCCCCGGCTCCTTTGGTTGTCATTAGCCATTTTCCCGCGGGATAATTCTTGTAGGTAATTCCTTTGGCCAATCCATTCAAAACCAGTGAAGCCGCTCGATGACTCCAAGTCACCAAGAAGGGGGAGCGTTTCTTTGGCGTCGTATCCGAGAGCATTGAGTAGTTGTAAGAATGCCGCGGGCTGATCCATGTATGGAAACAAAATATTCACGCAGGCGGACTGAGATCAACACAAATGGTTGCTTGGCAGCGATCGTTGGTTTTTCCCATCATGCCAGGGGATATTTCTTTTCCTGAAATACTCAATCGCTTTATCTCGAATTCCAACAAACAAATTTTCTGCCGACAGATTATCGGCCAGGCAAAAACCATATTTTTCCCCGTTATATGTTCCATGAATACATGCTTCCAGGGAAAACAATTCTGATTTTATGCTGATGTACCGTTTCTTTTCTTTATCGCGATATGTCATTTTTGCTCTGATGTTAAAGGCTGATCAGGTATTTCATCGGCCGCCGCCACAACAACACGACCAGGGCGCACGCTGGTTACAATTATTTTTCTGCCCGATTCTATCATGTCACCTTCTGCAAAAGCATCTATACGTTTTCCGTCAATGATCACTATCCCGGAAGGCGTTAAAGCAGATCGTGCTATGCCGTGTTTGCCAATTAATGCGTCATCTCCTTGTGGTAATGCCTTCCATGTTTTTCCATGAGCTCTTAAGACTAATACCCAGTATATGCCGAAACCGATGAGCGCCAATAAGACCAGTGAAATTAAATGGTTCATATCAACATGTCCTCCTGTGTATTGTGGTGCGTTATTGTTGGTTTTGACCAGATAAATATGGCGACAACTGTTGACGTATATCGTTGACGGCATAACTCGCTTTCGCGGTGATGTGAATCAATGGGATCTTTGCCTTGTCACATACGCCACGTATAAATTCATCCCTTCGCTGCCTTTCCGCAGCTTGATGGGATCTGTCATCAAGCTCAATGGCGCAAATAACAGACAGGTTGTCGCTGTTGCATAGAATAAAATCAATATGTTTTCCCGCAATCTTGTTAAAGGCTTTTTGCCAATCGCTTCGCGAAAGGCCTTTTTGCGGGATAACCAGATCCGCAACCCTAACTTTCCCAAATATTTTTATATTTGCACCCACGGTTTGGACAAGGACTCCGTAGAAAGAGCGCTCGGCTGGCGAAAATAATGTGTCGGTTTTATGGTAAGGATATTCGGACTGCTTGACTCTGCCCGATTGGGTTAATTTGGTCAGAATAAGCGCCAAAAACACAAGGATTGCTAAAGTTGCCAAGAGCCAAATCATTCTATTATTCCTGTTTCATGTTTTGTTTGTCATTTATTAGCGGAAGGCGTGAATCATCGTGGGCTTGATTTGCCACAGGATGAGGTGACAATTGGTGTCTTCCTATCCAGAGTTTGTGTGTTGCCTTTGTTATGGATGCCTTAAATAGCCGTGGTTTATGATCCCAGTCTTTAAGGGCTTCAATCACATGTCCAATTAAGTGTTCCCAGCATCGATCTCCAAATACGATAGCGCAGAGAGCTGATTCCGGAAAGGAAAGATGGGTGCGTTCTTTTGATGTGAAGAACCGGATCTCTTCTTCGCCTCGCCAGTGCTTAGTCTTTGTTGAGTAGATTATGCGGGCCATTGCAGCAGAATCTTCATTGGTCGAATCTTTTTCAATTGCATCCACGTATTCGTGAACTCCAAGTGCGGAAGGCACATAGGTCACCGCCTGTCCTCGAAATTCTTTCGATTGATCATCGAGCAGGAAGGCGGTGCGAAACACGAGGGCCAGTCCCTGATGGTTGGCGGCATAGTGTGTCCACATCATCATGTTGCGAGCATCTGTAGCGAAACAACATACCCGCACTAAAGAACCAATGGTTTTGAACGTTTCGTCAACTTCGCTAAGCCATGCGGTATCTTTATGGAGTCCTTTTGCCATGGCAGCGTCTGCGTGTTTTGTGAGTTCTTCAGTGGTCTCTTCTGGGTATTGGAATTTCGCTAAATGGAAAAACAATTTATGCCATGTGCCGTTGTTGCACTTGCTATGCCGAATCGTCAATAACGGTCTACAGTCGAACGGGTCATTGAATTCCATGGGGAGGCAGTGGTAAAGCCGTCTATACCGCAGAACGTCCAAGATGAAGTCCGCATTTGAATAATAGCGGTAAAGGTGTTTCCTTGGAGCTTTCATTTGTCATGTACGCCGACGCTGAGCATTTTCCGAAGGCCATCCGCGGCCTTTGGAAATATGCTCCGGCGTCATGTTCGGGCTCCGGTTGTCATTTGAACACGATGTAGGCCATGAGTGCCACGACCGCTCCGAGAAGACTTACATAACATGCCGGTTCACAGAGGCGGAGTACGCGTGGTGCTGTCACGACGATTGGGGACCGTGGGGCAGTCTCAACTCCGTTCAAGTCCCGCTCGCGCTTACGCCGGACGAATTCCTTCAGGATTCGTCGTGCAGTCCAGACTTCGATGTACAGGGCGAACGTCCCGAAGACTACGCCCGCTCCGAGAAGCAACCATGAAGCCTTCATCATGATGCCTGGGATGCCATGGAAAGGCTTGTCACCATGGAGGGAGACAAGAACGGCGAGACTGCCGGCAGCGAAGACGATGAGCCAGCGCAACCAGGGATACAGTAGATCGTTGCGCTTGTCGCCCAGCTCAAGAACTTGCCGCATCTCTCTCTCGTTCATCTTGTCCTCGCCCGAACAGTGTTATTATACGTACTTCAGATTTGCGACGTCGCCAAACACACTAAAAAGTGTAACTTAATTGATCTCGCAACTTATTGATTACAAAACATTACGCAATCTGGCGGTTGAAAATATTCCGGCCAGGAAGACTTTATACGTAATTGAAGCAGGTTTTATGCGGGCGCATTCGACGCTAGGCAATTTCCACCGCATAAAGCCAACCCCGTATGTCGGCATTGTCAATAGCCGGATTGTCGTTAAAAATATTAGGATGTCAATGTTTGAATATTTCGCAGTGTAAAATTTATCTCGATATTACGTGCGGCCTGAGCCGGCGCCCTTTGCCAGAAATTTTGTGCTGCGTAAACCCATTATTCATTCAAGCAGGCTCATGCGCGGGCGCACCCCCCCCCGCCCCCTGTCTGGGGGCGTTTGCCGGTAGGTGGTGCCGATTGAGTATGGGAAGGAGGCTGTGGGTGTCCGGACTGGGTGTGTCGGAATCTGGTAGCTGGCGCTGGTGTTTTTTAGATGTCCCAGGATGCCCCAGGGCGAGTGAAATCGTAGTGGGCGTGTCAGTTTGGTGGGTGGGGGCCGGCTTGCCTGGCGTTGGGGCAGGGGTGGCAGTGATTACTCGTCTAGCTGGGCTTGCCTGTGCCATCAATCCGATGGAGGAGGACGTTTACGGTGTGTGGGTGCCAGGCGCCGCCGCGTTGCGTCTTGATATCGCGCCGGTTGAGTTCCTCCATTATTTCCCGGACACTGAGCTTGCCCGCATTGCGAATCTGCTTGATAACCGGCTTCAATTCCCGTGCTTGTGCCTTGGCCTTGGCCGCATTCTGGCGGGCCAGGACGGCCCCGTGCCGGCCCAGTATGACTCCACGTGCCTTGGCAATGGCAAGCCCCGCCTTCGTGCGGGCGCTAATCAGCCGGCGCTCGTGTTCGCTCATGGCGGCATGAACGTGGAGCATAAACGGGTCGGCATTGGGGAATTCTACGGCGCAGAACTTTATGCCACGCTCCATCAGGCCTGAAATAAAATGAACATTGCGTGCGAGGCGGTCCAACTTGGCGATAACCAGCAATGCCCGCATCTTCTTGCACAGTTTCAGCGCCTTCTCAAGCTCCGGCCGGTCCGCCTTTTTTCCGCTCTCGATCTCGGTGAACTCCGCGATAAGCTCCCACTGGCCGCCGCTCAAATAGTCCAGGACGGCTTTCTTCTGCGCTTCCAAGCCCAGCCCGGATCGGCCTTGCTGCTCGGTTGAAACACGGTAGTAGGCTACGAATTTTCCCTTGTTCTCTGCGGTTGTATTCATGTCGCCCGTCATTTCTGTCATATATAGACGAAGGTATATATATGACAAACGACATGAAAAATCAATAGAATTATTTCAAAACATCGTGTCCAACAGATGAAACCACCCGGAAATCGCGTTCTGGGCCAAATTGCCAGCTTCCATCCCGACCGCCGTCAAACCACAATTGACGATATAATGGGAATGCGCCAGTAGTGCGCTGCTTTTGAACAATAAGCATTGCATCATACCTCTTATTAACATCGTTAAGCTCCATTTCAAGCTCGCAACGCTCATCAGCATTAAGCCGCGGAACCTTTAATTTTTGATATATGGCCTCTAACTCAATTTGCTTGGCTTCGTTGCGCCACATGCATAAAACATTCCACGCACCATTGGGGATATCGCTTGATCCGGAAATATCCAGTTCTCCCGGCCAGTTTTTCTCCTTCGGATGTTTTATGTCAGGCTTTTTGCTATGTGCCACCAAATGGACATGCGCTTTGAATTTCTTGGCAAAGTCATTCAGCCGATTCATCAGATCTTTCTGCGCATCAAAATCTACGCTGGAGACATCCTTTAATCTCATAAGAGAATCCAGAACAAAATGATGTATGCCGTATTTTTTCGCGGCGTATTCCCAGCATTCTAAAATATGGCGCGAATCCGCCGAACCTGTAAAATCATACACCCATAAATTCCGATCCAACCAGTCCATGGCTTGATCAAATTCCGATCGGTTAGCCGGCTTACCGTGCCCGATAGCCTGACGCACCATATTCTGCAAAGTCAAACTGGCCGGCATTTCAAGGCTGGCCACACATGAGCGCCGTCCACAGGCTGCGAAATTAATTAGGCAGTGGCTCAAGGCAATTGTCTTTCCGTGCCCGTTAAAGCCCTGCCAAACTGTTACTTCAGATTCGCGGAACCTAAACGCGAATGGCGTGGAATCCGGATCGGACGTCGTGGACCACGGCAGATCATCACCTGGTTCAACTCCTCCCACCGGATAGAAGCGCTCCCAGACTTCTTCCCGGAAGTGGCTGGGTTTTTTCAGCTCATCGGGATCCAAATTACGGGCATGCTCAATTATGCCGTCAATGCCAACCCCCTTTATCACACAATCATTGCCATCTTTGCAGCCGGCCGGATAATCAACCACCATAACCCGCTCACGCCCCAGCCGTGGAATCAAAAGCTTTGCGGCTTGCTGGCCGGCATCATCTCCATCCATTGCGAGGTATATCGTAACAAACGCCTCCAGCCAGTCATAATCGGCTTCAATCCAGGTGTCATGTGAACATTTTTCAGAGGTATCGTGTGGCTGGGCTCCAATTGGCAGTGAAACCGCAGGATATCCCCATTCGGCAAACGACAATGCATCGATCTCGCCCTCCGTAATCACGAGAATATCTGTTTGCGCGTCAACCCCCTGTAGACCGAATAGGTGTAAGGGTGCACCGTGCCGGTATAAGGACGCATTTGTTGAGTTAGGATGCAAAAACATATATTTTTTATCGGCAATATCGCGGAATTTCATACGCACCAAATTGCCGGCCAGGTCAAAAGAGGGGAAAACAATACAATTACGGCCACCTTTTTGAATAAATGCTTCGCCAATCCGATATTTAAGAATCGTCATGGGAGAGATATTGCGTTTTTCGGTGAGCCATTTCCAAACCGGAGATCCCTCGGTCACAATTTTGAATTCGTCTTCCAGTCGCTTGGTGCCACCTTGCGGCTCCCTGGAGGCTGGTGGGGGCCCAACTCGTTTCCAGGCATCTTCGCGCACGCCAAGATACTCCTTGGCCTGCGCCAGGGCATCCCTGAATGAAATGCCTTTCACCTGGCGCCACAATTCAAGCAAGTTGTTGCCCTTGACTGCCGGATCGGCAAAGTCATGGAAAATGCCGCATTGATTACCAACGATACCGATTTTAAGGCTTTGTCCGGAATCACCGCGGATGTTCCCAATGACATAATTGTGGCTCCTAACCAGAATTTGTGGGTAAAAAACAGGTTTTAAAGTTTAAGAAGTTCTCCAAGCAATGGCGCCAAAAGATGGTGGAGTTATTAACAGCCTGCCGCTTTGGGCGTTTGGCGGCCCCGCAGCAGCCTGATTAATAACTCCTGATTGGCGCGATGGCGGAACGGAGATAAAGCGGCGGCAAAAAAATAGGCTGGCCTTTCCGTAATCCATTGCGTATGCAATGGGTGAACACAAAAAAAGGAGGACCAGCCCAAGGTGAAACTTAAAACAATTTTGAATCGTTTGCAACCTTTGAAACGTTTTATTTATCAGGAAACTTGTATGGTTTTGGATCGTCGCGGCCAATGGAAAGTGGATATAAGCATTCGTCCGCATCGCCAACGCGCGGCATGCTGCTCGCGTTGCGGGCGACCGCTGGCGACATACGACACTCTGCCTGAACGGATATGGGCGTTTGTGCCCATTTTGAATGTGCCGGCTTTTTTGCATTATAGTCCGCGCCGGGTAAATTGCCCCGAACATGGCGTGGTGGTGGAAGCGCTGCCTTGGAGCGATGGCAAACGACCCTACAGCAAGGCGCTGATGCTTTTTTTGGGGAACTGGGCGCGGAGGTTGTCCTGGAAAGAGACGGCGCTGATTTTCAAAGTCAGTTGGCAGGCGGTTTATCGGTCGGTCGAGTGGATGGTGGAATGGGGCTTGGCGCACCGGGAATTGGCCAATATAACGGCGATTGGTGTTGATGAACTCCACGTAGGCAACGGTAAAAAGAGCAAGAACTATCTGACCTTGATCTATCAGATTGATGCGCAATGCCGCCGATTGCTCTGGGTCGGCCAAACCCGCCGGGCGGCCGCGCTGCGTAAAGGGTTGCAATCTTTGGGAAAACCCGTGCTGGCCGGCATTCGACATATATGTAGCGATATGTGGCGACCTTATCTGAAAGTCATTGCTGCGAGCCTCAGCCACGGTTGCCACATGATTGACCGCTTCCATGTCGTGCAAACCTTGAATGCCGCCGTGGACGAGGTCCGGCGCCGGGATATGGCGGCGATGACAGCGCGTCCGGCGGCCAAGCAAAAACTCAAGAAAATGCGCTGGACCTTGCTGCGCCGCAAAACCCGCGTGCGCGGCAAAGCTCGCGAAATGCTTGATCGGATATTGGGCACAAGACTGCAAACCGGCCGCGCCTATTTGTTCAAGGAAAGCTTTCAGCATTTTTGGAGCTATCACAGCCCAACCTGGGCGCGTAATTATCTCCAGGCATGGGTCAAGCGCGCCTGTCGTAGCCGCATTGCGCCAATCATTAAGGCGGCTAAAACCATTGCTAAACACGAGGAGCTGCTTTTGAACTGGATCAGAGCCAGAAACGAGGTTTTTACTGGCGCAACCGAGGGCTTGAACAATAAAGCTCGAGTGGTTACCAAACGATCTTATGGCTTCAGAACTTTTCATGGCGCGGAAATGGCGCTATATCATACCCTTGGGCAATTGCCCGAACCGGTAATCACCCACAAATTCTGGTGAGGAAACATAATTGTGGCCTTCAACCTTGCCGCCAGGCAGCAGGAACTCGCACACGTTTTGTGCGCGCTGGTTGAGCATATTTTTTACGCATCGTCCATCCATAAAATTGCACGCCTTTCAAATCTTAAATGCTGCCCGTATGCTCGCTTGGCCATCAGCATGATCCAGCGCCGATGTCTGTATTTGGGAGGAACGCTGCACACCTAGGGCTTTTTGGATCTGCCTCCGCCAAAACAATGCTGGGTTCCGGATCGGATCGGACATTAATATTGCCTCCGCAACTGTGCGTTGTGACAAAGCTAGCCAGTCTAATGTGGGCGGCGGCGAAAACCCCTTGCGTACATTCCAATATTGATCGTAGGTCATAGCACGTAGCTTTGCACAAACATGAAGTATTTGATAAACTGGATCACCCCCATCCCCCGAGAGGGTTTTATCTTTATCCCGTTTATCATCATTCTTCTCTGTGGTATCGGAGGTTTGTGGCGTTCCTGTGGCATTCACCGTGATTTCGCTGTGGCTTTCATAATTCTTCGGGTCTTGATATTTCCCGTAATTACAAATGGTTATGATAAAACCCCGTGTGGTTCTACGCGTAGTTATCATGGAGGCAGCCTTTAACCATTTCATGGCAGTTTCGCATTGCGATTTCGAATACTGCATTTTGCGCCACCCAACAAACCACGAAAGGGCGCTCCTGATTTCTGTGTAACTTGTGCTGACTTCTCCGCGTTTAAGCCACTTCCCGTCCTTAAAGAGCGCCCGGCTCAGCAGGTAATCCCAAATTTCACGTACATGGGGTGGGGCATGCGCCACCGCGCTGTCGGCACTACACCGCGCCTTGATGTAGTAGCCGCCGGGAATAAATTTTGTTGTGGTTGATCCCATATCAACACCAATCCGCCCGCCTTTTTGCCTGAATTTCCCTGGATCCAAACCCATTGGTCAGCCAATGGTTACAAACTACGTAAGTCGTTGTGTGTGATCCTTTTTATGTATATCTACTTCCGGCACGTTTCGAGGTTCATCCGGACGCCGTAATCAGGTAACAGATTGTATTTACATGCACTGGTGAGCCATGATATTTTTGGCTCCTAACCAGAATTTGTGGGTAAAAAACAGGTTTTAAAGTTTAAGAAGTTCTCCAAGCAATGGCGCCAAAAGATGGTGGAGTTATTAACAGCCTGCCGCTTTGGGCGTTTGGCGGCCCCGCAGCAGCCTGATTAATAACTCCTGATTGGCGCGATGGCGGAACGGAGATAAAGCGGCGGCAAAAAAATAGGCTGGCCTTTCCGTAATCCATTGCGTATGCAATGGGTGAACACAAAAAAAGGAGGACCAGCCCAAGGTGAAACTTAAAACAATTTTGAATCGTTTGCAACCTTTGAAACGTTTTATTTATCAGGAAACTTGTATGGTTTTGGATCGTCGCGGCCAATGGAAAGTGGATATAAGCATTCGTCCGCATCGCCAACGCGCGGCATGCTGCTCGCGTTGCGGGCGACCGCTGGCGACATACGACACTCTGCCTGAACGGATATGGGCGTTTGTGCCCATTTTGAATGTGCCGGCTTTTTTGCATTATAGTCCGCGCCGGGTAAATTGCCCCGAACATGGCGTGGTGGTGGAAGCGCTGCCTTGGAGCGATGGCAAACGACCCTACAGCAAGGCGCTGATGCTTTTTTTGGGGAACTGGGCGCGGAGGTTGTCCTGGAAAGAGACGGCGCTGATTTTCAAAGTCAGTTGGCAGGCGGTTTATCGGTCGGTCGAGTGGATGGTGGAATGGGGCTTGGCGCACCGGGAATTGGCCAATATAACGGCGATTGGTGTTGATGAACTCCACGTAGGCAACGGTAAAAAGAGCAAGAACTATCTGACCTTGATCTATCAGATTGATGCGCAATGCCGCCGATTGCTCTGGGTCGGCCAAACCCGCCGGGCGGCCGCGCTGCGTAAAGGGTTGCAATCTTTGGGAAAACCCGTGCTGGCCGGCATTCGACATATATGTAGCGATATGTGGCGACCTTATCTGAAAGTCATTGCTGCGAGCCTCAGCCACGGTTGCCACATGATTGACCGCTTCCATGTCGTGCAAACCTTGAATGCCGCCGTGGACGAGGTCCGGCGCCGGGATATGGCGGCGATGACAGCGCGTCCGGCGGCCAAGCAAAAACTCAAGAAAATGCGCTGGACCTTGCTGCGCCGCAAAACCCGCGTGCGCGGCAAAGCTCGCGAAATGCTTGATCGGATATTGGGCACAAGACTGCAAACCGGCCGCGCCTATTTGTTCAAGGAAAGCTTTCAGCATTTTTGGAGCTATCACAGCCCAACCTGGGCGCGTAATTATCTCCAGGCATGGGTCAAGCGCGCCTGTCGTAGCCGCATTGCGCCAATCATTAAGGCGGCTAAAACCATTGCTAAACACGAGGAGCTGCTTTTGAACTGGATCAGAGCCAGAAACGAGGTTTTTACTGGCGCAACCGAGGGCTTGAACAATAAAGCTCGAGTGGTTACCAAACGATCTTATGGCTTCAGAACTTTTCATGGCGCGGAAATGGCGCTATATCATACCCTTGGGCAATTGCCCGAACCGGTAATCACCCACAAATTCTGGTGAGGAAACATATTTTTAATGGTAGCCTAATTCGGCGCAAAAAAACGCCGCCGCGCCTCATTCCCCTGGCCATTCGATCCGATCCCCGCCGACGAATAAATTCCGTGGATCAGTATTGAAATACAGAGAACACACTATTTGTATAGCTGACATAAATTCAGCCAGGATCTCCGGGGTTACATCTATTTTTTCTGACAAATGAAAATACCAATCGATAATATCGTGTGCACTTGTGATTTTTGAAAGATCGATATCGCAAAAATATTGATTTCCAAAACAAATTACAATCGCCTGACCATCATTCGAAAGCTTTACTAAATTAGTGTTTGATTTGTTCATAACCATCTCTTATTTAAGGAATTGCTTGCAATTCGTTTGTTAATTGTTTTCATGGACCACATCATCTCCTTGTCGGTCAGTCATCCAGCGTGAGAATGCCCCTTGTGTAATTCTTAGCCTACCGCCAGGATATGGGCGGAATGCCTTGAGCGTGCCGGCCTTAATGGCACGATAGATCGAGGGGCGAGCGTAACCAGAACGCATGGCAACATCTGTGATTGTCATCGCACGGCCATCATCGGCATGCTGGTGATCTATGCCGCGACGAATTGCATCGATGTTCAGTAGATCGGGCGCATCATCTGTGAGTCCAGCAATCCATGTAATTAACTCAGATTTAATCATGACACACTCCTTTCAATTTATTACACAGTATTATCAAAAGCCGGGGGTATAATAAATCAGGCTCCTAACCAGAATTTGTGGGTAAAAAACAGGTTTTAAAGTTTAAGAAGTTCTCCAAGCAATGGCGCCAAAAGATGGTGGAGTTATTAACAGCCTGCCGCTTTGGGCGTTTGGCGGCCCCGCAGCAGCCTGATTAATAACTCCTGATTGGCGCGATGGCGGAACGGAGATAAAGCGGCGGCAAAAAAATAGGCTGGCCTTTCCGTAATCCATTGCGTATGCAATGGGTGAACACAAAAAAAGGAGGACCAGCCCAAGGTGAAACTTAAAACAATTTTGAATCGTTTGCAACCTTTGAAACGTTTTATTTATCAGGAAACTTGTATGGTTTTGGATCGTCGCGGCCAATGGAAAGTGGATATAAGCATTCGTCCGCATCGCCAACGCGCGGCATGCTGCTCGCGTTGCGGGCGACCGCTGGCGACATACGACACTCTGCCTGAACGGATATGGGCGTTTGTGCCCATTTTGAATGTGCCGGCTTTTTTGCATTATAGTCCGCGCCGGGTAAATTGCCCCGAACATGGCGTGGTGGTGGAAGCGCTGCCTTGGAGCGATGGCAAACGACCCTACAGCAAGGCGCTGATGCTTTTTTTGGGGAACTGGGCGCGGAGGTTGTCCTGGAAAGAGACGGCGCTGATTTTCAAAGTCAGTTGGCAGGCGGTTTATCGGTCGGTCGAGTGGATGGTGGAATGGGGCTTGGCGCACCGGGAATTGGCCAATATAACGGCGATTGGTGTTGATGAACTCCACGTAGGCAACGGTAAAAAGAGCAAGAACTATCTGACCTTGATCTATCAGATTGATGCGCAATGCCGCCGATTGCTCTGGGTCGGCCAAACCCGCCGGGCGGCCGCGCTGCGTAAAGGGTTGCAATCTTTGGGAAAACCCGTGCTGGCCGGCATTCGACATATATGTAGCGATATGTGGCGACCTTATCTGAAAGTCATTGCTGCGAGCCTCAGCCACGGTTGCCACATGATTGACCGCTTCCATGTCGTGCAAACCTTGAATGCCGCCGTGGACGAGGTCCGGCGCCGGGATATGGCGGCGATGACAGCGCGTCCGGCGGCCAAGCAAAAACTCAAGAAAATGCGCTGGACCTTGCTGCGCCGCAAAACCCGCGTGCGCGGCAAAGCTCGCGAAATGCTTGATCGGATATTGGGCACAAGACTGCAAACCGGCCGCGCCTATTTGTTCAAGGAAAGCTTTCAGCATTTTTGGAGCTATCACAGCCCAACCTGGGCGCGTAATTATCTCCAGGCATGGGTCAAGCGCGCCTGTCGTAGCCGCATTGCGCCAATCATTAAGGCGGCTAAAACCATTGCTAAACACGAGGAGCTGCTTTTGAACTGGATCAGAGCCAGAAACGAGGTTTTTACTGGCGCAACCGAGGGCTTGAACAATAAAGCTCGAGTGGTTACCAAACGATCTTATGGCTTCAGAACTTTTCATGGCGCGGAAATGGCGCTATATCATACCCTTGGGCAATTGCCCGAACCGGTAATCACCCACAAATTCTGGTGAGGAAACATAAATCAACGCAATCAATTGACAATACCCAGTCGGGGGGGCGAATTAGCGAGAATTTGTCCCCGGACTATAATATTTTGGTGATAGTTGGAAAATAAGCGGCCAACCAAGCACCACCTATGCACGGCCGCCGGGATGTGTTAGACAGGCGGTATGAAAGCAAACAACGAGCAGGCAGGCAGGGCCGGCTGCTGCGGACATCGGCGCAACGGCAGGAACTGGTTCAGGATGGCGGGCGTCGGGAGTTACCCATATGCAGCATTTCGCTCGCCGCGGCATACACCCCACCACATTCAGCACGGGGTTCCGCGCGGCGCCAAAGGCATCCGGCGGCGGGCCGACCAAACCTGGTATTAAATTCAAGGAGTTCCAGATGGCGGCCCGCAGGATAACAACTGGCGGGGGAAAGACTTTTCTCTGCGACTGCGACAGAAATAGACAACAACCTGGTGGAAAACGCCATCCGGCCAACGGCGCTGGGCAAAAACAACTGGTTATCCTTTGGTTCCCGGGAGGCGGGGCAACGCAGCGCGATCATATGCACACCGCTGGAAAGCTGCCGTCGCCGCGGGATCAACCAACGCGAATACTGTCTGGACGTACTTACGCGCCTGCCGGCTATGCAAATCACCGAGGTGGCGGAACTGACGCCCGCCCGCTGGCAGGCCGCCAGAAAAGCCGCTCAAAATCAAGCGGCATAATTATTGCCGAAGCAGTATAACATGGCCGGACCATTTGTGTAGAAGGTGCTGGACCGGACTGCATATAGGTGTTCGGGTGGACTCTTACCGAAATATGCCAGAATGACGTTTTATTACGCGAGCAAGTACGTTACTTGCATGGGACCAGTAGCGCTTTGGATCATCAGACACTACAACATTAAATATGTGTTTGCCGTCCTTGTCCTTCTCAGATAGATGTCGGTCACGTTGTTTTGCCAATCCTGAGAAAATAGGCAATTTCTCTGCTAACTGAATATTGTTCTTGCAAATATCATAACGAAGAAATTGCATAGCTGCTTTGAGGAAATTCGGCAGCGTATCAGATGAAAGAGGTAAATCAAACTGTGCTGCAAACGGGGCTTTATGCTGTTTGTTTGTTGTGAGATTATAATTAAATGGCGACCATGGTGCTATTTTAGTGATATTACCGGTCTTAATAAACCCCAAAGCAACTAAATCATAAACAAATTTATTTTTTATGCCTAACGGATTGTTTGTGCGGTGTTCTCTCTGAGGGCCGTTGAAATAAATGCCGATCGGTAGTGATTTAAAAACGCTATTAATATCAATTGCTCGTTGGACTTTGTTCACGGGGATATTCATCGGCCAAGAATTCCGGTCGCCTGTGTAAGGGAGTAGGGCGTTTGGCATATTTTGGCGAAGTTGATCTAATTCCCAGACGACTTCATCCGCCAGCATAAGCAGTGAACTTGTTAGCTCGTTGTTATTCTTCCCTGATTGAACCATTCCCTGCAACGATATTTTAAACTTTGTCCAGCTTTGCCATAAATCAGCATGGGTGGCAAAAGAAAATGACGGCACTTTAGGACGTGGAGATATTGTGTCTGTATTATCGCGTAATGATGTCGGCTTCTTGCCCATATGTTATTCTCACAATAATAAATATAGAAAACACAATATCTTGTCGTAGCGCTTTGAATCTTGGTTTAAATTGTATTGCGTGGTTTGATCGGCTCAGCGTGATTGCTTGAAATTCCACTCATATCCACAGGAATTACAATGGAAATATGGTTGACCACTGGTCACACAACAGCCCCCAAGTTTAATTTCGCCACGTTGTTCTGCTTGACACAATTCCGGGCCGGGATAACCATAAATTATTCGCACGCCGGCCATCTGTCCGCATTTTAGGCATTTGTAGCGTTGAAAATTCATGAAACCCTTCCGACAGAATGGCTTTTGAGCGGTGATTATGGACAGCTACTGTGATGGTCGTCTTTATGCTTTTCCGGTCAAACCATTCTCAATCAATGCCTGATCAATAAGGACGCGTAAATCCTCTGAACGCACCCCATACTTTGACAACGCCAGGGTGGCAGAATATACATCTCGTTTACATTGTGCTTCTGCGGCGTTCACCGCTTCCAGTAAACCGGATGCACGAATTCGGTCCATTGAATAGCGGAGTTTTAGTGCAAGGAACAGCGCAGTATCGGCATTAATTGGCAACCTAATGACTGATTGATCCGAGGATTGCCATACGCATGGGCATGAGAAAACATTTACACATAAGCGGTTGTCTTGAATGCGAAAGATTATGGGCCCAGCCGGGAAGGGCATCTTTGCTATCATTGCCATAAACGAGGCAGAGATACGAACTTGTCCGTTCCATGTGCCTTGGGCCGGCGCTTTGATGCACACGCCCCTCATGTCTGAGAGCGATCACAAAAAATGATGGATGATTTGTCGTGATAATTGATGGATATGTGTTTGGCCTGGCTTGTTTAATGAGAGCCTATTCGCTTTTTAATTGGGCGTGACGTGTAGGCGCCCCGTCTTTACTTGTCGTGTTTAAGTGTTGTTGCTTTATTGGGATTTTTGCGTTGATATGGCACGGATATTGAACACATCGAAGAAGAGTTTTTCATCAATTTGGTCGAGTTCACGTTGTAATGCGGCGGCCAAGAGGTCGTTGGCCATGTTCATTAAAGACCGGTAATTTCCGGCGGCATGTTCGCAAAGCGCGGCGATTACGGGGTCTGAAAGCAATCTGGTGTTGCCGGCCTGTTTTAGCTGATGGTTGAGGCATTCGCGTAGTTGTTGAGGGGTGGCGGGGTCACAGGGCAGCCGGCAGCGGATACGGCTGGCCATTGGCAACAGGTCGTCGCTGCGCAGTTTGTTAACCAGTCTTTCATCCCCGGCGAGCACCACGGTGAGGATGCTACGCGAGTCGAGTTCGGCGCTTGCCAGCATGCGCAGTTCACCCAGTGTTCCCGGCGTCATGAGTTGGGCTTCATCGATGAGGAGGACGGGGCGGTAGAGCGAGGCGTCAATATGGGTCAGCCATTTTTGACGCAACGCCTTGGCGCCGCCCCAACGGTTGCTTGGCGTCAGCGTAGTTGCGAACAGATCGCCCATTTCGCGGTAGAAGTCGGCCACGGATGCTTGTGGTCGGGTGATGATGCCGACGGTGATATCCGGGATGCCGCGCAGCCGGTCGGCCAGAATACGCAGCGCCACGCTTTTGCCGGATCCGGGCGAGCCGGTAACCAACGCGAAGCCGCCTTCGCCGACCTGATTTTCAATCCGCCAGCAAAAATGTTCGACGGCCGGCGTCCTGAATAGTGCGGCGGTCGGCACTTCCTGGCAGAACGGGTTGTACTTCAGGCTGTATAGCGCAAGTAGTTTTTTACTCATGATGTTTGATTACTCCTGTATTTTGAGTTCATCCTTTGGCAGATAAGCTGGCGGCAGCCCGGTGGCGGCATAATCCGCGATGAATTTGCGCAACAGTGGCGCCATGCCGGTTGACCGCGGCGGCGGCGATGTTGGATCGGGATGGTCGCCTATGGTTTCCTTTTGGCGGCGGTGGCCGTCGGCGTTTTTGTGTTTGTCTTGCGGAAATAGCCGCGTCAAGATTTGATCGCTACGCGCGTCGGCCAGATGAACATAAGACAAGTCCCATGCGGCGTATCGCACGCCGATGCGTTTGATATGGCGGTAGCGGGAAGGCACCTCGAAGCGTACGCCGTCAATGCTAATGGTGCCATCACTAAAGCGTTGCGTTCGCGAACATCCGGCGGTGAATGCCTGGCGCAAGACTTCCGCGGATGGGCAAGTTCTGCCCACGTCTTTGACATTGACAAAACGATCAACCGGCGATCGGGCGGTCGCGGAATGCACCTTGCGGTTATATTCCATTTCGACCCAGGCCTGTGTCGCCTGGTTGAGCTGTGCCAGCGTCAAATCAGGGCAGCCGCCGAGCATGGGCAGCAACCGCCCTTCTATTTGCCCCCAGAAGGATTCCTGTTTGCCGTTCTGGTAGGCGCTATAGGGCAGCGTCTTCTCGTGTAAAACACCTAAACGCGCGAGTCCTTGCGTGGTTTCGTCGGCCGTCATGGCGCCGCCGTTGTCCGTCATCAGCGCCCTTGGCAGACCGCATTTTTGCATGGCTTGGCTTAACCCATGCGTCAGGTTCTCGGCGGTTTCCGCCAGGTACCACTGCAAGTGGCAGCACATGCGGGAATGATCGTCCAACACTCCAAGTAATTGCGGCCGCAACCACTCGCCGGGCTTGGTCAAGACCGGGATTGATCCCTGATGAAAGTCCAAATGCCATAGCGCATTGACGTACTCGCTTTCGTAGGAGCGCACCTCTAAAGCCGCAAACCGCGCTTCGGCGGCCCGGGCGCCGGCGGTATCCCGGCGCCCGCCCAAACGGCGGCGCTTGAACATCCCCGCGGCACGCATATAACGGCGCACCGACACATAAGACGGTAACGCTCCCAGTCGCGAATCCTCCGCCACGCGCACCGCCAGGTTGTCGTAATGCAGTTGGCAACTCCACTCCGGGTGTTGTTGGTGCTGGACGCTTATTGCATTGCGCAACTCAAAGCTCAAACTGCGATGGGCGCCATGATCGTTGCGCACCTTGCGCGTCAACACGCCGACCGGGTCTTTGGCCCCATGTAAAGCCCGGTAATACCACCGCTCAATCGTGGAAGACCCAAACCGCACCCATTGCCCCGTCACCGGATGCCGCCATTGCTTGCCGGCCAGAAGCGCAATCTCCGCCTGCAAATCGCCCCGCCCCGGCGGCGCCGCCAATAATGGGCCAATTACGCTGAAACGAAAATGCGCCCACCGCGCGCATCCCCCGGAACCACCGCCACCCGCGCTATAATCCGCATCCTGTTTTGGCATTGCGCACCCCTCCCGTCTGGCCCGCCGCCAAGCGAAATCCATTCCGCTCCGCCGACCATTCCGTTGCAATGCCGCCCAAGGTATAACGCCCTCGCGCAAAGCTCCAGCGGCATGCTCTGCGGGAGAAAAACAACCATCACATAACCACCGCCATTTCACACGAACCAGTGGTAATCGGCGCAATAAAAAGTAACAGCTTGAACATCCCGCGGCGCCGCTCCGCGCCAAACGCCTCCAATAAACTCAACGGCATCCGGGTAGCCTCAACCTGTGGCATAAAACTCGCCCGAGCGCCCTTCCAAAACCCGCTCGTCACAAACACCGCGCGCCACCATGCAAGCCAACGCTTTAATGTTCGCCGGTCAATGCCCAGTTTTTCAACCAATACCTGCGCGCGCCCAGCATTCAGACCATGCATCAGCGCGCTCACCAGCGCCACCACCACGCCCGCATAAACCCGGCGCCCAAGAAAACGCACGCTGGGCGGCGTCTTGCGCCGCCGACACCGCGCACAGTTAAAACTGTGGCGTTTATCCCACCCGACAACACCGCGCGGCTTGCGCGCATAATCGCCGCAATGCAGCTTGCCGCCGCAATACCGGCACATCTCCGCCTTGGCGGCCTGCGCAATCTTCCCATCAAATCGCTCTAAATACTTGATAAAATGACCGCTGTTGAGTACCTTATGCATATGCGTGCTCCCATAAATATCGCGGAATATATCGCAAATATCAGAAAACAATACCCGCAAATCCGGCCACTCGAGGAAGAAGACGACATCGAATGGTGGAATCAGGGACTCGATCTGATTGACGCCGGCAAGCTTAACGACGCCGAGGAAATTTTCAACAAACTTATGCTCGCGCAACCCGATGTGCCCGACGGATTTAACGGGCTGGGAATGGTCTACGAAAAAAAAGGTCACCCGGCGCTCGCCGCGGCATTCTTCCGGGAAGCCCTGGTCAAGGCGCAAAAACAGGTGCAAGACGGATTCATGGATATAGAACTGCTCCAACCAATCCAAGCCGACCTCGACCGAGTCTTAAAAGCGTCGCTGCCATAAAAACGAAATCGCCCACGGCACGCTGCAAGGAGGCAGCGCCCCCGCTGCTGACGCAGCAGGCTACCGCATGCTCAAAAATCAAGGGGAGCAAAAAGAAGCACTTTATCTGATGGACGCTTGCCCACGTCCATCACTTAGCGTGACTCAAACAACCCGGAAAAACATCAATTACTCCGATCCTGCTCAGTCTATGTTCAGTAAAGTACCGTCAAACGACAAGACTGCATTGTCGTGTTTCCGACGGCGTTCAACTTTAGTCCAAGGAATAAGGTTCTTTAGCAGCACATCGTGATCAATATGCAAAATAATTTCTTCGCTCATGGATACTTTCTTAAATATTTAGTATGTACTTAAAAAAGGAGATTCTCGTTATCAGCAGGTTGGGTTGGTTGTTTTAATCGTTTGCGCGGCGGCAGTTTCCGCTTGCCCATCTCTTCAATTCGACCCGAAACCTTAGCGATTAGCTCCATGCTGACGGAATCCGGCACTCCTTTATCTGTCAAGTATGAAGATAAATACGAATCAGACGCTGGCCTGAGACCAGTGCGAATTGCCACAGTATATGCCGCAGCTTCGGCTTCAATCTCCACAGTAGGATGTGATAAATTAATCCGAGAAGGCCACCAGCGATCTCTATCACCGCCTAAATGTCCAAGGTAAATGTGGGCAAGTTCATGGCATAAAATTGAGTAGCGGCTGGGTAGGTCTTCCTTATTATTCACAACAATCCGCATCTTGCATCCTTGGTTCTGAACGCGAGTAGTGGTAAAACCTGACATGGTTTTTGACAAAGGTTTGAAATGGACATCAATCAAATCCCTTTTTGAATTCATGAGCGTTTGTTCAAGGATATTGTAGTTCCAATCTTTGTCCGCTTGAGTAATGCCGAAATCCTCAAAATGCTTGGGCAGTGGCTGACCATCCGTAGAATCGACATCATAGACCAGCATAACCGGATGCATTGGCGCCAAAATTAGCATTGGCCGGGCATCCTCTTTAACCCACCGTCTAAATTTATTATTCCAATCTTTCTCGGTGGCGTAGAATCCACATGCGGGATTCTGCACTTTGACGAGTAGATTGTTAAATGGGGCATAGGCACGGAACTTAGCCATAAACGCAACCGCTTCCTGGAAGGCGGAAGACGACCGATAGAGCCGGCTTTTCGTAATCAATTTGTCAATCGTGCTCTTGAAGTCCTGTGACGGTTTGACAGCTCCGCGTAATGCTTGTTCAATATCCTCTTGATGCAGATTTGTTTTAAGGTAGTCGCGTTGATATCTAGACACGGTTTTATCTTCGCAAAGTTCCTTCACCACCGGAAACAACATCTGCCGTACCCGCCAGTCAAAACGATTCTCTAATTTGGCTAGGAGCTCACCCGCGCTTGGCTGGCTTTGTGATTCGAGTATGTCCAGGATGTATTTACGTATCATCTGCTGAAGTTCTGCGGCAGTATGCGTAAACGCGCCATCAAGGTTCAATTGAAGTTCAGTCATTTGTACTCCAGATGAAAAATTCATCAAAATATTCTTGACGTAAAGTTCTGTGTAGAACATACTACACAGCACTATGAGTTTTGGCAAATATATTCGTGCAAAAAGAGAAAAATTATTGCAAATCAAGTCGGAATATACCGTCCGTAAGGTGGCATGTAGGATTGGCTTGGAGCCGTCGTATCTCAGTAAAATAGAAAGAGATGCGACTCCGCCACCATCCGAAGCCACTATCCGGCGCCTGGCCGAGGCGCTTCAGGAAGACCACGACATCCTGCTTGCCATGGCGGGCAAAGTCTCGTCCGACCTGCGCCAGATCATCATGAAGCGCCCCCGCCTGTTTGCGGATATGATCCGGGAATTAAAGGACGCCCCAGATCATGCTGTTTTGCGGGTGGTTCGGGAGGTCCGCGACGGGCATTGGTAGGTTGAACATCGTCATCAAAAGGATTCGCCATGATTGAAATTCAAGACAATCAACTCGTATTTTCATTCCCGGAAGTCCATCCCAGTGCCACGATGCGGGTGGGATTTCAACGCACACTGCGCATTCCCGATGATGGTAAATATTATCCACTGCCGCCCGGCCTTGGACGTTTTCCGCTCTGCCATGTGGACGACCATGACGGCCAGGTATCATCCTCTTGGCTGGAGCATGGCGGCGTTATGCTCCCCATGTATCAATCCGAAGCGCTCTGGCTGAATTTTAAGTCAGAAAATGATTGGAACCGGGATGTCGAATATCCATTTGCCGTGATTGTGGCTACTGGAAAAATCAACGCCATTACCGGCAAAGTATGGCAAAACACCATCGCCTGCAAGCCTCAGAATTACATGGTCATCCCGAAACAGCCCTGGCTTGACGGCTACTGTGTCGAAAAAGGGGTGATCCGGCAGTTTGTCGCAATGCCGCTCGGTTCCGGCTACACCGTTGAGGAACAGATTACCACCAAAGCCGAGCATGGCGGACTGCAAATCATGGCGTGCCCCATGAAACGTGATGTTTTTTTGCGCCGTTTTCCAGTCCGGCAAATATTCAGAGAAACAACACGCGCCTCTTGTGTGCTCTGCGATAAAAGCATGGAATACGGCATGGGGCTGGCGCCCGGCGGGCGGATGAAACAGGCTATTTACAAGGATCCGTATGATTTAAGCGACTGGGACACGGCCAATACCAGCCGGTGCTTTGTGCATATTGCCAACTCCATGATATGGCGGCAAATTACCGGCGCTCATTCGCCCGTGGTGCCGTTCACGGCTAAGGAATATACGGTAGCCGGCCTGCCATGGTTTGACTGGTATGACGAACAGGGTGGGGCACTAGCCGGCAGCCAGACCTTGAAAAAGCTGAAAAGCGTAGCGAAAACGGCCGCGATCAAAAAGGACCATCCACTTCCGGGAAACGAATCGGTCGAGGTCCAGCACATACGCCAACTTCGTGCCGGGCTTAAACCCGGGCAGGTTCGGGAATATTAGGTTATCCGACAAGATACAAATCATTGTACCAAGCCGCCCAATCTCTGAGTGCGGTTGAATTGCATGACTCGGCCTTCTCGACAAGGCCGTCGGATGTGAAGCTGGTGAACCGACCGGAATTACCCGTGAGGGCCATAAACGCATCCATGGATGCCGCCAATGCGGTATTCTTAGGATGATAGACCACGGAGAAAAAGACTTTTTTGTATGGCCAGTCAGGTGAGTTTTCAATCGCAATTGCCAAGAGCTGATTACGCCAAAGCTGATTGAGTCCACCCTTGAAAGGGCATTCACCAGTTTTTAAGAGGTTACTGCGGGGAAATTCGGCAGGGGCCCTGTTGGTAATCTTCCAGTATTCATATCGGCAGGCGCTGTGATAATAGCAGAAGTTTGGGTTTTTGAGTATTTCAGCGATTGAATCACATGAATGCTTGCCGGCCTGCCGACCTTTGCTCTTTGCGCCGCCGCAGGTTGTGAATTCCTGCTCAGTCAGTTTGTGCTCAATCAACCAGAGGCACAATTGAGTGTCATGGTTCCGGTAAGCGATGGCGAAATCGGCGTCCGTGCCGGCGGTGCGGTTATGATCGCCAAGCAGCCCCTTCTGGCCGGGATTGCCATTCCGGTCTTCATCCCAGAACTCGATGCGGAACCCTGAATCCAGTTGATCCGTGGCGATCGTCGCAAGATCAGGTTTCACCGCCTGTAAGATTGCTGGGGCAACAGCCGGCTGTGCCAAAATTGGGAGGAAGAGATTCGCGCAGGCCACCTGGGAACTTGCCATGTGGTCGGAAAATTTGTGGGTTTTGAAGTGAAACGACTGCTGGTGGTCAAGGAATCGCTGCCGGACAGGCTTGTACAGATGCGGCAATTGTCCCTTGAATTCATCCGGCAAAACGGTGTCGTATTCGCGTCCCGCATAATACCCCGGTTTATCCGTGATATGGCTGCGTTTCCAGTCAATCAAGTGCTTATACATTTTTGCCTGAAAAACCGACAGATTTCCGGGCATCCGGTAATTTATCACTGATTTTGCTTTCATTGAAAAGCATCCGTACCTGTCTGTTTGGCCTAACATCCCCCGGCGGGCGGAATTGACGGTTTCGATCTGCCCGCGAACAATATTCAATAAGTTAAAAGCGATTTTTCAGGCCAATAATTGCGTATAAGCTTTTTTTAGGGTGGCAAAGTCTTTATAAAACCTTAATTGTCATCCAATTGCTGTGGTCAGGCTCCGGAATCTACATATGGGCATGGACGTATGAACAAAAGCAAATTTGTGCAGCAAGTGAAATTATTTTTGCGTTTTACCGCTGGTACCAGGGACGCAGCCGGCCTTCACGTAAATCCACCCCATCCAGCAGCATTGACAATGCTTCCGGACGCAACTCCAACTTGCCGCTATGTTCACCAACCACTGCCGGCCAGGAAAACGTCCCGCGCTCCAACCGCTTGGTCATAACCCAAAATCCCGTCCCGTCCCAATACAGCGCCTTCACTCGGTTCCGATGCTGATTGGTGAACACGAACAATCCGCCCGAATCCGGCCGCTCGTTCAACACATTCGCCGTCAGCGCATATAACCCGGAAAAGCTCTTGCGCAAGTCCGCCGGCTGCACCGCCACAAACGCTTTCAAGTCCCCGGTGAAGTTCAACATGACACTTCCCCGCGCAGCACTGCCAGCAGTTCCCGGCACAAGCCCGCGTCACGCAGCCGTATCGTCACACGATTGGGCAACACCACCTCAACCGGCGCCATCCCGCTGAGAGCCATCTTGAACTCCGCGAATTTAACGCCAGGTTTGGTCTGGCCGCCGCCAGTTGCATTGGGCGCCTTGCGGCACCATGTGCTGAATGTGGTGGGGTGGATGCCGTGTCGGGCGCAATACTGCGCCTGGGTAACGCCCGCCGCCCGCCATGCCTGAACCAGTTCCTGCCGTTGCGCCGCTGTCCGCAGCACCCGGCTCCGTCTACCTGCGCGTTGTTTGGTTTTCATGCCGCCGGTCTATCACATCCCGGCGGACCTGCATAGGGGGTGCTCGATCGGACGCTTACGCCTTCATGCGCCGAAAACCACCTGTGTCGGCTTTCATTACTGATAAGGCTCAGAAGGGCACGACATTCTTGCTCTGGTGCCCATGGACGAAAGAGGATGGTGTGATCAGACGACCTTCTTGAACACTGGACCAAGTGCTCCTGAGCGGTAAGCGTCCGGTCCAGCACCTTCTATACAAACGGTCCGGCCATGTTAAACTGCATTGGCAATAATTATGCCGCTTGATTTTGAGCGGCTTTTCTGGCGGCCTGCCAGCGGGCGGGCGTCAGTTCCGCCACCTCAGTGATTTTCATAGCCGGCAGGCGGGTCAGCACATCCAGCAGGTATTCCCGCTGGTTGATTCCGTACCGACGGCAGCTTTCCAGCAGCGTGTAGATGATCGCGGACCTTTGTCCCGCATCCGGCGCGCCGAAGAACAACCAGTTTTTTTTACCCAGCGCCGTCGGCCGGATGGCGTTTTCCACCAGGTTGTTGTCTATTTCAATCCGGCCGTCATGCATGTAACGTTCCAGTTGTTCCCAGCGGGACAACGCATAACCGATTGCCAGCCCCATCCGGCTTTGCGGCAGATATGCCGGCATTTTCTGGCGCAAAGCTTTTTGTATCCGCGCCAAAATCATCCGGCTGGCGGCACTCCGGGCCACCTGCCGCAAATGCGCGCATACTCCGGATTACGCAAACCGGCTTCAATGTCATATAACAAGCCTATCTGATTCAAGCAATCCACCGCCATCCCAGGCGTTTCTTCTACGGCATCCTTGAATTTGCGCTGCGCATGCGCCCAGCAGCCTGCCAACACAATCCGGTTGTTTCGCGAAAGCCGGGCAGCGCATATCCGCCGCTCTGCGCCGTGCCGCTGAAATTACCTGCAGCATCCGCTCCAAACAATCCCGCGCTCCGGCTGGTATGCCATTCAAATAACACATCTTCACCGATGATGATACGCCCATAAGTATCCTGGCCGCCGCCGCCGCCATCATCCCGGCAATATCGCACCGGCGTTTCGTCTATTTGCAAATATCCGCTGCTTTTCAAGCCCGTGCGGACATGCTGCAAAATGCCCCAACAAAACCGCGGTCTTACCCACCCAGTCGCACATTGTTTTCCGCGACAAGTCTATCCCGTGCCGGGTCTTTAAAATGCGTTCCTGCCGGTATAGCGGCAGGTGATCCACGTATTTCTTCAAAATGATGTCCGTCACCAATCCCACGCTGGCATAGCTGCCTTCTATCAGACGCGGCTTCAGCGGCGCAATGATCGGCGCCTGCTCCGCGCGGTCTTTGCGGACATACTTGCGGCGAATGATCCGCGTTTCTGGAAATACCGCGCCGGGTCAACATCCAGTTCCTCTGTGACTTCTTCGCCGATACACTTGTAAGCCTTCGCGAGATTCTGTTCCACGGCTTCCGGAATAATGACTTCTTCTTCCACCGGCAAATCCGCGGGCATCCGCGGCTTGTTCTTTTCGCGCGGCGCGCGCGGCGGACTCGGGGGACTGGGCGGCGGATCATCTTCCGGCGGCGTCTCTTCCACTGCCAACCCTTGCAACAACAATTCCAGTTGCCGCGGGTCTATCTTCTCGCTCTTGCGCCCGAACATCCGCTTCAGTAAAAACTGTACCTTCAGCATGCAGCAGCTTGTTCTCGATCCGCAACGCCTGGTCCTGATCTTGCAACGCCTGAAGCTGTTTTTGTAGCGCTCAAGCAGTTCAATCAGTGTTTTGTTTCACCAGAATTTGTGGGTGATTACCGCCTGGCAATTGCCCGGTAAAAGCGATATAGCCATTTCCGCGCCGAAAAGTTCTGAAGCCATAAGATCGTTTGGTAACCACTGAGCTTCGCTTGTTCAAGCCCTCGGTTGCGGCCGGCAGTAAAAACCTCGTTTCTGGGCTCTGATCCAGTTCAAAAGCAGCTCCTCGTGTTTAGCAATGGTTTTAGCCGCCTTAATGATTGGCGCAATGCGGCTACGACAGGCGCGCTTGACCCATGCCTGGAGATAATTACGCGCCCAGGTTGGCTTGTGATAGCTCCAAAAATGCTGAAAGCTTTCTTGAACAAATAGGCGCGGCCGGTTTGCAGTCTTGTGCCCAATATCCGATCAAGCATTTCGCGAGCTTTGCTGCGCACGCGGTTTTGCGGCGCAGCAAGGTCCAGCGCATTTTCTTGAGTTTCTTGCTTGGCCGCCGGACGCGCCGTCATCGCCGCCATATCCCGGCGCCGGACCTCGTCCACGGCGGCATTCAAGGTTTGCACGACATGGAAGCGGTCAATCATGTGGCAACCGTGGCTGAGGCTCGCAGCAATGACTTTCAGATAAGGTCGCCACATATCGCTACATATATGTCGAATGCCGGCCAGCACGGGTTTTCCCGGAAGATTGCAACCCTTACGCAGCGCGGCCGCCCGGCGGGTTTGGCCGACCCAGAGCAATCGGCGGCATTGGTGCATCAATCTGATAGATCAGTCGCGTATGCTCCTGCTCTTTTTACCGTTGCCTACGTGGAGTTCATCAACACCAATCGCCGTTATTGCTGACTCAGCCGCGCCAAGCCCTATTCCACCATCCACCTGACCGACCGATAAACCGCCTGCCAACTGACTTTAAAATCAGCGCCTCGTCTCTTTCCAGGACAACCTCCGCGCCCAGTTCCCCAAAAAAGCATCAGCGCCTTGCTGTAGGGTCGTTTGCCATCGCTCCAAGGCAGCGCCCACCACGCCATGTTCGGGGCAATTTACCCGGCGCGGACTATAATGCAAAAAAGCCGGCACATTCAAAATGGGCACAAACGCCCATATCCGTTCAGGCAGAGTGTCGTATGTCGCCAGCGGTCGCCCGCAACGCGAGCAGCATGCCGCGCGTTGGCGATGCGGACGAATGCTTTATATCCACTTTCCATTGGCCGCGATGATCCAAAACCATACAAGTTTCCTGATAAATAAAACGTTTCAAAGGTTGCAAACGATTCAAAATTGTTTTAAGCTCTTACCCAGCTGGTCCTCCCTTTTTTTGTGTTCACCCACGTGGCCACGCAATGATTACGGAAAGGCCAGCCTATTTTTTTGCCGCCGCTTTATCTCCGTTCCGCCATCGCGTTAATCAGGAGTTATTAATCAGGCTGTTGTGGGGCCGCCAAAACGCCCAAAGCGGCAGGCTGTTAATAACTCCACCATCTTTTAGCGCCATTGCTTGGAGAACTTCTTAAACTTTAAAACCTGTTTTACCTACAAATTCTGGTTAGTGAGCCATTGTTTTAAGCTTCACCTTGGGCTGGTCCTCCTTTTTTTGTGTTCACCCATTGCATACGCAATGGATTACGGAAAGGCCAGCTCATTTTTTTGCCGCCGCTTTATCTCCGTTCCGCCATCGCGCCAATCAGAGCATAATCAGGCTGTTGCGGGGCCGCCAAACGCCCAAAGCGCAGGCTGTTAATAATTCCACCATCTTTTGGGCGCCATTGCTTGGAGAACTTCTTTAAACTTTAAAAACCTGTTTTTTACCCACAAATTCTGGTTAGGGAGCCAGGTGTTTTCATCTCTTTTTCAGGCGTTTGCATGCCCCATATTATATGGGCATGGACGCATGAATAAAAAGCAAATTCTTGCAGCGCGTGAAATTATTTTTGCGTTTTACCGCTGGTACCAGGGGCGCAGCCGGCCCTCCCGCAAATCCACCCCATCCAGTAACAGCGCCAACGCTTCCGGACGCAACTCCAGCTTGCCGCTATGCTCACCAACCACCGCCGGCCAGGAAAACGTCCCGCGCTCCAACCGCTTGGTCATAACCCAAAATCCCGTCCCGTCCCAATACAGCGCCTTCACCCGGTTCCGCCGCTGATTGGTGAACACGAACAATCCGCCCGAATCCGGCCGCTCGTTCAACACATTCGCCGTCAGCGCATATAACCCGGAAAAGCTCTTGCGCAAGTCCGCCGGCTGCACCGCCACAAACACTTTCAATGCCCCGGTGAAGTTCAACATGACACTTCCCCGCGCAGCACCGGCAGCAGTTCCCGGCACAAGCCCGCGTCACGCAGCCGGATCGTCACGCGATTGGGCAACACCACCTCAATCGGCGCCATCCCGCCGAGAGCCATCTTGAACTCCGCGAATTTAACGCCAGCCTTGGTCTGGCCGCCGCCAGTTGCTTGGGGCGCCTTGCGGCACCATGTGCTGAATGTGGTGGGGTGGATGCCGTGTCGGGCGCAATACTTCGCCTGCGTAACGCCCGCCGCCCGCCATGCCTGAACCAGTTCCTGCCGTTGCGCCGCTGTCCGCAGCGCACGCCCCCGTCTGCCTCCGCATTGTTTGGTCTTCATGCCGCCGGTTTATCACATCCCGGCGGCCCTGCATAGAAGGCGCCCGGCCGGACGCTTACCTTGAGCGAATGGCCTATCGAGAAGGGACATCGCATCCAGAATATAATTCTGCTGATAATCCCAAAGGCTCTTGACGAGCATGTTCAGATACGCCGCATATGGTTTACAGTCTGCCATGGGTTGTTTGCCCGAGAAATCCGTTAAGTCGTGCCGCTATTGACTCCCGCCTCTTGACCAAGAAGGCCTTGTAGCCGTTAATATCCAGGAGGGCGGAATCTGTCGGAATGCTTTGGGCCTCGAACGCCACGAGGCCGCCTTTGTCGATCAGGGGCTGGAAATATTGACTGGAGGCTTATTGCTGATCTGACGGTTGGTCTTGCCAGAAATGAAACACAGGTTTGCGATGTCGTCTGCCTCCCGGCCGGTGTATGAACTTTTGAGTAAGGCCTTAGGGAAGATATGGTGGAACTGCAAACGATGGTGTGAACCGGAATGATCGAGAGAGATGGACAGGTTTGAGCGCCAGTCCTTGGCACCAGCAGCACGGAATGCAAGGAACATGGTCTTGAACAAGGCGCTTCGCTGGTTGCGACCCACTAACTCGTCCGGGGCGATGTCGAGACGACCTACTTGCAGACGCAGCCGGTCAATGAGTGCTGCTGCGCCGCCGCTTTGTTTCAACGTTGTGAGATCTTGATCGAGGAGCGTTTCGCTTGAACCGCGCGAATAGCGGCCCTTTGCGTTGGCTACCAACACCCAGTAGCGCAAACGTTCAGCCTCCTCCGGTGCGATCTGATAGTCGCATCGTTGACCATAAAAAGCCAGTGTCACAGCCATGAATGGAGAAGAGAGCAACGCCGGACTGTCGATCCCCGCGTTGGACTTCAGAAAGTTGAGCGCGAATTCTATACCCTCACAGCATTTTTTCCAACTCTCCTGCAAGATTTCAAGAGAGAGCCCACCCACGGTCAGAAATCGTGACTGGCCGGTGGCAAAGACAATCAAATTCTTAATATAAATGCCAAGGTCGAGGTCGAAACCAAGTTTTGCGCATTGCGTCTGGAACGCTTGAAAGATCTTAAGAGAGTTCCGCCACTTCGCTGTAATCTGGGCGAGCGCAAGATCAGAACTGCGGAGCTTGGCGCCTAAGGAGTTAACGCGGACGAATATTTCCGTTACTTCGGCGTAGGACAACCCTCTTTCCAAAACGTCTACGTGATAGGCGTATTTGCGGATGCTGCGCAGGCGAGCCAGGCGCTGGCTATATTTCTCACATCGCGGATCATCTAAGTTGTTGACGCCTGCTCGTTTGAGAAAAATGGAGTCGCTGTCGGTCTTGAACACATCTGTGACCTTCACCCACTGGGGAAGCTGCTCCAATTTCTTGGTGGTCACCACAAATGTCATCTTGTTAAAACGTTTCTGCAGTTCGTCTTCGGATGAATCCTGCTCGTCCTCGATCAGGTCATCGTCGTCGTCATTGTCCTCGTTGACTTCGGTCACGACGGACAACTGGTCCGGGTGTTCCAAGTTAAAGAGCAATTCGATGGGTCTTCGTCTTCCACGTACCGTAACCGGCGAACCATGGACCACCGCAAGTAGAGAGGTGAGCCGTTGCTGGCCGTCGAGCAACAACTTTGTGCTCTGATAGGGATTCTTCTGCTGAGTGACAGCCATCTCCTGCAACGGCACTGTCTCGTCGGTCTCCCAAAGGAGGATTGCACCGGACGGATAGCCGCGATAGAGTGAATCGAGCAAATCTCGCACTCTGGTTGAGCGCCAGACGTACCGGCGCTGCATTTCGGGTAAGCGCAGTTCGCCGCGCTCGATCATTCCAACCAATTCTTCTACAGGTGTTTCAGATTTAGCCATTAGGGTCTCCTTTGGAGGAGTCTAGATCAATCAGCGTCCATTCGCGTTTCGTAAGCCGATGCCGAGTTTCGCTTTCCGTGTTTATTTGTTCGATCATAGTTTTTCGCATTGCAAGACAGAGAAGATGGCTTGGGCGGGTCATGGCGGTGTAGACAAGGCGCATCCGCTCCGGTCGTTCCTTCCCCGTTTCGGAAGTGGCACCGCACATCTCTCCGGAGATCCACCGGAGTAGATCCTCCATGTCATGCTTCTTAAAATAAGTTTCCATAAGTAGTGTCGCGGTGTGCGTCTGGCCCTTCGCACTGTGGATCGTGCCGACATCGATGTCTACGAAACGCCCGCCATGGGTAAACCGATAGCGATTGGGTATCGTATGAGTCTGGTGCCCTTCGGATTTCGCTGGCCCGGCGAACTCCGTAGACCACTGGCAAAACGTCTCTGCTTCTCCGTTCCATTGTTCCGCGATGACAGGTCGGAGCGCACTGCGGACTCTGGCGATCTGGTTGGCCCAGTCCCGTTCACTAATGGTTACCAAGTCGATACACCAATCCCATACAAGATTGCGAAGAATACTTGCCGCTGCCTCGTTTACCCCGAGTGCATCCCACAGCCACCGAATCGATTGCCCACCAGCAGAGACAGTGTCGGGTGCGATAACATCAACCAATCCGCATATCCCCTTGAACGCAATCTTCACCGACTCAGCACAATCAATTGCGTTAACGCGCTTTCTCTGAGCAAGGTGCACGTAATCAGCCAGCTTTGAAGGCCGCACTTCCAGTTTCGCCGAGCGCGGTTCATAGTCCACCCAGTAATCGCCTAAGTGCCTGGGAAGCTTGCTGCCATCCGTGTCAGACTTCCCGACTCGGCCAATCGCCCGCGCTACGAATGCCTCGGAGCGCAGAACTTCGTCGGGGAAGGTTTCCAGGAGGAGCTTACCGAAAGCAGGAAGCACGCGATTCGCCGAATCGGCGGCGAACAGAAAAATCGTGTGTTGCATGCGAGTGGTGTCGATAGCGACAGAGAAAAGATTCTGCCGCGGCCCTTCCCCCAAGAGCGCCGGATGAGGAGGGTTAGGTGCTAAGGGATCCGCCTTCGCGGCGATCATCGGGCCGAACCGTTGGCTATTGGGGATTGATCGGACAGTCTCTCCCGGAAACGGATCTGTCTCGGCCCTTGACCCGCCATAGTCGAAGATGGCTTGATTGGAATCGCCAAATCGCTGACGAAGACCGCACGCGGTGACAGGGAAAACGTTGGCCAGCAAGTGTCCTTGGAGTTCCGACGTGTCCTGCATCTCATCGAGAAAGACGACAGGGAAGCGCCAACGCGCAAACTCCGCGACCTCAGGGTGTTTCGCCAGCAGCCTTTCCGCCCAAGCAAACATGTCGTCGAAGCGCCAAAGACCACGGCCAGAGGCTTTCTGTTTGATCTCCGAAAGGATTCGGTAGCTCTCTGATGACGGCCCGCAAGGCAACTTTCCTGCTGCGGAACACAGGGTGAGGTCCATTCCCTCACATCTCAGAGCACGTACGGTCCGGTCCGGGGTATGCTGTTCCTTTTGGGCGAGGAACTGTTTTGCCGTTGTATAGGCACAGTTCGAGTAGAGCAGACGGCGACAGAACTCTCCGCATGCATCGTCGTCGATTAAGCGTATGGACTGTCCCTCCGAACGCAGACGGGGAAGCGCAAGAAAATCGTTTACGAAGCTGTGGATCGTGCCAACAAAGTGCGGATATGCAAGCAGTAGTTGCCCGGTTGCTACCCCCGCGAGTTTCTTCTCAATTTCCAGTCGTGCCACGTTTGTGTGGGAGAGAACACAGATGCCGCGTCGTGTATGCGGCCACTTCTCCGCCAATATCGCCAACTTCGCCACCAGCAATGTTGTCTTCCCACTGCCGGGGCAGGCCTGAACATCGAAGCTCTCGTGCGACCGTAAGACATCTCGTCTGGCAGCGTCGAACGAAACGCCAAAATACCGCTGAGCCACGTCGATATCGGCGTCAGTGACCTCGGGGATATAGTCGGTCAGGTTGTGCCGGGTCATTCTCACGGTCAAACGGTATCCTCTGTGCACGTGGTCCTTTTGGCTTTCCCAGGCGCGTGATCGCCCCCGGTCACATAATCGACTGCATCAAGAATGTAACCAGGAACAAGTCCGATGAACTTGTCTCGATCTTCCGGCTTGCCATTTGGGCCATAGCGTACATCCAACAAGGAAGCCAGATGCTGTGCGGTTGTCGGCTTCGAAACGTCGTCCAAGAGAGGTTTGTATGCCTTGCAAGCAAGGTACTCACGTGCGTCGATCCGGTCTTCGACGCTGGCTTTCAGTTTCTGCCAGGATGTCTCGGCCGCCTGAAGCACCTCCGAGCCTTTGTCCGTAGGCGTTGTTCCGTGCTTTGCGTCCTGCCGTGCCTCGTCCTTCGCCAATGCAACGGCTTTCCACAGACTGCAACGGAGGCCGGCATGGGCAAGGTCGTATTCTAGTGTCCAATGGTCCGACACAAATGTTCGCACGTTTTCGCCATCGTCGCGAGACCTTGCTTTGACCCAACTGTCACGTGCGGCGTCATCGCGCAGGTCAGCTTCAAACTTTGGGCCAGTCTGGCGTTTGATTTGCCCTTCTCCGTCATCCTTCATGCCAAAAGCTTCTCTGGCACAATCCGGCATAATGTCTCGATCCGCAAGACATGCCACTCGGATCGGGATAGTTGGCGCCTGTTTGTGATCCATAAGCGCCCGGCGGCGGAAGATTCGCGCGTAGCGACGCAGGCCGCGACTGCCCACATTCACAATCGACACACCGTATCGGGTTAGGTCCCGCCCAAGAAGGTGGGCAAGTGTGGGTAGGAGCAAAGCCTCGGCATCGCCTTCAACGATCAGGACGCCGCGGGCGAAAAAAAGATTGGCTTTAGTAACGTCGAGGAAGCGCTCCAAAAACCGGTAGTCTGTCTCGGAAAGCAGCGTATATTCCGGTCCCATCGGAAACGCCCGACCCTTGCACACGAGAACCATGCTGGCCAGTTTCACCTTCGATGTCAGGTTCGGGCTGTGCGTGGTAATGATGACTTGCACTTGCCTTTCGTCCGTACTGTCGGCCTGTTCTTGGAGGAATTCTACCAACCGCAACTGTAACTGCGGATGCAGATGTGCCTCCGGTTCCTCGATAAGCAGAAGTGGTAGCGTATCGCGATCCTGCCCCAGGAGAAGGAGCTCGCAGGCCATGAATAGCAGGTTGTTGTAGCCTAGACCGTGGGGAAGTTGTCCAGAGGTGTCGCCGACTGTGCAGAGCCGCAGATCAAGCTTCTCCAAAACCGCCCGGATTCTTTGATCTGCGGTCGCTTCATTTCCCACGGAGACTCTGTTCCCCAGACTATCGCCACCTAAATTGAGATTCACGAGATAACTGCTGTCCAAGCGGGTACTGGCCTGCTTAACGCCCTCGTTCTCTTGGATTAAGTGGTCGGTAAGACGTGAGACGTTGGCGATGCTCTTGGGAAACTCCGTCTTTTTTTGTGCTCGCACTGCATCCACGAACGTTACCGGGTCGAACACTTCATCCTTGTGTTCTGCGATCTCCTTGGTGTACTGGAGAATCTGGGACAAGCGCGAGTTTCTGCCGGCGGCAAGTTCATGCTCGGCGTCGCGTAGAGGACGAAGATATGTCGCCTGGAGAAGAAGACGAGCATTCCCATCCATCTGTGGCCCGGTTCCGTCTTTCCCGGAATGCACATCCACGGTGATCCGCCGCCGGGGACTCACCACCTCGTTGCGTGTTGCGTGGAACGTCACGTAAAGGCAAGGCTTCCCGTCCTCATACGAGAGGTGCTCCAAAAGGGAACCTCCGGTCTCCCTGTCAAGGTCCGCGAACTTGCAGCGAATTGTGAATTCGGAGGCCTGTTTACCTCCTGCGAGGTTGAAGTCGTCATTTTCGACCCGAAGGAACTCTTGACTCGTCGTACCGAGCGCCAACCGAATGGCGTCGATCACCGCAGTCTTACCGGCATCGTTCTCACCAACTAGCACGTTGAGGCCTGCCTTGAGGGGGAGTACGAGAGCTTGGTCATCGGTGCCGAACAATCGAAAACTGTCAATTCGTATCTCGGCCAAATACATGGGAGTTTACCTCATTTTGCACTACCGTCTTTCGCCATCCACTTCCAATTGGTGTCTGGAGTCAAAGTCTTCGCCCCGGCCTGAAGCAGGGCAACGTTGGCTGGGTGATCGAATGTGTAAACGGGTTTGCCGGCGGCGAGGAGAGACAGGCTGAGCGCTTCGATCTTGCTACCGGGAGCGGCGTGGACGACAATGACGGCATTGGCCATGTCGGCGACGATGCGGTTTCGTTTGGCGCATGTGGCCGCGGTGTGGCGGCGGACTTTTCCCGGGAATGGTGCAATAATATGTAGGCGGCCGGCGGCGATCGATTCCTTGATATCCGGTGGGATACGTGTCAGTTTGCCACGTGCAAGACACCAGATTACCGGGTTTGGGGAACGCAGGAGGACGGTCAGGCATTCCTTCTCCATTGGCGAATGGAACCCGCTGATGACAGTGACTCCAGCATTGCGCAACCGCTGCACAGCGTCGTAGGTGTCTAGGATTAGCTTGCCAGGGCATCGAACGGAGCAAAACAAGGCGAGTGTTTGGCCATTGCGGATCACGGCGTCACAAAGAGTCCGGATCTTCGGCGTATAGGGATGCAGTCCCCCATGGTCAAGGTGGCCGGTTGGCAGCGCCCTGCTGGTAAGGCGTTGATTCGCGAGATCAGCCATGTTCCCCTCCAAGCAGACCCATTTCAAACAAAAACCGTGACGGCTTCTTCGGCCAACCGCGGTACTTCTCCGCATAGCTCAACGTCAGCGTGCTTATCGTCCGGGTGATAGCGACAAAGCAGTTTCGTCGCTCTTCTTCCATCTCGGGACTGCGGTCTCCCTTCTTCTTGCTCTGAAATGACGGTAATTCGTCATCGACGAGGCCCACGAGATAGACATGATCGAATTCCTTCCCTTTGGATCCGTGTATGGTCATCAGGACCGTAGAGTTTGGCTTTGGCTTCGGCTCCTTTGAGTGCATCTGCAACTCCTGCAGAAAAGCCTCAAGAGAGATGTCTTCGCCCAGTGATGAGACGATCTCACGACTCAGTTCATTCCAGACGGCTTTCTCCGCAGCATAGCCAGCGAATACCTCCTCCGATGGATCTGCGGCGGTCTTTCTCTGTTCCTCTATGAGTCCATCAATCCAGGCGAAGGCGGTTCTGCAAAACGTCACGTACTCTCGCTTGACCACCAGCTTGGTGGAGACTTCTGAAACCACGTTCGGCACCCTGCGGTCGCCAGTGCTCGACTGGGCACGACGTATCCACTCCTGAAGGAATCCGATCCCCGATGCCTGCTCCTGGGTCAATATTTCATCCGGGTCAACTTGGACACCTGTCATCTGCGCGAAGGCCCCGCAAAGAGACTCAAGACTTCCGCGATCACGCTTCTCATTCGTAAGTCGCAGAACGGAGTGCAGCCACACCAAGGGGGTGCTCTGGAACTCATCCTTCCTTTGTGCGATGGTAGCCGCGACTCCAAGACCCTCTAGCGCATGTGCCACTCCTTCCAGAAGGCGACGGCTCCTCGCGAGGACGACCACGGACCCCAGATGATCCGCGTGCCGGGCGGATATGTCGCTCGCCACGCCCTCGGCCTCAGCATCCCAATCGTCAAACACGGGCAGCAATCGTACGACATCTGCACCGGGACTGGTTCGTGTCGGTTTCAATGGCGCCTTCTGAGAAGTACGAAGGAAATTGTGCCTGATCAGGTTGTTTGCAAGATCGACCACCTCAGGGGGACACCGGAAGTTCATCGGCAATTGCACGATCTTCGGGGAGTACTCCTTGACGAATTCCTCAATCCTCTGATGGCTAGCCCCGTTCCACTGATAGATGATCTGGTCGTCGTCTGCCACGACAAAGACGTTCCTGTATTGGGCACCCGTGAATGCACGGATGAGTTCGGACTGTGCCTTGTTCGTGTCCTGGAACTCGTCTACGCAGATGTAAGGGTAGACTGACCGGTACCGCTTCGCAAACGCCGGGAACTCGACGAAAAGGCGGTGGGTGGCCTGTATCAGGGAGTTGAAGTCCAAAGCATTTCGTCTCGCCAACTGTGCTTCGTAGGCTGGGTAGACTGCCGCCATTCTCTCGCCCATCTGCGGATCTCGGAACACCTCTTTGCAGTTTTGAGGTGAAATGAGTTGGGCCTTGAGGCGCTGGATCACGGGGAGCACGCTCCTGTCGAGATCGCTGACTACCGCACATTCCTTCCGAGCTTCGGCTATGGCATCGTCAAGAATAGACTGCAGGTCGTTGTCTTGGGCGTAGATCGTGAAATTAGGGTTGATCCCCACGTGGACGCCGTGCTGCCGCAGGACATCGGCACAGAACGAATGGAAAGTCCCAAGGAACAATCGCCCCTCCTGTCCGGGCACAAACCGGCTGACTCGCGACCGCATCTCGTCTGCTGCCTTGTTTGTGAACGTCAACCCAAGAATGCGAAACACTTTGTCGCGTGTGCTGTCAAGCAACCGGGCGATTCGACACGTCAATACGCGTGTCTTACCCGAACCAGGTCCGGCCAGAACGAGCAACGGCCCCTCAGCCCATTCGGCCACTTCCCGTTGGATTGGCCATAGTTCCGCCCAAGCCCTATCCAGTTCGCGTGAGTTCATGATTGGGCCACCTTTGTAATGTCCTCGATCACCGACTTCAGAGAACCGGGAACAGCGGTTGCGTCTGCTCCCGCGTTCCGAAGCCGCTGGATGAGGGCTTGGATGTAGGTGAACTTGTTCTTCCGCAATAGTGACGCGACCTCATCCGCAAATCCGGCATCCGCTTGCTTGAGAGTTGGGGCAATCCCATGTTGGTGAAAGACTTCGACCAGATGCGTTATGAGACCAGTGGTGGCCAAATACTTCTCCAGATCAGTGCCGTTGTTCGGAAGAAGCCTGAGGCGCTTTTGCATCTCAGCTGGCGGCAGGGCAGATCTCTCCGCCTCCTTGGCATAGCCCTGTCCAGCAGGATCATTGTCGCAGACCAGCAGCCAGGGGATGTCGAAAGCAGTGGCAAGGGCCACAAACGAGCCGGCAGAACCGTTGTTCTGAAAATCGATGACCGACACACCGCTATTGTCAAATGGAGTACCCATGAGTTCGGCGAAGTACCTGAGCAGCAGGTACTCGCATTGGCCCTCGCACAACAGCCATGCGCGGGCAAATAGGACTTCCCCTCGAATCCTCTTCGCCCACGTATCTAAATCCTCCAGTTCGTCGTCCGTCAGATAAGTCAGAGAGTCGCTCACGAACCATTTGAGCCGCTTCATAGTGGCCACGTCCTTGCTGTAGATTGTGGCAAGCGCGCGGTACTCTTTCTCGGTGACCGGACCCCCTACCTCCAGAATGGAGCGCGTCTTGCTGTATCGATACTTGCCGCCCTTTTCCTTCACAAACGTCAGCAGATCAGCATGCGTGGGGAGGTCCACCGCAAACGAGCGTTTCACGTAGGCAACCTTGACACCGCAACCTGACCGGCAGAACATCCGTATCTGAGAGAATGGCATTTCTTGAATGAAGTAGGGAGAATGCGAAGAGATGATCTTCTGACTGGTGATCTCATTCAGACTTGCCGCCAGTGCTCGGGTCGCCTGTGGATGCAGATGCGCTTCGGGTTCCTCGAGCGCCAGCAGCGCCTCTGTATGTGGCGTGAATGAAGGCTTCAGAAGCACGTCTATGTATGCCTGGAACAAGAACAGCACGGCCAAACTCTGCATCCCCTGGCCATGCCTGGAGAGAGGGAAGCTCGTATCGGCACCGCGAGGTTTAACAATAACCTCTGCCTTCGCCATCAGGTCCCAGGGTCGCACAGGAAGGGCTTGAATGGACGCTACCTGGCCCGAGCCCAGGGCAAGCACCTTCTGCACCTTGTCAAGGGACGCACGGACCTTCTCAAGCTTCGGATCGGCCGTCAGCAGATCCTCGTTCAACTTGCCCAGAGCATCTTTGAATTCCTTCTGTTGTTCGGAGGTCAACTTCAGATCACGAAGTATACGCCCCCAGTACTGCGATCTTGGGGAGAACTCATCATCAGAGTCACGTAGTGCCGACAGATAGAACACACGCACGTAGTTCGTGAACTTCGGAAAATTCGACGGCTGGGCCGCCCGACCGCCCAGCGGCTGACCGTCCAGTGCCAGAAACTCTGTCTTTGCGACCATCTCTTTCGCGGCCGCGTCATACTGACTTGTCAGCCGAAGACCGATGTAGTCCAGGTCTGCATCCGGGTCGGTCTGGATGATCTCGCTAAGCCCCTGGGTCACTTCATTGGGCCATTCGTCGGTCATGTCCTCGCGAAACCAAAGCTCGACTGAAATGCCGGGGCTCGTCTGTGGTGTATCCGCAGCGCCCTTCATGTGGTAGTCGTACTCGGTAAAGGGCAGCGCCTTGCTGGTTGGCTGTCTCGTGAGCGCAGTCCGAATTGCATCGAGCAGTGCCGTCTTGCCGCAGTTGTTCTCCCCCACAAGGATGGTCGTGTCGGAGACGGGGAACGATACGTCAACCAGATTACGGAAATTCGCGATCTTAACGTGCCTCAGTTTCATCGCCAGCCTCCGTATCACACTCCATGCGGTGCTTGAGCGCGCAGTTCACAATGACTTCCCATACCCTTGCCTTCTCTACGATGTGCCGCGTTGAGACTCTGGATTCGGTCACGTTGTCCTCTGGGTTCGAACGGCATTGTCTAGGCGGCGATGCAGGAATGAGGTGATGGTCAACAGGTCAAGGGCGTCTTGCTCGCTGATGTTCCAGGAGATCTTCGGGGCATGAGCTGTAGGATTGCGGAACGTGCCAAAGACACCCTTCATCAGATTCATCAGCCCTGAATGTTCACCCCGCTCAGTTTCCGATCCCAGGCTATTGAACGCCAAGAAAGGCATACCAGCTTTGCCCGACCCGAACACTTGGTCCACGAGTTCCGTTCCATCGGTAGTCAGCCCACTCTTGTTCCGAATCTTGTCCGCCACACTCTTCGTTGCCTCAAGCACTGCATGGAAGCAGTTGCCTTGAACAAATTCTGCCCGACAGAATCGCAAGACGTCCGCATGTACCCCGCGTTTCTGCAATTCCGCCCTCAACCGGTCGGCACGCGCTTCTGCTTCCGTCAACGTCTTGGCCGACTGGCACACACGCAGTTTGCCGTCCTCACCCAAGTCATAGCCCGCAAATGCAAGGACCTCATTCAACTCACGCCGTTTTTGTTCAAAGTACTCACGGTTCCCGGTATGGCGGACCGGATTCATCGCTTCTTGGATAAATGCGGCGACTAGATTGCCGCAATGATCAGACTTCTGTCTCTGGCCGAGGGCGTCGCACAGGCGGACCCGTTTGGTCATTGTTGGTGCTGGATCCGCAATCCCCAAGCGCCGCAGCAGTTTGTCTATTTCAGACCCCGTCAGACCGGTCGAAGTGTCGGCGAGCACGTCGCAGACGCGCTCCAGCACCCCGCAGTCAATTTCAGGGATTGCCGCCATTGCTATTCCTCACCGTCCTCTTTGCCGCCCGCAAGACCCATGCGGTACTTGATGTCGTAGTTGATAATGAAATCGACTTCCTCAGCCGTGAAGCCGTAGTGCGTGGACAGAACTCGGTCAATCTGATCCATTATGGCTTTGGATTTCCGTGGGCAGAACTGGTCATACTCAACGCTGCCCGTTGCCGCATATTCCGCCTTGAGCCTGGTCGCGTGTCCCTTCATGTCTTTCATAAGGGCACGAGCTAGGCGCTCCAACTCGGCCAGGGTTCCTGTCGTTGATGCCTCACCGAAAGGAAAGGACTCCACACACAGCTTGCCTGCCTTGAACGCGTCAAAGAACACCTGCCAGTAGAAGTAGAATGCCGAGCTGTTGATTGCAGCAACGTATTGGTCGAGTGGCGGTGCAAGTGGATACTCCTTATAGTCCTCCGACTTCTTCACGCCGTCTCGGTCGCTCTTGAAATAGGGTGCGAAGTCGAAGCACTTAATGTAGTAGTGAGCAATCCGGTGAACAAGAATGGCCTTGCCCGAAGAGTGAACCATCCTGGCTGCAAGCGGCTTCTTGGCGAACAACTTCTTGAGAAGCAGAGACTCGCGAAGCGAACCTACCTTTGGAAATCCAAAGGGGAGAGGATTCGGCGGACATTGGGTATATTCGACGGCGGCAAAGACCTTGTCTCGAAACTCCTGAAAGAAGCGGAGGAGCCGTGTTGTATGAAGCGAACACTCTGAACTCCGCTTACTGAGCACTATCGTAACGTTCTGCTTCACTCCGTCGAACAGTTGCCCTGGATTCGAGTCACTCTCAAAGTTGGCCACCCACGACAGGCCAGCCGCCTTGACAATGCTCTGGATCGGCTTCATGCGGTCAGTGCACACTAAGCTCATCGGGACGATGAGGCCAATTCGACTGGTCACGCCGAGCAGCGCATAGGACCGTTCTGCGACAAACGCCCACAGGTTACCGCATTCTATGGTAGATAGGCCGCGTACTGAGTATTCGTTTTTCACCTTAGCGAACTCGACCCATGGTGGGTTGCCGATGACTACGTCGAACCCGCCAGAGGACATCGTACCGTGGAACTCAACGAACCAGTGAAAGGGACGGTGCGACGTTAGCCATGCTTTGTAGTCTCTCTTTTTGCGCGTATCACAGCCGTATTCCGTAGCCAAGTACAGGCTCAATGTGTCGTCCAGTGCTCCGAGTTTCTCTGAGAGCACTTTCTTGTCATCGGCCGTGACATCGCCACCGTGCTTGGTCTGTTGATCCCTGAACATCTGATAGTGTCGGGCCGCATCCGCAGCCTTTTGCTGAATGACGGGCCACACGGTGTTGTAGGCTAGAAGGTCCTGCCGGATCACATCTTCGGCCTCTTTCGCAGTCGCAAAGCCGACGAGGGTGTTCCCCGCTCGGATGTTGAAGTCTATGTCCGGCAAAGGCTCAATGCCGAGATTGGGCTTCGCAGAGTCGGGTTCTACTTGCGCAGCGAGTTTGAGGAAGAGCCGGAGCCTGCAGATCTCCGTGGCCTCTTTCATGATGTCCACGCCGTAGAGGTTGTTCAAGATGATGGTCTTGAGGATAAAGTAGCGCTGGTTCGGGTGGTCCTCCTCGACGGCCTGGATCTCAGATGCGAACCACTTGGCGTAGTTGCGGTGCGTTTTGTCGCCGACCCGCTGCCAGTCCTCTACGAAGACACGCATACGGTTGAGACAGGCTTCGTATAGGGGGTAGAGGATGTTCAACGCAGCAAACAGGAATGCTCCCGAGCCGCAGGTCGGGTCGAGAACCGTGATTGCCTTGAGTTCCTTGTAAAAGGCATTGAGTAGGTCCGGCTCAGCATTCTCAACCACGTCCTGGGCAAATCGCTCGATGTCCAGATTCAGTGTGATCAGATCGTTGATCTCGTGAATTGGAGGGACGCGCTCCGTCGCGTCCGGGTATTCGGCCACGACGGAGCGTGGCCCTACAGAAAGACGACAAAACAACTCATGGTATCTCTTGCGGCGCGCGACGACCTCGCGCCATATCTCCGTCGGGAGCGCGTACGGCTCCGGCGCCGGCTTGTTCCATCCGCCACGTTTCGAGACGTCCTTGATGCCCGCTTCAATCTCAGGGGGCAACGGCAATTCGACGCCCTTGCGGACGGCTTCGTAGATGTAGCGATCCGGATCGTCGCGGAGCAATCCCCACACAGGCGAGACGCCCGTGCCACTCTCAAAGGCAGCACGGCATTTCTCGCGGGTCGCATCCAGCAGGAACGGAAGGATGGTGTTGCGGGAGATGTACCCGGTGATGTCCTCCTTGGTGTAGTAGGCGCCCATCTGCTTGCGGTTGATGTACTTCTCGAAGATGTAGCCCAGGACATCCGGGTTGATTTCGTCATCCCGCCGGAGCGGCCGTTCGTCGAGCTGCCAGTGCCAGCGGTCGAAGAAGTCGAAGAGCCGCTCGAATGCCTTGTCAGGAATCTCGATGACTTTGCCGTACTGACGCTCGATCTCGTGCTGCTGGAAGATGCCCCCATTCAGATAGGGCACCGGCCCCAAGAGCTTGCGGTCGGCTTCCGAGCGCTCTGCTTCCTTCAGTGCGAAACCCCTGAAGAACAACGGGCACAGGAAGCCACGGTAGAAGCCCTGCGGATACTCGCTTTCTGTCAGCTTGTGCCGGAGATAGTCACGGTCTCCACTCAGGAATCGCTTTCGCTGGATGAAATAGATGAACATTAGCCGGTTGAGCATGACCGAGACATACCACTTCTCCATAGCCTCGTCGGGAATGCCGCTGACGAACTTCAGGAAGGCAGCGTGTTCCTTCTCGAACTGCTCGTAGAAGCGTTTCGTGACTCGCTCGGCCCGGAAGGACGCCTCAACGGCATCCAGCACAGGTCCAATGGCAATCCGGCCGTCTTCGTCGAGCTGGTCGTAGGTGAACGCGATTCCATTGAGCTTCTGCAGCAGGGAGTCGCCCGGCTGGCTGGAGTGGTACCAGTGATCGTGCGTTTGCAGGCGGCCATCCTGTCGTTTGACCCATACCCATAGCGACGAGGAGCGGGGCGTGTTCACGAAGACGAGTATGTGCTCGGCGTAGGTCTGGGCAATGCGGCGATGAAGCTTCAGTTGGACACTCCGGCCAGGGATGAGGCCGTCTTTCCTGGAGGTGATCTCGAACACCATCATGCCGCCCTGTTCAGCAATAGGTGTGGCCACGAACGTTTCGCCGTCCGCATCCACGCTGATGGGCCTTGCGGAGGGGGTTGCCCAGTTGAGTTCCTCGGCGAACAACTGGCGGAAATTGAACTGTTGCAGGAGCTGACGGGCATGCTGGAATCTGATGGCCACTACTTGACCCCTTTCTTACCGGCGGTGCCGACTGCAAACCCCATGGAGCAGACGATGCGGGGTTCCTGTTCCTTGATCTCGTCGGTCACGATGCAGAGCTTCTCTTCCTCGTGCAGCTTGGTGACCATGTCGGCCAGGCCCTCGTCAGTGATGCCCAACTTCATCTGGCGGGAAAGCGAGTCGCGGGCACTTTCGCGGAGGTGGAAGCGGAAGATATGGTTGAACGTCGGCTCCAGATGCTGGAGGATACCCTTCGAAAACAGCGTTGGCTGCTCCTTCAGAATCTGACGGTAGTTCTTCAGGCGGTCGTAGACCTTGCGGCGGATGTTCCGGGCGGTTCCGAGTTGTCCGCCCATAGCATTCTGCTCCTCCGTGGCCCATTCCACGGCCTTGGCGACCAGATCATGGTGATTATCTGCGCGAGGAAGCGCCGGAGTTTCGGGGCCACAGGCAACGGCGTTGAACAGAGCGCACAGGGACTGGGAGACGAGATTTCCGCGGGCATCCACATGAATCAGGGCGTCGCTGCCGTCCGGGAAACGTAGATAGGTGATGGCCCCGCCTGGGTGTGGCGGGCCTTCCGGCTCGATCGGCGCGGGGCGGGTCGCTGAGATCACTGGCGGCAAGCTCTCGGCAACCTTGCGATGCTCCTCCGGCGCGCTGTTCCATATCTGCTCAGCCCGGCTGGCCAAGTCAACGTCCTCATCCTTGTCTTCGTCGACAGCCGATGACTTCTCAGCATAGAGGTCGCGCAACTTGCTTGCGGCATCCTCGCCAAAGAAAGATTCGTCCGTACCGATGACTTCCCCGTTCTGCTTGAGGCGCAAGCTCAGGCGCGAACGCAGCCGGATGATGGCCTCGACCCCGTCAGCCGGCAGAAATGAGTAGAGCGAGATGGTGTGATGCTTCTGGCCGATGCGGTCCACGCGGCCGGCACGTTGGACAAGCCGGATGATGGCCCAAGGCAGGTCATAGTTGACCACAATGTGGGCATCCTGCAGGTTCTGCCCTTCAGCCAACACATCGGTGGCAAGGAGAACGCGCACTTCCTCGTCATTGACGTTAAGGCCACCGTTGCTCTCTGGACTGAATCTGCGCGCAAGGGAGACGGGATCGTCGCTGTTACCGCTGACAACCTGGAGCGACTGGACACCGCGCGAGGCGAGTTCGCGGCCCAGATACTCGGCGGTGTCGGCGAACTGCGTGAAGACGAGAAGCTTATCCTTTGGGTGGGTCTTGGCGATCAACTTCTGGAGCATTGCGAGCTTGGCATCTGACTCTGGTTTCCATGGGCCAGCATTCTTGAGGATGCTCAGTAGAGCCTCGCAGTCGGCAAGTAGGTTGGCCTTGAGATCCTTCTTGAAGAATTTTACCGGGAGCCATGAAAATCGAGATTCCTGGTTCTCTCGGTATTCCTTGTAGATCTCCGCCCCGCGCTTCTTGAATGCGGCAAGGCTGGGTGCCACAGCGGGAGTCCCGTTGGATCCGCCACCGCCGCCGTTCTCATCGGGATCAGCGTCTGTATCGGTATCCGTTATGGCTTCGTCGAGTAGAGCGGCATCCTGGGTGCCGATGGGAAGCGGCAAGTCGTTCTCCAGCGCGTGGATAGCTGCCATGTTCCTGAGGATGTGACGCTGAAGGGAGAGCAGGAAACAATGCCCGCTGGACTCCAAGCGCTTGAAGATGCCTGTCCGGCAGAAACCGCGTAGCCGAGGGCCTGCGCGGTTCAGATTGTCCAGGATGCGCTTCTCGGCATCGGAAGCCTTCCGGGCCTTTGCCAAGTCAAGGTAGTGGGCCAGCCCATAACGCGGGAGGAAGAGGTGTTCGATCTGATCCACGATCGCATCCCGATAGAGGCTGCCGTATTGATCGTTCGGGTTGTCCTGATCGAGGCTGAACTCGACTGTGCGGGGCTGGCGTTTCGGGAAGTAGAACGGCTCACCCTTCAGCATGACGAAGTAGCGCTGCTTTTCAGGATCGAACTTGGCGTACTTCTCCATGATGTATTGGCGGGTGCGGCGGACCAGGAAGAGACGCATGAGATCGCGCCAGTCGGCATCGAACTCGCTCTGCTCGAAGGCACGGATTGAACGGGGCGATGTCTGGTACTGGGCGATGAAATCGGCTTCCGTCTTGCCTTGGGAAGCCCACCATTTGAAATACTGCTCGGGGCGGACATGGATGTCCAGGTTCTCGTCCACGAGCAGGCGAAGCTGGTTGCTCAGGTCCGTGAAATGCTTGTTATAGGGCGTGGCGCTCAGGAGCATGACCCGTGGCTCGCACCGTTCCAGATACTCCCGAATGTGCCGGTAGCGTTTGCTCTCGCGATTACGGAGGTTGTGGCTTTCGTCAATGATCACCAGGCGATAGGGCCGCAGATTCACCAGGTCTTGAGTGACACGGCCTAAGGAAAGAACATCGCCGGTGATACCGTACTCGCACATGTACCACCGCCACATTTTCTCCAGTTTGGGCGGGCAGATGACGAGGGTGTTGCTTCCGTCATCCTCCTGGAAGATTCGAGAGATGGCGGTGGCCATGAGAGTCTTACCAAGGCCCACCACATCGCCCAGCATGACGCCTCCACGGGCATGGAGATAGTGGGCGGAAAGCGAGACGGCCCGTTCCTGGAAATCAAGCAGGACGTTCTGGAAGACTTTCGGTAGCTTGAACTCCCTTTCGCCCCGGCGGGCTTCCTCGGACAGATAATACACGATCTTCAGATAGACGTGGTAAGGCAGGACAAGTTTCTCGCTGGCCCAGCTTGTCTCGATAAGTTCGGCGAGTTCGTCAGAAATGTCGAAGGCGAATTTGTCCTCCCAACGGTCCAGAAACCACTTCTGCAGTTTCTCGGCAGCGTCATGTTCAACGACATCTACGTTCAGCTCGCCCTGATGGGAGAGACCGGCAAAGGTCAGATTGCTACTTCCGAGAAAGGCTACGATCGGAGCAGCCGGATCATGGCGATGTGTGAGGTAGAGCTTGGCATGGAGGGGATAGCGCAAGAAAAGCTTAACTCGCACCTTGCGTTCACGGATGTGGCGAGCGAGTGTACGGAGCGCGGACTCCGCCTCGTTCGACGGGATGCCGAACTCGATCTGCTGTTTGAAGCTCTCGGCGGCGTCTCGACGAAGCCGGGCGACGGTGGGGCCGTCCAGATATAGGTTTTTCTGGATGATCTTCTGGGCCTCTTCCATCGCCACTTCCGGGGGGCGGTGCATGCCGACGAGTACCCGGCAACAAGTATCGTGACCGCCTTTGAATTTTTCGATAAATGGGGCGAGGGTATTCCAACCGCGCATACGGAAATAGCCGACACAGAAGTCACTCCGGTTTGACACCTCCAGCATGGCGGAGAGCGCGGGTAGCAGTTTATCTTCAATATTGTCGAATATCCGTGGCATACCGTATCCTTCCCGGCAGGCTCTACTTATTCTTCTTGCCCTTGGCGCTGGTTCTTCTCAATCGCACCTATTTGTCCACATCTTCCGTCCGAAACTTCCAGAGCTTGCCGACTTTATGGGCCGGCATCCGGCCTCTGTTATGCTTGGCTACGGCGGACGAGTTACCCTTTTCGTTTGCTTAAGTGAAAACCGTATCCCATCTGACGGCTATCTAGTCTACATGCCAAGAACTACGGCGGACATGGATGCGCTGCGATTTCTTCAACAGACAGCCACCTGTCTTAGTTACTGTTGAACTTCGCCAAAGCACGCCGATTGTTCACTAGCACCCCGATTTACCTTGGCATTGATAATTACCCACAGCAAAATCTATTTTTATAACATCGCAAGGCTAAAGTCAAAGAGTTTTACCGGTCATTTTTGGGTTCTGCCGGGTTTTCTTGGCGCAACGGAGGATATTCTCTACCTCTGCCTTGCCCCCGAGGCGTTCGGTCATTTTGGGCGTCGAGACGAATCGGAGTAAGAAATCATTGTCGCAGGCATTGTGTTTGACCAGGATGCTTATTATCTCCGCAACATCGTGTTTGTCAACGGCATAAAGAGATCGCCTGGCAGCAGATGAGTCGCTGAGTGTTTCGGGCTTCCATTTGGCGCCATGCTTAATCAGTGCTCTAGTAATGCTGATCCCCACGCTGGCTGTCGAGCGTCCAGGGAATATCTTGGATAGGTTGGCACCCCAGCCGACATATCGGATTGCTTCATCTAAGGAAGAACTGCCGCCGTTGGTCATATCGTTTGGGGGCACACAAGTTTCCAGCAAAAATTGGACGATTTGAGAATGTCCAAACGCTGAGGCAGAACAAAGTGCTTTCTGCCATATGTGGTTACGTGGATTAATACAAATCTTTTTAATTACATCCAGATGTCCATTTAAAGCGGCGGCCTCCGCGCCGGAATGCCACATCTCCGGATCATCCATGTATTTTGGATATTCGATGTTGGGAACGGTGGCGAGCGGATTGCCGCCCGCCCACATAAGCAGACGCACCCATTTCATGGAACCCTCCCCGCAGTGATAGGCGAGTGCCATGTCGAGTTGACGCTGGAGCGCATTTTTTAGCTCAGGAAATTGACGGGATGAATCCAGATAAACTCCCAATGCCGGCCTTACTTTGTATCGAAATGCGACGGTAAATGGATTGCCAGTCAGGAGATCGGCTTTTTTCGATATGAAGTAGCGGGCCATATCTGGCAGATAGGAACAGAGCACATCCTGGAATGGGACTGACAGTGGCTCGGCGCCATAATTCACAAGCATCTGAACAATGTCGAATCGTGATTTCCTGACCGCCTGTTCCAGGGCATGATTCTTGACCGCCGTATCAGTCGTGTGCCGAATTAACAATTCTATCAGGCTGTGAAATCCGATTTCCAGGGCAATTTGGATGGGGGGGCGACGGATTTCTGGATTTGGTGTGAGTGTGCCCCACAAGGAAGCGAGTTTCTCTATGTCGTATAACCGGCCTGCTTTACAAAGAATTTTTAATTCCTTTGTCTGTTCGATGGATAAATGAAGCATCACGCTGCCTTAATCAGATACTTCGATAAAGTGGCCGCACCCGTCTTCAAAGACGTGGGATCAAAGTGTTTGGCCTGCCTGGATTTTGAGTTTAATCCCGCGAAATCACATTTATACCCGTCCGTCCAAGATCGCCAGCAGGCGCGTCCGATCCTCTTCCCAGGTCTTTGCCGTCATTCCATCGAGAATCTCCCGCGCTTCATCTTGCGGGGTCTTGCTCCCGTTCGTCAACAGCTTCGGCATGGCAGCCTGCATCGCTTTCCGGTATTCCTCACGATCCGGGCGGAAGTAATGTTTGAGGACCACCTCAACCGTTGTGTGGCCAGTCACGCGCCGCACCAGTTCCATCGGCATCCCGGCGGAAAGCGCGAGGGTGATGAAGGTCGTCCGAAACGAGTGCCAGCCACGCAGGTTTGCCCGCTTGCATCGTTGTGCGTCTCCATTTTTTGCCTGCGTGACCCCCAGAATCAAATTGGGCAATGGCCGGGCCGGTTGACCGCGCACTACGGCCGTGCCGATGGCCTTGGCGACCTCGCTGATGTGTCCGGAGACAGTTCCCTTGCTGACGTTAAGCTCGCGTGCGAGACGGGGCATGGACCATCCGTCCATGTATAGAGAAAACACTGTTCGCAGCCGTGTCCGTTTTCCGGCGGTCATATTGGCGCCCTCGATCCATTCCAGACCGTGCTGCCGGACATCCGCCTGCGGTAAAACCGGCAACGCCGGCTTGGGCGTTTTATGTTCCACACGGGTGGCGGTGTCGGCGTCAACAAACCCGGCCCTGGCCAGCACTGCGCGCAAACGCTGATTAAGCCCGTCCGGGTTCTGCCGATAGATGGTTGCCGCTGTGGGGAAAACATAAACGTCCGATCCGCGGGGCAGCCGGACCAGTTCCTCCTGCAATGCCGGCATGATCGGAATTTCTACCGTCTCCCCGGTCTTGCTTGTCTTAACGGTGATAAAACCATCGGTCAGGTTGACGTTTGACCATTGGAGTAGGGCACAGTCGCCACGCCGCATGGCGGTACACAGCGCCGTTGTTATGAGCGGCCGCATGAGTTCATCACCCTTTGCCGCCTCCAGAATCGCCTTAATCTCTTCCGGGCTGAATGGTTCCCGATGAACTGTCTCCCGGGTGTGGCCCTTGGCATTCATCAAATAGGCCGTATAGGCGTCAGCACTTGGCTCCAGATTACGGAAGGCTGATTTCAGAATACTGAGCGTTCCATTCCAGGTGCGGACCGAAACCCCGCGCTTATCCTCCGTCTGCATAAAAGCGCGAACGTGTTCGCTCCTCACGGCAGCAGCGTCCTTCACTTTTGGAAATGCATCCCGCATAAAGCGCGTAAAGCGGTTCAGAACGAGCAAAAAATAATAATGGTGGGACTTGGAGACGTGGTGCTTACGGTGGTCAATGGAGGCCCATGACGCCTCGGCGAAATTTTCCAAAGGCGTCGACGTCAACTTGCCGCCGCTTTTTAGTTCATAGACTTTCTCTGCCCAGTAGCGCTGATGCCGTATCGTGCGGCCTTCCTCAACGTACTCAGCGAGCTTTTGTGCCGCGTCCTTGCGTGAATCCTCAAAATTCCTGTCACCTGTTTCGTGGAGGGTCTTGGGCGGGTTGCCTCGGACAGGGATCCCCAGGTTGATGCACTTCAACTTGCCGTGCTTGTCGGTGAAGCGTCCGTAAAAAGTGGGGCGTAGTGTCCCATCCCGATTTTTGCGTAGTTCCAGAGGCATGATGGATCCTCCCATTACATGCCTTTACACTACGCCGCAGGCCGGACAAATGCAAGCCCAAAACCAACACAACCACCAACACACATGGAAATAAAAAAGGCGAATTCGTGTGAATTCGCCTTTTATCTAAGGAAAAGTGGTCGGGGCGGAGGGATTTGAACCCTCGGCCTTTTGGTCCCGAACCAAACGCGCTACCAGTCTGCGCTACGCCCCGTGTCGGAAAGTCAACAAGATATACGAAATGGCGGCGGAGTCAAATTAAATCTGCATCGCCGGCAAATTTATTTCAGCGGGATCACCACGAACCGGGAGGATTGCGGATCGCGCACCAGCAGCAGCAGCATGCCGGATTGCGCGGACTGCGCCAGAGCCGCGTTGAATTCTTCCACGTTGCGCACCTCGCGGTGGTTGACCGCGGTGATCAGGTGGCCCGGCTGGATGCCGGCTTGCGCCGCCGGACTGTCCGGTCGGACGCGCGTGACCAGCACGCCGTTTTCGGTGTAGCCGAACCGCTGCGACCACTGCGGCGTGAGGTCTTCCAGCACCAGGCCGATTTTTTCGCTGATCGCGGTCAGCGACAGCGGCGTTTCCGCCCCGCCTTCCTGGCTGCCCACTTTGACCTTGAGTTCGCTGCGTTTGCCATCCCGCCAGATGGTCAGTTTGATGGCCGTGCCCGGCGCCGTCAGGGCAATCTGATTGCGGAAAGCGCCGGCGCCGGCCACGCTTTTGCCGTTCAGTTCGAGAATGATGTCACCGATGCGGAGGCCGCCCTTTTCGGCGGCGGAACCCTTGGCCACACTGGATATCAGCACCCCGCGGGACTGCGGGCACTTAAACTGTTCGGCCAGTTCCGGGGTCAGGTCCTGGGGCACCACGCCCAGGAAGCCGCGGGTGATTGTGCCGCTGGTCATCAACTGCTCCTTGATTTTCATCGCCATGTTGATAGGGATGGAAAACCCGATGCCCAGCGAGCCGCCCATCTGGCTGAAGATGGCGGTGTTGATGCCGATGGCCTTGCCTTCGATGTTCAACAGCGGGCCGCCGGAATTGCCGGGATTGATGGCGGCGTCGGTCTGGATGAAATCCTCGTAGTCGGTGATGCCGATGTTGTTGCGTCCCTTGGCGCTGACCACGCCGACGGTCAGGGTTTCGGAAAAACCGAATGGGTTGCCGATGGCAATGACCCATTCGCCGATTTCAATCGCGTCGGAATCGCCGATCGGCAGCACCGGAAAATCGCCGCCTGGAATTTTTATCAGCGCGACTTCCGAACGCGGATCGCTGCCCACCAGTTCGGCCTGGAACTCGCGGCCGTCGTGCGTGCGCACGGTAATGCGGTCGGCATCGCCGACGATGTGATTGTTCGTCAGGATGTAGCCGTCCTTGGTGACAATGAACCCGGTGCCCGTGCCGGCCTGGCGTAAACGCTGTTCCGGCGCCGGCGCGCGCCGCTGGCGGATGCCGAAAAGCTGTTCCAGCAGTTCGTTGGGATCCAATCCCTGCGGCAGGCCGGGCTGCGTCACGGTTTTTTCCACGCGGATAAACACCACAGCGGGCATGGCCTGGCGGGCGACGGCGGCGAAAGCCTTGGAAGTCTGGCGCAGCGCCTGGGTTTCCGGCGAAACGTCCTGAGCTGCAGCCGCGGCGCGCGCCGGGAAGGGATTTGCCAGCAAGCAGGCGGCGGCCACGATGGCGGCTGCGGGATAAAGGTTGATTTTGATTTGCATAATGTCTCCATTTCTTTTCGAATGCAACACAAATGCCGCCGCGCTCCGGGCGCCGTCGGCGCTTCCGACATGTTCGTAACAAGTCAAGTGTCCGCTTTTTGTAACAAGTGATCTGTCCGATTTGTTATTGTGTGTTGTTGCTCCTGGGGTGAGGATTTTCCTCCCCCGCGGGGGAGGAAAAAGTTTATGCGACGTCCTCCAGCGACGCCGAAATGTTCAACGGTCCTTGGTAGCGGCCAACCACATGCGGGCCATAACGGATGGACACCGTGCCATCGAGGTGCTCGCAGACTTTAACCCGGCACTTGGCGAAGCTGAAACGCCATTTTGATGGTCCAATCTGCAAGCGGCGACTCCCGACAGCCACGGTATTGTCATTTTGAACCTCTCGCGCATGCTGCACACAGAAAATGCTGTCCAAATCCTGCTCACCGCAAGGCACGAAACACGTTCCTGTTTCCCGCGCCTTCACCTTCATGTTGCGATTGAAGGAAGGCAGAAACTGTTGTTGAATATAGACGTTGGCCTCGGCCATCGTCCGGATTCCCGCCTGCCTTAATTCCTGCGGCAGGCGCCCTTGCCAGGTCTTAAACATCCGCTCTATTCGCCCACGTCCCTGGGGGCTATAGCTCGGAATATGTTCGATCCCCAACTGTTGCAACGCCCGTCCAATTTGCGTCAATTGACGCCGGTCCACCGCCCCGCCTTCTTTGGGCGTATAAAAGAAATGACTGCCACGATCCGTGTACAGACTGCAGAAAACCCCATGTTTAATAATGACTTCTTTCAACCCCTTCATCACCGTTAATGTCCCTTCCTGGGGCACAAGATAGGCCGTGTAGACTTCGCTGGTGGCATCGTCCATCACCAGGATCAGATCCTGCTTCTGGCCCGCCAGCAGGGGCAACCAGGCATGGGTGCTGCCATCCACCATCAACATCATCCCCGCCATTGGTCGCCGTTCCCGCTGCTGCCGATGCGGCCCTCGTTTCCGGGCCTTCGCCACCAACCCGGCCGTCTGCAAGGCGCTCTTGACCCACTGATAACTGAGCTCGATCCCATGCTCCGCCTGCAGCTTCTCGTGAAAATGCCTCACATTGAAATCCATGTATTCTTCTCGGTACAACCTCAGCACCTGCTTCACCGTCGCAAGGGGCACGCGCCGCGGCCCCGGTATCTTCCGCCGACGATCCAGCAGCCCGTCGTAACCATACCGCTCGTAGCGCCCTTTCCAGCGCCGCATGGTCCGGTAGCTCACACCTAGTATCTCCGCCGCCTCCCACCACATTAACCGCCCTTCAATCGCACGCAAGATCACTTCCTGTACCTTCATTGCCCGCTCCAGTGCTGCCTTCGGATATTCATCCATATAACCCCCCTTTGAATGCACCATCCTGACAGCTTTAAGCGGACAAATCATTTGTTAATTATGCGGCCAAGTCATTTGTTTACGACATCGGCGCTTCCGACATTGACTGCGAACTCAATTAATGATAATTAAAAAAACGGCGCGCGCAATAATATTTTGCCGCCGGCCATTGATCGGAAATCAAGAAATACCAGGGGTAATCATGATTCGCAAAGCCGCGGAAATGCGCAGCGAGGTCAGGGAAAATATGCGGGGCGGGGCCGGCGCGGTCTCCATCCGCCACATCTTCAATTCCGATGAAATCCAGGCGAAAACACGCCTGTGCGCCCGCCTGATCATTCCGCCCGGGGCGGGCATCGGCCCCCACTGCCACGAGCGGGAAGACGAATTGTTCGTGGTGGTCAGCGGGGAAGGGGTGGTGGAAGAAGACGGCCGGGCCGTGCGCGTCGCCGCCGGCGACGCCGTGCTGACCGGCCGCGGCGGCACGCATGCAGTGCGCAACGAAAGCAACGCGCCGCTGGAAATGCTGGCGGTGATTATGTGTTACGCGTGAGGCGCGGCGGATATCACGGAAAGGGCCGAAGTATGCAGAAAATCATTCCTCCCGATATGGCGCTGCCCGCGCGCACGGTCAGCGGACGCGGCGTCATCGCGCAACTGGCCGCGCGGGCCGCGGCATATGGCCGGCGCGGATTGCTGGTGCATGGCGCTTCGCTGCGCGGCGCCGGCGCGCTGCGGCAGATTCTGGACAAAATTCCGGCCGGCATGCATATCTTTGCCGCCGAACATCCCGGCGGCGAACCGACGCTGGCACACCTGGCGGATTTGCTTGCGGCCGCCCGCCATGAGCGCGCGGATTGGATCGCCGCCGTCGGCGGCGGCAGCGTCATGGACGCGGCCAAGGCTTGCGCCGGCTTGTTGCGCGCGGACGGGCCGGTGGAGGAATACCATGACGGACGGCCGATCGAAACGCCCGCCGTCCCGTTCATCGCCGCGCCCACCACCGCCGGCACGGGCTCGGAAGCCACCATGAACGCCGTGCTGACCAACCTGCGCACCGGGGTGAAGAAATCAATCAGGCATCCCCACATGATGGCGAGCCTCGTGCTGCTGGATGCCGGATTGCTGGATTCATGTCCGCCCCGCGTCCGCGCGCATGCCGGGTTGGACGCCCTGACCCAGGCCGTGGAGGCGTATTTCTGCAATGCATCTTCGCAGTTGAGCGACGATTTTGCCCGGCGCGGTTTCCGGCTGATTGCGGGCAACCTGGAGGATTTTGCCTTGCCGCGCGCGGATACCGCGGGCGATCCGGCGGAAAACATGCTTTTGGGCAGTTATTTTGCGGGGCTGGCGCTTTCAATCGCCCGGTTGGGGGTGGTGCACGGCATTGCGCATCCCCTGGGCGCCCGCTACAAAGTGCCCCACGGCCAGGTTTGCGGCGTCTGCCTGCCGCTGGCGCTGGAAATCAACCGGGATGCCATCTCCGGACGTTACCAGGAATTAAGCCGCTTGGCAGGCGGCGACTTGCGGGAGTGGACGTCATCGCTGCTGGCCCGCCTGGCGGTGCAAAATCCGTTTGATGGCTTGGAATTACGGGATACGGACGATATCGTCAACGAGACGCTGGCTTCCGCCTCAGGCAAGGCCAATCCGCTGCCATTGAATGCCGGCCATGTGCGCTGGATGCTGGACAGGCTGTTTGGGCGTTTGTGACGCAGCGTTGAAGGCGATTGATGCGGAACGCGGCGGCCAAGGGACTGGCCGCCCTACCACCGAAGTTTGTGATGCGGCGGCTCGACGCGATTGGGATGCAAAGGGGCAGGGGGCAAAGGAGCAGAGGCACAAAGGGGAAAGTATTCAGTTTTCAGGCGTAAAACCTTAAAACCGTAACCCTTAAAACTTACTCCCGATCGGCTCACCGCAGGTTCGCCCTCCAGGAATCAAACATGCTCGCAAACCGATTGCATAACTGTTAACCTGGACACCGCGGGTTTACATGCCGTGGTTCTGCAGCAGGTTGGCCAGTTCTTCCTGGAACGAATGCAAGTCTTCCTGGCTGGGGCGGTAACCCGGGCGCGTAGCGCTCAATCCGAGCCGGCCCATCTGGTCCAACATCCAATCGGCGCGGACGCCGTCACTGAAAGCAACCTGTCCGCTGGCGACTGCGCCGGGTTTGACGACGCGGTCCAGGCTTACCGTCACCCCGCCTCCGGCCGGCGGCTCATCGGCTTCCGCCGCGGCGGCGGCCGGCTGGGGCGGCGCCTTGGACAAATCCACCGCGCCGCCGCCGGCGGCCTGGTCTTTGATTTTTAGATTCAGGTCCAGCACCAGGAAGCGCACGTCCATGAAAGTCAGGGATAGTTTAAATTCCTCGTTGATTTTGCGCTGCAGTTCCGCGAGGGTGCACCCGTCGGCCACCCACTGTTTGACCGCCGTTTTCTGGGCATCGGTTAATTGCATCGTGGACCACTCCTTGCTAAATAAAGTTTTGGGGCATTATGGCGATAATCGGACGGTTGTCCATTAAAAAATTGCCGGGGGGGGGCGCGTGGCTGATAATGCTTACACCAGCAGCGCGGTTTTGCCGGCGATGCAGGTTTTGACTTTGGCCAGGAGTCCCTCCGTCTTTTTAATTTTTTCCGCAATCATGGCGGCGGTAAAGCGCGTGCCAAAAGTATAACCCCAGCCGATGAAAGGCTGGCGTTCGGCAATTTCCAATCCGCGCCGGCTGCGGACCAGGTCGGCTTCCAGAATGGCCGCAATCTCCCGCAGGCGGCGGCGGTAGGCCGGGCTGGTGACGTAAGTCTGGTTAAGCATGTCGCGCTGCCAGGCAAAGGTGTTGAACGCCAGGTCCGCCTCCAGGAAGATGCCGACCATCTCGGCCATTTCATAATCATCGCGCGCGCGCTGGTAAAGCGGACGGGGCGTGCAGTCCAGCGCGCGGCGCAGGTGCAGCATGCCTTTGCGCCAGCGGGCGGCGGCGCGTCCGAAATCACGGCGGCGCGCCCTGGCCCAGCGGCCGGGCATCAAATGAAATTTCGGGCGCAGGCGCCAGGGATCCCGCAAGGCGGCTTCGTTGCCATGTTCGCGCATGGCGGGAGAGGGGTGATAGAATGCCGGAGAATAGAAAGGCCGCGACAGGAACGCCGTGCCGATGTCAAACGGGTGCGCGGGACCCAGCACCAGCGGCCCATCCCAGTAGGTGCCATAACGCGCATGGGAGGTTTCCCAGGCCGCGGAAAAATCCGACCAGGCGCGCAGCGCCGCATCGGCGGCCCGCGCGCCGTACAACCGGCAGGCGACGCGCCGCAGCGCGCGGTCCGGCGTGAAATTGTGCGGTTCCGCCTGCCAGTAAGCCAATTCCACGCTGGGCGCCTGCCAGAAGCCGTTCAAGCGCCAGGTATCCATGATCAGGGCCGGCGCCGTCCGGCGGATGGCTTCCCGGCGCGCCGCCCAGCGCCCCATGACGGGGATATAGGGCAGGGCAAATAATTCGATGGTCTGGGTGGTCTCGGTTTTAACCGCGATGGGCAGCCCGCGCCGGCGCGCCGCCTGACGTTCCAGCTTGAATTTAGGCGAGGGACCGATGTATTGAATGCTGTAATCGTAAACCTGCGTCGGACCGACCCCGGCGATGGAGGCAGGAGCATCTTTTTCGATTTCCAGCATCCAGACGGCTCGGCGGTCAAGTTGTCTGATCAGGGCGAGGTCCTCTTCCCAGCGGTATGCGCCATGGCTTTTAACCTGCCAGATAATACTGGAGTAGGGCCAGTAAACGGCGCGCGTCTCCGGCGCGGCCCGCCGGATCGCGGCCGTCATGGCGTTGAACATCGGCGCCAGCGCCTTGGCCGGGCCCCGGCGCGCGCAGCGGGGACAATTGGTGACGCGTTCGGTGCGGGGGATCGGCGTGGAATAACAATGCCGGAATCCTTCGCCGCCGATGATGAAGATCAGTCCGCCCAAAGCCGGACGGATGGAACATAACCGCTCCAGTTGCTCGGCGTAAAAAGCGCGCACAGCCGGCGCGCACGGGCAGAGGGCGCGCCGGCGCGCGCTGCCCACCGTGCCGCCGGCGGCCGCGGGATGGGCTTGCAGCGCCGGATGATCCGCCGGCAAACCCGGCGCCGCCGGCAGCAGGTAAATTTTCAGGCCGGCCGCTTCCGCCCGGCCGGCCAGGGCGGCGAGCGCGGCGAGTTTTTGACCGGCGCGCGGGGCATTCATTTCCGGCAAAATCCGGCTGGCGGTGTAATCCCAGAGGTTGATATACAGGAAAAAACCGTCATAACCATAATGGGCCATGCTGCGCAGGTATGGCGCCGTGTAAGCGTGCGGGTCGGCGGGGTCTTCCAGCCCGGCCGCGAACAGGCTGGTGGTGATGCGCTCCGCCGCCGGGGGCGGCAAAACGATCCGCCCCGCCGGCAGAATCGGCGCATGGCGCCAGGCCATTTCATGTTCCAGCCGGACAATTGCCCGCCAGGCGCCATGCAGGTCCGTGCAGGCGATATCAATGCCGGCGGGTGCGACATCAATCACCGCGCCGCCGCCGGGGACTGCCTGCTTTGCCAGGCGCAGCCGGGTGGCGGCCCGGCTGGAACGGGCGCATCCCATCCGGTCCAGGAAACCGGCGAAGTCATTCAGACAATGCCGCCAGGCGCGGTTGGGGCATTCCAGGCGCCAGGATTCGCCGCAGAGGATTTCGCCGGAAAGGGCCCGGAATGGCTTCAGGGGGCTGGCAAAGGCATGGACGTCCTGCGCCATGCGCAGAATTTGAGGATTGCGTTCATCGCCGTAAAGCGGATTGTTGAAGGGATGATTTTTTTGCATATGATTCGATGCAAATTTCAAGATTCGCGTTTTGAACGCCATTCTGCCGGCGGCCCACAGAATTGCGGACGCAAGTGTGCCAGCGGGGGGGAAGCGCATTGATACCCGGTCAGTATTGCCAATTCTTACGCGCTTGTCAACCTGCGATGACGTTATATTTACGCTTGCCGGGGGCGGCCGGTAAACGCTAAACTGGCAGCATGCTTAACCGGGGTGGCATCTCGTTGTTATCTTGTCTGTGGCGCTGTGTGCTGTCGGCGATTTTACTGGCCACCCTCGCGGCGGCCGGCTGGCTGGTATGCCGCGCCAATTACAGCGCGCGGGAATTTGTCAATCCTGTCGCTTGCACGATGATCGGCGGCCGCCTGTATGTTCTGGAAAAAAAAGACAACCGGCTGCTGGAATTGAGCTATGCCGGCGCAGACCGGCCCCTGCAATTGCTGTCCGCGCAGCGGATTGAGCCGGACGACGCGGATTATTTCTACATGGTCCGCAAGCTTTACCCCGGCCCGGACGGTTGCCTCGTAGTTCAGAGCTATGTCTACGACCGGGCAACCCGTTCATTCGCCGGCTACCGGTTCCGCGCGTACGACACGGGACCCCGTGCGCCGCCCCGTGAAATTTTACTGGTTTTATTCAGCGACCCGGCGCTTTACCCGGAAATGCGCTACGCCTGCTCCAGCCGCGGCGATCATTATTTTGTCAATACCTGTGTCGGGCAACATAATATCTGGAAATTGCCGGCAGGGACGCCTGCCGTCCTGGCGCGCGGCGGACCGGGCCCCGGCATCATTGTTCTGGGCGAAACCAACAACGCCTGGGCCGGTTGGAATTCCATCCAGGTGGATCAGGCCGGGCGGATTTACCTGGCCTGCGGATCGGCTGGCCGCATTGTGGCTTATGCGCCGGATGGCCGGCGGCTGCGCGAGTTCGGCCAGGTGAGTCTGGACCCGGGCGGATTGCTGGCGCCGGACGATTTGAATTTCGTAGCGCTGAATCCCGGCGCGCCGCCGGCTTTGACCGTTGCCAGCACGGGCAATCGTTCCTGGCTGCAATACAACGACCAGGGTCGGCGCATGCGGCTCGTCAACCCGTTGGCGGAAGGCTATCCCTTTGCGGATATCCTGGTGGGCGGTCTTTTCCCGCACCCGGAACTGGGCGCCTGCGCTTTTGACCTGGTCAACCGCTGCCTGGTGATTCCCGGTCCGCCTTTGCGCGTGGTCGAGCGCTACCGCACACGCTGTTGGTGCGGCCTGGGCGTTATCCTCGCGGCCGGCCTGGCGCTGGCGGCCGCCTGGCTGGGCGTCTGCCGGCTCCAACGGCGGCTGGCCCGGTTGCGTTTCCCGCTTTTCTTCAAACTCCTGCTCTTGTTCGTCCCCCTGGTGCTGGCCGGCAACCTGGTGGTGGAAAGCCAGGTGCGCGAGATGATGCGCGAGGACAAGGAGCAGGAAGCCGTCCTGCGTCTGCGCAACCTGGCTTGCGCCATTTTGAACAGCCTGTCGCTGGAAGATTTGGAAGCGATCAGCCGGCCGGAGGACCGCAACAGCCCGATCTACGAACGCATCTACCTGGAAGTATCGCGCATCCTGGATGCCCAGCGGGTGCCGCATACGCCCAAGTGGATTCTTCACAAAATCGTCAATAACCGGTTTTATTTCGGCATCAATATATGGCGCGGACCGATTTTCGAGCCGTTTATCGTCACCCCGGACCGGGAAGTTTTCCTGCGCGCCGTCTCGGAAAAGGTTTCACAGTATGGGCGGTTCCAGGACGACCAGGGCGAATGGTTCAGCCATATCAGCCCGATCCTGAACCGCGCCGGCGAGGTGATCTACCTCTTGGAACTTTACCGTCCGACGGAAACCTTGGACCGCGCCGACCGCGCCGCCGCCGCCCGCGCGGGGCGCATGGTGGGCGGCACCGGCTTGCTCTTGTGCGCGGTCATCCTGGTTTTTTCCTTCCTGTTCACGCGTCCGCTGCGGCGGCTGATGAAAGCCACGGAAATCATCAGTGCCGGCGGTTTCGACCATCGGATCGAATTGCGCTCCCGGGATGAGTTGGGCGATCTTGCCCTGGCTTTCAACCAGATGTCCGGCCGGCTGGCGACTTTTACCGCTGAGCAGGCGCGCGCCGCCTCAGAACAAGAGCGCATTCAATCCGAATTGCGGTTCGCCCGGGATATGCAGCGCGAAATGCTGCCGACGGTGTTCCCGCCCTGCGCCGGCCTGGAAAACATCGAGATCGTGGCGCAGATGGAGCCGGCGCGCGAGATCGGCGGCGACTATTTCGACTTTTTCCAGGTGGATGATGATTACCTCGGCGTTGTGGTGGCGGATGTGTCCGGCAAGGGAGTGCCCGCCGGCCTGTTCCTGATGGAATTCCGCACCCTGCTGCGCAGCCTGGCCCGCGGCCGGCGCGACGCCGCCCCGGTGATGAGCGAGGTGAACCGCGCGCTGGCCGAAGATAATCCGGCCTTGATGTTCGTGACGGTTTTTTACATGGTGTGCCATGTGCCCACCGGACACGCGGTCTGTTGCAATGCCGGGCATCCTCCGCCGTTTTACCGGGACGCCGGCGCCTGGCGGCCGCTGGCCGAAGCTTGCTGCCATGGTATGGCCCTGGGGGTGGAATCCGATGCCGCTTACCGGGAGCATGAATTCGTCCTGGCACGGGAGTCCATCCTGCTGCTGTATTCCGATGGGCTGACCGAAGCCCCGGACCGCACCGACCGCATGTTTGGCGAAGAGGGCGTCAGCCGGTTGTTGCACGCCCAGGCGGAAGCCGCGCCGGCGGTCTTGACAGATGCGCTGATGCGCGCCGCCAAGGCCCACCAGACCGGCCGCGAGCAGTTTGACGATATCACCGTGTTAGCCCTGCAATACCATGCATGATACTATTGCATGCGCGTCCAAATGTGGTATCTTGCTTGCCGCCTGGTGCCTGTGCGCGCTGCGCCATCATCCGGGCCAAAGCAAAAAACATCCTTCAACAGGAAAGCCGACGATGCCAAAACCAAAAAAAACTGTAACATTGCTGGTGGCCGGCGCCGGCAGCCGCGGCGCAGGTTACGCGCGCTATGCCGCCACCCATCCCGATTTGGCGCGGGTGGTCGGCGTGGCCGAACCGCGGACGCCATATCGCCACGCCCTGGCTGCGGCGCACGCAATCCCGGCCGACCGGGTGTTCGATGACTGGCGGGCGGCCGCCGCGCGCCCGCGCCTGGCCGATGCCGTGATCATCGCCACCCAGGATCGCATGCACACCGAGCCGGCGCTGGCCTTCGCGGCGCGCGGCTATCATGTGCTCCTGGAAAAACCCATGGCGCCGACGCCGGATGAATGCCGCCGCATCGCGCGCGCCGCGGCGGACGCGGGCATCATCTTCGCGGTCTGTCATGTGATGCGTTACACCCAATACACCCGCGCGCTGAAGGCCGTGCTGGATTCCGGGCGTATCGGCGAAATCGTCAGCCTGCAGCATATCGAACCCGTGGGCTACTGGCACCAGGCGCATTCGTTTGTCCGCGGCAACTGGCGCAATACCGGCGAATCATCCTGCATGCTGCTGGCCAAATGCTGCCACGATGTGGATTGGATCCGTTATCTCATCGGCGCTCCTTGCGTCCAGGTTTCTTCCTTCGGCGGCCTGCAACATTTCCGGCCCGAACGCCAGCCGGCAGGCGCGGCCGACCGCTGCCTGGATTGCCCGGTGGAAGCCCAGTGCCCATATTCTGCCCGCCGGATTTACCTGGGACGCCTGTGGAAAGGCCAGACCTCCTGGCCGTTGAACGTTTTGACCACCGACTTGACCGAGGCCGGCGTAACCCGGGCGTTGCGCGAAGGGCCCTACGGCCGTTGCGTTTACAAGTGCGACAACGATGTGGTGGACCACCAGGTGGTGAATATGCAGTTTGCCAACGGCGCCACCGCGGCAATGACCATGACGGCATTTGCCGAGGGCGGGCGGCGCACCCGCATCTTCGGGTCGCGCGGCGAACTGGCGGGCGATTCGGCGGCATTGACCTGCCGCGATTTCCTGACCGATACCACCGAAACGATCCCGATTGAAAAATTGGATACTTCGATCCTGGGAGGACACGGCGGCGGAGATTTCGGTCTGATGCGGGCGTTCGTGGCGGCGGTGTCGGCCGGCGCCGGCGCCGGGTTGCTTTCCGGTCCCGCCGAAACCTGCGAATCGCACATGATTGTTTTCGCCGCCGAGCAGGCGCGCCTCGAGCGCCGCGTGGTGGAACTGCGCGAATTTCCGACGGCATGATTACGGGCGTATCCGGGCATCTATCACCATGAATCAGAAAGACCTGGCGCGGTTATTGGGCGTTTCGCAGATGACGATTTCCCGGGCGCTGAATAACCTCCCGGGCATCAGCCCGGCCCTGCGCACCAAGATTCTGCGCACCATGCGCCAGCATGATTACGTGCGCGACCGCGGGGCGGCCCGTTTGCGCGGATCGTCCGGGCGCGTCATCGGCGTGATCGTGCCGGATATCGTCAGTTCGTTTTTCCCCGACTTGATCGGCGGCATTCAAAGCGCGGCGGATGCGGCGGGGTACCTCCTGTTGCTGGCCAACAGCCGGGAATCGTATGCCGATGAAGTCCGGCAAATTGACCTCCTGCGAGAGTTCAAGGTGGACGGATTAATCATCGCCCCGGCCGGCCCGCCGGGAAGCACGGCCGTTTACCGGCGGTTGGCGGAGAAAGGCGTGCCGTTCGTCTTTATCGACCGGTGCAAACCGCGCGTACATGCCAGTTACGTGGTCTCGGATACCCGTGGCGGCGCGTTTATCCTGGGACAGTATCTGGCCGGCAAGGGCTATCGGAACTGGGGGTACCTGGCGGGGCCGGCGGATATTTCCAGCGCGCGGGAACACGGCGCCGGCCTGCGCGCCGCATTTGCCCAGACCGGTTTGCCGGACGGCAATTGGCGAAGCGTCGCGGCCGGTTTTGATGAAGCCAGCGGCTTCCATGCTGCCAATCGCCTGCTGGACGAAAGTTCGCCCGATTTGATCGTGGCGGTGAACGATGCCGTTGCGATCGGCGCCTACCGCGCGCTCCGGCAACGCGGATTGAACGTGCCGGGGGATATGGCGCTGGCCGGCTTCAGCGATTTGCATGGCAGCGATCTGCTGCCGGCGCCGTTGACCACCGTGCGGGAACGCACCGAGGAGATCGGCCCCCGGGCGTTTGCGCTGCTGTTGCGGCGTATCCGCCATCCCGACGCCGCGCCCGAAGGCGTGCGATTGCCGGCGGAATTACTGCCCCGGGCATCCGCCTGACCCTGGTTGTGACTTGACGGATGACTTGAAGGAATTATTAAGATTTTCAAAACATGGTGAAATAATTTCCAAAGCATCCCGCAATAAATGTGTCAAAAATGCATGACAAAAAAATATTGACATACTCGCGCGACGTGTTACATTAACCGTTAGTTAACGTTTATGTAATCGTTATTGTCTCATCGTGGGGCGCCGAAGGAGGGACCTGATGCGGGTGGGATGCGCCAGGATCGACATTACGCCCGCCTTGCCGGCGCCGTTGGCCGGCCAGCCCTTCGATTGCCGCGCCAAAGGCGTGGCGCTGCCGCTGCACCTCTGCGCCATGCGTTTGGAGGATGGCGGATCGGCGGCGTTGATCATGGGGGCCGATGTCCTGGAGTTCCCGGTGGACTTGACCGCGGAATTGCGCGGCATTGCCGCCCGCGCCGCGGAAGTGCCTCCGGAATGCGTCCTCCTGGCAGCTTCCCATACCCATAGCGCGCCGAGTTTGGCGCCGGTGCTCGGCGCGGAATGCGATGCCGGTTACGCGCGTCTGGTGCGGGACCGCGTGCGCGCGGCGGCGGCGGCAGCCTTGCAAATTGCGCAGCCCGCCATGATCACCGCGCAGTCCGGCGCGGCGCCCGGACTGGCTTTCAACCGCCGGTTTATCATGTCGGATGGGACGGTTGAAACCCATCCCTTGAAGTCCAATCCGCACATTGTCCGGCCGGAAGGGCCCGACTCATCCCGGCTCTGGACGTTGATGGTCCGCGACCAGGGCGGCCGGCCCTTGGGCACAATTATGAATTTCGGCTGCCATGCCACCGTCATGGAACGCCGCAATACCGCCATCAGCGCCGATTATCCCGGATATGCCCAGTCGGCCCTGATGGCCAGGACCGGCGCCGCGCCGGCCATGTTCCTGCAGGGCGCGGCCGGCAACATCTGCCAGGTTAACCCGCTGGATTCATCGCGCCGGGAAGTGGGCGCGGCGTGGGCGCAATTCATGGGAGAGTCACTGGCTGCGGCCGCCTGGCGGCAAATGGAATGCGCGGAACCCGGACAGGGTAGGTTGCGGGCAGCCCGAGCGCAGATTCGGCTTCCTCGCCGGACGATACCCGCGGAACTCCTGGCCTGGGCCCGCCAACACTCCCGCGGTCAGGAGCGTCGCCCCATGCCGCGCTTGAGCGATTACGGGGTGGAAATGTTCGGTTCCCTGCCGCCGGACCAGTTGTCGTTGGCCGATTTCATGCGGAGCGCTTACTGGGCCGGTTTTTACGCCCGGGAGATACAAGACATGGCCGTTACATGCCAGGCGGCGCCGATGGTGGATTTTGAAATGGCCGCCCTGGCGCAGGACAACTGGGCGCTGGTGTTTCTGCCTTGCGAATTATTCGCGGAGTGGGGCGAGGCGCTGGCCAGGGCTTCGCCGTTCAAGCATACCGGCGTCGTCACACTGGCGAATGGCTGCCATGGTTATCTGCCCACCCGGCGGGCATTTGATCGCGCGGGCGGCTATGAAACGATGCTGCTCTCGTCCACCTTCCTGGCGCCGGAAGCCGGCGACATGATGTTCGGCAAGGTGTCGGCCATGCTGGCCGAGTTGCATAGCCGGGTAAATTCGGCCGGCTAAGCCGGCGGATAAAATTGAGGAATAAAAACAAGGAGCCACCATGAGCGTTAAGTTGGCGATTAACGGCGGGCCGCGGACCATCCCCAGGGGCATGCTGAAACAATGGCCGCCTATCAACCAGTCGGATATCCGGGCAGTCGTCAAAGTGCTGGAACGCGGGGTACTGTGGGGGCCGATGGAACGCGAGGTGCTGGGCTTGCAGGAAGATTTTGCCCGCTACATCGGCGCCCGGCATGCGCTGGTGGTGAATTCCGGTACCGCGGCCTTGCACGCCTGTGTGGCCGCCTGCGGGATCGGGCCGGGCGACGAGGTGTTGACGCCGGCCTACAGCTTTTGGGCCACCAGCCAGGCGATTCTGGCGCATAACGGTATCCCGGTGTTCGTTGATATTGATCCGGACACCATGAATATGGATCCGAAAAAAATCGAGGCCAAAATTACGCGGAAGACCAAAGCCCTGCTGCCGGTGCATGTCCATGGCTTGTGCGCCGACATGGACGCCATCAACCGGATTGCCCGCAAATACAAACTGAAGGTAATCGAAGACGCCGCCCAGGCCGCGGGCGCGCGCTACCGGGGCAGGAGCGCGGGCGTGCTGGGCGATATCGCCGGCTTCAGCCTGAATGGCAGTAAAAACCTGCCGGCGGGCGAAGGCGGGATCGTCGCCAGCAACGACGATGCATTGATGGACCGCGCCCGCAAAATGGCGATGTTCGGCGAGAAGGCCGTGCCGCGCGGGATGATCCGGCTGTATGACGCCGAAATGATGGGATTTAATTACCGCAACAACGAAATGGCTGACGCCTTGTGCCGGTCGTTTTTGAAGCGTTACGACAAACTGCAGGCGGCGCGCGTGCGCAACTGCGAATACTTGTGCCGGGAATTGTCTGAAATCAAGGGGGTTCGTCCGCCGACAGCGCCCAAGGGGTATGTGCATGCCTGGCACCTTTACAAGGTCCGGTTGTATCCCGAGCAATTGGGCATTCAAAACATCCATCCAAAACGCTTCCGCTGGGCCGTACAGCAAGCGTTGTTTGAGGAGGGAGTTCCGACTTTCGAGTGGCACAACATGCCTGTGCCGGCCCAGAAGGTGTTTTTGCACAAGAACGTGTATAACCACGGTTGCCCTTGGAACTGCCCGCACGCCGCGCCGGCGGCCCGCAAAATCCAATACGATCCGTTCGATTACCCGGTCTGCGTGGATATGTTCGACCGGTCGTTCTGCATCAATTACGTGTTCCCGCCCAATGGCCGGGAATTAATGGAAGCAATCGCCGCGGCTTTCAGAAAGGTGTTTGATCAATTGGACGCCGTGCTCGAATTGGCGCAATCAATCGAGTTTCCGACCATGCCCGGGGAACGCCGGAAAATATGAGTTCGGGAGGGATTATGTCGGAATATACAAAATTGGCGGAAATGGTGCTGGCAGAACACCGCCAGGTGCTGCTGGATGTCAGGGACGATGAGGTCGAAAAACTGCTCGATGCGCTGGCCGCCGCGAGGTGCATCCAGGTCTTCGGCATGGGCCGGATGAAATGCGCCGTGCGGGCGTTTGTCATGCGCTTGATGCACATGGGCCTGGATGCCCACGTGGTGTTCGACACCACCTGTCCGAATATCGGGGCGGGCGATTTGCTGCTGGTCAATGCGGCCTGCACGACCATCGGCTACACGGTCATGGGTTTTGCCAAGCGCGCCGGCGCCAGGGTGGCCGCCATTACCGCCAATCCAAATTCCAAGGCCGCGGCCTTGTGCGATTTCACCGTGTCATTGCGCGGCCAGGTGCATGGCGGCCGGCCGTATGAAATCCCGTCCGTCCAGCCCATGGCGGCGCTGTTCGAACAGACCATTTTTGTTTTCGAGGACATCGTCATCCAGTTGTTGATGAAAAAACTAGGCATCACGGCCGCCCGGATGGCCAAACGGCATACCAACCTGGACGGCTACATGGATTTCAATGTCGAGGATGAATAGGTTGAGGAAATTTAACCACAGAGGACACGGAGCGTACGAAGCCCGGGAATATGGGAAATCTATGCTTTTTTAATCTCGTTTTGATTCGTGCACTCCAGCGCAGCGGGTGGTTAAAATTGCAAGGATAATAAAATATGGTAAAGCATACGGGCAGGGCGAGTTTGTTGGCGGCGCCGCAGGGTGATTTTGTGATCGGGAATTATCCGGTGCCGGATCCGGCGCCGGGCGCCATCCTGATGAAAATCGAGTTGTGCGGCATCTGCGGCACCGATTACCATACCTGGCGCGCGCCGGCCGAGGCGGTCGGCTGCGAGTATCCCATCAGCCTGGGGCATGAAATCTCCGGCACGGTGGCGGCGCTGGGCGCCGGCGTTACCAGCGATTATATCGGCCGGCCGTTGCGGATCGGCGACCGGATCGGGGTCTGTCCCGCCATTCACTGCCATCAATGTTATTTCTGCACGATCGCCAAGACGCCCGAGAAATGCACCGACTGGAAGACCTACGGCACCTGGCCGCGCGCCGACCGTGAGCCGCATTTCACCGGCGGTTACGGCGATTACCTTTACATCCACGATCCTGATTCGGTGGTGCTGAAATCCGAAACCAGCGCGGAACGCACGGCATTCCTCGAGCCGATGGCGGTGGTGGTGCATTCCATGCTGCATGCCAATATAAAAATCGGAGATACCGTCGTGGTGCAGGGCTGCGGGCCGATCGGGTTGCTCACCATCGGCTGCAGCAAACTGGCCGGCGCGGCGCGTGTGATTGCCACCGGGCGCAAGAACCGGAAACGCCTGGAACTGGCGCGCGCCATGGGCGCCGATTTCACCATTTGTTCCATGGACCTGCCGGATGCCGGGCAACGCCGCCAGTACGTTTTTGAGCATTCGCTGAATCTGAAGGGCGCGGACGTCGTGATCAACACCGTCGGATCGGCGCCCGCCTTCCAGGAATGCCTGGGATTCGTGCGCAACAGCGGGACGGTGGTGGAAGTGGGCAATTTCGTTGATTCGGGAACATTTCCATTCAATCCCTGCACCGACCTCCTGGCCAAGGGTATTCGCATGATCGGCAGTTTTGACAACGAGGCCGAGCATTTCGTCCGGGCCTTGCCGTTGATCGCAGACGGGCGTATCCCGCTGGAAAAACTGATTACGCACCGGGTGGCGCTGGAAGACTTGCCGCGCGCGCTGGCCGCCGTGGGCGGCGATGGAGTTCTGGACGGCCGGGAAATCGTCAAGGCGATGGTGGCGCCGTGAGGACGGAAGAAAACCGCAGAAGCCTGAAAAATTTATCCGCGAAAGAGCACAAGGAACGCAAAGAAAAAAGTTTTCAGCATGAACCATATGTTGCCCAACCCATGCAACCGTGAACCTGGAACCGTGAACCATGCAACCGTGAACCCGAAACCCGCCACAACATGTTACGCAATATTCCAGCCTGCATTTCCCCGGACTTGATGCATGCCCTGATGAGCATGGGGCATGGCGATGAAATCGTGCTGGCCGACGCCGATTTTCCCGGCCCGACCCTGGCCCGGCATTTGATCCGGGCCGACGGAGTGCCTTTAACCGATTTGCTGGCGGCCATCCTGCCGTTCTTCCCGCTGGATTCATTCGTCAAGCATCCGGCGGCGGTCATGGATTACCGTCCCTGGAGCGCATCGGAGCCGGCTTCTTACGAAAAATTTCGCGAGGCATTCGCGGCGCAAAAATGCCCTGTGCCTGCGTTTGATCTGGTCGAGCGGTTCGCCTTTTACGAGCGGGCTGGACGGGCCTATGCCGTGGTCATGACCGCCGAGCGCGACGGCAACCTGATCTTGAAGAAAGGCCCGGTCATGAATTAACTTGGCCGGCGCCAGCCGGAGGGCTATCATAACGGTTCCGAAAATTTTATCACCGCCGCCTTGAGGGAGGATGCCATGTTCAGCCATTCCAGCATATATATTCATTGCCGCCGGGTATTGCGTGTCGCGCTGGCCTTGTCCGGCGGGATGGTGTTTGCCGCGCCGGCGGACCTGCCGCCGCCGCCGGAGTTATCCGTGCCGGTTTGTGCGGTTCCGCCGGCGCTGGACGGGATGCTGGACGATGCCTGCTGGGGAAAAGCGGCGATGATTGAGCGCTTGTACCTTTACGGCAAGGACGGCGCCGACGATGCCGCGTCTTTCCGGCTGGCGCGGGATGATCAATGGCTGTACCTCGCCGTGCAAATCAGGAATCCCCGTCCGGCAACCATCCAACCCAGGATACGCGAGCGGGACGGCAGCGTCCACCAGGATGATTCCATCGAAATTTTCGCGGACCCGGGGACGGCCGGCCGTTTATATTACCATTACATTTTAAACGCCGCCAATGTTCGCGCGGAACAGCAGAAAACCCGCCAGGACAACGGGGATTACCACACCGATCGCCAGTGGGATATGCCCTGGCGCTCGGCGGTCCGGGTGACGGATACCGGCTGGCAGGCTGAAATTGCCCTGCCGTTGAGCGTGCTGGCCGCCCATGGGTCGCTGGGAAAACTGCGGCTGAACCTATGCGTCAACCTGGTCGTGCCGGTGATCGATCCCATGGGGCAACTTGCGCATTACGAACGGGTGTCCCTGATCTGGTCGCCCGTATTCAGCCAGTTTCACGAGCCGTTCCGCTTCGCGCATATCCAGGGCCTGGAATCGGTCCGGCCCCGCCCGCCGTTCCTGGCCGCGTTGCGCCAGGCGTCGGCCGGCAACTATGTTCAGACCAATGGCGCCTATGGCTACCTGATCCAGGCGGAACTGCATGCCTTGACCCCCGTGGAACAAGCGGTGGAGATTACCGCGGTGGACCGGCCGCTCGGCGCCGATCCGGCGCGGGTGTCCGCGTCGTTGACGGTCAAGGGGCCGGCGGTGTACCCGGTGGAATTATTCGTGCCGGCGGCAACACTGGCCAGCCGCACGGCCGAATTGGAGTTGCGGGCGGCCGGCGCCGGCGAAATTCTGCAGGTGGAATACCTGGCCGATACCGGGCATTTGAATTTGTTGTCGGAAGTGTTTCCCGACCGTTCTTATTACACCACGGAAAGCGCTGCGCGCGTGCGCGGCATCGTGGCGCTCCCGGCCGCGGCGTTGCGCCAAATGTCCGCGGAAGTGCGCGATGCCGGCGGCAAACGCCTGGGCGTGGCGGAACGTTTGACGGCGACGCCTGAAGTGACGGTCAGCCTGGCGGATGTGCCGGCCGGCGAGCACCGCTGGTCGCTCACGCTGCTCAACGCGGACGGCCAGGCGTTGATCCGCCGGGAATTCGACCTGTACAAGCGTGCGCCCAAGCCGGGGTATGAGTTCAAGGTTGACCGTTTTGAAGGCGTGGTCCTGCGCGATGGCGTCCCGTTCCTCCCGTATGGCATGATCATGTACGGCATCCACGGCGATAACGAGGCGCCTTTCGAGATGGTGTCTGCGTTGGGATTCAATGCGGCGGCGCGCTGGGTGCGCACGCCGCCGGAACAGGCGCTGGTGTTTCATGATACGGCCGCCAGGCATGGGCTCCTGGCGGTGGAAAATCCGGGCAACTTTGCCGCCGCCAGCCTGACGCATCTGAAGGGCCGGGAAAACTTCACCGAATTATTTCAGGAGCAATCCGAGAAGATTGCCGCCGGCTTGCGCGTGATGAAGGAGAGCCCCCGCTGGCTGGCCTGCAGCAGCCTGGATGAGCCTACCTTCAAGCAGGTGGCGGCCGGCCGGATTCTGCACCGCATGGTGCGCGAGATGGACGGGTATCGCCCCGTCTGGGTGATTTACGGCTCCGATATCAGCGGCTTTCCGCCGGAGATGACGGATTGGGCGGATATCATCGGGATTGACCCTTACTGGACGCCGGGCGGCGATGCCATCCGCGGTCTGCGCGGCACGGTCAACTGGGTCTCGAAATGCACCTGGATCGCCGCCCGGCGGGCGCGCGCCGAAGGCAAGGCGCTGTTTGTCACGCCCATGGCCGAATTGTACAGCGGCGTCCGCAAGCGCGTCCTGCTGCCCCGTGAGCTTGTCTGCCAGGCTTACCTGGCGGTGATCCACGGCGCCCGGGGCTTTCAGTATTTCCGCTGGCCGCTGTATCACCAGGCTTCCGTGGATGCCCACCGCGAGTTGGGGCGGCAAATGCAGGAACTGGCCCCCAGCATCACCGCGCCGGCCCTGCCGCAGGAAATTGCATATACACCCGTCGCTTTCGAACCGGAAAACGACAAGTTTCCCGATGTGCAGGTTGTGCTGCTGCGCCGGCCGGCCGGCGGTCTGACGCTGTTGGCCGCCAACAGCCGGCCGTATCCCGTGGATGCGACTTTCAAACTCGCCGGCTTGGAAGTGCGCCAGCCGGTGTCGCGCTTGTTTGCCGACGCCAGTTGCGCGGTTTCCAACAACGTGTTTGCCGACCGCCTGGAATGTTTGGGCACGCGGGCGTATGTCATCGCCGACGCGCCGGCCGAAGCAGATGCGCCCATCCGACTCGGCGTGGAAACCCGGCCCTGGCGGGACCAGGCCGATCCGCTGTACGCGGAGGCCGGTTATCCTGACAGCGGCCGGCCCGGCCGGCGCAACATTGTGCAGAATCCCTCCTTTGAATCGGCCAGCCTGCCGGCCTGGCCGGATTATTATATCTGGTTATACTCGCGCGCGCCGCCGCCCGCCGGGGATCCGTTGGATTTCAACCTGATCGGCACCCAGAGCGCCTTGATTGCGCAGGACACCAATACCGCCTGGCATGGCGCGGCCAGCCTGCGCATGGCGAGCGGGTCCACCGAGGACCGCCGCTTCTTTAACCGCTGGCATGGATTTTCATTTACCCTGGTGCCCAATACCACCCAGCCAACCCGGTTCGTCTATTCGGCGTACATGAAAGCCGACCGGACGGGCGTCGTCGCCCGGCTGATCGGGATGGAAGCCGCCCCCGGGGAGGACGCGGCCATGCCGGAGTTTGCTCTGACAACCGCCTGGCAGCGTTACGAACAAAGCGGCGTGCTGGCGCCTTCGATCAACCGTTACCACCAGTTCGGCATCCGCGTTTATGGCCAGGGGACGGTCTGGGTGGACGCCTTGCAGGTGGAAAAGGGCGCCGCGCCGACGGAATTCGATCCATGAGTAATTACATGAAGCCGGGATACGCGGAATTTACGATGCACTGGGACGATGCGCCGCTGGACATTTCCTGGATGTTCGCGGATGAAGTCCCGGCGGGCAAACACGGGTTCCTGCGGGCGGAGGGCGGCCGATTCGTTTTCGCCGACGGCGCGCCGGGCCGGTTCTGGGGGACGCTGATCAACTCGGCCGCCTGCTTCCCGCCGCATGACGTGGCGGAGAAAACCGCCCGGCGCCTGGCGAAATTCGGCGTGAATATCGTGCGCCTCCACCAGTTTGACGCGGAATGGGCCGCGCCCAATATATTTCAATTTTCCAAAGGCCGTGAGCTTTGCGACACACTGGCGTTTGACCCCGTAAGCATGGATCGTTTCGATTACCTGGTCCATTGCCTGAAGCAAAATGGCATCTATATTTACATGGACTTGCTGATCTACCGCACCTTCAAGCCCGGCGACGGCGTGGACAACCCCGCGGAACTGCCGCCCAACGGCGCCAAGCCTTATTCCATCTTCGACCCCAAATTGATTGAACTGCAGCAGCAGTATGCGCGCGATCTGTTGACGCATGTCAATTCCTACACCGGCCTGGCTTACGTGGACGATCCCGCCATGGCCATGGTTCTGATCACCAACGAAAACGACATGTTCAATGCGCCGTTCCCGGTGCTGATCGAGCCCTACCGGTCGCGCCTGGAACAACAATACCGCGCCTGGGCGGCGGCCCGCGGGTCGCCCCTGCCGGATCGGATCGCGTTTGATTTTCGCAAGGAACTGCCATCCCCGGAAATTTTGCGTTTTTACCATGCCCTGCAGAAACATTACCTGAAGGAAATGTATGTTTTTCTGCGTTCCATCGGTGTGAAGGCGCCGATTGCCGGGGATTCCTGGAGCCGGGGTTTGACGCTGGTATCGGCGCTGGAGGATATGGATTTCACTTCTTCCAACGTTTACTGGGATTTGTGGGGCGATACCGGCCATAACCGGCCGCTGGTAGCCGAACGCCGGCAGGCGCTCGGCATGGTGCCGGCGAAAATCCGCACGGCCCACCAGCCGCTTTTCATCACCGAATGGGACATGGTCTGGCCGCATGAGTGGCGTTCGATGAGCGCCTTGCTGGTGGCGGCCATGGCGGATTTCCAGGAATGGGCGGGAGCGGCGCTCCATACTTACCGGTACCGCAGTTTGCCGGCCAACGCCATGGGCGGGACAATACTCGGCGGGGTCAAGTACCGGCGTAACTTCGAAACTTTCATGGATCCGGCCAAGTTCGGGATGTTTTACGCCGCCGCCGTCATGTTCCGCCGGCATGACGTGGCGCCGGCGCGTGAAACCCTCGGCATCGCGCTCAAGGATGCCGACATTTTTAATCCGGTGCACGGCATGGCCAATCATAACCAGCCGAATATTCCCGCTACGCTGAACTGCGAGAAGCACCGTCTGGAAATTGAGCTGCCAGGCCTGCCCGGCCTGCCCGGCCGCGCCGGCGCCCGTATCGGCCCGGACGAGACCGGCCCGGCCGCCGCCGCTGCCGATGCCGTGACTTCCGACACCGGCGAGATGTTCCGGTCATGGCATGACAAATACGGCTGGATTGATACGCCCATGAGCAAGGTGGTTTACGGATTTTTTAATTCGGCCAATCCAGTGGAGCTGACGGGGATGTCGTGCAAAATTAAAACCGATTTTGCCACGGTGGCTTTCACCTCGCTTTCAAACCAGCCGCTGGCCGAATCAACGCAAATCCTGGTCACCGCCGTTGGCCGTGCCGACAATACCGGGGCCGAGTATAACGATGCCCATACCGCGCGATATGCCATGGGGCATACGCCGGTGATATTTGAAATCATCCAGGCAGCCTTTGAGATGAAAACCTGCCATGAGCATTTGAAAATCTGGAGCGTGGACCAGGACGGCGCCTATACCGGCCTGGTGCCAGGCGAAGTGGCGGACGGTAAGTTAAAATTCAAGATCGGCGAAGTGCATCCTTCAATTTATTATTTAATCACCAGGTGAAAGGACCGTCAGCATGCAATATCGCAATATCATCAGCCTGGCCGGCATCTTCTTTGCATGCGGGTTGACCTCCACCGGGTATGCTGAAGCTGGAATCAAATGGGAGCTTGATCGGACCAACCGGGTGATTTTAAGGAATGGCGCGCCGTTTTTCCCTTACGGCATCATCATGCACGGCAGCACGGGCGACATTGCCGCCGCCGCGGACATGGGCTTCAATACCGTCCACACCTGGGCGTGGCGGCAACCGCCGGACCAGGCCAAAACATGCCTCGAGGCCGCCGAACAACACGGTGTCAAAGTGATTCTGGAACTGGGCGGTTATTCGCAGGGAATTGACTTGAATGCCGACGGCTTGGGCCTGAACGATGAGCAGGCGGCCTTGGCCAAAAAAATACTTAAAAATCCCAGTCCGAAAAAAGCCAATAGCGGCCTGATGTTCGGGGAGGGCGCCAAATTATTCACGGATGAGCAGAAAGAAAAATTGTTCCGGCTTTATTTCGATGGGAATCGCGCGCGCTACGAGGAAACGATCCGGCTGGTTTCCGGCCGGCCGGCGCTGCTCGGGTATAATCTTTTCGATGAGCCGATAAAATTCAGTTCCGTCTATGGCCGTCCGCTTTATCATCTGGCGCGCGAGCTTGACCCCAATCATCCTGCCTTCGTCATTTATTCCTCCAGCATCCCACCCGGCGACGAATACGTTGACTGGACCGACTGCCTGGGCGCCGACATATACTGGACGCCCGGCAACGAGGGCCTCCGCGGCACTGTCAACAAGGTTACAAAATACACCTGGCTTCTGAACAAACGCGCGGCGGAACGGGGGCAGGTGGTGTCGGTGATTCCCATGGCCGAATACTGGAGCGGCGTCCGGAAGCGGGCGATCCTGCGCAAGGAGCAGTTTTGCCAGACATACCTGGCCGTGATCCACGGCGCCAAGGCGCTCATTTATTTCCGCTGGCCGTTTATCGAGCAGGTTACCGAGGAGACCCATAAGGATCTGGCCCGGGAAATGCAGACGATTGGACCGATTGCCGTTACGCCCGAGATCCCGCAAACAATTACATATACACCCGGCGGATTTGATCCGCAAAACGACCAATTCCCCGATGTGCAGGTGTCACTCCGCCACAATCCGGACGGCGGGTATGTCTTGCTGGCGGCCAATGCCCGGTATTATCCGGTTGATACAACCTTCAGGCTTGATTTGCTGGGTAAGGGCGGCGAAGTTAAACGCCTGTTCGGACCGGAAATTCATAAAGTCAGCAACGGCGCCTTTCATGATCGTCTGGAATGCATGGACACCCGTGCCTATTTGATTGCCGCGCCGGCGCCGGCCAACTTACCGGTGGCGATCACCGTGGGAATGAGGTCCCACCCGGACCAGGCCGACCCGGCCTATGCCGCGCCGGCCATGCCTGACAGCGGCCGGCCCGGCAAAAGGAATATTATGCGCAACCCCGGATTCGAGGAGGTGTCATTGCCCGACTGGCCGGATTATTACCTGCTGCCTGGGGGCCCGCGGCTGGGCGTCAAAGCCGAAAATTCCAATCGCGGGATTGACACGCAGCAGCCCTACGAGGGAAAAAACTGCTGGTGGATGCGCGGCGCCCCGATTATGATTTACGGCGCCTGCTCGCCGAAAGTCAAAGAACCGACCGAATACGTGTTGTCGGCCTGGCTGCGCGCCGACCGCGACGGCGTCAAGGCGCGGTTCCGGGGGTTCGGCTGGCGGGTGCCCAAGGCGACATTCGGCGCCAAGGAGTTCATCCTGACCACCAAGTGGGAGCGGTACTGGGAGAAAGGCGTGCTGCCTCCGGGGTTGCCGGACTGGCATTCGCTGGCCGTAGTGGTGCAGGGCGGGCAGCCCCCGGCGACGGTCTGGGTGGATGCGATTCAGTTTGAAAGAGGGGCGGAGCCCACCGAGTATGAACCGTAGTTTTCAATAATTGAATTCGTTGAGCCGAAAGGCGAGACCACCCTGCGTCGCTGAAGCTATGCAGGGCAAGCCGGGCGAGCCGTTCCGGGGGCGGCCAAGGCGCGGGCCGCGCTGGCGGGACTGGCCGCCCTAACAATATCGCAATCACAAATAAGGGAGGCATTGTGAAAAATCCGGCAAGATGGTTGATCGTTTTCTTTTTGCTGGCGTTGCATGCGCCTGCGCAGCGGACGGTTTATGTATCATTGTCCGGCACCCATGCTGAACCGTACACGAGTTGGCCGGCCGCGGCAACGAATATCCAGGAGGCGCTGAATATCGCGACTAACGGCGATGTCGTCCAGCTTTCAAATGATGTGTATTACTCCACGGGCGCGTATGACAGCAATGCTTTCGTCTGCATAACCAATGCCGTGGTCCTGCGCGGATATGGTCCTGCTCCCACGAACACGGTAATTGATGGCGGCGGGCCGGATGTCACCAACACCTGTGTTTTCATGAACAATACCGGCGCTTCCCTCCAACGGGTCTGGGTCAGAAACGGCTATGCGATTGAACTTAATTCCGCCGGCGGGGTGTATTTGCAGAATGGAATGATTACCAACTGCTTGATCACCGATTGCGAAAACACCAACACTGGCGCCGGGGGCGTGTATATGCTGAATGCCGCGCTGATAACGCATTCGGTGGTCAGCAACAACATCAATTCACGGGTGCCGGGAACAGAGTCGCCTTTCAAATTTACTGACACGTCGCAGGCCGGCGGGGTGCAGATGCCCGGCACCGCCCGGATAAACGAATCGTTTATCGTCAATAACCGGCAGACGGGCGGATGCGTGATCGGCGGGATTAATGTTTCCAGCGCCGGCGGCGTATTTTCCAATTGCAATATTTCGTATAATGACGGCAATCAGAGGCATGGCGGTATTAACGGAAAGAATCTCCAACTGTACCATTGCACTTTGATCAGCAACACATCGGCAGGCGTCGGCGGCGCGGTTGGGACCAGCGGGTCGTCGGTATTTGAATATTGCCGGTTTATCGGCAATTCCGCTGGACGCGGCGCAGCAATAGACTTGGGGGGAACTGCGACAATAACCATGCGCAATTGCCTGTTGTTTGGCAACCGCGCTACATCCAGCGGTTTGGGCGGCGGCGGCATTGAGTCCAGGCCGGACAGCCGGGTGCTTGTTTACTCCAGCACCATCGTCAGCAACAGCGCGGCCGGCCAGGGGGGCGGTCTGCGTTTGCACTCCGGCACCAACAATATCTTTGTAAATACGATTATATATTCAAACAGCGCCAGTAAAGCCGGCGACGATATTTATGCCGTGTATGACGATGTTTCTTCCAGCAATACTTTTGAGTATTGCTGCATTAACAGCAACCTTGCCTTCGCCGCCGGATTGGTTACCAATCATCCGCAACTGAAGAACATGGACCTTGGCGATTGCCGGTTGGCTTCAGGATCGCCCTGCCTGAATTCCGGCACGAACGAGGCTTGGATGGCCGGTGCGGCAGACCTGGATGGGTCGGGCAGGATAGACGGCTTTTTTCGCCGGGTAGATATCGGCGCCTACGAGGATCTGCATTCGGGATTTTTGTTGCAACTGCGCTGAAAATCGCGCGTAACGGCGCCGGCATGCGTGTCCGGAAAGAAAAGAAAAATGAAGGCATGGATTAAAATTGCGTTTTGGTTTTTGTTGGGATGCATGACCGCCTCGGCGGGGTTGGTCGCCTACGACGAATCCACGCGCTCCCTTTACGTGATGGGATATCCCGCCGCCGCGCCCGCCACGCCGGCGCTGCTGGCGCAACTGGACCGGCTGTATGGGTGGGATGTGGTCCAGTTTGACGAAGCGCAGCGGCGTTATGTCCTGGACGCGCACCTGGTGATCGGTTGGAATGACGGAAGCGAGACATGCTTTGATATCGCCGGCGCCGCAGGCACATCCTGCACGCTGACGGTGCGCGGCAATGTCATCGTTTATCCCTGTCATGTCCCCGGGATCAACCGCGAACTGCCGCCGCGGGCAACGCCGGCCGGGCGCAGCCGTTTGACGCTGGGGCGGCCCGACGATCCGGGCGCGGCCGGTACGCTGCTGATCGAAAGCTCCACCAACGCCGCCCATACTTTATACGTTGGTTTTGTGCCCAACACAGATACCGGCGCTGCGCTGACGGGCCCCGGCGCCGAAATCCACGCCTATCACAGCTTGATCTCCGCCTTGCACCAGGCTCCGGAAGGCGCTTTGGGCATCATATCCGGCCGGCGCGGGCCCGGCACGCCTGGAGTGCGCCTGGGCGCCAGCCCCGTCCTGGTCAACTCGCGCCTGGCCTGGGCTGAAGGCTATTACCTCGCAAGTCTGGATAAGTCGGCCCGGGTGGAGCATACGACCTTCGAGCATGGCCAGGCGGGAGTGTATAACGCCTGGTGCGTCAACCCGATCCTCGGCTGCGTCTTCCGCAACCTGCATTCGGCGGTGCGCGACGGCGGTTCGATTGTGCTGACCATGACGGATTGCGTCTTTGAAAACAACCGCCATAACTGGGTTTTAACCCATTCCAATCGCGGTTTGACCCTGATCGACTGCCAATGGACCGCGCCGGCTGCGGGCGATATTATCCAGGCGTGGGATAATCCGCGCACCGGCAAGCGTCAATATCCGCATGTGATTTCATATCGGCATATTGTCGTGGCGGTGGTTGATGCGCAAGACCGGCCGATCGCCAACGCGGTTGTCAGTGTTGAAAATGAACAGAAAGACCTGGCGGCCGCCGCGCCGCCGCGATTGCGGACGGATGCCGGCGGGCGGACGCCGGGCAAAGGCGAAAATGGCGCATTGTTGTTGAAGGAATTCGTCCGGCGGGCGACCGACAACGAAAACCAACCTGATATAATTGAATATACGTATAAAATAACGGTTAATGCCGATGGATTCGCGGACAGTATAATTACCGGCTACCGGCCGGCGAAAAGCTGGGAAGTATTGAAAGTTAAACTGTAATGGAAGTCTGGAACCGGAAATAATTCACCACGAAAGATCGCAAGGAACGCCAAGAAAGAATTCCGAGGCGTAATAATTATGGCAAACAATTGTCTGTCAGTGGTGAGATCGGGATCTTTACCGCGGAGAGGATATATCTCGCAAAGGCGCTAAGCCGCCAAGGCGGAACGGATTTGCAGATGCTGAAGGAAAACATGCCGTCCTCGCTCTGCTCCGTGTCCTCCAGCGTAGCGGATGGTGAAAAAACAATCGGGGCTTTGTGATCCATGCGAGATTTGGCGGATAAATTGTTCCGGATTTATTATCAGTCGAACATCGCAAAAAGGGAAAAATGCAATGATGATCAGAGGCGGAGTATCGATCGGGATCATGCGGATGTGGGCAGGGATGCTGCTGTATGGCATTCTGAACGCGTCCGGCGCGCCGGCGGAGTTGCCGCCGTTGCCGGAAATATCAATTTCGGCATGTGAGATGCCGCCTAAGCTGGACGGCGTGCTGGATGATGCCTGCTGGAAAACCGCCGCCATGGTCGAAAAATTGAATGTGTATCGCAAAGATGAAACCACCGATGCGGTTGCCTTCAAGCTGGCATTTGACAATCAGTGGCTCTATATCGCCGCGCAAATCCGCCATCCCATGCCGGAACGCATCAAGCCCAAAGTGCTGGAGCAGGACGGAGGCGTTACACAGGATGATTCGCTGGAAATATTTATAGATCCCGGCACGGATGGGCGGTTGTATTACCATTACATGTTAAATGCCGCCAATGTCCGCGCCGAACAGCAGAAAACGCGCAATGCGTCCGGCGATTACGCGGGCGACCGGAATTGGGATATCCCCTGGCGGTCCGCCGTCCGGATAACCGAGCAAGGATGGCAGGCGGAGATTGCCCTGCCTTTGAGCGTCCTGGCCGCCCATGGCCGGCTGGACAAGCTGCGCATAAATTTATGCGGCGCCATTTGCATTCCCGTGATAGATCCGCAGGGCGTGGAGGTGTACCAGGACCGCTTGTTTTTTACCTGGTCGCCGCTGTTCCGTCAATTCCACGAGCCGTTCCGATTCGGGTGCCTGCGCGGCCTGGAAGAGATCATACCCCGGACGCCCTTTCTCGCCGCGCTGCATGCCGCCGCCGCGGGAAGTTATATGCAAACCAATGGCCGGTATGGGTATGCCTTATCCGCCGAATTGCGCGTGCTGACCCCGAACGAACGGGATCTGGAAATCCGGGCGGCCGACCTGCCGCTCGGCGGCGAGCCAAGCCGGTTGTCCGAGCGCCTGTCCGTCAAGGGGCCGTCCGTCCGGGCAGTCAGGCTGTTTTTGCCGGTGGCCCGCCTGTCCAGCCGGACCGCCAGGCTGGAATTGGCTGACGCGGCCACAGGCGAGGTTTTGCAGGTGGTGCATGTAACGCGTACCGAACACCTGACTTTGCTGTCGGGAGTGTTTGCCGATCGCTCATATTACACCGATGAATCCGCGGCCCGCATCCGCGCGGCAGTGGCATTGCCGCCGGAGGCCATGGCGGGCATGACCGCCGCTGTGCGCGACACCTCCGGCAGAATTTTGGGCCGGGCGGCAAGCATGTCCGCCTGCCCGACGGTGACCGTCAGCCTGACCGACATCCCGGCCGGCGCGCACGCCTGGGAGTTCGTATTGCTCGACGCATCAGGCAAAACCGTCATCCGGCGCGAATTCGAATGCGTGAAACGCGCGCACCGGCCCGGCCGGGAATGGAAACTCGACCGGTTCGACCTGGTGTTGCTGAATAACGGCCGGCCGTTTTTCCCGATCGGGGTGGTTTTCAGCGGCACGAATGAAAAGCATTTTGCCGAGGTGGCCGCGGCGGGCATGAACAGCGTGCTGCGCTGGAATTCCTCTCAGAATCCGACCAATGCCGCGGATTTTCATGAGCAGGCAGCCCGGCACGGACTGCTGGTGGTGGAGCCGGTGGATCGTTATGCCGGCGCCAACCTGATCGGCCAGAAGGCTTCGCCCGACTTCCCGGCCCTGGTGGATAAAAACATGGATCGGATGTTGTTGGGGGTGGAAAATGTCAAGAACCTGCCTTCGCTCATGGCCTATTTCCATTTCGATGAGCCGGGCTGGGAGCACCAGATCGAGCCGGGCCGGAAATTATACCGCGCGGTCAACGCGTTGGATGGATACCATCCCTGGGTGGTCCTGTATTCTTCCCATATTCCACCCGGCGAGAAATGGCTCGATTGGAGCGACATCGTCGGCACCGACCCATACTGGATTCCCAACGGCGAGCAGCCCAAGACCGGGGTGCGCGGGACGGTGAACTGGATGTCAAAAATCACCACCTGGACCAGGCGCCGGGGCGATGCCCTCGGGCATCCGACCTGGATTGTGCCGGTGGGTGAATTATGGAGCGGCATGCGCCGGAGGGTGCTCCTGCCGGAGGAGCAGCTTTGCCAGTCGTACCTGGCGGTGATTCACGGCGCCAAGGCCTTGTTTTACTTCGCGTATCCTTACAAGCACGCCTTATCCATGGGGGCCATGCGGCAGTTGGGCGACGAGTTCCGGCAGATCGGGCCCCTGGCCGTCACGCCGGAAATCCCGCAGACTATCGCCTATCAACCCGGCCGGTACGACCCGGATGCCGATCAATACCCCGCCGTGCAGGTGTCGCTCCGCCGCGGCGCGGACGGGACATATGTCTTGCTGGCCGCCAATGCGTCTCCCGGTCCCGTCGCGGTCCGCTTTGGTATCGCCGGATTGCCGGACGGCCAGGTTGTGACGCGCTGGTTCGGGCCGGAGAAATACCCCGTGCAGGACGGCATGTTCGGCGAAAAACTGCCGGCTTACGCCGTCCGGGCTTATGTCGTGGATGCTCCGGACCTGCCCATCCCCGCGGCGGTCAAGGTGGATATGCAGCCTTTCCCGGCGGAAACCGATCCGCGTTATGCCGCGCCGGCCCAGCCGGATGCCGGCCGGCCCGGCAAGCGCAACCTGGTGCGCAACCCGTCGTTCGAGGAGGCCACACTGCCCGATTGGCCGGATTATTATATGGCTCTGTATGACCAGTTCGGCCGGACCGACACCGGCCCATTGGGCGCCGGAACCGGGATGTTTGCGGTGGATACAAATAACGCCTGGCACGGCTCGGCGAGTTTCCGGGTGCAGGCGCAGCAGGGTTCCTGGCGGCGCTGGCTGAGCTGGTGGAGCGGCTTCGGCTTTACCCTGGTACCCCGGGTTGAAAAACCGACGCCCTATGTGTTTTCGGTTTACATGAAAGCCGAACGCGATGGCATGGTCGTGCGGCTGTGCGGATTTGACGATGCTGCCCAACTTGACGCGCCGGAAGCGAAGGATTTTCCCGAATTCCAACTGACCAGGGAATGGCGGCGCTACTCGCATACGGGCATGCTGACGCCCATGATCAGTCCTTACCACGTTTTTGGCTTGCGCGTGCTGGGGGAGGGGGCGGTCTGGGTGGACGCCATCCAGATCGAGCCGGGGGCGGAGCCGACGGATTTTGAGCCATAGCTTTTTCCTTTAATATGCCGTCGTTAGATATTGAGCGTGGTCGCGAGGAAGGCGAACTGCTTTGAGCAGCTTTGTCCGCGACAAAACATAGTGCGGGTGCAGGCTGCGGCCTTCTCCTGCTGGGCTGGACTTGTCCCGCAAGTACATCATGTCAACCCGAAGCATAACACGGTTCATGGCGGTGTGGGTGATGCTGAACGCGGCGGCTTATGCTTCCGAACTCCGACTGCCGGCGCTGATCGGCGAGGGGATGGTTCTCCAGCGCGATCTTCCGGGCAGGATCTGGGGTTGGGCCGAAGAAGGCGCGACCGTGACGGTGGCGTTCCGCGGCCTGGAAAAATCCGCGCGGGTGGTTGACGGGCGCTGGGAAATCCTGCTGCCCCCCATGACGGCCGGCGGACCGTGGCCGATGACTGTCCGGAGCCGGAACATCCTGGCGCTTGAAAAAGTCTATGTCGGCGAGGTCTGGCTCTGTTCCGGGCAATCGAACATGGTCATGCCGCTGAACCGCAAATACGTGGGCTATCATGTCCGGGGCGGCGCGGCAGCCGCCGCCCGGGCGGATGACCCGCTGCTCCGGCTGTTTACCGTGGCCGATGTGCGCACCAATGTTCCCCAGGCGGATGTGCGCGGCGCATGGCGGGCCTGCACGCCGCCAACCGCGGCGGAGTTTTCCGCCGCCGGCTACTTCTTCGGCCGGGAATTGCGCCGGCATCTGAACGTGCCGGTGGGATTGATTCTGGCGGCCCGCGGCGGCTCGCCCATGGAAGTGTGGATGAGCCCGGGATTGCTGGAACGCCGATATCCCCTCCGGCAGGCAGCCATGCGCCGGCGCTGGGCGCAATATCAACAGGCCCTGGCGACCGGCGCAGAGACGCGTCCAGCGCGGCCGTTTCAACCATCCGAATATTATCACGGCATGATCCATCCGCTGCTCAAATACGCCATCCGCGGCGTGATCTGGTACCAGGGCGAGTCGAATGTGAGCGCCGGCCGAAATTTTGCCGGGATGTTTTCCGACTTGATCGGGCAATGGCGCGCTGATTGGGGCCTGGGCGATTTCCCGTTTCTCTTTGTGCAGTTGGCGCCCTACGGCGCCGTCAGCGATCAACCCGTGGAAAGTTCCTGGTCCGTGGCGCGCGCGGAACAGGCGCTGGTCGCGGCAACCGTAACCAATACCGCCATGGCCGGCACGGTGGACTTGGGGGATGATCCGCAAAATCCGCATCCGGTGGACAAGGAAACCGTCGGGCGGCGCCTGAGCCTGGCGGCGCGCAACCTGGTTTACGGCGAAAAAGTCGCCTGGCGCGGCCCGGAATTCGCGGGACTGGAAATCTCCGGCAGCACGGCCGTGGTCAATTTCAACCACGCGGATGGCGGGTTGACGACGCCGCACGACGCGCCGGCGGAGGGCTTTGCCATCGCCGGGCCGGACGGCAAATTCGTGCGGGCGGATGCGGAGCTTAAAGACGATGCAGTGCATGTTTCCAGTACGGAGGTGGCGCAGCCGGCGGCGGTTCGTTACGGCTGGGCGGATTATCCGCGCGTGAATTTGTTTAACCGGGACGGATTCCCGGCCGTGCCGTTCCGTACGGATGGGCCGCCGCGGCAGCCGTAAACGTGTTTCCGGGCAACTTTGTAAGATTGCATAAGGTTGGATATCCATGAACAATAAAATCAAATTACGCGGCGATCATTTCATTGAACATAGCGCTCCGCCGATGATCTGGCAGGATGGGTTCCCGCTCGGCAACGGCTTCCTGGGCGCCATGGTATGGGGGGACGGCCATCCCCTGAATTTCACCCTGGATTGCTCGGACTTGTGGGATAACCGCCGGAGCACCACCGCCTTTGACCGCCCGGATTACAATTACGCCAATTTACGCCGGCTGATCCGCAATCAGGAGTTCGACCAGGCGCAGCAAGTGTTCGGGACAGGCATCAAGTCCAATAATTTGTATCCAACCAAGATCAGCATCGGGCGGATGGAACTTGATATCGGCCCGGCACGGGAATATGGCTGCCGGCTGGATTTGGACCGGGCGGCGGTCGCCGGCCGGATTGTCACCCGGACGGGCCGGCACGATGTGACCGCCTTTATCGCTAAAGACCGCCATGTGATATGCGTGCGGGTGACGAATCTTCCCAAGCGCGCGTGTTTGAAACTGCGGCCGCTGTCGGAAATCTGTCCGGCCATGGCGGGGCTGGGGTATCCGCCGCCGGAATACTCAACCCCGGTTTGTGGCGCAAATCCGCCAGGTAGGGCGACGCCTCCGGCGGAGCCGTTGCGCGCCATGGCGCAGACTATCCCGGGCAGCTTAAGTTATGCCGTGGTTTGGAATATCGCCGGCGATGATATCCTGGTGGCGGTGGAAACGGCCGATACCGCGGCGGCGGCGGCGGAGAAGGCGTGCGGCACTCTTTCAGCCGCCATGCGCGCCGGGTTTGACAAGCTGTACCGGGAGCACCTGTCCGCGTGGCGTCAATTCTGGAGCGCCTCGGCCGTGGTGTTGCCCGAGCCGGCGGCGGAATTTTTCTGGTATTACGGGGTGTACCTGCTGGCGTCATCGGCCCGGCGCGGGCACATGCCGCCGGGCTTGCAGGGAGTGTGGGCGATGGACGGCGTGCTGCCGCCCTGGCGCGGTGACTATCACAACGACATGAATGTCCAGGAAACCTTCTGGCCGGCGGGCGTTTCCGGCCACCTGGACTTGCTGGATTGCTGGTGCGATTACATGGTGGAGCGTCTGCCGGCGGTCCTGCAATATACCCGGCGCTTTTTCGCCACGGAAGGCGCCTTCTGGCCGGGCGTCATGTTCGGCAAGGCGCCGCCGGGCGGCAGCGGCAGCGTCTGGTATGCGTTGAATTTCGCCTGGAGCCATGGGCTCTGGCTGGGCTGGCTGGTATGGCTGCGCTGGCGCTACAGCATGGATCAGGACTGGCTGCGCCGGACCGGGTATCCCCTGCTGGCGGAAATTTTCAAGTTTGTGCGCGCCAACCTGCAGGCGGAGTCCGACGGTTATCTGCATGTGCCGCTTTCCAGCAGCCCGGAATATTTCGGGCATGATGCCCGGAAGGCGTTTTGCAAAGATCCCAATATTGACCTGGCCCTGATCCGCAAGTGCTGCGATTGGATTGTGGAAATGGAAGCGGCGCTGGGGACCGCCGAACTGACCAGTGACGCCCGCAACATCCGGCAGAAGCTGGCGCCATATGCCTTGACCGAAAAACAGGAATTGTGCCTCTGGCCGGGGAAACTCCTGGATGAATCGCATCGCCATCCCAGCCAGTTGATGGCCATCCATCCGGCGATGGACCTTACCATTGAAGGCGATGAGCAAGCCCGGGCCATCATTGCCGCCAGCATCAACCAGTTTCTCGGGCTGGGCCAGTATCAATGGGCCGGCCATACTTATGCGCAGATCATCAGCATGGCTGCCGTGCTGGGCTGTCCGGGCTGGGCGTATGAAAGCCTGCGGCAGTTCATGGAACATTGGACCATGCCCAACGGGTTGCATGTCAATTCCGATTGGCGCGCCACCGGCGCGTCCGCCTTTACGCCGCTGCTAGGCCGGAACAAAGGCCGCGAACGCGCCAAAGCGCCGTTCACGATGGAATCCAATAACGCCGTCAGCGCCGGGATCGGCGACATGCTGGTGCAGGGGTGGGGCGGCAAGCTGCGGATATTTCCCGCCGTGCCGCTGCAGTGGCGCGATGCGGCGTTTTTCGATTTGCGGGCGGAAGGCGGCTGGATCGTTTCGGCTGTACGACAAGGCGGTCAAACCGCATGGGTGCGGGTGACGGCCGGTATTGACGGGCGGCTGGCGCTGGCGGACCCGTTTGACGGCGCGCGCCTGGCCGGCCGCCGCCGTGAAATTATGCTTCGTCACGGTGTTTATTATGTGAGCCTGCGGGCTGGAGCATCGGTGGTGCTCCACCGCCGGGATTACCGTTTCGATGCCCGGCAGGCCATTGCGGATATCCGTTTGTCCGGCGCGGAGCTGCTGGGTTTGCCGGCACGGGGCAGACTGGCGGGCCCGGTGATGGTTTCGTTGTCCAAGGCTTCGATCGGTAGGGCGCGAAGTCCTTTGGACGCCAAGGCGGGCAAGTGACTGCCTGCCTTCCGGGCGGAACTGCCGTCGCCGGCGAAATCGGCGCATTGCTGATATAATTTACGAGACTGGGTTCTCTGGGCAGAATGGAAATTTGTCAGCGGGAAAAAATCTTGTTCGCACCCTAAGCGGGAAAAGCAGGTCGCGCCGCCGCACTCCAAAACGGACAAAATTATTTTGCCCTGTTCCGCCTGATGTGTAAAATATTCAGTTTTTCAGCCGGGCAGGCTGCCCGGGAGCGCGCAGTTGCTGGCGCAACCATTCCAGAGCGGCATCCTGGTCCGCGAATTGGTTGTTGAGCTGGGCTTCATACGCCGCCTGTTTCCATTGCCCGATCTCCGGCCCATTGTGTATGCCCAGAGCCATGATATCACGCCCGGTGATCAGCGGCGGCGGCAAGGCGGGCTCCGCCGCGCGGGCTTGGATAAATTCCTGGAGAAAGTTGTAATTGGACAGGTCGCCATGGCTGGCCAGGCAGTCCAGGCGGTGCAGCTCCAGCTCCAGCGGGAAGGTGTCCGCGCCGATCAGCCGCAGCAGCGTCGAACGTTTCATGCGCTGTACTTCCATGAACCGCATGTGGTTGGCGATGCAGAAGGTCACGGCCTTGATGTCGTCGTTGGCCATGCGCAGACGCTTCATCACCGCTTCCGCCATCGTCGCGCCCACTGCGGCGTGCCCGTCAAAACGCAGGCGCGCTTCAGTCTGGCGGCAGGTGGGGGGCTTGCCGATGTCATGCAGCAGCGCCGCCCAGGCCAGGCGCAGCGGCCGATGGGGCGGCATGGCGTTCAGCATCAGGACGGTGTGGGTGAAGACGTCGCCCTCGGGATGAAATTGCGGCGGCTGGGCCTGGCCGCGCATGGCGGATGCCTCCGGAATAATGTGTCCCAGCAAGCCCAGTTCGTCCAACTGGCGCAGGGCGTCGCCCGCGCGCGCGGATTCCAGCAGGATACGGGTAATTTCAATTTGAATGCGTTCGGCGCTGATGCGCGTGATCATGCCGGCATGCGCGCGGATGGCCCGGGCTGTCGCCGGGTCCAGCGCAAAATCCAGCGTGGCGGCAAACCGGACGCCGCGCAAAAGGCGCAGGTGGTCTTCCGCGAAGCGCGCCGCCGGATCGCCGACGGCGCGGATCACGCGCGCGGCCAGATCGGCCTGGCCCTTGACGTAATCATGCAACTCCTTCGATACCGGGTCGAAAAACATGGCGTTGACGGTGAAATCCCGGCGCTGGGCATCGGCCGGCGCATCGGCGAAAACGACGAAATCCGGCCGGCGTCCGTCGCGGTAGGCGAAATCCCGCCGGAAGGTGGCCACTTCGTAGTAATGCTCATGCCACGGGGCGCGCACGACGCCAAAGGCCTTGCCGACGGCCATGGCGCGCGGTAAGAGCCGTAAAACCTCGTCGGGCAGGGCGCTGGTGGCAATATCGTAATCCTTGGGCGGACGCCCCATCAGCATGTCCCGCACGCAACCGCCGGCCCACAGCGCGGTGTGCCCGGCTTTTTGCAGCACGGCGACGACATGGACGGCGCCCTGGTGTAATTGGGTTGAATCAAGATCGGTCATTTGAGTTTAAATGCCAGCGGCAGCAATTCTCCCAGGCGCAGCCGTTTGGGCGGCGTCCGGCCGGCCGGCTCGGCGAGATATACCGGGCAATCCGGTCCGGCAAATTCCGCCAGTACCTGCCGGCAGGCGCCGCAGGGCGGCGCGGCATGCGGCGCCACAATTAAAACGGCGCGCAGACGGCATTGCCCGGCCGCCACGGCAGCCTGTATTGCCGCGCGCTCGGCGCAAATGGTCAGTCCGTAGGAGGCGTTTTCCACGTTAACGCCGGTGAAAATCCGGCCGCCGGCGGTCAGGACGGCGGCGCCGACCTGGAATCCGGAGTAGGGGGCATATGCCCGGCGGCGAACGGCGCGGGCGGCGCGGCGCATAACCTGTAATGTTTGGTTGTTAATCATGAAAATGCGCCTTTAGCTCCTTGGGTGATCCGGTTCCCCGGCAAGCTTCCGCCACAGCAACTCCAGCATCTTGCGCAAGGCGGGCATGGCTTGGGCGGCTTGGGCGGTGACTTCGGCATGGGAGAGCGCCGCCATTTGCAATCCGGCGGCCGGATTGGTGATGCAGGAAATCCCCAATACCCGCAAACCCAGCGCATGCGCCAGCATTGCTTCAGGGACGGTGGACATCCCGGCGGCATCCGCCCCCCACGCCCGGTACATCCGGATTTCCGCCGGCGTCTCGTAGCTGGGCCCGCTGACGGCCAGGTAAATCCCGGTGGCGGCCGCCAGGTTGCCTTGGGCGGCGGCCGCCCGCGCGAGAGCGCGCAGCCGCCCGTCATACACCGCGGATTGGTCTGTGAAAAAAGGGGAGCATTCATCGGGGCGCCGGGCCGACAAGGGATTGACGCCCATGGCGTTGATATGATCTTCGATGATCATCAGGGCGCCCGGCGGCAGGTCGGCGCGGATGCCGCCGGCGGCGTTGGTCAGCACCAGGTATTGGACTCCCATTTGCCGGCAAATCCGCACGGGCAAGAGCACCGGATCCCAGCCCGCATTTTCATACCAATGGCGGCGGCCCTGGAAGACCAGCGTTTCCACGCCGGCGCATTCTCCCCAGATCAGCCGGCCATCATGGCCGCTGACGGTGGCGGCGCCTAAACCGGGGATGGCGCTATAGGCGAGTTTGCCGCGGCTTTTGAAAATTTCAGCGGCCGCTCCCCAACCGGACCCCAAGATCAGCGCCGTCCGCGGCCGCGCGCCGGGGAAAGCCTTTGATATGACATGGTGTGGATTGTCATGCATATTATCGCTCATCTAGATCCAGTCGTTGATCAAGTCCGGCTGTTTGGCCGGCGATTCCGAAAGTTCGAAAGCTCGTTCCGCCAGCGGCGCCGCGGCGTCCAACCGGGCCTGGTTGTGCGCATGGAGCACCGCCAACGGTGCGCCGGCTTCCACCGGTTCGCCGATTCTTTTGATGCCGGTGATCCCCGCCGCGGGATCAACGGTATCCGTCACGCGCGTCCGGCCGGCGCCGAGCGCCACGCAGGCCTTGCCGATCAGTCCGGCATCTACGCCGGCAATGTAACCGGCGCGCGGCGCGGCGATGGTATGCCGCATGCCGGCCCGGGGCAGAGCCGGGGCGCCCGGACCGGCCTCGAAAACCCGCGGATTGCCCCCGTGCAATTCCACCATGCGCAGGAATCTTTCCCTGGCGGCGCCGGAGTCCAGCACGGTCGCGGCGCGTTCCCGCGCCGCGGCGGCATCGTTAAAAATTGCGCCCATGCACAACATGCGTGCGCATAATTCGACGGCCAGTTCCCGGATATCCGCCGGCCCTTGGCCGCGCAGCACGGCCGCGGCTTCCGCCACTTCCGGCGCGTTGCCGGCCGCGCGTCCCAACGGCTGGTTCATGTCGGTTAAAAGCGCCCGGCAGGGCAGACCCAGTTCGCCGGCCGTCTCGGTCAAACGCGCCGCCAGTTGGCGGGCGGCCGCGTAATCTTCCATGAAGGCGCCCCGGCCCCATTTGACGTCCAGGACCAGTCCGTCCAGGCCGGCGGCCAGTTTCTTGCTGAGAATGCTGGCGACGATCAGCGGGATGGAAGGCACCGTGCCGGTGACGTCGCGCAAGGCATACAGACGTTTGTCGGCCGGCGCAATGTCCGCGGATTGGCTGATGATGGAGCAGCCGCACTGGCGCAATACATTTTTAAATTCGGCGGTGTTCAGGTTGGTGCGGAAGCCGGGGATGGATTCCAGTTTGTCAATCGTGCCGCCGGTGGCGCCCAGTCCGCGTCCGGCGATCATGGGCACGGCCAGCCCGGCCGCCGCCGCCAGCGGGGCGAGGATCAGCGAAATCTTGTCGCCGACGCCGCCGGTGGAATGTTTATCGATTTTCGGCTGCGGCAAATCGGAAAAATCCATGGTGGCGCCAGTCTGCTGCATGCTGGCGGTCAGAGCGGCCGTCTCGGCGGCCGTCATGCCGCGGAAGTAGATGGCCATGGCCAGCGCCGCCACCTGGTAGTCCGGCACTTCGCCCGCGGCATAGCCCCGGATGATCCGGCGGATATCCGCTGCCGGCAGTTCCCGGCCGTCGCGCTTGTTTTCAATGATCCATTGAATGGGTGTTGATTCGGTGGCATTCATCGGGATGGAGTCCGTCCGGCGCGTTCATTCCGGCAGGGCGTAGGCAACCTGGCGCCGCGCCTGGAAGCGCACGGCCGTGCGATAACCGGCGGCGCGGGCCAGCGCCAGCGCCTCCGGAAAGGCGTAGCCCACTTCCGCGGGCGCGTGCGCATCGGAGCCGAAACAGATCGGGATCCCGCGCGCCTGCGCCATTTCCAGCAGGTAGGGCGCGGGATACATTTCCCGCGCCGGCTTGCGCAGGCCGGCGGTGTTGATTTCAATCGCCATGCCAGACGCCCGGATGCGGTCCAGCGCCGGCGCAGCCATGGCGCGCACGGCGTTTTCAGGCGGCCGGAAGCCGAATTTTTTCGGCAAGTCCAGGTGGGCAACCACATCGAACAGGCGGGTATCGGCCATGGCGCCGACCAGATCAAAATAGCGTTCCCAGGCGGCCGCCACCCCCGCGCTTTCCCAGATATGGCGCTCGTCGGGATTGTCGAAGGCCCAATCGCCGATGTAATGCACGGAGCCCAGCACCAGGTCGAACTGCTGGCGCGGCAGCCAGGACTTCAGGAAATCCAAACCGGCGGGGTAATAGTCGGCTTCAATCCCGAAACCAATGGCCGGCGGCTGATGGTCTTGAATCGCGGCCACCATGCGGCGGTACTCCGGGAAATCGTCCAGCGCCATGCGGTACCGGGCGTCGTAGCCGTCCGGCGCGGGGGCATGGTCGGCAAAACACAACTCCGGCATCCCGCGGCATGCGGCGGTAAGCTTATATTCCTCCGGCGCGCCGGCGGCATGCTTGCATAACGGCGTGTGGATGTGGTAATCGGGGAGGGCAATAGGCATTAATGTCCGAACCAGTGCCCGCCGCGGCGCGCCAGGATGCGAGCGGAGGATGTGTGAAGATAGTGGCTGGCCCATTCGTACGGGGTGCGGCCGAGATTATCCGTGGCGCCCAGGTTGGCGCCGCAGCGCATCAGCGCCTTGACGGTGTTGGGGCAGCCGATGAATGCGGCCCAATGCAGAGGGGTCAGCCCCCGATCATTGGTGCGGGCTTCCAAGTCTGCGCCCCAGCCGGCCAGCAGCAACACCATTTCCGGGTGATTATGCTGGGCCGCCAGGTGCAGCGGGGTGAAGCCGTCCCGGTCGTGCGCATCAATTTCGGCGCCCTGGCGCAGCAGCAGGATGGCCATGTCTTGCAGGCCGCGGGCGGCGGCCAGATGCAGCGGCGTGGCTCCGGTCTTGTTGCGCTGGTTGACCTTGGCGCCGGCGTTCAGCAGCAATTCGGCGGCTGAGCGGCGGTTGTTGCCGGCGGCGTAATGCAGCGGCGACATCCCGGTGTACTGGTTGCAGACATTGACATCGCCGCCGGCGCGGCAGTATTCCTGGACCACCTGGCTGTCGGCATGATGCAACGCTTGCATGAATCCTTCCGCCGAAAACTCCGGCGCGGGTGGGGCGTCGGTGAGCGTGGTTTCGGTCAAGGGCGTGGCGCGCGCCAGCGGCAGCAGCAGCGCCAGCGCGGCGGCAATGAGTGTCCAACGCATAACAATTCTCCTCGCATAGCCGGCTGGGCCGGCGCCGCAATCGGCGGCGCTGCCTGCCTTGCTTGAATTTATAACATACGTCCAGCCGGCATCACAAGCATTTTTTCCTTGGAAAAAGACTTGAAGCCGCGGCGGGATATGCTACAATCGCAAACCATTTTTACCGACGGTTGGCCGGACCGGCGAACGATCCGGCCATGCGGCGCCTCAAGGGCCGGTGCATCATGTATAACCTAGTCCCTTCCAATGTTGATTTCCCCGCGCAGGAACGCCAATTACTCGACGAGTGGGAGCAGCGCCGCATCTTCGCGAAATCCCTGGCCCGTTCCCAAAAGGAGATGGTGTTTTACGATGGGCCGCCTTTCCCGACCGGCGCCCCGCATTACGGCACCATTTTCGTCTCTATCCTCAAGGATGCAATGGCGCGCTTTTTCACGATGGCCGGCTGGTCGGTGCCGCGGCGCTGGGGGTGGGATTGCCACGGGCTGCCCATTGAAAACGCCGTCGAAAAACAGCTTGGCATCCGCGATAAGACGGAAATTGAATCCCGCTACGGCGTGGCCGCGTTTAACGATGCCTGCCGGCGCCTGGTGGCCGATTGCAATACGGCCTGGGCGGAGTATATCCGCAAGATCGGCCGCTGGGTGGATTACGAACATGCCTACCGCACGCTGGATTCGGATTACATGGAATCCGTGCTGTGGGTCTTCAAGCAGGCTTACGACCGCGGCTTAATTTACCGCGATTACCGCGTTACACCGTATTGCTATCACTGCGAAACGGCCTTGTCCATTTCCGACACCCGCGAATCCGACTCCACCCGGCCGCGCCAGGACCCGGAAATTCTGGTGGCTTTCAAGGCGGAGGATGATCTGGAAGGGTTGCCGACTTACTACCTGGCCTGGACCACCACGCCCTGGACCCTGCCGTCCAACCTGGCGCTGGCGGTCGGGCCGGACTACCAGTATGCGGCCTTCGAGCATGACGGCCGGATGCTGGTGATGGCCGAGGCCCTCCTGCCGCAGTGGTCCGGCATTTTCGGCGCCACGCCACGGATTGCCGCCCGCTTCGCCGGCCGGGACCTGGTCGGCCGGCGTTATACCCCGCTTTTCCCTTACTTCCTGGCCGATGGCCAACGGGGCGCCTTTCGCATCCTGCCGGCGGATTTCGTGACGCTGACCGACGGGGTGGGGATTGTGCATTGCGCGCCGGCCTTCGGCGAAGAGGACTATTGGCTGTGCAAGCGCCACGGCGTGGGCGTGCGCAATCCCGTGGACGCCCGCGGCTGTTTCACGGACGAAGTCCCGGATTTCGCCGGCCGCAATGTGCACGATTGCAACCGGGATGTGATCCGGACGCTCAAGGAACGGCGCCTGCTGCTGGCGCACCGCACCCTGGACCATAATTATCCGCATTGCTGGCGCTGCCGCACGCCTTTGATTTACCGGGCGATGGATGCCTGGTATTTTGCCGTCGAAAAAATCAAGCCCGAGCTTCTGCGTCTCAACGAGACAATCCGCTGGGTGCCCGAACACGTTCAGCATGGCCGTTTCGGCAAATGGCTGGAAGGCGCGCGAGATTGGAATATCTCGCGCTCGCGTTACTGGGGCACGCCCATCCCGGTCTGGATCTGCGATAATCACGCCTGCGGCCGGCGGCTGGTGATGGGATCGCGCGCGGAAATCGCGGCGGCCGCCGGCCGGGAGATCAGCGACCTGCATAAGGAACACCTGGACCAGGTCGTGCCTGTCTGTCCGGCCTGCGGCGGGCGGATGCACCGGGTGCCGGAAGTGCTGGATTGCTGGTTTGAATCCGGCGCGATGCCATACGGGCAATGTCATTATCCGTTCGAAAACCGGGAATGGTTTGAAACTCATTTCCCCGCCGATTTCATCATTGAGTATCCGGGGCAAATCCGCGGCTGGTTTTATTACCTGCACGTCCTGGCCGCAGCCCTGCTGGGGCGCGCCGCCTTCAAGCAATGCCTGGTGCACGGCACGCTGCTGGCGGCGGATGGAACCAAGATTTCCAAGTCGCGCAAAAATTTCACCGACCCGATGGAATTGATTGACCGGCATGGCGCGGATGCCTTGCGGCTCTACCTGTTGAACTCGCCCGCCGTGGCCATGGAAGATATGAATTTCAAGGACGCCGGCGTGCCGGAACAGGCGCGGCGGGTGCTGCTGCCGCTGTGGAATGTTTACTCGTTCTTTGTCACTTACGCCAATATTGACGGTTACCGCGGCAATCCCGCCGCCGCGCCCAGCCCCGATCATCCGCTGGACCGCTGGATTCTGGCGGTGCTCCAGGACGCGGAGCGCAGGGTAACGGAAGCCTACCGTGGCTTTTACCTCAACCACGCCCTGGCCCCGCTGTTCGACTTCCTGGATGATTTGACCAACTGGTATGTCCGCCAGTCGCGGGAGCGTTTCTGGGGCGGCGGTCTGACGCCCGGCAAGCGTGCTGCCTACGACACGCTGTATTATGTGCTGATCACCACCGCCAAGCTGCTGGCGCCCGCGGCGCCTTTCCTCACGGACGTGATTTACCGCAATTTGACCGGCGAGGAGTCCGTGCACCTGGCCGACTGGCCCGCCGTGCCGGATGCATATGCCAACCCGGCTTTGGTGGAGGAAACGCGCCTGGCGCGCCTCGTGGTGTCGCTGGGGCTGGCGCTGCGCCAGCAGCTCGGTATCCGGGTGCGCCAGCCGCTGGCTGCGCTTTCCGTGGCGGCTCCGCCGGACATGCTGGCGCGCCTGACCCCGGCGCAGCGGGAAGTTGTCGCCCACGAGTTGAATGTCAAAAAAATCGTCATCCTGCGCGATTATTCCGAATTGGCGGAATTGCGCGCGACGCCCGATGCCCGGAGTATCGGTCCGCTGTGGGGCCGCGCCACCCAGCGCATCATCCGCGCCGCCAAGGCCGGCCAGGCGCGCGAGTCGGGTGACAAGATCGTCGTCTTCGACGGCGCGGAAGAATGGACGTTGGAACGCAGCCAGGTGGCGGTCAATTACGTCGGCCGCGACGGCGCCGAGGTAATGGCCGATCGCGGGGTGTTGGTGGCGTTAGACCGCCGGCTGACTCCCGCGCTGGAAGAAGAGGGGCTGGCGAACGAGTTGAATCGCCTGATTCAGGACCTGCGCAAACGCGCCGGGTACGCCGTCAGCGACCGCATCCGGCTGGTGCTGGAAGGCCCGCTGCCCCAGCCCTGGCGGGAGCGCCTGGCGGAGTTGGCCCTGGCAGAAATGGCGGACATCCCCGCGGGCGCGGCGGACGCCGAGGCGGAGGAGGAAATCGGCGGGAGGCGGTTTCGCGTGGCGGTTGGCCGCCGTTAAATGCGGTTGCTTTACCGGCGCGGGTTTGTTAATATATAAATAACATTTAGCAAGGAATGCGACATGGCAAAAAAAGATGTGCGGAATAAATCGAAGACGAAACCGTCGCGGCCGGCGGTGAAAAAGGCGCGCGCCAAACTTGCGCCCGCCGCCAGGAAAAAAGCTGGCCCGGCCGCCAGGAAGAAAGCCGGCCCGGCCGTCAAAAAAACCGCGGCCCGCTCCGCCCCGTCAGGCCAGCCGCGCCGGAAGGCGCCGGATTACAGCGGAATGCGCGAAGCGCTGCTCCGGCTGCGGGAACGGATCACCGGCCAGATTAATTTCCTGGCGACGGACAATCTCAACCGTACGCAGAATGACGCGGAAATCAATTTCCGCTCGGAGGAACAGGGCACGGATAATTATGACCGCGATTTCGCACTGACCCGCGTCAGTTCCGGCCAGGATATCGTTTTTGAAATTGACGAGGCCTTGAACCGTCTGGCCATCGGCTCTTACGGTTTGTGCGAAAGCTGCGGCTGCGCCATCGAGAAATCCCGCATGATGGTCCTGCCGTATTCCCGCATGTGCGTCGCCTGCCAGTCCCGTTCCGAGATGGACCGCAAGCGCATGCGGGCGGCGGATGTCTCGGCGATGTATGCCGCCAGCGACAAAACTCAGACGGAACCGCCGGCGGAGGATGAGTGATTACCCTGGCGCTGGCCCTGGCGTTGGCCGGTTTGGATCAGTGGACCAAGCACCTGGTGCAGGCTCGCCTCCTGCTGGGAGAGTCGGTGGCCCTCTGGCCCGGTTTTTTCAGCCTGACACATGTCCGCAATACCGGCGCGGTGTGGGGAACCTTGCAGCATCAAAATGTCTGGCTGACGCTTTTCTCGTTGGCGGCGCTGGCGGCAATCGCTTTTTTTTACCGCTGGCTGGTGGATGCGCGCGGCGTGCACCGGCTGGCGTTGGGATTGATGCTCGGCGGCGTTCTGGGCAACCTGATTGACCGTATCCGCCTGGGCTGGGTGGTGGATTTTCTCGATTTTTACTGGCGCCGGCACCACTGGCCGACCTTTAACCTGGCGGATGCCGCCATTTTTCTGGGCGTTGCGATCTATTTGATTTCGGCCTGGCGCGGCGGCCGGACGCCGGCCCCGGCGGCAGGTTGATCCCGCCGGGCGTTTGCCCGCCGCCAGCCGCTGGCATGCAACGGGGAACCAAGGTGTGCCGAGCATATTACTTGACCGGCTGTACGGCATCGGGCAAATCCGCCGTGGCGCATTGGCTGGCGCGGCGCATGGGCGCTGCCATCCTGTCGGCCGATTCCATGCTGCTGTACCGGGGGATGGATATCGGCACCGCCAAGCCCACGCCGGCGGAACGCGCGGAAGTGCCTTATGCCGGACTGGACCTGGCGGAACCGGGCGAACCGTGCAACCTCAGCCTTTATTACCGCGCGGCCTGCGCGGCTGCCCGCCGCGCGGCGGCGCGCCGACAACCCCTGATCGTGGTCGGCGGCACGGGATTGTATCTCCAGTGCCTGTTGCAGGGACTGGAACGCCGTCCGCCGCCCGATCCGGCCTGGCGGGCGGAGGCGGAGGAAATCCTGCGCGGCGGGGGCGCGGCGGCGCTCGCGGCGCGCCTGCGGGAACTTGCTCCGGACCACTTGGCGCGCCTGCGGGATCCGGACAATCCGCGGCGCCTGGTGCGGGCGTTCGAACTCGCGCGTGCCGCGCCGGCCGCACCGGCCGCGAATCCGCCGGCGTCGCCGCCGTCCATCCCCGGACTGCGTCTGCCGCCGGACCAGTTGCAGGCGGTAATCGTGGAGCGCGCGCGGGCCATGTTTGCCGCCGGCCTCCTGGAGGAAACCCGCCGCTTGATGGCCGCCGGCCTGGCCGAAGCGCCAACCGCCGGGCAGGCGATCGGCTATGCCGAGGCCATGGCATGTTTGCGCGGCGACTGCACCGCGGCGGCAGCCCTGGAACGCGTGATCGTGCGCACCCGTCAACTGGCCAAGAAACAGATGACCTGGTTCCGTCACAAGCTGCGCGTGGATTGGATCGAAATCGACCGCAAGCTGCCGGTAGCGCAGCGCGCCGTCCTGGTGCAGGCATACTGGGAAGGGCATGGGCCGGTTGCCATCAAGGTGGAAACCTATGAAAAAGACCACTCAGCCTGATGCGCCATCCCCGCCGGAGGATGTTGTTTACCGCCTGCGCGATTTGCCGGCTTGCCAGCGCCCGCGCGAATTGCTGGAGCGTTTCGGCGTGGATTCCGTGGAAGACGACGTCCTGCTGGCCATCATCCTCCGCAGCGGCACGCGCGGGTTGAATGTGCTGGAACTCGCCCGGCGTCTGCTGCGGCGCTATGGTTCGCTTTCGGAACTGGCGGCGGCATCGGAACGGGAATTGCGGGGGCCGGGCCTCGGGCCGGTCAAGGCTCAGGTGTTGAAGGCGGCGCTGGAACTGGGGCGGCGGCTGGCGGACGAGAAACTCGAAGAGGCGCCGGCCATCCGCACCCCCGCCGACGTGGCGGCGGCGCTCCGCGAAGATGCGCGGGTGCTGAAGGGCGAAACTTTCTGGGTTTTGCTGCTGAACACCAAGAACCGCCTGCAGGGGCGGCCGATACCCGTCAGCCGCGGCTTGCTGAACGCCAGCCTGGTGCATCCGCGCGAAGTCTTCCGCGCCGCCATCCAGGCCGCCAGCGCCGCCGTGGTCCTGGCCCATAACCATCCCTCCGGCGATCCGACGCCTTCCGCGGAAGATTTGCACATCACCCGCCAGTTGATCGATGCCGGCAAAATCATCTCCATCCGTGTGCTCGACCACGTGGTGCTGGGGCGCGCCGGCGGCGCCGAGCGGGACTTCGTCAGCGTCCGCGAAAAGGGCCTGGTGGATTTTACGTGAAAATAATTTTGATTTTGGCGTCCCGGGCGCATATGATTCCCGCGCGCTCCATGCCGGAGCGGAAATGAAATACAAGGACATGTATGAGCATTCATCCCACGGCAGTGGTCAGTCCGCAGGCGGAATTAGGCGCCGAGGTGACGGTCGGCCCGCTGGCGGTTGTCGAAGCCGGCGCGGTGATCGGCGACCGCTGTGTCATCGGCCCGCATGCGGCGATTTTGCGGCACACTACCCTGGGCGCCGGCTGCCGCGTGCATGCCCATGCCGTGCTGGGCGACCTGCCGCAGGATAAGGCCTTCGACGGCCGTGAAAGTTACGTCCGGATCGGCGGCGCCTGCGTCCTCCGCGAAGGGGTGACGGTGCACCGCGGCACCAAGCCCGGCACCGCGACTGAAATTGGCGCCGGGTGTTTTCTGATGGCCAACAGCCATGTCGGCCATAATTCGCGGCTGGGCGACCGCGTCATCCTCGCCAACGGCGTGCTGCTGGGCGGCTACGCTGAAATCGGCGCCGGCGCGTTTCTCAGCGGCAATTGCATGGTGCATCAATTCGTCCGCGTGGGACGCCTGGCGATGCTTGGCGGCGGCAGCGGCGTCAGCAAGGATGTGCCGCCATTCTGCACGGTGGCCAGCCTGCACCTCAACCAGGTGGCCGGGTTGAATATCGTCGGCTTGCGCCGCGCCGGCATGCCGCCGGCGGACCGCCTGGCGCTCAAACGCGCCTTCCGGATGCTCTACCTTTCCGATATGAATTTCAGCCAGGCGGCAGCGGCCATCCGCGGCGAGTGTCCCGCCGGCCCGGCCGGCGAACTGGCGGATTTCGTGGAGGCTTCCAAGCGCGGCATCTGCCGCCACGGCCATGGGCGCGGCGATGCCGGTGGGGATGCCGGGGCTGAAACCTGAATTTACGGTGGCCGAATGGATACCGACATCGTCGCCGGCTTTGAAGCTGAAATTGAGACCGTGCTCGTGCTGACCGGCGTGACCAGCCGGTCGAGCCTGGCGCGTTTCGCCGACCGCCCGAATCACATCCTGGACAGCGTCGGCGATATCCTGCACCGTAACAATACAATGGAGGTATGCCAAGTATGACCGGACGTGAACGCCTGGAAGCCGTGTTGCGCAAGCAGCCCAAAGACCGCTTGTCCTGGACCACGCTCGTGGACGATGCCACGCTGGCCTTGCTGCCAGCCGAGCAGCGCGGCCACGGCGGCATTGATTTTTACAAGCACATCGGCTGCGATATTTTCATGCTGGATGGCTGGAATACTCCTTACGCGTTCCGATCGCCGTCGCTGCGATGGCCGGATTTCGTGGAAATCCGCCATGAACGCGAAGGCTCCCGGAAGACCACCCGCTGGCAGACACCCCGGGGTGCGCTGACCGGGATTCAGGATGGCGCGCATCCCGTCAAATTCCCGGTGGATTCCCTGGAGGCGGTGCTGATTTACCGGGACATGTGGGAAGGCGCGACATTCACGGCGCATGACGATTCCGCCGCCCTGGCGGCGTTAAACGCTTTAATCGGGGAACACGGCGTGGTTACCCGTTTCTGGGGACCTTCCACCATTCCGCGCCTGCTGGAACTGGACATGGGGACGGAGAATTTTTATTACCTGCAGGCCGATCATCCAGCGGAAGTCCATGGGTTGATCCAGGCCATCCATCAGCGCGAGCGGCAGGCCTTTGACATCCTGGCCCGTACGCCCTGCGATTCCGTGATGCTGGCCGAAAACACCAGCACGTATTACATCAGTCCGGAAGTCTACCGCCGGTACAATATGCCGCACCAGCGTGATTTCGTGGACGCGGTGAAGGCCAACGGCAAAACCGCCCTGCTGCACATGTGCGGGCATGTGCACGGCATCCTGGACCTGATCAAGGAAACCGGTTGCGACGGCATCCATGCCCTGACTCCGCCGCCCACCGGGAATACGCCCTGGGCTGACGCCCTGGATGTGCTGGGAGAAGATTTGATCATCCTCGGATGCCTTGATCCCACGATCTTTGCCGCCGGCCGCCTCGATGAAATTCCGGCTGCCCTGGACCGTTTGCTGACCCCCCGGATCAGGCAGGCGAATTTTGTTCTGTGCCCGTTTGCGGACGGCATAGCGGTGGCGCCGGAAAGGTTTCATGCCGTCGGCCGGTGGATGCGGGAAAACGGCTTGTGTTTGGCCGATATGTCCAAAAACTGAGAATTGAACATAAGGCGGAAGCCGGCAAAGCCGGACGAAGGTGCCGGTTTGAAAAAATATTCCTCTTGTTCCGCCCTTATTCCGACTTCGATTCAAAAATCCGAACAATCCTTGTTCCGCCCTTATTCCGTCTTCTGTTCAAGAATCCGAAAAATCCTTGTTCCGCCTTCTGTTCAAAAAAACCGCATTGCCGCTGCCCCCAAATCTGCCATGCCCACCTTCCAGCGCCAGGGCTGCGTCATTCTCGGAAAAAACGGCTCGGTGCTGCTTGCCCGGCTGAGTCCGGCAAAGCCGGACTTCGCCGGGCGTAGCCTTGGCAAAGCCTGGGTCCCTTGGCCGCTTCTGATCCGGAACGGCGCGCAAGGCGCGGGAGCATGACGCAGCCCTGCTTCCGGCGCCTCCCGGCGGTAATTAGCGTTGACTGCCTTGCGCGGTTTTTGTATCTTGAATTCCAGTTGTGCCGGCCCGCTGGGCGTTCCAGCGTAAAGCAGGCATCCAAGGAGGGATGGCAGAGTCCGGTTGAATGCGCATGACTCGAAATCATGTGTGCTCGCAAGGGCACCGGGGGTTCAAATCCCTCTCCCTCCGCCATTGAAAAGCAGTCAAACGAGCAGCGTTGGCCGCCGTCGGCAGGGAACGCGATGCAGCAGAAGGGGAGCCTTTATGACGACAATTGAGATTGATGAAATCATGCAAATCCTGCCGCATCGCTACCCGATGCTCCTGGTGGACCGCGTGCTGGAATGCGACGACAAGGACCGCATCGTGGCCCTGAAGAACATCACCATCAACGAGCCTTTTTTCAACGGACATTTTCCCGGGCGCCCGATCATGCCGGGCGTGCTGCAGCTCGAAGCCATGGCCCAGGCCGGCGGCATCCTCCTCAGCCGGCAGACCGGCATCAAGGGCCAGGTCCCGCTTTTCATGGCGATCGATAAGGCCCGTTTCCGCCGGCCGATCGTGCCGGGCGATGCCATGCGGATTGAAGTGACCATGCTGAACCGGCGCGCCCGGGTGGTGCGCGTCCAGGGGCGCGTGCTGGTGGACGGCCAACCGGCTTCGGAAGCCGAATTGATGTTCATGTTTACCACGGAAAAGGCCGGGGTATGACCCTGATTCATCCCACCGCGGTTATCGAGTCCGGCGCGGAGCTGGATGCGGACGTGGCGGTCGGCGCTTATGCGATCGTCGGGCCGCATGTGCGGCTGGGGGCGCGGACGCGCGTCATGCCGCATGTTTTCCTGGATGGGCATACGACTATCGGCCCGGATTGCGTGATTTTCCCGTTCGCCAGCATCGGCTCGCAGACGCAGGACCTGAAGTTCAAGGGCGGGAAAACTTTTGTGGAAATCGGCGCGCGCACGACGCTCCGGGAATATGTCACCGTCAACTCCGGCACCAACGAGGGCGATGTGACGCGGGTGGGCGAGGGGTGCCACATCATGGCCTATTCGCATGTGGCGCATCAATGCACGGTGGGCAACGGCGTGATCATTTCCAATGCCGGCACCCTGGCCGGCCATGTGACGGTGGAGGATTTCGCCGTCATCGGCGGCTTGTGCGGCGTGCACCAGTTTGTGCGCATCGGCCGCATGTCCATCATGGGCGGCTGTTCCAAGGCCACCCAGGATATCCCCCCGTACATGATGGCTGACGGCAATCCCGCGGCGGTGCATGGCGTCAATGCCGTCGCCCTCCAGCGGCGCGGGATCTCCGATGAGGCGCGCCAGCATCTGAAAACAGCCTACCGGATTTTGTACCGCGAAAACCTCAACACGCGCCAGGCCCTGGAAAAAATCCGGCAAAATGTGCCGCTGGCGCCGGAAGTGCAGCACCTGATAGAATTTATCGAGGCTTCGGAACGGGGAATTGCCCGCTGATGCGACGCTGTTTTTACATGCCGCATATCGGCCTGGCGGCGGCTCTCTGCCTGCTGCCGCTCGGTCGCGCCGAAACGCCGCCGGCGGCCGCCGCCGGCCAGTCCACTTTCGTCAATTTCAACTTCGACCAGGTGGAAGTGCGGTTCCTGGTCAAGCTGGCGGGCGACATTACCGGTCGGCGGTTCGTGGTAGATCCCGCCGTGGAAGGCAAGGTGACGGTCGTCACCCCCGCGCAAATTCCCGCATCCGAGGTGTATCCGCTGCTGCTGGCCGTGCTGGAAGCCGCCGGCTACGCCGTGCTGGAGCAGGACGGCGTCTGCCGGGTGGTGGTGCGGGCGCCGCGCCCTGTCCCCGCGGCGCCGGTACTCCCGCCGGATGCATCGCCTGCCGGCGGCGCGCTGGTGACCAAGGTCATCCGGCTCGCGCATGTCAGCGCGGCGGAGTTGCGCCGCATGCTGGAGCCGATGGTGGATGGCGGCAAAAGCGGCGCCCTGGCGGCGCTGGAAACCACCAACCACCTGGTGGTGACCGATACGGCGGACAATATCCGCCGCCTGGAGGCCGTGATCGCCCAGATTGACCAGCCGGGCGCCGCGCGCGTGACCGAACTCCATGCCCTGAAACACGCGGTCGCGCGCAACATGGCGGACGAATTGAACCAGGCCCTCAGCGGCCTGCGCTCGCGGGCGGACACCGAGGGCGAGCGCATCCGGCAGCGCCTGGCGCGCAGCGAGGGCGGCGGCGGCGGGCTGGCCGACGCCGTAGTTGTGGCCGCGCCGCATTCCAACAGCCTGATCCTGGCCGGCACCCCGGCGCAGGTGGCCGAAATCAAGGATTTGATCGCCCGGTTGGACGTGGAAGCCCAGGCGGTCAGCGGCCATCTGCAGGCCATTTTCCTGAAGTACCTTTCGGCGGAAGACGCCGCCAAAAGCCTGACCGCGCTGCTGGCGCGCAACGCCGAGAAAAACGCCGACCGCTCGATCATCGCCATCGAGGCCAACCTGGCCAACAACGCGCTGATGGTGGATGCCGCTCCCCAGGATTTTGAAATGGTCCGCCAGCTCGTTGAAAAACTGGATCTGCCGCCGCCCCAGGTGCTGGTGGAGGTCATGATCGCGGAATTGACCCTCGGCGACGGCCATGATTACGGCGCCGAATTCCTATCCTCCGCCTCGCCGGAACAGGACTCGACCGTCATCGTCGGCGGTTCCCGCGCCGCCGAAGGCGAGGATCGGCTGCTGGCGCAAGTCGTGCAGGGCGTGGTGCCGCAGGGGCTGACTTTCGGCCTGGCCAATGGCAGTTACACCGACGCCAACGGCAATGTCGTGCCGCGTTTTCCGTTTTTGATGAATGTCAACGCGCTGAAATACGAATCGAATTTTAAAATCCTGTCCAACGTGCCCTTATGGGCGCAGAACAACCAGGAGGCCAGCGTTACCATCGGCAAAAACATTCCCATCCTGAAATCCACCATTGAAGGCGGCTCCGGCACCGCGCGCGACGTGATCGAAAACATTGACCGGATTGACGTGGGGATCAAGTTGAAAGTGACGCCCCAGGTCAACCCGGACGGCGAAGTGTGCATGCGCCTGAATCCCAGCATTGAAGCCGTGCTGGAAGCCACCACCGACGGCAAGGCCTTCACTCCGACGATCGCCCGCCGGGAGGTGACCACCACCTTGACCGTTCCCAGCGGCGAAACGATTGTAATCAGCGGCCTGATCCGCGAGGACAACGTGGAAAAGGAGCGGCGCGTGCCGTTCCTGGGTTCGATTCCGCTGCTGGGCTGGATTTTCCGGCATTCGGTCAAGGGTATCGAACGCACCAACCTGCTGATCTTTGTCACGCCGAGCGTGGCGCGCACCCGCGAGGAAGCCGCCGCCCTGACCAGCCGCTGGCGGGACAAGGCGATCGGAGATGCCATGCCGCCGGCCGTGTCGCTGCCGCCCGCCGCGCCGGCGGAATAATGCTTGCCGCCGGGCGCTTTGCGCTTGACATGTCCGGCGGTATCCTGCTATCCATGCTGCCTGATACCGGCGGGATTTTATGATCGAATTGTCTTGCGCGTTTCGCAGACGACGCCCATGGAAAGGTTATGTATGACTTGGCGCCAATTACTGCCGACCGCGGTTACGCTTTTTGCAATGCTTTGCGGATTTTTCAGCATGCTGCTGGCCCTGGAGGGTGAAGCGCATTTCATGCTCTCCGCCCAGTTCATCATGCTGGCGATGATCCTGGACGGCTTGGACGGCAACCTGGCCCGGCGCATCAGGGGCACCAGCCCGTTCGGCGCCGAACTGGATACGTACGTGGATATGACCGCCTTCGGCCTGGCGCCGGCCATCCTGATTTACCAGGTATCGCTCCAGTCCTTCATCGGGTGGCGTGTGCTGATGACCGCCATGGTTGTGCTCTCGGGCGTCATCCGGCTGGCGCGTTTCAAGGTCAAGGATCCCCTGCGCGGACAGGGCGGCTATTGCGGACTGCCCATCACGGCCAGCGCCGGCTGGGTGGCGATTTTCGTTTTCCTCGAACAAACCGGCGTGCTGGGCGATTATTTCCAGTTGAAACAGGGACCGGTGGCGCTGGTGTTCCTTTCCGGCGTGGTGGCGATGATCACCCTGCAGGTCTCGAATGTGCATTATCCCAAGCCGACCAAGGCGATGGGGATTTTTGTGCCGTGCGTCGCGCTGGTGGCGATGTTGTTTTTGCGGGATTTGCATCTGGCGCCCGCCGCTGCATTGGTCATGCTGCTGTTGGGCGTGATCTATGTCGTTTTCGGACCGATGTTCGTCAGCCTGCGGAAGAGACGCCAATATGAAGCAGCCGGATAAAACGCCCGCCGCCGCGCTGGCCGGGCTGTTGGATAATCTGGCCGGGCATGTCGCTGATTTGAAGGAATGCGGAGTCAGGGAAATCTACCGCGCCCGGCGGCCGGACCCGCCCGCGCCCGCTCCGGCGCCCCCGCTGGAACCCATACCGGCCGCACCGGCGGCGGCAGCCGCGGCGGAAACCCTGGCCGGGCTGGCGGCCGAGATCGCCCGCTGCAAGCGCTGCGTCCTGCACCGCACCCGCACCAAGACCGTTCCAGGGCAGGGGAACCTCCATCCCGAGCTGATGTTTGTCGGCGAGGCGCCGGGGGAAGAAGAGGACTTGCGGGGCGAGGCGTTTGTCGGCCGCGCCGGCCAATTGCTCACGCGCATGATCGAGGCCATGGGCTTCACCCGCCGCGAGGTGTTTATCGGCAACATCCTCAAATGCCGGCCGCCCAATAACCGCAAGCCGGAACCGGCGGAAATGCAAGTCTGCCTGCCTTTTCTGAAAGCGCAAATCGCGGCCTTGCGCCCGCGGGTCATCGTGGCGCTGGGCGCCACGGCGGTGGAAGGATTGCTGCAGCCCGGCCCCGAGTTCCGGATCAGCCGCGTGCGCGGCCATTGGCTGGAATTTGACGGTATTCCTTTGATGCCGACTTACCATCCTTCCTACCTGCTGCGCAATCCCGCCGCCAAAAAAGATGTCTGGATTGATATGCTGCAGGTGTTGCAGCGGCTGGGACGCCAACCGCCGCCGCGCACCGCTTGATCTTGGAGTGAAGCATGCGGATTATGGTGGCCTGCGGCGGGACCGGCGGACATATTTTCCCCGGACTGGCGGTGGCGGCGGAGCTGCGCGAACGCGGCGCCGATGTGACGATTTTGCTGGCCGGCAGGCAAGTCGAAAAAACGGCGCTGACCGGCTGGGATGGCCCGGTTTTAACCGTGGCTGCCCGCGGCCTGAGCGGGCGCCGGCCCGGCGCGGTGTTGGCGTCCGCCTGGCGGATGCTGGCGGCCTGCCGCCAATGGCGCCGGTTGATGCGCGCCGCGCCGCCGGATGTGCTGCTGGCGATGGGCAGTTATGCCTCCGGCGGCCCGGTGTTGGCGGCGCGTTCGCTGGGCGTGCCGGTGGTGCTGCACGAGGCGAACGTTATTCCCGGCCGGGCGGTGCGGTGGCTGTCACGCTGGGCGCAGGCGGTGGCCCTGGGATTTGACGAGGCGCGCGCCCATTTGCGCCATCCCCGCTTCGAGCTGACCGGCGTTCCTTTGCGCGCCCGCCGGCCGGATGCCATTCCGGATGCCAGGCTGGCAGCGTTGCCCGCCGGAGTTTTTACCCTGCTGGTCATGGGCGGCAGCGCCGGCGCCCGCCGCCTGAACGAGATGCTGCCGGCCGCCGTGCAGGAACTATGCCGCCAGGGCCGCCGGCTGCAGGTCATCCATCTGGCCGGCGCCGCGGAGGCGCCCGCGGTGGAGGAACTATACCGTCAAGACCGCGGACAGCCGGCGGCGGTTTACCCTTTTCTGCACGATATGCCCCAGGCTTACCGGCGGGCCAACCTGGCCGTCTGCCGCGCCGGGGCAGCGACTTGCGCCGAACTGCTCCAGTTCGGCGTGCCGGCGCTGCTGGTGCCTTATCCTTATGCCGCCAATGACCACCAGGCGGCCAATGCGGCGGCAATGCATGAATATGGCGCCGCGGATATGCTGCGGGAGGCTGACGCCACCAGCGTCCGTCTGGCGGATTATATCGCCCAGGCCATGGATCAACCGGAGCGCCTGGCGCAGATGCGCGCGGCGGCCGCCGCGCGCGCGCTGCCGGATGCCGCCGCCCGCGTGGCGGACCTGGTGCAGGATGTTGCGCGGCGCCGCGCCGTGAAAATTACCGGATCAGACGGATCAGTCTGACGGGACTGATCCGAGGAGTAGCAATGGACCCAGGCAGTCATCAGCACGGTGAGCAGGCCGCGCTGGCGCGCCTGCTGGCGCACCCCGGCGGACATGTGCATTGTCTCGGGGTCTGCGGCGTCGGCCTGGCCGGCTTGGCTTACCAGTTGCGGTGCGACGGTTGGGCAGTCAGCGGCTGCGATGCCGCCCGCGGCGGCAGCCGGCTGGCCGGTTGGCTGGCGGAGCGCGGCGTGCAAGTATTCACGGGGCACTCCGCGGAGCATTTGACAGGCGTAGACTGGCTGATCCGCAGCACCGCCGTGCCGGTCTCGCATCCGGAATTGCGCGCGGCGGCGGCGGCGGGTCTGCCGGTTTACCAGCGCGGCGCGGTGTTGGCCGCCTGGTTGAAGAGACGGACCGCCGCGGCGGTTTGCGGCACCCACGGCAAAACCACCACCGCGGCCATGCTGACCCAGATTCTACGGCAATGCGGTCTGGCGCCGGCCTGGTGCATCGGCGGCGATTGCCCGGCCTTTGACGGTGTGGCCGGCCGGGGCAACGGCGCCCGGCTTTGCGTTGCCGAGGCCGATGAAAGCGATGGGACGCTCGCGGACTATGCCCCCGATGTGACGGTCTTGACTAACGTGGAATTTGACCATGCCGAGCATTATGCCAGTCTGGATGAATTGCGCGCATGTTTTGCCGCGGTTTTGGCGCGTACGCGCCGCCGCGTGGTTTACTGCGCCGATGACCCCGCGGCGGCGGAACTGGGCGCCAGAATACCCGGGGCGGTTGGTTATGGCTTTGCACCCGGCGCCGCCGTGTGCGGCGTCGATTTACGCGATGACGGACAGTCCATCCGGCTGCGGGTGCGCTGGCCGGATGCGCCGGACATGGAATTGGCGCTGCCGGTGGCGGGCCGCCACAACGCCTTGAACGCCCTGGCCGCCTGCGCCGCCGCCCGGGCGCTGGGTTGCGCGCCGGCGGGAGCAGCGCGCGCCCTGGCGGGTTTTGTGCCGGTGCGCCGGCGGTTCGAAACAATTTACGCTTCCGCCGCAATCCGGGTGTTTTCGGATTACGCCCATCATCCCACGGAAATCGCGGCCGCCGTCGGCATGCTCGGCCGGTTGCCGCATCCAGGCGGCGATGCCGGTCCGGCCCGCCGGCGTATAATGGTGTATCAACCGCACCGTCATACCCGTACCCGGGCGCTGGCGGAGGCTTTCCCGGGGGCATTTGCCGGCGTGGATGAATTGCTGCTGGCGCCGGTTTACGCGGCATCGGAGACGGCAGACGCGGGCGGCACGGTCTGGGATTTGTACGCCGCTTTCCGCCGGTCCAATGTCGCGCCGCCGCGCGTACTGGCGGCCGAAATGGAGCAAATCCGGGAATATTTGCGGCGGACGCTGGCGGCGGGCGACGATTTGCTGGTGGCGGGCGCCGGCGATGTGGCGCGCCTGGCGGATTGGGCGGCGGCGGCCCTGGATTCCGCGCGGACGGGGACGGCTTTGAACCCGATTCCCGGGTGGCGGGATGAACTGGTCCGGCTGCAATTGGGTCCTGCCACGCGCTGGCAGGCGTGGCAATCGTTGGCAGCCTGCACTACCTGGCGCGTGGGCGGACCGGCCGACATGCTGGTGGATGCGGGGGATCCGGCGGATGCCGCCGCCGTCTTGCGCTGGGCCGCGCGCTGCCAGGTGCCGGTGACCTGCCTGGGCGCCGGCAGTAATGTGCTGGTCAGTGATCTGGGAGTGCGCGGGCTGGTCCTGCGCCTGACGGGCGAAGGATTCCGGCAACTGCGCCGACTGGGCCCGGACCGGTTGGAGGCGGGCGCCGGGGTACGGCTGGCGGAGTTGACCGCCTGGTGCGCGGAACAGGGCCTGGGCGGACTGGAATTTTTACACGGTATTCCCGGCACGGTGGGCGGCGCATTGCGCATGAACGCCGGCGCCTGGGGCGCGGCCATCGGAACCTGCGTGACCTCGGCTCTGTGTTTGGACCGGACCGGCGTTGCCAGCGATCTGGCGGCGGCGGAACTGGGATTCGGATACCGCGCTTGCCGGGGCCTGGATCAAAGGGTGGCGGTTGGCGCGGTTTTACAGGCAGTTCCGGCGGCGCCCGCGGAAATTCGCCGGCGCCTGGCGGAGATAGCAGCGCGCCGCGGCAAAATGCATTGGGGCGCCTCCGCCGGCTCGGTGTTCCGCAATCCGCCGGGCGATTATGCCGGCCGCCTGCTGGAGGCTGCCGGCTGCAAAAGCCTGGCGGTCGGCGGCGCGCGGGTGGCTGAAACCCACGCCAATGTGATCACGGCGGAGGCCGGAACCACGGCATCGGATATCCGGGCGCTGATCGAAATCATGAAAAAAAGAGTGTCGGTCGGTTTTGATATTGAGCTTGTCCGCGAGATAGTATATTGTGATTGATATGGGTGCTACAATTGCGGTTTTAATGGGCGGTTTTTCCAAGGAACGCGAAGTGTCGCTGCGTTCCGGCGCGGCTGTGGCGCGCGGTTTGCGCCAGGCTGGCTACATGGTCGAGGAAGTTGATATCACCGGACCGGAACTGGTTCTGCCGGAAAACGCGCAGGCGGCGTTCATCGCGCTGCACGGTGAATTCGGCGAGGATGGCGCCGTGCAGGAACGCCTGGAAGTGTTGGGGGTGCCTTACACCGGCTCGGGGCCGGCAGCCAGCCGGCTGGCTTTCGACAAAATACTTTCCAAGCAAGCCATGCTGTCCAACGGCATCCCCACGCCGGGATACGAAGTGCTGCAACCCGGCGGACGCCGTCAGATGCCCTTGCCGGCTGTGGTTAAACCGCCGCGCCAGGGATCGAGCTTCGGTGTGCACCGGGTGCTCCGTGAAGCGGAATGGGACGCCGCGCTGGCGGACGCCATGGCTTATAACGGCGCGGTGGTGGTCGAGGAATACATTCCGGGGCGCGAGTTGACGGTGGGGATTGTGGGCGGCCAGGCATTGCCGGTGGTGGAAATCCGCGCGCCCGACAGCAACTACGATTACCGCGCCAAGTATACCCAGGGCGTGACGGAATACCTCGCCCCCGCGCCCCTCCCGGAGGAAACCGCAGGGCGCTGCCAGGATTTGGCCGTCCGGACGTTTCAGGTTTTAGGCGGACGCGGGTTCGGCCGGGTGGATTTCCGTCTGCGCGATGATGGCGCGTTGTTCGCGCTGGAATTGAACACCATTCCCGGTTTTACCGAAACCAGCCTGCTGCCGAAGGCCGCGGCCGCCGCGGGTCTGCCGTTCGCGGATTTGTGCCGTCGGATCATGGAACTGGCGCTGGCGGAAATTCCGGCGCCGGCTTAGCCGGCCGGATACATGCGGAACGGTAAAAACCGGCGGCAAAACTGGCGCGGGAATCGACGGGATCAACCAGCGCGATGACGGAGGGTGGGCGCGATGTTTTTCAAGCGCAGGCAGCAAATTCAACGAGAGCGCCGCGGCGCGCGCCGGCGCGCGGCTGCGGCGCGGCCGTCCATCCTGGAAGTTAAAATGCGGCGGGACGGCGGCAGCCGCTGGAATTGGCGCAAAGGCGCGGCCGTGGCGGTGATCGCGCTCGCTTTCGGCGCCGGGCTGACGGTCATCTGGATGACATTTCATGCGATCGGCGGCGCGCTTTTCTGGAACAACCGCTTCTTTACGCTCCGCGACATCCGCGTAGAATGCCCCGGGATCGAGGTGGCCCAGGCGGATATCCTGGCGTTTTTGCCGTTTCGTCCCGGGGACAACCTTTTTGCCGACAGCCTGCCGGTCGCCCGCCGTGCCTTGCTGGCCAAGCTGCCCAAGCTCAAGGATGTGGAATTATCGCGCCGCCTGCCCAGCCAGTTGCTGGTGCGGGCGCGGGAGCGGGCCGCTCTGGCGCGTTTGAAAATGGAGGGATACACCCTGGCCCTCGATGCCGAAGGACGGGTCATGGGGGGGGTGGACGCCGCCCGCCGGCTGCCTTGGATTACCGGGCATGACCTGGTTCTGGCGCGTCCGGGCATGGACCTGGGCGGCACGCGGATCATGCTGGCGCTGGATGTTTTAGGCGCCTGCCAAAACACGCCGGCCGGACGTTATGTGAATATCGTGCGGGTGGATTTGAGGGCGCCCGAAGAATTGAATCTGCTGCTGGCAGATGACAGCGAAGTACGCTTTGCCTGGCAGCAGATGAACTTTCGTTCCACATTGTCGCGCCAGTATCTGGAGAAGAAATTACAGCGGTTGGCGGATATCAAGCGCCAGGGCCGCGCCTTCAAAATCCTCAATATGACGCTGGAAAATAATTTTCCGGCGCAGCAGTAGCAACGGAGTGGTTATGTCATTTCCGCCGGTGGTGGCGTTGGAAATCGGAACTGCAAAAATCTGCGCGCTGGTAGGTGAAGCGCGCGAAGATGGCAACATCCTGATTACCGGACTGGGGCAATGCCCTTCCTGCGGTGTGCGCAAAGGCATCATCGTTGACCTCGAGAAGGCGGCGGAATGCGTCCGGCTGGCCGTGCGGGGCGCCGAGGAAAGCGGCGGCGTGGACATCCGCGCGGTGAACCTGGTGGCCGCGGGCGGGCATATCCAGAGCGTGATCAATCCCGGCAGCGTGCCCGTGTTTGATGCCCTGCGCGGCGTGACGGAAGAGGACATTAACGAGGTGATGCACATCGCCCGGACAATCAACCTGCCGCATGACCGCGAGGTGCTGCACTCCATTCCCCAGAAATACACCGTGGACAGCCAGACCGGGATCGTCAACCCGGAAAAAATGCAGGGCAGCCGCCTTTCGCTGGACATGCTGATCGTGCATGGCTTGCGGAACCTGCTCAGCCAGTTTGTAAATGCGGCGCAATCGGTCGGCCTGGAAGTCACGGATCTCGCCTGCAGCGGCTTGTGCTCCGCGCTGGCCACCTTGACGCCGGAGCAGAAGGAATGCGGGGTGCTGGTCATCGACCTGGGCGCGGGCACCAGCAGTTATCTGGTTTACCATGACGGCATCATCGCCGATGTCGGCGTCCTGGCGGTTGGCGGCGATCACGTGACCAATGACATTGCCATGGGATTCAACCTGCCGATGAAGCGGGCTGAAGTCTTGAAAAAGGAAAACGGCACGGCCCAGATCATGAATTCCGGCGCCCCATTCCAGCGGATCACGATCCATGCCGAGGGCGGTTTCGCCGCCTGTTCCATCTCCGCCGCCGATCTTTACACGATCATCAACGCCCGGGTGAGCGAATTGTTCGAAATTATCAAACGCAACCTTGACGCCCGCGGCCTGGTGCCGGGATTGGGCGCGGGCGTGGTCCTGGCCGGCGGCGGATCGCATCTCAAGGGCATCGCCGGGGTGGCGGAGCGGGTGTTTGACTTGCCCTGTTCCGTCGGCAAGCCCAAGAATTACAGCGGCATGGCCAATGCCTACGAAGGTCCCGAATATGCCGCCCCGCTGGGAATGATACGCTATGCGATCAAGAACGCGCGCCGCGCGCCCCCGCCGGGTTTTTGGCAGAAAATGGCGCGCTGGATGGGACGGTGAAAGGTGGATATGCCGCCAACGAATATGTTGATTGTCGGGGTGGGTGACAGCGGTTGCACGGCCGTCGCGGCGTTGGCTTCCGCCTGGCCGGAGCATCCGCCAATGCTGGCGGTCAACACGGAAGCGCGCGAGATGCCGCCGGATGCCGGCGTGCAATTCCTGCAAATCGGCGCGCGGCATCTTCATGGCCTGGGCACGGGCGGCGACCCCCGCCTGGGTCAACGTGCCATGGAAGAAGACCTGCCCGCCTTGCGGCCATGGCTGGAGCAGGCCCGGCTGGTATTGCTGGCGACGGGATTGGGCGGCGGCACGGGGACCGGGGCGGCGCCCATGATCATGGCCGAGGCCCGTAAGTTTGGCGCCTTGACGCTGGCGCTGTCCATGCTGCCTTTCGATTGCGAAAGCCGCCGCCGCCAGGACCAGGCGGCGCAGGGGCTGCTGGCCTTGCAGGAGGCGGCGGACGGCGTAATCTGCCTGCCGAACCAGCGCCTGTTGTCCGGCGCGGCGGAGGATGCCCCGCTGGACCGCCTGTTCGATAATGCGCATGACTTCTTGCGCGCTTGCCTGCAGGCGCTCTGGCGCCTGCTGGCCCGGCGCGGCGTGATTAACGTTTCCTTCGCTGATTTATGCGCTCTGGTGCGCCTGGGCAACGGGCGCTGCCTGATGGCCTGCGCGGAAGCCGCGGGCGACGACAAGGCGGAACAGGCGGCGGCGGCCTTGTTGAACCACCCTTTGCTGGACGGCGGGGCGGCATTGCGCGCAGCTCGCGCCTTCATTTTGAATATTTCCGGCGGCCCGGATTTAACCCTGCGGGAAGCGCAGCACATCGTTGCGCGCCTGGGCGGCAACGGCGGCGCGGAAGCGTTAATGATGACGGGAATGGCTTGCGATCCGGCGCTGACCGGCAAAATCTGGGCCATGGTGTTCCTGGCGGAAGACGCCAATCCCGCCGCGCTGGGGGCGGTGGGCAAAACCGCGCCGGCGCCATCGCCGGTTCCGCGCGGCAAAGCCACGCAGCTCAGTTTGTTCGGCGCCAATGCCGCCGGCCGGTTTGATGGCGTCGAGCCGACAATCATGGACAGCGAGAACCTCGATAAGCCGACTTACATCCGGCGCGGCCTGCCCATCCAGAAAGTGCGGGATGCGTCGTCATAAATCCGGCGCTGGCAGCCTGGCGCCTGGTATCTGAAGGCAGCCTGCAGTCTTTAATCGTGGCCGCAGGCCGCTTGTGAAGATTATGGACCAATCCAGCCTCCAATTATCGATTGTTGTGCCAGCTTATAACGAGGAAGCACGGCTGGGCCGGATGCTGGAGGCATACCTGCCGTATTTCAGCGAAATTTTCGATGGCGCGTTTGAATTGCTGGTGGTGGTGAACGGATCCCGCGACGCCACGGAAGCGGTGGCGCGATCATTCGCGCCCCGCTTCCCACAGTTGCAGGTCATCGTGGAAAATCGCGTTATCGGCAAAGGCGGCGCGGTCATCCTGGGGCTGGAGCGCGCCCGGGGCGGCTTGATCGGTTTTGTGGATGCCGACGGCGCGACTCCCCCGGAGGCCTTTCATGACCTGGTGCGCCGCATCGGCGCGGCTGGAGCCGTGATCGCCTCGCGCCGGCATCCGCGCTCCCGGATCAGCCCGCGCCAGCCGCTGAGCCGCCGGGCGGCTTCCCTGCTTTTTAATTGGTTTGTGCGGCTTTTATTCGGCTTGCGCATCTCGGACACCCAGTGCGGCGCCAAGTTGATGACCCGCGCCGCCGGCCGCGCGGTTTTGCCGGCGCTGGGGATCACTCGCTGGGCGTTCGACGTGGACCTGCTTTTCCAACTGCGCCGCGCCGGTTTTTCCATTGTCGAAGCCCCCACGGTGTGGCATGATATTTCCGGTTCGCGTCTGAACATCGTCCGGGCTTCCCTGGAAATGTTCGTGGCCATGGTCCGCCTGCGCCTGATGTATTCGCCCCTGCGCTGGGTGGTGGATGTCTACGATCGCGCACTGGGAAAATGGATTCATTCCGATGATTTTAAGCGGTAAAAAGGCCTTGGTTACCGGCGGGGCGATGCGCATCGGCCAGGCGCTATGCCTGGCGTTGGCGGATGCCGGTTGCGATGTGGGGGTGCATTACCACCGGTCGCGCCGCGCGGCCGGGGAACTGGCTGAAGCCTTGCGCCGGCGCGGCTGCCGGGCGGCGGCCCTGCCGGCGGATTTGGCGCGCCCGGCGGATTGCCGCCGCCTGATCGGCGCCGCGCGGCGCGCGCTGGGCGGCCTGGATATCCTCGTCAATAACGCCGCCGTCTTCCACCGCTGCGACCTGCGCCATACCGGCGCCGCCGACCTGCGCGCGGCCTTGGAAATCAATCTGGTTGCTCCGGTGCTGCTGATGCGTTACTTCGCCGCGCAAACCGCCGCCGGCCGGATCGTCAATATCCTGGATCAACGCATCGTCTCCAACCGTTCCGATTCCCTGGCTTACTCCCTGTCGAAAAAGGCCCTGGCGGCGACGACGGCCGCGGCCGCCCTGGAACTGGCGCCGGCCTGCGTCATCAACGCCATTGCCCCCGGCCCGGTGCTGCTGCCGCGTCGCCGGGCGGCGCGCGAGCCGGCCGGAGACATTCCCTTGGGACGCCGGCCGGCGCCGCAGGATATCGCCGCGGCGCTGCTGTTCCTGTTGACCAGCGACGTCATTACCGGCCAGGTGATTTATGTAGATGGGGGCCAGCACCTCCGGGGATAGCCTATGTCATACCGGGACTTAATGCATCTGGACGATTTGGTTTTGCACTGCCGGATCGGGGTTACCCCGGCCGAACGCCGGCGCCCGCGCCGGTTGCTGGCGTCCGTGGCGCTGGTTTGCGACCTGGCGCCGGCCGGGAGATCGGATGCCCTCGCGGATACCGTGGATTACGCCGCGCTGGCGGAACGCCTGCGCGCGGCGGCGCGTGGCCGCCCCTGGGTCTTGCTGGAATCGCTGGCGCACCGGCTGGCGGCGGAGTGTTTGGCAGACCGGCGCATATCAGAAGTCCGGATACTGCTGGCCAAGCCGCGGCCCTGCCGCTGCCTGGCGCGCGCTGCCGTGGAAATCACCCGGCGCCGCCGGCCACTGTAATCATCATATCAGCCGAAAAAAATTGACATCCCCGCAGGGATGTCATATGAATCTTAACGCCATGCAGGCCATTATCCAACAAGCTCGCGCATATCTGTCGACCGGCGGCGAAGCCGCGCGCATGGAACTGCGCGCCGCCTTGCAGGACGTTCCGCCGGCGGATTTCGATGAAATCATCGCCGCATTAAAACCGGTCCGTCCGCCGCGGCCGGCCACCGGCTGGCAGATCAGCCGCGCCTTCCTGTCGCCGGGGTTGGCCGGCAGATATCCCGACCAGCCGCTGACCGTCTATGTGCCGCCGGATTATGATCCGGCCCGGGCTTATGGGCTGCTGCTCATGTTGCATGGCGGAGGGCGGGGCGGCGGTGATGGCGGGCGGCACTTTTATGAGCACCAGAATCTCAATGATTTGCTGGAAGGCAGCGGGCGGATCGTTTGCTGTCCGTCGGCGCCGCCGCATCCCCGCAGTTGGGCGCGCTGGCATCTGCCGGAGGCGGAGCCGTACCTGGCGGATGTCATTACCGAACTGGAGAGTTTTTATAATATTGATCCCGACAATGTCATTCTGGGCGGCACTTCAATGGGCGGCATGGGCGCCAATCACATGGCGCATCGCCTGGCGGACCGGTTTGCCAGCGTTTTCAGTTCGTCCAGCCACTGGGACCTGGCTTACTGGCCGGCGTTGATGGGCACCACCATCTGGATTTCGCAGGGGATCAACGACGCAGTCATGTTCCGGCGCCGGCATGGGACGGATATCGAGTTCGCCCGCGCCGCCAAGCTGCGCCTTGATCAGGTTGGAGTGGCGAATTTTTACCGCGAACATTCCGGCGGGCATCCGTTGCTGGATGCCCGGCCGGCTTTGTACGAATGGCTGAAATGGAGCCGGGATCAAAGGCGCAATCCGTATTACCCGCGGGTGGTGGCGGTGACGCCGCGCGGCTTGACGCCCTGGAGCGACTGGCGCCGGCACAAGACGCCTTCCGTGGCGGCGCAAAACCACACCGATTTTCATGATCTGGCGGAGGCGCCGCATGCGCGCTGGGTGACGATTGACGAGGTGGGCGACGAAACCATCATGTTCGACATGTTGACCATGTCAGATTGCCGCGATGCCGTGGAGGACGATTGGAACAATATCGCCTTCACCGTCCGCCGCAAACACGTCCCGGGCGGGGCGGTGGATGCCTATATCCGGGACGATGGCGTGATTGAGGTCACCCCGAAAAATGTCCGGCGCTTCACCCTCTGGCTGCATCCCCGTATGGGGATCGATCCGGCAGATGTGCGCATCATGGTCTGGGGCCGCGAGCGTTTCCGCGGCCGGCTGCAGCCCAGCCTCCCGGTATTGCTGGATTCTTACCGGCGCCGGCGCGATTGGGGCCTTTTGTACCCCGCGCGCATCTCCATCGGCGATGAAACCGGGGAATGGGTGACGCGCGATCAAATCAAGGTCTCGGTATGAGCGGAAAACACAAATTCGCTCCACTGGATGATTCCAGCGCCGTGCCCAAGTACGCCCAGCTGTGCGCCCGCCTGGAATCGGCCATCCGGAGCGGCGCCTATGCCGTCGGCGACAAGTTGTGCACGGAAGCCGAATTGAAACAGCGATACGGCTTAAGCACGGCGACCGTAACCCGCGCCCTGGCGGAACTGGAGCGCCGCGGCATGGTGGTGCGGCGGAAAGGCGCCGGCACTTTTGTCGCCGCCCGGCATGCGCCGCCGCCGCGCACCCGCGAACGCACGCTGTTGCTTTGCGGACTGCACTCGCCGGATGATTTAAAACGCACCGATGTCAGCTGGTTCGTCACGTATGAACTCCACCGCGGTGTGATCAACAATTTTGACGGCCGGGTGCGCTTGCTGGATTACCCGGAATTGGCCGGGCATTTGGACGGGGCGCCGTCGGCAGCCTTAGGCCTGATCATGCTCGATCCGCCGCCCGGCGTCGAGGAGCGCGCCCGGACAGCCCGTGTGCCCTGGGTGGCGATGCGTCCGTATGGAGTCGCCGGCCAGCTTCCTCCGAATACCGTCGCGATTGACCGGCTGAGCGGCGTGGTGGAAGGCATGTCCTATTTGATCCAGCAACTTGGGCACCGCGCGGTGGCCTTGGTCATTCCGCCACAGGATACGCCCCGCCATTCCGAGCGGATGGCGGGCTACGCCATCGGCTTGCACACCTTCGGGGTTCCTTACGACGAACAGCTAGTGGCGTATGCGCCGTACGGCATGGCGGAAAATGGCGCGGCCGCTGTCCGGGAGCTGCGACGACGGACGGCGGCGTTCACCGCGGTGTTCGCATCCACGGATGTTAAGGCGCTGGGCGTCATCGAAGCGCTGGAGCAGGACGGTTTGCGCGTCCCCGGAGATGTATCGGTCCTGGGGTTTGACGACGCGCCGGGCGCGGAGCAGGCCCGCCCGCCGTTGACCACTGTGCGCGTGCCGCGTTACGAGTTGGGGGCGGCGGCCGTGGCCATGCTGGAACGGCGCATGCTGTCGCCGGGCGCGGAATGTCCCGGCATCCGCTTGCAGAGTCGGTTAGTCATTCGCGGTTCATGCGGTCCGGCGCCGGCGTGTAGCGGGTAATTGGCAGATGCCGAACGCAGTTCGGCCGCTACAGGGCCGGTGCGCGCGTCATTCGGCGCGTTCGGCGATAATTGCCAGCGCCACCGGTATCAGCCAGATTTGGGCGGTTTGAACGAGATTGTCCGGGTAATCGCCCAATCCATACAGGTGAATGCACAGCAGCATTAAAGCGGGGATGCCCGGCCAGAGCCGCGCGCTGAAGGTCGGTTCCCGGTAGATGCGGCGCATCAATTGCCATGCCAGACACAACCAGGCCGCCAAATGCAGCAGCAGGCCCGTCCAGCCGAATTCGAAGAATAATTTGAGCCAGTATTGATGCGGGTGCGGATAATAAAAATCCGCCGGCGGCGGTTCATTCTGGTAATAGATGCTGGTGAAGTTGCGCTTGCCATAACCATGGCCGAACCACGGGCGTTGCCGTGCCAGGCGCCAGGTGTGCTCCCAGACAATGTCGCGCTGATTCAGGTTGCGCCGTAAAATTTCTGCGATGCGGACGGCTGGGGTCGGCGTGCTGGCGGGCGCGGCGGCCGCCGCCGGGTCGGGCGGCGGCGGGACGATGCGCCGGTTCAGCTTTCCCGCATGGCCCGCCAGCAGCGCTCCCAGGCAGGCCGCGGCCAGACCCCAGGCAATCTTGCGGCGCGCGCCCGGCAGGAGCGCGCCCATCGCGGCTGCCGTCAATGCCAGTGCCAGCTGCGGCCCGCGGGAAGCCAGCACGACCTGGTAAGCCAGGGCGGCGGACATGCCCAACAGGCAGGCGCGCGCCGGCCAGCGCCTGGTTTGGCGCCACTGCCAGAAGAAGTAAAAGTACGCCAGCGCCGCCAGTCCCGCCAGCATGCTGGCGACGTTGCTGTGATTCAAAATGAAAGGCTGGAAGGCATGGGCCTGCTCCATCAAGTCCGGTCCGAGCAGGCAAGCGAGCCGGCCGAGGTCAAAGGCCAGCGTTAAAACAACGGCATTGGCGCTATACAGCAGGGCCGCCTCCAGCCGCGGCCTGGTGTTGAAAATCACCGGGATGGCAAACGCGCCGGCGAAAATCTCCAATAGGCCTGTGAAATCCCGAAACGATGCCGCCGGCGCGCGCGAGCAAGGCAGGGATAATGCCATGTAAAGGGCCACCGCCGTAAAAGCCATGCCCGCCGGTTGGCGCCAGGCAGCCAACTCGCGGCCGGTGCGCCAGGCGGCATACATGGCGTAAAGGGCGGCGCCAAAAACAACGGCATCCTGCAGCGCTTTGGAGGCAAAGGTCCAGATCAGGAGGGCCAGGGCCGTGCCGGCGGCAGCTTGCAGATATTTCAACGGCGGGTGCATACGTGTTATTTGTTGCGTTCAATCATCATCCGCGCCAGTTCGCGCAATGGGGCCGTGTCGCCCGGCAGTCCCTGCAAATCGCGCCGGGCTGTTGCGGCCAGGCGATCGGCGGCCTGGCGCGCGGCCGCCAGGCCATGCACCGACACCCAGGTCATTTTGCCGCGCTGGGCATCGCTGCCGGCCGCTTTACCCAGTTGTCCGACCTCCGCCGTGGCGTTCAGCAAATCATCCACGATCTGGAACGCCAGGCCGATATGCTCGCCGTAAGCTGTCACCCCTGCCAGGACGCCGGGGGACGCACCGGCGGCGATGGCGCCCATGCGGACGGCGGCGCGAATCAGGTCGCCGGTTTTATGCCGATGGATGAATTCCAGACGGGCCGGATTTGGCGGCTGGCGTTCGGCGGCAATATCTTCCGCCTGCCCGGCAATGACGCCCCGGCTCCCGGCGGCTTGGGCCAGTTCCAGGCTCAATTGATTGGGATGATAGGGCGGGGTGGCATGGGTCTCGGCCAGCCATTCGAAGGCCAGGGTCAAGAGAGCATCCCCGGCCAGAATGGCGATGGCTTCACCGTAAACTACGTGGAGCGTGGGCCGGCCGCGGCGCAAACTGTCGTTATCCATGCCGGGCAAGTCGTCATGGATCAGGGTATAGGTGTGCAGCGCTTCCAGGGCCGCGGCGGGCAGCAGGGCCGGCGTGTCATCGCCGCCGGCAGCCGCGGCGGCTGCGAGGCACAAGAGCGGGCGCAGGCGTTTGCCCCCCGCGAAAACACTGTACCGCATGGCGGTGTGCAATGGCTGCGGCATGGCGTCGGCGGGCGGCAGCCTTGCTTCCAGGATGTTTTCGACCCGGCGGATTTGATTGTCGAAATGTTTTTGCATATGCGGGAATGCGGATCTTGGCGGGCGAGGGCCGCGTTTTGCTGTTCTTGATTGAAAATGCGCCGTTGAATTGCTATTATAGCCGCCAAATGGGACAGGGAAAGGGAATTTTTTGAGCAAAAATAAGGAAAGGCGTAAATCATGGCGGCATCCGACGGCAAGCTGCAAACAACCGTAGGCGCTATTGCGCCGCTGGCGCTGGAATACACGGCCGGCGAGGATTTGCGTCTGGATCGAAACCTGGTGGACGCCGATTGCATTGGCACCGCGGCGCATGTCGTCATGCTGGCGCAAATACCCGTGCGCCCCCGTTTGTTCAGCCGTACGGATGCGGCGCGGGTTGTGGCCGAACTCGGCCGCATCCGGCGCCTCGCCCGGCAGGGCCGGTTTGCAATCACCATCGCCGATCAGGATGTGCACCTGGCCGTGGAACGGGTTTTGACCGCGCGGCTGGGCGAACTGGGCCGCCGGGTGCATACCGGCCGCAGCCGCAATGACCAGGTAGCCGTGGATTTGCGGCTGTACGCCAAGGACCAGATGCTCGCCGTGGAAGCGGAATTGCTGGAATTGGCGTCAGCCCTGGCGGCCTTCGCCTGCCGCTACCGCCGGTTGCCGATGGTGGGGCGCACGCATATGCAGCCGGCTATGCCCAGTTCCGTCGGATTGTGGGCCGGCGCCTATGCCGAGGGGCTGCTGGACGACATGGTTTTGCTGCGGAGCGCCTATGATCTGAACGACCGGTGCCCCCTGGGTTCGGCGGCCGGGTACGGGGTGCCGCTGCCGCTCGACCGGCGGTTGACGGCGAAACTGCTGGGATTTGCCGCGCCCTGCCACAACGTGATGGCTGCCGCCAACGCCCGCGGAAAACTGGAATCCATGATCCTGATGGCGTTATCGCAGATCATGCTGACCCTCTCGCGCCTGGCGCAGGACCTGATGCTTTTCACCATGCCGGAGTTCGGGTATTTCCGCCTGCCGCCGGAACTTTGCACAGGCAGCAGCATCATGCCCCAGAAGAACAATCCCGACATCCTGGAATTGTTGCGCGCCCGCGCCGCGGCCGCGCTGGCGGATGCTTTCGGCGTGGCGGACATGGTGAAGGGTCTGCCGGGCGGGTACAACCGCGACTTGCAGGAGACCAAGGCGCCGTTCATGCGCGGCTTCCAGGTCGTCCGCGGATCGCTCTGCGTCATGCGCCCCTTGATCGCCGGCTTGGCCGTTGACCGGGCAGCCCTGCGCCGGGGATTTACTCCCGCCGTTTTCGCCGCCGACCGCGCCCTGGAATTGACCGCCGAGGGCATGGCCTTCCGCGACGCTTACCGGTATGTCAAGGAACACCTGGCGGATTTGCAGGACGCCGATCCGGCCGCCGCGATCGCACGCAAAACCCACCTGGGGGGCACGGCCGGGCTGGACTGGTCCGGGTTGCGCCGTCGGATCGCGCAGGAAAAGCTTGCCACGGCGCGCCAACGGCGTTATTTTCAACGCAAGATAGACCAATTGATGGCGATGGCTCATGAATCCGGCGATTGAAATACAAAACCTCGTGGTGGAATTTCCCGCGCGCCATGGGAGTGTGCGCGCGGTGGACGGCTTGAATCTGAGCGTGCCGCGCGGGCAGGTATTCGGCTTTATCGGCCCCAACGGCGCCGGCAAAACCACCACCGTCCACGCGCTGCTGGGATTTATCGCACCGACTTCCGGCACGCTGCGGATTCTGGGCGGGGATGTCCGCCAGGCGCTGGCGCGCAGCCGGATCGGGTACATGTCCGAGCGGCCGGAGATTTACCGGTTTCTGACCGGGCGGGAATTGTTGTGCATGATGGGTCGGCTCTTTGACCTGACGGCCGCGGCGGCGCGCCGGCGGGCCGGCGTCCTGCTGGAACGGGTAGGGCTGGCCGGCGCGGCGGACCGGCGGATTGCCGTTTATTCGCGGGGCATGCTGCAACGTCTGGGGCTGGCGCAAGCCTTAATCAACGATCCGGAACTGGTGATCCTTGACGAGCCGACCAGCGGTTTCGATCCGCCCGGCCGCATCGAAGTCCGGCGGATCATGGAAGAACTGCGCGCACGCGGGTGCACGGTGTTTTTTTCCTCGCACGAATTGTCGGAAGTGGAAAAAGTATGCGACAGCGTTGGCATTATCGTCCGGGGGCGCCTGGCGGCGTCCGGCCCGATTGCCGGCCTGGCGCGTCCGGGCGAAAGTCTGGAGCAATATTTTCTGAGGCTGCTGGCATGCGCAAAATCCTGACCATTGCCCAGATTGTCTGGCTGGAAATGCTGCGCCGCAAGGACGTCTACGTCCTGCTGATCTTGATGGCCGCGTTCCTGCTGGGCATGATTTCTTTGAATATTTTCGGCTTGGGCGGGATGCCCGGCTACGTCAAGGAAATCGGATTGCTGATGGTCTGGATTTGCGCCTGGTACCTGACCGTCAATTACGCCGCGCGCCAGCTGCCGCGCGAGGAAGCGGAAGGCACGATATTCATCCTCCTGTCCAAGCCGCTGACCCGCTGGCAACTGCTGGCCGGCAAATGGTTGGGCGCCTGGTTGGGCGGCCTGGCCGCCTGCCTGTGGCTGCATGCCGTGCTGGCGGCGATCGTGGCGCTGCGGGGCGGTTCTTTTGCGGGCGCCATTTTCATCCAGCATGGCTTGCTCCAGGCTGCCTGCCTGGCCGTGCTGGCGGCGATGAGCGTCCTGCTTTCCACCTGCATGAATTACGATGCCGCCGCGGCGCTGGCTTATGTCTGGAGCCTGAGCGCCTATTTCCTGGCGCCGCGGATTCCGGAGTTGATCCTGCATGCCGCCGGAACCCGGCACGATCTGCTGCTCGCCCTTTACTTTGCCCTGCCGCACCTGGAATTGTTCGATCTGCGCCTGCGCCTGGCGCATGACTGGCCGCCGGCGGATTGGGCCGCGGTGGGCATGATCCTGGCGTACGGAGCGGTGTTGACGGGCTTGTTGCTGTCCGCCGCCTGGCTGGTTTACCGCAACAAGAAATTTTCACGCGCCGCGCGGATTTGAGGCAAGGAAGAGAGCATGCGCACATCCATGATGCATCCTCTGCTTTTGACCGGGGCCTTGTGGGCGTCGGCCTTCAGCCTGGCTTGCCTGATTTTTGTCCAGGCCGGCCCGGCGGCGGGGGAGCCTTCCCGCGCCGCCGGCACGACGGTCTTCCTGCGCCTGCTGGGCGGCAGCCGGTCCGCGCTGGGTGAACGCTTGTTTTTAAAGGCGGATAGCGTGTTTCACAAAGGGGTTTCCGCGCCGCCGCCCCGGGCTTTTAACGGCTGGTTCAGCGCGCTGCATGACGCCGTCGCGCCCCGGGTGCAGCAACACCTGCAACCCGGCGAAATGCAGGAAGTGCTGCCATGGCTGTTTATTGCCACACGGATGGATCCGGGCAATGTCACGGCCTATGCGGTGGGATCTTTCTGGTTGGCCGAACAACTCGGCCGGCCGGATCTGGCGCTGGAATTGCTTCGCGAAGCTTATCGCCACCATCCCCGCGATTACCGGATTTTTCTGGAACAGGGCCGGCTCTGGATGCGCCGCGGCCGCTGGCCGGCCGCGGCCAGCACGCTCGATGCCGGCCTGCGTCTCTGGCCGCATCCGCTGGCCAGTGATGATGACGATGCGCGCCTGGATGCGGCCCAGATGAAAATGTACCGCGCCTTGCTGGCCGAACTGCAGGGCCAAACGGCGCTGGCGGCGGAATTGCACGAAGGCATCCTCGATATTTTCCCGGCGCGCACCGGCGTGCGCGCCCGCCTTGCGGCCCTGCGCCGCGGCGAACAACCCCGCCCGCCCGCGGCGGACCTGCTGGATAACTTGCTTGCACATAACCGGCATATATGCCAACATGACCATGTCGGCGAATCTGATATGCACCAGGACGACGCCGATCATGCGCATGATTGAATTATGTATTTTCAACATTACGGCCTGAAAGAAGCGCCTTTCAACATCACTCCGGACCCGCGGTTCCTCTTCTTCACGCCGCGACACCGCGAGGCGTTCGATCACCTGCTTTACGGCATCGAACACCGCAAGGGCTTCATCGAATTGACCGGCGAAGTCGGCGCGGGTAAAACTACGCTCTGCCGGGCCGTTTTGTCCAGGCTGTCGAGTACGATCCAGACGGCCATGGTCTTGAATCCCTGCCTGACGGAGAGCCAGTTGCTGCGGGCAATTCTGGCTGATTTCGGCTTGAGCGTCAAAGGGCGCGACCGCCTGGCCTATATCGAGTGTTTGAACGCCTTTCTGCTGGAACAATTGCGCAATGGCAATAATGTGGCGGTCATTATTGACGAAGCGCAGGACCTTACGCCGGCCGTCCTGGAACAGGTGCGTTTGCTGTCCAACCTGGAGACCGACCAGCACAAACTCCTGCAAATCGTGCTGTGCGGGCAGCCGGAATTAAAACAGCGCCTGGCGGCGCCGGAATTGCGGCAATTGCGCCAGCGGATCACTGTCCGTTATCACTTGCTGCCGCTGACGGAAGAGGAAATTGGCGATTACGTCCGCCATCGTCTGCGGACTGCCGGTTGGGCTGGCGGCGAATTATTCCGCGCCGAGGCCTTGCGGCGTGTCTACGAGTACACCAAAGGTGTGCCGCGCCTGGTCAATGCTTTGTGCGATATCACCCTGTTGGCCGGCTATGTCGCGAATGTCAGGGTCATTGAAAAGCCCTGCGTTGAAAAAGCCATCAGACAGTTGGAGGGAAATATATGAGTTTGATTCAGGAAGCCCTTAGAAGGCAGCAGGCGGAGTTCGGCAATGGACGGTCACCAGAAGCGGCCAGCGCGCCGCCGGATGGCACGGCCGCACCGACGGAGAAAACGCCCCCTCCGCCGGCGCCGGAGCCCCGGCCGGTGCCGGAACCCCGGCCGGCGCCGGGACATACTCCGGCGCCCGGCAAGCTTTCGATGCGCAAGTCCGTGCCGGAGCCGGAAGCATTTTCGGAAGAGCCGCGCGATCCGCCGCCCTTGGCTGACAAGACGCGGCGCCCCTGGTTGGGGATGCTGGGCGTGGTCCTGGCAGTCTTGTTGATCCTGGCGGCCGTCTTTGGCTTGTTGTGGATGGCCTGGCGGCATTTCCAGCATGGTGCGGAGCGTACGCAATTGGCGTCATTGCCCGCGGCAGCTTCCGAACCGGGCGCGCCCGCTTCAGTGCCGGCTGAGGTTGCGCCACCCCAGGATAATTCTGCCGCTGCCGCCGCCTCCGGCCCGGCTGCATCTCCAGCGCCCGCGCCGCCGCCCGTCTTGGCGCCGGCCACTGCAGACGGGGCTGCGCCGGCTCCAGTTACGGCGCCTGACAGCGCGCCGGACGCCAATGCGCCTGCCGCGTTAGCTCCGCCGCCGTCCCCGGCGGAAGTGGCTGCTGCACCCGTGCCGAAGCCACAGGTGTCGCCGGCGGCGGTTGCCGTCCAGCCCGCCCCGCCGGTAATATGGCCGCGCTTAAATTTATCGGGTGTTTTGTGCAGCGCGGTTCCCGGTGAAGGCGCCGCGCGGCTCAACAATACCATGGTTTTTTCAGGGAGCCAGATAGAAGGGGTCATCCTACTGAAAATACAGGAAGACGGTGTTTTGCTCCGCTACCAAGGTGAAACGCGTTTCCTGAGGGTGGGCGCTACGCTGTATTAAACCCCAGCCAGCGCATTCAGCATGCCCAGATGGAAGGGACGGTAGGCCGGGATGCAGGGTTTCCAGTTGGTGATGATGATGCCGGGATGCGGATTACCGGGGTGGGCCAGCAGGCGCGCCCACGCAGCGGCGGATTCCGGCTTGGCGCCGGCAATTCCCGCCCAGATTTCAAACCCGCCATCCCACATGGCCCGGATGGTTTCCGTGTCGCTGACGCCTTCGTAATTCCAGACCATCCGCACCACGCTGGCAGGCAATGCTTTTTCCACGGCGCTGTGTTTTTCATTGAACACCAGGCCGCGCGCGTCCAGGCGGGTATCGCGCCACATGACTGCGCGCAGGCCCCGCTGTTGCAGGCCAGCCGCCAGCACATTCACGGCCGCCGCGAATTGGGTATGGGAGCGGTCGTGATCTTCATCCATCCCGATATGGAAGAAGCGGCGCGGCCGGCAAGTGCGGCTTCCGGGATCCGAATTATTTTTCCCGCCTGATACGCCAGACTACGGGTCTGCCGCCTTTGCAACTGCGCCGCCAGTTGGGCGCTGCCGGGAAAATCTGAAGCGCACAGGGCCGGCGTCATGGCGCCGCCGGGCCGGCGGCGCCGGCCCGGGCCGGACGCCGGGGACGTTAAGCATTCGATCCGGATGCCGGCGGCGCCAGGGCTTGCTTGATTTTGTCGATGGCGGCGTCGAAGTCGGATGGGTGCACCAGATACAGGTAGGCCGGTTTGCCCGTCAGGTCTTCGATATCCATGGCCAGTTGTTCGTCGTATGGGTTGAGCACGGCCGCCAGCGCATCTTTGCCCATCAGTTCAAAAATGATCGCCCCGCGCCGGATGGTGAATTCCAATGGCAGCAGCGCCGCTGTTTCGGGCGGGATCTCGAAATTGGCCAGGCAGATCATGGGGGTGTTGCAGGCGCCGGCGACGAATGCCAGCACCTCGTTCATCCCCGGGAAATTCCGGTCATTCAACACGTGCAGAGTGGAAACGGTGATAACGGCGGACTTGGCGGAATTTTCCGTCAGGTCACGCACTACGCCGGCATATTCTTCCTGGGTCAGTTTTTTCGCCTGCAGTAAATTCCATGCGAAAGAAATTTCCGCGGCGATGTTGGCGGTGCGGGGCGCCGCCGGCTGGCCGGGAGCGTCCAAAACCATGGCCCGGATTTTTTCGGGCTCCATTCTCTCGATGCGGGCGATAATGTTCTGGACTTCGGCGTCGTTGGGCGCGTAGGCGCGCAGCTTGTGCAGCAGGTCCCGGGCGGCATCCTCGTCTTTTTCCTCGAGCAGCGCGTCTCCCAGGCGCAGCAGGTAAGTCCGGGCGCGGGCGCGGTCGCCGATCTTGTCGTACGCATCGGCGAGGGTTTCCAGGGAAATGCGATCGTTCGGGATCGCTTCCAGGATTTTTTCGAAAGCCGCGATGGCGTTCAGAATTTCCGATGCGGAATCGCCGGAATTATTTTCGCTGGAAGAGTCATTCATATCAGTAATCTAGCGTTTGTACGATGCTGTGACAAGCCCTTTCCGCGGCCTTTCACGGCACAACTTCCAGGATGATGGTCCTGGGATCGCACGGCAAATCCGTTGCCTGGAATTTAAGCCCTAGTTCCGGCAACCGCTTGACGTAATCATCCGGCTCAACCAGGGCGTACACCCGGCCCGGGGTGCCGGCGGCCAAAGCGCGGATTTCATCCGGATGCTGCATATCGGCCGGACGGCCCGGCTCCATGCGCATGCCGAACAGCAGTTCGTTCCGGCTTTGGTACGGCCGGTAAATCCGCCCGGTATAAAAAGCCAGCGAAGGACGGTAGGACCATAACGAGACCAGGCGGTCCGCCGGCGTCAGGCGGCCGGCCAGGGCCTGGTAGACGATGGCCGAGTTTTTGCGGGCGGTAACGTTGAAACAGCGGCCGGGAAGCGGGGTCAGCATCAAGGCCGCGGTCAGGAGAATGCCGGCGTTCAATAGCGCCACGGGCGGACGGAAGTCGCTGCCGGCGCGCCAGCAGCGCAGAGCCGGCCAACCACAGGCAGCCAGCGGCAGTAAGGCCAGGATGCTGGCGCCGCGGACCGGCTGTAGTTTGTCCGGGAAGATGTCCGTGTAACTGGCCGCCCAGGCCAGGATCAAAGCCGCCATGATGAGCAGCGTTCCGGCGGTTCCCCACCGGATCAAGCGGCGGTCGGCCTCTGTGCCGTCGAACGGTTCAGCGATCCCCCAGCGGCCCAGCAGGATCAGGATGGGAAAGATGGCCGGCAGGATGTAGGACATCAGTTTGCCCGTGCTGGCGGAAAAAAAGAACACCACGACGCCAGCCCAGACCAGCAGCAGGCGCGTCAGACGGTCGGTCTGAAGCGCGCGCCGCGCCGCCATCATCCTGGCCGCGCGCGCCAGGAACAGCGTCCACGGCGCCAGCAGCAGCGGTATGATATAGCCGAAATACCAGAACGGCTCCGGATGGCCCTGCAATTCGCGGGTGCCGGTAAAGCGGGCGATATGTTCATTCCAGATAAAATGCAGGAAAAAGCCCGGGTTGTGCCGCTCGATCAGGAGCAGGGCGCTGCCGGCGATGGCCAGGAAAATCACGCCGGCCCAGGCCAACAGCGAAAAGCGCAGCTGGCGCAGCCGGCGTTCCCATGCCGCCCAGATCAGGATGATGGCGCCGGGCAGTACCGCCGCCACGGCGCCCTTGGTCAGGAAACCCAGCGCGGCGGCGGCGCCGGCGGCGACGGCCAGCCGGGCGCGCCGTCCCGCGGCTGGCGGCGGTGTCTCAAACCATAGGTACGCCCAGTAGCAGGTCAAACTAAAAAACAGCGCCAGGAACGGATCGGTCATCAGGAGCGTGAAGCCGGCGGTAAAGCCCAGGGATGCGGAACCGATGAGCAGTGTCCAACGGCTGGAGTCGGCCGGCCATTCCCGGCGCATCAACCGGTAAAACAGCCAGGCCATGCCGGCAAGGTTGAGCGCCAGCGGAATCCGCACCGCCCAGTCGCGGGCGCCGCAGGCCAGGATTGCCGGGGCGGTCAGCCAGTAGGCCAGGGGGGGCTTTTCATAATACCGGAATCCCAACAGGCGCATTTCCATCCAGTTGCCCGACACCGCCATCTCGCGCGGGATTTCGGCGTAGCGCCCCTCGTCGGGGTCCATCAAGCCGCGGCCGAAGAGCATGACCAGCAGCGCCGCGGCCAGCGCCAGCGCGGCGCCGCGCGCCAGTGGGTGCGACAAAGGCGAAACAGCGTCCATCCTGAACCTTCCTGTTGGCGGCGGCAATAATCCTGTTCCGAATCGAAACAAGTCAATTTAAATGATTCCGCGGCGCGATGCACGAAAAATATGCTGTGCCTTCGATTTGAGCGCAAGACTACGGCGGACGAGCCGGGCGGGCAGCCGGGAATGACACAGGCTGGGTGGGTAAAATGCCGCTTGACGAGCGGCAGCAAAATCGTTATATAGTGGCCTGTTGCATAGCCGGAGACGCCGGCTTTGCTTTTGACGCTGGTTTTGCGTTAAATTTTTCAAAACTCACGTTTTGAAAGTTTTACGTTTATGTTAAAGCAATATTTACTGCGGGACGGGCGCTTGCAGGAAAGCGGCGACCAGCCCGGCAACATCCTGGTGTTCATCGCGCCGGACGATGCCGAACGCAAGCTGCTGCTCGGCACATACAAACTGGACGAGCACACCATGAATTCCGCCCTCGACCCCGACGAATTGTCGCGCCTGGAATTCGAGGAAGACCATGTGGCCATGATCTTCAAGCGCCCGAAGAATTATTCTTCCCGGGACCAGTTCCTGTTCAAAGTGGGATCGGTCGGCGTGTTTCTCTTCCAGGAACGCCTGGTCGTGCTGCTGTCCGACGACATTCAACTGTTCAGCGGCAAGTTGTTTAACCGGGTGAATTCCCTCCTGGACCTGGCGCTGCGGCTGGTTTATCGCACGATTCAGCATTATGTGGAACACCTGAAGGTGATCAACATGATTGCCGATTCCCTGGAGCAGAAAATCAGCACCGCCATGGAAAACAAGTACCTGTTGAACTTGTTTACCCTCGAAAAAAGCCTGGTGTATTACCTCAGCGCCATCAATTCCAACTCATCCCTGATTGACCGGTGGAAGTACAACGCCGCCAAGCTGGGGATGACGGACCGGGACCTGGAATTGCTGGAAGACATTTTCATCGAGAACAACCAGTGTTATCGCCTGGCGGAGATCTATTCGACCATTCTGGCCAGCATGATGGATGCGCGCGTGTCCATCGTCAACAACAACCTGAACGTCCTGATGAAAACCCTCAATATCATTACCATCGGCATCATGGTGCCGACTTTCGTCGTGAGCGCCTTTTCCATGAATGTGAGCATGCCGATGAACATGCAGCATCCGATGGCCTTCTGGGTGATCGTGGGGCTGGCGGCGGCGTCGGTGGCGGCCTTTTTCCTCATCTGGAAACACAAGGTCGGCGCCCGGACGGTGGATTGATTGTCTTGCATTCGCCCGCCGCTTCGGCTATAAATGACAAAAGGCGGCTTTGGGGTCGCGCGGGTATGTCTATTAAGGGAGGATCATGAAAGATATTGCGGTTAAAGATGTACGCAATTTCGCGCTTGCGGGCCACAGCGGCAGCGGCAAAACCGCCTTGTGCGATGCCATGCTTTTCAAAACGGGCATGAATGACCGCCAGGGCTCGCCCGCCAACGGCACCAGCATGTGCGATTACACGGACGAGGAAATCTCGCGCAAGACCAGTATTTACGCCACGCCCTTATGCGCCGTTTACCGGAATCCCCGCGGCGCGAAAACGCAATTGATGTTTGTGGATACCCCGGGCACGGACGATTTTTTCGGCCAGGTGCAATGCGCCCTGCATATGGCGGATGCCGTGTTGATCGCGGTGGACGCCGTGGACGGTATCCAGGTCGGCACCCGCGCCGCCTGGCGGCAATGCGAAAACCGCGGCCTGCCGCGCGCCGTGGTGATCACCGGACTGGATCGCGAATCGGCGGATTACGCCAAAATCCTGGCGGAAATCCAGGAGGTCTGGGGCGGCGCCTGTGTGCCGGTGACCGCCTGGTTGGATGGCCGCCCGGTGGCCTTGCTGGACGCCAGGCCCGATCTGCCGGCGGCCGCCGCGGAAGCCCGCAACGCGCTGCTGGAAAAGGCCGCGGAGACGGACGATGCGCTGATTGAAAAATTCCTGGGCGGCGAAGAACTGACGCCGGACGAAATCGAAAAAGGCTTGCGCGGCGCCGTCGCGTCCGGCAGCCTGGTCCCCGTCTTTGCCGCTACGGCCCCGAAGGACGCCGGCGTGGCGGATTTGCTGGACGGTATCGCCCGGCTGTTTCCCTCCCCGCTGGACCGCCCTCTCAAAGACGCCCAGGACCAGGCGGTGGATTCCGCCCCGGAAGCCCCATGCAGCGCCTTTGTCTGGCGTTCCCTGACAGACCCTTATGCCGGCAAACTGGCTTTCGCCCGCGTGGTCAGCGGCACTTTCCGCGAAGGTATGGAAATTTATAACGCCACCCGGGGCGTCAAGGAGACCATCGGCGCGTTTTTTGCGCCCTGCGGCAAGAAGCAGGTGCCGGTGGGCGAGGCGCACGCGGGCGACATTATCGCTTTACCGAAGTTGAAAAACACGCAATTGAACGACAGCCTCTGCGCCCCCGGCCGGAAGATCGAGTTCGCGCCGGTGGTGTTCCGCAATCCGGTGGTCTTCAACGCGGTGTTTGCCAAGGACGGCGAGGATGACAAGATCGGCGTCGCTCTCCAGCGCGCGATCGAAGACGATCCCACCTTGAAAATGGAGCGCAACCCCGATACGAACGAGATGATCCTGTCCGGCATGGGCGACGCCCACCTGGAACTCGTGCGCGAAATGGTGCGCAAGCGCAGCAATCTGAATCTGGAGTTTAAAGTGCCCAAGGTGTCATACCGCGAGACGGTTACCAGCCTCGGCGACGGGCATTACCGGCATAAGAAACAATCCGGCGGCCGCGGTCAATACGCGGAAGTTTACGCTAAGGTCCAGCCCCTGCCCCAAGGCGAGGAATGGTTCGAAGACGCCGTGGTCGGCGGCGTCATTCCGCGCAATTTCATTCCCGCTTGCGAAAAGGGGTTCGTGGAGGCCATGCGCCATGGCGCGCTGGCCGGCTGCCCCGTGGTGAATGTGCGGGTCACCGTGTATGACGGATCCTACCATGATGTGGATTCCTCGGAAATCGCGTTTAAGATCGCCGCCTCCCGCGCCTTTAAGGACGCCATGAGCAAGGCGAAACCCGTGCTGCTGGAGCCGGTCATGAGTATCAAGGTCATGGTGCCGGACCAGTACATGGGCGATATCAACGGCGACTTGAACCACCGCCGGGGCCGGATTCTGGGCGTGGACGTCCAGGATGGGCTCCAGGTGATCACGGCGGATGTCCCCCAGGTGGAGTTATTCCGCTATTGTTCCGAGTTGCGCAGCATCACCGGCGGCCGCGGTTCGTTTGAAATGCAGTTTGCGCGTTATGATATCGTGCCGTCCAACATCGCCCAGAAAATTATTGCGGAAGCTGAAAAAACCAAGGAAACAGAGGATTGATCGAAGTTCGGCCGGAGATGGCGCCGCTGCTCGGCGCGGCGGCTTGCGAATTGTGCCCGCGGCGCTGCCGGGCGCGGCGTTCCGACGGCGCGCAAGGTTATTGCGGGGCCGGCAGCCTGCCGCGGATTTATCGTTACGGACCGCATTGCGGCGAGGAGCCGCCATTGGCCGGGACACGGGGATCCGGCGCGGTTTTCTTCAGCCGCTGCACACTGCGGTGCCTTTATTGCCAGAATTACCCATGGAGCCAGGAAGGGGCCGGGCGGGATTGCAGCGTGGACCGGCTGGCGGAGATATTGCTGGAGTTGCAGGCGGCCGGCTGCCATAACTGGAACCTGGTCAGCCCGACGCCATGGTTGCCGCAGATTATGGCGGCCCTGGCCCGGGCCCGGGCCGCCGGCGGCGATTTGCCGGTGGTGTATAATACCAGCAGCTACGAGCGGGTGGAGACGTTGCGCGAGTTGGAAGGCCTTGTGGCGGTGTACCTGGCCGACCTGCGTTACGCCGACGACGCCACGGCCCGGGTTGCTTCAGATGCGCCGGATTACGTGCGCCAGGCGCGCCGGGCGCTTCAGGAAATGCGGCGGCAGACCGGACCCTTGCGTCTGGATGACGCGGGCGTGGCCAGGTCGGGCTTGATTTGCCGCGTGCTGGTTTTGCCGGGCCGGGCCCAGGAGGCCTGCGCCAGCCTGGAATGGTTGGCGGAAAATCTCGGCCCGGAAACCGCGGTGAGCCTGATGGGGCAATATGTGCCGGCGTACCGGGCGGCGCATTGCGCCGGCTGGAACCGCCGGGTGACGCCGGCGGAATATGCGGCCGTGTGCCGGCGCATGGAAGACCTGGGATTTGCTTTGGGCTGGCAGCAGGAATGCGGCCCGGACGCCCCGGCGGAATTGCTGGGGTATAACATGTTGCCGGACGCGGCGTTGCTGCCGGCGCCGGTTGCTTAATTGTGAAGTTGGAGCTTGTAACAGCAGGAGGACCAGATGAGCGGCCATAGCAAATGGAAAACCATTCAGCACAAGAAAGGCGCGGCGGACGCCAAGCGCGGCCAGATTTTCAGCCGCTTGAGCAAGGAATTAACCCTGTCGGCCCGCGCGGGCGGCGGCAATCCGGACATGAATCCGTCGCTGCGCACCATTATGAACAAGGCCCGTGCGGCAAACATGCCGGCCGACAATGTGGAACGCGCCATCAAGAAAGGGACCGGTGAAATCGCCGGGGCCCAGTTGGAGGAAATCGTTTACGAGGGTTATGCGGGCGGGGGCGTGGCTTTAATCGTCAAGGCCCTGACCGACAATAAAAACCGCGCCGCCTCGGAAATCCGCCACATCTTCACCCGGTTCGGCAGCAACCTGGCCGGGCCGGGCTCGGTCATGCGCAATTTTAAACGCAAGGGCCAGATCCTGGTGGATGCCGGCGCCGTGGAAGAAGAAAAACTGATGAGTATCGTGCTGGAAGCCGGCGCGGAAGACATGCAGCAGGATGGCGGCGTGTTCGAGGTTATCACCGAACCGGCGGAATATCAGGCGGTGATGGATGCCCTGGAGAAGGCGGGGATCAAAACCACCTCCGCCGAAATCACGCTGATCCCGGACAGTTACATGAACGTGACCGATAAAAGCGTGGCCAGCCATGTCATGAAATTCATCGAGGCCCTGGAAGAAAACGATGACGTCCAGAATGTCTATTCCAACCTGGACGTGGACGAAGCGTTGCTGGCGGAATTGGAATCGAAATGAACGCTCCCGCCCGCCAACCCGCGCCGCGGGTGATGGGATTGGATACGTCGCTGCGCTCTTCCGGCGTGGCCGTGGTGCAGGCGCGCGGCAGCATCCTGGAAGCCATTGAATATTGCGTGATCCGCAATCCGCCGGCGCGCCCGGTCTCACGCTGCCTGCAGCACTTGTCGCAATCGCTGGCCGATATCATCCGGCGCTTGGAGCCGGACGCAGTGGCAATTGAAGGCGTGTTCTTTTGTAAAAACGTCAAAACGGCTCTGGCGCTGGGGCAGGCGCGCGGAGCGGCGCTGGCTGCCATTGCCGCCGCCGGCCTTCCGGTGTACGAGTATCCGCCGCGGCGGGTCAAGCTGGCGGTGACGGGGTATGGCGCCGCGGACAAGGATCAGGTGCGCCGGATGATCGTGGCGCTGTTGCGCCTGCGCGATGAGCCGCAGGAAGACGCCGCGGATGCCCTGGCCATCGCCGTTTGCCATCTGCATGGCGCCACGCGCTTTCATGGCGCGCTCGCTCCCAAGGAAATTTGAACATGATTGACTTCCTGGAAGGCTCACTGGCGGAAAAATCGCCCACGCGCGTGGTCCTGGATCTGGCTGGCGTCGGTTACGAGGTGTTTATTTCCCTGAACAGTTACGCGCGCCTGCCCGCGGCCGGCGAGTGCTGCCGCGTCTGGGTGCATGACTATGTCCGCGAGGATCAGCATCTTTTGTACGGTTTCGCCACGCCGGCGGAACGTCGGCTTTTCGGGCTGTTGCTGGGAGTGACCGGGATCGGGCCGCGCACCGCCATGAGCGCTTTGAGCGGCCTGGCGGCGACCGAATTGTCCTCCGCCATTGCCGCCGGCGATACCGCCCGTTTGAGCAGTATTTCCGGCATCGGCCGTAAAATCGCCGATCGGATGGTGGTGGAGTTGCGCGATAAAATCAAGCATCCCGGCCTGCCTGATGGCGCGGCGGCGCTGCCGGGCGATCAGCGCGTCCAGGATGCCGCGCGGGCGCTGGCGGCTCTGGGATATAAGCCGGCGGATGCGCAGAAAATGGCGGCGGCGGCGGCGGGCCGCCTGCCGGCTGAAGGCACGGTGGAGGAGATCATCCGCCAGGCTTTGCGCCGGTGAATTATGAATGGCCCTGGTAAAAGGTTCAGCGTTGCCGGCGTGGGCGAACTGTTATGGGACTTGCTCCCCGGCGGCCGCCAGCCGGGCGGCGCGCCGGCCAATTTCGCTTACCATGCCGGCGCCCTGGGCGCCCGCTCCATGGTTGTGAGCGCCGTCGGCGCGGATGACGACGGCCAGGCGCTGCGCTCCGCGATCCGGGCCATGGGATTGGACGATACGAATGTGAGCGTGGATCCCGCCCATCCCACGGGCGTCGTGGAGGTCCGGCTGGACGGGGCCGGCCGGCCGGTTTACACCATCGCCGCGGACCGGGCCTGGGATTATTGGCGGCTGACGCCGGCGCTGGAACAGGCGGCCGGCGCGCTGGATGCCGTTTGTTTCGGCACGCTGGGCCAGCGCCGCCCCGCCGCGCGCGCCGCTATCCACGGTTTTATCCGGGCTGTTCCGCCGCGCTGTCTGCGGATGTTCGACATCAATTTACGCGAAAATTTTTACGACCGGGAGGTGCTGGACGCCTCGCTGCGCATGGCCGACATACTGAAAATCAGCGATGAGGAGTTGCCCGCCGCGGCGCGCCTGCTCGGCCTGCCCGCCTCCCTGGATGGCCTGTTGCGCGTTTTGTTCGAGCGTTATCCGCTGGAGCTGGTGGCGTTGACGCGCGGCGCCCGCGGCAGCCTGCTGGCGGAACGCCACCGCCGGGACGAACACCCGGGCTGCCCGGTAGCGGTGGCGGATACGGTGGGCGCGGGCGATGCTTTTGCCGCCGCGGTGGTTATGGGCCGGCTCAATGACCGGCCCTTGCCGGAAATCAACCGGCGCGCCAACCGCCTGGCGGCGTATGTCTGCTCGCAAACGGGCGCCGCGCCGCCGCACCCGCCCGCGGCAACGTGAAACTGGCCGCCCGTTGCCGCCGGCCGGCGCGCCAGCATGACGGTTAACCTACGGAAATGAAAATGCCATGGACTCCAAAATAATTCCCGACTTGCAGTTCAGCGTGGTTTGCGACGATGTGCGCCAGGAACATAACGGCAAGTTCATCCTGATCGGCCTGTTCGACTTCATCTCCGGGCCGCAGTTGCCGTTGAACTTTCCCCGGGTTTGTGTGGTGAACCGCTGGTGCGGCGGCGACGGCGAATTCCGGCAGCTAACGCGGATTGTCAAGCCGGACCAGTCCACCGTCCTCGTATCCGGCCGCGAGATTCCCATCAAGCTCCCCTCGATTGAAGCCACCATGACCAACCTGGAGTTTTTCGTCAACTTGAACTTCCCCGAACCAGGCGCATACTGGGTGGAAATCCTCCTGGAAAACGAATTGCGCCTGCGTTATCCCCTGCGCGTGGCCCTGGCCCGGCGCGGCCCGCCGCCACCGGAAGCCATGTCATGACGGCGGTCGCTTTCGCCAGATGCGCGGACTACCAGCCGGCGGCGGTGGCGGCGGCGCTGGGGCGCCTCCTGGATACGCTGCGCCCGGCAGCATTGGCGGGAGGGGGCCGGCGCGTGCTGATCAAGCCCAACCTGCTGACCGACCGACCGCCCGAGCACGCCGCCACGACCCACCCGGAAGTCGTGCGCGCCATTATCCGCCATCTGCGCCGGCAGGGCCATACCGTGGCGGTGGCCGACAGCGCCGCCGCGCCACATAAAATGGAACGCGTCTGGGAAGCCACGGGATTTGCCGCAATGTGCGCCGACGAACACACGCCTTTATTGAACCTGGAGCAGTCCGGCGCCCGCCTTTTTAACTACCAGGGCGTGCCGTTCAGCATTGCCCGGCCGGTGCTGGAAGCGGACTTGATCGTCAATGTGCCGAAGTTGAAGACGCATTTGCTGACGATTTTGACCGGCCCCGTTAAAAACATCTTCGGCGTGCTGCCCGGCGCCCAGAAAACCGCCCTGCACAAGGCCTTTCCCACTCCGGCCATGCTGGGCGGCTTGATGGCGCATTTGTACGGCCTGGTGCGGCCCGGGTTGACGATTTGCGACGCCGTCACTGCCATGGAAGGGAACGGTCCGACCGCCGGCCGGCCGGTGCGCCTGGGATTTCTGGCTGCCGCTGATGACGGGGCGGCCCTGGAACTGGCGCTTTGCCGTCTCCTGCGCATCCGGCCGGACAAGTTGCCCTGCCTGGCGCCGCTGCTGATGGCGACTCCGCCGCTCGCTCCGGTTTGTTTGGGCGATCTGGACGGCGCCTCGGTTTTGCCGCCATTCGAACTGCCGGCGACCTTCGCCCACCGGTTGATTTCCGCGCGCCTGGTGCGGCTTTTAAGGCCCTGGTTGTGGAACCGCCCGGCATTTGCTCCCAATTGCATACGCTGCGGGCGCTGCATCGCCGCCTGTCCGGCGCCGGCCATCGCCCTGCCCGCGGCCGGGCCGCCAGTTCTGGATTCGGGCGCCTGCATCGAATGCGGCTGCTGCAGCGAGGTCTGTCCGGTGAATGCCGTTGCGTTCCGGCAATCAACGCTGCTGCGGATAGCGGACCTGGTCCGCCGGGCCGTCACGCGGATTTTAGATCGTAAAAACCAGCCGGCTTGACCGGGGCGGCCGGGCAGGCAGTGCGCTGTCGCCGGGCGGAGCCATCAGGGGAACTGTGATGCGCCATAAACCGAAACATTACGCGGAATACTTTGCCTTGCGCGCCGTGGGCGCCCTGGCGGGAATCTTGCCTTACCGCGCCGCCCTGGCGTTGGGGTGGGGGCTGGCCTGGCTGGGCTTTTACACGGCGCGTTTCCGGGTGCGGACCGCGGAAGCGCGCATCCGTGAAATCTTCGGCCCGGACCTGTCACGGCGGGAAGTCCGCCGCATCGCCTGGGGCTCCTGGCGCAACTTCGTTTTCAGTTGCGTGGATTTGATGCGCATTCCCGTGATGAGCCCGGAATGGATCATGCGCGTGGTCAGCGAAGACGGCATTGACAAGCTGCGCGCCCAGGCGCAGACCGGTCAAGGCGCCATCATTGCCACCATGCACATGGGCGCGTGGGAAATGGCCGCCCTGGCCTGCCTGGCTTACAAGCTGCCGCTGTTCTCGATCGCCGCCCGCCAGAAAAACCTGCTGGCGGATGATTACATGAACCGCTTGCGGGCCCAAACCGGGTTCGAAACCATCCTGCGCGATCAGCATGCGGCCAAGGGGATCATCCGGCGCATCCGCGCCGGCAAGGTGCTGGCAATCCTGCCGGACGTGCGTTCGCCCACGCCGGCCCTGGCCGTGCATTTCCTTGGCCAGACCGCCAACATCGCCGGCGGGATGGGCTTTATTGCCCGTCAGACCAACGCGCCGATCTTCCCTTGCGTCATTACCCGCGTTGGATGGGGGCGCCATGTTTACCGGGTGTTCGACCCGGTGCGGCCGGATTCTGCGCTGGACAAGCAGACGGATGCCCGGCGGATGACGCAGGCGGTGTTCGATGTGTTTGACCGCTGCGTGCGGGACGAGCCGGAGCAGTGGTTCTGGTTTAATAAGCGGTGGTTGTTCGATCCGGTGGCCGCGTCGCCGGCGGCGGCCGGGCCTGAAACACCTCCCGCTCAGGAGTAAGGTTGCACACTGGCCGGGGCGGGCGCGGAAAAATCCTTGCCGAATGCGCCGGGATTGGTGTATGTTTGACGGGATCAGGCGGTCTTGCGGCCGGGCAGCCCGGCCGGAGACAGAACCACCATTCGGAGGATAAGAATGGATTGCCCATTTCGCTGGTTTAAGATTTTGATCGCCGGACTGCTGGCCGCCGGATGTTGCTGGGCATCCGGCTGCCGCAAGCAGGATATGCGCACCGTAACGATCCAGGTGCCAGGTCTGAAGGACCAGGAATGCGCCCGCATCGTTCAGGACGCCTTCATCCGTTATCCGGGGATCAAAACCGTCCAGCCGGACATCGCGGCCCGCACCGTGCGGGTCACCTATAATTCCATGGTCATTGCCCGGAAAAACCTGGAATTCATCATTGCCAATGCCGGATTCGATGCCAATGACATCCCGGCTAACACCAACGCGGCGGCCAACCTGCCGGCTGCCGTCCGCTGAATCGTGCCGCCCATTGCATGCAGACGTTGATTGAGCAGTTTTTGGATTACGTCAGCCTGGAGCGCGGGCTGAGCGCGAATACCCGCGCGGCGTATGCCGCCGACTTGTTGAAGTTCAAGCGCTTCCTGGAACGGCGCCGGGTGGCGGTCTTGAACAGCGTCACCCGGGCGCTGGTGCTGGATTTCCTGATGGACGAGCGCGCGCGCGGCATGGGATTGAATTCCATTTCGCGGGAATTTGTGAGTATCCGCATCTGGTTCCGGTTCCTGCACGAGGAGAATCTGCTGGCGCGCGATGTGGTGGCGGCGATGGATTCGCCGCGGTTGTGGAAAGTGCTGCCGGCCAACCTGTCGCTGCGCGAGGTGGAGCAATTGCTGCACGCGCCGGAAGGGGAAGCGCCCCTCCGGCAGCGGGATCGCGCCATCCTGGAAACGATGTATGCCACCGGCCTGCGCGTGTCTGAAATCTGCCGGCTGCGCGTGGACGACCTGCATTTTGACGCCGGTTTTTTGCGCTGCGTGGGTAAAGGCGAAAAGGAGCGCCTGGTGCCGTTTTCGGAAACATGCGCGCGGTTGCTGCAGACTTATCTTGCCGCCGTCCGGCCGGTTTTACTGGGCGAGCGCGCGGACCGCGAGGTGTTCCTCTCCCGCCGCGGCGCCGCCCTGAGCCGCAAGACCGTCTGGCACCTCGTGAAACAATATGCGCGCCGGGCCGGTATCGGCAAGAAAATTTCCCCGCACACGCTGCGGCATTCCTTCGCCACACACCTTTTATACAACGGAGCGCCCCTGCGCATGATCCAGGAGATGCTCGGGCATGCCGATATCGCCACGACCCAGATTTACACCCATCTCGATCAGTCCCGGTTGAAAAGCATTCACACCCAATTCCATCCACGCGCATGAGATTGCTCTCCATCATCCAAAATCCGTACCGTCAGCTCGAGCGGAAGCTGGGTTATGCCTTCCGCCGCCGCCGCGGCCTGGTCATGGCGCTTTCGCATCCATCCTACCGGTTCGAAACCGAAAACGTCCAGGACGATAATCAGCGCCTGGAATACCTCGGCGACGCGGCCCTGGGCCTGGTAGTCGGCCATTTCCTTTACCTGAAATATCCCGAACTGCAGGAGGGTGCCTTGACTAGCCTGCGCAGCCGCTACACCAGCGGCGAAGCCCTGGCGCAGGTGGGACACGCCATCGGGCTGGGCGACTACTTGCTCCTGGGCAAGGGCGAACGCCTGTCCGGCGGCAACCGCCGGGATTCCAACGTGCTGGATGCCATGGAAGCCATTCTCGGCGCCGCCTACCTGGATGGCGGCCTGAAGGCCGTCGCCCGCATCTTCAAAAAAGTCATCTTGCCGGCGATCGCCATAGATCCGCATGACTTCTGGGGCGATAATCCAAAGGGCCAGTTGCAGGCCCTGGCCCAGAAACGCTGGAAATCCGGACCGAAATACGAAGTGGTCAGGCGCAGCGGCCCGTCGCATGCGATCCAGTTTCAGGTGCGTGTGACGGCGGGCAATACCGCCGCCATGGGTGCGGGCGCCAACAAGCGCGAAGCCGAACGCCAAGCGGCCGCGCACTTGCTGGCTGAGATCAACCGGTTGCATCCCGGCCCGGCCCGCCGTTCGCGGTCCGGCCCCCGGGGGTAGCGGCACAGCCTGTACGGCGCCGCTCCGCCGGGCCGCTGGCTTAATTATCGGCGCTTTGCGCGCTTTTTTGCAGCAGACTGAGCGCCAGCAACAGATATTCCCGGCGCAGTTCTCCCTTGCCGGCCGATTCCAGATGCTGCCGGCATGCCGCCCAGACCTGGCGTTCCAGCGCGCCGCCGGGCAGGGCTTCCATGAGTGAAAGCAGCCATGCAAGATGGCGCGCGCCGCCGGCGCTGTCGCCTGACTGCAGGGCCTGAATGGCGGTGTGCCAGGCCGCGCGCGCCGCCGGCGGCCCCTCCCGGCGGCCGGCGAACAACGGCGCCGCCTGCCGCAAAGCTTCGGCGCCGGCAGCGCCGGTCTCGTGCCGGGCGGCGCGCCAGAGACGGATGAACCGGCTGTCGCAACCGACGATCCGGGCCGCCGCCAGCGCCGCCTCGTTGCGCAGCGGTCCGGCTGGCAGCCGGTCCAGCAAATCCAGAATCGCGGGCAAGGCGTCCTCGACCCGAAGACTGCCCAGGGCGGTGGCGTAGGCGACGCGGATGGCGTCATTCTGTTCATGGCGCAAGGCTTCCAGCATCGCGGCGGCGCTGGCGCTGTCTCCCAGGATGGCCAGCGAACGGGCGGCCCGGGACCGGAGCAGAGCAAATTCCGATTGCAGGGTTTCCCGCAGGGCGGGGATGGCGCGTCGATCGCCGAGCCGCCCTAAGGCCCAGCCCGCCGCCACGCTCAAATCCGGCTCCTTGCTGCGCAGCACGCCGACCAGCGCATCGGTCAATTGCGGCGTGGCGGGCAGGCGGGCAATCGCCAGAATGGCTTCGTAACGCACATTAAAACTGGGGTCCTGGAGCGATGCCAGCAATTCGTCCGCGCTGGCGGTGTTTTTCGCCCGGCCCATGTGTTCCGTGGTGCTGATGCGCTCGTTTTCGTTCCAGGCGAATTGATAGCGTACGATCGAGCCGAACGCCAGCAGCGGATTGCCCTGGATCAGCAGCGACAGAAATTTGCCCGTGGGCAGGGCGGCGGCGCTGCGCAGCCGGTGGCCGAACGCGGCGGCGGCGGCGAAAAGCGCGGTGGAAACCAGCAGCACCGGCGTGTAAGGCGTGATGGCGAACCAGCCCCATTGCCGGTTAAGCGGCGCGCAGCTATCCAGCAGGTACCCGGCGATTAAAGGGCCGATGGCCGTGCAGACGCCGCTGGTGGAATAATGCAGGGCAAAGTATCCGGCGCTGGCTTGCGTCGGCACGGCATCGGCGTAGAGGTAGCGGGTCAATCCCACCAGGTACCCCTGGACTGCCATCCCGTAAAAACAGTAAATGGCGCCCAGCACCAGTGCCAGCGGCTGAATCTGCGGAGGGAGCAGGCACAAGGCCAGCGGAAAAACCATCACCATCAGGATGCCGGTAATGCCCACCGGCCGGCCGCCGAAGCGATCGGCGCTCCAGCCCCAGAACAGGCTGGCGGCCAGGATGCCCCCGCGCAGGGCCATGTCCATCGTCATGATGCGGGCAGGCGGCAGCCCGAATTGAGATTGCAGGTACAAGGGCAGGAAAGGGAAGACGCCGCAGGCCAGCACAAACAGGCCGTTGACCAGCAGGAAACGCCGGAAATTGGAGTCGCGCATCGGAATCATCAGGCTTTCCAGGATGGGACGGGAGCGGAGGGCGGACGGCGCCGGACTGCCGCCGGGGATAAACCGCAGGCACCAGATCGAGACCAGGCTGAAGGCGATGCCGGCCAGAATCAGCCATTGGTAGCCGACGATGCCGTGAAAACGCCGCAAAACCAGGGAGGCAGCCAGCGATGTGCCGAAGGCGGTCAGGCCGGCGATGATGCCGTTGATGGCATAGACCTTGCCGCGGCTGCGATCGGGAATAAACTGCTTTTCCCATGGCAGGTATCCCGTTTCCGCCACGGCCCGGCAAAAAGCAAACCCGGCGATAATGGTTGACAGTGCCAGGAAGATTTGCGGCGGCGTCAGCCATCGGCGCGCCAGCGGGATGATCAGCAAGCCGGAGATGATGATCACCCGCGCGATGGTCATCGAAATGAAAATGCGCTTCGGCCCGCGCCGGCTGACCAGCCCCGCAATCAACAAAGCCAGAATGGTAAAGACATGCGGGATGGCCAGCAAGGCGCCGATTTGCGCTTTCCGCAATCCCATGGCATGCATGAAAAGGGGAAAAACCGGTCCGAAAATCGTCAGCAGCACGAAGACCGTGTTGGACGCATGAAAGGTGTAATACCACGGCAGGGCCCGGACCTTGTCCGCGTGGCTGAGGTTGGCCTGGGGTATGGCGGTATCCATGGTGTTAAAGGGGCCTGTGCTTGAGGGAATGGCCGGGACCCCGGCCCAGCGGGCGCCCCAGTCGCCGCAGGCGCCGCCGGACGTCGCGGGCCGCCGCGGCCCCGTCGCTGTCCACGCCCGGCTTGCCGGGATAAAGCAGGTAATCGCCGCGGTAGGAGGCGGGCGTGCTGTTGGGCATGAAAACGTTGGCGCCGCGCTGCAGGGCGAGGTCGCGGCCCGCGCCCGGGAAAACAGCGTCAAAGGCGGTCGTAGCGGGGATATGGGCGCGCGGGTTGAATATCCGCAAAGCGGCCAGCGCCCGGAAGAAAATTTCCGGATCGGCCCGGTAAACGTTCCGCGCCCGGCCCAGCGGCGTGTCGGGGTGGGGGATGAAAGGGCCGATGCCGATCATGTCCAGGTCCAGTTCGCGGCAGAGCAGGATATTGTCGGCCAGGATGGAGCGCGTTTCGCCGGGAAGCCCGATCATGAAGCCGCTGCCGGTCTGCACGCCCAGCGCTTGCAGGCTGCGCAGGCACGCCAGACGTTCCGCCAGGGTGCAGTCCGGATGCAGGCGCGCGAATAAACGCGGATGACTGGTCTCAAACCGCAGGAAGTAACGGTCCATACCGCAGGCGCGCCAATAGGCGTAAACATCGCGGGGACGGTTGCCGACCGACACGGTGACCGCCAGGGCCGTTTCCGCCTTGATCCGTTCGATCAGCCGGCCCAGGTCGCGGTCGCCGCAGGTCCGGGCCTCGCCGGATTGCAGCACCACCGTGGTCATCCCGGCGGCAGCCAGTTGGCGGCAGGCCGTCAGTATCTCATCGGGCGGCATGCGGTATCGACGCACCCGCCGGTTATCCGCGCGCAAGCCGCAGTACCAGCAGCGATTGGAGCAGCAATTGGAAAATTCAACGATGCCGCGCAGGTAAACCGCGTTGCCCATGTTCAAGCGGCGCACGGCGTCAGCGGCGCGGTAAAGCCGGGCGGACGTGTCGGGCGCGCGGGCGGCGAGCAAGCGCATTAATTTCTGCTTGCGGCGGCGGTGGGCGCGTTTCATGGCTTGGCCGGCGGCGCGAGAGCCGCGGCTTTCTTCTCGTCGGTGAAGGAAATGATAAAACGCGTCCCGCGGCTTTTATCAAGGGTAATGGTGCCGTTCAATTGTTCCACGAAGGTCATCACCAGCTGCATGCCCAGCGTGGCGGTGTTGCGGATATCCACGTGCGCGGGAATGCCGCAGCCGCTGTCGGCCACTTCCAGCAGGTACCGGGCGCCGGGGGCGGCCTGCAACTTGATTGAAATTTCACCGCGATGGCAGCGGGCGAAGGCATATTTGAGGGAATTGGACACCAGTTCGTTGATCAGCAGGCTGCAGGGAATGGCCTTGTCGATCCCCAGAACGACCTCGCCGGCTTCGATTTTGACGCTGACGGATTCCGGATCAACCAGGAAGGCGCGAAAAAGGTGCTTGGTCAGGCTTTGAATGTATTCGCCGACATTGACTTCCGCCAGGTTGGGCGCCTGGTACAGTTTTTCATGCACGATCGCGATGGACTTGATCCGGTTCTGGCATTCACCGAGAAGTTGCCGGGCCTGCTCGTCCTGGATGTGCGCCAATTGCAGCTTCAGCAGGCTGGAGACCACCTGCAGATTGTTTTTGACGCGATGGTGGATTTCTTTCAGCAGGATTTCCTTGTCGCGGTTGGCGGCCATCAGTTTGGTCTCGCTGGCCTTCAATTGCGCGTTGGCGGCGCTGAGCTCCTGGTTGATCGCCCGCAACTGCTCTTCGCGGGCCTGCAGGCGCTGGTGGGCCGCGGCCAGCGCCTGCTCGGCGAGCTTGCGGTTGGTAATGTCCACGATAATGGCCATGACCGCGGCGCCGTCGGCGAAGTTGACCCGGCGGACATGCAGGGCCACCCACTTCGTTGCGCCGGATTGCGCGATAAACCGGTAATCGCAGGGCTTGCTCCCGCCGTTGTCGGCGTCCTGGCAATCCTGCATGTGCTTCATGAAAAACTGCTGGTCTTCCGGGTGGATGATCCGGAGGAAGTCGCGGTCGCTCCAATGCTCCAGGTCGCGGCGGGTGTAGCCGGTGATGGCGGTCCAGCCTTCATTGACGAAAATCAGCCGGCCATCCTTGATGATCTGCACGCCGACCAGCGATTGTTCCGTGATGGTGCGGTAACGGTTTTCGCTCTCCCGCAGCGCCAGTTCGGAGCTGGTTTTGGCCAGGGCCGTGCCGATTTGCCGGGCGATGGACAGCAGGATGTCCTGCTCGGCCGGGGTGAAGTTATGCGGGGCGGGATCGGCCAGCAGCAGCAGCCCGATGATTTTATCCTGGGAAATGAGCGGCAGGCGCGCCAGAGCGGCGATGTTCCAATGCCGGGCGAATTCCGGCTGCGTCAGGCGGCAATTGCCGTCGAATGCCGCCCGCCCGTCATGGAACAGGCCGGCATAGCGGTTGTCGCGCAAGTCCAGGCGCGCCATGGCCGTGATGAAATCAGCCGGAAAGCCGTTGACACAGCGCATTTCCGCCGTGCCGGCGGATTCATTCACCAGGTAGATGCCGCCGCCGCGGAACTGCATCAATTCCAGCGCCGAGTGCAGCGCCTCCTCCAGGGTGCTGGCCAGCGTGGAGGCCTTGTTGACGGCCATGATGATGCGGTTGATGATTTCCAGTTTACGGGCGTGTTCGTTCAGCTGTTCTTCGGCCAGTTTGCGTTCGGTGATGTTGGAGACCAGGCCGTCGTAGGCGACCACCTGGTTGCGGCTGTCGCGGTGGACCACGGCCGTATTGCGCACCCAGCAGATTTTGCCGTTCTTATGGAGCAGGCGGTGTTCCAGCGGCGGCACGGTTTCTCCCGCCAGCAGGCGGCGGGCCTGATCCAGCACCTTGGCGCGGTCATCTTCGTGCACCATCTTGAACCACAAATCCGGGTCTTGCTCGTAATCCGCGGTGGAGTAACCGGTGACGGCGATGCATCCTTCGCCATGCAGGGTGGAAGCGACTTTGCCATCCTTGATCTTGACGGAGTAAATGTAATCCGTGACCGATGCCACCAGCCGCTTGTAGCGGGCTTCGCTTTCCTGCAGCGCCTGTTCCGCCTGCCGGCTGTCCGTGATATCCCGCATGATGAACAGGTAGGACGCCGGGCGGTTTTCGTGTGAGATGGGCGTGCATGCGATGCGGAAAGTGCGGCCGTCCATGGTGCGCGTGGTTTCGCATGGTCTGTTGCCGTCCGGCGCCGGCCGGGCGCGGGGGCACCATTGACAGGGCTGTTCGCGCTGGTAAATAGCCTGGTGGCAAAGTTCGCCGGCCGCGTCGCGCTGCAGCCGGCGGGCCATGGCGGGATTGATGTATTCCAGGCGGTTATGCGCGTCGCAGATGTACACCATCTCCGGCATGGCATCCAGAATGGAATGATATAGGCTTGTGCTTTGCATGATGTATCCCGCCGGGCGCCTGCTCAAGACCGTGAAGCGGGTTTGCGGATGCATTGTATGAAATTCATCCGCAAGTTACAATCCGGATTTTCGCCGCCGCACGCCCCGCTGCGCTGAAGCTGTTGAGGGTCGGCGCCGTATTTTACGCGCATGACGCAGCCTGATGCTATCCTAAAAACATGCCGCGGGCAGCGGGATATGCTTGCGATGCGCCGGCCCATCCTGCTATTATGCCCGCATGCCACCAACCAGGACCGCAAACAAACAGACCGCCCTGGGCGTTTTAGGGTCGGGGCGGGGAAGCAATTTCCAGGCGCTTGCCGACGCCATCGCCGCCGGACGCCTGCCGGCCCGGATGGCCTGCGTCATTTCCGATGTGCCGGACGCCTTGATCCTGGACCGCGCGCGCCGCGCTGGCATCCCGGCGTTTTACGTCGATCCCGCGCCCTTTAAAACCAAGCTGGAAGGCGCCGCGGAAAACCGGGTGATTGAATTGCTCCGGGCACACGCGGTGGAACTGGTGGCGCTGGCCGGCTTCATGCGCATCATCAAGCCGGCCTTGCTGCAGGCCTATCCCGGGCGCATTATTAATATCCATCCTTCGCTGCTGCCGTCTTTCCCGGGCTTGGCCGCCTGGCGCCAGGCCCTGGAATACGGCGTGCAGGTGACCGGCTGCACGGTGCATTTCGTGGATGCCGGGGTGGACACCGGCCGGATCATCCTCCAGCGCGCGGTGCCGGTGCGGCCGGACGATACACCGGACTCGCTGCATGCCCGCATCCAGGAACAGGAACACCAGGCCTATCCCGAAGCCATCGCGCGCCTGCTGGCGGCCGGCTTGTCCGGCGGCGCAGTTGCTTGAGCCGGTGCTACGCTAATAAAAGGCGCAATCGCACGCTGGTACACTCCTTGCATCCAGGCAATGGCCATGCCGTAATTGGTGACCGGAATGCCCTGGTCAATGGCGGGCTTCAAGCGGTTCACCAGCTGTTTCCTGGTGATCATGCAGCCGCCGCATTGCACCACCAGCGCGTAGTCGGCAATCGGCCGGTCCAGCTTGTTCAGGCCCGCCACAGTGTCGAAGCGCAGGTTTTTTCCGCTGAAACTGCGCATCCACCGCGGTATTTTGACGCGGCCGATATCATCGCACACCACATGGTGGGTGCAGGATTCCAGGATCAGCACCCGGTCGTTGTCCTGCAGCCGTGCCAGGGCGGGGGTGCCCTTCAAGTAACTATCAAATTCGCCCTTGCAATGGGCGAGCAGGATGCTGAAGCCCGTCAGCGGGATGTCCGGCGGCACAATGGCGCCGGTTTGCCGGAAAATCGAACTGTCGCATACCGCCAGGCGCGGCTTGACGCCGGTAGTCCGGAGGAACGCTTCCGCCTCTGTTTCCTTCAGGACTATGGCGACGCATTGATTGTCCAGTATATCCCGGATGGCCTGCACCTGGGGGAGGATGAGGCGCCCTTCCGGGGCTTCCGTGTCGATCGGCGTGATCAGCATGACAATATCGCCGCCATGCAGCAAGCCGCCGAACAGCGATGGTTTGAGGTATGCGGTTTCCGGGATGGTGGCGCGGATAGCCTGGATCAGATCTTCCAGGTTGGTCGGGCGCACGGCGCTGAAGTCAATGACCGGCCGGTGGAATCGGTTCCGGAGCGCCGTTTGCAGCGCGGTATCCGCGGGCGCCAGGTCGGTTTTGTTGCAAACGAAAAGAAAGGGCACCCCGTTTTCATACAGTTCATCCAGCAGGTTTTCTTCCTCCTGTCCGAATTGGTTCTCCGCCAGGACCACAATGGCCGCGTCAACGGTCGGGATGACTTCCCGGGTTTTCCGTACCCGCTGCCGGCCGAGTTCGCCCGTGTCATCCAGTCCGGCCGTGTCAATGATCACGGCCGGGCCGACGCCGAAAATCTCCATGGATTTTTTAACCGGGTCCGTCGTCGTGCCCGCTTGCGGGGAAACGATGGCGATATCCTGGCCCGTCAGGGCGTTGATGATTGAACTTTTGCCGGTGTTGCGGCGTCCGAAGATGCCGATATGGGGTTTGGTTTCCTTGCCTTTATGCATAAGTTCCTGCTCAGGTTCTGGCGATCATCCGGATTTCCCTCTGTTTTCAAATCCGGCCCGGAGTATAAAACATCGGCTGGATGGCGGCAAGCAGGATTCACCGTGCAGGATTCCGCAAGTTCGGCTGAAAATTTGCGTTGCAATCCGCCGGCAGGTATTGTATTTTAATTTGATGTCATTGCTCCGCGGGATATTTTATGATCACACAAGTTCAAATTGAAAACGCCATGTACGAAGCCATGCGCCTGGCAGCCGCCCGCCTGCCGCCGGACGTCCAGCGGGCATTGGCGGCCGCCCTGGCGGAAGAACGCGAACCGCTGGCGCAGCGCCACCTGGAAATCAGCCTGGAAAACGCCCGCCTGGCGGAGTCCGGCCGGGGCCTGGTCTGCGCCGACACGGGTTTTCCCCTCTTTTTCGTGAGCGCCGGCAGCCGGACGGCGATCCAGGGCGGCTTCGGCGCGCTGTGGCCGGCCGCGGCTGCCGCCACCCGCCGGGCCACGGCGGATAATTTTTTGCGGCCGACCATGGTGAATCCCCTGACGCGCGCCAATCCCGGCGATAATGTCGGGCCTGGTATGCCCAAGGTGGAACTGCGGTTCGCCGGCGACGGCGACGGCCTGGAAATCGTGGCCGCGCCCAAGGGCGGCGGCTCGGAAATTTTTGGCACCTTTTACCGGATGCTCTATCCTTCCGACGGCCGTGAAGGCATCGTGAAATTTGTCCTGGACGCCATCCGCGAAAGCTGTTACGCGGGGAAAATCTGCCCGCCGGCTATCGTTGGCGTAGGCCTGGGCGGCACGGCGGACCTCTGCCTGCGCCTGGCCAAGGAAGCAGCGGTGCTGCGTCCGCTGGGTTCGCGCAACCCGGACCCGGGTCTGGCCGCCCTGGAAAGCGAACTGCTGGCCGCGGCGCGCAACCTGGGGCTCGGGCCCATGGGCGTCCGCGGCGTCAACGCGGTCATGGGCCTCCACGCGGCGGCGGCGGTCACGCACACCGCCGCCTTGCCGGTGGCGGTCAACGCCCAATGCATGGTGGGACGGCGCTGGAAAGCGGTACTGGCCGGCGACGGCCGCGCGGATTATTCCGGAGATTTCGCATGACCCCCGTATCTGATATTCCTGATTTGCAATTGCCTTTGACTTCGGATCGGGCCCGCCAGTTGCGCCTGGGCGACATGGTGACCCTCAGCGGGCTGGTCTTCACGGGACGCAGCCGGCTGCATATCCGCGCCATGACCGAAAACATCCTGCCGCCGATTGACTTTGCGGCGGTCAACACTTTCTTCCATGTCGGCCCGGTGATGCGCCAGGCAGGCGGCGGATGGGAAGTGGTCAGCATCGAACCGACTTCCAGCATTCGTTTTGAACGTTACAGCCCGGGCTTGATCCGCCGTCTGCAATTGCATGTTTTGATCGGGAAGACGACCATGGGCCGCGGCACGGCCGATGCCCTCCGGGAAGTGGGCGGTGTGCACCTGACCAAAATCGGTCTCTGCGGCAACCAATTAGTCTCCCAGGTCAAGCGCGTCGCCGGTGTGTATTTCCTGGAGGAATTGGGCAAGACCGAAGCCACCTGGGTGTTCGAGGTGGAGCGGTTCGGCCCGTTTTTCGTGGATATGGACGCCGCCGGCGGAAATTATTTCGAGCAGCTTGACGCCGAAGTCGGGCGCAGCATGCCGGCCTTGCGCGAACGCCTCGGCATCCCCCGCGATTTTGTTTATACCAGCGTCAACCCCGATTGAAGCCAGTCCCACCGCGCCCATGCAAACCATCGGCATCCTAGGCGGCGTCGGCCCGGAAGCCACGGCGGAATTGTTCCGGCGCATTATCCGCTCCACGTGCGCCGGGGCCGACCAGGAACATGTCCCGGTAATTATTTTCAACGATCCTTCCATTCCCGACCGGACGGCGGCCATTCTTGGGCGCGGTCCGTCTCCGGCGCCGGCCCTGCGCCGGGCCGCCCGCCGCCTGGCAGCCGCGGGCGCGGATTTCATCGTGATTCCCTGCAACACGGCGCATTATTACCTGCCGGCCATCCGCCGCGCCGTGCGCGTGCCGGTGCTCGATATGCCGGCGGCGGCGGCCGCCTACGTGGCGGAACATTATCCCGGCGTCCGGCGGGTAGGGCTCTTGGCCACGACCGGCACCCTGCGGACGCGGATTTACCAGCAGGCTTTCCGGCGCTGCCGGCGCCGGGTGCTGGCGCCGGCCGCCGCCGACCAGCAGCGGCTGGTCATGGAGGCGATTTACGGTCCGCGCGGCGTTAAAGCCGGCGGGTGCCGCCTGCCGGCCGCCCAACTGCGCGCAGCCGGCGAAGCGCTGCGCCGCGCCGGCGCTGAACTGATTGTCGCGGGCTGCACGGAAATTTCCGTGGTTCTGCGCCGCGACTGCGCCGGACTGCCGCTGGTGGATCCGCTGACAATCCTGGCCCGGCAGGCGGTCCGGCGCGCCGGGGCCATAACGCGCGGGACGGAGGCGCCGGCGCGTCCCGCCCGGCACGCGTCTGACGTTCCCGCGAATATATTCCTTGCGCTATCGGGCCGCCCCTGTTAAAATGCACGCGAAGGCAGGGGCATGATGAATAAACAACGTCCGCGGATCATGATCGTGGAAGACGAGCAGATTCTGGCGTACGACCTCAAGCTGCGCCTGGAGCGCATGGGGTACGAGGTGGCTGGACCGCTCGCTGACGGCGACGAGGTGTTGCCGGAAATCGAACGCAGCCATCCGGATCTGGTGTTGATGGATGTCTTGCTGCAAGGCCGGCTGGACGGCATCCAAGTCGCCGAAAATATCCGCGCCCGCTTTGCCCTGCCGGTGATTTACCTGACCGCCTATTCCAACGAACAGACCGTGGACCGCGCCAAGCACACTGCGCCGTTCGGATTTATCCGCAAACCTGCGGACGATCATGAATTGCGCGCCGCCTTGGAAATGGCGCTGTACAAGCATGCCTTGGACGAACGCCTGCGCCGCAATGAAGCCTTGCTGGCCGTTACCCTCCGCAACCTGGGGGAGGGGGTGGTGACCGCCGACGCCGCCGGCAGAATTGAATACATGAACCGCATGGCGGAACGGATGTCGGGTTGGACGGTCGAGGAGGCGCGGGGCCGCGCGCTGGGCGAGGTGCTGCAAATCCAATCCGCTCGCGCGCCGGCGCCGCTGGATTTACTGGCCGCCTGCGCGGGCGGGCAACTATCGCTGGCGCGCGCCATCAGCGATTGCACCTTGCAGGCGCGCGGCAACCGGCGGATTCCCGTGGAAATATCGCTTTCGGCGCTGGGGGATGCCCCGCTGCAATCGCAGGGACTGGTGGTCATGCTGCGCGACGTCACCGACCGCGAACTTGCCCGGCGTGAAATCGAGGACCTGCACAAGCAGTTGGAGTTCGTCCTGCGGGAGACCGGCACGCATGTTGACATTATTGACGCACAGTTCAACCTGCGTTACGTGGATTCCGGCTGGCAGGAATTTTACGGCCCAACCGACGGGCGCAAGTGCTATGAATATTTCATGGGGCGCCAGTCGCCCTGCTCCGGCTGTGGCATCATCCGCGCCCTGGCCACCAAAACCAAGGCCGTCACCGAGGAAGTGATGGTGCGGGAGAATAACCGCCCGGTACAGGTGACGACCGTGCCGTACCGGACGCCCGAGGGCGAATGGGTGGTCGCGGAACTGAACGTGGATTTAACCGGGCGCAAGCGCGTGGAAAATGCCATGCGCATCCAGCGCGACCTGGGACTGGAACTGGCCGCGGCCGGCTCCGCCGCGGAAGCCTTGAAACTTTTTTTGAATGCCGCCCTGCGGATCACCGGTATGGATTGCGGCGGCATTTATCTGTGCAACGGCTCCGGCCGATCGTTGATTTTGACAGCCGCGCACGGTTTATCGCCGGAATTCGTCCGCGCCGTCAAGCGGATCTCGCCGGACATGGAACAATGGCAGCTTTTCGCCGCCGGCCGGCCGATTTACATGCTGAGCGATGATCTGCACCCCGCCTTTGCGGCCGCGGCGCGCGCTGAAAACTTGCGCGCGCTCGCCTTGCTGCCGATCAAGCATAGCGACCGCCTGGTCGGTTGCTGCAACCTTGCCTCGCGTGCGCTGACGGAAATTCCCGAGCATGACCGCAACACGGTCGAGTTGATGATCCACCAGGTGGGCAATGTCATCGGCCGCCTGCAAGCCGAACAGGCAGTCCGGCAGAGCGAAGCCCGCTACCGGCATCTGTTCGACAATGCGCCGGTGGGTTACCACGAGATGGACCGGGCCGGCCGCCTGACGCATGTCAACGCCACGGAACTGAAGATGCTGGGCTACACGGCGGCGGAGATGGTCGGCCGGCCGATCTGGGAGTTTATTCTGGAGCAGGAGGCAGCCCGGCCGGCGCTTGAGCGCCAGCTGGTTTCCGGCGCCGTTCCGGACGCTTCCTTCGAATGGACATTCGTCCGGCGCGGCGGCGTCCATGTGCCGATGCTGGTCAAGTCCTATGCCCTGCTGGATGAACAGGGCCGGATGCAGGGCATCCGCTCGGCGCTGCAGGATATTACCGAGCAGAAAAAAACCGCCGCCGAACGCGAGCGTTTTGAAGCGCGGATGAGCGAAATTCAAAAAATGGAAAGCATCGGCCTGCTGGCCGGCGGCATCGCCCACGACTTCAACAATCTGCTGATGGGCATCCAGGGCAACGTTGAACTGGCACTGCTGAAAATGCCCCCTGGCGCCCCGCCGGTTGCCTATTTGCAGGACATCCGCTCCGCCTGCCGCCGCGCGGCGGAATTGACCGCGCAACTCCTGGCGTATGCGGGCAAGGGGAAGTACATGGTGTAACCGGTCAACCTGCCGCGGCTCATTGGCGAAATGCTGCAGTTGCTGAAAACGCTTGCCGGGCATCATGCCGACCTGCGGTTTGACCTGGCCGATGATACGCCCTGCGTCGAAGGCGACCTGGCGCAGTTGCGGCAGGTGGTGGTGAATTTGATCACCAATGCCGTTGAGGCGATGCAGAACAAGCATGGCGTCATCGGAGTGTCCGTGCGCGGCATGGATATCGAGCCCGGCTATGCGCCATCCCGGTATTGTCAAAAACACACCTTGCCCGCCGGCCGCTACGCCGAATTAATCGTACAGGATGACGGGTGCGGTATTGGCCAGGATGGCTTGCCGCATCTGTTTGAGCCTTTTTACACTACCAAGTTCATGGGGCGCGGGCTCGGTCTGGCGGCGGTCTTGGGAATCGTCCGCAACCACGGCGGCGATATCTGCGTCGCCACCGAATCCGGCAAAGGGGCCAAGTTCAGAATTATTCTGCCGGCGGCCGCCCGGGATGTGCCGCGCCCGCCGGCTTGAATCCGGACTGCGTTCCCGGCTTGCATTTCCGGCATGCCTGTAGTATCCTGCTTGCGTATTTTGCGTTATGCGGTCAACGGCGCCGGTGAACCGGGGGAGGGGATGAAGTTAAACCAGACATGCCGGACAGGCTTGGCGTGCCTGTCGCTCCTGGCTTTGGCGGTACTGCCCGGGTGCAGCCCCTCCGGACGCTACGATTCCGAATTGCGCGATCCCATGATCCGCCAGGCGCGCGCGCGCGCGCAGGAAGGCAATAAAGACATGGCGTTGGCCATCCTGAACCGCGCGCTGGCGCGCAAGCCGAACCTGGGCCAGGCGCACCTGGACGCGGCTTTGCTCTATGACCGCCACAAGCAGGACTATATCCGCGCCATCTACCATTACGGCCGTTTCCTGGAACTGCAGCCGGCAGCCGACAAGCGCACCATGATTGAAGAGTTGATCCGGCAGGCGCGCATGGCTTACGGCGCCAGCGTGGTGGACCAGGAGTATAACCTGGATCACCGCATCCGCCAGTTGCGCGAGGAAAACGAACTTTTGAAACAAGATCTGCGCGAAGTGCGCGCCAACCTGGCGCAACTGCAGCTCCAGTCGCGCGGCGCGGCCGCCCCGACAGCCCCGTCGCCGGTCCCGCCCGCGGCGGCCCCTGGACCGGCTTCCGCGGGAAAATCCTACCAGGTACAGCCGGGCGATACCCTGACGAAAATCGCCGCCCGGCTGTATCAGAACCCGCGGAAATGGACGGTAATTTTCGAGGCTAACCGCGATAAATTAACGGGGCCGGAAAAGCTGGCGGCGGGGCAGATTTTACGCATCCCGCCCGAAGAATAAGGAGATTGTCCGCATGACACGTACCGACTTCATAGACGACGACTTGATCCAACGCCGGGATGCGGTGCGGCAGGTTAAAATCGGGCCGGACGCCGAGGCCGCGCCGGACGCGTCCGCGCCGCCAAGAAGCGGTCCGGTGCCGGTGCAGGAATTAAACCTGACGCCCCTGGCGCAGCGCCGCAACGAGATCAACAGCCAGATGGTGGACCGCATGGACGAATTGGAGCGCTTGCGCTCCCGGCAGCAGGCGCTGGAAAAGGAGCGCAATGCCCTGGAGCAACTCCGTCAGAACCAGGAAAAATACGAGACGGGCAAGCGGGAACTGATCGAGCGCCTGGATCAATACCTGGTGTATCTGGAACGGGAGGAAGTGCGCCTGCATCAACACATGGCTCTGGTGACGGAAACCAATGCCGCCTTCAAGGACATGCTGGAAATGGCCCGGGGCCTGGATGAATCCCGTTGGCCGGCGGACAGCGCCGGTTTTCGCGAGGAACTCCATCGGGCGCTGGTCATTGTGGAAAATGCGCGCAAGGAATTCAACCAGGCTATCGCGCGCATTGAAGCGCTGCATGGCGAAAAAAGCGCGCCCATGCCGGCCGTCCCCGCCGCCGCTTCCGGGTCGGCCGCCGCGCCCCGTTCGTTCGGTTCATGGATGCTGCTGGGATTGGCCGCCAGCCTGCCGCTGATCGTTACCATCATCGCGGTGGCTTTTGTTATGTATTTCCGGTTTGCCTATTAGCCTCGAGGAGTTGAATGCAATATGGCATTCGGCAGCAGAAATTCATCCGCGATTGACCGCCGCCTCCAGGAATTGCAGCGCGAAATGGCGCGCCTGGAACGGGAAATGAAAAACGCCAACCGGGGCGCGCACCGGGCGCCGGCCGCGCCCCCGCCGCCGCCCCCTCCCTCCGCCAAACCCGCGGCGGATTTATTCGCCCGCGCTGCACCCCCGCCGGCGGCGGAGCCGCCGCCGCCTGAACCACCGTTCAATGCCGGGCGGACGACCACGCGCTTCGGGCGCGAGCGTTTCGCCAATTATTTCATGGCCGGCCATTTTCAGGATCTGCGCCCATCGCGCCAGGAAATGCGCGTGTTGCGCAACAAGGCCATCCTGATGCTGGTGCTGGTGCTGCTGCTGCTGTTCTGGCTGTTTTATTTTTATGGATTCCATTAATTCAAGGAGGATGCATATGCGCGGCTGGATGATCTTGGCGGCTTGTTTGACGGCGGGCGCGGCGGTGGCCGCGGCCCCCCTGCGGGTGGCTTTGCTGGATTTCGATAATAATGCCGCCGTCGCGGACAATGCCGGCGACCTGGCGGGCGTGACGCCGCAGGCTCTCTCGGCGAAAGGCGCAACCGCGCTGGGACGCGCCCTGGCCAACCAGCCGGATTTCGTGCTGGTTGACCGCCGCGATTTTGTCCGGCGCATGCAGCCGGTGCGTCCCGGCGCCGACGGGCCGCAATACCAGCCGTCCTTTCTCCAGGCCGCGCAGGCCGTCAACGCCGACCTGGTTTTGCGCGGCACGCTGTTGAGCTATGCGCCGGGCAAGCAGGTCGTCAACCTGGGCGGGCTTAAAACGGAATTCACGACCTTGACCTTGCGCATCGCCCTGGAAGCCCTGGATGCGCACGACGGCTCCGTGATAGCCTCGGAAGACGGCGTGGCGCGCCGCGAGTTCCGCCAGACCGAATCCCTGCGGACCGTGGTGGGCGAGGATGAGTTGGTGGAACTGCTGCAGTCGGCCATCGGCAAGGCTGTGCCCGGGTTGAAATCCGCCCTGGCCAAGCGCCAGCAGCAACTCCAGGACCGGCCGCGCGTGAAATTGAGCGTGCAGACTTCCGCCGACCCGGCCCTGGTCGAAATTGACGGCATGCTGGTCGGCACGACGCCTTTGAAGGATTTTGCGGTCTATGCCGGCGACCATGTGCTGACCGTGGGCAAGGCCGGTTACCAGGATGTCAACAAGCGCATCCTGGTCCAGGGCGACACAGTCATCGATGTGCCCATGCTGCGCACGCAGTTGAACGCCGACGAAATCAAGGAAGTGCTGGAGAAGGCGCGGCTGAATGTGGTTTCCGGCGTGCCCGAAGCCGCACTGGAAATCCACCAGGTGGACCTCAACATGGGCCAGCCGGCGCCTTGAACGAACGCGGCCGGCCGGATCAGCGCGTTACCAGCGCCACGCTCAGGGCAATCAGGGCGATACCGGCGGCTTTGCGCCAGGTCAGGGCTTCGCGGTAGAGAACGATTCCCGCGGCGCAGGCAATCAGCGGCCAGGCGGAAGTGATGATGGCCGCCCGGCTGACGCCCAACCCCTGGATGGCGTAAAAGAACAGGTAATATCCGCAGCCGAAACTGAGGACGCCATGCGCGGTGTAACGCAGGATGTCGCCGGCAGCCAGACGCCGGACGGCGCCCAGGCGGCCGGCAATTCCCAGTCCGGTTAAATGCGCGGCCGCGCGCCCCGCCGCCGCGCCCCGCGGCCGCCAGGTCAGCAGCGCCGCCCCCAGCACGGCCAGCAGGCTGGCCAGCGCAATCCGGCCGGTGACGGCTTCCATGCCGAACTGTCACGCCAATTCGCTTTTTTGCAGGAATAATGTCATCTTAAATTGCTCAGGTTCAATGATCCCACCTGGTCCTGGTTGAACTGACGGAATTCGGCCGGCCCTACGCCATGGAATTGTTTGAAGATGTGGGAAAAGTGGTAGCGGTCGCAAAACCCGGTATCTTCTGAAATTTGCTTGATCGAGGCATTGGAATAATGCAACAGAATACCGGCTTTTTCCAGACGTTTTTGGCGAAGATAAATATGGGGAGGTATACCCATTTGCGCCTTGAAGACACGGATAAATGCATTGGTGGAAAGTCCTGCCTGTTTGGCCAGTGCGGCGTTTGTTATGGTGGATGGGAGATTATCTTGAATAAACGCAAGTGTTTTCATGATGCGTGGCGCAATGCACGGAGTTTTTATATTGAATTTAACTATTTTGGCAAATACCAACAATGTCATGCCTTGAATGGCAAAAACCAATTCTTCTTGTCGGGATGGCAACGCCTTGAATAACCTCGCAATATTCTTGATTAATTGCGACAAGTAACCGCCGGCGGAAATGGTGAGCACCACCGGCTTTGAAGGCATGCAAAGGGATAGAAGCTGGAAATGTACGTAGAATTGTTTTATCAATCTGTTGTTCGATGAAGAAATAACGACATTAGGCGGCACAAGCGATATCATCGAAGGGCAAAGGCGCACAACCTGTTTGCCGGATCTGATGATCGCGCCACAGCGGTCATTCCAGTATAACCGCCAATATGGCCGGAAACTGTTGGAATAATTCCATTGCTTGGCATCGGATTGCAGGTTCACATAATCGCAAGCCAGCAGGCGAATGGGCGGAATGTCTGTTTTGTTTATGAAGGATTTATTCACAGATATTGGTGTTAAATAAAAAACAGTTTGATTTATGCACAAAATAATACTCTTATCCATTTACTTGGATAGATGGTATGCTATGATTCATATTGTTTAATAAATTTTTTTCATGCGTTTTCCCGCTTTTAAAAAAGGAGGTTATCAAATGAACAATAAAACTGAACAGGTTGTAGTGTCAATATTTTT
>JAXGPF010000008.1:0-278481 GCA_040767085.1 Kiritimatiellia bacterium | reverse complement strand
CACTTACTGCTGAACGCGGCCGGGGTGCAGGCCGACCAAATTTGCCGCGGGGAAAAGCGCAACCGCGAATGGAATGGCGGCTGGCGCTCGGCGACTTACGTTGATCCGCTGATTGTCCGCGCCGCCGGCTGGTCGGCGGAATTTGCCATCCCCCTGCAGATGCTGCGCCGGCAGGCGGGCGGCGGCGAATGGCGTTTCAACCTCTGCCGGAATAAAAAGACCGCGCCGGCCGAATTTTCCTCCTGGGCCCCGGTGCAGGGCGGATTCCACGAGCCGGCCGCCTTCGGCGTTCTGGCGGGGTTGCGAAACCTTCCGCCGCAAGATGTTTTTGCCCCGGTAGTTACGGCGGCGCAGGTGTCCCCTTACCGGCTCCAGGATGGCCGCTATTCGTATGAACTTACGGGGGAAATCATGAATGACGGCGGCAAGGGCGATGAAGTTGACCTGGCCGCCACCGACCAGCCGGCGGCGGGGCCGGCAACCACGCGGACTTTACGAATCCAGCTCTAGCCGCTGGAGAAAAAATCATTCAGTTTGACCATGGGCATCAGCCAACCCGGCGACCGCAAGATATCCGTGGCCTTGCGCGATCCGGCGGCCGGCGCGGAGCTGCAAGCGATGGCGGTCGCGGATACAGGCGAGTTGAATCCGCTGCAGGCTTATCTGGACCGGAATTATTACACCACGGAAGACCGGGCCCGGATTCCGGTCGCGGTCACGCTGGCTGAATCCGAATGGCGCCCGGCCGGCCTGATCGCGGGGGCGGACCTGCCGGGCGCAACTCAGAAAATCCGCGCATCGGCGGAACAGCCGCTGGCGGCGGAGACCGTCCTGGAATTACCGCTGGCGGAGATCCCCGCCGGCCGCCACCCCGTCCGCGTCCAACTGCGCGACCGGCATGCCCTGGTCCTGGGCGAGGTTAGCCTGGAACTCGTCAAAGTCCCGCCGGCGCCCGCGGAGGTGACGGAAGTCAAGATTGACCAGGTGAATGAATGCCTGCTGGTCAACAACCAGCCATTCTTTCCCATTGGCATTTGCGCCGGGCAAATGGATGATCCCATGCTGCGGACGTACCAGGACATGGGATTCAACACGCTGATCCGCTGGTGGGGCTACCGCGGGGTGCTGTCGAATTCCGTGGCCTTGGAAGCCCTGGACGCCGCGCGCCGGCATGGCATTTACATTATCGAAAATCCCTTTTCGTTTTCGCCGGCGCCGACGGCACAAGGCCGCAAAATGAGCGACCTGATGACCAAGCCGCCGGTCCTGCTGCCGGTGGTCCGGGACGAACTGCCAAGCTTTATCCGCACGGTCCGCCGTCATCCGGCCATGCTGGCATATTACGGCTTGGATGAGGCATCTTCCGGCGGCGGCTTTGACGAGCCGCTGCGGTTGTTTTTGCAGACCGTGCGCGCGGAGGACCCGTACCATCCGGTGTACATGTCCGGCGGTACCGCCGTCCAGAAAGCCCGGTATGACTACGGCGACATTCTCGGCCATCATATCTACTGGTGCTCGCTGGGAGTGGCGGCCGGCGCCAATCCGAACGTCATGGCCCGGTACGTCAAGGAAGCCTATGAAAACGTGACCCACCCCCACCACCGCCCGCTCTTCATCATCCCGCAGTCGGAGATCACCTCGCTGTCGCGCCGGCCGCATACCCCGGCCGAACGCCGGGTGGATGTTTACCTGGCCGTGATTCACGGCGCCAAGTCCATCATCTATTTCATGGCGCCGGTGCGCAGCCGGCAAACCCTGGAAAACATGCGGGAATTATCGGGGGAATTGCGCGCCATGGCCCCCGCGCTCATGACCAGGTCCATCCCGCACGCGATTGCCGTGGAGCCGGCAGTGCTGCCGGACGGGTTGCCGATTGTGCAGGCGGTGTTGAAACACCGCCCGGCGGGCGATACATTGCTGATCGCCGCCAACAGCAGCCCCCATCCCGTGGAGGCGCGCTGGGATTTGACCGCGCTCGGGACTCCCGCCGATATCCAGGCATCCGGCTTGTTTAACGGCCGCCCATGCCATGTCAGCAACGGGATATTCACGGACCAGTTGGAAGGCTATGGCACGCGCGCCTATGCGATCAATGGGATGGCGCGCAACCTGCCGGCCAAGCCGGTCATCCGCCTGGCGCTCGCCGGCGCCGCCGTGGAACAGGCGCGCCGCGCGCTGGCGCCCAAACCCGCGCCGGCGGTTTCCAACCTGCTGCCCAACGCCGGCTTCGAAACCGGCGCGCCGGGCTGGAACTTCCCCGCGGATACGGTCGCGGTTTGTCCCGAAGGCCGCCAGGATGGCGGCGGCCTGAAAATCACTAAAACCAATGACAACGAAACCATCATCATCAAGGCCCCGCCAGTCCTCCTGCAACCCGACACCGAATATCAATATGGCGTCTGGATTCGGACCAGGTTATCAAAGGGCGAAATGGCCGCCGGATTCTACCTCCGTGAAATGGCGGACAATGCCGCCGTCCGGGTGATCTCGGGCCTGCCCACTGGTCCCCGGAACGAGTGGACACGCCTGGCGCGGTCAGTCAAGACGCCCGCGGGCGATCCCATCCCGGCGGCGTATTGGCTGCAAATTCCCCGGGAAACCATCGGGGAAATCTGGCTGGACGATTGTTTTATCGAGGAACTGCCCGCGCCGCCGGCACCGCACCGGCCGAAAAACATGCTGGTCAATTCGAGCTTTGAAGAAGCGGCCCTGCCGGGCTGGCCCGACAGTTGGTTCTTCGGCAGCACCACCGCCATACTCAGCGGCGATCCCGGCGGCCCGGGGCAGGATGACACTGTTGCCTATCACGGAAAAGCTTCGCTGAAGATGATTAACGAATACGCGGGAGTTTCCGGCTTATGCGTCGCCCGCCACATGGCGCCATTCCTATCCTCCGGCAACCGCGGCGGCGTGCCGGTGGAGATCGGCAGGACTTACGTGTTTTCCGTGTATCTGCGGGCGGACCGGGACGCCGTGCCGGCGGAGATCGTCTTGTGCAACTTTGCCTGGAACAATGCCTGGGAAAATGAAGGCCGCTCGGTTGAAGTCCAACTGAACCAGGACTGGCAGAGATTCGAGGCGGCCTGCGCCATTCCCGCGGAAGGCTGGACGCGCGGGATCAGCCCCTGCGTCCAGGTCATCATCCGCCTGAAGGGCAAACAATGCAGTTTGTGGGCGGATGCCGCCCAGTTGGAGGAAGGCGCGCAGGCCACGGACTACGCGCCGGATGAGTACCGCGCCCTACCGTGAGTACCGGGGATGCGTAGCGAATTCCGTTCGAAAAGCACGACGGCGATTTTGGGTGTCTGGCGCGGGACGCGCCCCTGCGGGCGTGGTTGCAGGCGGTGACGCAATCTTGAGATTAGCGTCACCACCTGCGCCCACGCATCCACTCCAAACTTGCCTTGTCTTTTCGAACCCCTCGATAAACTCGGGGAGCGGAATTCGCCACGCGGTGTCCTAATTTCGGCCGGGTTGGTGTAACCACCCGGCCGAAATTATCGGAATTTATATAGTTGTATTTTTGACTGATTCAAAATATCACGCTAAATCCGCTTTTACGTTGAAGTATTGACAACGCACCAATAAATTTGTCTTACCCCCGTCTTTCAACTTTAGCAGTCCGCACTTGACATTTCCACCCGGCTTTTTCACACTGCCAACCATGGAACGCAGAATTATATCGAATGCAACTGGTGCCCGCCAGCGTCGGTTAAAAAGCGATTTCTTATCAATTCCCGAGTTCATAGCGAAATGGCGCAAGGTTGAACTGAAAGAACGGTCCGCCGCGCAAGAGCATTTCATTGACCTTTGCAACGCCCTTGACCACCTCACGCCTGCCGCCGCCGATCCCACCGGCGCGAGTTTCTGCTTCGAGAAAGGCGCATCCAAGCAAGATGGTGGCGAAGGTTTTGCTGATGTCTGGAAAAAGGACTTTTTCGGCTGGGAATACAAGGGCAAGCACAAGGACCTGGCCGCGGCCTATGACCAGTTGCTCCTGTACCGCGACGCGCTGGCCAACCCGCCCCTGCTTGTAGTCTGCGATCTTGACCGCATCATCGTTCACACGAACTTTACCGGTACGGTTTCGGCGATACACGAAATCACCCTCGACCGGCTCGGTGAATCCCGCAGTCTGGAAATCCTGCGGGCAGTTTTCTTCGAGCCGGAAAAGCTGCGCCCGGGTAAAACCAGCCAGGCCGTCACCCAGGACGCCGCGGAACGCTTCGCCGGCATTGCCGAATCCATGCGTGCCCACGGACTGGACTCCGGCCGTGTCGCTCATTTCCTCGACCGCATCGTTTTCTGCCTGTTCGCTGAAGATATCGGCCTGTTGCCTGACATGATTTTTTCCCGGATCCTGGATAAATCCGCGGGCGATCCGGTCAAGTTCTGCCGATTACTCAGCCAGTTGTTTGAGGCCATGAGCAAGGGTGGCGAGTTCGGGCTGGAGAGCATCCGCCATTTCAACGGCAACCTGTTTGACGGCGCCTCCGTCCCGAACCTTTCAGCGGAGGAAGTCCAGCGCATCGCCGATACCGCCCGCATGGACTGGAGCGCGGTGGACCCTTCGATTTTCGGCACCCTGTTTGAACGCGGTCTGGATCCTTCCAAGCGTTCGCAACTGGGCGCGCACTTCACCAGCAAGGATGACATCGAAATCCTGGTCGATGCCGTCGTGATGCAGCCGCTCCGGCTGGAATGGGCTGAGACGCAGCAAGTGGTTGAACGCCTGCTTGCCACGGGCCGGAAGAGCCGGAAGACGGGGGGCAGCGATCAGGGGCCAGCCAAGACTTTGAGTCCAGCCCTTGCGCGCAAGGCGCGCGGGGAAGCCGGCAGTCTTATCCACCAATTCCTGGTCCGTCTGCAAAACGTAAAGGTTCTTGATCCAGCGTGCGGCTCGGGCAATTTCCTCTACGTCACCCTGCAAAAGCTCAAAGACCTTGAAAAGGAAACGATTCTCTACTCGATGGACAAGGGACTCGGCTCATTCCTGCCGATGGTCGGACCATGGCAACTTTTCGGCATTGAAATCAATCCCTATGCCCACGACTTGGCGCAAATGACTGTCTGGATCGGCTGGCTGCAGTGGATCCGGTTTAACGGCTTTGGCTCGCCCCAGGACCCCATCCTGCGCCCAATGGAAGGCAACTTCCGGTGTATGGATGCGATCATCGACCTCTCCGATCCGGCCACCCCGAAGGAACCTGAATGGCCAAGAGTTGACTTCATTGTCGGCAACCCGCCGTTCCTGGGCGGGAAAATGCTCCGCCGCGAACTCGGCGATGTATATGTGGACAGGATGTTTGCCTTGTGGAAAGGCAGGGTCCCCGCCGAAGCCGACCTCTGCTGCTACTGGTTCGAGAAAGCCCGTGCCCATATCGAAAAGGCCGGCTGCAAACGCGCCGGCTTGCTTGCCACGCAGGGCATCCGCGGCGGCGCCAACCGCGAAGTCCTTAAACGCATCAAGGAGTCCGGCGACATCTTTTGGGCCGAGAGCGACCGGCCCTGGATTCTCGACGGGGCCAACGTTCATGTCAGCATGGTTGGGTTCAATAACGGGGAGGAGAAAATGCGGATGCTCGATGGCCATCCCGTTTCGACCATCAACCCTACTCTCACGGCAACCGCCGATATTGCGCGGGCCAATCGGCTCAAGCAAAACGCTAGTATCGGTTTCATGGGCACAACCAAGCAGGGTCCGTTCGATATCTCAGAAGCCATCGCACTACAGTGGCTTACACAACCCAATCCGCACGGACGTCCGAACTCCGACGTGGTCATTCCTTGGATCAATGGCATCGCCGTCACTAAACGAATACCATCTATGTGGATTATTGACTTCTTTAATCTCTCTGAAGTTGATTCGGCCAAATACGAGATGCCCTTCGCATACGTGCACGAGCATGTGCGCAAAGCACGCGAAGTCAACCCGCGTGACTGGTATCGTGCCGAGTGGTGGCAGATGTACGCTCAACGGCCAAAAATGCGAAAAGCTCTTGGACCATGCCCGCGATTCATCGCAATGCCGCGCGTTTCAAAGCACCGTTTGTTCGTTTGGCAATCCGCGCCAACGAATCCCGATTGCCAACTCATCGTCTTCGCCCGTTCTGATGATCTTTTCTTCGGCATTCTCCATTCGCGCTTCCATGAAGTTTGGGCCTTGGCGCAAGGCACGCAGTTGCGAGAAAAGGAAAGCGGCTTCCGCTACACCCCGACCACGTGTTTTGAAACGTTCCCGTTCCCATCCGGCGTACTCTCAGCCGACTCCCGACACCCGGCTCCCGATTCCCACCTCTCCGCCATTGCCACCGCCGCGAAGGATCTCAACGATCTGCGGGAGAACTGGCTGAATCCGCCCGAGTGGACGCGGGTCGTGACCCTGGAATTTCCCGGCACAGTAGGCGGCCCGTGGGATCGCTACATTGACCCGGCGACGGTGACTAACCGGGGTACGTTCAAGGTCGGAACCGTTCGCTATCCGCGCCTTGTACCGAAAAACGATACGACCGCAAAGCTCTTACAGAAGCGCACACTTACTAATCTTTACAACGCCCGCCCTGCATGGCTCAACACAGCCCATAGTAATCTTGATGCTGCCGTTAACGCCGCCTATGATTGGCCCGCGAGTATGACCGATGACCACATACAAGAGCTCCTACTGGCACTTAATCAAGAACGTCAAATGACACCTTAGGAAACAGTAAGGCCATGAGAGAAGCCGCTCTCGAAAGACTGAAAAGGAAGCGAATTATATATACATCTTGCCACGCTTTCACGACGTCATCACATGGAAACTTCATAACTGCCAAGACATGAAAGCGGACTTAGTTCATACCTTCAAAGAGAAGATGTGTGTTATTGAACTGTATCTACTCTATGGAAGCAAGTGCACAGGTCTGTCAAGTTGGAGAGAAGTTGCCTCATGAAACGCACTCTTGATTATCTAGAATCCCTGCCACCCTACGAGAAAGACGAGGCCCTGTCAATCCCCTGGCCTGAACTATGTAGGCAGGTGTTCGCTTTAGCATGCGATGATCTTCAGAAACTTCTCGAAGAGGCGCAGAAGTCAGTCGGTCGGATACTTTTGCCGGATGTAGTCTTTGACCAACGTTATGCCTTAACTCCGTATATCCATGTCGGCAGTTCCATCATCTGCCCAAACGACACGTATCGAGAGAGGATCGGACAACCCAATCTTGCACAGATTCGGAGTCACCCGGGCCCCGGCGTGATCGAATCCGGGATGGAGATCGAAGCGGCCATGCTGCGCCGTGTGCCGGCACCAAAGTATGGCCCCGATATGGTGCACCTTTCCTATGTAAATCTCGCTCTGAGACTCAACGACACGCATGAGATTATTGCCTTCCGTGAGATTTACGACAACTACCGCGCCATCGTGTGGAAACTCCTAGACATGGCTCCTATTGATTTCTTCGGCTCCTAACCAGAATTTGTGGGTAAAAAACAGGTTTTAAAGTTTAAGAAGTTCTCCAAGCAATGGCGCCAAAAGATGGTGGAGTTATTAACAGCCTGCCGCTTTGGGCGTTTGGCGGCCCCGCAGCAGCCTGATTAATAACTCCTGATTGGCGCGATGGCGGAACGGAGATAAAGCGGCGGCAAAAAAATAGGCTGGCCTTTCCGTAATCCATTGCGTATGCAATGGGTGAACACAAAAAAAGGAGGACCAGCCCAAGGTGAAACTTAAAACAATTTTGAATCGTTTGCAACCTTTGAAACGTTTTATTTATCAGGAAACTTGTATGGTTTTGGATCGTCGCGGCCAATGGAAAGTGGATATAAGCATTCGTCCGCATCGCCAACGCGCGGCATGCTGCTCGCGTTGCGGGCGACCGCTGGCGACATACGACACTCTGCCTGAACGGATATGGGCGTTTGTGCCCATTTTGAATGTGCCGGCTTTTTTGCATTATAGTCCGCGCCGGGTAAATTGCCCCGAACATGGCGTGGTGGTGGAAGCGCTGCCTTGGAGCGATGGCAAACGACCCTACAGCAAGGCGCTGATGCTTTTTTTGGGGAACTGGGCGCGGAGGTTGTCCTGGAAAGAGACGGCGCTGATTTTCAAAGTCAGTTGGCAGGCGGTTTATCGGTCGGTCGAGTGGATGGTGGAATGGGGCTTGGCGCACCGGGAATTGGCCAATATAACGGCGATTGGTGTTGATGAACTCCACGTAGGCAACGGTAAAAAGAGCAAGAACTATCTGACCTTGATCTATCAGATTGATGCGCAATGCCGCCGATTGCTCTGGGTCGGCCAAACCCGCCGGGCGGCCGCGCTGCGTAAAGGGTTGCAATCTTTGGGAAAACCCGTGCTGGCCGGCATTCGACATATATGTAGCGATATGTGGCGACCTTATCTGAAAGTCATTGCTGCGAGCCTCAGCCACGGTTGCCACATGATTGACCGCTTCCATGTCGTGCAAACCTTGAATGCCGCCGTGGACGAGGTCCGGCGCCGGGATATGGCGGCGATGACAGCGCGTCCGGCGGCCAAGCAAAAACTCAAGAAAATGCGCTGGACCTTGCTGCGCCGCAAAACCCGCGTGCGCGGCAAAGCTCGCGAAATGCTTGATCGGATATTGGGCACAAGACTGCAAACCGGCCGCGCCTATTTGTTCAAGGAAAGCTTTCAGCATTTTTGGAGCTATCACAGCCCAACCTGGGCGCGTAATTATCTCCAGGCATGGGTCAAGCGCGCCTGTCGTAGCCGCATTGCGCCAATCATTAAGGCGGCTAAAACCATTGCTAAACACGAGGAGCTGCTTTTGAACTGGATCAGAGCCAGAAACGAGGTTTTTACTGGCGCAACCGAGGGCTTGAACAATAAAGCTCGAGTGGTTACCAAACGATCTTATGGCTTCAGAACTTTTCATGGCGCGGAAATGGCGCTATATCATACCCTTGGGCAATTGCCCGAACCGGTAATCACCCACAAATTCTGGTGAGGAAACATTTCTTCATGTCTGCAGTCATTCCCGAGGTGGAGAAGGTCCGCAGCAAGAAGCCCGTTCCTCGCCTCGATGCCGTTTTGCACTTATCTGACCCGAAGCCCGACGATACAATATATAACCGCAGCTTCGAACTTACCTACCCTTGGTATCCCAACACCGACTACAAAGAGGGCGTCCGCGTCTTCCGCTCCCTCGCTGTGTTGTTCACATGCATACAAAAGGCCGCCCGCTCCCCGAGATCGAAGAAGGATCATCTCCTCCAGTATTGGAACAGCATTCGGGACAGAACAAGTGTGTATCCAAAACGGCGCAGATGGGCTTGCACTACTGGAGACGACCACCCGTCTACAGACGATGAGATCGACAGGCAACTCGCGGACATTCAACAGGAATGGAAACGCAAGTGCTCTCAACTAGTCGAGACCGTAACCGCCGGTCCCTTCATCCGCCCAAACTCAAAGACAGGGGAAGTAGCGCCGTCTATCTGTCACAGCGGCTTCTCGCTCTCCTTCGCTGCTGATAACCGCAGAATGGATTCCGACATCTTCATCCACGACCAATCATATAATCGAGATTTCTGGCGACTCTACGTCCATCGCGCCCAAGTGCCATTAAGTCTCTGCGTCCCCGACTACCTGCTAACACCGATCGAACAACAAGGTTATATCCGCCTAAGCCATGTTCTCGGCGTCATCTATTCCTACACTAAACCGACATGCGACATACTTGAGATGCTCAATTCGCTCGCGCCTCTCTTCGAAGCAAGAGGTTTCACCTCGCTCAAACGTGGGTGCTTCGACATGATCGACCCCGCACTCGCGCGACTTGGCTATGCCGTTGCGACAATGAACACCGCGCGTGACTATGTGAGGGCGCGTGTCGTGTGGGTCTTTGATAAGTACCGGAATGTACGACCACTCAATCAGTACCTGGCATGCGGTACTCTCCGCATTAGGTTTTCACCAGACGGTGCCCCGGGCTCAGTCGAGTGGCTGCCGATGACAGAGGGTGATATGGTGGCCGCCCTTTACGCCCGCCTTATGAAGGAAGTTTCGAATGCAAAAAAAGTTCTTTCCTTTGCGGGAATGAAGGCCGCAAAAGATTACTTCGATTGGCGGCACGGAATTCGCCAGAACCCACGTCGAAGTGCACACCAGCAACGCGTTGCCTTCGTCGCCACCCACAGACAACTATGGTGCGATCATAACAAGCTCGCTAAAACAATGCTGACTGCTGGCCTATACAGCAAGAACACCATACTATCACAGATCGTATACTCCTGTGAGGCGCTCATCAAGGAAGTGCAGTCATCCTCTCAGCCATCTTCCATTGGTATCATACAGTGATCTTCCAAAACACCAGCCTAGAAGACGCACTAGTCCGTTCCCAACGCCGCTGCTGCGTTCATCGCCATATTACAGGATCAGTAGGGGCGGCCAAGAGGAGAAAAGAGCTTGGGGAGGCTGCATCACACAGCCGGGGCTGGTGCCGGAGGAGGGAGTTGAACCCTCATGGTGTTGCCACCGCTGGATTTTGAGTCCAGTGCGTCTGCCATTTCGCCACCCCGGCGGATTGCGTCAAAACTGGGGGTTACGGTATACCAAACACCCGGTGTTTACAAGCAGAAATTTGCCGGGAGCGATGCCCGGGGGACACGGCGGCGTCATACTCCGCGGCTCGCTTCCATGCCTTGCGCGCCGTGCCGGAGGCAGGGCGCGCAGCGCCGCCAGCGCGCCCCGTGCCTTGCATGCTGTTCCAGAGGCAGGGCGCGCAGTGCCGCCAGCGCGCCCCGCGCTTTGCGTGCTGTTCCAGAGGTAGGGCGCGCAGTCCCTTGCGCGCCGTTCCGGATCGGAGGCGGCCAAGGGACCCAGGCTGACGTTCTCCCTAAAAACTGGACCGTATTGAAAGAGAGTCCTCAATTGGGTAGAGTAGCCCGAGGAGGACAAAGATGCGAGGAAAACAGTTCAGTGAGGAACAGATTATCGGGGTGCTGAAGGAGGCGGAAGCCGGGATGCCGATGCCGGAGGTGTTGCGTAAACACGGCATTGCGCAAGGCACATTTTACCGCTGGAAGGCGAAGTATGGCGGGATGGAGATCAGCGAGGCCAAGCGGCTCAAAGGCCTGGAAGAAGAGAACCGGCGGCTGGCGCGGCTGGTAGCCGACCAGGCGCTGGACATCCAGATGCTGAAGGATGTCGTCTCAAAAAATGGTAACGCCCACGGCACGAAGGCCGCGCACTACCTGGTCGAGTCCTACCAGGTCAGCGCGGCGTAGCTGTGGGTTGATGCAGATCCGCTGCAGTAGTTTCTACTACAAGGGCAGAGCGAGGACGGACGAGCCATTGCGGGCGGCGATCCGAGCGGTCGCACAGAAGCGGGTTCGGAGAGCGATCACAAAAAATGATGGATGATTTGTCGTGATAATTGATGGATATGTGTTTGGCCTGGCTTGTTTAATGAGAGCCTATTCGCTTTTTAATTGGGCGTGACGTGTAGGCGCCCCTGTCTTTACTTGTCGTGTTTAAGTGTTGTTGCTTTATTGGGATTTTTTGCGTTGATATGGCACGGATATTGAACACATCGAAGAAGAGTTTTTCATCAATTTGTCGAGTTCACGTTTGTAATGCGGCGGCCAAGAGGTCGTTGGCCATGCGTTCATTAAAGACCGGTAATTTCCGGCGGCATGTTCGCAAAGCGCGGCGATTACGGGGTCTGAAAGCAATCTGGTGTTGCCGGCCTGTTTTAGCTGATGGTTGAGGTGATCATGTAGTTGTTGAGGGGTGGCGGGGTCACAGGGCAGCCGGCAGCGGATACGGCCGGGGCCATTGGCAACAGGTCGTCGCTGCGCAGTTTGTTAACCAGTCTTTCATCCCCGGCGAGCACCACGGTGACGATGCTACGCGAGTCGAGTTCGGCGCTTGCCAGCATGCGCAGTTCACCCAGTGTTCCCGGCGTCATGAGTTGGGCTTCATCGATGAGGAGGACGGGGCGGTAGAGCGAGGCGTCAATATGGGTCAGCCATTTTTGACGCAACGCCTTGCCGCCGCCCCAACGGTTGCTTGGCGTCAGCGTAGTTGCGAACAGATCGCCCATTTCGCGGTAGAAGTCGGCCACGGATGCTTGTGGTCGGGTGATGATGCCGACGGTGATATCCGGGATGCCGCGCAGCCGGTCGGCCAGAACAGCGCAGCGCCACGCTTTTGCCGATCCGGGCGAGCCGGTAACCAACGCGAAGCCGCCTTCGCCGACCTGATTTTCAATCCGCCAGCAAAAATGTTCGACGGCCGGCGTCCTGAATAGTGCGGCGGTCGGCAATTTCCCAGAACGGGTTGTACTTCAGGCTGTATAGCGCAAGTAGTTTTTTACTCATGATGTTTGATTACTCCTGTATTTTGAGTTCATCCTTTGGTAGATAAGCTGGCGGCAGCCCGGGTGGCGGCATAATCCGCGATGAATTTGCGCAACAGTGCCATGCCGGTTGACCGCGGCGGCGGCGATGTTGATCGGGATGGTCGCCTATGGTTTCCTTTTGGCGGCGGTGGCCGTCGGCGTTTTTGTGTTTGTCTTGCGGAAATAGCCGCGTCAAGATTTGATCGCTACGCGCGTCGGCCAGATGAACATAAGACAAGTCCCATGACAGGCGTATCGCACGCCGATGCGTTTGATATGGCGGTAGCGGGAAGCGCACTGAAGCGTACGCCGTCAATGCTAATGCGCGCATCACTAAAGCGTTGCGTTCGCGAACATCCGGCGGTGAATGCCTGGCGCAAGACTTCCGCGGATGGGCAAGTTCTCCTGCCCACGTCTTTGACATTGACAAAACGATCAACCGGCGATCGGGCGGTCGCGGAATGCACCTTGCGGTTATATTCCATTTCGACCCAGGCCTGTGTCGCCTGGTTGAGCTGTGCCAGCGTCAACCAGGGCAGCCGCCGAGCATGGGCAGCAACCGCCCTCTTCTATTTGCCCCCAGAAGGATTCCTGTTTGCCGTTCTGGTAGGCGCTATAGGGCAGCGTCTTCTCGTGTAAAACACCTAAACGCGCGAGTCCTTGCGTGGTTTCGTCGGCCGTCATAGCGCCGCCGTTGTCCGTCATCAGCGCCTCGCAGACCGCATTTTTGCATGGCTTGGCTTAACCCATGCGTCAGGTTCTCGGCGGTTTTCGCCAGTACCACTGCAAGTGGCAGCACATGCGGGAATGATCGTCCAACACTCCAAGTAATTGCGGCCGCAACCACTGCCGGGCTTGGTCAAGACCGGGATTGATCCCTGATGAAAGTCCAAATGCCATAGCGCATTGACGTACTCGCTTTCGTAGGAGCGCACCTCTAAAGCCGCAAACCGCGCTTCGGCGGCCCGTGGCGGTATCCCGGCGTCCGCCAAACGGCGGCGCTTGAACATCCCCGCGGCACGCATATAACGGCGCACCGACACATAAGACGGTAACGCTCCCAGTCGCGAATCCTCCGCCACGCGCACCGCCAGGTTGTCGTAATGCAGTTGGCAACTCCACTCCGGGTGTTGTTGGTGCTGGACGCCATTGCATTGCGCAACTCAAAGCTCAAACTGCGATGTAGCGCCATGATCGTTGCGCACCTTGCGCGTCAACACGCCGACCGGGTCTTTACCCCATGTAAAGCCCGGTAATACCACCGCTCAATCGTAGCTGACCCCAAACCGCACCCATTGCCCCGTCACCGGATGCCGCCATTGCTTGCCGGCCAGAAGCGCAATCTCCACCGCAAATCGCCCGCCCCGGCGGCGCTACCAATGGGCCAATTACGCTGAAACGAAATGCGCCCACCGCGCGCATCCCCCGCAACCACCGCCACCCGCGCTATAATCCGCATCCTGTTTTGGCATTGCGCACCCTCCTGTCTGCCGCCAAGCGAAATCCATTCCGCTCCGCCGACCATTCCGTTGCAATGCCGCCCAAGGTATAACGAACGCCTCGCGCAAAGCTCCAGCGGCATGCTCTGCGGGAGAAACAACCATCACATAACCACCGCCATTTCACACGAACCAGTGGTAATCGGCGCAATAAAAAGTAACAGCTTGAACATCCCGCGCGCCGCTCCGCGCCAAACGCCTCCAATAAACTCAACGGCATCCGGGTAGCCTCAACCTGTGGCATAAAACTGCCTGAGCGCCCTTCCAAAACCCGCTCGTCACAAACACCGCGCGCCACCATGCAAGCCAACGCTTTAATGTTCGCCGGTCAATGCCCAGTTTTTCAACCAATACCTGCGCGCGCCCAGCATTCAGACCATGCATCAGCGCGCTCACCAGCGCCACCACCACGCCCGCATAAACCCGCCGCCCAAGAAAACGCACGCTGGGCGGCGTCTTGCGCCGCCGACACCGCGCACAGTTAAAACTGTGGCGTTTATCCCACCCGACAACACCGCGCGGCTTGCGCGCATAATCGCCGCAATGCAGCTTGCCGCCGCAATACCGGCACATCTCCGCCTTGGCGGCCTGCGCAATCTTCCCATCAAATCGCTCTAAATACTTGATAAAATGACCGCTGTTGAGTAATCTTTATGCATATGCGTGCTCCCATAAATATCGCGGAATATATCGCAAATATCAGAAAACAATACCCGGCAAATCCGGCCACTCGAGGAAGAAGACGACATCGAATGGTGGAATCAGGGACTCGATCTGATTGACGCCGGCAAGCTTAACGACGCCGAGGAAATTTTCAACAAACTTATGCTCGCGCAACCCGATGTGCCCGACGGATTTAACGGGCTGGGAATGGTCTACGAAAAAGGTCACCCGGCGCTCGCCGCGGCATTCTTCCGGGAAGCCCTGGTCAAGGCGCAAAAACAGGTGCAAGACGGATTCATGGATATAGAACTGTTCAACCAATCCAAGCCGACCTCGACCGAGTCTTAAAAGCGTCGCTGCCATAAAAACGAAATCGCCCACGCACGCTGCAAGGAGTAGCGCCCCCGCCGCTGACGCAGCAGGCTACCGCATGCTCAAAATCAAGGGGAGCAAAAAGAAGCACTTTATCTGATGGACGCTTGCCCACGTCCATCACTTAGCGTGACTCAAACAACCCGGAAAAACATCAATTACTCCGATCCTGTTCAGTCCGCTGGGGCAGCCCGCGGGTCGTGGTGCAACTGCGGCGGGATGCTGGAAAGACAACCACAAGCGGATCGAGCGGCTGTATCGGGAGGAGGGATTGCAAGTTCGGCGGCGCAACCGCAAGCGTGTCAGTCACGGTGAGCGCGAGCCGCTGGCAAAGCCAACAGTCAGGAACGAGTTGTGGGCGATGGATTTTGTCAGTGACACGATGACCAACGGACACAAGCTCAAGGTGCTGGCGATCATGGACTATTTAACCGGGAGGCCTGCTCGTGCCGGACACCTCTATCGGAGGCGGTCGGTAGCCGTACCGCTCGAGGAAGGGTGTCGCGGGGTTACTTCCCGGCAAATCATGACGGATAATGACCGGAGTTTACCAAGCGCAGCCTTGGATGCCTGGGCATATACACGGACGTGAAACTGTATTTCATTGAACCAGGGAAGCCCTCCCAAAATGGATACATCGAAAAAGCTCTCAACGGCCGGTTTCGCGATGAATGCCTCAACGGGAACTATTTCGTCAGTTTGCCGGATGCCAGGAGTATTATCGAGAATTGGCGCTGGGATTTTAATGAGTGCCGCCCCCACAGCGCCCTGGGACACCTGACGCCAATCGAATTTGCGGAAGCTCAGGCGGTTGCGCCGCCCCCATTCTTCAAGGGGGCCGGTATGGAAGCACAAAGAGGTGGACAACCAAAAAAACGGGGCTATGATGCTCTCTGTTGGACTCTCTTAGCGGATGGATCAGTCAAAGGGGGAAGGTCAGGCGCAACCGCCTGAGCTTCCGCAAATTCGATTGGCGTCAGGTGTCCCAGGGCGCTGTGGGGGCGGCACTCATTAAAATCCCAGCGCCAATTCTCGATAATAATTCCTGGCATCCGGCAAACTGACGAAATAGTTCCCGTTGAGGCATTCATCGCGAAACCGGCCGTTGAAACTTTCGATGATTTTGGGGAGGGCTTCCCTGGTTCAATGAAATACAGTTTCACGTCCCGTGTATATGCCCAGGCATCCAAGGCTGCACTGGTAAACTCCGGTCCATTATCCATCATGATTTGCCGGGGTAACCCCGCTGACACCCTAGTTCCTCGAGCGTACGGGCTACCCGACCGCCTCCGATAGAGGTGTCCGGCACGAGCGCCAGGCACTCCCGGTTAAAGCAGTCCATGATCGCCAGCACCTTGAGCTTGTGTCCGTTGGTCATCGTGTCACTGACAAAATCCATCGCCCACAACTCGTTCCTGACTGTTGGCTTTGCCAGCGGCTCGCGCTCACCGTGACTGACACGCTTGCGGTTGCGCCGCCGAACTTGCAATCCCCTCCTCCCGATACAGCCGCTCGATCCGCTTGTGGTTGTCTTTCCAGCCTTCCCGCCGCAGTTGCACCACGACCCGCGGGCTTTCGCCCCAGCGACCTGTTGTGCGACCGCTCGGATCGCCGCCCGCAATGGCTCGTCCGTTGGTCCGCCTGCCCTTGTAGTAGAAACTACTGCAGCGATCTACATCAACCCACAGCTACGCCGCGCGCTGACCTGGTAGGACTCGACCAGGTAGTGCGCGCGCCCCGCCGTGCCGTGGGCGTTACCATTTTTTTGAGACGACATCCTTCAGCATCTGGATGTCCAGCGCCTCGGTCGGCTACCAGCCGCTTCAGCCGCCGGTTCTCTTCTTCCAGGCCTTTGAGCCGCTTGGCCTCGCTGATCTCCATCCCGCCATACTTCGCCTTCCAGCGGTAAAATGTGCCTTGCGCAATGCCGTGTTTACGCAACACCTCCGGCATCGGCATCCCGGCTTCCGCCTCCTTCAGCACCCCGATAATCTGTTCCTCACTGAACTGTTTTCCTCGCATCTTTGTCCTCCTCGGGCTACTCTACCCAATTGAGGACTCTCTTTCAATACGGTCCAGTTTTTAGGGAGAACGTCAAGGCTTTGCCAAGGCTACGCCGGGCAAGCTGGCCGCCCTACCGAATTATGAACGCGGATTCCGGAGGTAGGGCGCGATCTCCCTGCGGGCCTACACTGAAGCTATGCAGGGGCAGCCGCACCGCGCCGTCTTGCCCGGGAATGACACAAATCTGGTCCCGGGCGGACGGGCCAAACTCCGCTTACCAGGAAATCACGTACAGCTCATTCTGGGAAACGGCCTGGGCGGCTTCAATCGTGTACCACTTTTCGGCATGGCGCACCCCCCATGAATCGGAGGTGGCGATTTCGCCGGTCTGGGCGTTGTAACCGATGATCATGCTGGTGTGCCCCTGGGTCGTATCCACTTTCATACTTTTCGCGGCGCGCCGCGCCACGTCCAGGGACGCGCTCCAAGCGGCCGGCGTCAGCTCCGCCATGCGTTCGGGGGGATACCCGTAGCCTGTAAACGGTCCGACGGCATACATGCGCCACATCAACGGCAAGCCCTTGTCGATGCACCGCGCGACTTGATCCACGGTAAGCCTGCCGGTCAGCGTTTTAATGCTCCGGCGGTTCTGCTTCACCAATTGACTGACCGCCGCCAGCATCTGGGATGGGCGCGTGCCGCCGCCTTTGACTGTGCCGGCGGCGTTGGCCAGCATGTATTCATCGGCCGGGATGCCCATGTAGCGCAGGTAACGCGCCCACGTGGTGGGCACGCAATAGCCCTTATCGCCCTGATTGATCATGGGAATGCCGGTAATCACCACGTCGCCATTCTCGCGGCGCAGAATCCGCGTCTGCAATTCGGCTTGCAAATCCGCATCGGACACCCGCTGCGCCTTGCCGCGGTTGGCGGCCACTGCCGCCGGAACAATGCGCATTGACAGCGAAGCATCCTTCTGCTCGGACAGCAGGAAAACATGCCCGGCCCATTGCCAGGCCTTGACCAGTTCCGCGGTTTTGTATCCTTCGCCGAAACGCATTTTGCGATATGGCACCAAAAGGGCGGTCAAGGTTTGCTCCAGGTGATCACTTTGCCTGCGGATAGTCCTGGCAAGCTGCAACTCCTTTTCCCGAAATGCCGCCAGGGCTTGGCGATATTCGCGCGGATTGGCGGCCGCGCGCTGGTCGGGGGCGACACCCAGCGTATCGCCCTTGTTGGCAAACATGACCAGCACGTCCGTTACCGGGCCGTTTTTGCCCGTGATTTTCATGTTCTCGGGCGGCAGGCCGAACACTTCGGCAGCCGCCACTCGGTACACAGATTCCGCGACGGTGTCCGATTCCAGGCGGGCCTGCAGGCGGGCGGCGGCATCCGCCGCGGATTGCGTCCACAAATCTCCGCCCGACCAGAGCGGCAGGCCCATGGCCGCATTCATCTGTTCCGGCGTAATCTCCGTCGCGGCGGCGTTTGCCGGGACTGGCGCGCCCAAGCTGGCGGCCATAGCCAGCCAACAGGCCAGGCCGGCCCGCCAACCGATTGACAATCCGGGGAATTTAAAATTCATCATTGCCTCATGGTTTCCGGCAGGTTTATGCATGCTACGGCTACCTGCCGGAATTGTCAAGATTTGCGGGGTCATGGCACGGCTGCGTCAGGGAGGCCGGCATTATACTTGACGGATGACTCTGTTACCGGCTAGTATAAGTTCACTTATATCCCTGAAGCAATCCCGGCGGGCCGGGCCGGCCGGTTTGGAGGCGCTGGATGTTCAACAACAATCTGATTTTACTGGTAATTCCCGTGGTGCTGGCGATTGCCCTGTGGGCGGCATACCTCCTGCTGGAACGGAAATAACTGTGCCGGCCACCTTCTACGAACTGATCCAGTCCCCCGCGCAATTGCGCCTGGCGCTGCCCGTGCTGGAAGCCGCGCCATCCCTGGCGCTGGACATGGAGATGGAGAACCATTGCCATCTCTACGGATTGCACATCGCCTTGATTCAACTATCCACCCCGGACAACCGGCATTATATCATCGACCCGCTGTCCGGGATTGATTTGCAGCCGCTGGGCGTAATCTTCAGCGACCCGGCGCGCCAGACGATCCTGCATGACGCGGATTTCGACCGCCGGGCGGCGCACCACGTTTACGGCTGGAAACTGCACGGGGTGTTCGACACTAAAATCGCCGCGCAATTATGCGGCCACCGCAAATTCGGCCTGGGCAATTTGCTCGCGGAATATTTTGACGTTGCCACCAACAAACGCTTCCAGACCATGAACTGGATGAAACGGCCCATTCCCGCGGAAGCCCTGGCCTACGCCGTCGGCGACACGGCGCACCTGCACGCCTTGCGCGATCGCTTGTCGGAGCGCCTGGCCGAACTGGGCCGCGCCGCCTGGGCGGAGGAGGAATTCGATTTCGCCGAACGCCAGGAAATGCGGGCTCCCGAATCGCCGTTGCATCACCGCATGAAACGCAGCTCCCTGCTGACGCCCCGGCAACTGGCGGTCCTGGGCGCCCTGACGGAATTCCGCGACACGCTGGCGCGCCAGGCCAACCGGCCGCTGCATTTCATCATGCGCAACGAAATCCTGCTGGACCTGGCGGCGCGCAGCCAACTCACCCTGAAGGATCTGCGCGAACTGCGCGGCGTCCATCCCGCCCTGCGGCAATCCCACAACCTGGACAAGCTGCTGGCGGCCTGGCACGCCGGCCAGCAGGCGCGGGAAGAACAGCATCCGGCGCGGGTACGCCGGCCGCGGCCGGCCCCGAATTATAAAATCCGGTTGAAAACCATGCAGCAATGGCGCGCGGAATTGGCGCAGGAATTCGACCTGGAGCCATACCTGTTATTGGACAACGATGTGCTCGCCTGGTGCGCCAATCACCCTAAGCAGACACCGGCGCCGGAAATTGCCGCGCTGGTGCGGCGCTGGCAGCGCGCGGCCGTCTGGCTGCGGTTCGCGGAAAAATTCGAGATTGCCGCGCCATTGCCGGAATAATCCGGAACGCCGCCAAAGGTTCTCACAAATCCGGCCGCGGCTGGCAAATGCCGCATACAAATGCGCCTTGCCATGACCAGGCGGAATGCCGAACACAGTTCGGCCGCTACAACATTAAATGACCGCCAGCGGCCGCAGCAGGTTGTACTTGTAGAGAATCCGCACCATCTCGACATCCAGGGCATGGCCGGACTTGTAGGAAATGACCCGGGCGGCCAGGCGGCCGTCCTCAATCAACGCCAGGGCGGCCAGCAAATCCAGCATGGCGCGATGCCAGACCGCTTCCAGCGATTTGCCTGCATGCAGCAGTTGCGGCTCGTTCAAATACCGGCGCTTACCGGCAATCAGGATGTTGCTGTCCGTGTAGCCCAGGTTGCGGATGTCGGCGAACAGTTTGCCGATGGTGTGGCAATATAACTTCATACCGGCGGTGGTGTTGGTGCGCGCCGGCGCACCCTGCCGGAAAACCTGCCGGTTCAAGGTGAAGCGCAGCCGCTGCCGGCCGATGGCGTTGGGAAAATCCGTCGCGCAATCCACGCACAACTCGGGGGCGGAGGCCGGCAACAAGGTCAGGAAACTGCCGTTGGCGCCGCCGACGGTGACCGGCTCCGCCGGCGTCCACCAGACCGCCGGCACGGTGGACGCAACCGTGCCGACCGCTTCCAGGGCTTCGACCAGGTCCAGGCTGCCGCGGTCGAACAGGGGCGGATCGCCCGAATCCACGCGGATCACCAGGTTGTCAATCTGCATGCCCACGCGCAGCGCAATGATATGTTCCACCATGCGCATGTAATTGTGCGGCGAGCCGCTGCGCAGCACGATATTGCGGGCGGTGGTCCAGACATTGCGCACGGACACCCGGATCGGCAGCGAGCCTGGGAGGTCGCGCCGCTCAAACCACCATCCCGGACGGGAAGACGGCGCAAACACCAGGGTCCGCTGTTCCTTGCCGAAAAACGTGCCTGGTCCGCTGATCGACTGCTCGCGGGCGATAGTGGTCTGGCAGGGCGCCGCCGGGTCTGGCGGCGCGCCGGAAAGGTCCAAATCCACCGGCTGGCGCTCCCATTTGTCGTAAGCGCGCCGGATGTCGTCTATCATCCCATGCAAAACCAACCCAAACGGTTCTTCGGGCATTACACAATTCCTCGTCTAACGTGAGCTTGCGCCCACAATCCAACGGCCGGGCGCGCATTGCCGCCAGCGTGCCCCGGATACCTTGTTACAGGCGCACCAGCGGCGGATCGTAATCCGCGGGCGGCACGAATCCCAGCAGGGCCAGGCAGGTGGCCGCCAGGCTGCTGATCCCCTGTCCGCTGTTTTCCGCCAGCCGCCAGGGGCTGCCCGGGGCGGGATCAAAGATATGCACCGGCACGGGGTTGAGCGAATGGCTGGTCTTGGCCCTGGGGCGCCCCGTCTCCGGGTTGACGGACACCGCGCCATTTTTGTCATGTTCGTACATGTCGTCGGCATTGCCATGATCGGCGGAGACCACCAGGATGCCGCCCGCCGCGCGCACGGCCGAGAGCAACCGGGCTAAACACAGATCCACGGTTTCCACCGCAATCTGCGCGGCCTGATAAACGCCGGTATGGCCCACCATGTCGCCGTTGGGATAATTCAACCTGATGAACGGATATTGGTTGGCGGTGATTTCCGCCGCCACACGGTCGGTAATCTCAGCGGCTTTCATCCAGGGCCGCTGCTCAAAGGGAATGCGGTCGGAGGGAATTTCCACGTATTCTTCCAGGCGCTCGTCAAATTTACCCGACCGGTTGCCGTTGAAGAAATAAGTCACATGCCCGAACTTCTGGGTTTCGCTGATCGCCAGTTGGCGGATGCCGGCATGGCAGAGCAACTCGCCCATCGTGCGGCTGAGCGCCGGCGGGCTGACCAGGTAGGACTTGGGAATTTGCAGGTCGCCGTCATACTGCATCATGCCGGCATATTGCACCCGGGGCCGGCGGCCGCGGTCGAACTCGGCAAAATCATCCTCCTCAAAAGTACGGCTGATTTCAATCCCGCGGTCGCCCCGGAAATTGAAGAAGATCACGCTGTCGCCATCTTCGATCGGCCCCACCGGCCGGCCGTTTTCGGCGATGACAAACGGCGGCAAATCCTGGTCGATGACCCCGGGCTGGGCCTGGCGGTGAGCCTTGATCGCCGCGCGCGCCGAAGGAAACTGCGGGCCGCTGGCATGCACATGGGTTGCCCACCCCAACCGGACCATGCCCCAGTCGGCATTGTAGCGGTCCATGGTGATCCGCATGCGCCCGCCGCCGGAGGCGATGCGGTAGTCCACCGTCCGGTCGGCGTTAAGTTCCGCCAGGAATTGCTCGAACGGATCAACATAATCCAGGGCGGAAGTCTCGCCCACATCGCGTCCGTCCAGCAGGATATGCACCCGCGCGCGGCGCACGCCCTCCTTTTTGGCCTGGCGCAGCATGGCGCGCAAATGATCGAGATGGCTGTGAACATTGCCGTCGGAAAACAACCCGATGAAATGCAGGGTGGACTGGCGGGCCAGGCAGTTTTCAATCAAACCGCGCCAGACCGCCCCGCGGAACAAGCTGCCCGATTCAATGGCGGCATTCACCAGCATCGCGCCCTGGTCGAACACCCGGCCGCATCCGATGGCGTTATGGCCGACTTCGCTGTTGCCCATGTCGGCATCGGAGGGCAAGCCGACCGCGCGCCCATGGGCCTTCAACCGGCTGGTGAGAGCGTGCTGCGCCAGCCAATCCAGTTGCGGGGTCAAGGCCGTGCGCACGGCGTCGCCCTCGGGATATTTGCCGATGCCCACGCCGTCCATGATCGCCAGCACCACCGGGCCCTTGGGCCGGGACGCGCCGGATTTTTTCAACATTTCCATATCGCTCTCTCCTGCCATGCTTTTAAAAACTGAGCGTCACAGGATACACTGAGCAGCGTCAAATGGAAACATTTTTTATCCCGCCCCCCGGACGATGGCCGCGGCTGCGTCATTCTCGGAAAAGACGGCGCGGTGCGGAGACCGCGCCCTACCTTTGGAATCCGTCTTCATCCTTCGGTAGGGCGGCCAGCTTGCCCGGCGTAGCCTTGGCAAAGCCTGGGTCCCTTGGCCGCCTCCAATCCGGAACGGCGCGCAAGGGACTGCGCGCCCTACCTCGGGAACGGCGTGCAACTTGGCGCGGGAGCTGCCGCTGATAATGAGGCAGCCCTGGGCCGCAGGTTGGCATGCCGCGGATTTGCATTGCCTGGCGCCGGGTAAATGTTATGATTATCCTGTTTAAAAAGACAAGGAGCATCCATGCCTAAAAAAATGATGGCCGCCTTGGCGATATTGCTGCTGACCGCCCTGGTGCTGGTTTTCAACACCAAGGGGGCGGACATTTCCGTGCACCTGGTTTTCACCACCGTCACGGCGATCAAGTCCATTGTTTTCCTGGGCTTCATCGCCGTCGGCGTGGCGATCGGCCTGCTGTTGAAATGAATGCGGATGTTGAATGCCTGGCGCGCCTGCAAGCCGCCCTGCCCGCCCGCGGACAGGTCTGGATCGTTACCCATGATTATCCCGACCCCGACGCCCTGGCTTCCGCCGCCGCCATGCAACTGCTGTTGCGGCAGCGCTGGCGGATCAAGGGCCGGATTGTCTATCACGGCGATGTTTCGCGGCCGGAAAACCGGGAACTACTGCGCCATTTCCGCTACCGTACCGGCGCCGTTAAAAAAGCCGCGCCCGCCGGCCGGTCCCAACCCGCGATTTTCGTTGACGTGTTGCCCTGGAGCGGCAACGTTACGCGCCCCGCCGGCTTCCGGCCGGTAGCCGTGTTTGACCATCATCAACGGCCGACCCGCTTGACGGCGCGCCAGGCGGGGCCGCCTGGCGGCTTGTTTTTAGACATCCAGCCGAACCTGGGCGCCACGGCCACCCGCCTGTACGAACTCCTGGCAGCGGCGCAAATCGTCCCGCCGCCCTGGCTGGCGACCATCATGGCCTACGCCATTGCCGTGGAGACCATTGAATTCACCCATGGCGCCACGGCGCGCGACATAACCGCGTACATGGCGCTGCTGGCGGGAGCCAACCTGCGGCTGCTGGGCCGCATCCGCACAGCCCCGCTGCCCCGCGAATACTACGCTTTCCTGACCGAGGGCATGCGCCAGGCGCGGACTTACCGCCGCGTAGCCTGGTCCCACCTGCCGGAAACGCCCCAACCGGAAATCGTGGCCGAACTGGCCGATTTGCTGCTGCGGATTGAACGGATTACCTGGGCTTTCTGCACCGCCGGCATGGGCGACCGTCTGCTCATTTCCATCCGGAGCGAAACCGGCGCGGATTGCGCCCGGTACTTGCGCAAAATCACCCGGCGCTACGCCGGATCCTGCGGCGGCCACAGCCACGCTGCCGCCGGCTACCTGGACTTGACCGGAATGACAGCCGACCAGCGCCTCCAGCGCAAAGACGAGTTGGTCAACAACCTGGTCGCCGGATTAACCGGCAACGCCAACGGGGAAGCCCGGCGGCTGGTGGAGTGACGCGGCGGATGTGCCACGCAACTACTTCTGTGAGTTTGACGGGCCGCGCCGGCGTTCCGTGCTGATGACGGTGGTCGCATGAGGCGCAGCGGCGCGCGGCCGGCCTCAGCGTTCAACCGGCGGTAAGGGCGGGACCTGCTCCCCCGCCGCCGCTGCCCCGGGCGTCTCCGGAGTGGTCATATCCTCGATCTGCAGCAAGGTACGATGGGACAATCCCACCGCGCGCATTTCCAGATCCTTGATCATCCACTGGTCGTTGATTTTTTTGAAACTGCGAACCATCAGCCGCCGCGCCGGCTGGCCTGAGAGCCAGACTTCCATCTGCAAAAAGACAAACATTTTTTCATCCACCCACAACCGGCGCGTTTCCGGCAGGGCGGCAGCGGCAACGTCCGGCGCGGCCGGCGCCGTTCCCGGGGGCGCCAATTCCACCACCAGGCAATCGCGGCCGCGGAACGTATCGCGGCCGACCAGGCGCGTCGCGGGCCACCATAAGAACGACAGCATCAAATCGCCCCAGGTGACATCCGTGGCCTGGATGTTTTCATGCGCCGGCGGCAGTGCGCCGGACACCGCCTGCTCCCCCCTGGTATAACGCACATCCACATCCGCCGGGCCGTGCCGCAAGACGAACAACTGCTCCAACGGGCCGCCAAACCGGTCGCGCAGAACATAGTCGGCCGTCATGGGCCGCCGACCGAAATCCCAACGGATTTCCACGTAATATTTATGGTCGAAGCCGCCTTGCAGCGGCCCGCTCCGCAATTGACCGCGCATCATCACCGGCATCTCCGGAAGATTGGCGCGCACCCGCTCCATGATCTCCGCAGCGGAGAGCGGCGGCGCATCTTCCGCCGCGCGGAGCGGCCCGCCCGCCAGCAGCAGCGACAGCAGGAGCGCGCGCCGCCGGCCGGCGTTACCGCTCCGGAGAGCGGCAGGGCCGATCCGCCCTGCCCCGGCCAGGGCGGCTTGAGATTGAACACTATTCACGTTTTCGGTCCTGGCGTTAGCCGGCCTCCACCATCGCAAAACTGAGTTCAGCGTCCACCGCCAGGGCGCCGTTCACACGGATGGCGCCGCGTGCGCGGCCGGCGCGGCTGCGCAACGACAGGAGTTGCGCGGTGATCAGCAACTGGCAACCCGGCTGAACGGGACGCCGGAACCGCACGCGGTCCACGCCCATGAAATAGATCAGTTTGCCGCGATGCGCCGGCTGCTGCAGGATATACACCGCGCCCGCCTGGGCCATCGTTTCCAGGAGGAGCGATCCGGGCATGACCAGCGGGCCGGGGAAATGCCCCCGGAAAAAAGGCTCGTTGCCGGAAACATTTTTTACAGCCGTCAGCGTGTCGCCTTCAATTTTAAGGATGGCGTCTACCATGAGCATGGGATGGCGGTGGGGGATGATTGCCAGGATTTTATCGGCGGTCAGCAGCGGTTCGCCGGCGGTTTCCGGCAACGGCATGGGCGGCGGCGGGGGGGGCATCGCGGGGCAACGGCTGATGGTGATTTCCGCCTGGCAGGCGATTTGATCGCGCACCATGGCGGAAGCCGCCAGCACCGCCGTGCGCGGACGCAAGGATTGCAGCCGGGCGCGCAATTGCAGCAGATCGCCGGGTATCACCGGGCGCCGGAACTTGATTTTACGCATGGCGGTGACCATCGGATCGCCGTTGCCCGGCGCCGCCAGGTGGTGCAGCACGATCCCGGCATTCTGCAGCATGGCTTCCAGGATCAGCACCCCTGGCATGACCGGGCGGCCCGGAAAATGGCCGGGGAAAAACGGCTCGTCGGCCGCGACGCATTTCCAGGCTGCGCCGCATTGCTCCGCCGGCAGCCATTGCGCGTAATCCAGCATGAGCATCGGATAGCGATGCGGAAGAATGCGCTTGATCGCGGCCAAATCCAGGCTCACGTTCTGGCCGGTCCGTCCGGCGCTTTGATTGGGCGGCATGGTTTTCATTGTTCGACACCGCTGTCCTTCAATTCCTGCAGGCGCAGGGCAGCGGCGGCCCGCACCTCCCGGATGGGATCGTGATCGCGAATGCGCGCCAGCAGCGCCTGGTCCGTCAGCAGGCGCAAGGCCGCTTCGCGCACCATGGCGTCCGTATCCGATGCGGCCGCCTCGGCCACGACCTCCGGATTGTGCGTCCGCATTACGGCTGCGCGCCGGACATCCGCCAGCGGATCGTTGCGGGCGATATCCGCCAGCACCGCCTGATCGTTCAAGCGGGAAACGGCCGACAGACGGACATGTTGATTATCGGAGCGCGACAAGGCCGCCAGCAGAGACTGGTCGGTGATCCGCCCCGCCGCCAGCACGCGCACATCGCGATGCACATCCTGCTGGGCCACGGTCTGCAGCACCCGTTGATCAACCAGGCGCTCCACGGCCGCGGCGCGCACCGCGGGGTCCGGATCGCGGAGCGCGGCGGCTTCCACCACTGCCTGATCGGTGATCCGCCGCAGCGCCGCCTGGCGCACGGCGGGCTCGGTATCCGACCGGGCAATCCCGGCCAGCAAGGGCTGGTCTTTCAGCTTTTCCACCGCCGCTTGCCGCACCGCGGGATCGGCATCCCGGGTGGCGGCCTGCCCCAACGCGCCGGCGTCCGCCAGCGGATCGATCTGGCTGACGGCCAGCCGGCGCACTTCCGGATCGGCATCCTGCAGCGCGACGCGCTCCAGCGTATGGCCCTGGAGGCGGGCGACGGCGGCCCGCCGCACGCGCGGCTCGGTATCCTGCCGCACCAACTGGGCCAGGGCGGCCTGATCGGTAATGCGCTCCACCGCCGCTTCGCGCACCATCGGCGCGCGATCCGACCGCGCCAGGCGCAACAACGCGCGTTGGTCGGTCAATTTGCGCACTGCCAGGCAGCGGATGACATCGTCCGTCTCGCGGGCCGCAATGCCGCCCAGGACCGCCTGGTCGGAAATCAGTTCCACGGCCATCTTGCGCACATCCCGGTCGCCGGGATTGGCCGCAACTTCTGCCAGCAGACGCTGGTCTTTGATGCCGCGCAAAGCCGTGCGCCGCATCAACGGATCGTCGCTTTCGCGGAACACCTGCAGCAGGTAGTCCTGGCGGTTCAGGCGCGCCGCCGCTGCGGCCCGGATGAAGGCATCGTCATTGCGCAGAGCGGCGTCGCGCAAGAGCTCCTCGATGTGGATGCGCTCGATCGCGGCGCGCCGGACCATGCGGTCGGTATTGGCGGCCGCGATTTCCGCCAGGACCGCCTGGTTATCTGTTTTTTCCACCGCCGCCAAGCGGGCCAGCGGATCGGTGTTATCCATCGCCACCATCCGCAAAGCGCGCGCATCCGTCAACTGCTCCACGGCGGCCACGCGCACCTCGGTGACCGGATCGGACCGCGCAATGGAAAAGAGGGTGATCTGGTCGGCAAGTTTGCGTACGGCGGCCCGGCGCACATCCCATTCTTCATCGCCGCGGGCGATTTCCGTAATCCGCGCCGGGTCGCGGGTGGTGATCACCACCTCCCGGGTATCCGAACCCGGGGCATAATCGCCCAGCACGCGCAAACCCCGGTCTTCGCGCAGCACCGGGGCGCACCCGGCCAACAACGCCAGGCTGCACAGGGCGGCGCCGGCCAAGCATCTGCGAACTGGCTTTTTACATGCCGCCATAATTTCAATCCAAAATCCGCAGGCGGGCGTTATAACTCAAGCCGGCCGGAGCTTCCGCCCCTCGCACTTGTGATACGCCAGCAACTTTGCCGCCAGGCGGGCAGCGGTGTATTCAGATACCTGCTGGCCCGGCACCGGGGCGGTTTCCACGAGATCCGCCGCCACCACGCTGCGCCGCCGGCACACCCGGCGCAGCAGGCGCGTCAGCGCCAGCCATGTCAGCCCGCCCGGCTCCGGCGTACCCGTGCCGGGCATCAGACCCGGCTCAAGCACATCCACATCCAGCGAGATATAAACCGGGTCGGCCAGACGATCCAGCAAGGCGTCCATCCAGGCGTCGCCGCCGGCCAGCGCCAGGTCATGCCACCAGAATACCGGCAAATGCCGGCGATTGACAAGCTTATATTCTTCCTCGCAGAGGCTGCGGATGCCGGCATGCACGATGGGCACATGCAAATCCATGACGCGGCGCATGACGCAGGCATGCGACAGCGGATCGCCATGGTACTGGCCGCGCAAATCCAAGTGGGCATCCAGGTGGAGCACCGACAACCCGGGATGCGCCCGGGCGGCCGCCGCCACCAGGGGGGCTGTAATCGAATGCTCGCCGCCTATCGCCAGCAGGAACCGGCCGGCTTCCAATTCCGGCGCCGCGGCGGCCCCGATGCGCGCCAGGATTTGCGCGGCATTGCCGGACCGGCAATCCGGCGCCGGCAGCGTGCGCACCGCCAAGGCCGGCGCCACCCGCAATTCCTCGTCAAACAGCTCCAATTGGGCGCTGGCGGAGAGGATGGCGGCCGGCGCCGCGCCTGTGCCGCGGCCGAAACTGACCGACCGCTCGTAAGGCACGGGCAAAACGGCGTAGGGCGCATCCGCCGCCTGCGCGTAGTCCACGCCATTTTCGAGAAAATGTCCTGAAAACATGGCTGAGTCCAGCCCCGCTGGCCGGCGGGCGTTATTTTTCAAAATACGTGTAGCCGCGCATGCCCGCCTCGTAGGCCAGCATGATTTCGCGCCGCTCTTCCGCGGTAATCCGGCCGTGACGGACCGCCTGCTCCGCCATGCGGCGCACGCGGTTGACCATTTCCCGGGGGTCGTATTCCACGAAGGAGAGCACATCCGCCACCGTATCGCCCGCGATTTCGTTGGTGTATTCAATCGTGCCGTCCGGCCCGGCGCGGACATGCAGCACATTCGTGTCGCCCAGCAGGTTGTGCAAATCGCCCAGCGTTTCCTGGTAGGCGCCGACGAGAAAGGCTCCCAGGTAATATTCCTCGTCGGGCCGCAATTCATGGAGCGGCAGGGTGGACTTGACATCATGCAGGTCAATGAACCGGTCTATCTTGCCGTCGGAATCGCAGGTGATGTCGGAAATGGTGCCATGCCGGGCGGGCATTTCGTTCAAACGGTGAATGGGCATGATGGGAAAGAGTTGATCGATGGCCCAGGAGTCCGGCAGCGATTGAAACACGCTGAAATTGCAGTAATACGAATCGGCAATCGCCGCTTCCAGCCCCTGCAATTCCTCCGGCACATATTTCCGGTCCTTGTTCTCCGAGGCGATCCGGCAGACAATTTCCCAGAAAATGTTTTCCGCCAGCGCCCGCTCGCGCAGGGTCAGGTTGCCATGGTGGAAAAGCGAGCGGATTTCATCGCGGTAGTAAACCGCGTCGTGATAGCATTCCTGGAGATTTTTGGTGGAAATGGCGTTGCGCACCTCCATGAGGTTGCCCAGGGTTTCATGGCTGTCTTCCGGCAGCCGGTCGGCCACCGGCGGCGGCTCGAACTTGCTGACGTTGAGCACGTTAAACACCAGCACGGAATGGTGCGCCACGATGGCCCGCCCGGATTCGCTGACGATCATCGGATGCGTCAATTCGGCTTCATCGCAGGCGCTCATGACGGCTTCCACCACATCCGCCGCGTATTCCTGCTCGGTGTAATTGCGGCTGCTGGCAAAGTTGGTGTGGGACCCGTCATAATCCACCGCCAGACCGCCCCCGATATTGATGATGCCCATGGCGGCGCCTTCGCGCGCCATTTCGGTGTAAACCCGGCAGGCCTCGCGCAGCGCGGCGCGGATATTGCGGATATTGGAAACCTGCGAGCCGAGATGCGAATGCAGCATCCGCAGGCAATCCAGCATGCCGCGCGCGCGCAGGTTGTCAATCAACTCGATCAACTGCGCCGTATTCAAGCCGAACATGCTCCGATCCCCGCCCGAACCATCCCAATGACCGCCGGCGCGGCTGGACAATTTCACCCGTACACCCAGGCTGGGCCGCACACCCATGCGCTGCGCGCGCTCCAGGATCAATTCCAACTCGCCGTAAGAATCAATCACCAGGATGGATTGCAGCCCCATTTTCTTGGCATACAAGGCGAGATCGATGAACTCCTCGTCCTTGTAGCCGTTGCAGACAATCAACGCCTCGGGATCTTCGATGTAGGCCAGCGCCGCCATCAGTTCCGCCTTGCTGCCGGCTTCCAAACCATGATGGTAGGGACTGCCGAATTCCACAATTTCCGCCACCACCTGTTTCTGCTGGTTAACCTTGATGGGATATACCCCGCGGTAAATGCCGCCGTATTTGTAATCGCGGATCGCCGTATCGAAAGCGTCGTACAACTGCTTGATGCGGGCCGAAAGGATGTCCGCAAACCGCAGCAGCACCGGCATGTTCAGCCCCCGCGCCTTGAGGCCGGCGATCAGCTCCATCATGTTGATGCTGACCCGGCCAGCCGGCCCGTCCGGCCGCACGATCATTTCGCCGTTTTCTGAAATGTCAAAATAACCGGTGCCCCAGTTCTTGACCCCGTAAAGCTCCACCGCCTTATCCAGCGTCCAGCGTTCCAAAACCTCGGGTTTCATCGCACTTCCTCCCCAAAATGCGGGCGCAAGCCGCCCGCATGCGCCTGTAAGCAAGCGGGGAATTCTGCGATTAATCGCGGTTGTTTGCAAGCAGATTATTGGCAATTCCCGCGATTAAAACGGCGGCGCCATGCCCAACGGCTTATCGTTGCACCTGAATCGGTGACGGGATTTTATATTGTTTCGAGCCGGTATCCGGCAGTCCAACCGCTCTTTTCAGGCGGCCCCCGACAGCATGCCTGAGCTTGCCTTGAGAAAACAGACAGGCCCCCAGTTCAGATTGCACAGGAGTTTAGCCAGCGATTATTGCAGGCCGAATTTTGCGCGGGTTTTGGCTAAAACTTTCCGGACGCACACGGATCAAGCGCCGGAGCGCCGGCCGAAGACCACGGTAATCACCAGGCCGGAGAGGATGCAGAGGCTGCCGAGCACCATGAACAGGTTCAGTTCCTCGCCCAGCCAGACCATCGCCAGCAGCGAAGCCAGCACGGGTTTCAGGAAAAACGGCATGGAGGCCTGAAACGCCGTGCAATGGTGCAGCCCGTAATAATACAGGCCATAGGCCAGCGTGGTGCCGGGCAATACCAGCGCCAGCACCAGCGGCCAGGCGGAAAGCAATCCCGCCGGCCCGGTACGCCACAAGCTCCACACCGCCCAGGGCAGCACCATCAGGCTGCCAAACAACGTCGTGAACCCCATGAGAATGAACACGCCGTAGCGGTGGATGACCCGGCGGGAAATGCAGATGCCGGCCGAAAACAGCAGGGCGGAGACGGCAATCAATCCCAGCGCCTGCAGCGACTGCAGGGTGAAAGCACCCGATTCCCAGGCGAAAAACGCCACGCCAACCGCGCCGCTCAGGACGGCGGCCGCCTTGGGCCAGCTCAGCGGTTCGCGGTTGATAAAACGGGCCAGCAGCATGACAAAAATGGGATTGGCGCTGAAGACCACCGCGCAGGAAGCCGCCTTTTCAAACACCAGCAAGGCCAGGTGAAAGAGCGAAATCGCCAGCGCAATGCTGACAAAGCCGTTGAAGGCAAACAAGGCGTAATCCCGGCGCCCCAAGGCCGCCAGGCGGCGCGGCAAATCCCGCCCCACCAGCGCCAGCAGGACCAGGCCGGTGATGAAAAAACGCAGGAAAACGAGCAGCCCGGGCGATACCCGCGCGCCGATCAGCTTGGATAAAACTTCCACCGTGCTGAACAAAGCCACGCCGGCGATCAGCGCGACCAATCCCAGCGCCGGTTTGTTCAGATGGTTCAGCATTGAGCGCTTTCTCGTTGCCGCCGTCCGCCGGGGATGCCCTGCAAGCCCGCGAACAAAGCCGCCCCGCGGCGGATCGGCGGCGGCAGACCGGCGCATTGGCGGGAATATCAGCCGGCGGGGGCCTGTTCCATTTTGGCGGAGATGTCGCGGTAAGATATGTCAGCCTGGTAGATTTCCTTGTAAAAGCGCTGCACCGCTTCCTGCTTTTTCCCCTGCTGTTCCAGGATTTCGCCCATCTGGTAGTAAACATCCTTCTTGAACTCGTCCATCTCCGTCAACTCCGCCGCAACTTTTTCAAACTGTTCGCTGGCCAGGTCCAACTGGCCTTTCTGCTTGAAGCACAGCGCCATATTAAACAGGGCGCGAAGGCGGAACTGGGGATTGCGCTGCGCGAGCTGAAACTGCTGAATGGCCTCGTTCAACTGTCCGCCTTCGAGCAACAGGTTGCCGAACTCGAACCGCAATGCCCAATCATTGGGATAACGCTCCACCCGCGACTTGACATCCTTGAAGAGGAAGTCCGCCCGCGCGGCCTGGCGCGCGGCCACGCCGTCCTTGTCGCCGTTTTCCCGGGCTTGCGCAATTTCGTAATCAAACTGCTGCAGGCGCACCTGCGCCAGGGCCTGGTCAATCTGGGGATCTCCGGCGCTGCCGCGGCGGGCCTCTTCCAACGTCCGGATGGCATCGTCAAACCGGCTGCTCTTGACATACAAGGTGGCCAATTGGCGCCGGAAATTGACATTGTCGGGATTGTGCTTGACCTTTTCCAGCATATCCTGCAGCAGCAATTCCAAGCTCTGAGCATCCTGTACGGCGCGGGAACCCTGCTCCAGAATGGCGGCTTCGCGCGTGTCCTTGATAACGTCCCGGTAGGATCCGCCATCCCGCGCGGCATTCCATCCGCCCTTGGCCATGGTTTCGCGCGCCATGACATCTTTCAGGGCGTTGATGACCCGCGCGTCGTTCGGCAGCATGGCGGCGGCTTTTTCCATGCATTCCTTGGCATCGGCCAGTTGATTGTTTTCCGCCAGCAACCGGCCCAATCGCACGATCAAACCTACATCTTCCGGCGCATATTCGCGGGCCGCCGTCAGCGTCTGGATGGCCACTTCGGGCCTGCCCGCGGCCACCGCCGCCCGTTCCAGCGTGCGCAGGAAAACCGGGTGCAGGGGGTCCAGCCGCATCAAGTTTTCCGCCGCCTGCAAGGCTTGCTCGCCCTGCTTCATCTGCAAACGCAGAGTAGCGACAGCCAGTTGCGGGAGACCGGCCAGCAAGGCCATGGCATGCCGGACCGGGCCGCCGCCGCGGTCGTTAAACTGTTTGATCTCGGCAGCGCGCAAATGATTGCGGGCATTCAAAAAACGCGGTTCGATCTGCACGGCGGCAAAGAACATTTCAATGGCGTACACCAGGTTATTGCGTTCCATCGCCGTTTGGCCCTTGACAAACAATTCGCGCGCCCGCTTGGGTATATTGACATCGCTGATTTCTGCCATGATAAAAACTCCTTTTTTTTCTTAACCGCATAGTTTATACTATCCGAATATTAGTGTCAATCCGCTGACGCGGAATTCAACACCCGCGGATTGCGGAATTGGCTTATCCGGAAAGGCATGGCGCAACTGTTTTGAAACTTACGCGATATTGTACCAGCCCCTGCCTGGCCGCCATCATCCTGGCGGGCTTATGCCTGGCCGGCAGTCCCGCCGCCGCCGCGCCGGCGGCCTGGATTCCGCTGCGCAAGTTCGCGCGCGCGCACGGTTTCAAGGACTTGCAAATCCGCGGCAAAACCGTCCACCTGGCCTGCCGCTTTCACTCCCTGGGGCTGGAGGGCGACAGCCGGCGCGCCACCTACAACGGCATTGTCATCTGGCTTAATCAGCCGGTCACCCGCTATAGGGGGGAATGGGCCGTCTCCGCGCGGGACGCGGAAAAAACCCTGCTGCCGCTGATCTTCCCGCATCGCGGCCTGATAGCGGCCGGGCGCCGGGTGATCGTGCTGGACGCCGGGCACGGTGGCAACGACAAAGGCGCTATTTCCCGCCGCCAGGTCGAGGAAAAACGCGTCACGCTCTACCTGGCGCGCAAGGTCCGCGATATCCTGCGCCGACAGGGGGTGCAGGTCCGTCTGACCCGTGAAGGCGACCGCTACCTGTCGCTGGACGAACGCTGCCGGATGGCGGAGCGCTGGGATACGGATTTGTTTGTCAGCATCCACATGAACGCCGCTGGATCCCGCGAAGCCGCCGGCATCGAAACGCATATTCTGCCCCCCGCCGGCTGCCCGGTCACCGCCCAGAGCAAGGTGGAAGCCCGCGACCGCCTGGCCTATGCGGGCAACCGGTACGACCTGGCCAACATGTATCTGGGCTACGCTTTGCAGCGCCGGTTGATCCAGGTTTCCGGCGCCGCCGACCGCGGTGTCCGGCGCTCGCGTTTTTATGTCACCCGCAACGTGCCCTGTCCCGCCGCGCTCGTCGAGTGCGGTTTCATTTCCAATCCCGCGGAAGAGCAAAAAATCATCCGCAAGGATTACCGCGACAAACTGGCGCAGGGCATTGCCGACGGCATTGCGAACTACCTGGAATCCGTCAAAAACGCGCACCGCATGCTCCAATGAACACTGCTTTCACTGCCCTGCCTGATATCATCTCCATGGGCGACAGGATTTTCGGGCCGTACTGGGCCGTCAACAATCACCCGTCCATCCACTGCGAATTGCTGCTGGTCATGGATGGTTGGGTGCGCACGGTTTTTTACCGCCGGCGCAGTTTCACCACCATGCCCGGCGGCTTCGTGCTGATCCCGGCCGGCACCCGCCACCGCGATGAATTCGACCTGGCGCAAGGCATGAAAGTGTTTATGGTGTTTTTCCGCTGGCAGCATGACCGCGAGTATTTCCAGCGGCTCCCGCTCGATGCCTGCCGGGCCGTGACGCCCGCCGCCCGGCGCGCCGTCGCCGCGCTCTGCGACCAGTTGCGCGACCGTCTGGCCGCCGGCGCCGACGCCGACCGCCTGCTGGCCAGCGCGCATTTGCTGACGATTTTATTCACCGTCCTGCACGCGCTCCTGACCCGCAGGAGCGCGGGTGGCCGCCCGACGCCGGCCGGGCGCCAAAATCCTTCCCGCACCCTGATGCTGCAGGCGCGGGCCTATCTGGACGCGCATTACGCCGAGGAAATCTCGCTGGAGCAAATCGCGCGGCATCTGCGCATCAGCCCGTTTTACCTTTCGCATCTCTTCAGCCGGGAAAACGATTTTTCGCTGCTGGAGTACCTGACCAACCGGCGCATGCAGCAAGCCAAGCTGCTGCTGCAATCGGGAAAGCATTCGATCAAGGAAGCGGCCCACGCCGTGGGCTACCATGACGGCAATTACTTTTCCAAGGTCTTCCACCGCCATTTCGGATTCGCCCCCCGGGATCTGCGCTACGCCGCCCGCCATTGAACATTCCCGGCGCCCGGCGGCCAGCGCAAGAATTTACCCTTAATAGCAAATTCCTACTCTTGCATTTCCGCCTGCGCCGCCGCACAATGCCGGGAAAGGACGAAAGAGCGCTGACGGCCAAGCCCGTCGTTCACGGCGGCAAATGTTTCTTAATTAAAATCACTTGAGAATTTGCGGAATAACAAACACAAAAAGGAGACCAAACCATGTCGAAAGCCAAGCTTGCCTATGCCGTCTGGCCCTGGGGCCTGAAGGAAAAATCGCAGATGATCGCCGCCTTGAAGGACATGCAGTCCATCGGTTGCAAATATTTCGAGAGTGTGGCCACGGCAGTTAATCTCTTCCGCGACAGCCTCAAGGAATTTCAGGATATCGTCAATGAGCACCAGGTATTTCCAGTGAGTTTTTATTTCTGGATCCGGGGCGACCGCCAGAACGATGTGGCCACGATCGAAAAATCGCTGGATTTCCTGGCCGCGAACAATATCAAGCGCATGAACGTCCAGGCGACGGGCAAAAAAGGCGGCGGCGCCACGCCGGAAGAATTGCGCCAGGTGCTGGAAACCCTGCAGGCCATCGGCAAGATCACCAAACCTTACGGGATTCTGCCCTGCATTCATCCGCATGCCAATACCATGGTGATGTTTGAAAAAGAAATTGATTTCATCATGCAGAACACCGATCCGGCGGAAATCGGCTTGGGCCCGGACACCGCGCACATGACCAAAGGCAAATGCGATCCGGTGGCCGTCACCAAACGTTATGCCCGGCGCGTCGGCTTTACGCATATCAAGGACGTGCGCAAGGAGCAGAAAATCGAGGGCGACTTCGGCAACAGCCGCGGTTTTGAAGTCTTCAGTTCGTTCCTGGAACTGGGCCAGGGCGAGGTCAACCTCCCGGGATTTTTAAAAGTCCTGGAGGATGTCGGGTATGACGGATACCTGACAATCGAACTGGACAAGGCGCCGATATCCAACCAGGCCAGCGCGGCGGCCAACATGGCTTACATGCGGAAACTGGGATATCAATGATAATTCACCACAATAGAACACAAGGAACACAAAGGATGAGCAAAAAGACCGATATACTGGCAATCAATGGCGGCAAACCGGCAATTCCGGAGGGACTGCTCAAGGGCTGGCCGCCGATCGACGCGATTGACCGCAAGCTGGTGCTGGCGTCGCTCGAGGGCGACGCCCATGCTTTCGGGCCGAATGCCAAGGCCTTCACGGAGGAATTCGCGGCCTGGAACGGAAACAAGTTCGCAATTTACACCAACGCCGGCACGGCCGCCCTGCACATGGGCCTGGTGGGATGCGGCCTGAACGCCGGCGATCACGTGCTGGTGCCGGCTTATTCCTGGAGTTCCAGCGCCACCTGCGTCCTGCACAACAACTGCATTCCGGTCTTTGTGGACATTGACTTTGACACCATCAATATTGACGTCAAAAAAATCGAAGCGGCCATCACGAAGAAGACCCGGGCGATCGTCGTTGTGCATCTGCACGGCCTGACCGTTAACATGGATGCCGTCATGAAAATCGCCCGCAAGCACAAATTGTTCGTGATCGAGGATGCCTGCCAGGCCCATGGGGCGCTCTTCAAGGGACGCAAAGCCGGCACGCTCGGCCATTGCGCGGCCTTCAGTTTCAACCAGAACAAGTGCTTGTGCGCCGGCGAAGGCGGCATGTTCGTCACCGACGACGAGGAAATCTACAACAAGGCCAGAACGCTCTGGTCGTTCGGAGAGACGCGCACGCCCCTGGAATCCCGCGATTACCATGCCTACGCCCTGGGCTGGATGTATCGCGGCAACGATCTGACCGCCGCCTTCGGCCGCGCCCAGTTGACCAAGATGGACCGCTATTTCAAAATCCAGCGCGAAAACGCGGCGCTACTGCTGGATTTGCTGAAGGACACGCCGGCCTTGATCCTGCCGACCGAGCCCAGGGGCTACACGCATAACTGGTACAATTTCACCAGCCGGATCGACATGCGCGCGGCCGGCTGGAAGGGCGACCGGAAAATGTTCCGCAACGCCGTGATGGCGGCCCTGAAGGCCGAAGGCGCCCGTATAGGTGTCTGGCAGAATTTCATCCTGCCGGCCATGACCGTCTTCCAGGCGCAGAACGCCTACGGCCATGGATGTCCCTGGCATTGTCCCTTAACCAAACCGGTCAAATACGATCCCAAGGCCTATCCCGTGGCCCAACTGCACACGGACACGCATTTCGGCATGACCTATCCCCTGCGCGCGCCCAACGGCAAGAGTGCGGTGCGCGCCACCGCCCGGGCCTTCCAGAAAGTGTTCCACAACCTTGACAAACTGGATGTGGAAAAGATCTGCGCGCCGAAGAAGAAATAACATGCAAGCCGGGTTCGCGGAAATTGTCATTACCCCGCCGCCGGGCATTGGCCTGGTCAAAGGATAACCTATGGAAAATTCAGCGGCATCTTTCAAAATCGGCTGGAGTTCGGCCGATCTCACGCCCAACCGGCCGGTGCTGGTCACCGGCCAGTTTCATGCCCGGGTCTCCGAGGGCGTCATGGATCCGATCACCGCCACCGCGCTGGCACTCGAGTCCAACAGGAACGCCCAGCGCGCCATCATGGTCAGTTGCGACCTGGTCGCCATCCCGGACAACCTGCTGGACGCCGTCCGCGCGCAAATCCAGCGGCGCTTGCCGGAGCTTGATCCTTTAACCGTCTTTCTGAACGCCACGCATACCCACGCCGCGCCCGAGGTGCGGATGGATGCCCAGTCCAAATTCGGCGGCGGCAATGTGCCGGCGCGCGTGAGGGTGGAACTGGATGTGATGGATCCGGCGGAATATGTTGATTTTGCGGCACAGCGCATAGCGGAAGCCGCGGCGGCGGCCTGGGAGGCCCGCGCGCCCGGCGGCATCGGATTCGGCCTGGGACAGGCCGTGGTCGGCCGCAACCGCCGCATTGCATATTATACCGGCGAAACCCGGATGTACGGCAAGACCAACGACCCGGAATTCAGCCATATCGAAGGCTACGAGGATCATGCGGTCAACCTGCTGTGCACCTATGATGCCGGCAAAAAGCTTACCGGCATGATTGTCAACCTGGCCTGCCCTTCGCAGGTCAGCGAAAATTCCTACCTGCTCAGCGCGGATTACTGGCATGACACCCGCATGGAACTGCGCCGGCGGTTCGGCGCCAACCTGTTCATCCTGCCGCAAAATAGCGCCTCGGGCGATCAATCGCCGCACGTGTTGATCAACCAGGCCGCCGAAGCGCGCATGCTCCATTTGAAGGGTTTGACGGAGCGGCTGCCGGAAAAACTGGACAGCAACCTGGGCGCGCCCGGCGCCCTGCGCCAGGAAATCGCTTTGCGGATCGCCGATGCCATCGGCGCGATCCTCCCGGCGGTGCACCGGGATATTGACATGGCCCCGGTATTCCTCCATCGGGCGGAAACCGTGGAACTGTCACGCCGCAACCTGACCCAGGCGGATGTGGACGAGGCGCTGGCGGCGGCAAAAGAAAAGCGGGCGTATTACGAGGAACTGCGCGCCGACCTGGAGGCGCATCCGGAAAAGAAACAGGCGCCGCGCTGGTATGTCAGCATCACGGCCGCCTACCGCCGGGTGAAGTGGTACGAAGGCGTGGCCAAGCGCTATGCCATCCAGCAAACACAGCCCCGCCTGCCAATTCAAGTACATGTGTTGCGCTTGGGCGGCGTCGCGCTGGCCACCAATCCTTTCGAATATTACGTGGATTTCGGCATGCAGATCAAGGCGCGCAGCGCGGCGATTCAGACATTGCTGGTGCAGCATGTCGGCGCGGGAACCTATTTGCCGTCCGACCGCGCGGTGGCCGGCAAGAGTTACGGCGCCGTCCCCGCCAGCACGCCGGTGGGCCCGGAAGGCGGCCGGGAACTGGTTAACTGGACCATCAACGCCATCAAACAAATGTGGGCATAACTCTCATAACTCTCCCGGCCGCGGATACACCCAGCGGCCGGGCCGTTGGGCAGCGGGCAGAAATCAAGCCATGACGACAAAATTTTCCGCTCCAGGGAAGCTGAAACTGGCCATCCAGATCTACAGCGTGCGTTCCCTGATGCAGGAAAAATTCAGAGAAACCCTGCTGGCGCTGGCGGACCTCGGCTTTGACAACATCGAATGGTCCGGCGCATACGGCGGCCTGCCCCCGGAACAACTGGCGGAGTTCCTGCGCCAAGCGGGATTGCGCGTCTCCGGGATGTTTGCCAATGCGCCCGGATTGCTGGATGCCGGGAGCCCCGTTTACGCTTACGCCCGCGCGTTAAAACCGGAATACCTGGCGGTCAGCCTGGGGTTTGCGCCCGACAATTTCAAGGAACCGCTGGGGCAACTGCGCGACATGCGGCAGACCGCAGCCGGCCAGGGCTTTAACCTGACCTATCACAACCATGCCAATGAGTTCCAGAAACTCCCGGATGGGCGGGTCATCCTGGATGCCCTGTTCGAGGAAACCGCCGGCGCCGGCCTGCCATTCCTGTTTGATACATTTTTCGCTTTTTATTCCGGTTTCGATCCCGGCGCTTACCTGCGGCGTTACCAGGGGCGCATCCCGCAGATTCATTTCAACGATCTGGATCCGGCCGGGCATTCCAGCCCGCCGCCGGCCGACAACGGCATGAATTTTTCCACCGAGCTGGGCGCCGGCTGCATGGATTTACCGGCCATCTACCGGACGGCCGCCGCCACCGGGGTCCGGTGGCTGACCCTCGAACAACACCGCCTGCGCGCCAATCCGCTGGACAGCGCCCGCCGGAATTTGGTATACTGCCGTAAAATTATGTGAGTCGGGCCATCAGTAAAACAAGGAGAGCCACCCGTGAAACTATCCGTCATGTCCTACACCCTTGGCCGCGCCGGCTGGTTTAAAGACAATAAACAGGAAGACTTTAAAAAAATCTTCCGCCTGGCGGCGGAAATCGGCACGGACGGCATTGACTGGGTGACCACATACGGCATCGCGCCCAAGGAAGTCCGCCAGGCCATGGATGACCACGGCTTGAAAACCGTGTGCTACACCCGCAGCGCCGCGGGCCTGAATCAAGACAGTTTCGCGGAGCGCTGCGCCGCGGTGGATGCCGTGCACACCACCATCGAAACCGCCGTTACGCTGGGCGCGGACAAGGTCATGCTGGTCACGCCCGGCAAACCCGGCGTGCCGCGCGACATCAGCCGCCGGAATTACATCCGCGGCCTGCAGGAATGCGCCGGGTTCGCCCGCCAGGCCGGCGTGACCATGACCATTGAAAACTTTCCCGGCAGCAACAGCCCCTTCGTCATCTCCAGCGATGTCCTCGAAGCCGTCCGGGAAGTGCCGGGCTTGAAACTTACCTACGACAACGGCAACATCGCGCTCGGCGGGGAAGACCCGGCGGTCTCGTTTACCCGCTGCGCCGACCATGTCGCGCATGCGCATTTTAAGGATTGGGACCGGATGCCGCCGGGACAGGGCCGCGAAGCGCTGGACGGCCGCCGCTACGCGTCGGCGCTGATCGGAGAAGGCATGATTGACCACCAGAGTTGCCTGGCCGCCATGCAAGCCGCCGGCTACCAGGGCTACATCAACATCGAGTATGAAAACAGCAAGTACCCGGCCGATGAAGCCACTCGCCGCGCCGCAAAGTATCTCCAGAACCTCATGCGGCAAACTGGCTGACCAGGCGGAGGCAACTATGAGCGCACAAACTTCTGCTGTCATGCAAATCGGGTGGGCGGCGGCGGACGTCACCCCCAGCCGGCCGGTCAACCTGCAAGGCCAGTTCCACATGCGGATTTCTCAAGGCGTCAAGGATCCCCTCACGGCCACGGCGCTGGCCCTGGAATGCGGCGGAGCCGCGGTGGTCTTCCTTTCGGTGGATGGCGGCTTTTTCCCGGCGCCCGTGATTGACGGCATCCGCGCCGTCGTCAAAGGGCAGATTCCCGAACTCGATCCCATGGGCATCATCATCAATGCCACCCATACCCATACCGCGCCGATGCTGGAGGACGGCATGTATCCGCCCGTGCCGCCCGGGGTCATGACCGGCAAGGCTTACGCGAATTTTCTGGTCGAGCGTGTGGCGCAGGCCATCGTCAAAGCCTGGCGCAGCCGCGCGCCGGGCCAGGCGGCCTGGGCGCTGGGGCACGCCGTGGTCGGCCGGAATCGCCGGGTGGTTTATTTCGACGACCTCTCGCAGCGTCCCGGTTACAAACATCATCACGGCCATTGCACCACCCGCCACGCCGCCATGTACGGCCGGACGGATGACCCCATGTTCAGCCACATCGAGGGTTACGAGGATCATTCCGTGGACCTGCTTTACACCTGGGATGAACGGAATGAACTCACCGGCATCATCGTCAACCTGGCCTGCCCATCCCAGGAAACCGAAGGGCTTTCCGTCATTTCCGCCGATTTCTGGCATGACACCCGCGGCGCCATCCGCCAACAACTGGGGGAAAAAGTCTTCATCCTCCCGCAATGCTCCGCCGCCGGCGACCAATCGCCGCATCCGCTCTGGTATAAGGCCGCGGAAAAACGCATGCTGGACCTCCGCGGCATCGACAGCCGCGCCGAAATCGCCCGGCGCATCAGCCAGGCCGTGGTGGAAGTGCTGCCGCTGGCGCAAAAGGACCGGCATGACCGCCTGGTCCTGAAACATTCCAGCCGGCTGGCGCAATTGCCGCGGCGGATGCTCACCGACGCCGAAGCGGACTTGTTCCGCAAGGGCATCGCCGAACTGGAAAAACAGCCGGCCTCCGCCGACCCGGATCCGAACAAGCGGCTGCGCGCCGATTCGGTGCGGGCGACCGAGCTGGCGCGCTGCCGCCTGGCGCTGCGCCGTTACGTAGCCCAGAAGAATAATCCCACCTTCGGCACCCGCATACATACCGTCCGGCTGGGCGACATCGCCTTTGCCGCCATGCCCTTCGAATTGTTTCTGGATTACGGCATCCGCATCAAGGCCCGCAGTCCGGCCATCCAGACCTTCCTGGTGCAATTGTCCGATGCCTGCCCGGGTTGGGACGGCAACTATCTGCCAACCGCCCGCGCCGAGCAGGGCGAAAGCTACAGCGCGAACTGCTACTGCAACAGCGTCGGTTCCACCGGCGGCCAGCCGCTGGTGGAGGCGTTTTTGCATGACTTGCAGGCGGCCTGGGCCGGCTAAATTTTGCTTGACTCCCTCCGCCGCATGCTGAAATATCCAAGCATGCCATTGCGAAGCTTTTGCGAGCAGCACTTCCGTTTATCGGAAAACCGCACCACCATCCGCACGGAACTGGCGGCCGGGCTGACCACGTTCCTGACGATGGCGTACATCATCTTTGTCCAGCCGGCCGTGCTGTCGGGCGCGATGTTCGGCCAGAACACAGGGATGGATTTCGGCGCGCTGACCACCGCCACCTGCCTGACGTCCGCCCTGGCCACCGCCATCATGGGCCTTTACGCCCGCTACCCTATCGCCCTGGCCCCGGGCATGGGCGAGAATTTCTTTTTCGTCTGCACCGCCATCCCCGCGGCGGCCGCCGCCGGCAGCGCGGTCCCCTGGCAGACGGCGCTGGGCGCGGTTTTTATTTCCGGAATCATTTTCATGCTCATTTCCCTGGCCGGCGCCCGGGAATTGCTGTTGAACGCCGTAAGTCCCAGTTTGAAAAGCGGCATTGCGGCGGGCATCGGTTTTTTCATCGCCTTCATCGGACTGCGCAATGCCGGGCTGATCCTGCCGGATCCCGGCACCCTGGTGAAGCTCAATCCGAATTTTGCGTCACCGGACCTGCTGGTTTTTTTCTGCGGCTTCATCGTCACCAGCGTCCTGTTTGCGCGCGGGACCAGGGGCGCCATCCTCTGGGGCATCGCCGCCGCCGCCGCGCTGGCGCTGGCGCTGCGCTGCCTGCTGCCGCACCTGCCCGAGAGCCTGGCCCAGGCGCCGGCGGTGCGCGACTCGCTCCTCCTGCAACGGTTTCAGCCGGCGCGCCAGCTGTTTTCCACCCCGCCGTCCATGGCGCCGGTCTGGCTGCAAATGGACCTGCGGGGCGCGTTGACCTCCGCCATGCTGCCGATCATCGTCATCTTTCTGTTCATGGATGTTTTTGACACCATGGGCACGCTGATCGGCGTCGGCGAGCGGGCGGGCTTCATCCGGGACAACCGGCTGCCGCGCGCCGGGCGGGCCTTCATGGCGGATGCCATCGGCACCGTCACCGGCACCTGCTGCGGCATGAGCACGGTGACCAGTTTCGTGGAAAGCGCCGCCGGGGTGGAACATGGCGGACGGACCGGGTTGACCAGCCTGACGGTGGCGGGCTTGTTCCTGCTGGCGCCTTTTCTGGCGCCGGTCATTGCCATGATCGGCAGCCTGCCGCCGATCACCGCGCCGGCGCTGGTGATCGTGGGCTGCATGATGATGCAGAATATCCGGCGGATCGCCTGGGAGGATTACAGCGAATACGCGCCGGCCTGCCTGATCATGCTCGGCATTCCGCTCTGTTATTCCATCGCCGACGGCCTGGCGCTGGGCTTTATCGCCTACCCCGCCATCAAGTTGCTGAGCGGCCGGCGGCGGGAATCATCCCGGGTGCTTTATGCCGTCGGCCTGATTTTGCTGGTTTACTTTATCACGATCCGCCGCTGACCCGGCTACCCGTCAAACGCCGGCTAACGCCACAATCTCCGCGGCCGCCGCGGCGTCCAGGTCGCCGTGTTCGCCCAGTTGGACCTGGCGCGCCGCCAGCCGCTCCGCCACCGCCGCGGGAGCCGTTGCGGGCACCCCGCATTCGGCCAGGGTGGTGCCCATACCGAGCGACCGGAAAAAAGCCACCGTCTGGCTGATGGCCCGGCACATGCGCTCATCCGCGCCGCCGTCGCGCAAGCCCAGCACCCGCTCGGCGTATTGCAACAGCTTGGCGCGCTTGCGCCGCAATTGATGACGCAGGACACAGGGCCAGATCAGCGCCAGCGTGCGCGCGTGATCCAGCCCGTATAACGCGGTCAATTCATGCCCAATGGCATGCGCGGTCCAATCCTGGCGCACCCCGCAGCCGATCAGGCCGTTCAGGGCTTGCGCGGCGCACCACATGATGTTCGCCCGCGCGGCATAATCCTCCGGCTGGCGCATGACCTTGGGCGCTTCCTCCATCAGGGTCGCCAGCAAGGCCTCGGCCTGGCGGTCCTGCAAAGGCGCCGCGGCGGGACAGGTCAGATACTGCTCCATCACATGGACAAAGGCATCCACGATCCCGTTGGCCGTCTGCCGCGGCGGGAGCGAAAAGGTGGTTTCCGGGTCCAGCACGGAAAAAACGGGGAAGACGCAGTCGCTCGCAAAAAACAACTTTTCCATCCGCCCGCCGCACAGGCGTGAAATCACCGCGCCGTTGTTCATTTCCGAGCCGGTGGCCGGCAGCGTCAGCACGCACCCCAGGGGCACAGCGGCGCGCGGCGCGGCGCGGCCCATCAGAAAATCCCAGGGATCGCCTGCCGGATACAGCAAAGCCGCCGCCACGAATTTCACGGCATCCAGCACCGACCCACCGCCGGCCGCCAGCAGGAAATCGATTTTCGCGGCCCGGGCGCGCGCCACCGCCTGCAGGCAGGTTTCATAGCGCGGGTTGGGCTCGATGCCGCCGAACTCCTCCAGCCGGCACCCCGCCAGCGCCGCCTGCACCTGCCGGTAGACCCCGTTGCGCTTGATGGAGCCGCCGCCATATACCAGCAGCACCCGCGCCGACGGAGGAATGAGGCGCGGCAACTCCCGAATCGTGCCGCGCCCGAAGAGCATGCGCACCGGATTATAATAGGTGAAATTTTCCATGGCTGCACCCGGCGCCCGGCATCGCTCAGCGCCGCTCCTTCCGCCGGCCGGCCGGCGGAAGGACGGGCGGCGGCGGCGGCGGGGCAACCAGCACCACGCGCCCGCCCTCATCGCGTTGCATCCGCACATCGCCATGCGGCACGGCGGCCGCGGTTTCCCGAACCAACGGCACGCCATATGGCGTGAAACTGGCATGCACCAGCGCCATGTTTTTCGACTGGAAAAGGACGTGGATGTTGGTCGCCTCATCCAGCATCAGCTCCGGCGCCCGCGTGCGGACCAGCGGGCCCAGGTCAAAAACCCCATAAACCATCCTGGTGTTTTCGTCCTCGATGCGCAAGAAAAGATTCTCACCGGCAGCGGTCTGGAGGTATTCGAGCTGATACAAGCGCAGGGCGTCAACATCGCCGGCCACCCCCGCGCGCAGGCGCGCCACTTCGAATCCGCGCACCACCTCCAGGGGGGCGTCAGCGGAGGCGGACTGGGTCCGGCCCGCGTCCACCACCGCGCGGATTTTATAGGAACCGCAGGCGTGCAGCGCGAACAGGCGCATCAAATCCACGTCGAAATCCTTCGCTTCGCCGGACATGATCTCGACGCCGTCCGCCAACGGCCGCGGCGACAACGGCGGCAGAATCCGCCCATCGGAGCGCTCCACTTCCAGACGCAAATCCGCGCCCAGGCGGCCGCCGTCCAGCAGCAGCACGCGGCCGCTGTTGTTGACGACCGTGATCCGCACAGGCGCCGGGGCGTGCAGCAGCGTTTGGAGCGCGGGCAGACGGCAGCGCACCGCCACCTGCCCCGCGGCCGGTCCCGGCCCCAGCAGACTGGCCGCCGCCGAAATCAATACTAGCGCACGTTTAATCAACACTCCTCCCATTCCACGCTTTACATGGCTTGCGGCTGTTGGTAATATGCGTAACATATTTTTGTTCAAATTGCAAAGGGATATCCCGGCCGGCCGCCCGCCCGCCGGAGTCAACCGCGCCATATGGATCAAGAACCCTGCGCCCATACCGCCGAATGGCTGAACGACTTGTTCCGCAATTCACCGGACGCCATTGTCATTCAAGCTCTGGATGGCCGCATTCTGGACGCCAACCTCGCCATGAGCCGGCTGGCCGGCCTCCCGGTCGAATCGCTGTGCGGCAAACGCATGGAAGAACTGCTGCCGCCGGCTTTCCGCCCGGCCTGGGATCATGATTTCCCGATGCTGTCCGAAGGCAAATGGAACATGCTGGAGACCTCCATTGAGGATGCGCGCAACGCGCGCAGCACGCCGGTCGTGGCCACCATGATCACCTGCCGCCAGCCCCTGAATCAAACGGTGATCATCCTGCATTTTCATGATTCCTCGATCTACCATACCGTCGAAAAGGCCTTGATGGCCTCCCAGGCGCAATGGGAAATGTCGTTTGACGCGATCACGGACTGCATGTGCATCCTGGATCATACCGGCCGGATTCTACGGGTCAACCGCGCCATGAGCGACCGGTTCAACCATCACGTCCAGGGCGGATTGTGCAACCGGCACTTCCGGCAGGTGCTGCGGACGGACGGCGGATCGGATGCGCCGCCGCTGCCGCACCCGGTGCTGGAAGCGCCATTTGTGGTTGAGAAAGCCGGTTTCCAGGACATTGCGGGCTGGTTCAGTGTCAGCGCCTACCCCCTGCGCAACCAGGATCAGGCACTGCTGGGAAGCGTGTTGATTATCCATGACATCACCGCCCAGTTGCAGACCGAAGAAGCCCTGGAAAAGAGCCAGCACGCACTGCGCCAAGCCGCCAAGGTGGAGGCCGTCGGACGCCTGGCCGGCGGGATTGCCCACGATTTCAACAACATGCTGACTTCCGTGCTGGGTTACAGCTCGATGATGCTCAAGAAGACGCCGCGGGACAGCGATCTTCTGCCGGAAATCGAAGAAATTATGCATGCCGCCGAACGCGCCTGCGCCCTGACCCGCCAATTGCTCAATTTCAGCCACGAGCGCGCCATCGAAACCCAGTTGGTGAATTTAAATTCCGTCATTCAGAACCTTGCCAAGTTCCTCCGGCATACCATCGGCGAAAACATCGCGCTCAACCTGGACCTGGCCCCGGAATTATCTTCCGTGCAGGCGGACATCAGCCGCCTGGAACAAATCCTGCTCAACCTGGCAATCAATGCCCGCGACGCCATGCCGGCGGGCGGCAAACTCATGATTGAGACGGCGGATTTCAGCGCCAGCAGCAAGTTTTGCGAATCGCACCCCCAGGTGTTTCCCGGCGACTATGTGTTGCTGCAGGTCAGCGACACGGGACAAGGCATGCCGCCCCAGGTGATGGAGCATATCTTCGATCCTTTTTACACCACCAAACCCCACGGCAAGGGCACCGGCCTGGGCCTGACCACGATTTATGGCATCGTCCGGCAATTCGGCGGGCATATTCAGTGTTATTCGGAAGTCAACCGGGGCACGACGTTCAAGATTTTCCTGCCGCGGGCCGTCGGCCGCCAGCCGGCGCCGGAAGTCAAACCGCCCGCCGCGGAATTCCCGGGCGGCGCGGAAACCATCCTGGTGGTGGACGACGAGGATTTCATCATCAAGCTGGTCAGCCAGATTCTCACCAGCCTCGGCTACACGGTGCTGGCCACCACTTCCTGCCAGGAAGCGGCGGAAATTTGTGGGAGCGGCCGGCACATTGACATGGTCTTGACCGATATCATCATGCCGGAAATGCCCGGGACGGCGCTGCTTGAGCGGTTGCGCCAGCACCAGCCGCATTTGAAAGCTGTTTTGATGTCAGGCTACACCAGCCATGCCGCCACGCAAATCGAAAAACTGCCCGACAAAATCAGCTTCCTGCAAAAGCCGTTCAATTTTGAATCCCTGGCTGAAAGCGTCCGCAGCGCGCTGACCGCCAAATAACCGCCGATTTTCAACGCTACGATGAAAGGACGCCGCCATGATTAATAAGCCTCGGGCAGTCGAAACCTTCATGGATGCATTTCCGCATGACGGCATAACGTTTGACGACGTGTCATTGGTGCCGGATTACGCGGATTTTCTGCCGCAGGCCGCGGATATCGCCACCCGCCTGACCCGGCGCATCAACCTGAACATCCCTTTTCTCAGCGCCGCGATGGATACGGTGACCGAGAGCCGCATGGCCATCGGCATGGCCATGCAGGGCGGCATCGGCATTATCCATAAGAACATGGATGTCGCCCGCCAATGCCGGGAGGTGGAAATCGTCAAACACCATCTCAACGGCCTGATCCGCACACCCATCACTTTCAAGCCCGACGACACGCTGCGCCATGTCATGGAATACAAGGCCAGCCACGGCTTTACCTTCTCGGGTTTCCCGATCGTGGACGACAACCAGCGCCTGGCCGGCATATTAACCGCCGCCGACATCAAATTCGTGCGCGACCAGAATGTGCGCGTATCGGAAGTCATGACCCGCAAGGTGATCACCGCCGGGCCAGCCACCACCCTGGAAGAAGCCTACGCCATCATGCAGCGCGAAAAAGTCGGCAAGCTGCCGCTGGTGGAAAACGGCAGGCTGGTCGGCCTGTACAGCTTTTCTGATGTCCACACCCTGATTGAAAACGCCCGCCCGCTGATCAACCGCGATCAGCGCCACCGCCTGCGCGTGGGCGCCGCCATCGGCGCCGCCGACCACGAACGCGCCGAGGCCTTGGCGGAAAAAAACGCGGATGTGCTGGTCATTGACACCGCCCATGGCCATAGCCGCAACGTGCTGGAAATGTGCCGCTGGCTCAAACTCCATTTCCCCGATCTGGACGTGATTGCCGGCAATATCGCCACCGCCGAAGCCGCCCTGGCTCTGCGCGAAGCCGGCGCGGACGGCATCAAGGTCGGCATCGGTCCGGGCTCGATCTGCACCACGCGCGTGGTGGCCGGCGTGGGTATTCCGCAAATCAGCGCCATTTACCGCTGCGCCCAGGCGCTGCAAGGCAGCATTCCCCTGGTTGCCGACGGCGGCATCCGCTTCTCCGGCGACGTCCCGAAGGCCATCGCGGCGGGCGCTGACACGGTGATGATGGGATCCATTTTGGCCGGCACCGAGGAAAGTCCCGGCGAAAAAACCATCCACCAGGGCCGGCAATACGTCGTCTACCGCGGGATGGGCAGCTTGACCGCCATGCAGGCCTCCCGCGGCAGCCGCGATCGCTACGGCCAGGCGGACACGCCGGAAGCCGACCTGATCCCCCAGGGTATCGAGGGCATTGTGCCGTTTTCCGGGAAACTGGAAAAAGTGCTGACCCAGTTCTGCGGCGGACTGCGCGCCGCCTGCGGCTACTGCGGCTGCCGCACCATCGCCGACTTGCAGCAACGGGGGCGGCTGGTGCGGGTGAGCGTCGCCGGCGTGCGCGAGGCGCATCCGCACGATGTCAAGATCATCAAGGAAGCGCCCAACTATACCCTGAACCACCCGCAGCTGTAAGCTAAAGCGCGCCGAAAAGGATGCTGGTGAAAGTCACCAGCGGCGAAGTTTCGCGGATGTCGTCCAGCGTCTTGCGGGCATCGCCCAGGGTCGCCATGGTTTCGGTGTACAAGCCGTCTTCATTCACCAGCTTGCCTAACGTGCCTTCGCCGCGGTTAATCTTGGCGGCAATGCTTTCCAGGTTGCCCGCGGCGCCGTCCAGCTTGGCCAGCAGGCCGCCCTCCCCCGCCGCCTGCTTCAACTGGCCCACCAAGTCGCGCACATCGTTGTACAGGGCCTCGTCCGTCACCAGCTTGCCCAGCGTGCCTTCCCCGGCCCGGACCTTGGCGGTGATCCCCTCCAAATTGCCCGCGGCCCCGTCCAGCTTGGCCAGCAGGCCGCCTTCCCCCGCCGCCTGCTTCAATTGTCCCATCAAGTCGCGCGCATCGTTGTACAGGGCCTCGTCCGTCACCAGCTTGCCCAGCGTGCCTTCCCCGGCCCGGACCTTGGCGGTGATTTCTCGGAAATCGGCGACGACATCCGCCGCCAGCAGCATGAAATCCCGGGGCGTTTCGCCGCGCAGCGGCGCAGCGGCAGGCAAGACCGCGCCGGCGCGGCCCTCGTCCACCTGCAAATAGCGGCCGCCCAGCACGGAAGTAGAGATCACCCGGATGGAGTAATCCTCCTTCAGCCGCAGCGGACGCTGCAGCGTGGCCGTGACGTGCACGCCATCGTCGCCCAGGGCCAGCGTCTTGACCTTCCCGACCGTCATGCCGCGGATCACCACGTTGTCGCCGTCGCGCAAGCCCATGACATCCTCGAACACCACTTCCATGGGGTAGGTTTTAGCCAGGTAATTTTCCCGGCTGAGAATGATGGTGAAAAACGCCAGGCTTAACAGCACCACGAACATAAAGGCGCCGACCAGCATCTCCAGCAAGAGTTCCCGCGCGCGATTGCCGATACGTTTCATGCAAGCTCCTCCCAGGGACCTTTTTTGGTAATATACTGCGCGTCCAGAAAATCCCGCACTTCCGGCCGGCGCGACTTGACAAATTCCGCGGGGGGCGCGACCTCCACAAACCGGCCCTGGTGGATCATGGCAATGCGGGTGCCGATGGCCAGCGCGCTGAACAAGTCATGGGTGACGACCACCCCCGTCACCTTCAATTCCCGGCGCAAACGTTCAATCAACTGGTCAATGGCGCGGGAAGTCACCGGGTCCAGCCCGGAGGTCGGTTCGTCGTACAAAATAATTTCCGGCCGGGTGACGATCGCGCGGGCCAGGCCGACGCGCTTGCGCATGCCGCCGGACAAATCGGAAGGCCGGGCGTCATAAACATCTTCCAGGTTGACCAGGCTCAGCGTTTCCCGCACACGCTGGCGGATTTCCCCGTCGGGAGTCCGTGTTTTTTCGCGCAAGGGCAGCGCCACGTTCTCCCCGACGGTCAGCCATTCCAGCAGGGCGGCGCCCTGAAAAAGCAAGCCGAACCGCTCGCGCAAGCGGATCAGGTCGCGGGAGCCGGCATGGCTGATATCGGCGCCGTCAATGAACACCGCGCCCTGGTCGGGGGTCAGCAACCGGATCATATGCTTGAGCGAGACGCTCTTGCCGGCGCCGGAAAAGCCGACGATGACGAAGGTCTCGCCCCGCTGCACCTCGAAATCCAGGTCGGCCAGCACTTGCCGCTGCCCGAAATACTTGGTCACATGTTCGAAACGTATCATACGTAAAACAAGCGGGTGATAATATAGCCGACGATCAGGATGGACAGGAACGAAACAATCACGCTGCGCCGGGTGGCCCGCCCCACGCCCACCGCGCCTTCGGTGGTCGAGAATCCCTGGTGGCAGGAAACCGTCGTGATCATGATGCCGAAGACAAACGACTTGAACAGGCCGACATACAGGTCCTTGTTTTCCGCGAAACGGGTGGCGTTATCCATGTAGGCGGGCAACGCCACGCCCAACTGCGTTACACCCACAATCGCCCCGCCGACGACGCCCAGCATGCAGGCATAAAAAGTCATCAGCGGCGTCATGACCATCATGGCCGCCAGGCGCGGCATCACCAGAAAGCGCACGGGCGGGATGGACATGACTTCCAGGGCGGCGATTTCCTCGGAAACTACCATGGTTCCCAGTTCCGCCGCCATGGCCGAACCCACGCTGGCGGCCAGAATCAAGGCGGTCATGAACGGGCCCATTTCACGCAGCAGCGAAATCATCACCGCCGCGCCGATGTTGACCTCCTGGCCGAATTTCCGCAATTCCAACCCGGTCTGCAGCGCCAGGATCATGCCGGTGAACATCGCCACAACCGAGATCACGCCGATGCTTTTGATGCCGGTTACGTAAAGCTGATATACCACTTCCGGCCAGGCGCGGGCGCCGAAAACGAAGCGCAAATCCAACAACGCCTCCCATAACATCAGCAGCGCCCGGCCGGCATTCCGGCAGGAAATCCAAATCTGGCGCCCGAGCCAGCCAAACCAGTTGAGCGGGGGCGGATAAAATTCCGGTTCACGAGTCAGCATGATTCACTTTATTGTATTGCGTTTGCACCTGGCAAGCTTTCACAGCGCCGAACGCAGTTCAGCCTCTCCAGCAAGGTTGGCCTCTCCAGCCGGCAAATTCTAGCCGATTCCAGGGCGAGTCCGCAAACAAATTCAATTTTCCGCCGGCGCCGTGCCCAGGGGCAGTTTTAAAAAATAAAGCAATTGCAAATGGCGGGAGCCGGCCTCCCGGGCATAACCGACCGCGCCCTGCAAAAAAGACCATTGCAGCATTCCGTCCGCCGGCCGGGTCGTAAAACGCGCCAGCGGAAACAACGCGTACCGGCGGGTGCCGTCCGCGTCCCGCCGGTGGCGGAACAGCCCCCAGAAGGCTTCCTGTTCCATGGCCGCGGGCGTGGTTTCCCGCCGGTAAAGCGTCCAAAACGGCGCGTAATTGCGGTCAATCTGTTCCCAATCCTTGAACGGCAGCAAAGTCGGCGCGCGCAGCAGGCTGTGGCCGTTTTCCACATGCCGCGTGAACAGCGGCCAGATTTTACGAACCCGGCGCTCGACGCCGGGCGCCGGTATTTTTTGATTTTCATCGGTAAAATAAACGAAGGGCAGCACCCAACTCCGCTGGCGGTCGTTATGCCGGGAAAACTGCCGGGTGCGCATGCAGATCGGCCAGGCCACGAATCCATGCGCATAGCCCGGGGTGGTCTTGCTGCCCCATAGCGGCCAGAAATAAGTCTGATCCGCCATGCCGCGGCTGACTTGAATAAACGGCCATGGGGCATATACCTGGTTCAGCCTGGCGCCGCGTGAAAAGCGGAAAAAAGGCGGCAGAAACATCCAGGATGACTGGTCTTCCAGGCGCACGCGGCCGAACAGCGGAAAGAGCGCATACCCCGTGCCGGACGCGCCGGCATAACCGTAGCGCGCATGATTCCAAAACGGCCAGAGGATGAAATATTTTTCGTAATCGTCGCGGCGGCGGGAATAGCCGTAAAGCGGGAAAAACCGGTGCCGCTCAATCTCCGCGTTAGCACTGCGGGACATCACCGGCCACAGGCAAAACCAGCCCGGCAAATCGTCCACGCGCGTCCGGCCGAACAATGGGAACAGCCAGAATTGAACCTCATCGTAAAACAGGAAATCGCGGATCGTGCCCCCCAGGGGAAAGAGCGCCCAGTAAGGCCGGCCCGCGTCATCCCGGCCCTGGAAATAAAAAGGGAGCGCCCGGAACGAGTAGCGTGCCCGGGGATCATTGACGTCGTCATCCCGCCAGGAGACCAGCAGCAAGCAGCGCCACTGGGCGGCCGTGCCGTCCCAGTTTTTCCCGTTCCAGACCGGCCAGAGCACATCCTGGGCGAGTTTGCGCCTGGCACCATCATGCTCGCGGCTGTACAGCGGCCGGACGGCTGCCAGGCGGCAGCCGTTCGTCCCGGCGCGGAATTCGAACAAGGGCCCCAAGGCGCGCCAACGGGTTTCGCCTTCCAGGGTTGTATCCCGCGCCAGCAAGGGACCCCAGTCCCATTCCGGCGCGGCCGCGGCGGGGAGGGCGGCCAGCAGGCAGAGTCCGGCCAGCCGCCGGGCGTGGATGGATAATCTTGACATGCGGTGGATCATATCACAGCCGGCGTAAAAGCTCCAGTCATTTACCGCGGCCCGTCCTGCATGGCGCCAGCCGCGGACGCCGCCGCCATGGCCCGCCAGGTCCGGCGCACCCAATGGATGCCAATGCCGCCCGCGGCCAGGTCCGCCGCCAGGCGCCCCCAGAAAATCCCCTGCACGCCGCCCCACAACGCGCCGAGATATACGAGGGGAATCAGCAGGACCGCCACGCGCGTGGCATTGAGCAAGGCGGCCGCGGCGGGGCGATGGACTCCCGCCAGAAAAAAACTGCAATAACGGTGCGCTTCCATCATCCCATACCCGAAGGCAATAATGCGGATATAGGCCACAATCATCGCCACCACCCGGGGATCGCGGCTGAACACCATGGCCAGCCAGGGGGCGCAGGCGAAAAATAACAACGCCACTGCCGCGCCGTAAAGCAGCGCAAAGCCCAGACTGAGCCGCATTGCCTCCCGGATACGGTCCAGCCGGCCGGCGCCGTAATTCTGGCTGACAAACGGCGTCAGCGAAATCCCCAGCGCCATGGGAATGACAAAAGCAAACATTTCCAAGCGGCCCGCCGCACCGCTGGCCGCCACGGCTTCATGGCCGAAACCGCCCAGCAGCCTGGTGATGATGGCGGCGGACACCGGCATCAAGATCATGCTCAGGATGTTGGGCACGCCGAAGGCCATGATCCTGCGGAATGAATCCAGCCAGTCCCGCGCCCGCCAGCGCGCCCAGGCCAGCAGCCGGTGTTCCCGCCACAGCAGCCGGCAGAGCCACACTGCCGCCGCGGCCTGGGACAGCACGGTCGCCAGGGCCGCGCCCTGGATGCCCATGGCCGGCGCCCCGCCCCAGCCGTAAATCAAGATCGGATCCAGGATGGTATTCAGGATGGGCCCCAGCAACATCATCCGGGCCGCCCGCCGGGAATCGCCGGCGGCGATCAGCAAACCATTGCCCAGCATCGGCAGGGCCATGAACACGGCGCCCAGGTACCAGGTGCGCATGTAGTCCGCCACCAGCGGCATGGTTTGCGCATCCGTTCCCAGCCGGCGGAAGATGGCGCCGATGCTGCCGTACCCCGCCGCGGTCATCACGCCCGCCACCGCCAGCATCAAGGCCACGCCATGGGTCACGATGCGCGCGGCATCGGCATGCGCCAGCCGACCGAGCGCGTGCGATGCCAGGGCCGCCACCCCGTTCCCAATCCCGCCGGCGACGCAGGTAAGGAGCATGACCACCGGGAAGCTGAATCCCATCGCGGCCAGGGACGCCGTACCCAGGCGCGAGACGAACCAGGTGTCGGTCAAGTGGTAGGCGTTCATGGCGAACGTTCCCGCTAGCATCGGGAAAGCCATGCGGAACAAGGTCTGTTTGACGCTCCGGCCGACGAGTGCGGATGCCTTCTGGTTCGGCTGGCTCACGGCCGCACGCTCCTGCCCTCCGGTGTGGCGGCGCGAGCTGCAAGTCCAAGTGTAGTTTGATACGGAACAAATCCGGAACCATCTCCACGTCCGGCTATGCCGGACTGACCACACCTGCACCTGCCTCCTGCACTTGCACCGGGCTTTGAACCATGTAAGCTGCCGGCTAATTTTTCTTGTTTATTTCGGCAGTTTGCAGAGTTTGAGGCACTAATTGGCATCGTTTCTCCGTGTGATTGATTCGAGCGGGTTTTTAATGCCGGCATGGCGATTTGTCAATGTTCATTTGCGCCGGGTGCGCATTTGGCGGTTGCCTGCCGGCGCGCCGCCGGTTACTATGTCCGGCGGGCGCGCAGCAGCGGAGGACCGAGGACAGCCATTCATGATGACAATTCCATGCAAAACCGGCGGCGGCCGGCCAATACCCGTTTTCGGATTAGGCACCTGGCGTATGGGCGGCGATTTCAACCGCAATCCCGCCAACGACGACGCGCGTGACATTGCCGCCATTGTCCGCGCCCTGGACGCCGGCATCACCCATATCGATACAGCGGAAATTTATGCCGCCGGCCATGCCGAAACGCTGGTCGGCCGCGCCATTGCCGGCCGCCGGCGTCCGGATTTATTCCTGGCTTCCAAGGTCTCCGGCGCGCACCTGCGGCACGACGACGTCTTGCGCGCCGCGGAAGGATCGCTTCGCCGGTTGGGCACGGATTATCTGGACCTCTATTACATCCACAAACCCAATCCGGAAATTCCCTTGCAGGAAACCATGCGGGCCATGAACCGGCTGGCGGCGGAAGGCGTCATCCGGCAGATCGGCATCAGCAATTTTTCACCGGAACGCGCGCGCGCCGCCGCCGGCCTGGCGGCCCGCCCGCTTGCCGCCTCGCAGGCGCATTACAACCTGATCTTCCGCGAACCGGAACGCGCGGGACTGCTGGGATTCTGCGCCGGCCGCGGCATCCTGACCGTCGCCTGGCGGCCGGTGCAAAAAGGATTGTTAATCGGTCAGGCCCCGCCGCTGCTGATCGAAATAGCCCGCAAATACGGCGCCACGCCCGCCCAGATCGCCATCAACTGGCTGATCGCCCAACCCAACGTTGCCACCCTTTCCACCATGCGCACCCCGGCGCACCTGGCGGAAAACCTGGGCGCCCTGCATTTCATCATGGCGGAGGAAGACCACGCCCGGCTGGCGCGGGAATATCCCGGCCAGCAGGCTCGTTCCGATGCCGTGCCGCTGCAATGACGCCGGCGCCGGTCATCCGATCCGGATGATTTCGGCCGGGTCGCCGTCCGGCGCCAGCCGGCAGCCGCGGACGGCGGCGGGGATCAGGACCGAACTGCCGGCAGGCAATGCGCATTCCCAACCGTCCGGCGCCGTCAGCCGCGCCGCGCCGGAGGCGACAAACAGCGCCTGGCAGCGGTCCGACGGCGGCAAGGCGGCCGGCTGCTGCGCGGACGCCTGCGCCAGCCGGCCGATTGTAAAAAAGGGCGTATCGATCAGCGCCTGCCAAGCGCCGGGGCCGGACGCCGCGGCGCGCACAATTTCCGGACGCGCTTCCCAGTGCATGGCGCGCAACGCCTGCTCGACATGCAATTCCCGGGGCCGGCCATCCGGCCCCAGGCGATCCCAGTCGTAAATCCGGTAAGTCGTGTTGGAATTCTGCTGCACCTCGAGCAACAGGCAGCCGGCGCCGATGGCATGCGCCAGGCCGCCGGGCACAAAAATCAAATCGCCGGGGGCCACCGGCACTTTTTCCAGCAGATTTTCCACGCTGGCATCGGCCAGGGCCCGCCGCAGCGCCGCGGCGCTAACACCCTGCTTGAATCCGGCGTAAACTGCGGCCGGGCCGTCAACGCCCAGCACGTACCACGCCTCGGTTTTGGGTTCGCCGCCATGTGCCGCGGCGGCGCGGCGGTCCGGGTGGACCTGGACGCTTAAACGCTCGCGGGCGTCGATCAGTTTGATCAGCCAGGGGCAACGTCCCGATGCCTGGGCGGCGCCGAGCACCTCCGCGCCGCGGGCGCGGATCAGGCGCTCCAAGGTCCACCCCCGCAGCGGTCCGTCCGCCACGATGCTCGAGCCCTCGGCCCGGTCGGACACTTCCCACGACTCAGCATAAATCCCGGGCGGCAAAGCCCGGCGAAAAACCTTCGGAATCCGGTCGCCGCCCCAGAGATAATGCTGGTAGGCCGGCTGCAGCCGCAGCGGATACAGAGGATGGCGGAGCGGGTTCATGTAGCGGGGGCTCCGCCCGGCGCCGGGCCGGCATGCAACTCATCGGCAAAATCACTCTCCATGAATTCGAGATCGCCGCGCTGTTTATGCTGCCGCAGGAGGTTGTCATGCTCCCGCAATTCGACCCGGCGCAATTTGCCGCTCGTGGTTTTCACCAACTCCGGCATGAATTGCAGCCGGCGCGGGCGCTTGTAAAGCGCCATGCGCTGGCGGCAGAACCGGAAGATATCCAGCGCCATGGCCGCCGTGGTTTCGCAGCCGGGACGGAGCGCGAGGAAAGCCTTGGGCACAAACCCGTTGCGGGCATCGTCGCGGCTGGCCACCACGGCCGCTTCGACCACGGCGGGATGCTCCAGCAGGATGCTCTCGACCTCGAACGGGCTGATGCGGTAGTCGGAACATTTGAAGACATCGTCGTTGCGCCCCACAAACTGGAAATAGCCTTCCGCATCGCGCACCGCCATATCGCCCGTCAGGTACCATCCGCCGACAAAAACATCGTCTTCGCGTTCGCGCGCGCAGCGGTAGCCTTTCATCAGACCCAGGGGACGCGCGGCGGAGACGCGCAGGGCGATCTGGCCCTCGATCCCGGGCGGCACGGGCAGCAGGTCCGGGCCGACCACCGCCACGTCGAACCCGGGCGCCGCCAGGCCCATCGCGCCGGCGCGGTCGGGCATGTTCGGAAAGGCGCCAATCTGCAGGACGGTTTCCGTCTGGCCGTATCCTTCGCGGATCGTGATGCCGGTGCACTGGCGCACGCGGTTGATGATTGTCGGGTTGAGCGGCTCCCCGGCGCTGACAATTTCCCGCAGGCTGAAACGGTACGCGGCCATATCCTCCAGCAGGAAGCGCCGCCAGACGGATGGCGGGGCGCAGAGCGTGGTGATCTTGCGGCGCGCGATGAATTCCAGTGTCCGGCGGGCGTCAAACCGGGCGTATTGCCGGAGGCAAATCGTGGCGCCGGCATTCCACGGGGCAAAAAACGAACTCCAGGCATGCTTGCCCCAGCCCGGTGCGCTGATATTGTAATGCATGTCGCCGGGACGCACACCGATCCAGGCCATGGTGACCAGATGCCCGACCGGATAACTGACATGCGAATGCAGCACCATCTTGGGATGCGCCGTCGCACCGGAGGTAAAATACAACAGGCAGGGGTCCGTGGAAAAAGTCGGCAAGGGATTGACAAACCGGTCGGAGCAGTTTTCGGCATGCTGCAGCGGCACCCAACCCGGGCGGGCATGGCCGTTCACGAATCTGAGCGGAGCGCGCCGCAAAACATCGGCCAGTTCCCCGGTTTCTTCCAGCAACTCTGCGTCGGCCATCACGGCCCGGACTTTGGCGCGGGACAGGCGATCGCGGACATCGGCCGCGGTCAACTGCACGGAGGCGGGCGAAACCACCGCCCCGATTTTTATGGCTGCCAGCAGCACGACAAACAATTCCAGCGAATTGTTCATCATCAACAGCAGGCAATCGTTCTTGGCGACGCCCTGCTCCTTGAAAAAATTCGCCATGGCGTTCGAGCGCCGGCGCAACTCGTCAAAACTGCAGATGGTTTCGGCGCCGGATTCATCCTCCATGATCAACGCCGGCGCCCGATTGCCGAGGGCGCATCCGTCAAAATAATCCAGCGCCCAGTTGAACTGAACGGGGTCGGGCCAGCGGAATTCGCGGCGCATTTCCTCGAAGGAGGCGGCGCGCAGCAGGAAATCGCGCGCCGTCAGAAATTGCTTTAAACCGTCATGCATGGTTTGCTCCCGGGTTGCTTGCAGTCATCGCGCGCCCCGGGCCCGCGGGGACCCTGACCGGACGCGCGCCCTATGATACAGTTTGCGTTTTTATTTGCAACAGCAGCTTTAAACTGATTTAATCAAATTGCTTTCCAGCGTTTCATTGTTGCAAGGAGGAGTACGGCATGCGGCATGTTTATCATAAATTCGTGGCTGAACAAGCACGTTTGTTGAACGTGGGAGTGTCGCCCCGCGGGCCGCGCCCCGCGCCCGCGGCCGGCCGCAAACCGCCCCCGGCCGCGGCGCCGCGGGCGTTGATCTTCGCCCCGCATCCTGACGATGAATGCATCATCGGCGCCCTGCCCCTGCGGCTTTTGCGGGAACTGAGGATGCGCGTGATAGACATCGCCGTGACGCTCGGAAGCCGCAAAGACCGCCGCCAGGAACGCTGGCAGGAACTGCGCCAGGCCTGCGACTTCCTCGGCTTCGAAACGCTCCTGGCTGCGCCCGGCGGCCTGGAGAAAATCAACCTGGACCAGCGCCGGCAGCACCCGGACGCCTGGCGCCAGGCCTTGCCGGTCATATCCGGCCTGCTGCGCCAGCATCAGCCGCGCATGATTTTCTGCCCGCACGCCGGCGACGCCAACACCACCCATGTCGGCGTCAATGCCCTGGTGACCGATGCCTTGTCCGACACCGGCAAGGAATTCTGCTGCTGGGTGTGCGAAACCGAGTACTGGGCGCCGCTGCCGCAGCCGAATTTAATGATCGAATCCAGCGTAGCCGACGTGGCCGACCTGGTGGCGGCCCTGGCGCTGCACACCGGCGAAGTCCAGCGCAATCCCTACCACCTGCGCCTGCCGGCATGGATGGTGGATAATGTCCGGCGCGGCGGCGAACTGGTGGGCGGCCAGGGCGGGGAACCGCCGTCTTTCACCTTCGCCACGCTGTACCGCCTGCGCAAATGGGTGCATGGCCGCTTCGAAGACAGCGCGGGCGGCAAGATGGTTTCGGCCAACGACTCGCTCGAGCATTTGTTCGGATGAATTGCGGCGGCCGCGCGCGGCCGGCCAGCGCGGGCTAGCCGCCGGCCGGCATGGCTGCCAGGTATCGCCGGTAGGCCGCGGCGTAAGCGGCCGCCGGGTCGGGCGCGGGACGGAAGACGCGGCCGGGCCGGCTGCAACCGGCGCTGATTTCCGCCAGGTCCGCGCCCGGACCGGCGGCGCCGGCCATGGCCAGCATGGCGGCGCCCAGCGCAGCGGCTTCAGCCAGGGCCGGCCTTTCTATGTCGTGCCCGGTAATGTCCGCCTGCATCTGCATCCAGAAGTCATTGCCGGCGCCGCCGCCGATCACACGCACAATTTCCGCCGGCAGCCCGTGGCGTTCCAGCATTTCCAGGTTTTCGCGCAGGCAAAAAGCCAGGGCTTCCAGCAGCGCCCGGTAAACATCGCCCCGGGTGTGTTGCAGCGTCAGATGCAACAGAGCGCCGCGCAGACTGCTGTCCGGCGCCGGCGAAACCCGCCCGTCAAAATGCGGGCAAACCGTCAAGCCCCGGCTGCCGGGCGGTACGGCCTGCGCGGCGGCGTTCAACTCGTCGAAAGACAACTGCCCGCCTAATTCGCGGCGGAACCAATCCAGCAACACGCCGGCGGTTTTGGCGAAGGCCAGCCGGTAACGTAAGCCCGGCACGGGGAATTTGCCGTCGTATAGCCCCGGCGGGAGCCGGCCGGCCGGGGCGCGCGTCAGCGTCAGCAAGGCCAGACAGGTGCCAAAGGCCACCGTGACCATGCCGGGCCGGCAGTTGCCGGCGCCCAGCGCGCCGGCATATTGGTCGTTGGTGCCGACGACGAGCAGGGTTTCCGGCGCCAGCCCCCAAGCCGCGGCGCGGTCCGGCAAAAGCGGGCCGATGAAGCTGCCAGGCGGCGCAATTTCCGCCAGCTGCCCCCTGGCAATGCCGCATATTTCCAAGGCTGGAGCGCTGAAATCGGCGGATTTTTCCAGGTACAACCCGGTTGTGCCGGCGGTATTATCATCTATGACCGCCCGTCCGGCAAGGTGGTAGGCAAAATAGTCCGGCAATAACAGGTAGCGGCGCGCGCGGCGCAGCCGCTCGGGATAATTTTCCTTCAGCCACATGATCTTGGCCGCGGTCGCAATCGGCGACATGCCCCCCGGGCCGGCCTGCCGGGCGGCGAACCGGGCGGCCAATTGCTCCGCCTGGGCCGCGGCGCGGCTGTCGTACCACATGATCGCCGGGTACAGCGGCCGGTCGGATTCGTCCAGCGCCACAAACGTCTGGCCCTGGGAAGAGACCGCCATGGCGCGGACCGCGCCCGGGCCCGCGCGCAACGCCGCGCGCACCGCTTCCCGCGCGGCAGCATGGATCGCAGCGATCGGCGTCTCCGCCCAGCCGGCGGCGGGCGCGGCTGTTGTATAAGCGACGCGTCCGAATCCCAGCGCGCGGCCGGTGCGGTCGAATACCGCCGCCTTGGCGCTGGTGCCGCCCAAATCCAGACCCAGATAAATCTCGGATTTCACATCTCAAATCCCAAATTTCAGATTACCAAAACGTCCCAGCCCATTTCCGCGCCGAACCCCTCCAAGACAGCCATGGACGCCCCGTAGACCAGGGCGGCATGATGCGTGCCGCCGGCGCGGCTGTAACCGGCTAAAAATTCGGGCAAAGGCGGCCGGGGCTGGAACCAGCCATGCACGGTATCGGCCAGGGCATCGCGCCCGCGGGGCGCCGCCATCCGGCCCGGCGCCAGGATCAGACGGAATCGGCCGGCGCCGAGCGGCGCGAGATTGACGAACACGGCGGCGCCGCCCTTGAAACAGCCCACCGGCCGCACCGGATTGGCCGCGCGGCCGAAGATGAACTTATACTCCACCAGGCGCGGCCGGCGGGCGGCCAGCCGGACATTCCATTCGCCCATGTGGCTCAGGAAAATCCGGTTGCCTTTCCAATCCGGGCAAAACATTTCCGTAAACGTGGTCGCGGGATAGACGCGCAGCAAGGCCGCCACCAGCGCCGCGGTCAAGACATCGCCTTCCCCGGCATAACCAATCCCCCGCCCCATGGCCAACCCGGCTTCCAGAAACGGCATCACCGCCAACCCCCGGCCGCGGCCGACGGCCAGAAAATTCACGCTGAACGCGGCAAGGTTTTCCCTGGCAAGCCAGCGGCGCACCGTCAAGCCGGCCAGGACCGAACGCCGGTGCGCCGCGGCCGCCGCGGGCGGGATATCAAACATCCGGCCATGCGCCGCAATTTCTCGTTTGATATCCGCAGGGGCAATGCCGCGCGCCAGCTTGTTTAAACCTTCCGGACGGGCGCTGACCACCGTCACGCCCAACTGCCGGCGCAATTCCCGGTCCGGCACCTGGAAATCCCCCATACTCTTGAATGGCGGCCCGATCCGGCCGACGCGCGCCCGGCGCAAGCCGCCGGCCACGGCCGCCGCGCGCGCGCGCGTCGCGACCCGGTCCAGCACGTCGGAATGTTGCCAATGACCGGCTTCAACGGCAAACCGCTTGCCGCGGCGCACAAGCAAATTGCACATATCCTGCACGCCATGGATGCCGTGGTTGGCCATGATGGCTGCCGGCTTTTGCGACGGCCCGAAATCATAGTCGGGCGTGGTGTCCAGCACGATCACCGGCAAACCGGTGCGGGCCAGGGCATCGGCCGACTCCAGCGACGGCGAATATGCCAGGTGCAACGTGACCAGCGCCTCTACCCCGTCAGCTTCAAATTCTTTCACCGCGCGCCGGAATTCCGGCGCCAACCGACAGACCGGCGCGGTGACAACATCCAACCCTTTCAGCCGCAGCGCCTCCGCCACATTTTGATAATATTGGTCCAGCCGCTGCCGGCGATCCGGCCACATCCGATCGTAAAGCTCCAGGTAAAACGGCAATAATCCGATTTTCACGCTTCCCCCCCATCTGCGTTAATCTGCGTAATCTGCGGATAACATCCGGTCAGGGCGCATCCCCCATCTGCGTTAATCTGCGCAATCTGCGGATAACATCCGGTCAGGCCGGCGCATCGCCCCAATCCGGCACATCCAGCGTGGTGCCATCCTGCAAGGCCGACTTGTGCGCCATCACGCCCATGGCCATGTACCGCGCGGCCTCCCAGATATTGATCGCCGGCTGGCGTCCATGCGCCACCGCCTCCACGAATTCATGCACCAGGTAAGGATGCGAGCCGCCATGGCCCTGGGGCACAAAATCCATGTTTTGCAGATCGGCTTCGTTCGACTGCTGATGCATGGCGCGTTTGAATGCCGCCTGCACTTCCGGCGGCAGCGGGTCGCGCATTTCTTCCGCCTTCAAAACCACGCTGGCGGCTCTGGGCAGATGCTCCAGGTCAATCCGATCCATGGCCGGCCTTTGAATCTCATACCAGCGATTTTCAGAGAAAGTTCCCAGCGTCCCCTTGATCCGGAAGGTTTCCGGTTCCTGCCCCAGCAAGCCGGGCGATTCCCGCATTTCGGCAATGCGCACCGCGGCGCCATTGCTCATTTTGAACAATGCCACTTCGTTGCTGAACGCATCCTTGGCGAAAAACGGATCGTGGTTGCGGTTCCGATAACCGTAAGCGGTAACCTTGACCGCGTGCGCTTGCATCACGCAGACCGGGCCGGAAGTGGAATGCGTCGGATAATGCATGGGCCCGCCCTTGACGCCGCGCTCCCGATATTGCCGGCTGAGATCCTGCCATTCCCGGCCCGCGGCGCTGGCGCCGCGGCTGGCGGACACCTGCCGCAAGTTGCAGCGGGCGTCAACATCGTGGCAATATTCGCCTTCGGCGTACACAAAATCGCCGAAGGCGCCGGCGGCGGCCTTACGGCGGCAGAACATGGCCTGCGCATGGTAATAGGTGGTTTCCCCGAGCATGTAACGCATGCCGGTGCGCCGGCAAAGCGCGGTCAATTTATCGCACCATTCCAGGATTTCATCGCCGTCGGGGACGGAGGTAATCGGCACGGCGCTGTAAACATGCTTGCCGCTTTCCATGGCCTGCGCGCATTGCGGCGCATGCAGCCAGGGCTGGGTAATAATCACCAGGGCATCCAGGTCGGAGGCGCAAAGCTCTTCCATCGAAGCGTAAGCATCGCGCGAATTGAATTTATCCCTGTAAAACGGATCGTCGGCAATTTGTTTGATCCGCTCCGGCTCCCGATCGCACAAAGCTATGCGATCCACCAGCGGATGGCTCTTGAATAATGGCGCAAAAGCTTTGCCGAACCTGCCTAATCCCACCAAACCGACACTGATACCCATGGATTTGATCCTCCTTTTATTAACTGACGCCGCAAAAAACCAGACACCGCGCCCGACGCCGGCGCGGCGCGCGCCTCACGGGGACGGCAGATGATCGTACGTTTCCGTGCAAAACTGCGACTGCAGCAGTTCCGTGTACTTTGCGCGGGGAATCAAAGGCTTATGCTCCCGGATGATTTGCGCGGCGGCCCGGGCTTGATCGCCCAGCAGGTCAATCACGCACATGGCCAGCACCTTGCCCGGCGCCACATAGGCCAGGTCCGAATCCACCACGCGGAAATCCGCGGCATGCGCCCGGCCGGCCGCGCCGCCCAACCCCGGATGCATGGCCGGCGTGATCTGGGTCACATCGCCCATGTCGGTGGAAGACGACCGATGCGGCAGGAGCGTTACATTCTCCGCTCCGACAAAGCCGCTGACATTCTTTTTAAACACATCCGCCATCGGCTGGCAATCATGCAACGGCAGGTATCCCGGCAGCGATTCGATCACGACCTTGGCGCCCACGGCCAGCGCGCCGGCATGATAAGCCCGCCGGATTTTGGCCCCCGCATCCAGAACCGCTGCGAGGGTTTTGGCGCGCACCATGGCTTCAAGATCCACCCGGCCCGGCACCGTGCTGACCGATTCCCCGGCCTTCCGGATGACAGGATGCACGCGGACATGATCTTCATCCTTGAAGGTTTCCCGCTGCGCGTGGATGGCCTGCAACGCCAGCATGGCGGCATTCAGCGCATTGACGCCATGATGCGGCGCCCCGCCGGCATGCGCCGCCCGGCCGATGAAACTGGCAAACTGGGAAATGAATCCGTTCATCGTGGAGCGGAGCGTCGCCTTGCGCCCCTCCCCGGTGTGGATCATCATGGCCATGTCCACGTCATCGAAATGGCCCAATCGGATCAGTTCCTGCTTGCCGCCGAGAAAACGGATTTTACCGTCGCGGATCAGTTTGCGCCGGAAATCCATTTCCAGGTACTCCTCGGCCGGCACCGCCATGAAGACGATCCTGCCCGCCAACTGGGAGAGAATCCGGGGCTGATTCAACGCCAGCGCGGCGCCCAGCAAGCCTGCAATCTGCGCGTGATGCCCGCAGGCATGCACGGCGCCGGTAACGGGGTCCGCCGCCGGATGCTCGGAAAGAATAATCCCGTCCAATTCGCCCAGGAGCGCGATCGTCGGCCCCGGCCGGCCGCCCTGCAATTCCGCCCGCACCCCGGTCAAAGCCAGGCCGGTCCGGCAGGGCATTCCGAGCTGCTTGAAGAAATCCGCCACCAACTGCGCGGTTTGGTATTCCTTGAAGCCGGTTTCCGGGTGCGTCCAGATCTGCCCGGCCGCCGCTATGATGGCCGCGCGCTGGGCGTCAACCGCCGCGCAGGCGGCCTTTTTCAAATCTTCCATACATGCTCGCTGTTTTGAATTCCCTGGCGGCTATCCGCCGCCCGTTTTTCCGGGATTACCGCCCCGGGGCCCGCGCCGCGGCGGGCGGAAATCGAATCCGGCTTTCGCCAGGATGCGCCGCGGGTTGTTCCGGAAGACATCCCGGATAGCGGCCGGCCGCAGGCCGGCGGCGCGCGCGGCGCGGCCGAATGCCGCCAGTTCCTCGTACATGAAAAATGTTATCTTTTCCGCTTCCGCCCCGGCGACTTCGCGCATGTGCGGATCGGCCGTGACGTTGCCGTACAATCCCTTGGGAACGATATTGACATAAAATCCCTTTTCGCAGACGCGCCGGGCGCGCATCCGCAGGATGGGCAGATCGCTGCCGAAGAGCACGCGTTGCGGGCCGACTGTCTCCAGCAGTTGCCGGAATACCGCGGCATTGGAACTGGCGGAGAAATCGAAATTCATCCGGCGGGTTTGGGCAAGCACTTTAAAGGCGTCGCCCACATCCTCCGGGCAATAAGCGCGGCCGACATGGGCGACAATCAACTGCAAGTTCGGATAGCGTTCTTCGATTTCCAGCATTTGCGCCAGGTTCACCGGATCGCGCAGCCGGCCGTCGCGCGGAATATGCAGCATGACGATCCATCCATGCTGGTCCATGACTTCCAGCTGATGATGCGGGAAGAAATCGAAAATGCGTATTTCAGCGGTTGGCAGGTAAGCCGGCGCCATGGTCAGGTAGCTCTTGACGCCCAGGAACCCTCCCCGCTTGACCCGGCGCTCCAGTTCGGCGGCCGGCCAGCGCGGATCGGAAAAAATCAAGGCCGGGAACCCGTGCCGTCGGGCGGCGTCCGCCACGTAGGCATTGGCGGCATCCAGGTATTCCTTCGTCAGCGACGCGAACATCATCGGGGTGACAGTTTTCCCGGGAAACATCAATTGATATGTCTCAACCAGATGTTCCACCGGGTTTTCCGCCGCCACCATGGAGGGCCAGGCGACCGTGCGGCGCGGCGCGCCCGCGGCGCGCCGTTTTTTAAAGCTTTTCAGCCATATATGCGTATGGATGTCAATCAACTCATCCGGCAGCCAGCCGGCAATATGTTTGTCATAAAACCGGCGATCGACATCCGTTACCGGAAACAGCGGCTTTTTTTTCATAATACTTCCGATGCTCCGCTTGCTCATTGCCGCGCTAAAAACCCCCCGGGCAAGACGCCGGTGTAAGTTCCGTGATCTACCACAACCTGGCCGTTCACCAGCACGCAATCAAATCCGGCGGGATACTGTTTCGGATGATCGAACGTGGCGCGGTCAATCACGGTCGCCGGATCAAAAACCGTGATATCCGCCCAGGCGCCTTCCTGCAAAAGCCCGCGGTCTTTTAACCCCAGCCGCCGCGCCGGCAGGCCGGTCATGCGGCGCACCGCCTCGGCCATCGGCAACACTTTTTCATCCCGGGCATAATGGCCGAGCACGCGCGGGAAAGTGCCGAACATGCGGGGATGCGGCCGGGCCTCGCTGGCCCGGGGCGCCCAGGCATCCGACCCGACGGCGGTGTTGCGGTGGCGCATGATGGTTTTGACATCATCTTCGCACATCCCATGGAATACGCAGTATACCTGGGTCAGATCCGGGAAGCGCGCGGTGATATCCATGACCGTCTCGGCCAGGTCGGCGGGCTGGTTTTTGCGGCCGGCGGCCCGGGCGATATCCGCCAGCGACCGGCCGGCCAGGGCGGCGTCCGGGGCATCGGAAATCACCACGCGTTCGCCATCGCCGGCGTGGATATCAGTCAGGTATGCGATCAAATCTTTTTTCAGTTGCGCCCGCTGTTGGGCGTCCGCCAGCCGCGCCAGCCGGTCTGCCGGGCCGCCTTCCTGGGCCCAGGGCGGGTAAAGCAGGTAAATGCGGCCGCAGGAGGCCGTGTAGGGATACTGGTCCTGGGTGACATCCATGCCTTGCGCCAGATATTGATCCAGCAATGCCACCGCATCGCGGCTGCGCCCCCAGATATTGCAGCCGCGGACCTTCAAGTGCGACAGATGCACCGGCAATCCGCTGGCGCGGCCGATGGCGACAGTCTCCCGGATCGAATCGAGCAAACCCTCGCCTTCATCGCGCATATGGCTGGTGTAATATCCGCCATGCCGGGCGGTAGCCTGGGCCAATTCCGCCACTTCTTCGGTTTTGGCATAATTTCCGGGCACATAAGTCAACCCCGACGAAAATCCAACGGCGCCCTCCGCCATGGCCCGGTCAATCAACCCGCACATCTGCCGCAATTCCGAGGCCGCGGGCGCGCGGTTGACATTGCCCATGACTTGTGTGCGAACGCTATTATGTCCCACCAGCATCGCCAGGTTCAGCCCGCACTTGCCGGCGCAATCCGCAGAGACTTTCTGGATGTCCAACGGCGAAAACCCGCAATTCCCGCCCACCACGCTGGTGACGCCGGACTGCAGGTAATTTTCATTCACGCCCGGAACGCAATGCGTGTGCAAATCAATGAAGCCGGGGGTGACCATGTGTCCGCCGGCGTCAATTGTCCGTTGGGCGCCGCCGGCAACACTGGCAGATATAGCAGCGATCCGGCCCTGCCGGATGCCGATCTCGCCCGGCCGCCCCTCCGTCCCATCGCCCCGCACCAGCAATCCGTTGACGATCTTGATATCAAACATTTTTCACCTTAAATTAGAGCCGGGACGCGCGCCCCGTCCCGCTCTGATGTCTTTACTCCCGCTCTGGTGCCGGGACGGGGGCGACCCGGCTCCAAAATTTTGTTATTCCGACATTTTCGCCAGGACTTCCCGCAAGACGCGCGCGCCATCGCTGCGCGGATAGGCATTCACGATCTTTGCAGCCATGCGCCGGGTTTTACGGATATCCGGCGATTGCTGCTGAAGCTTGTCTTTTAATGCCAGATATTTCTCGCGGTCCTCGGGACAAAGATTGGCCTGCGCCTGTTCCCAATCATGCACGCAGCGCTGGAGATTGGAATACCTGATCATATCCGCCATGGTTTTGCTGAAATGACGGGTGATTGCGGGATCGGCGCGCCGGGGGAAACATCCCTGCCGGACGTCATAGCGCGGCATGGCAAAGTTGTCATTGCGCCAGCGGGCGCGCGCGCTTTTCCGCCGGAAATCGGGAATGTCGTAAGCCCGGCCGTTTTCCACCGCGGAACGGTATCCGAGTATGCCGGCGGCGGTGCAATCGGCGGCGGTATAAATATCGAAGGGCGCCGGGATGCCATCCCGGATTTCACGGGCAAAATAATACAACACCCAGAAATCGCCGCCGCCATGGCCGGTCAGTTTGGCAATCTCGCCCATGGCCGGCCAATCCACCGTCACCTTCATCTTCGGCCCGGTGGGCATGCCGCCCAGGCGCAGTTTGATTTCCCCGTTGCCCCCGTATCCTTCCACTTCGGCCGCGCCCAGCGTGCCCCACAGTCGCTGCTGATGGGTATCGCTGGACATTTCACCCATCAGGTTGCGCACCACCGCGCCGCCGGCTAATGTAATCAGGGACGCGGCCACCCCGCCTTTGTCCGCCGGCCCGTGTCTTAACACCCCCGGCACGGAATGCCGGCTGGGCAAGGCGACAATCCGGGTGGGGCGCTGGCCGCTGATGATCATCATGGGGCCCAGCGAATGGGTGTTGTAATAATGCAGGTTGAGCCAACTGCGCCAGTTGTGAACAGTATTGCCTGGAACTATCGGGTTGCCGAACAGATAGGTGTACCCCAGCGAAATGCAATTATGAACATATTCGAATTCGGCGTACATCAATTCGCCGAACAAGCCTTCCCGGTACTTTTGCGCCAGCCACATGTTGGTCTTGGTGAAGGGATAATTTTCCGCCAGGTTGTAAACCAGGCCGCTTTTTTCAACGGCCTCCACCAGGCGCACGCCTTCGGCCATGGTATGGAACGAGGTGACTTCCGAAAGCACGTGTTTCCCGGCCCTGAGGCAGCGGATGGCGTCATCGGCATGCGCCGGGCAGTAGGTGGCCAGCAAGACCGCATCCATGTCGTAATCGAGAAATTTTCGATCATCATCCGTAACCATGGCCTGCGGATTCTGCGCGGTGAAATTTTTCCGCATGTCTGGATTATAATCGCAGCCGGCGACAATTTCGAATCCGACCGCGGCGCAGGATTGATAAAAGGCGCGGCCCCGGCCCAGGCCCCAAATGCCCAGTTTCAGCTTTCTGCCGAAATCCATCTTACCTGATTTCTTGAGCTTAACCTTGGTGTTTTTCATCGTCCGCGGCTCCGGTAGTAATCAAGACCTTCGATCAGTGTCTGCAAATTTTCCCATGGCACGCCGGGCGCGACCGAACTGCTGACGCCCAGGAACAACCCGGTCCGCGGACCATGCTCGACCAGCCATTGCATTTCCCGTTTGACGTCGGCGGGTTTGCCCATCGGCAGCGTCCGGGTGACGGACACCCCGGCGATGATGAACAGGCTGCCGCCGTCGCGCGCTTTCATCCGGCAGATTTTTTCGTAGTCCATGCCGTCTTCATACTGAAACCCCTGGAATCCGCGCAAGCCGCACTCCAGCAGGCGCGGCACCATCTGCATCAAATTGCCGTCGCAATGCCAGATCAGTTTGACGTCCGTTTGCAGCATCGGCTCGATCGCGCGGGCGAAATGCGGGAACCAGATTTTATCCAGCGATTTGATGTCCACCAGCGTCCCGCGCGAGTCGGCCATGTCGTAATCCATGCGATTCAACGGCGGCAACTTGCCCTCCGCGAAAGCCTGCGCCACGGCGCGGTTCGCATGCACCGCGATATCGGCATCCAGCGCAAATCCTTTTTCCATGACCTCCGGGTAAAGCGCGTACGCCATGAAATAGTTTTCATACCCGTATTGATTATATGCCAGCCGCGGGAAAGCCACCCGGTTATAGGGCGCCTTGAGGATATCGCCGCCGATCTCCGCCTGGATGCCGCTTTCGCCCAGCAGCAGTTTGGCCGCGGCGTCGCGCGTGTAGGCATCCAGGCCGGCCGTGATCCCGGCCAAATCCGCCCGCTTTTTCGGAAAAACCTTCTGCTCCATGTGCGCAACCACGGCTTCCGGCGAATCGATGAGCATGCCATCGAGGGTAATTTGCTGCAAACCGGTGGTGGCCGTGCGCGGCTGGCCGGAATCATAACCGGAGTTGCCGATGGTCAGGGGATTGCGGGGGATATACTGGTCTATCAGGCAGGTGCCGGCCCGGCGCTGCATTGCCAGGTAGGTCCTTTCGGGCGCGGCGGCATAGGCGCCGGGCGGGGCGCCCGCCATTTTTTCAATCAGGCTGTGTTCCATCAGGAACAGCGTATACGAAGGAATGCCCTGGCAGGGCAAGCCGCGGATGGTGTCCAGCGCCAACTGCGCATTCGCTTTGAATGTCATATCCACTTCCTGCGATCTTCGGGCCGCCCCGCCTTTTTTTTTGCATACCGGCACACCGGCGCCATATCAATCTTTCAACTTGTATTTGCGAACGGCAGCGGCCGGCTGGACATTGCGCTTGACCACATCGCACAAAGCGCGCTGGAACGCGCCCGGATCGCGCACCTGCACGGCATTGCGCCCGAACACCACGCCGCCGGCGCCGTCGCGCACCTCGGCGGCCGCCAGTTGCAAAGCCTCCAGTTGCGTCGGACAGCGCGCCGCGCCCAGCCCCAGCACCGGCACCGGGCAGCTCCGGGTGACGGCCTTGAAATCGCAGGTGTAAAAAGTCTTGATCAGGTCGGCGCCCAGTTCGGCGATGATCCGGGCGCAGGCATGCACCTTGACATGCAACTCCTCCGCCGTGAGATTGTCCGGATCGGCCGGGTAATACTCGCCCACCACGGGCATGCCCAACTCCTTGGCTTCGGCGCAAAGCTTGCGGAACACCTCGACATTCCGGGCGTCATTCGCCTCGCTGCCGGTTTCCAGTGTCAGCGAAATCAGCGCCACGTCGGCGCCCAGCCGCAAAGCCTCCGCCGGGCTGAAGGCCGGCACGGTGACGGCATCCTTGTATTCCCACTGGTAGCAGTACACCGTGCTCCAATTCAAACGGACGACCGCCAAGGGCGCGCCCTTGTAATTAAAAGCCTTCCGGCAATGCGGCAGCATGGCCGGGGACATCAGGATGCCGTCCACCACCGGATCAACCCTGGCCGCCGTCTCGGCCAGATTGATCATCCCCGGAATCGGCCCGTCGAACTCGCAGTGATCCATGGCCACGATCACCGCCCGCTCCCCGCGATTGAACAACCGCTCGAATTTTATGTTCTGCATTTTTTCCCTTTTATTGTTATGTGAATCATAGGCCCGCAGGCGCCCGGAGGAGGGGCAAAGGTTCATAGGATCAAAGGATCATAGACGGATTGCTTCATCTCTTCACTCTGCCCATCTGCCCCTCTGATCCTCTGCCCCTTTACCGGCCCCTCCGCCCCTCTTTTCACAGCTCCACCACTTTACTTTCCGCCTGCGACTGCAGGGCGGCGGTGAACAATTTGTGGCTCAACGCCGTTTCTTCCGGCGTAACGCATCCGGCGAACCTGGCTTTCGGTTTCCGGTGCGCAAGTTCAAACAGGAATGCCGCCCACATCTGCTGGATGGCGTCGGTAAACCCGAATTCGAAAATCCCACCGGTGACCGTCGGGAAGGCCGTCTCATACCCCATGTCAATCTGCTGCCAGACTTGTTCTCCGCCCTTGTATTCCAGCAACTCGAGCAATTTGGGATTCTTGGTGGAAAACCGGGCGCAGGCTTTGACGCCGAGAATTTCAAAGCGCCAGGTGTTCTTCTCGCCCGGCGCAATCCGCTGGGTCTTGAGCGTCATGGGAAAAATTTTGCCATCCCGATCGGCCGTCTCGCACAGCATGATGGCGTTATCCCAGGTCCGGCAGGGAACGCGCCCGCCTTTGCCGTCGGGGCGTTCCGGGACAATATTGGACAAAACCGCCCGCACGTTAAGCGGGCGCCAGCCGGCGCGGAAGGGCACGTGGCAGACGTGCATCCCCAGATCGCCCATGACGCCATACTCGCCATTGATTTCCACCATGCGCTTCCAGTTGATGGGTTTTTCCGGATCCAGGTCGCTGGAATGCATGAACGCGGCATTGACTTCGATGATGCGGCCGAAGGCGCCGGCTTCCAGCATGGCGCAGATGCGCTGCATCGCCGGGAAGAACGGAAATTCCGAGGCGCAGCGCGCCGTCACGCCGGGCTGGCCGCGCAAACACGCCAGGATGGATTGATTGGCGGCCAGGTCGATGCCGAACGGCTTCTCGCCCATCAGGTGCTTGCCGGCCCGGATCGCCGCGCAGTAAATTTCCGCATGGAGATTGTGCGGCACCGCGACGTAGACCGCGTCAAGATCCGGCCGCGCCAGCAATTCCCGGTAATCGGGGGTATAAAACCCGATCTGCGGGAAATTGGCGCGATACCACGCGAATATCGCAGGATTGCGGTCGCAGACGGCCGCGATTTCCGGACGCGGCGGCCCGTCCGTCAAATGCGCCCAGCGCGCCGCCGCGCTGGCGAATTCCCGCCCCATCAATCCCGCGCCGATAATTCCGAATCTGAATGATTGCATACTGAACCGCTTTCTATGGATATTTGACATTAAAACGCAAGAACACCATTTAAAGGGGCAAAGGATCAAAGGATCATAGGCACCAGAAGAGGGGCAAAGGATCATAGGATTAAAGGATCATAGACGGATTGCTTCATCTTTTCTCTTTGCCCTGCTGCCTTTGCACCTCTCTGCCCCTTTGTGCCTCTATCCTCTGCCCCTCTGTGCCTTTGCCCCTCTGCCCCTATCCGCCGTATCCCAAGTCGCGCTCCGTCTCGCCGATGGCTTCGTCGATCATATCCATGCACTTGGCGGCGGTCTCCAAGTCCATCACGATCGGCGGGCTCATGCGCAGGATGTGGCCGGCCGGAATCCAGGCCAACCCCTTGCGGAAGGCGCGTTGATATACCTGCCGGCCCGCCTCGTCAAACGGCGTCTTGGCAGCGCGGTCCTTGACCAATTCGATGCCCATCAGGCAGCCCTTGCAGCGGACATCGCCGATGATGGGATGCGCCTGTTTCATTTTTTCCAGGCGCGGGATAAAATAATCCTCAAGCCGTTTGGCGTTTTCCAGCAGGCCTTCCTCTTCGATCGCCACGATGGAGGCCAGCGCCGCGGCGCAGGCCATCGGATTGCCGCCGTAACTGGTGGAGGCGCTGATGGATTCCACCGCCTCGGCGTAAGGCTTGCGGACGACCATGGCGGTCACCGGGAACCCGTTGCCGAAACCTTTGCCGAGCGTCACCACGTCCGGCAGGGTATCCCAGTGCTCCATGGCCAGGAACTTGCCGGTGCGCCCCATGGAAGTCAGGACTTCGTCGGCAAAGAGCAGGATCTTGCGCGCGTCGCACCACCGGCGCAGTTTGGGGAAGAAATCGTCAGGAGGAAAGACCGAGCCGGCCCAGCCCTGGATGGGCTCCAGCACGATCGCCGCCACCTGGCCGGTGGTGGCCTCCTTAATGAATTCGTCATAAAAAGACAGGTAGGCGTCGGTATCAATCGTCCCGTCAGGTTTTTTAAACAACGGCCGGTACGGATTCGGACGCGGCATCATGTAAAAACCGGGCGTGCGCGTCGGCCCGTTGGCGCGATTCATGCGCGCCAGGCTGACCGCATGCCCGCTTTTGCCGTGGAAATCGCCGTAACAGGAAAGCAACTCATGCTTGCCGGTGGCCATGCGGCAGACCCGCAAGCCGGCTTCCACCGCCGTGGTGCCGCTGTCGTACAACTGCACGCCGGACAGGTCGCCCGGCAGGATGCCGGCCAGCTTTTCAAGCAGTTCCAATTTAATGGGCGTGGTGAAATCGTGGCAGTTCATCAGCTGCCCGGCATATTTCTGCACGGCTTCCGAGACCTTCGGGTGGCAATGACCGAGCGTGGTGACATAGATGCCGGACGAAAAATCCAGGTAAATATTGCCGTCCACATCGGTCAGGGTGACGCCGTGCCCCTTTTCGAACACCACCGGGAACAGTTTGACCTGGCCGGAATAGCCCTTCATGATCTGCGCCGCGCGCTGGTGCATTTCCACTGAACGCGGCCCCGGGATTTCCGCGCTCGCCAGCCGCGGATACTTTTTTAAATCGACTTTCGCCCAATCAATTTTAATCTTTCCTTGCATTGTCTCCCCCCTTGCAGCGGGATCATCCCCGCGATTGCGTAATGGCCGCCGGCGGCATCAATGCCGAGTCCGCCGGCAGCCTCGCTTGCGCCCTTGTATGTTATGCAAACTTCAACCAGGCGCCGCGCCGGCGGCCGCCACCGCCATGACGCGCGTCATTTTTTTCAATGGCCGCATGGTTTTCATCCCGGCGCCGGCCGAGGTGATCCACAAGTCGAAATCCCGCAGCGAGCCGTAGGCCACTCCCCCGCGGTTCTGGATTTTGGTGTGGTCGGCCAGCAAAATCTTGCGGCGGGCATGGCGCAACATCAACTCCGCCGTGCGCGCGGTTTCCTGGTCCAGCGTCAGGCACCGCCCCCGGTCGTCAATCGCGTCCGCGCCGACAAACGCCGCATCGGCCGCCAGGTTTTCCAGCGCCTTCTGCAGCAGGGCGCCGGACATGAACGAAAGGCGGACGTTGTATGCGCCGCCCAGGATGTACAAGCGCACATTGTCAAACCGGCGCAATTCGCCGATCATCGCCACGGAATTGGTATAAACCGACAAAGGTCCGCGCGCGCCGAGACAGGAAGCCAGGTGGTAAGCCGTCGAACCGTCGTTGATCAGCAGGACATCACCGGGCCGGACTTCCCGGGCCGCGGCGCGCCCGATCGCTTGTTTCAACTCGAAATTATGCGCCACGCGGCGCTGGTAATCCGCATGATGCAACCGCCAGACGGCCAGGCAGCCGCCGATGGTGCGGACGATCGCCCCGTTTTTTTCCAGGACATCCAAATCGCGCCGGATGGTCAGGGGCGACACCTGCATGGCCTGCGCCAACTCGGCCACGCCCCATTCCTGCGGCACTGCGCGCAAACGCTCCATGATTTGCTGCTGGCGTTTATCCGGCTTCATAATACTTGCACAATCAGATCAAATAATCTGAACAAAATATTCACATGAAAGACCAAAAAAAGCAAGCCAAATATTCCGGATTACTCCAGGTCGGCGAACAGCGGCGATGCAAGATAACGCCGCCAAAACCGGGTGTGATCGCCATAATCACCCGCGCGCGGTTTCACGCCTTCCCCCGCCGCCTTGGGCCGCCGATTTCATTTACCGACGGCCTGGTAGCCGTAGCCGCCAAGGGGCATGTCCCAGGCGAGAGTTGTCCCGTTGCGCCGGCGGATGCGCCAGCGGCCGCCCGCCTCATCGTACACCGCCAGGTCATCCGCGCCGTCGCCGTCGTAGTCCGCCACCGCCGGCGTCCAGCCCGGTCCGCCCCACCAGTCGCCATTCAACAGCACCCGGCCGTCCACCGACAGGATATACCACCGGCCGCTCGTATGGTACAAGCACAAGTCCGTCCGGCCGTCGCCGTCAAAGTCGCCCGCCAGCCCCTGGTACCCCGGCCCGCCGAACGCCCCCTGCACATACTTGTAGCCCAGGCTCGACACCAGCCCTTGCCAGACGCCCTGCCCTGCATGGTACAATGCCGGGTCCGCCAGCCCGTCCCCGTCAAAGTCGCCATGCACCGCCGCGTATCCCGGCCCGCCGAAGGACACCTGCACCCCCTGGTACCCGTACGCCGACAACAGCGCATACCACTGCCCCTGCCCCTCGTGGTACAATACGAAATCCTGCCGCCCATCCCCGTCAAAGTCGCCCTGCACCGGCTGGCACCCGGGCCCGCCCCAGTTCCCCAGCAGGTATATGTTCTCGCTCCCCGCTTTCCGCCAATACCATCCCCCGCTGGATGCCCGGTACACCCCCAGTTCCGCCACCCCGTCACCATCGTAATCACCGGGCGCCGGCGCGTACCCGTACCCGCCAAACCACGTCCAATACTGTTCCCCGCTCAAATCGCCCAACCCCCAGTAGCCCGTTTCTGCGCCGTACACGATCAGCGACGAACCGTAATCCCCGCCAAAATGCAGCCGGTCCCCCGCCCGCACCAGCAGGCTCACGTAAATGTCATGCGGCGAACCACGCGCCGCCTGCCCCGTCAGCGTGTCCACCCCGGAAACCCGCACCAGCGCACTGTAACTCCCAGGCTCCATCCCCGCCGGATCGCACCGCACCCGCACCGTCTGCTTCGCCCCACCCGCCCCCGCTTCCCCCGCGCTCGGACTCAGACTCAACCACGGCGCGGCCCCCGAGGCCAACGCCGCGCTCCACCGCAGCGACGTCCCAGCGCTCATCCCCGTATTCCATACCTTGAAACTACCTTCCGCCGCGCCTTCGCCCAGCCGCAGATCGTACGCCTGCGCCGACCCGTCGCAACCCAATCCCGCCAGACCCGTGACCTCCAGCCGCAGCACGATCACCCGCGACTTCACCCCCCCCACCGGCTCCGCCGCCGTCACCGTCACACGCCCCGTGTAACTCCCCGCCGCCAGGCCCGCCGTGCTGTAATCCAGGCCGATCACATCGTGCTCCGTCGTGCAACTCCCGGCGCTCACGCTCGGAATCACCCACGGCGCATCGTCGGCAATGCTGTAGTTCAATGTGTAATACCCGCTCCCGTTCCATACCTGGAAGATCCGCGGCTCCGCATCCTCTCCCTCGCTCGCCATGTTGCTGATCACCGTCGCGCTCACCTGCAACTCCGGCCGCGGATTCACCTGCAACAGCACCGGCACCTCCCGCGGCGCGCCTTCATTCGTCTCCAAGCCTTCCACCACCGCGTTCGTCAAAAGTATTTTGCCGCTGTATTGCCCCGTCGCCAGCCCCGCCGTGCTGTACGTCACCGCCAGCGTCCCCTCCCCGCCCGGCGCCAACGACCACTGCGCCGGCGCCCCCAGACCCAGCCAGCCCACGCCCGCCGTCACCGCGGCCCCGTAATACACCGTCCCGCTCGCGCTCGCGTTCGTCAGCCGCAGCTCGTCCTCTTCCAAATTTATCCCCGCCATCACCGCCCGCGAAAAACTCGCCGGCTCCACCACCAGCCCGCCCCGCGCCCAAGGGGCCGGCAACAGCACCGCCGCCCAGATTCCAAGCAACGCCAGGGCAAAGTCAACAGGGATACGATAGAACGAACGATGCATTTTCACCTCTTGAACTGAGTCAATTCGCCGCGTCAAGCCGCAGCGCCAGCGGCATCGCCGGCTGGAACGCGAAGCATGCGCAAAATCATGTGGCTACATGCTAACAGAAAATCCCATTCGCCACAAATTAAAAAACGCCGTATTTCCCACAAAGCGGCAACAGCCAGGCATCGGGCAGGACGCGAATGTCGCGCCGCGGTTCCTCTTTCAAACCCGGAGCGACGCATCCGCCGCGCGGATCAGGCGCATGATCCGCTCAACTTCCGCGGGCGCGGCCCCGGACTCCTGCCACTGCCGCGGCAGGCCGGACGCCGCGCCGGGGTCCTGTTCTGCCAACATGCGCAGCGCGGCGGCGGCGCCGAGCGCATAGCGCGCGGGATTGATGTTTTCCGACAAAGCCGCGCGCATCACCCCCACCAGGCGGTCATCCCATCCGAGTTTACGCCGCGGATCGCGCACCACGCGGTCAATGGCATCGCGCAAGTGCGGGTTCAGCATGCGTTCCAGCAAATCGTCCGCATAGGCGGCATAACCCGCGGGAGTAAACAAGGCATCCACCCCGGCATGCCGGCGGCAAAGCGCGCCGCCGGATTCTTCGATAAAGGCGGCGCGCGCCACCTTCAGCAAGTCCGCTTCAGCGCGCGCGTCCGCCATGAACTGCAAGCCGCGCAAGCGCGCCAGGTAGCCCAGCAGGGCATGGGTGGCGTTGTGGCCGTACAACTTGGCCTCTTCGAACGGCAGGAGGTCCGGCTTCTCTTCAAACACCCCGATGCCGCGCCGGAACCCCGGCAGCCCAATGCGGGTAATCAGGATGCGGTTGAATTCCTCCACCAGGAGGCAGCGCCGGGCGCGCGGCGTCAAGGGCGCCAGTTCCTGGGCGCGGATTTGCGCGGCGTCCGTCACCACCCCGCTCATCTTGCCGATCACGGTGTTGAGGCACTGGACATGTTCCGCGGCCCACTCCGCCGCCGGCCCCAGTTGGCGCGCCAGGCGCTCCCACAGGATTTCCGCCGCGTGGTTGTGGTTTTCCGCGGTGTAAATCACGCAGGCGGACCGGGCGGCGCCGGCCTGCCGCCGCCGCAAACCTTCCGCCAGGATGCCCACGACCGAATCGGGGGCGCCAGCGCCGTAAAACTCCACGCTGGGCAAAGCCGTGGCGATTTCATCCGCCTCGGCGGCGGCGGCGATCAATTTTTGCCGGTCGTCCGGCTCCCGGGGATTCCAAGCCGTCACGCCGCGCACTTCATGCCGGGTAATGCCGGCCCGCCCGGCCACATTCACCCGGTAAACGCCCTCCGCCGCGCGCAAGGCGTCCACCACCTCCGGCATGACTTCCGCCACGGCCAATTGGTCAAAATTGCCCGACTGGAAGGCCTCGTACAAAAACAATCCGCCCTGAATGGCGCCGAACCCGAATCCTAAAAATTTTTTACGCATCTTGCTGGAACACACCTTTCTGAAAACGCCGCAATGGCGCAATGATTCATGGTTGCCCGCGTTCCACGACAATCGCCGGGCCCGGTTCGGCCGGGCACTGGCACTGGCAGGCGCCGCAACCGCGGCACAAAGCGGTATCCACCTCCGGGCAATTCACCCCGCCGTGCCTGACTATGCGCACGGCCTTGTAGGGACAAAATTCATCGCATACCATGCAGTATTCGCCATGCTGCCACGCCAGGCACCTATCGTGGATCACCCGGGCTGTGCCGATTTTATAATCCGGCTTGCGCGCGGGCGGGAAACGCTGAATCGCCCCCGTGGGACATGCCTGGGCGCAGGCCGCGCAGGTTTCGTGGCAATAATCGCCCTGAAAATCCACCACCGGCGTCAACACGCCCGCCCAGCCTGCCTCCCCCAGCGCCGGACGGAGAATGCCGGCCGGACAGGCGCGCAGGCAATTGCCGCAGCGCGCGCACATGCCGTTAAAGCGGTCTTCCCCGGCGGCGCCCGGCGGACGCAAACAAGTTGCGCCGCGTTGACCGCTCCACGCCCGCAGCACCCCGGCAGCCAGGAAGCCCCCAGCCAGGCCGGCGAACCCGCGCCGGCTGACGCCGCCCGCCCGGAATGATTCGGCCGCGCCGGCGGGCGGCAAGTTGCGCCCGGCGGCCGTATTTTCACCCGGCGATCCCTGTGCGGCGGCGCGGCGCCGGCGCCATCCGGACCAGCGCAACCAAAACCAGGCGGCGGCGCGGCCGCAAAAGGTCATCCAGGCGCCCAGGGGGCACAACCGGGCGCACCACAAGCGGGGGACCGCCCAGGCCAGCAACAGCAACGCCAGCAAGCCGGCGGCGAACCGCCACTCATGGAAATACGGCGGCGTCGGCCGCCACGCCGAGAAAAAAGCCGTGAACAACACCAGCGGATCCCACCCCAGAAACAAGGGCACCCCTGCCAGGGCGCCGCCCAGCCCGGCCAACATGATCCATTGGCCCACCGGCGGGCAACGCCTCAGCCATGCCCCGCGCACCGGGCGCCGCCATTCCGCCAGACGTTGGAACCATCCCGCCGGACATACGGCGCGGCAAAACCAGCGGCCGCGCCAGGCGGCCAGCGCCAGCAACGGCAAACCCGCCAGCGCCAGCAAGCTGAAACGGCGCGCGGCCAGCGCCGCGCATAAGACGGCCCAGGGACTGGCGGCCGCCGGCAGCGCCGGCGCCGTATCCCATGGGAAAACCCGCAACACCGCCAGCGCCGCCGCCAGCGCCACTGCCAGGTGCAACAGCCGTCCGGCCCATTTTCTCAAATTGATCCGCATCCCACGCTTCCTCTGTTGCGGGTTAATCCCGCAGGGAATCCCACAGTTGCGTCATTCTCGGCGGCTCGCTCCCGCGCCAGGCGGGACAAGCCGGAGGTTTACCCCGCTTTGAGCGGGATCTCTCCCTACCCACAAATAATGCTTGTCAAATGGTAGGGCGAGGTCTCCGTACCGAGCCGTCTGTTCTGAGAATGAGGCAGCCCGCCCATAACCCGCCGCCGGCTCAAACCTTGATATGTTCCACCTTGACCGCCGCCAGGTCGCCGCAGCCCACGCCCATTTCATGCGCCAGGCGGATATGCTGGATGTCAAACGGCTGCTTGTCGAACAGCGTCGCCGCATAGGCGTCCGCCGCCACCGGGTCGGTTCCGAAGATGACCTGATGGGGATGGGCCAGTTTGCCCGGACCGCGCGGGCCGCCGGTCAGCATGATGCGCGTGGCGTCAATAATGATCAGGTGCGGACGCACCAGGGTGCTGAAATCGGCGATGCATTGATGCAATTTATTCTTGTGCCAGAAACCGCGGTCCTGCACCACGCCCATCCAGTTTTTCATGGACAGCGTCAGGGTGGCGCCCCCGTGCGACTTCGCCACCGGCATGTTGATCAGGCAGGGCGCCTCCAGCACGTCCCGGATCACGTCCGCCTGCTTCAAAATGACGGCGCGCGGCAACTCCACCTGCTGGAAATGTTCCGCCCGCGGCGTGTACATTCTGCCCCCGGCGCGCCGGACCGCCGCCTCGATGCCGCTCAGGCGGAAGGCATCCTTGGCGGGCGAACAGGGCTTTTCCGGCACAATCACTTCCGCGGCGCCCGCCGCCAGGCAGGTGCGCACGCAGTGTTCCACCAGGACCGGATCGGTGTTGCCGCCCTGTTCCGGCAGACTCGCCCAGGCCGCATTGGGCTTCAACACCGCGGCGCGTCCCGGTTTGACAAAGGCCGCCCAGCCGCCCATGCGCTGCATGCCGGCTTGCAGCATGGCGGCCGGGTCTTCCCCGTGGATCACCCACAAGGCGGATGCCGGCGCCGCGGACGCTGCCGCCGCCGCGCTCCAGGCCGGGCGGCAGGCCGCGCCGGCGGCCGCCGCCGTGACTGCCGTCAGGAATCGGCGGCGGGTAATCAACTGTTTTTTGCGTTTCATGCGTACCCCTTTTTACACGTTTTACGAATAACGGCGTTCCGGCGGTTTTGAGTCTCAGCCGCGGCGCAGGATCGTGTCGCGCGGCAGCTGGGTCTGATCCGTTTCCGGGTAATCGAGCGTATAGTGCAGACCGCGGCTTTCGCGGCGCTGCATGGCGGACCGGATGATGATTTCCGCCACGGCGGCGATGTTGCGCAACTCCAGGATGTTGCCGGTCACGATGTAATCGAAATAATACTCGCGGATTTCCGCCTGCAAATTCGCAATGCGGCGCAAGGCGCGCTCGAGCCGCCGGTTGCCGCGCACGATGCCGACGTAATCCCACATGCAAGTGCGCACTTCATTCCAGTTATGCGCAATCACCACCTCTTCATGGCTGGGCGCCGCCGAGCCGGCGCGCCAATCCGGGATGGCGACGGCCGGCCGCGCGCGCGGCAGCGCCGCCAGTTTTTCCGACATGGCATGCGCGCAAACCAGGGCTTCCAGGAGCGAATTGCTGGCCAGGCGGTTGGCGCCATGCAGGCCGGTGCAGGCCACTTCGCCGCAAGCCAGCAAGCCCGGCATCGCCGTCGTGCCATCCACGCCGGCGGCGATGCCGCCGCAGAAATAATGCGCCGCCGGCACCACGGGAATCAGGTCGCGCGCCATGTTCACGCCGAACTTCAGGCAGGCGGCGAAAATGTTCGGGAAACGCCGCCGCAGGAACTCCTCGGACTTGGAGCGGATATCGAGATAGACACAGCGGGCGCCGCTGGCTTTCATGGCATGGTCAATGGCGCGGGCCACCACATCGCGCGGCGCCAGCGAACCGCGGGGATCGTATTGCTCCATGAAAGGCGCGCCCGCCGCATCCACCAGCACGGCGCCCTCGCCCCGCACGGCTTCGCTGATCAGGAAAGACTTGGCATCCGGATGATACAGGCACGTGGGATGAAACTGAATGAATTCCAGATTCTTGACCGGCGCGCCGGCGCGCCAGGCCATGGCCAGTCCGTCGCCGGTGGCGATGTCCGGATTGCTGGTGTAAAGATAAACCTTGCCGCCGCCGCCCGTGGCCAGAATGGTATAAGGCGCGCGCCCGGCGGAAATTTTACCGGTCCGCTGATCGAGAAAATAGACGCCCACGCAGCGGTTTTCCCCGGACAGCCCCAGGTGGCCCGTGGTGACCAGGTCTATGCACATGCAATGTTCCAGGACGGACACGTCCGGCATCGCCCGCACGCGGTCCAGCAACAACCGCTCCACTTCGCGGCCGGTGATATCCCCGCAGTGCAGCACCCGCCGGCGGGAATGCCCGCCTTCGCGGCCCAAGTCGTACCGGCCGGCTTCCGTGGGCGGCAGTTCGGCGAACTTCAAGCCGAATTGTTCCAACTCCGCAATGCGCGCCGGACCGGCGCTGAGGATGTCCTCCACCACCTGCTTGTCGCACAAGCCGGCGCCGGCCACCAGGGTGTCGTTGACATGCTCCTGCAGGCTGTCATCCGAAGCCACCACGCAGGCAATCCCGCCTTGGGCGTAGTTGGTGTTGCTCTCCGCCCGGTCTTTCTTGGTCAGCACTCCCACCCGGCCATGCCGGCCAAGGTGGATGGCCGACATCAACCCGGCGATGCCGCTGCCCACGACCAGGAAATCAAAGTCAAGAATTTGCATGCTCATAAACTTCAGTCCGCGGCTTACCCGCCGCGTTCCCGGCAGGCGGCCACGGCGCTGTCGAAATCGTGCTCCACCGGCACGATTTCCGCCAGGCCGGCGGAATACCAGGTGTCCTCGACCAAAGCCGTCGGCTTCAGGAAAACCATCGGCAGGGAGCGCTGCTGCAGCTCCTTGGCGGCCGCCAGCAGCAGGCGGATGCCCAGGGACCCCATGAATTCCACGCCGGACATCTCCAGTAAAACCGGCTGGGCCGCCAGTTGCGTCTGCCGTTTAAATTCGGCTTCTATGGCCTGCACGCCCGCCACATCCAGCCGGCCGCGCAAAGACCAAACCAGCACCTCATTCGCCGCATCAGCCTGAACCGCAATTTCCATATGCTCCGCCTTTCCTTAACGATTGTGATTGATCAATCCGCACCGGCGCGGGGTCGGCCCGGCGGGCGGCGCCCGCCGCCTCAGCCTTGCAGCCCCCGCAAGCCCGCCGGCAGCGGCGGGATTGCCACGACGCGGCCGCCCGCGCGCAACGATTCTGTCGCCGCGCAACCGACCGCCACGCTCATGCGGCCGGCCAGGGGGGATGAGGCCGGCTGCTTGCCCTTCAGCAGCAGGTCCAGGAAATCCCGGCAGATGACCGGGTCGGCTCCGCCATGCGTGCCTTCGGCTTTTTTCACGGCGTAGCGGCGATCGGAGAGATTTTTCCATTGGCGGCCCTTGCGCGTTTTCACGATGACTTCGCTGTGGTCATCCAGGTTTTCCATCCGGCCTTCCGTGCCGATGAAAACATAATTCCGCCAGTAGTCGGGCGTGAAATGGCACTGGGTGTAACAGGCCTTGATGCCCCGCGCAAGCTGCATGATCACCACGCTGTTGTCTTCCACGTTGACTTCTCTCCGGAAGCAGCAGGACTGGTGGTGCGGCCATTCCTGGTATTCCGGGCAAGTGCGCCGGTCCGGACAGGACGGGCATTCGCGCCGGTCAGGTATGCGGCCGCCGTAAAAATCCAGGCCGCCGAACGCCGCCACCTTGGCGGTATAATCGCCGGCAATCCAGTGGATCATGTCAAAGTCATGCGAGGCCTTCTGCAGCAGCAGGCTGGTGCTCTTCCGGCGGTTGGCATGCCAGTCGTGAAAATACCAGCGGCCGCCATGGCCGACGAAATGGCGCACCCAGACCGCCTTGATTTCGCCGATGGCGCCGGAATCCACGATTTCCTTCATGCAGCGGAAGATGTTCATGTAACGCATGTTGAACCCCATCATGAGATGGCGGCCGGAGGCCATGTAAGCCTTCAAAATCCGGTCGCAATCCGCCACGGTGATGGCCAGAGGTTTTTCGCAGTAAACATGCTTGCCGGCCTGCAAGGCGGCCACGGCATGCTCGGCATGGCAATAATCGGGCGACGTCACCACCACGGCGTCAATATCGCTCCGCTCCAGCAAGCGCCGGTAATCGGCGGTGAAAAAAGCATCCGCGCCGTAAGCGGCCCGGAAATCTCCGGCAAATCCGGCGTGGATATCCGCGCCGGCCACCACCACGGCGTCGCCTTGCGGCTGGTGCAGGCTCTGGGCCAGTTTGCCGCGTCCGGATACCCCGATGACGCCGATCCTGATCTGCGAATTCTTTGCGCGACGCTTCGCCATGTTCCGGCCGTTCCTTTATTTATTGCGATGGGCCATGCCGGCGCCGCCGCCGGCAATCAATAAAGCAAAAGATACAGTATAAACCGCGCCGGCATGATGTCAAACCTATCATGCGCATTGCGCGCACGGGGCATCACCGCGGCAGCGCCGACACAAACGGCTGCTCGCGGTACCGGCCGGCGTAATCCAGCCCGTATCCCGTCACAAATTCATCGGGAATGGCGAAGCCGACATAATCCGGACTGCGCCCCGCCGCCCGCCGTGCCGGCTTGTCCAGCAGCACGCAGGTTTTCAACACGGCCGGCCGGCGGCGGCGCAAAATGGTTTCCACGCAATGCAAGGTCCGGCCGGTATCCATGATGTCGTCCACCAGCAGCACGCGCCGGCCGCGGATGCCGACGCCCAAATCCCGCAGCAGCCGCACCCGGCCGGAAGAGCAGCGCCGCGCGCCGTAGCTTGAAACCGCCATAAAATCCACGATCAACGGCAGGCGCCGGGTGTGCAACTGGCGGATCAGGTCGGCGACGAAAACAAAACTGCCCTGCATCAGCCCGACCAGCACCACCTCGCCTCCGGCGAAATCCGCGGCAATCGCTTCCGCCAGGCGCCGGACCCGGCGCTGCAGGCGGCGTTCGGAAATCAAGGGTTGGGTCGAAGGCATCAAAATTTACTCCCTCATTTCCCGGACGCGGACAAACAATCCGGCCGCGCGCCCGCCGCCCTGTGCGCCCTTACACCCGGAATTGCTCCGTCTGCGACTGTAACTGCCCGGCGGCGTCTTTCAATTGTCCGGCGGAGGCGCTGAAACGACCCAGGGATTCGACGGTTTTCCGGGCTGCCTCGTTCAGGGAAGCCATGGCTTCGCTGATCTGGCGCGCCCCGGCGGATTGCGCGTGCATGCCCTCGTTCACCAGCACGAACCGCGAACTTAAGGTCTGGACTTGTTCGATAATCCGACCGAGCTGCGCCACCACCCCGTTGACGGTATGCAAGCCGGCCCCCACTTCGTTGTTGAATTTATCCACTTCCATGACGCCGGTTGAAACGGAAGCCTGCATTTCCCGCACCGTCCGCCGGATATCAGTCCCGGCGACGTCCGTCTGGTCGGCCAGGCGTCGGATTTCGCGGGCCACCACGGCGAACCCCCGGCCGTATTCGCCGGCCTTCTCCGCCTCAATCGCGGCATTCAGCGACAGGAGGTTGGTCTGTTCCGCCACCTGGTTGATAATGGCCACCATGTTGTTGATGCTGGCGGTCTTGGCATTGATGGCCGCCAGGCGCGCGGCAAGGGATCCGGCCGCCGCTTCGAGACGCCGCATCGAACCGTCCATGGCGCCCAGGCCGCTGCGCCCGCTGTCCGCCAGGGCGGCGGCCGCGGCGGCGGCATCCTGCAATTCCTGCATGGTATGCGCCAATTCCTGGCCGGTAACCGAAATTTCCTTGACGGCCGCCGCGATCTCCGACGTGGAAGCGCCGAATTCCGCCACCGTGTTTTCCTGCCGGCGCAGGTTATCGGTCATGCCGGCGGCAGTCTCCACCAGGCGGGCGGCGGCGGCCTGCACTTGCCGGACCAGGGCCGCCAGGCTGGCCGTCATGCCCCGGAAAGCACGGGCGAGCACGCCCACTTCATCGCGCGAACGCACTTCCGGCACGGCGGCGTTCAACCGGCCGGCGGCCACTTCCGCGGCGCTCTGGGCCAGCGCGGTCACCGGGCGCGCAATCGCGCGGGCGATGCAGGCCACCATCAGGGCCAGCCCCGCCAATCCGGCGGCGGCGAACAGGACGGCGCGCCGGCCCAGAGCGTACACCCCGGCGTACAGTTCGTTTTCCGGCACCACCACCCCCAGCGACCCGCCCAGCGATGCCAGGGGGGCATAGTACATCCGCGCCCGGCGCCGCGCCAGGCGCGGGTAACTGATGCGCGCCATGCCGCTGCCGCCCCGCAACATCGCCCGGCCCACCCGGCGCAATTCCGGATCGCCCGCCTCATCCGCCAGGCTGAAGATGCTTTCGCGCATGACCAGCGACTGGTCGGGATGCGCCAGGAACACGCCGTTCCGGGAAATCAGGAAAGCGTACCCGGACGAGAAAACCGACACCTGCCCGACCATTTCCACCAGGCGTTCGAGGGTGATATCCGCCGTGACCACGCCGCCCAGCCGCCGCTGCCCCGCCGGCCGGAGATAAAATGGCGCCGCATAAGTGGTCATCAGCATCTGCCCGCCGGATTCATCGTAATACGGCTCGCTCCAGATAGGCTGGCCCAGCTCGCGGGGAATCTGGTACCAGTCCCAGTCGAAATAGTGGTAGTTGGTCCCGCCCAGCCACAGCATTTCCAGTCCCGCCGGACTGCGGCAAACGTAAGGCGCGTAATACAGGCGGGCCGTGTCGGCGGCGTGAGGTTCAAAGGCTACCGCGCAACCGTACACCACCGGATTGGCGGCGACAGCATTGCTGATCAGCCCGGGCAATGCCGCCAACCGCAAGTCCGGCTGCTCCAGCAGGGCCGCCATGTAACCGGGAATGCGTTCCGTGGATTGAAAAACCGTTTCCACCCGGCTGACCGTGGCCAGGGTCAGATGCCGTATATTTTCCTCGATATCCCGCAGGGCCATGCGGCGCGTATTGAAAAAATAATAGAAGAACACCGTCAGAAACACTGCCGCCGCGCCGGCAAGGATCCAGACGCTGAGCTTGAACGCCAAGCCGCAGTACTTATTCCGATTATGGTGTGAGGCAGTTTGCATAAAAATCCGTCCAGGCCGGTGGCGTCTGGATCATGCCGTGCGCCTGCAGAGCGTCCGCCACCCGCTGAAAGTCAGCCTGCCGCAGTTCGCCCAGGGCCGCCGGACTGCCTGCGGGCATGATGAGATCGCGCATGCGCCCCAGCATCCAGCGCTGGTGGGCGCGGTTGGCGGCGTAATCGCCGGCGGCCATCTGGCGCATGACCAGGTCCAGGACCTGGTCCGGGTGGGCAAAGGCGTAACGCCAGCCTTCCAGGGCGGCCTGAACGAAGGCGCGGCACCGGTCCGGGCGCTCCTGCCAGGTCTGCGCCAGGCAATAAATGCCGTCTTCCGGAAAATTCAGCCCGAAATCGTCATAAAAAAACACCGTCAATTCCCCTGCATCCAGCCCGGCATTGAGCAGAAGATGGTACTCGTTATACCACATGGCGGAAGCCGCATCCACGCCGCCGCGCAGAAACAAGTTGATGGTGGCGCCCTGGTTGATGATTTGCGGCGCCACGCCAAACTGGCGGAATAATGCTTCCGGTTGCACACGGAAATCGGACCACAAGCTGACTTTCCGGCCGGCCAGATCGCCGGGCGAACGGATGCCGGACGATTGGCGGGCCACCAGCATCAGGGACGAACGCTGCACCAACTGGGCCAGGTTAACCAGCGGCGTCCCGCGCGCGCGGGCCCGGATGGCATCGGCCAAAAACATCGTGCCGAACTCGGCCCGGCCTTCGGCCAGCATGGGAATGGCCGGCTGCGCCGGGCCGCCGCCCAGCATTTTGACTTCCAGGCCGCGCTGCTGGAAAAAACCCTGCTCCATGGCGGCATAGAAACCGGCAAACTGGGCCTGGTGCTTCCACTGCGGAATGAAAATCGCCGGGGCATCCGGCTGCGCTGCCGCCAGGCGGCAGGCCAGCAAGCCCGCCAGACCAAGCCCCAGCCAGCGATGATTATGCCCGGAATTAAACATGTACCCCACCGGCCGCCGCGGGCGCTGGATTAGCCCGGACATGAATCGTCAGGATGTTGCGGCCGCCATCGCGGCGATATTCCATGGAAGCCGCCATTTTCCGGGTCAAATGAATGCCCAATCCGCCGATCGGCCGTTCCTGGAGCGACTGCCGGACATCCGGCGCGGGCACGTCCAGGGGGTTGAACGCATGCCCGTCGTCCTCCAGCACAAGCGTCGCCATTGCGCCTTCCACGCGCAGGGAAACCTGGATGGCATGGCGTTCCAAGTCGTCATAACCATACTTGACGATGTTGGTAACCATTTCCTCCAGGGCCAGGTTGACGGCATAGATGCCGGCTGCGGAAACCCCGCGCTGCTCCATGAACTCGGTGCAGGCGGCGCACAAGCGGCTGATGGCCGGCAAATCATTATCCACGGCAAGCCGCAGTTCAGCAGACATCAAAGCGCCTCTTCCACCGTGGCAAAAACAGGGAGAATGTCGCCGAAACCGGCGATATCCAGAATTTCGCGCACTTGCGCCGCGGGCGCCGCCAGCGTCAAACGGCCCTGCAAGCCGCCCATGCGCTTGGCAACCGCCAGCATCACCCGCAGCCCGGCGCTGCTGACATACTCCAGACCGGCGCAATCCAGCACGATCTTGCGGGCGCCGCGTTCCACCAGGGCCAGCAACTGTTTTTCCGCTTCCGCGGACGTCCCGGAATCCAGGCGGCCGGCAATCGAAACGATCGTATTGTCATCGCGGACGTTTGAGGAAATTTGCATTGTGCACCTCGTTTTGTTTGAGTTTGAGTTAATGGCAGGCTGCGTATTATTACTGGACATGCGGCAATTTAACACGGGAAGGCGAACTTCACAATCGAAAAATCATCCTCCAGCGCCCCCGGGCCGCGCCAGGCGCGGACACGGCGCTCCACCTCGGCGATTTCCGGCCGGCCGGCGGCGGCGGCCTCGGTCAGGCATTGCACGAACTCGGGAAACGACCACATGGTGCCGTCGGGCCGGCTGACTTCATACACGCCGTCGCTCATCAGGAAAATGGAACTTCCCGGCGGCACATCGCAGGCGGCGCTGGAGTACGATGCGCCGGCCAGCCCGCCCAGCACCATGCCGCGCGTGCGCAGTTCCCTGACCGCCGGGGCGCCGGCGGACGGGGACATGAGAAGCGCCGGCGGGTGGCCGGCGCTGGCATAGCGGAGCGCGCCGGCCACCCGGTCATACACCCCGTACCAGATGGTGAAATACATGTTATTGTGTTTTTCCATCAGGAAGGCTTCGTTCAGGGACGACAAGGTCTGTCCCGGATCATGAAAATCCGTGTGCGGCAATGCCTGGGAACGCAGGACGTTCATAGCCGAGATGGACAGCAGGGCCGCGCCCACCCCATGCCCGCAAACATCCAGGAGGTACAAGCTCAAGTGGTCGTCATCCAGCCAATGGTACCCGAAGGCGTCGCCGCCAAGCTGGGCCGAGGGAATGAAACGCCAGGCCGTCCGCACCAGGCCTTCGTTCAGCGGCGGCGGCAGGAGCGATTGCACGTAAGCGGCCGCTTCCGCCAGTTCGGCGGCCAGCGCTTCCTGGCTGGCCACCAGGGCGCGATAAGCTTCGTTCCGCTGCAACAGGTTGATGTAGCCGCCGGAATGGTGGCGGATGCGCGCAACCAATTCCACGCGGTCGGGCAGTTTCACCAGGTAATCGTGGGCGCCCCGGGCGAAGGCCTCGGCCTTGGTCGCCGGCTCCTCCTTGGTTGATAAAACGATCAGGGGCACATCGCGCGTCGCGGGATGCGCGCGGTAGAATTTCACCAGGGTCAATCCGTCAATCTCCGGCATCACCAGGTCCTGCAGGATCACGGTTGGCGCAAAGGCCTCGGCCTGCCTGACGGCGGCGGCCGGATCGGCGCAATACTGGAAGGTAATATCGGATTCCGGCTCGAGCATGCGGCGCACGGCCTCGCCGATCATCGCCTGGTCGTCCACCAGGAAGACCCGGATGCCATGCGGCGGCGGCCGGACGGTGTTTTGATTGTCAGTTTGCATGTTTTCCCTTTGATAAGCCCACGCGGCAGCGTTACCGGTTCCCCCGTTGCAGCGCCTGGACCGCGGCGCCGGCGATTTCCGCCAGCGGGCGGATTTCCTCCGCGGCGCCCAATTCCGCGGCGGCGCGGGGCATGCCGTAAACGACGGAGCTCCGCTCGTCCTGCGCGATGGTGCGCCAGCCGCTACGGCGCAGCTCCAGCAGGCCCGCCCCGCCGTCGCGGCCCATGCCGGTCAATAAAACGGCCACGCCGGCGGCCGGACAATGGCGCGCCGCGCTCCGGAAAAACACATCCACCGACGGGCGGTAAAAACAATCCTGCGGCTCGCGCACATACTGCAGGGCGCCGGCCGGGTCGAACACCATGTGATCGTTGGTGCAGGCGAGACTGAGCATGCCGGCGGGCGGCGGGCGGCCCGGCTCCGCCACCGCCACCCGCAAACGCCCGCGCCGATTCAACCAGGCGGCCAGGTCCGGGGCGAACTGGGCATCCACATGCTGCACCGCCACCAGCGCGGCGGCGATGCCGGATGGCCATCCGCTTAAAATATCGGCCATGGCCGCCGGACCGCCGGTGGAAGCGCCAAACAATACCAGCGGCATTTTATCCGCGCGCGGCGCGGCCGGCGCGGCCGGCGGCGGCAGAGCGGCGGATTCACGGCCGAGCAGGCGGCTGATGACGTCCAGCTTGCGTTGCAGTTCCCCGGCGCCTTCCAGCCGCCCGTCCGGCCCGAGCACGGGGGTATTCACGGCGTCCAACGCGCCATGGCCCATCGCTTCGAAAACCAGGGCGATATTGCCGTCCACTGTGGCCGTCACCACCAGGATGGCGCAAGGCGAATGCCGCATGATTTCCCGCGTCGCCTCCACCCCGTTCATCACCGGCATGATCAAATCCATCAGGATCACATCCGGCGTGTCGGCCGCGCAGTTGGCCACCGCTTCCGCGCCGTCGCGGGCCACCCAGGCCACCGAATGCCCGGGGCAGGCCGCCACGATCCGGCGCAGCGCCTCCACCGCCATCCGCATGTCGTTGACGATGGCCACCCGCATCAGTCAGTCCCCCCCAGCAAATCCGCGACGGCCCGGATAAAGGTTTCATCCTGAAAGCTGCTCTTAGTCAGGTAATAATCGGCGCCGGCTTCCATGCCGCGCCGCCGGTCATCTTCCTGGTCCTTGTAGGAAACCACCACCACCGGCAACTCGCGCAGCCGGGCATCCCGGCGCAGGTTCTGCACCAGCTCGATCCCGCCCAGGCGCGGCATGTCCACATCCGTCACCAGCAAATCGTACTGGTTTTCCCGTAGAAGGTTCCAGGCCTCCATGCCGTCCACCGCCGTATCCACATGGTAGCCGCGGTTTTCCAGGAGGCGCCGTTCGATCTCGCGCACGGTGATGGAATCATCCGCCACTAAAACCGCCTGTTGACGCTGCTGGGACGCGCCGGCCGCCGGCCGGACGGAATGTTTCAATCCGCCGCGGCCCAGCATGGTTTCGATGGAACGCGTCAAATCATCCGCGTCCAGGATCAACGCCGGCGTGCCATCATCCAGCAACGCCGCGGCATTGACATCGCGCACTTTGCCCAGCCGCGCATCCAGCCGCCGCACCACCAGCTTGCATTCGCCCAGCAGCCGCTCCACCGCTAATCCGTAAGTCTCAACGCCTCCGCCCAGGATTACCACCGGGCCGGCCTCACAAGCGGCAGGCGGCGGCAGCCCCAAAACTTCCGCGGCATCCACCACCCCGATATCCCGCCCTTCCAGCGCCAGGTAACGCCGTCCTTCCAGCATGCGCCAATCGCCGGGCGCTGGCTGAACCAGGCGGGCGACGCGCGTCAGCGGCAGCGCGTAGGGCGCGCCGCCTATTTCCACCAGCAGCGCGCGCAGCACTGACAGAGTGATGGGCAGATGCAGATGCACAGCCGCGCCGCGCCCAGGCCGGTTTTCCAGGCGCGCGGCGCCGCCCAGCTCCCGGGCCAGGCTCTGCACCACGTCCAGCCCCACGCCCCGGCCCGAGATTTCCGAAACGGCTTCCGCCGTGGAAAAACCCGGCAAAAACAGGAACTCCAGCACTTCTTCATCCGACATGCGCGCCAGGGTCTCCGGCGCGCTCAAGCCGCGGGCGGCCGCCTTGCGCCGGATGCCCTCGATGTTCATGCCGCGGCCGTCATCGGCAACCGTGACCCATAACTGCCCGGCATGGTGCCGGGCTTCCAATTGCAAATGGCCGGCGGGCGGCTTGCCGGCCGCCTGGCGCTCCGCCGGAGTTTCCAGTCCGTGGTCCAGGGCATTGCGCAGCAAATGCGTCACCGGAGCCTCCAGGCGCGCCAGGATTTCGCGGTCCACGCCGGTATCCCGGCCGGTGATTTCGAACTGGACCTGCTTGCCCAGTTGCCGCGCCAGATCGCGCACCATCCGCGGCAGGCCCTGCACGCCGTCGGCCAGCGGCCGCATGCGGCTGGCGACAACTTCCTGGTAAATCCGTTCGGTTAAATCCGCCGAGCGATGCGCGCTGGAGTCGAAATCCGCCTGCAACTGTCCGACTTGCTTGCGGATTTCACCAATCTGGCGCAGCAGGTCGGCACACTCCGACGGCTGAATATCCGCATGCTGCTGGGACCGGCTGGCCAGTTGATCCGTCTGCCGGGCCAAAGCCGCGAGCGCATTTTTTAACCCGGTCAAGGCGCCGGCATACGGCGTATGCCAGCGCGTCCGCACCAACGCCTCGCCCGCCAGTTCCACCAGGCGGCTGAGACTTTCCGCCGCTATGCGCACCGTGCGATCCGGCCCGGCGGCCGGCGCCGCCGGAACGGGTTGCCCGGTGGCGGACTGGGTGTCGGCAGGCTGCGGGGTGTCGGCGGGCGGGGGCGCATCCCCGGCGGCCGGCGTCTTCGCGATGGCGGCGGGTTGGACTGCGGCGGCGGAGCCGGCTGCGGCGGCGCCATGCAGAACCTGATCCAACTGCCGCAACACTTGCGCCACCGGGGCCGCATCGCCGGCCCGCCAGGGCGCCGCGGGATCTTCCGGAGCGGCGGCAATGGCCCCCAGCAAATCCACCGCCCGCAGCAGCAGGTCGGCGTCCGGCGGGGTGATCCGGAGCATTTTTTTCTGCGCGGCGACAAAACAATCTTCCAGCGCATGCGCCACCTTGACGGCGGCATCGAGTCCGACAATGCGGGCGGCCCCCTTGAGCGAATGCGCCGCGCGCATCATGGCTTCCAGTTTTTCCGGCGCCGCGCCGCCCTGTTCCAGCGCCAGGAGCCCGGCATTCAAAATTTCATTCTGGGCTTCCGCCTCCTGGCGGAACAAGTCCAGCATGGAAAATCCGCTCAAGTCCTTCATGCCTTTACTCCGGCCAGCGCCTTGAACAACAGTTCCGCATCCAGCACGCCGACCGCATGACCGGCATGGTCAAGCAAACCCCGGCTGAATTGCGGCAAGGCATGCGCCACCGTGGCGGGGGGCGGCCGCAGGTCCGCGGCCTGGAACCGGCGCAGGCCCAGCACCGCATCCGCCTGAAACACCCAGCCCTGCCCGCGGTCGTCCAGCAGGCAATGCCGGGGCGCAATAACGGAACGGGCCGCATCCGCGGGGGGGGTGTCCGCCGGCGCGAGGCCCAGCAAAGCCGCCATGGAAAAGCATAAATGAAGCGCGCCCCGTACAGCCACCAGGCCCAGCAGCACCGCGTTGGAACGGTGCGGAATCACGCGCACTGTCTGCACCGCCGCCACCTCCCGGAACACGGCGGAGGGCAGCGCCAGCCACTCCGCGCCGACCTGAAACACGGTCAAACTGTCATCGGCCGCCGCGGCGGAACGGACCGGCTCCGCCAGCCGGCCGGCCCACTCGCGGGCGTAACCATCCGGCAGATCGCGCTCCAGCAATTGACCGGCGGCGTTGGCAAACACCGGACAATTGCGGCAATGCACATGCCGCCGCAGTTCCGGGCAGGATTGATCCCCCGCCGCGCCGATGCGGTTCCAGCAATCGTTGCTTAAGCCATGCATGGGCACAGTATGCCAAACCGCCTTCAATCCGGCAATGTTTTTGACGGACAATCAGGCGCGCACCGGCATGAAACACATTTGAAACGCAACGAAACGTATTGAAACGCAATGAAACGTATTTGAAACGTAATGAAACGTATTTGAAACGTATTTGGAACGTAATGCGCCGTATCCGAGCCGCACAGCGCCGGCTTTACGCTGGCATTGACGGGTGCGCGCCGGCGAGTGTTTCGTTCAAACTGCCGGTGCGGTAACCCAGCAAATCCAGGGCGGCATAACGGAAACCGGCGTCTTGCACGGCCTGGACCATGCCGGCGCGCACATCCGGCCGCGCCGCGCGCGGGATATCGTCCGCCGGCAGTTCGATGCGCGCCACATCGCCATGGGCGCGCACCCGCACCTGTACGAAGCCCAGGCCGCGCAGCATGGTTTCCGCTCGATCAATCCGGTTCAAGGCCTCGGCCGTGAGCGGCACGCCATAGGGCACGCGGGACGCCAGGCAAGCGGTCGCCGGACGTTCGGCGGTCGGCAATCCCAGCAGACGGGAGACCGCGCGGATGTCCTGCTTGGTTAAACCGGCTTCCGCCAGCGGGCTGATGACGTTCTGCTCCCGGGCCGCCTGCCGGCCGGGGCGGTAGTCCGCGGCATCGTCGGCATTTTCGCCGTCCAGAACTTGTGCCAGGCCGCGGTCCGCCGCCGCCTTCCGCAGGGCGCGGAAGACCAGGGTTTTGCAATAATAACAGCGGTTGGGCGGGTTGGCCGCCAGTTCCGGATGCTGGAGCGGATTGATCTCGAGCCAGACGTGGCGCAAGCCATACTGTTCCGCGATCCGCCCGGCCGCTTCGCGGTCGGCCCGCGGCAGCAAGGGGGAAACAACCGTCGCGGCCAGGGCGCGGCCGCCCAGGGCCGCCTGCGCCAGCACCGCCAGCAGGGAACTGTCAACGCCGCCGCTGAAGGCCACCAGGGCTGACGGCAGGGCCCGCAGCCGGTCCCGCAAGATCGCGGTCTTGCCTGACAAGTTCGGGTCCGGGCAGGCCGGGTCGCTGATTTTATCCAAAATATTCATGACAGGTGTGCCGCTCCGCGCATGCGCCGCCGCGGGGTTAACGCCACGGCAAATCCGCGCCTTTGAACACCGCAATTTCGGCCAAGGCCGGGCAAGCGTCGTCCCCCCGCAACTCCACCCGGAGCCGGTCGGCCCGAATCGTTTCGCCGGCCAGCAGGCGCCGGTGGCCGATGCTCAGGCCCGCGGCCAACTCGCGCCAGCCGCCGCGCGCGCCCGCGCTGACGGCAAAGCCGGCAATCCGCTGCCCCAGCGGCAGATACTCGCGCAGGCTGATGGCATTGAATTCCACCGGCCGCGGGAAAACCAGCGTCAGATTGGCCTGCCGCACATGGTCATCCGCGCACCAGTATGTATCCGCCCGGCCATCGGCGGCATGGGCCGCCTGGAAAGCCGGATGGTTGCCGCGGGTATTGTCGGCTTCAACGCGCGCCGCGCGCGCCAGGTCGCGGGCGAAGATGGCGTCCAGCAGCCGGCGGAATTCCCGCAGCGCGGCCGCATCGCGCGCATGAATCAAGCCGCGGCGGTCCGGGGGCAGGTTCAGGTTCAGCGCCGCGCCGCGTCCCACCGAATGGAAATACAGCGCCAGCAGGTTATGGGGCGTGCGCACGCGCTCATCTTCGGCGGCATGATAAAACCATCCCGGCCGGATGGAAACGTCGCATTCGGCCGGCTGCCAGATATTACCGCGCCACTCGCCTTGCTCAAGGTAGCGCCACCCCAGCAGGTTCCGCTGGCGGCGGGACCCGTCGATCGTATGCCAGCAGGGATCGCCCGCATGACCCATCTCGTTGCCCACCCAGCGTATATCCGCGCCCGCCTCGCCGAAAATGCAGGCCTGCGGCTGCAACTCGCGCACCAGGGCGACGATTTCCGGCCAGCGGTAATAGGTCAGATGATCGATCGCGCGGCGTTCCCGGGCGCCGCCGTAATAGCCATCGCCGCCGTTGGCGCCGTCGAACCAGACTTCGAACAGTTCGCCATATTCGGTCAGCAGTTCCCGCAACTGGTTCTGGTAATACGCGAGGTAGGCCGGCCGGCCATATTCCGGATGATTGCGGTCCCAGGGCGAGAGATAAACGCCGAATTTGAGGCCACGGTTCCGGCAGGCATCGGAGATTTCACGCACGACATCGCCGCGCCCGTTCCGCCAGGGACTATGTTTGACGGAATGCCCGGTATACCTGGACGGCCACAGACAGAAGCCATCGTGATGCTTGCAGGTCAGGATCAGCCCGGCCAGCCCGCCCGCGGCGGCGGTCTCGGCGATCTGGCCGGCATCGAACTCCGTCGGATTGAACAACGCGGGCGCTTCATCGCCATATCCCCATTCCTTGCCGGTGAAGGTGTTCACCGTAAAATGCACAAATCCGTATGTTTCCAGGCGATGCCACGCCAGCTGGCGGGCGCTCGGCGCGGCGCCGCAAGGCGCCGGCGGCGCGGTGTTATCCACTATTTGCGCGTTGTTTTTTGCAGGCATCAGCGGCGATCCTTCCACATGCCGGCCAACCAAAATCCCTTCCGGCCGCCGGCGCCGGGCCATGCTGCGCGACTGGCGCGCAGCGCGGACGATGGGCGCCCTAGGCGCCATCGCTATTCCATTGTACTACAGCTGCGGCATTCAACCGTCAACATTTTTTTTGACATTCGCGCGGGCATGGCCTAGGCTGTCGGGCGCTTAAGCAACGTAAACTACTGGCGGGGAGCGCCCATGGCAGCCGATTACCGTTTTACCATCCACGGCACGCGCGGCAGTTTCCCGGTCTGCGGAAAACATTTCCTCCGGCACGGCGGCCAGACCACCTGTTTTTCCCTGCGCACCCCCGCGGGCTTGCTGGTGTTCGACGCCGGCACCGGCATGGGCGACGCCAGCCGGCCGCTCCGCGGCGCCCCGGCTCTGCCAACCACCATATTTTTTACGCACTTCCATCTCGACCATGTCATTGGTTTGCCGGCGTTTGCGCCGCTGTACGATCCGCGCGCCCAAATCAACTTCATGGCGGATGCCCGGCGCTATCCGCGCTGGCGCGCCGCGTTGCGCCGGCTGGTCGGCTGGCCCTATTGGCCGGTGGAATTGGGAAAATGCGGGGGATGCCTGCATTGGCGGGACTTGCCGGCTTCCCGCCGCCGGTCACTGTATGGCGTGGATATTTCCTGGTGTCCCGTGCGCCATCCCCAACCCTGCCTGGCCTACCGCCTGGACACCCCCGCCCGCTCGATCGTCATTGCCACGGATTACGAGCCGGGAGATGCCGCCGGCGATGCGCAATTCCTGCAATTCTGCCGGCAGGCGGATGTGCTGATCTTTGACGCCCAATTCACCCCCCGCGAATACCCGCGCTACCGCGGCTGGGGACATGGCGTCTGGACCCAGGGCGTCCGAATCGCGCGCGCCGCCGGCATCCGGCAACTGATTCTGACCCATCATGCGCCCGGGCGTACCGACCGCCAGATTGACGCCATTGCCCGCGCCGCGCGCCGGGCCTTCCCCGGCGCCCGCGCCGCGTTTGATGGAATCTCCTGGCGCTGGCGGGCTTGACATGCGCGGCGGCGTTTGCGATAGTTGGCCTTTATTGCGGAGATGCCGGGAATACGGACTATCATCGCGCTGAAACGACTGCTTTGGCGCACAGGAGAAAAACCATGCAAGCTGACAGCCTGAAATTTCTGCGGGAATTAATGGAACAACCTTCGCCTTCCGGCTTCGAAGCGCCGGCCCAGAAAGTCATCCGCGCCCGGATGAAAAAATTCGCCGACACCGTCCGCACGGACGTGCATGGCAATGTTTTCGGCGTCTTGAACGCCAAGGCGCCGGTGCGGGTCATGCTGGCCGGCCATGTGGATGAAATCGGCCTGATGATCACGCATATTGACGACAAAGGCTTTATCTATTTTGCCGATGTCGGCGGCTGGGATGCCCCCGTCGCCCTGGGCCAGCGCGTCAGCATCCGCAACCGCCGCGGCGACGTGCGCGGCGTGATCGGCCGCAAGCCCATCCATCAAATTCCGCCGGAAGACCGCAACAAGGGCGTCAAGCTGGATGAACTCTGGATCGACATCGGCGCCAAGGACCGCAAGGACGCCTTGCAGGCGGTGGAAATCGGCGATGCCGTGGTGGTGGTCGGCGAATTCATGGAACTGCGCAACGGCTTCGCGGCCGGCCGGGCGTTCGACGATCGCGCCGGCGCCTGGGCGGTCACGGAAACCCTGGGCGCATTGCGCGGCAAAAAATTGAACGTGGCCGTGCATGCGGTCGCCACCGTGCAGGAGGAAGTCGGCCTGCGCGGCGCCGTCACCAGCGCCTACAGCGTGCAGCCGCAGATCGGCATCGCCGTAGATGTCGGGCACACCGCCGATTACCCCGGCGGCGATCCCAAGAAAACCGGGGACATCGGCGTGGGCCGCGGCCCGATCCTGCACCGCGGCCCCAATATCAATCCCGTGCTGGGGCAGATGCTGTGCGAAACCGCGCGCCGGCGCCGCATCAAGCACCAGATGCAATCCGAACCGCGCGGCACGGGCACCGACGCCAACGCCATGCAACTCGCGCGCGGCGGCTGCGCCGCCGCCCTGGTCAGCATTCCCAACCGCTACATGCACTCGCCGGTGGAAGTCGTCTCACTGCGCGACTTGGACGACACGGTCAAACTCCTGGCGGAAACCATCCTGGCGCTCTCCGGCCGCGAATCTTTCATTCCGGAATGAACGTCCCGCCAGCCCTCAGGCGCAAGGCCCGGCGGCCACAACTACAACGGCCGCCGGGCCGCCGTCGAAAGCTTCGCCCTCCGATGTGGTGCAGGACACAATAAAAGCTTGCTTGCTGGGCGCCGGCGGCTGACCGCTTGGCCGTGAGACTGGATGTCAGAACAGGAAGTTCAGACCAAGTTTCAGCAGGCCGAAGTCGCTATCCCATGAATCTTTACCGGGGAGGTCGCCGGAAAGGTCGAGGAAAGTGTAGCGGTACTCAAGGCAGAGTTCCGTGAAATCCCCGGTCTTCATGTTGAAACCGACGCCGAGGTGGATCCCGACTTCGTCGTCCACGTCCGGCCCACCGTTGATCAGGTTGTAGTTCAGACCGCCGAGGAGGTAGCCGGACACATCTTCCAGGAGGCTCTTCCTGGCAATGGCGGACAGGCCAATGGTATCTTGGTGCATGTCGAGCGAGACGCCGTCCACGTCGTTCTGATTGTCGAAACGCATGTAGGACAACTCGACGCCGAAATGCCCGCCGAAGTCAACCTCGCCCTGGAGACCAAACGCGAAAGCGTTGTCCACATCGCCGCCGGCCGTCATGCCGATGGCCGGACCGAGACGCGCGAACTTGACCTCTTGCGCGTGCGCCGACACCGCAGCAAATGCCAATAACACCACCATTCCGAATAAGATTCTCTTCATTCTGCGTTCCTCCCACGAACTCCTTCGTTGTGTCTATATTGACTCCGCCATCATCGCCCTTCAACGATGTTCCGGAAGTCTGGACTTGAGACAGTATTGAGCACAGCCGCTGACAACGCCTCCCTTCGAGCCTGCGGCCTCACTATCTTCGACATATCTATCCGGCGGTTCGGCGCATTCGTGGCTATACCTCGGCCCCAAACGTCGACCTCGCCAATACTTTTCATACGACCTTGTTCGGCTTCGCGCTCCATGGCGTCGACCTGACTCGCAGAAAGCCGCTCAAATCTCTCTTGTTTTGCAGAGTTTTCCCCTGCAAGTACGGCAGAGCATGCATGCAAAGCGAATGCCGCGATGATGAATCTGCGGGGCAAAGACATTTTTCTTGCCATTATTTCGATCCTCTCTCGCTTTCGCCGTGTTGGTAGATTCCGTCCCAGACCCGCTTCCCCCGCGACTCTCTGCCACGGTCTTTCATGCGGATTTCGGGCAGTTCCAGGATGTCTCCGGCTTTCAGCGCAACCGCGTTTTCCGTTGCCTGTGCCTTGGAAAACAACTGCCCTTCCTCAACCACCTTGTAGGTTCCCGTCCGCTTGCCGTACTGCATGATGCGTTGCTCATCCGGCAGGGCCGTCGCGTTTGTGGCGGCCTTGTCGAGCGAGTAGCCAATGAATTCCTGGCCGGCGCGAATGCCGTCGAGCCGGCCCCGGTCAATCACCATCAGGTCGCCATTGACGCCAACCACATGACAGCGCCAAGGCATCAGGGCCGCTTCGTTCTGGATTTTCGACAATGCCTTTTCGATGGCCATCTTCATGGCCGTACCCGTCGCGTCGGCGCTGGCCAGCAACGTGCCGGACTTGGCCTCGACAAGGCGGAAAAAGACGCGAGTGCCGTTCAGTCCAACGCCATATCTCGCCAGGAGCACGAAGCCCGGCGCGTTTTCGGCGGCGTCACTCGTCCCCGGCATTTCGACCACCCGGAAGGCGTCGGACTCGCCCAATGCCGCTTTCGTCAGGTCAACCGCCGTTGCCCACTCGTCCGGGGTTATCTTTACGCCCTCGTTCAAGAGCAATGCCTGCCACGCTTCCGACTTGACCAGGATGGTGTTGGCTTGATTGGTCAAACCGGCGCTCGGCGGCAACGCTACGACTGCGACCCTATGCCGAAGAACCGGCTGGCTGAGAGGCGAGGCAGCGTCTTCCGCCAGCAGTTGGCCGGCGACGCCGCAAGCGACCATGCCGGCGGCAAGGCCGCACCACATTCGACTTCGGAATGACCGGGAACAATTCATGCGCGCGCCTCCCGTCTACTTGAGGATTTCCGAAACCGTGACCTGGTAGTATGCCCCGGACGGCTTCGGGCAAACCGCCTTGTACTCGACCGTATCGCCGCGCGGCATGGGCAGCGTTTCCCAGTTCGTTTCGTAGACCGGTATATCCTTCTGTCCATCTGAAACAAACGGCTGATCATAGAACGCCGTCTTCACGGACAGCGAGATGTTGGGACCCTTGGTGTCCCACAAGTGACGGCCGCCGCGATTGCGAAAGCCGACTTGAACTTGAAGCAATCCGGCGTCGTTCTTGGAGGCGCGCTCGTTCACGATTTCCAGGTAGTCACGCATGGACTTCGTGCCGAACAGCGTATAATCGGTCGGGCGAACGAAAACAACCGTGCCCTCCTGGCTTACTTCGTCCGGCGCGGCGCGGCGCACGTTGTAAACGCTCTTGCATCCAGAAAGCGCCGTTGCGATGACCAAGCCCAGAACGGTCAGATATCTTTTCATGTCATGCCTCCTTCCTGCCGTAATCACTTGTAGACGACCCCAACATTGGTCTTCTTCTTCGTTTCGTAAGCATCTTCCCACACCATTTCGTTGGAAACCGGGTCAACCAGCTGGAAACTCATCAGGATGTAATCCGAGCGGTCGCCGCCTTCCGCCGCCTTGCTCAAGGCGCTGAGTTCGCCGGTCAGGATGAAGTCGGCGCGTCCGACGCCGGAGGCGATCTTGCTTTCCACCTTCAGGAGTTTCTCAAAGGGGACGGCAGCGGTCTCGGCGTCCACGAGCTTGATGTTCAGATACTTCGTGACGTTCGGATTCTTCCGCGACTGGGTGACGTTCCCCTCTACAACGCCGGGATCATCCGCCGACCTCCCGACCTTTGCTTCCACCACATCGGCGGCCCCTTCGCGCATAACGCTCTTGGCGATGAACTCCCCCGTCAGGAAATAATCCACGCCGAAGAGCTGCTTCGCCCCTCCGCGGCTGACCAACCCCTGGTCCTTCACGTCTTTCTCGTCGAGGATTTGTTCCGTGACTTTCCCGTTGGCTTCTCGGGAGAGGAATACGATCTTGCCGTTGGCCTTCTCCGCAACCTTGGCGCGAAGGAGGCTCGTGAAGCTATCCGCATTCACGCCGGTCAGGTTCGTGTTCTTGACCGGCATGACGGCCACCCGCAGGGGTTGAGCGCTGCCCGTCGCCACGGAAGACGCCAGGAGCGCGGCGGCAGCCTGATCAATGAGACTGTCCCACTCGTCTTCCTGCCGTTCCGTCAGAACCTGTTCTCTAACCTCCTGACCCATGCCTTGGGAGAAGAATACGATTCGTCCCTCGGAGACGCGGTTCAGTTCCAGGCGCAGACGCTTGGCGAAGATGTCCTTGTCAATGATGTACCGCGACGAGTTCCGTATCGGGGCCAAGGCGATTCGGACGGCGCCCCCATTCTGCGAGATCGCGGGCACGGACAGCAACGCCGGCGTCATCCGGGACGCGATGGTCCTGATGTCGCTGCTTTCGATGAAACTGCCGCCGATGTTGTCTTCCTGATCCGGCTGCAGCACCGTCGTCTTCGACAAGCCCCCCGAAGGAGTCGCGCAACCGTTTGCGAGCAACAGCAGGGGCAGAGCCAGCAGAAAGGCCCAAGCCGTCAGGACTGGGCTTTCCTTCAGACACGCATCTTGTCTCTTCATGCTACGAGTCCTCCTTCAGTTTCCGCGAGCCATCGCACCAGGGTGTAGTGTAGTAACAGACAAAATAATGTATGTGTATGTATTTTTTAACATAAAAAAGCAATGGGCACAAGCACATTTTTCGCAATCATATTGTAATGGCGGGGATATCTTGACCACCTCATGCTTGACTTCCATACCATAAGAATGACCCCAGGCGGAGAAGAAACGAATGCGCGGCCAGAATCGCAACAGCGTCCCTACATCTCAGTATTTGCAGACAAGACAAATTCACCGAATTGATCCGAGCACATTAAGTTTGATACCGCGACCTGACATGCCATAGAGTGCAAGTAACGGTCCAAATATCCTGGCTTGAGCTTCTCTTTGATCTCTAATTCACGTTGAATGTGTTCATTCTTGATCCTCGTCCTCCTGCCGAAGGGAAGATCTTCTTTGGCAAAGCCCGGCCTAATGATGTGCGCTAGCGGATTAACAAGGTTAATAAAGTATAACACATCCCAGATCGCGAACAACGGCATGGCGTCCGCCAACTCCTGGGCCCGTCTTTCAATTGTTTGCAGATCATAGTCCTTCCGCACTTGATCGTCCAGATATGCATTTGCCTTCTCCTTGTCAACCAATGACCGCCCCCACACCTCGCATGTGCCGAGCATAACACACGTCCTCGGTTCGTAGACATCTATCGCAACGCGAACATCCCGGCCTACTCTTGTTGCATCCCCGACTTCTCTATTACCCATATACCGAACAACAAACAATCTATTCGGCAACATCCGCTGATAATGAGAAAATGAAGTCATAAAGGATATCATGTTTTTCTCATTATATAATGTCGGTACTGCTGCTAGAACCTCGCTGAGGGTCACCTCTCCCTTCTGTTGGCGATCGTACGCAACTTCAGACCAGCGCGGATTATGTTTCTTCAGTGTCTCGTATGTCGTTTGTAACATTGACGAGAAGAATATTTGAATTTCCTCCTCGGGGGTGGCGTTTGTCAAGCAAGCAATTCCGGCCTCGGCAAGTTCTTTCGCGATTAACTTCGCGAGTCCTTGATTATTCCCGACCGTCTTCATTTTGTCTAAATGAACATTTTGTTTCTCTTGCCGTTCTTTTAGCTTAGCCTTCCAATCCGGATCATGAACATCTACATCTGAATTCTCGCGCCATTCTTTCATTATTCTCTGGAAGTCATTCTTTGGGTCCGGCACTACCGCGCACACACAACCCTCTTCCTCAGAATGCAAACGGGCTTGTTTGTAGGAAGGTATCTCGGGGAGAGTCATGCGGGAGGTATCTATGACATAGCGCTTTGACGCTTGTGTCGTAGTGCAAGAACAAAGCATGCACCCCCCCACAAGAGATGTAAAGACCAGAAGCGCGCGACAGGCTAAACAGCGACTCATATCCCCTCTCCCTCAATCATGGGGCCACTACATAGAAGTTCAGGGCTCGATCATGCGAGATGTCCACAGCAACGCTTTTGCTTCGCTTATCGGAAAATATGAGCGTGACCTTCCCCCTTTGACCGATCCATCCCCTACCTTTCAGTATTTGCAGACAAGACAAATTCACTGAATTGATCCGAGCACATTAAGTTTGACACCGCGACCTGACATGCCATTCCGTTCAAGTAATCCCCTAAATGAGATGGTATGTTCTCTTCTTTGACCTTCACCATCATGCGAATGTGTTCATTCTTAATCCTCGTCCTCCTGCCGAAGGGAAGGTGTTTGGCGCATCTCGGAATTATGTAACTGAACGGGTTAACAAGCATCTCCACATCAGCGAGCGTGAACAATGGCGTGTTGTCCGCGATCTCCTGTGCCTGTCTCTCAATAGCTTGCCGATCGAAGTACTTCCGTACGTAATCGTCCAGATAAGAATATGCCTTCTCCTTGTCAACCAATGACCGCCCCCACACCTCGCATGTGCCGAGCATAACGCACGTCCTCGGTTCGTAGACATCAATCGCCAAACGAACATCCCGGCCTACGCTTGTTGCATCCCCGACTTCCCTATTACCCATATACCGAACAACAAACAATCTAGTTGGCAACATCCGCTGAACATGAGAGAACGAAGTCACGGAAGAGATAGGATTGCGCGTATTCACGATTGACGGAACTGCGCCCATAATATCGGAGAGAGTCACTTCTCCCTTCTGTTGGCGATCGTACGCAACTTCAGACCAGCGCGGATTATGTTTCTTTAGTGCCTCGTATGTCGTTTGTGACATTGACGAGAAGAATATTTGAATCTCCTCCTCGGGGGTGGCGTTTGTCAAGCAAGCAATTCCGGCCTCGGCAAGTTCTATCGCGATGAACTTCGCAACTGCTTTATTTAATCCGACCGTCTTCGCTTTGTCTAAATGAACATTTATTTTCTCTTTTAGCTTAGCCTCCCAATCCGGATCATGCACATCTAAATCTGAATTCTCGCGCCATTCTTTCATTATTCTCTGGAAGTCATTCTTTGGGTCCGGCACTACCGCGAACACACAGCCCCCTTCCTCAGAATGCAAACGGGCTTGTTTGTAGGAAGGTATCTCGGGGAGAGTCATGCGGGAGGTATCTATGACATAGCGCTTTGACGCTTGTTTCGTAGCGCAAGAACAAAGCATGCACCCCACAAGAGATGTAAAGACCAGAAGCGCGCGGCAGGCTAAACAGCGACTCATATCCCCTCTCTCGATCATGGGGCCACTACAAAGAAGTTCAGGGCTCGATCATGCGAGATGTCCACAGCAACGCTTTTTGCTTCGCTTATCGGAAAATATGAGCGGAAGGCACGCACTTGGAGTTGATGAATTCCAGGCTTGAGATTAATGCCCACGACTTGAAACTCGCCCGGCAGTAGTTGCCAACATCGAATGTCGGCCTGAGCCTTCGTCGAAGCACTCACAACCTTGCTTATTCCACCCGCAACGAATCCCACACCCATTGCAATCAAGCGCGCACGCGGGTCAGATATGTTGTTATAATTTTGGGCATTCCACAGACTGCCGGCCATTGCATCGGCTCGTTTTTTTATCGAAGCCTTGCTCTCCAGAACGTTGTCCATCTGGCGCCCGCCCCGTGTGGTGGCCTGATAGGTGACATCACATACGTATCGCGCGGCGTCCGTGATATTGCCGTTTTCATCCGTTATTTCGAATCTAATGCTGTCGTCCCGGTCTGGTTCAACTATGTTGAACTTTTCGCCATACTGGCCGTAACGGAGTTTCTTCGGGGCGTTGCCACAGCCAATGAGAAGCAAAGTGTTGAAATGGCCATCCGCCAGTTTCCGGATGTCTCGCATGTCGAAGCGCGATTCAAGCTGTTTTCGCTTCTCACGAAGTTCATCGCGCATTCCCAGCATAATCTTCCTCTCTTCCTCGTCCTTGTTCTTCGACATCCCGTCTGTTAATACATTGTCGAGAAAAACGAACGGCCTAAACATGGCGTGGGCCGTCAGCAGCGCCGCCTCAGCCTGTTGGGCGGACTGGGACGCCAGGTCATCCTGACCTCGAAGTCGGTAACAAAAGGCTTCGAGGCAATAGATAAGGGCAAAATCGGACTTATAGGAATCCGCGGCCGCGTCCGAATCGAACAGGATGCCATTTTTAAAGCAAGCAAGGGCGTTATCCACATCGTTGTCGCGGAGAAAACAAAGGCCGAGAAACAGGCAATTTATTGCCCTCTCGTAAGGATCACCACGATACAGTTTCTGTGCTTCGGCCCCAAAAAGGCTCAGCGCTTTTCTCTCAGAACGCGGGTCAAATGTCTCCATTAACCGGCCCGCGAGCAGAAAGGCAGTCTTTGCCTTGGCATACTGTGTCGCGAATAAGCAGCAAACACCCAACTCATTGAGGTAGAGGGGTTGACTGATCGTTGTATCGGCAGAAAGTTTCCCCAAGATTGTGATGGCCTCATCGTACGCGTTTGAGTTAAAACAATTCCGTGCTACTTCAGCCTGCTTTTCCAAACCATCAACATCTTTTTCCGACAGGATCAGAACGCCCGCATCGCCGCCGAAACAAGAATGCGGCAGGAAGAAGCAACTCTCGACCAAACATACTGCAACCAGAGTTCTCCAACTTGTGAAACCAAGTTCTCTCATCGCAATCTCCGATTGGACCTTGAACGCCTAAGTTCCATCGTATATATCCATCAGCCGTTGTTCATCGAGCAAGGCGGCCGCATTAATCACCGTCTTGTCCACAGCTCAACAGTCAAACTTTTTTTTAAACTAGGCTGCCTCCCGTTGTTTGTCAATGATATTTTCGCGAGAATATGCTAAAAATATATGCTAAAAATAAGTTTGACTTGGCTGGCGCGCGATTTATACTGCCGGGTTAACCATCACCTGAATCCACGACGGGATTTTATGTTAAGACAGCGGGTTAACCCTACGGAGTTGCGTCGCCATGCATAGACTATCCATAATTTGCCAAACGATCGTATGCCGGGCGGGCGGGCGCGGCGGGCTGCTGCTGGCCGGCGCGGCGGCGTTGCTGCTGGCCGGCGCCGGCTGTGAAGTTGACTCCGCCGATTCATCCATCAGCATCAATCCTTCCGCCGCGCATGTCAACCAAGTCGGGCAGACGGTGACGCTCAACGCCTCCGGCGGTTACCGTTACCAGTGGTCGCTTTCGAACAACCAGATTGGCCGGCTGGACACCTACGCGGGCAGCCAGGTGCATTACACCAGCCTGGCGCAGCCATCCGCCACCCCGGAAGTCCAGGTGGTCACGGTGGCGTCCCATTTCTCGGACAACGCCAGCGAAAACTCCGGCGGGACGACCACCAACGGCACAACTACCGCCGTGGTGCATACCGCCGAAGCCTACATCACGCACATCCCCCTGCAGCCGGCCAGCACCAATTGACGGCGCGTCACCGGGCATACTCGACGAAGCGGGTTTCGCGGATCACCGTCACGCGGATTTGCCCGGGGTATTGCAGTTCCTGCTCGATTTTTTTGCTGATTTCCCGTGCGCGGTGCATGGCGCCGGCGTCGTCCACCTTGTCGGACTGCACCAGCACGCGCACTTCGCGGCCGGCCTGGATGGCGAAGGATTTTTCCACGCCGGGCATCCCGTTGGCGATGGCTTCCAGCTGTTCCAGGCGCTTGACGTAGATGGCGCTGGTTTCCGCGCGCGCGCCCGGGCGCGCGGCGGAAATGGCGTCGGCCGCCGCCGCCAGAATGGCGTAAATGCTTTCCGCCGGCACATCCTCGTGGTGGGCGGCCACGGCGTTGACGACCACCTGGTTTTCGCCATGTCGGCGCAGCAAATCGGCGCCGATCAGGGCGTGGTTGCCTTCCACTTCACTGTCCAGCGACTTGCCGATATCGTGGAACATGCCGATGCGCTTGGCGAGCATGGCGTCCAGCCCCATTTCGCCGGCCATCACGCCCATCAGGTGGGCCACTTCCATGGAATGGTTCAAGACGTTCTGGCTGTAACTGCTGCGGAATTTCAGGCGCCCCAGGTTGCGGATCAATTCCGGGTTCACGCTCTGGATGCCGATGGCAAAAACGGATTCCTCGCCGGTAGTGCGGATGGTTTCCTCGATTTCCTCTTTGACCTTGGCCGTGATTTCCTCGATCCGCGCCGGATGAATCCGGCCGTCGGCGATGAGGCGCTCCAGGATTTGCCGGGCAATTTCCCGGCGCATGGGATCGAAGGCGGAAATCACCACGGCTTCCGGGGTATCGTCCACCAGCAGATCCACGCCGGTGGCGGCTTCCAAAGCGCGGATATTACGCCCTTCGCGGCCGATGATCCGCCCCTTCATGTCATCGCTGGGCAGCGTGACGGTGCTGGTCATCAATTCCGCGGCATGGCTGAGCGCGTACCGCTGGATGGCGGTGGCGACAATCCGCCGGGCCTCGCGTTCGGCCGTCTGCCGGGCTTCCTCCTGGCGCCGGCGGATGAGCATGCCGGTTTCGCCCCGGATTTCCTCCTCCATGCGCGCCATGAGCATGCGCCGGGCCTCTTCGGGCGTCATGCCGGCGATCCGCTGCAACTTGTCCTTTTCCTGCTTGATCAGGGCCTCGCAGGCCTCGCGCTGCTGCTGCTGCTCTTTTTCCTTTTTCTCCGCCTCGGCAAGTTTCTGTTCGATGACCTGGTTTTTCTTGTCAATCATCGCCACCTTGCGGTCGAGATTGACTTCCCGCTGGTTCATGCGCTCTTCCTGGGCCGCCATTTCCTGGCGCCGGCGCTTGATTTCATCTTCCAGCGACTCCCGCGCCTTGAGCGCCTCGCTCTTGGCCTGCAGGGCGGCTTCCTTGCGGATGTTATCCGCTTCCCGGCCGGCCTCGGCCTGCAAACGCTTTACCTCGTGTTCGCAGGATTTGGCGGCATAGCGTCCGATGATCAACCTTATGTAATAACCCAGAGTGCCCGCCAGCATCACCACCAGCGCCCCGGTCCACCATTGCGTCATTGTCAACCTCCCGTCATGTTTGTTTACGATACATGCCAAGCTCCGTCACCACCGCGTCCATAACAATGTCCCACGGGCAGCCTGGCAATTCTTTCACCACCTGCATTCCGAAAGCCAATCCGATCTTGAAAGCCCCGCGCAAGGCGGACTGCGCCAGCAGCCGGTCGTAATGCCCGCCGCCATGTCCCAGGCGCATGCCGGCAGGATCGAACGCCAGCCCGGGCACCACCGCCAGGTCCACCCGCTCGCCGGCCGCCACCCACTGCGGATCGCGCGGTTCGTCAATCCCGCCGTAACCGGGCGCCAGCGCGGCATCCGGCAACAGCCAAGCGGGAAAATATTCCCGGCGGCGCCGGCAGAACGCCGGCACGCATACCCGGCGGCCCTGCCGGCGGCAATCTTCCAGCAGCCAGCCGGTCTGGATTTCCCCCGGGGCCGCCAGGTAGCAGCAGACGGCGTCGGCGGCGGACCACTCCGGCAATTGCGCCAGGCGCGCCTGGGCGGCCGCGCTGGCCTGCCGGACCTGCGCGGGTGTAAGCGCCGCGCGGCGGCGGCGCATGGCGGCGCGGATGCCCGCCTTGCCGGGCGGGGTCGGGGCGGATGCGCAACACGGCTGCGCCGCCACAGCGCCGGCAGCGGATTGAGCGGTTGGATTATTGTTCCGTCCAGGCATAACACATCATTGTTTACCGACTAATAAATTCTGATCGCCAACTGCCGATAACCATTGCCGGCCACTCCCGGATCAAGTTTCCGGGGCCGCTTCCCCGCCTTTTTCCGGCGATTTTTTGTTTTTTTCCGCCGCCTGTTTCTGCCGCCGCCGGATTTCCGCGCAGCGTTCCATTTGCTGCCGGATGTTCACCTCGTAACCCTGGTCGCCGGGAGTGTAATACACGGCGGAAGTGGGAATGTATTCCTGGTCCACCACGTGGCCTTCAAAATCGTGGGCGTAGCGGTAGCCGGTATGGCCGAGTTTTTCGGCGCCGCGGTAGCTGGCGCCGCGCAGGTGCTTGGGCACGGGCAAGACCCGGCCGGTCTTGACGTCATGCATGGCTTTTTCCAGCGCCATGTAGGAAGCATTGCTTTTCGGCGCGCAGGCCAGGTAGGTCGCGGCCTGGGCGAGCACGATCCGGGCCTCCGGCATGCCGATAAAAAGCACGGCCTCCTTGGCCGCGTTGGCCACCAGCAGCCCGCGCGGGTCGGCATTGCCGATATCCTCGGCGGCCAGGATGATCAGCCGGCGGGCGATGAACCGCGGGTCTTCCCCGGCTTCCAGCATTTTGGCCAGCCAGTAAACCGCGGCATGGGGATCGGAGCCGCGCACGCTCTTGATAAAGGCGGAAATGGTGTCGTAATGCCCATCCTCATCGCGGTCGTAAAGCACCGCCTTTTTCTGGATGGAATCCTCGGCGGCGCGCCGGTTGATATGCACCGCGCCATCCGCATCCGGCGGCGTGGTCAGCGCGGCGATTTCCAGGGCATTCAGCGCGCGGCGGGCGTCGCCTTCGCAGACCACGCCCAAATGCGCCAGGGCGTCGTCATCCGCGCGGATGCGCCGCGCGCCTAAGCCGCGTTCGGCGTCCTGCAAGGCGCGCCGCAGAAGCTGCCCGATGGCGGCTTCGCTGAGCGCCTGCAGTTCGAAAATCTGGGAGCGGGAGACGAGCGGACTGTTGATGAAGAAAAACGGGTTGTGCGTGGTGGCGCCGATCAGCGTGACCGCGCCTTCTTCCACGTAAGGCAGCAGGATATCCTGCTGCGACTTGTTGAAGTGGTGGATTTCGTCAATAAAAAGAATGGTTTCCGTGGCGTCGCGCCGGCGGCGCTGGGCGGCGGACTGCAGAATATCCCGCAGCGCGCTGACATTGGCGATCACGCCGCTGATGCGCTCGAAGCGGCGGCGGGTAACGCCGGCGATCACTTCGGCCAGCGAAGTCTTGCCGCAGCCGGGCGGCCCGTAAAGGATGATGCTGCCGAGGCGGTCGGACTCCACGGCGCGGCGCAGGAGCATGCCCGGCCCCAGCAGGTGGTCCTGCCCGAAGATTTCATCCAGGGTGCGGGGGCGCATGCGGGCGGCCAGGGGCGCGTTGGCCGGCTTTTCCGCGGAAGTGGTTTCAAAAAGGTCCATCGAATCTGCCCCCAAAAAAGGAATACCCCACCTCGGCCGTTACGAACCCTTATCTGTTCCGATAAAGCCAAGTGGGCGCCATAGCGGCTGGGATTTGCTTCCCCGGGCGGGGCATGCAGCCCCCAACCGCATCCGGCTCCCCGTTGGATTGTTAATGGGTCAGAAAACAGGCCCAACCACGCACCAGGCAGGGTATTCGAATCTTTGGGCGCGTCATCCTTACGGATGCGCGGCAAGAACCGATTGACTGTGAAAGAACCAACATGGCGGACAACGCCACATACACCGGGCGCTATCCTGTATGATAAACCCGGGACGCCAGAGCGCCGCCGCGGCCCTGACCGCGCGCACCAGTCCGGCCCCGCCGGAATCCCACCGCCAAACCGGCGCGCGCCACGGGCGCCTTGCGCCGTCAACAGACGCGCAGAGCGAAGCCCGCGCGCCTGAGAAGAAACACATTATCAATTTTGCCATGCTGAAGATCATTCACTAACCCTGCACGGTTGACTACCTTTCCATCCGACCGCCAACTACCCAATCCTTATTTCCGCCTGCAATTCCCTGCGCAATCCCTCCAGGATGAGGTTATGCATTGCATTCACATCCTCATCCGTGAGGGTCTTGCTGCCGGAGCGGTAAGTCAGCGCATAAGCCAGGCTTTTATAACCCGCTCCTATCTGCTTGCCTTGGAATATATCAAAAAGTTTGACATCCGTCAATTCCGGCGGCGCTAATTTTTCAATCACTTCCAGAATGCGGGCATGCGTCAAGGCCAGCGGCACGCGCATGGCCAGGTCGCGCTGCACCGCCGGATACACCGGCGGTGTCCGGGGAGCGCAGACCGCCTCCAGGCGGGCCAGCAAAGGCGCCACCGCCAGCTCCGCCGCGGCCAACGGCTCATGGATCCGCCATTCCTGGCGCAAGCCCGGCCGGATCAAGCCGGCCCGGCCGATCGGCCGTCCGTCCAGCAGCACCGCGAAGCCGCGGCCGGGTGCGAACGCGGCGCGGTTGGGCCAGTCAAAGCCGGAGGGCGCCTCTTCCGCCGGCGCCAGCCGAAGGGCGGCGGCGTGGAACGGTCCCCGGCCGGCGCCCGGCAAATCGAACTTCATCATCCGGCACAGGTTTTCCAGGATGCCCTTCAGCCACAACCAGGCCTCTTCGTCCGCCACCGGCCGCCGCTGGTCCAGCGGCGGCCGGCCGGCGGCGCCCATGAGACCGACGGCCAACACATCCATTTCGGCGGCCGGCAGGGCTGCCGCCGCGGCGGGACCGGCCGGCGGGCGGTCAACAGCATGACCGGCGGCGGCCGCGGCGTCCGGAACGAAAAACACGCGGCCGATTTCAAAAAAGGCGGCATCCTGGACCTGGCGGGCGCGATTCTGGCCCAGGGTTTCAACCATCTGCGGCAGCAGCGAATTACGCAGCCAGCCGTGGTCGGCGCTGACGGGATTGGGTATCGGCACGCGTTTTTCCGGGCAACTGCCATCGCACAAATCCAGCAAACGCGATCCGGTAAAACTGTAATTCATGATTTCCGTGAGCCCCATGCCCGTCAAGCCGGCCCTCAGCCGCATGACGGCCATGGCCCGGGCATGCGACTCCCGCGTGGCGGATGACTGGGCAGACGCCGGCGGCGCCGGCAGCTTATCCAGCCCGTGCAAACGGGCGACCTCTTCCAGCAAGTCGGCCTCGCCTTCCAGGTCGGGGCGGAAGGGCGGCACGGAGACAGTGCAGCTCTTCCGGCCGCGCGCCGGCACCTGCAATTCCAACGCCTCGAAGATGGCAGTCATGGCGTCGTCGGATATGTCCAGCCCCAGCCGTTGCCGCAGGCGGTCGAAACGGCATTCGATTTTGCGGGACTTCGGCTCCAGCAGGAAAACATCCGCCGGGGCGGCCGCCAGCCGCGCGCCGGCCAGCTGGATCATCAGCGAGACCGCGCGCCGGGCCGCCCAGTCCGTCTGCAGGGCGTCCACGCCGCGCTCAAACCGGGCCGTGGCTTCGGAAGTCAGGCCCAGGGCGCGGCTGGCGCGCCGGATCAGGCCGCTTTGGAAGCAGGCGCTTTCCAGGACCACCGCGCGGGTGGCATCCTGGATGCCGCTGCCCGCCCCGCCCATGATCCCGGCCAGCGCCACCGGCCGTTCGGCATCGGCAATCACCAGCATGTCCGGCGTCAATTTACGCGGCACATCGTCGAGCGTGACCAGGGTTTCCCCGGCGCGGGCGCGCCGCACCCGGATTTGCCCGCCGTGCAGCAGTGATTGGTCAAAGGCATGCAAAGGCTGGCCGCTTTCCAGCATCACGTAATTGGTGATATCCACCACGTTGTTGATCGGCCGGATCCCGGCTTGAAACAGCCGCCGCTGCAGTCGCCACGGGCTGGGACGCACGGCCACATCCGCCAGCCGCCAGGCCATGTAACGCGGGCAATCCGCCGCATCCTCCACCGCGACCTGGAACGCCGCGTCAGGCGCCGGCAGCGGCTCCGGCAGGGGCGCGGCCGGCCGTTGCAGGCGGCTGCCGTAGAGGGCGGCGACCTCGCGGGCAATCCCGATCATGCTCATGCAATCCGGACGGTTGGGCGTAACTTCGATGGTCAACACATGGTCGGCCGGGCCGACGATTTCAGCCAGCGGCGTCCCCGGGGGCGTCTCCGGCGGCAACAGCATCAAGCCCTGGTGGTCGTCGCTGACTCCCAGTTCATCAGCCGCGCAAAGCATGCCGTCGGACTTTTCGCCCCGCAGCACCGCCGGCTTGATGCGGACGCCGCCGGCCAGCACGGCGCCGGGCCGGGCCAACGGAACCTTGTCGCCCACCGCGAAATTAGCGGCGCCACAAACCACCCGGACCGTTTGCCGTCCGTCGGCCACGTCGCAGAGCCGCAGCCGGTCGGCCCGGGGATGGGGGCTGATGGCCAGCACTTCAGCCGCCACAATCTCCCGCAGGTCCGTGCCGGACTCCGCCACCGCCTCTACTTCCAGGCCGGCGAATGTCAGGCGCTCGGCCAGGGCGCCGGGAGCGGCATCGAAGGCGACCAATTCATGCAACCAATTCAAAGATACTTTCATGGCTGGAACTGCTCCAAAAAACGCAAATCGTTGGCATATAGTTCGCGGATATCGCGGATGCCGTACTTGATCATGGCGATCCGTTCGACGCCCATGCCGAAAGCGTAACCGCTGAAGGTTTCCGGGTCGTACCCGACTTTTTCAAAGACGCGCGGATGCACCAGCCCGGCGCCGGAAATTTCAATCCAGCCGCTTTGCTTGCAGACGCGGCAACCGCGGCCGCCGCAGACATGGCAGGAAAAATCGTATTCCACGCTGGGTTCGGTGAACGGGAAGAAATGCGGGCGGAAACGCACGCGCACATCGGGTCCCATCATGCTCTGCGCAAAGCAGGTGATGTCGCGCTTCAAGTCCGCCAGCGACACCTGGCAGTCCACGTACAACCCTTCAATCTGGTGAAAATTGGCGCTATGCGTGGCATCGGTGGTGTCGCGGCGGTAAACGCGTCCCGGAGCGATAATGCGCACCGGGGGCGCCTGGCGTTCCATCACCCGAATCTGGACCGGCGAAGTCTGGGACCGCAGCAGGCGCCCGTCCGCCAGCCAGAACGTGTCCTGCAGGTCGCGCGCGGGATGATCGGCCGGGGTGTTCAAGGCTTCGAAATTGTAATAATCGGTCTCCATGTCGGGGCCATCGGCCACCGTAAAGCCCATGGCGGTGAAAATCCGCACCGCATCCTCAATGATCATGCTGATGGGATGGCAGGCGCCCGGCCGCGGCCAGTACCCGGGTTGGGTCCAATCGAAGCGTTCCGCGCCGCCGGGCGCGGCCGGCGCCTGCAAGGCGCTGCGGCGTTGTTCCAAGGCTGCCGCCACTTCCGTTTTATACTCGTTGGCCAGGCGCCCCAGTTGCGGACGTTCATCGGGACCGGCGGATTTGAGCGCCTGCATGATGCCGGCGAGCAACCCTTTGCGGCCCAGGTATTTGACGCGCAAAGCCTCCAATGGTTCCGGCGCGCCGGCCTGGCCGATCTCCCGCAGCGCCTGCGCCTTCAACTCCAGCAATTCATCCGGTTTCATAATTTCAGGATCAAAATCAAGCGTGGATTGTCCATTGCGAGCCAATTTCAAAACTAACGTTTGGAATGTTTCAACCCGGCCCAATTCCCTCCGGCGCCAGACTGCGCAAGCGTGGGATACCGCCAGGCCTGGCCGGCCATACAAGCATAGACCGCCCGGAGCACGGCGCGGCCAAAGCCGTCCCGCCCACACGGCACAAGCCGCCGATTGATCGGCGCCCGGCGTTCAATTGGCCGGGGCGGCCGTCGGTTCGGCCGTTTTTGCAGGGGCATCGGCCGGTTCGGCCGGCGGTTCGGCCGTTTTTGCAGGGGCATCGGCCGGGGCGGTCTTTGGCTCAGCGGTGCCAGCCGGCGCGCTGGCGGCTGCATCCGCGGCGGGCTTGGAGGCGTCCGGCGCGGCGGCGCCCGGTTCAGCCCGCGGCTCGCCCGCGGGTTGCTCCGTCTCGGTTTTCTGGGCCGGGTCAAAATCCTTGGCATAAGTAATCTGGGCCTGCTTGCGCATTTCATCCATGAAGGACTCGGCCTTTTCCTGGATGGCGCGGCCTTTCAGCGCCTCGACAATGCGTTCGCGCACTTCATTCAGTTCCAGGGTTTTCGGCTCGGTATGGCCCAGGGTTTGGATGATATGGTAACCGTACCGGGTTTCCACCACGCCGCTGATTTCGTTGGTCTGCATGCCAAAGGCCGCGTCTGCGAACTTCTCGTCCATCTGGCCCCGCCAGAATTCCCCGAGATCGCCGCCCATGGCCTTGCTGGGGCAATCGGAATTTTCCTCCGCCAGCTTGGCGAAGTCGACTTGCTCTTCCTTGAGTTGCTTGAGCAGTTGTTCGGCGCGCGCGCGCTTCTCCTTTTTTTGCTCGTCGGTGTCATTTGGCTTGACGGCGATCAGGATGTGCCGGGCATGCGTCATTTCCGGCTTTTCAAAAAAGCGGGCCTTGTTTTCCTCGTAATAAGCGATGACCTGTTCCTCGGTCGCCTGGCCGATTTGCAGCAGTTTTTCCAGTTTCAACTGCTCCCGCATATCGTTTTCGAACATCTCGCGCGTCAAGCCGCTTTGTTTCAGCACGCCGGCCAGCGTCAGATTCTTGGGGAGGTTTTTTTCGAAAGCGGCGATTTTAGCGGCCAGGTCCTCGTCGCTGACGGTGATCTTTTTGTCAGCGCAGGCCTGGTTGATCAACGCCCGGGTGACCAAGCCGTCCACGATCTGAGGCTTGAAATTCTTGATCATGGCCTCAAACTGGGATTCGGGCACGCCGCGGGTCTTCAGCATCAGGGCGATTTCTTCGGTCTCGCGGGTGTAATCGCCGCGGGTGACTTTTTGTTCGTTGACGGTAACGATCACTTCCGCCGGATCGGCGGCGGGTTGCTCCGCCGCCGGCGCAGCGGCGGTGGCGGTGGCGGCGGCGTTGGACGGGGCCGCCGCCGGCTCCAGGGCGGCCGCAGCGGCTGGCGCGGCGGCAGAGGCCGGCTCAACAGCGGCCGCCGGCTCCTCGGCCGCCGCCGGCAAAACGGACAATCCGGCGCACAGCGCCCCAATCAACAATATCCAGATACGCGCATTTTTCCGCTGTTTTTGATTCTTCTGCATGAGGCCGCCCATCCTTTCGTCGGCGCAATGGATGCACCAGTTTTGACAACTGCAATTCGCGTTAATCTGTACTTATTGACCAGCCATGTCAATCAAAATGTTTGGCCGCCCAGCTGGAAGGGACGCCTACCGGGGCTGGATGTTTCCGCTTTCATTTCCTGGTTTTTCCATTACACTGTGCCGTATGGGATTTCACGTTTTCGCTCTGTCAAACGTCCGGAACAAACTGGCGTCGGGACTGGGACTCCTGGCCTTGGCAGCGGGCGCGGCCGCCGGCCCGAGCCAACGGGTCGCATCCATCACCCTGCGCGGCGGGGCGGTCATCACGGCGCCGGTAATCAAGCAGGACGATCAGGCGCTTTTCCTGGACTTGGGCTACAACGTCCTGGCGGTGCCGGCCAACGCCATCCTGGAATCGCGCGCGGCCGGCGCGGATGAAGCGTCCGACGCCGGCGGCCCCGCGGCCTTCTTCCACGCCGGCGCAACCGACGCCGCATCCATCACCGAGGCGGCGGCGCTGTTCGCGCCGGCCGTGGCCGTCGTCCGCACGCCGCGCGGGCTGGGGTCTGGTTTTTTCGTCAACCGGCAGGGTTACCTGCTCACCAATTTTCACGTCATCCGCGGCGAACGCCGGGCGGTGGTGACCCGTTTTGTGCGGGACCGGCAAATCCTGCGGCGGATCGTGCACCAGGATGTGGCGATTGTCGCGGTGGACGCTTTTCATGACCTGGCCGTGCTGCGGATCGGCGGAATCGCGGCGGATGCCCCGGTTACCCCGGCCGTGCTGGCGCCGCACGACCGCAGCCAGCCCGGGGAAGCGGTGTTCGTCATCGGCAACCCGCTGGGCCTGGAACGATCCGTCACCCAGGGCGTGATCAGTCAAACGGCCCGGAATATCAACGGCCTGCTGTTTCTGCAAACGGATGCTCCGGTTAATCCGGGCAATTCCGGCGGACCGCTGTTCAACGCGCGCGGACAGGTGATTGGCATTATCAACATGCAGATTCCCATCCGGCAGGGGCTCAACTTCGCCATCCCGGTGCGCCATGCCCGCTTCCTGCTGGAGCATTTGGATGATTATGCCTTCGACGAATCCAATGCCGAATCGGGATTCCTGTATCTTGACCCGCCGCGCCGCGCGGCAAACACACCCCCAGCAACCCATACGGAGGAACCATGAAACCATCACGCCTGTTGCCGCTGGCCGCCGCCGCGCTGGCCGCCTTGGCGCTCCCCGCCGCCGCCCGCCTGGAACTGCTGCCGGGCGACAGCGCCATCCAACTGCATGCGCCCAACATTTCCAACCTGTGCGCCGCGCTGGCGGCATCGCCGCCGGGACGCTGCTGGCGCGACCCGGCGATCCAGGAATTTTTAGGACATCCCGATCCCGCCCGCTGGCTGCCGCATCGCGACGCGCCCGCGCCGGCGCGGGAGGAAGTACGGCACTTGCAGCGGGAGCAGATGCAACTGTTGCAGGGCGAAGCGGCCCTCGGGCTGACGCAGGGGACAATCCCCGGGATCTGCCTGGCGGCGCAACTGGCGGCGCCGCAATATGCCAGGTTGCAGGAGTTGGACCAGCGCATCAACCGGTTGCTGCCGGAGGCCATGGCGCTGGTCCGCGAGAATTTTCAAGGCGTGGAGCTGCTGCGCGCCACCCGCGTGTCGGCCCGCCATGCCACCAACATCACCTGGCAGGCGCTGGTGAACGACACCTTCCTGTACTCCAACGACCGCGCCTGGATGGAAAAAAGCATCAGCCGGCTCCAGGCCCGGCCGCCGTCCGGCGCGGCGGCCGCCTACCTGCTGCACGCCCGGGTGTCTGGCGACGGCATCCGCGCGCTCATTGAAAAAGCGCTCGCGCCCAGGCCGCGGCGGCCAGCCGCCGCGGCCGCCACCAATACCCCTCCGCTTTTCCAGCCCGGCGACTTGATCAATGCCTTGAAAATCTCCGAACTGCAGGAGGTGACGTTTTCCATCGCCGAGCAGGACCGCCAGTTGCGCACGGCCGTGCGCATTCAAAACCGCGGCTGCCGCCAGGGCATCTGGACGCTGCTGGACCCCGCGCCGCTGCCCGCGGATTGGCGCCTGCCATACATCCCGGCGGATGCCTTCGCCTACAGCGCCAACCGGCTGAACCTGGCGGCTTTCTGGGAAGCGCTGCCGGGGATGCTCAGCCAGATCAATCCGGCGCTGGCCGCGTCCCAGATGATGTTCCAGGGCATGCTGCAGCAGTCTTTCGGCGTGGATTTGTCCAACGATGTCATCCGGCACCTGGAAAGCGGATACGCCACCTGCAGCCGCATGGAAGGCGGCGAGAGCCGCATGCTGTTGTACTGGCAACTCAAGCAGCCCGCGGAGGCCGCCGCCGCGCTGGGGCGCCTGCTGGCGGATGCCGCGCCGCTGCGCATGCAACTGGGCGAACGCCTCCAGGCCGCGGATTTCCGCGGGCGTCCCCTCTATACCATCACGCCGGCCGCCGCCGGGTCCAACGCCTGGAGCCTGGCCGTGGCCGGGCAATTCCTGGTGTGCGGCGATGACGCCATGGTGCGGGCCGCGCTGCGCGCCGCCGATGCCCCGGGCGCCGCCGCGGAGTTTTACGGCAGCGCCGGCTACCAGGCCTTGCTGCGCCTCAAGCCAACCCAGGCTTGCTCTTATGAAATGCTGAACCTGGCCGCCGCCATCCGCGCCTACCTGGCCGGCCCCCAATGGCGGGAAATCCGCCGGCATTGCGAGCAGTGGAACGCCAAAAAACAGGTTCGCTCCGGAGCTTGCGCCATGCTGAATTTTGACCGCATGCCGCCGGCGGACAAAATCGCCGCTTTTTTCGGGCCGCTGCTTTCTTACAGCGCGGCTACGGCGGACGGCTGGGAAAGCGTCACGGTCTGGACGGAACCCTGATGGCACGGGGGGGGATGCCAATGAAACCATTCAGACAATCCTGTTGGACGGCGGTCTTCGCCGCCATGCTGGCGCACGCCAACCTGCCGGCCGGCGAACCGCCGGCGGACGCGGAACTGGGCTTCGGCGGCATGGAAATCTACCGGTTTGAAAATGGCGCGGCGCTCCTGCATACCCATGACCTGAACGGCGACGGCATGGACGATGTCATCTTCGCCAATAACCAGGCCTCGCGCCTGGAAGTGCTTCTCCGCGCGCAGCCGGCGGCCCCGCCGGATGCCGGGCGCGCCCCGCGGCTGGAGGAAACTTTCACCAACCTGGGCGTCGTGGTGGATCAGCAGATCATCGCCTGCCGCACGGACGATGTCTACGGCCCCGGCCGGCCGGCCATCCTGGCGCTCGGCCGGGAACAGGGCCTGCATCTTTATCCTTTCAGCGAAGGCGCGCTGCTGCCTGCCCAAAAAATTTTCCTGCAAGCGCCGGAACGGCTGATGGACCTGCATGCCGCCGATTTGGACGGCGACGGTCGGTTGGACATCGCCGTCTGCCGCAAGGATAAACTGGAGTTGTTATGGAACGAAGGCGACGGCCATTTCACCCGGCGCACGGAAATTCCCATCACGCCGCCGGAAGCCCTGAAAATCGAAGCCGCCGACTTCACGGGCGACGGGTTGACCGATTTGCTGATTTTCATGGCGGACGCCCCGGCCCTGCTCCGCCTCCGTCCCGGCGTCGGCGACCGGGAATTCGGCCCCGAATGCATCCTGTCCATCACGCCCGCGCGCCGCTCCGCGGCCCTGCAGCTCCGGGCGGACGCTCCGGCGCAGATCGCCAGCATTATTACCAGCGGGCGCGGCCTGCGGCTGTATGCCGTCCAGCCGGAGGCGGCGTCGAGTTTTCTTGACCGTGACGAAATTCTGCCGGTGCGCATTCCGCTGCGGGGCGTCAATCCGCGCCTGGCGACGGCGTGGGCTGTCGGCGATTTCAATGCCGACGGACACAACGATTGCTGCGTCGCGGCGCCGGAAGCGGGACAAATTCACATTTATAACGGCAATGCCTCCGGCTTGTCGGCCGAGCCGCTCTGTTGCAATTCGCTGGCCGGCGCCAGCGCGATCAGCCTCACGGACGGCGGCGACTTGCTGGTATTCAGCGCGGCCGAAAAAACCGCCGCGCTGCATGACCGCAGCCAGCCGGCCGACTTCCCCCGGCTCCTGCCGCCACCTTTTCCCGGGCCGCTGATCGCCGCCGCCCTGCCCGACCGGCCGGCAGCGGTCTGGGTCTGCCGCGATGCGATTACCCGCGCGGCCACCATGACATTGCAACCGCTGGCGGAAGCTCCGGACCAGCCCGCCCAGGCGCCCTACGCCCACCCCATTGATCTGCCCAACGATCCGGACGCCATCCGCATCTGGCCGCTGGCGGACCGGGCCCTGGGCATCATGCTTTTTATCCCTTTCCAGCCGCCGGCATTTTACATCCTTTCCGCCGCCGAGGAACTGGCGGAAGTCAAGGCCGCATCCTTCAATGCCGCCGGCGCCTCGCTGCGTCCGGCCATGCACGATGCCCGGGCCGGGGCCATGCTGCTGGCGCTGGGCAAAGTCGCCCGGGAATTCAACTGGTCCGCCGGCGCCTGGCAGCCCCGCCGGCAATTCAGTTCAACCTCCGGCAATGCCAACCTGGCCGCCGCGGCGTTTTTCCGGCAAACACCCGGCGCCGCCGGCGCCCTGGTTTTTGACCAGGATGGCAACGACCTGCTCTGGTTCGCCCCGGGGGCGGACCTGCCGCGCCGGATGCACGTTGGCGCCACCCTGGCCCAGCCGGTCGGCCTGCACCCGCTGCGCGCCGCCGGGGCAGACGGCCGGGATGCGGGGCTTTTACTGATTACGGCCCAGGAAATTTATGTGTTTCACGATACGCCGGCCGCCTTCAAAATCGAGCATGACGCGGAATACACTTCCCCGGCCGAAGAGCCGTCCTTAGCCGACGCGCGCCTGGTCCAACTCGGCCGTCCGCCGCGCCCGTTGATCGCTTTGACCGACACCCGCAACCGCGCGCTCGAAATTATCGAGCGCAGATCCCGCCGGCTGACGGAACGCCTGGCCTTTGCCGTGTTTGAAGATCCCGGCTTCGCGGGCCAACACGGCGGGATGGAACCGCGCGCGGCCGCTTCCGGCGATTTCAACGGCGACGGCACAGGCGACCTGGCGCTGCTGGCGCACGACAAGCTGATCATTTACCTCGGGGAATAAAACGGAATGACGGATGAGCGGGAACGCTCTCCGGCGCTTGCCGGTTTAAAACCCGGGGAGCGGCGGCGCGGATTCTTCGCGCAAGACCTGACGATACTCCGCGCCGGCTGCGGTATAAACAAAAAAAGCTATTGCCACCAGCACCGGCTGAAATGGCGGATAGGCGCCCATAACGCCCAGCAGCACGGCCAGCCCCTGGCCGATCCGGGCCGCCAGACGGGTGGCGCCCGGACGCCCCAGCCACGGCGTCAATATCGCGCGCAGCATGCGGCCGCCATCCATGGGAAAGGCCGGCAACAGGTTAAACACTCCCAGCGCCAGATTGACCCAGAACAGGTAATCCAACGCGCGGCCGGCGCGCGGCCAAGTCTGGCCAACCCCGCCCGCCGCCCAGGCCAGGGCCGCGGCTAGCGCCAAACTGACCGCCGGGCCGGCGGCAGCCAGGAGCAGTTCCTGCCAGAATCGCCGGGGCATGTGCTCCAGACGGGCCGCCCCGCCGATGGGCAGGAGCAAAATATCCCGCACACGCCCGCCCATCGCCAGAGCCGCCAGCGAGTGGCCGAATTCATGCAAAGCCACACAGGCGAACAACAGCGCCGCCAGCGCCCCGCCCCACCACCACGCGCGGACATCCCCGCCGAAGGCAGCGGCATAATGCCAGGCAAACAACGGGAAGAGCGCCAGCAGGGAATAATGCACGCGGAGCGGAATCCCGCAAATCCGCGCTATCTGGATGGCGGCGGACATGTCACGTCTGGCGGTCAAGCTCAAAGCGGACAGCTTGCGCCAGCTTTTCCAGGCTGACCGGCTTGCGCAGGTAAGCCCCGGCGCCCAGTTCCTGGGCCAGGCCCACCCGCGCGGATTCGGCATAGCCGGAAAAAATAATGGCGCGCTGCCGGGGATTGATCTCCTTCATCTGGCGGAAGGTTTCCGTGCCGTCCATGCCGCCGCCCATGATCATATCCAGCACGGCCAGGGCGGGCAGCCGGCCTTCCGCCTTCCGCTGCCGCATCAGGGCGAGCGCTTCCTCCCCGCTCATGGCGCTGAGCACCTGGTAACCCAGTTTGGCCAGGATGCGCGTGGTAACCTCGATTTGCAGCTTATCGTCATCTACCACCAGAATCAATTCCTTGCCGCCCATGCATTCCTGCACCGCCGCCTCGGTCACTTCTTCGCGGCAGACCGGGAAATACAGGCTGAAGGCGGAGCCCTGTCCCACCGCGCTTTCCAGATCGATGTAGCCCTGGTGGTCCTTGACGATGCCATGCACCACGCTCAGCCCCAGGCCGGAACCGCGTTGGCGCGTGGCCTCCTTGGTGGTGAAAAACGGATCGAAAATCTTGTCCTGGATTTCCGGGGGAATGCCATGGCCGGTGTCGGCCACCGTGACCTTGATATATTCGCCCTGGGCCACCGATTCGTATTTTTTCAATGGCGCTTCCAGGTAAACCTGCTCGGTCTGGATAACCAGCCGCCCCTGCTTCTCCATGGCATCCAGGGCGTTCTGGCAGAGATTGTGAATCACCCGCAGCAACTGTTCGGATGAGCCCTTGATGTGCAAGAGGTTTTCCTCCATGCGCAAATCGACTTCGATGCCCTGCATCTGGCCGCTGCGCTTGAACAGCACCATCACGTTTTCGATCACGGCATTAATGTCCAGCACCCGCTGCTCGTAATAGCCGCGGCGCGACAGCGCCAGCAGCTGCTGGTTGATGTCCGCTATCTGCTGGGCGGTTTTTTCGATGATATCCAGGTCCTGCCGGCACTGGGAATCAGGCGGCAGGGCTTCGCGGATAAAATGCGGATAGGCCAGCAGCGGCGTGAGCAAGTTGTTGAAATCGTGCGCTATATGGCCGGCAATGCTGCCCGCCATTTCCAGCCGCTCCGCCCGGTCAAGTTGGGCGCGGGTTTGCGCCAGGTCGGCTTCGTCCTGCTTGCGCTTGCTGATATCGCGCACGAAAAAGCACAAATGCGGCGCCTGGCCCAGGTGCAGCAGGCTGGTGGCGATTTCGGCGTGGAACAAAGTCTGGTCCTGGCGCCGGCAACAGGCCTCGATCAAGGTAAAACGCTCGTTCTTGAGGTTGCTGATGATCGTCCCCAGGACGACGGCATTGAAGCCGCAGACGATATCGAAAATGGTCTTGGTGCACAGTTCGTCCAAATCATACAGAAAAAATTCGTAGGCCCGCCCATTGGCGTCCACTAACGCGCCCTGGGGATCGGTGATCAGCACCGCGTCATAGATGCTCTTCATGAATTGCTGGTAGAGCGTGTTCTCGGCCGGACTCAGGCGCGCCTTGACCGGCAGGCGGGTGCTGAAAGAGCGGGCGCGAATGGAAGGCATGCGCCGCGTGACCGGCGCATCCGAGTCCGCGTCGATCTTGATACGCATGGTCTGAGATAATTTGTTCCCTTCGGACATGGGGGGGTGCTCCGTTTAGTCTAACCTGGCGGCGCCGGGGTCTGCCGCGCGGCGCGCGCCAGCGGCCAGGGGCGCGATGATGTCGCCGGGGTTGAATGGCTTGCTGATGAATATCGTGCCGGCGGGCATGGTTTCCGCCGGCGGCGGTATGGCGCCGGAAAGCATTATGATCAAGGGCGGGCAACGGCCGGCTTTTTGCAATTTTTTAATCAATTTCACTCCGTCAATATCCGGGAGGTACAAGTCGCAAATGATGGCGTCAAATGCGGACTGGGCCGCCAGTGCGCATGCCTGCCGGCCGCAGTCGGCCTCGCTGGGCGTCAGTTGCAATTCGCGCTGCAAGATTCTGGCCAGCAACCGGCGGACGCATGCTTCGTCGTCAACAATTAAAACATTGAGCGCAGCCATATACCGACGTCCTGTTGAATTCCCGGGGCCATCCTCTCACCGCCAGCCATTAATGATGTAGTTTACATGATATTGGACCAAGGTCAATCCAGAAGTGGCGGCTTACGCCTCCGCCACACGGCTGCGTCATTCTCAGAACAGACGGCTCGGTACGGAGACCTCGCCCTACCGTTTCATAAGCATTTGTCGTGGGTAGGGCGAGACCTCCGGGCGAGCCGCCGAGAATGACGCAGCCGTGGCCTCCGCGAGCAACTCCGCCAGTTCCGCCAGGCGCGCATCGGCATTGCCGGCGCGCAACCGCGGGAATTGGTGCTGCTTCTGCACGTAACCGCCGCCGCGGCGCAGCATGACGCGGCCGGCGCGCACCTCCACGCTGACGATCCCGGCCGCCGCCGCGCGCCGGCGCAAGTCCGCCATCCGCAAGAGCCGTTCGGCCGGCGGCGGCGGCGGGCCGAACCGGTCGGCCAGTTCCTCGCGCAAGGCCGGCAGTTCGTCCAGCCCGGCCGACGCCAGCCGGCGGAAAAACTCCAACCGCAGCCTTTCATCCTCGATGTAATCGGCCGGCAGGAAGGCGCCGTTGCCGGCATCCGCCGCCAGGGGTGAAAACTCGATGAAATCCAGGTTCAACTCCGCGTTGCCGAGCGGCGTCGGCGTGCTGCCGCCGCTTGCGCCGGTCACCGCCGCTACCGCCTGGCGCAGGAGCTGGCAATAAAGCTCGAATCCCACCGCCGCGATATGGCCGCTCTGCGCGGCGCCCAGCAGATTGCCGGCGCCGCGGATTTCCAAATCCCGCAAGGCCAGGCGGAACCCGGCGCCGGCGCCGCTGTATTCGACAATGGCGCCGAGCCGGCGCCGGGCATCGGAAAGCAGATGCCCGTGGGCGGGCAGCAGCAGGTAGGCATAGGCCTTGCGGTTGGCGCGCCCCACCCGTCCGCGCAACTGGTAAAGTTCCGCCATGCCGAAGCGGTCGGCGCGGTCGATGATGATGGTATTGGCGTTGGAAATATCCATGCCGCTTTCAATGATGGTGGTGCAGAGCAAAAGGTCCAGGCGCCCTGCGGCAAAATCCCGTACCACGCGCGCCAGCTCGCCGGCGGCCATCTGGCCGTGTCCGACGCCCAGCCGCACTTCCGGCGCCAGCCGGCGCAACCGTTCGGCCATCCGTTCGATCGTCATCACGCGGTTGTAAAGGAAATACACCTGCCCGCCCCGGTTCAATTCGCGCAGGATGGCGGCGCGGATAAGCGCATCGTCATCGCGGGCGATAATCGTCTCGATCGGCTGGCGTTCGCGGGGCGGCGTCTGGATGACGCTGATCTCGCGGGCGCCGGTCAGGCTCAGATAGAGGGTGCGCGGGATGGGGGTGGCGGTGAGCGTCAGCACATCCACCAGTTGCTTCATGCTTTTCAGGCGCTCCTTGTGCTCGACCCCGAAGCGCTGCTCCTCGTCAATGATCACCAGGCCCAGGTCCTTGAAAGCCACATCCTTCTGCACCAGGCGATGCGTGCCGATGACGATATCCGCCGCCCCGGCGCGCAAATCCCGGATGATGCGCGCCTGAACGCCGGGCGGCTGAAACCGGCAAAGCAATTCCACGCGCAGGGGATAGGCGGCCAGGCGCTCGCGGAAACTGTCAAAATGCTGCTGGGCCAGAACAGTGGTCGGCACCAGCACCGCCGCCTGGCGGCCCGCGAGCACGCATTTGAAAGCGGCGCGCATCGCCACTTCGGTCTTGCCGTAGCCGGCATCGCCGCATACCAGCCGGTCCATCGGACGGGGCGCCTGCATGTCGCGCTTGACTTCCCGGATGGCGCGTTCCTGGTCCTCGGTTTCCTGGAACGGGAAGGCGGCTTCAAATTCATGCTGCCAGGCCGTGTCTTCCGGAAACGCGTAACCGGGCCGGGCGCTGCGCAAAGCCTGGGTTTCCAGCAGGCCGGCGGCCAGGTCGCGCACGGCGATTTCCGCCGCGCGTTTTTCGCGGCGCCAGCGGCCGCCGCCCAGGCGGTGCAGGACCACCGTATGCGGCCGGCCGGCGCCGACATAGCGGCTGAGCAGATGCGCCTGGGAGGCCGGCACATACAAGCGGGCTTCGTCGGCATATTCCAGCGTCAGCGCCTCCTGGCGTTTGCCGTTGAACTCGACTTCGTAAATGCCCAGGTAGCGCCCGATCCCGTGTTCGACATGCACCACCAGGTCGCCGGGTTCAAGCTTCATCGCGTCGGTAATGGTTTCGCCGGCCGCGCTTAATGCCGCCCGGCGCGCGGCGCGGCGGCTGAATCCGCCGGGCAGCCGTTTGCGCCGGCCGATCAGGTTGGATTCCGAAACCACCGTCAGACCGAGCAGGTCGTTTTCGAATCCGTCCGCCAGCGCTCCCAGGCGCAACTCGAACGGCAGGCGGGGATACAACTCGCGGAAACGTTCCAAGCCGCCGGCCGAACCGAAAAACAAGCATACCCGCCGGCCATGGCGGGCCATGCGCTCCAGGTCTTCCAACCACTTGCGCCGCTCCGACTCAAAAACGTCCGGCGTCAACAAACGTTCGCCGCCGCTGAACAAAGGCGGCAACGGCCGGAATGCCAGATCCAGAATCTGCGCCGGGTCCGGCGTCTCGATGCCCCCGATATGCAGTTCCCGCGCGCCCGAAGGCCCCCGGGTAAATTCCGCCAGGTCGGCCCGCACCTGCGGCAATGAAACCAGGCGGCCGGCGGCGGCGGCTTCCGGGGCCGCCTGGAGGAACATTTCCGCGTGCGCTTCAATCCCGGTGATGCCGCCCGGCACGCCGGGGACGGCGTCGCCGGCCGGCTCAAGCCACAGGTAAATGCCGTCCGCCGGCAATTGCTTCACGGGTGACTCCCAGGTTGCAGGCTGATCCCGGCTGCCTGAGCCGGACGGTTCCGTCAGGATGACCAGTTCCTCCGCCCGCGCCTGCGAGCGCTGGGTCAGCGGATCGAACCAGCGAAGCGTCTCCACTTTTGCGCCGTAAAATTCAATGCGGCATGGCCCTTCCGTGCCCGGCGGCCAGACATCCAGCAGTCCGCCGCGCCGCGCCGCCTGGCCGGGCGCCTGGACTTCGACCGCCACGTCGTACCCCTGCTCCGCCAGTTTTTCCAACAAGGCGACAGGATCCTGGCTGGCGCCCGGCCGCAGCCGCAGGGCCATCTGCCGCAGACTCGCCGCCGGCGGCGCCGTCTGCATCAAGGCCTGGATACAGGTTGCCACCAGCGGCCGGGACGTTTGCGCCAGCTTGTACAAAACCTGCGCCCGTTCCCCGCCCAGGCGTCCGGCGACGGCGTTCCGATCCCGGGCGGCGCCTTCCGGGTCTTCCTCCGCCGGGAAACGCAGAATCTCATCCGCCGGGCAGAAGACTTCCAGGTGACGCTGGAATTCTTCCAGCGTCCGCAGGCTGTCAGTCACCGCCACCACGCCGCGTTGCAGCGCGCGGCGGATTTCCGCCGCCAGCAACGCGGCCGCGGAAAACGGCAGGGCGGGAATCCGGCGGACGCCGTCCCGCGCCAAAGCCATCCGCAGCCGCGCCAGCAATTCGCGGTTGAATTTCAAGTCGGATTTCACTTTTGCATCAGTCATGGTTTCCCGCCGGCAGGCGGCGGTATAAGATAAAACCCAAATTCAGAACGGAATGCGAGCAAAATTCGCAGGCCGGATTAACCGCTTCGCCGGGAACGTGCATGGCGGATATCTTCAACAATCCCACCTTGTGCCGCCCTTGTGCTGCCTTATGTTCAAAACTCCGGATTGCCAACGCGAAGCGGGCGGAGTCAGAGAATTTGCTTTGTGGTGAATAGCATTGCGGCCGGAAAGCGATTCTGCTAATTTGCCCTGTACATGTCGGGTTGACTTCAAGCGGTTCCCGGAGGCGCTGCGGCCGGCATGCGCGAGGCGTAACTTATGCGACAAAACTGGTTCATGGATTGGCGGCAGGGCTGCTGGGAACGGACCGGGGCGCCGGCGCCGGCGGCGGAAGTCATGATTGCATCCGACTGGGCGCCAATCCGCAACTTCGCGCCGGTTATCGCCCGCGATCCGGCAGCCGTTTACGGCGACGTGCTGGAGGACCTGCGCCGGGCCGACCTGCGGATCGTCAACCTCGAGTGCCCGCTGACAACCAGGGGCGCGCCGGCGTGCAAGAGCGGCTCCGTGCTGCGCGGTCGGCCCGCGGATGTCCGCGCGCTGTCCGCCGTGCCGTTCGAAGCGGCCACCCTGGCGAACAATCACGTTTTCGACTACGGCGTCGCCGGATTTCGGGAAACCTGCCGGGTCTTGCGCGCGCACGGCATCCGCGCCGCCGGCGCCGGCCTGACGGGCCAGGCGGCCAGCCAGCCGCTGCGCCTGAAAGTCAAGGGGCTGCGATTGGCGATCGTCAATTTCAGCGAGGCCGAAGACTTGACCGCGGCGGCGGATGGCCCGGGCGTCCGCGGCTGGGAAATTGACGCCATCGCGCAGCAGGTGCGCGCGGAACGTCAACGGGCCGATTTCGTCCTGGCCATAGGCCACTGCGGATTGGAATACATCCCGTTCCCCCCGCCGTATGTGGCGCGCGCATTTGAACGCATTGCCGAGGCCGGGGCCGACCTGGTCATCGGCCACCATCCCCATGTGCCCCAAGGCGTGCAAATTCATCGGAACACGCCGATCTGCTACAGCCTGGGCAATTTCGTCTTTTACCAGGAAACCGACCTGGCCTGCCGCAAAATCGGCTACCTGGTGCGGGCGGGCATCGCCCGGGGGACACTGGCGCGCCTGGAGATCATCCCTTACGAAATTGCGGCCGATGGACTGCGCCGGCTGCAGGGCCTTCGCCGCGCGCATTTTTTCAGAATGCTGGCCCGGGTTTCCCGCCCGCTGCAGCGCCGCGAAGGCGCGGAACAGGCCTGGCGCGGATTTCTGCGCTATTACGGCATTCCCGGATTTCAGGCGGAAGTCCGGATGATCATGGACCGGCTCGCGTCGGACCCGGCCAAGGGAGCGGCCATGTTCCGCAACCGGCTCACCACCATGCAGCACCGGCAGCATTGGGAGGCCGCGCTGACGCGGATCATGGCAGGGACGCTGGACGACGCGCCGGATTGGGCTTGCGACCTGGCGCGGGAGTGGCTGACGGCCAGGCGCTAAGCTGCGCCGGGCGGCATGCTGGCCGGCGCGTGCGCCAAAAACTTATGCATACCGTATTGGATAAAAAAGCGGTCAGAATAATCATCACCGACTCCGGCCTCGGCGGCCTCTCCGTTTGCGCGGAACTGGCGGCAAACCTGGCGCGCCGCGGCGATTTCGAGGCGGCGGAGATCGTCTGCTTTGACGCCCGCCCGGAGCAGCGCCGGGGTTACAACATGCTGCCGGACATGGCGGAAAAAATCCGTGTTTTCAACTGCGCCCTGGAAGGCATGCAGCGGCTGCAACCCGACGCGATCCTGATCGCCTGCAATACGCTGTCCGTCCTGTATGAACATACGCCCTTCCGTCGCCGGGCCGCCATCCCGGTGGTGGACATCATTGATTTCGGCGTGGAATTAATGCAGACGTATCTGCAGGCCGCGCCGGCCGGGCGGGTGATCATATTCGGCACACCGACTACCATTGAAGCCAACACGCATGCCGCGCGATTGATCGCGCGCGGCACAGACGCCGACCGGATAATCACCCAACCCTGCGACCGACTGGCCGGCGAAATCGAAAACGGCCCGGAGCGGCCGCTGGTGGCCGGCATGATCGAGGATTACGTCCGCCAGGCGGTGGCGCGACTGCCGGACCGGCGGCAACCGCTGGCGGCGGCGCTCTGCTGCACGCATTTCGGCTACAGCCGGCAACTGTTCGAGAAAAGCCTGGCGCGCCATACGCAAGGCCCCGCGGTCATCCTGAATCCCAACCGCGCCATGAGCGCCTGCCTGGCGGGACCGGGGCGGGCCGGTACATTTCCAGCGCCGCGCATCTCCGTAACCATGGTGGCGAAAACCACATTCACCGCTGAGAAAATCCGGGCCATCAGCCGGGCGCTGGCGCCGGTCTCGCCGGCAACGGCCGCGGCGCTGCGGCAGTACCGGCACGATCCCGGGCTGTTTGTCTGCTGATTCAATTCATTCATTTTGATTCTGCCGGAAGGAGTTCTATCATGAAGAGGATTTTATTAATCACCGGGCCGGGCGGCGACGCCCAGGGTTGGGGCGATATGCGCGTGACGGAATGCATGCGCGACGCCTTGACCGCGGGCGGGTTCGACGCGCGCATCGCCTGGGTGGAAACACTTGCGGACTTCGAACAAGCCATCGCCGGCCAAGCCGGCGGCCTGGTCTGGTCGGCCCTGTATTACATCACGCCGCGCGCGGATATTATCGGCCTGAACGCCGACGGCAATTTATGGGTGGCGGACCTGCTGGATGCGCGCGGCATTCCCTATATCGGGCCCAACGCGCAAACCATGAAAAACCTGATCGACAAAGCCGCCACCCATCGCATCCTGCAGGCCCATGGAGTGCGCGTGCCCGCCAATTGGCTGGCGCTTCCCGCCGCGGATTTGCCGGAGGTCGCCTACCCGGCTTTCGTCAAGCCCTGCGCGGAATCCCGCTCCGTGGGCATCAGCGATGAAAGCGTGGTGCATTCGCTGGAGGAATTGGCGCGGCGGGTGAAGTATATTCACGACACATTTCAACAGGCGGCGCTGCTCGAGGAATACCTGCCGGGCCGGGAATACACGGTCTTGATGCTGGGCAACGGCGCAGGCCAGGAATTTTTACCCGGCCTGGTCACGGTGGATGAGGCGCTCTACGGCAAACACCGGATTTTACGCAGCGATTTGCGCGGGGTCGGCGTCACGAAAATCAGCATCCCGGCAGAGCAGGATGAAGCAGCGCGGCAACTGGCCAGGGCAGCCGCGGCGGCCCTGGATTGTCATGATCACATCCGCATTGACATGCGGATGGATGCCGGCGGACGATTGAAGGTGATTGAGGTCAACGGCATCCCCGGCTTGAAACCGCTGAAGAGCTGGAGTCCGCAGATTTACGCGCTTTATCATCCAACCAGCGACCCGGCCGAAGGATACCGGCGCATGCTCTGCCAGATTGTTCAATCCGCAATGGAACGCCACGGGCGCGCCGGGTAACGTCCCGGCGCAGCCATCCCGCGCCGCTGTCACTGGATGCCATTAATGGTGACGGTGTCCATCAAAAACTGTCCCTGCACATCCAGCACCCCATCCATGGGATAATCCACGGCGAACCAGATCTGGTAATTGCCGGGGGGCATGGGCATGTTGACGACGGAATACGGCGGGAGGTCGAACAGCGGCACTTGCAACGCCGGCCGGCAGGTCGCCAGGTTATTGCCGTCAAACACCTCCAACTGACCGGCGGTGTTCATGCAATACCAGACGGGCTGCGCGGAAAGGGAGCAAACCACAAACCACCAGTCCACCGGCGCCCCCGCGTATTGACCTGCATTCATGGCCACGGTTATGTTCATCCACTCGCCGACCGCCAGGGCTACCTCGCCGGTCCGGCCGTTGACCTGGATGGAAGGCCCCGGCTTCGGCGCGGGGGGCGTGGCGTGCGGCCCGACTTCCACGGCCAAGCCCCGCTGATTGGCGCGGCCGGCCGATAAAGGTTCCGCCGGAAACACGAAAGTGAAACGCACGAGGCAGCCGTCGTCCATGGCGCCGTCGCCATCCCAGTCGAATTGAAAAATTCCGCCGGCATCTTCCAGCCGCATGACGACCGGCGCGGCGACGTCCTCGTCCAATTCCAGTCCATCCACAAAATACCCGAGTTGCGCTTGCACCGCGGCGGCGTTTTCAAGGTTGGTGATCCCCCAGGCTTCCAGAATCCGGTCCGGCAGGAAAATCTGCAGATAATTGGTGGTGCCGGCATGGCCGTCCACCACCAGCCCGATGCGATCGGCCTCGTCCTCCGACAGCGAAGGCGCGACATCCAGGTAATGGGCGGTGGTGCACATCAGCGCGCCTTCGAATTCCTCCGCGTCCTCCGGGTCCCCGAAAAACAGCGGCGCAAAGCCGGCATGCGCTCCCAGCGGGTAAGTGTAAGAGCTGCGCCAGGGGCTGCAACTCGCGACATCCACGGACAGGTTGCCCGCCCCGGCGGGATTGCCCTGATCCTGCGGCGCCCAGACGAAGCGCGATAATCCGCCAAATCCCATGATGGATGTCGGGCGGGCATGCAGGTCAACATCAAACCGGAACACGGTGCCGGCCGGATAATTGGAACTGATATCGGTAAAACCGATGTCCGTCACTTCCGGCGACATCCCCGATGTTGGCTCAAAATTGGCGTTCAGCAGGTTGCAGCCGATGGAAGCCACTTCCGTTTCATCCGCATTGTAGCCGATGCAATGGAGGGTCACCTTGGAGAGATCCAGGCCGGCCCAGGCGCCGCCGGAAAAACTGTTGCTGTATTGCAGGGCATTCAACGCGCCGGAAATCGCGCGCGCCGCGCCGACCGTGTGGGAGCATTGGTATTCCGCCGGCGGCGCGGTGGGGGGAAAATCCACCGCGGTCAGATCGAAATCATACCTGCCGCGGAAATAGGGATTCCACGATGAGGACCAGAAATTCGTCCCCGGCTCCAGCATCTCCGGCGCCCGGTACAATTTCAGGAGTCCGCTGTCAAGCGCGGCCTCCCAGGACACGATGCCGCCGCTGGACCCCGTGCCAGCCACATCGGCGGTGATTTCCACCGGGCCGGCGTTGGCATCGTTAAAACCGATATCGGTTAAACTGATGGCCGCCGAAGCAGTCATGACCGCGCCCGCCATGAACGCTGACCAAACCGCAAATTTCAAGTGGTGCATACCGCCTCCGTTAATTGGTCCTCCATGACTTAGTACCATCTTGATTTTGCCTTATATTCTTTATTGCATGATTGTCAACTAAATTTTCCGCGGCTGTCGTAAACAAATGTGTCGTAAACAAATGACTTGGCCGCATAATTAACAAATGATTTGTCCGCTTAAAGCTGTCAGGATGGTGCATTCAAAGGGGGGTTATATGGATGAATATCCGAAGGCAGCACTGGAGCGGGCAATGAAGGTACAGGAAGTGATCTTGCGTGCGATTGAAGGGCGGTTAATGTGGTGGGAGGCGGCGGAGATACTAGGTGTGAGCTACCGGACCATGCGGCGCTGGAAAGGGCGCTACGAGCGGTATGGTTACGACGGGCTGCTGGATCGTCGGCGGAAGATACCGGGGCCGCGGCGCGTGCCCCTTGCGACGGTGAAGCAGGTGCTGAGGTTGTACCGAGAAGAATACATGGATTTCAATGTGAGGCATTTTCACGAGAAGCTGCAGGCGGAGCATGGGATCGAGCTCAGTTATCAGTGGGTCAAGAGCGCCTTGCAGACGGCCGGGTTGGTGGCGAAGGCCCGGAAACGAGGGCCGCATCGGCAGCAGCGGGAACGGCGACCAATGGCGGGGATGATGTTGATGGTGGATGGCAGCACCCATGCCTGGTTGCCCCTGCTGGCGGGCCAGAAGCAGGATCTGATCCTGGTGATGGACGATGCCACCAGCGAAGTCTACACGGCCTATCTTGTGCCCCAGGAAGGGACATTAACGGTGATGAAGGGGTTGAAAGAAGTCATTATTAAACATGGGGTTTTCTGCAGTCTGTACACGGATCGTGGCAGTCATTTCTTTTATACGCCCAAAGAAGGCGGGGCGGTGGACCGGCGTCAATTGACGCAAATTGGACGGGCGTTGCAACAGTTGGGGATCGAACATATTCCGAGCTATAGCCCCCAGGGACGTGGGCGAATAGAGCGGATGTTTAAGACCTGGCAAGGGCGCCTGCCGCAGGAATTAAGGCAGGCGGGAATCCGGACGATGGCCGAGGCCAACGTCTATATTCAACAACAGTTTCTGCCTTCCTTCAATCGCAACATGAAGGTGAAGGCGCGGGAAACAGGAACGTGTTTCGTGCCTTGCGGTGAGCAGGATTTGGACAGCATTTTCTGTGTGCAGCATGCGCGAGAGGTTCAAAATGACAATACCGTGGCTGTCGGGAGTCGCCGCTTGCAGATTGGACCATCAAAATGGCGTTTCAGCTTCGCCAAGTGCCGGGTTAAAGTCTGCGAGCACCTCGATGGCACGGTGTCCATCCGTTATGGCCCGCATGTGGTTGGCCGCTACCAAGGACCGTTGAACATTTCGGCGTCGCTGGAGGACGTCGCATAAACTTTTTCCTCCCCCGCGGGGGAGGAAAATCCTCACCCCAGGAGCAACAACACACAATAACAAATCGGACAGATCACTTGTTACAAAAAGCGGACACTTGACTTGTTACGAACACTAAATTTTCCGCGGCGGCGGGCCATGGGCGCGCTGTTATGAATGATCTGCTTTGGCGGCCATGGTCCCGGCGCCGATTTTGATTCCGACTGTAACACGGCAGGCCGGGACGAGGGCGTCCCGGCTCCACCAGTGGAGGACAGCCTCCGGCGGACCGCGCCGGTGATGCTGGCCGGCTTGCCGGCAAAAAATCTATTTTACCCCAGCATCCAAAGCCGCGGCATAGCGCCGGCTGACTTCGGCCCAGTTGACCACCTTCCAGAAGGCGGCAATGTAATCCCCGCGCTTGTTCTGATATTTGAGGTAGTACGCGTGTTCCCAGACATCCAGCGCCAGCAGCGGCGCGCCCCGCACGGCGGCTACATCCATCAGCGGGTTATCCTGGTTGGCGGTGGAAACAATCTCCAGTTTCCCGCCGTCCGCCAGCACCAGCCAGGTCCAGCCGCTGCCGAAAACTGATGACGACGCCTTGCTGAATGCTTCCTGAAAGGCCGCGATCGAGCCGAAGCTGGCATCCAGAGCGTTCTTCAAGGCATCCGAAGGTTCGCCCGGCGCCGGCGACAGGTTTGCCCAAAACAGGTTATGATTGTAATAGCCGCCGCCCATGTTGCGCACCGCGGCGGGCGCCTGGCTGATGCCGGCGAAAATCTGCGGCATGGCCTGCCGCTCGTAATCGGTCCCGGCAACGGCTTTGAGAAAATTATTGTAATAGGCCTTGTGATGCCGGCTGTAGTGGATTTCCATCGTCTGCGCGTCAATGTAAGGCTCCAGCGCATCGTAGGCGTAAGGCAAGGCCGGAAATTCGAAACCGGCCGGGACCTTATCCTGCGAGCGCGCCCATGGCGCCCATGCCGCCAACAGAAATGCCGCCGCGATCATCGTCAATCCGCTTTTCATGGCTACCTCCCATATATGATTCAAGCATCCCGCTGTAAGCCGCCGCCACTCCGGCGTTGCATCTTCGCAATTAATCTGACACATTGCCGCGGCAATGTCAATCCCCGGTTGCGGCTGCATCACGGCTGCGTCATCCCGCGATTATGATTTGACAGTCCGAAATGATTCTAATATGCTCTGATTTTCATTGTTTAACCGGTTCGGCACAAGTTACGGCCCATGAAAATTACCGGAAAAGTCATTCAATTCGACCGGCGATTGCTGATAACCGGCATCCCCCTGATTGACCGGCAACATGCGGAATACGCCAACCTGGTGGAAAGTCTCTTTGCGCAGGCAATGCGCGGGGGCGTCTCGCGCCGGGAATTGTCCGGCGCCATGGATGCCGTGTTAAAATACGCCATGGAGCATTTTGACGCGGAGGAACTGGTCATGCTCGAGCATCAATATCCTGCCTACGCCGAGCATCGCGCCAAGCATAACATTTTCCGCGATCGCACGGATTCGCTTTCCGCCGGCATGAAAGACTTGACCGACATGGACACATTCACCGTCCAGATGAGCCGGTGGCTGATCGAATGGTTCTGCGACCAGGTGCAAACCGACGACCGCAAACTGGCGGCTTTCCTGAAACGGCGCCCTACCTGACCCGGCCATGATTATGCCGCGCCGGCTGGCGCTGCCGGCAGACCGTGGCGTATCATTCAGGCCCTGAAAAACGGTGTTCATCGCACATGGAACAGCGTGCCGTGGGAGATGTATTCTCAGCAGCCCACATCCGCGGCCGGCATGACCAACTTACGCTGGACCGCCGCCATGTGCGGCCGGGGAATGGCCCAGCGCAGCCATTGCTGCGCCTTTGCCGCGGGCACCGCCGCCGCCACCGCCAAGCTTTTGGGCGCCGATCACCACCGGCTAATGTCGATCCCGCCCAAACACAATTGGCCGTAATTACAGCTTGCATTACCGGGCCGCGCAAGCCGACAATCCGGCAAAACCCGAGGATTAAACGGCAGGCCATCATGCCGATCAATGTATTCCAAACAGAGTTCCCTTTAAAAAATATTCATAACACCCGATGTCAACCCGGCCTGAATACCGGTCAATCCGCGAGTGTCCATCCAAATCCAGCGATTCCGCCATCCAGGATTGGTTCGTGCCGGCGTTAACGCAAGGCGAAACACTTTGCAGGCGATAATCGGTTGACGATACGAACAAAGGATCGGTGCGCAGACTGCCTTGACCAGGGGGAAAGTAGTCGAAAGTCGGGGAACAGCAAAACACAAAACCATTTGTGGCGGCAGCATCCCCGATGGTGCCAACCGCATCAATATCCCGGTCAAACGCCCCGACTTTGTTCCCGGCGGCAATGGTGTTTTTAATGGCGACTTTATCCGCATTCGCCGCGCTGACTTCCATCCATATCCCGCCGCCATTGCCATTGCGGCCCCAGTTACCAGTGAAGGTGGAGTTCAACAACTGCACATTGCCGGTTCCCGCGCCGACATGCCGGATCGCCAGGCCGCCACCGTAAGCGGCAGAGGCGTTTGACGCGACATTATTGACAAACAAGCAGCTTTCGATCGTCAATTCGGCGACAGGATCATTGACGTAGAGCCCGCCGCCATAATTGGCGGGAGTGCGATTGTCAACCAGGATGCAATTGCGCAGAGCACCACGGCGCAAATAAGCGGCGCCACCGCCCGTACCCCCGGCAGAATTATTGCTGACAACACAGCCCTCCAGCACTGCATCCGGAGCGTTCAGGTAAAATCCGCCGCCCCAACTGCCGGCGCTATTGCCATATATCCGGCAATTGGACACCCGGTTACCGGCATTAACAGCGACTCCGGCGGCGGTCTGGGCTTGGTTATAACCCACATCGCAAAATTCCATTGTATTATCAGTTCCGAACAAATACGCGCCGCCGGCGGCGGCGCTGCTGGACATGGGCGCACTATTGGAAACAACAAGGCAATGCGTCAATATCCCGCCCACGCCGTTCATGCGCACGCCGGCGCCGGACGACGTAGTTGTGATCGTTGTGGTGTTTTGGGTAATGAAACAATTGGTGATTATGACATAGTCCGCGGCGGCGGCGACCAGAATGCCGGCGCCGCCGGCGGACCTGACGCAGCCATTGGAAATCGTGAATCCGTCCAGCCGGGCGCTGGCGCCAGTAATTTCCACGCAGCGGTTGGTCACCGGCTTGCTGTCATAAAAATCACCGTCAATAATGGTGCCGGCCCGGTCGGTGACGCCGTTGTTCCAACTGCGCATGCTATTGGCGCCCAAAGTGATCTGGTTTGTCAATTTGTACAAGCCGTTCGAAACCAGGATTGTCTCGCCAGGCTGAGCGGCGTTTACCGCGTCAATGATGCTGGTGGCGGCGCCGGTCCAGTTGGTATAGCCGCCGACGGCGTCATGGCCGCCCCCCAGCGCCACATAACGAGTGGCGGAATATGAGGACGAACAAACACATATCATCATAATTAATCGTACCCATTTCATCATTAGCTCCTCGTTTGGTTTTAACGGCCAATTGCATCCAGCGCTGCCTGATAATCATCCTGGAATGCCGTCGGCTGGCCGCCGGCCTCCAACTGTAACCCGGTAATCCAGACGGTCGTATCGCGCCGGGGAACCATCTCATAACCGCGCTGCCACAGATTCGCGTCCGCCGTGGCCGGCAGGTCAAAAGTGATATGGTGCCGTTGCCATTCGGTGGTCACGGTAAATGACTTTTGCGTTGACGCCGGCGCATAATAATTCCCGATCTGCAAGCCGACAAAAATACCCGACGGCTGGTCGCTCCGCGCATAAAACGAAAAAGTCATTTTCTCCGGTTGTGTGGTGGCCGGAACATATCCCAGCGTTCCCTGCAAATTGCCGGGTTTGAATCCCAAAGCATTGGTGTCGGAAGCATTATGCAAACGCAAAGACGGGTAGCCGTTCCATTGCATTTCCCCGTCCACCGCCCATCCGCCGCCGAGTTTGCGCGTAAAGTCCGGTACGCCTCGATTGGTTTGATGCCGGAAACAGGGATTGGGGCAGTGATTTTTACTCCGGCGCAATCGTTCGGCAATCGCCGGGACGTTAAGCAATGGCAAGCGCTGATCAGGAAACGCCTGCGGCTACTTCCACCGGCAAGGGATGGCCCAAGCCGCTGCGCGGCCCTGCCCCGGCTGTAGCCGCGTCCGCTGGGCGCGGCGGTTCTCCGGAACCGCGGTCATCGCCCGCGGCAGCGGGCAATTGCCGGAGCTTAATCCGGTAAGCGCGCGTGCCGCATGGCTCGATTTTTTCGGCAAACGACTCGTCCATCAACTCAATTTCACTTTGCGCCTTTGGGTCTTCATCTTCAAACAGCCGCGCCGCCTGGCGCATGCCCCTCAAGTTAAATTTAGTATCTACGGCAAACGGCATGATATTTGCCGCCAGCAGCAGATAATCGCCGGCGGGATATTGAAACACCGCGGCGTTGATCATGGGGAATTTTTGCTCGCGCGGATAAAAATTATCCGGCGTGTATTTTACGGTCTGGGGCACATCGCCATTGAGCAAGGCCGGCGCAAGTTCCGACACCCGGGCGGAGATGACGGACAAGGCGTCCCAGGCCTCCTCGCCGACCACCGCGTTCAACGCGAAATAGAGCAATCCGCGCGCGCCGTAAATGATGGCGGTATATGCCTGGCAGAGCATCTGGGCCTTGCTCATGCCGATGGGCGTACGCCCCAAGTCGAGCATGTTGGCCAAGGGGACAAACCACATGATCTTATTGTCGCGCCGGCATCGCTCGCGCAATTGGCAGGCATAATACGCGGTATACAAGCCCGGTTCGCTCAGCAATCCCCCGGTATAAGGCCGGGGATAAATGTCAAACCCCAAGATATCGCCCCAGCGCGTCCAATTATCGCCAAACGGAATATTCATTGAATACAGGAGGAACTGCGGATGATGCGGATCGTGCCGGCGCGTTGTCTTCCAATACCATTCCGCCAGCGCGATTCTATCGTCGGAATTGATGAGATTGGGCTCATCCACATTCCAGTATCCGACAAAATTCTTGTAGTCGCGCAGGACTTCAACCTCCTTGACTACACCAGGCTCCACCTGTTCGTACAAGGCCCGGCGCAGCAGCAGCCGCTCCGGCAACGCCATGGTTCCATGTATGCCGGACCAGAATTGCGGGTCATTGGTCATGGCCTCCTTGATCCGCGCCGGAACCGCTAAATCCTGAAAATCCAGATTAAAGAGTTTTGGCAACGCACTCATATAGTGGTCCACGTTGGGATAATTCCAGGTAATGACATTGAACCCGCGCGCTTCGGCCAGGTTCATGAACGAAACCGTGTTGGTTGCAATGCGCATTTTCACCAATGTGTTCAAACCAATCCGCTTGAGAAAATCAAACCGCCAGGCATCATCTTCATTGCCATACAACACATGGCAGCAAATGCCCACCGGGAAAAACGGCTTTTGATCCTTTAACACCACACCCCTGATGAAATCCGCCTTGGTTTCATATCCGGGCCGCGGGGTCAGGCGCAAAACATTCACCCGTCGCGCGGCCAATTCCCGGCCATCCACCAGAATGCGCAAATCCACCTGGTTATCGCCCGGCGCCAGCATTTTCAACGGCAGTTTTGGAGTCATGACCGTCCGCACTCCCTTGCATTCCAAAGCCGGCTGGCCGGCAAGTTCGACTTTCAGTATGGCTTTGGCCAGCATTGCATCCGGCAACCCCAACTCCAGTATTATATCGGCGGCGTCTTCTGACGAATAAAAACTCCGGCCGGCAAACGCCCGGCGGATCACACTCAGCGCTGACACATCGGTGATCTCGTTAAAAGCCAGCACGTTGGCGGGATTATCCGGCGCCACCAGCAGCAACTTTACTTTGCGGTCGCGGAATTCCGTCACAGGAATTATGATTGGCAGCCGGGACTCGGCGGGAGCAAGTTTTACTTGTTCGCGATGTCGAACAGTTTCAGCCCGACCGTCGTCTTCGACGACCTGGAGTTCAGCCATGCCGCACATCGGCGAACCCGATTTCAGGAGCGCGTTTATTACGTAGCATATACGGTCATCTTGCTGGTGATAACCGGCGATCTCGGCCGCAACGACTTGCGGGGCAAAAGGCACATCCGGCTTGAAGCCGCCCGCGCCCTTTACCGGCCGGAACCGGCTGACATCATGAAAATTTTTAGTATCGGGCGACAATGCATAAGCAACAATTTTTTCCTCCTGTAACGCGCCATAAACATCAAGCGTGATGTCGTTATAATTGCGAACCAGCCCGATTTCCATATCGCCGAAATCGTCGCAATCGAAAATAAAGAGCGGAATCGCCAGCTCGGCGGTCCAGCCGTCCGCCTGCTGCGCGGTCATGGAACGCAGCGGCGGAGTCCATCCGCGATTGCGCCAACCCCCGGTTGTGCACTGTTCGTCATAAACCACATTGGCGAAGCTCAGCACGAACAGGTCATAGCGCTCGCGCGCAGCGGACGGCCGGACGAACAACTGAACCGAATCGTCTTTATAAGCGGGGCTGTCATGATCGAACGTGCGTTGGATCACCCGGGACATGTTGGAATTTGCGCAATGGAATCCCAAATACAGATATTGCCGGTCAAAAGTCATCCAGACCCGGGTGGCGGATGATGATTGATTGCTGTTTTTCAGGAACAATTCGTCAACCAGCGGTGGCTTCTGCCAGGCCGAGTCGCTTAATACGCCGTCAATAACCGGCGGGGTAGCGCAATTAGTCACGGCCATCGGAGCCGAATCCGCGGTCATACCGCGCACGCCCACGACCATGCATGCCAACAGAACCGATTTGCGAAAAAGGCGTGTAATAAATCGCATTTTACACTCATCATCAATTATTTGTCTAACCACTAAGAATTGCATATCACCGTCACCCGCGCCCGGCATCGGCCTGCAAGCGCGTCAGCCTTGAAAGCCAGTTCATTGGCGCCCGCCTTCATCCGGATCGTCCCGCCCGGCAACGGCGCGGACTGAATTTCCCGGCCATCGGGCGCAAATGCGGCCGCCATTCCATCCGCACCAATTTCCACCCAGTCGCCGGCGGCCAAGGCAAAAGGCAAGGTAAGCTCGCGCCCGTTAATGGTCAAAACCGGCTGGTTGAGTTTGGTCCGGACCAGCGGCAGCGCGCGAATCTGCGAGATCAGGCAGGTAGTACCGCCTTTAGCCGGCACGTGGTTAAGCCACAGCTTGATGCCGGCCACCTGGGCGTACTGAATTGTGGCGCGGTAAATGTCATACACGCACCGTCCGTAAGGCCATCTGTAATTTTCAAACCGCTCCGCCTCCGGCTCCACCAGCTCCACATAACGCCACCCGGTAAAATCCAGCGGCACGTAATGATCTTCCAGCGCCTGGGTGCGCTCCAGCCCGGCAAGCTGGACGTTCAAGACCGCATCGCTGCCGTCGCCCTGCACCCACAATCCCAAAGCCGGACATTTGGACAAATCCAGTTCCGACGTGAACCGCTTGCCCAGCCAACCCCAGGATGCCGGGCCTGCTTCGTAAATGCGTTCGCCATGATCGAGCAGCGAAAGGCGGTCGGCCGGCGAGGAAACGGGAAACCGGCTGCCGCTTTGACGCTCGGCTTTTAAACACGCGCGGGCGCGGCCGTCGCCGGACGCGTTCGCCGGCGCCGCTTCCAGCCAGATCCGCAAACCGGGCGCCGCGCCCGGGCAGGAATATTTTTTGCCGCTGTTAAGGATACGGACGAGTTCCCATCCCGGGCTGAATTCCATTGGATGCGCGCAATCGGCAACAACTATGCCGCGCTCGTCCTCGAATGGCGCAACCGACCAGAGCGCTTCCACGCGGATTTTCGCCGGCCGCGCGGCATCGGAATGCACCCGCCAGGCGTCGGAACTGTCGTCCAGACCGGTGACGAGGTGTTTTACGCAAGATGCGCCCCGGCCAGCGGACGGCGGCCGGACTACCAGCGGGGAATGATCTGTCGTCGCTGCACGGGGTGCGGCTTTTGCGCCACACAGTGGCGCCGCTACAGGGACGGCAGCGGCGCGCGCGGCCGCGTAGCGCTTGCAAACCGGCGCCAGGCGCTGCAAGTGCGGCGTATTCCGCACTGCCTGCGGGGAGAGCCCCTGCAGCGAAAAGCCTGCGCCCGACTCCAGGGCCTTGGCGCACAAGTATTCGACATCTTCGACATGGGTGGTCTCGTTTTTGCACGCCAGGCCGCCCATGTTCTCGATATCGGTGGTGGTCATGTTCGAAGCCGCGGCTGTGCGCGGCGCCCACCAGCCCAGATGCGCCGGCAGAAAGATGCGCGCGCATTGCGCATTGGACCGCACATGATGATCCAAAAACGGAGTGTATCCGCGGATGGGATGATCCCAGGCGCCCATGCGCGACCGTAAAAACCAGAGGTGGTGCAGGAACGCCGCCATCTCCATGATCACCGGCCGGTTCAAGCGCTTGAAAACTTCGAAGGCAAACCGGCCGCCATAATGCCAGCGGGCTTCCTCGCCGCCCAGGATGTGGATGCCGTCCAGCCCATCGAGATAAATCATGTCAAACCCGCATTCATTCACCGTGCGGGCGATATTGCCGGCGATTTCACTGAAGAGGGTGGACTCGCCATCGGGAGCGAACATCCCCCAGCAGGCCTTGAGATGATGCGCAACCGCGCCCCGGGCATGCGGCGCCGCGCGCGTGCCCCAGGCGCCGCGCCGGCATCCGCCGACGCCGAAAGGCGGCCGGTCATTGACCCCGGTGAACTCAATCAACTCATCGTCAATCTGCAAGGTCATGCTGCGCCGGATATGATAACTGATTTCTTGGGGCAGGCCGGCGGTGTTTTCCGCCAGCAGCACGGCGCCATCCGCCGCGGTCAGCGGCGCCGCCAGCGTGTAGGACGCCTCCCTGGCCAGGCGCTTGTCCGGCACGGGCGCGACATAGGGCGTGTTCTGGCGGATCGAGAACGACAGGGTATGCAGTCCCGCCATGATCCCGGCCTGGTGGAGGCGGTCAACAACCTTGCGGGCGCCGGCCATGCCATGGGGAAAAGTTTTGGGGTCCGGCAGGTAATCGCCGTAACGGAATCCCTGCTGCCCGCAGAAATGCAGTTGATCCATCCCGAAATCGCGGCACAACCCAATCCACTCGTCCACCGTTTCTTCCGTCGCCACGCCGAAAAGATAGGAAGTGTAATTTTCCCGGGCATCCATGGCCCACGGGCCGCCCCGGGGCGATTTGGGCAAATCCGGCGCGGCGTTGACCACCGTTTTTAAAATCTCCCGCAATTGATGGAATGGCGCGGCCGCCACCGCCACCGCCGCGCCCGTCAGGCCGAACCGTCGGTAACACCGGGCGGCCAGGCGGGATTGCGGGCCGGGCAGTTCGTCCACACGCGTCCGCAGGTTCAGGGACACGGCGCAGGCGACGAACTCATCGGCGGCGGCCGCGCCCGGGCGCAGCGGCACATCCAGGAACACCAGGCGGTCGTAGCCGTCCGGCGCCGCTGCCACGCGCAACACCAGGTAATGTTCCCGGATTTCCACGTCCAGACGGACCGGGGCGGCGCCCGGGAAATCCACGATCAGCTGCCCGCCCCGGAAGACCACGCCCGCCGGCATGATTTCGCGTTCATCCTGAACCAGCCGGCAGAACGCCGCCGGCACTGCGGCATCATCCAGGAGGTTTTGGCCGGAATCCGCCGCGGAGAAAGCGCGGGTGCATCCGGCCTCGTCAATGTGCCAGGCGAAGGTTTTAGTTTCCAGGGTGATCATGCAAAACCGTCCTTACATCAACAGAAATATTATCAACTTGCTGGCGGAAGCATATACGTCAAAATAACATCATGCCGGATAAAACATACGAACCAAACCGTTCCGCCGAACGCTGCATACTTGATTTTTTCTACAATCAAGTTATCATGCATCCAGAATTTATGCAATTAACGGAATTAGCCAAGTTGTTCGTAAAATTAGCATGAACACAAATCAGGTCAAGCCGCTGACCTGGGGGCACGTCAACATCGGCCACACGCCCCAGTTGACACTGCTATGCTGTGCACACCTGAACTTGCAACCGCGGCAATGGCGCACTCAGAATGTGCGCAGCCCTTATTGGCGGCTTTATTGGAACGACCGGCCCGGCGCCTGTTTGCGCGCCGAAGACGGTCGATGCCACAACCTGGAGCCGGACCATTTTATGCTGGTGGCGCCCAATACCACGCTTTCCCAGGAACTGTCGCAAACGGTAGAGCATTACTTCACACATTTTACCGTGGGCCTGCCCTTCGCGCATGTCCAAAACCAGGTCCATCAATTCCCGGCGGCAGCGCCGCTGCTGGCGGCCATGCGCGGCATATATCCCCGGCAAGGCGCGGCCGCCGATCCCGCCACCCAGGCGCGCTGCGCCGCCACGGCCTTGAATCTATGCTGGCACGCGCTCGCGTCCTTGCCGGACGCATCGTTGCCACCGGCCGACTGCTACCCGCCGCGCCTGTGGGAACTGCTCAACTGGTGGGAAAGCCAGGATTGGCGCCCGGCAACCAACCGCGCGCTGGCGGAACGCATGCGGATGCATCCTACCGCCTTCTGCCGTTGCTTCCGCCAGGCGGTGGGCGCGCCGCCGCAAACTTACGGCCAAATCCGGCGCATTGACCGCGCCTGTCTCCTGTTGCATTTTTCCAAGCTCAGCATCAAGCAGGTAGCCGAAGCCGCCGGCTTCTGCGACCGCTATTATTTTTCCTACCGGTTCCGCAAGCTGCAAGGAATCAGCCCGGCCGCCTTCCGCCGGCAATTTGTCCGTGCCGCCGGGCCGGCGCAGCCTTGACTCCCGCGGCGCATGAAACCCGGAATTTTAAACATAAGGCAGCACAAGGGCGGAACAAGGTGGGCTTTCTGTTCAAATCCCTGCTCCTCCCCCTGATCCGTTATTTCTCCTTCTGTTCCAATCCGCGCATCGTCCGGCAATTTTCGCTTGCCTTCATGCCGGCCGGCGCATATATTGCCCTTCGATGCTGGATGGCACCGCGCCGCAATTAACGGCAATCCGCCGGACGCCATCCCCAACCAAATACAGGAGCGCGCCGCCATGTCATTCATCACGCTGATTCTGATTCTCGCCGCCATACTGGTTATTATTCTCGGCTCGATTTTCTTCTACTTCATCGGCGTCTATATCCGCGCGCTGATGTCCGGCGCGCATGTATCGCTGGCGTCGCTGATCGGGATGAAACTGCGGCGCGTGCCGCCGGCCATGATCGTGGATACCCGCATCCAACTGGTCAAGGCCGGTTTGAACATTGAAACCGATCCGCTGGAAGCCCATTACCTGGCCGGCGGCGATGTCCGCAGCGTGGTCAACGCCCTGATCGCCGCCGACAAGGCGGATATCTCCCTCACTTTCCAGCGCGCCGCCGCGATTGACCTGGCCGGGCGCGATGTGTTTGAAGCCGTGCGCACCAGCGTCTACCCCAAAGTCATTGAATGCCCCGACCCCAACAAAAGCACCACCGGCATGCTCGACGCCGTGGCCAAGGACGGCATCCGGTTGCTGGTCAAAGTGCGTGTCACCGTGCGCATGAACATCGAGAAAGTCGTCGGGGGCGCCACGGAGGAAACGATCATCGCCCGCGTCGGCCAGGGGATCGTCAGCGCCATTGGCTCGGCGGCTTCTTATAAAAACGTGCTGGAAAACCCCGACTTCATCAGCCGCAAGGTGCTGGAAAGCGGCCTGGACGCGCAGACGGCCTTCGAAATCGTCTCGATTGACATCGCCGATATCAGCGTCGCCGGCATAGCGGACGCTGCCAACGTCGGCGCCTTGCTGGAAACGGAAAGAGCCGAAGCCGACAAGAAACTGCGCCAGGCCGAGGCGGAAGGCCGCCGCGCCATGGCCACCGCCGCCGAGCAGGAAATGCGCGCGCGGGTGCAGGAGATGCAGGCCAAGGTGGTGGAAGCCCAGGCGGAAGTGCCGCGCGCCCTGGCGCAAGCCCTGCGCGAAGGCAAACTGGGCGTCATGGATTATCTACGCATGCAAAACCTGATCGCCGACACCAGCATGCGTGAATCCATCTCCGGCGAAGACAAGCCGGCGGCCCGCAAGGAAGATGCCTGAGCATCTTTTAAAACTAACGTTTTGAAATTTTTCAGGTTTACGGTTTTAGGGGGTTCGAAGGAACGACTTCCGCCGCACACTGAACACCATGTTTTCCCTCATCCCAATAGTTGTGGGGCTTCAGACTTTTGAATGGGCACCCCCTACAGGTTGTGGTAATAGTGGTGAATGAATGCAAATACATTATACGCGAAATTGTTGGGATTGCGAGGGCCTTGGTTGGTTAGTCGGGTTGAGGTGAACGAGAGTGCCCGTCGTGTGGACGTATGGGTTAAGCATGAACCGGGAGTGCAAGTGGCCTGTCCGGAATGTGGGCAATTTGGGCCAGTGTACGACCACACGGCGGAACGCGAATATCGGCATCTTAACAGTTGTGAAATGGCGACGTATGTGCATGTGCGACTGCCGCGTGCGCAGTGCGCTCGGCACGGGGTTAAGCAGATTCTTTCGGAGTTTGGCGAGAATGGTTCGCCGATGACATATGCCTTTGAACGACAGATTATTACAGTGCTTGAGGAATGCAGCTTGAGTGGAGCTAGTCGATTGACGGGGATTAGCTGGGAGCAGGCGTGGGCGGTGGTGGAACGTGGTGTAGCGCGCGGCTGGGATCGCAAGGAACATAAGTTGCCGGCACGGATCGGGGTGGACGAGAAATCGTTTGCAAAAGGCCACAAGTACGAGACGCTGGTCTATGATTTGGAGCAAGCGACGGTGGAATATGTGGCCGACAATCGGGAGCAGGGAAGCTTGGAAGGATATTACAAACAGTTCACGCTGGAAGAGCGCGCGGCGGTGGAAGCCGTGGCCATGGACATGTGGGATCCGTACATCGCGGCGACACGCGCTTGGATTTCCGCTGCCCACCAGAAGATCGTCTTTGATCGATACCATGTGACAGCCTATGTTTCCAAGGCAGTCGACGAGGTTCGCAAGATCGAACACCGGCAATTGATGCAAGTGGGCCGAGAGGATTTGAAACACACGAAGTATCTTTGGCTTTGGAATGAAGAAAATATTCCCGATTGGCGTCGTGTGGAGTTCGAACAACTCAAATCCCAAGATTTGAAGGTTTGCCGGGCGTGGGCGATCAAGGAGAATCTGCGGCATCTGTGGTCGTATCGTTCGGTGGCCTGGGCGCGGAAGTTCTTTAAGCGGTGGTATCACTGGGCAACACACTCCCGGTTGCCTGCTATGGTCAAGGCGGCGAAGACCTTGATGGCACATATGGCTAACATCGTCACCTTTGCCAAACTCCGCGTTACCAACGCCATGGGCGAAAGCCTTAATAGCAAGATAGAAAAGGTCAAACGGATGGCCTGCGGTTTCCGCAACCGGGATCACTATAAAAAAGCCATTTATTTTCATTGTGGAGGACTCGATCTCATGCCGAAAGCGCCCGCGTCTCCAATGATCCGCCTTTTCGCATGCTGACACCACTACATATGGGGGCTACCCACACAAAACCCGGAAGCGGCATAGTTGTATTGGCTTCGTCGCTGGAGGGCGTGATCTGGCTGGTATTCGGCTTGATCTGGGTGGCGGCCCAGTTGCTCCAACGCTCCATGAAAAAAAACCGGCGCGCGCCGGGTCCGCCAACGCTGCCCGGTCTGCCGGGCGATGCGGAACACCGCGACCTGGACGATTTCCTGGCGGAGATGCTGGAAAGAGCGGCGCCGGAAATCAAGCCCGCCACGCCGCCCGCCGCGCCGCCGCCCGTTCCGCGTCCGGTAGCGCGTCCGGCGCCTGCGGGCTTGGCGGATAAATCTCACAAGCGGAAAATTGCCATGCCGGCTCGCCCGGCAATGGCCCGGGCCGCGGCCCCCACCCCGTCCAAGCCAGCCGCGCCTGCCGCTGCACTGAGCCGGCCCGCCCGGCAACCGGCCGGCCTGCAAACCGCACCGGCCAAAGCGCGGGCGCCCCAACTGGCGCAAGGGATACGGGGATTGCAAGCCGGCGCCAGCCTGCGCAACGCCGCGCTGCCGGCTATGCCCGCCATGCAGCCGCAGCCATTCACCAACCGGCCGCCGCACGCCTTAACCGCGGCCTTGAAATCCGCCGCCGGCATGCGCCGCGCCATCTTCTGGCGCGAAGTCGTGGAAAAGCCCCGCGCCTTGCAACCATACTGAGGCGGCCTGCGGCCACAATCTGCCGTCGCAAAAGCTATGGCAGACGCAGTCCGGCAGCCGCAGGACCGCCGTTTTGCAACTGGCGCAAGGCTTCGTACAACACGATGCCGGCGGCCGTGGCAAGATTCAGCGAACGCACCCGGTCGGCCCGCAGCGGGATGGCCCGCACCCGGTCGGGATGCGCAGCGAGCAAGGCCGCCGGCAAGCCCCGGCTTTCACTGCCGAAAACCAGGGCATCGCCCGGCCGGTAAGTCACCGCGGCGTATGACACCGGGCCGCCGGTGCTCAGAAAATGGCAGCGGGCCGGCGGCGCAATGGCGAAAAAATCCTCCAGCCGATCGTGCCGGACCAGTTCCACCGCATCCCAGTAATCCAGGCCGGCCCGGCGGACGGCGGCGCTGGACAGACGGAATCCCAGCGGACCGATCAGGTGCAGCGGCGAACCGGTGGCGGCGCACAGGCGCGCGATATTGCCGGTATTGGGCGGGATTTCCGGCTCGACGAGCGCCACGCGCAGCGGCGGTTCCGGCCAGCGCAGCGTAATCCGGCAATGCCGTTCATGGGGGTGGGTTTGGGATTGCATGCGTCCGTCTTTTCAATATAATATCGTCTTATGCAAAACACGGGTACGCCAGCCGAACGCCCGCTGAATTTCAGGGACATCAATCTGACCCCCGCGGAATTGCTGGCCATCCTGGATCACCAGCGCCGGATGGCCGCCGCCGGCAACCCGGCTGTTACCCTGGAAGAGGCGATTGAGCATTTCATTCTGCACTTTCGCCTGGAATGGCTCAAGGAAAAACACCGGCGCGACAACCGCGACCAGATGCAGGAAATCGAGCGCCATAAATATTTCCGATCGCAAAACGAGGGCCGCGATATCGGCCGGGCCCTGGCGGCCGAGGAATGGTGCGCCAACTATGCCGCCATCTGGCGCGCGGAACGCGAATCGCTCGAGCGCAACGGCTTCTTAAAAATCAGCGCCGTGGTCGCCAATGCCCACGGCCTGCATACCCGCCCCTCTTCGCGCCTGGTGGAAATGATCCGGCGCTACGACTGCGAGGTTTACCTGCACCGGCCGGACATGCCCTATTACAATTTTCTCCTGCAAGGCCGGCCGTACGTCAATGTCAAATCCATCATCAACCTGCTGACCCTGGATGCCGTGCAGGGCGAACAACTGGAATTCATCGCCACCGGTCCGGATGCCGGGCCGGCGCTGGCGGCCATCGCGCAGTTCGTCAACAGCGGCGGCGCCCGCCCGCCCGGCGGGCTGCCTTAAGCCTGGCCGCGGACGGTTTGGCGCTAGGCGCCGGGGCGATTGCGGCGCACCATGGCGGCATCCACCGTCAGGCGCATTTTTTTCACCAATTTCCTGGCGGCGGCAATGCGGACATGCAGCCGCTTCAACAAACGCGGCGATTCCACCCGCGCCACTTCCGAGAGCCAAACGGAATTTTCCACGCATAGCGTCAAAGTCTGCCGCTCCAGCCGGGCTGGCCAGACATGCCGGGCCAGCGCCGGCCCGGCCAGGTCCTCCCAATCAGTCTGAATCTTGCGCAAGACGGCAAAATCCGTGCTGGTTTCCAGCTTGCGGCAAAAATCCATGATGACATCGCCCGCCGGCACCGCCTCCCGCCCGGCCGGCGGAAGATAGTCCAGCCCCAGCCGTTCGCGCTGAATCATCCAGGCGCTGCGGTCACGGTGCAATGCCCGGGGAGGCGGCGGGGGGATATCGCGTCCGGCACCCATAGGTCATTTAACCTGCCGGGGCGCCGGCCGCGCCGGCGGCCCGCCCGCGGCCGGCCGGCCGGAAAGCACGCCGGCGCCGCCCAGGTCGCCCAGGCGCGCGTTTTCCAGGTCCGTCCACAAGGTGCCATCGCCAGCATGGATGATGTTAATGTTGAGCCGGTCGTTCAAACCCGCGGCGAACTCCGCCAGGCTGTAGGCCTGGGGATCGCCGAAAGCCTGCACCTTCATGACCTGCCCCCTGGCCTTCTCGCCCTCGACCAACTGAATCACCTCGGCTTCCGCCTGGCCGAGCTTCAACGTCCGCTCGGCGCGGACGCCGGCGGTCTGCTGCTCGATTTCCGCCACGCGGCGGGTAGCCTCCGCCAGGGTTAAGGCGACTTGTTTTTCCTGGTCAGCCCTGATTTCCGCCTTCAATTTTTCCGTCTCCTGGGCCACCTGGGCGCGGCGTTGTTCGATCAGCGCCTGCTCGGTGTTCAACTGCGCCAGCTTGCGCGCGGTATTCTGCATTTCGCGGTTGGTCAGATCCTGTTCCGCCGCAATGCTGGCCTGCTGGATGGGATCGAGAATCTGCATCGGCACGCCCACATGGCGGATCAAGGCGTTATGCACGATGATGCGTTTTTCCTTGAGCGTGCCGGCCAGCGTTTCCGTCAGGTCCTTCTGGAATTTTTCCCGGCCTTCGCCGACCACGAAATCCTTGGCGCCGTAGGCGGAGCCTTTCAGGCGCGAAACGGAAAGAATCTGCGGGAGAATGATTTTTTCCACCACCGCCGGCAGATCGCCGTAATTGCGGAATATTTCCGCCAGGGCTTCCGGCAGCAATTCGAATTCCACCGTCATGTCCAGGCTGATGTCAAATCCGTCGCGCGAAGGAAATTCCACCATCTGGTTCAAGGCAAACGTGGCCAGCGTGTCGTCGGAACGGCCGAGCGGCTTGGCCGCCGGCGCCGCGCCCTCCGCCCGGGCATCGCTCTGCGCCATCAGCGCGCGGCTGGGGCGCTTATCCAGCGCCGCCAGGTTTTCCGATTTTTCCAGGTACACGCGGCGCTGCTGCTGCTGCTCCATGAGCGTCGTGCGCTGCAGTTCATCCGTGGCCTTGCTCTGGGTGATGATCTGGCGCTTGGTGATGACCTGGCCGCCCACGCCCAGCAGCGACACCTGGTTGACCCCCACTTCCAGCACGTCCACCTTGTATTCGCGGGCATTGACGTAATACAAGCCCGGCTGCAGCACATCGGCGCGCACGCCTTTCTCCCCGGCGCGGGCAAATGCGCCCGCGGCCGGCTGCTTGCCGGACAGCGATGTCAGCACGCCCACGTAGCCGACGGGAATGCTGACGGCATCGGTGACGTCAATCATGTACCCGTAGGGATTCAAACGGTACTTGCCCGGCCCCAGCACGTGCCGCCAGATGCCTTTCTGGCCGGCATCGGCTAAAAACTCGCCTTCCGGCAATTCCGCGCCGATCTTGGCGGTGACAATGCCGATCTTGCCGACGGGGATCGTCACGATCGGCACGATCTCCACGTCGAAAAGCACCGGATTCAGGAAATGCCGGCCTTCGCCGAGTACATCCTCGCGCACGCCTTTCTGGCCGGAGCGCGCCAGGATCTGGCCCGGTTCCAGGGGTTGGCCGGTTTTGGCAGTGACCACGGCCATGTATCCCGGCGCGACATAGAACCGGCAGAATCCCCACTGCCAGAACAACCAGGCCAGGGCGGCCATGGCCGCCAAGGTAAAAATGCTGGAAATAGATTTTTTCATGGCTGGCCCTCCTTGCCCGCCGCCGGCAGCAGCGGGGTGAAAATTCCGCCCAGGCCGTCGGGACTGTCGGCGGCCAGCAGCGAGTCAATGCGCGGCGCGATTTTGCGGTACAGGGTATAGCGGGCGAAATTCAGCCCCGTGCCGAAGGCCCGCACCTGCTCGGCATACACATCGGCCTGGGCCTTGTTTTGCAGGCCGATCACGTCCCGCTCGGCGCGGGCGCCGCGCAGACGGGCCTCGGCCTGGAAGGCGGCCGCGGCGTTTTCCAACTGCGCCACCTCCAAATCCTTCTGGGCGGCCACGACGCGCACCGCCTGGTTCTGCTCGGCCTCAATGACCGCCTGGATGCGCGCGGTTTCGGCGACCACTTTTTCCTTGTTCTGTTCCGCCAGCATTTCCTGCCTGGTCAGTTCGGCCTTGGAGCGCGCCTGTTCGATCTGCTGCTCGTATTTCAAGGCATTCTGCACCGCCACCTGCCGGTCGCGGATGATGCTGGCGATCTGGTCGGGCGGCAGGATGTTGCGGATCAGCACCGACTTGATCGCCACGCCCCACTCCTCGCATTGCTCCTGCAGATGCTGCTGCAGCACATTTTGAAATTTCTGCCGGGTCTCGCCCACGATGTAATCGATCGCCGGATTTTTGCTGCCTTCCAGCCGGCTGAATCCCCGGGCGCGCGGCAGAATGACTTTCTTCACCACGTCCTCCATGTCGCCCACCCGGTGGGTCAGCAAGGCGGCCGACTCCCGCATGATGGCGAATTCCAGGGTGCCCTCGACATTCACCGTGAATCCGTCCAGCGTCAGGAAGCTGATGGCATCCTCCCCGCTCATCTCGAACCGCTGGCTCTGCAGGTTTACCTCCACCACGTTTAACAAGTAGGGATTCAGGTAATAGGTGCCGGGATCCAACACGGCCGGCAGCACGCCCTTCATGCTATCCTGCACCAGGAACACATTGCGTTCGGCGGCGGGCAAATCCGTGTTCAGCGGGTCCCGCCCTTCCTGCGAAGTCACCACGCCGACATAACCGGCGCGAATGGCCGTGGCATCGAAGAAGCGGACATTGTAGGCGAAGGGATTGATGCGGTATTTCCCGGGGCGGAGCACTTCCGCCACGATGCCCTTGGTATCGGGGCCGGCAATGATCTGGCCGGCCTCCAGGTCCCGGCCATAGAGCCGGACGAGTACGCCCACCTTGCCGGGCGGCACATCCGTAATCGGCGCGATCCGCCACCCCCAGACGTAGGGATTGCGGAAGTAACGGCCCTCAGGCAGCACTTCCATCTGGATGCCCTTCTGCTCGGGAGCTTCCGCCAGAATCTGGCCGGAGGGCAGGTCCTGCCCGACTTTCCGGATCAACACCGCCAACTGGTCCGGCCCCGGTTCGATCCGCCAGAAAAACCAGACCCATCCCGGACCCAGCAGCACCGCCGCCAGGATCGCGAGTCCCAGCCAGGTCATGGGGCTGAACCAGGCCGGATTAATCGCTTTGACTTCGCGCATGCCAACCTCCTTATGTAATATCCTTCACCTGGGGTAATTTCAAAAAATTCCGACGCGGAACATCCAGGGCTGCGTCATTCTCAGAACAGACGGCTCGGTACGGAGACCTCGCCCTACCGTTTCATAAGTATTTGTCGTGGGTAGGGCGAGACCTCCGGGCGAGCCGCAAAGAATGACGCAGCCGTGACGGAACATCCGTCCGCCCGTGATATAAAATTGACGCGAGCTTCCTTTCGCGTTAAATTTAAACTATGCCAAAGGGTTTGTCAAATACCATGCGCTGGTTAATTGCCGCCGCGACCGCCGCCGTCATCGCGAGCGCGATGTTTTACGCGGCCTACTGGCATTGGCGCAACCATGCCTTCGACGCCATGATCCTCGATGCCGCGCGGGAACATGACTTGCCGCCGGCGCTCCTGCGCGCGGTGATCCGCCATGAAAGCGGGTTCAACCATCGCAGCATCGGCCGGGCCGGCGAAATCGGCCTGATGCAGGTCACCCCTGCCGCCGCGGCCGACTGGGCCGCCGGCACCGGCCGTTCCAATTTCAGCAAATACGAACTATTCCAACCCGAAATCAACATTCAGGCCGGCGCCTGGTACCTGAGCCGCGCCCGCAACTACTGGAGCGCCAAGGCTAACCCGCTGCCTTACGCGCTGGCGGAATACAATGCCGGGCGTTCCAACGCCCTGCGCTGGGCCAAAAACGACCGCAACGACCCGAACGTGTTCTGGCATAATATCACTTATCCCCTCACCCGGCGCTATATCCGCGACATCATGCAGGATTACCGCCGGCATAACCCGCCCGCCGCCACCCCGCCGGCAACGGCGCGGCGCGGAGGCAAGAAGGAATGATCCAGTCTGTCCCATCAAGGCCGCGCCGGAGATAAAGCACAGGAATATGCACCCAAAAAAAACCGCCATTGCGGTGCTGGGCGCGCCAAATGACGCCGCCGGCCGTCTGTCGGCCATGGCCGTCGAACGCTGCCGCCAGGCTTTGTTCGAATTCGCGCGGCATCCGGACGCCTGCATCCTCCCCACCGGCGGCTGGGGGACGCACTTCAACACCACCGAAAAGCCGCACGGTTATTACACCAGGCGCTTCCTGGAGGCGCAGGGCATTCCCCCGGACCGGTTTCTCGAGTGCGTGGAAAGCTCCAACACAATTCAGGATGCCGGATTATCCCGGCCGATTATCGCCCGCCACGGCATAACCGCCCTCGTCGTCGTCACTTCCGATTTCCACATCCCGCGCGCGCAATTCCTGTTTCAACGCGCTTTCCCGGGAATGGAACTGGCTTTTTCAGCGGCCAAAACCAACCTGCCGCCCGCCGAGTTGGCGCGCTTGCAGGCGCATGAAGCCAGGGCGCTGGCGGCTTTAATGCAGAATGCCGGCGCGGGCCAATCCGCCTGAGCCCGCCAGGAGCCGGAGCGTCAATTCCATGGGCAACCCGATGATGGTGGTCGGGTCGCCGCGCACTGCCGCGATGATCGCCGCGCCGGCGCCCTGCAGGGCATAGGCGCCGGCGCAATGCCAGGGCTTGACTTGCGCCACATAATGCCGGATTTCCGCCGGCGCCAGGGCGCGCAGCCGCACCCGCGCCGCAACATATCCACGGCGCATGACCCGGCGCCCGCGCGCGTCCTCCGGACCCAGGAGGCAGATTCCCGTGCCGATCAAGTGTTCACGCCCCGCGAGTTCCCGCAACAGACGCGCCGCTGAGGCGGCGCGCGCGGCGGGCGTCCGCCCATACGGCTTGCCGATAATCCGCAGGCGCATCCGGTCAGCCCGGCCGCCCGGGAGGCATAGCACCGTGTCCGCCGCCAGGATGGCCGCCCGGGAATGGCGCGGCGCCGCCGCCTGCGCCTTCATTTGCGCCAGGCGCTCCAGGTAATGTTTCAGCGACTCGTACGGGGCCGGCGGCGGCTCTGCCACATTTGCGGGAGCGATGCGGAACTTGATGCCCGCGGCGCGCAGTAAATCCGCGCGCGCGACGGAAGCGGATGCGAGAATTAACTCAACCGGCATGGTTCACTCCGGCAACAACTGGCGCGCGGGCAGCAATTGCGCCAGGCGCTCCTTCAACTCCGCCACACCTTCCCGGTGCAGGGCCGAAAGCGCCAGGGCCTCGGGGAAATCCCGCCGCAGCTCCGGGAGCGCCGCCTGCGCGGCCGGCGTATCAATCTTGTTGAGCACCAGCAGCCGCGGCGCGCGCTCGGCCTTGATTTCGGCCAGGGTTTTCTCCACCACCGCCAGGTGCTCCCGGAGGTAGCGGTGGCCGGCATCCAGCACCAGCAAGAGGAGATCGGCCTCGCCGATCTCCTCCAGCGTGGAGCGGAAAGAAGCCACCAGGCCGTGCGGCAGATGCCGGATAAAGCCCACGGTATCGGTCAACATCACCTGGCGGCGGTCGGGCAGGAACACGGCGCGGCTCTTGGTGTCCAGCGTGGCGAACAGCCGGTCATCCACGTAGGCGTCCGCCGCGCTGCAGGCATTCAGGAGGGTGGATTTCCCGGCATTGGTATACCCCACCAGGCACACCTCCGGCATCCGGCGCTGGCGGCGTGTCAGTTGCCGGCGCCGCTGGATTTCCTTGAGTTTCCTTTTAAGAATGGTAATCCGCGCCAGCATCGGCGCGCGCCGCAATTGCATCGGGCTCTCGCCCGGCCCGCGCACGCCAATGCCGCCCTGAAACCGCTGCTGGGCTTCCAGCACGGGAATCCGTCCGGCGAGGTATTGCAAATGCGCCAGTTCCACCTGGATTTTAGACTCGGCGGTTTGCGCGCGCCGGGCGAAAATCCGGAGAATCAACTCGGTGCGGTCAATCACCTTGAGGCCGACCGCCTGGCGCACATTCGCGGCCTGCACCGCCGAGAGTTCATTGTCAAAGATCAGGAGATTGGCTTCCGCCGCCCGGCCGGCCAGTTGCACCTCCGCCAATTTGCCCTGGCCGATCATCAACGCCGGGTCCGGCCGTTCCCGATGCTGGGTAATGGCGCCCACCACCGCGGCGCCGGCAGTGTCCGCCAGCCGCGCCAGCTCCGCGAGCGAGTCTTCCGCCTCGGCGCGCGCTTGCCGGCCGATCACCACCTGGACCAGCAGGGCTCGCTCGATAATTGCCGTTGCGTTGCCGTCAGATTGCATCAATCACCCGCTGCCGATTGTATGTTGAGTATGCCGCCGCCAGGCTGGCGGCTGGTTGGTTTTACGGCCGGACGCCTGCCGCAATTGTTTCCTGGTTTTGACATGCGGCGCCGCCTGCCATTCCGCCAGGGCGTTGTACAATTCCGGGTTTTCGAACCCCGGACACCGCCGGTTGCGCCATTGCCGCCGCGGATTGGCGTAAACCCAGCAGACTTTGCCCAGGTTGAGCAGACAGGCATGGCAGGCGCGCACGGGCTTGGCGGGCTTGGAACTGTGTTTCATTGGCAAAGCGTAGCAAATCGCCTGCGAAAATACAAGTTGCCGCGCGCGCACCGGTTGGCATTCGGGCACGGTTGCGTCATTCCCGGCGGCTCGCTCCCGCGCCATGCGGGACAAGCCGGCGGTTTACCCCGCTTTGAGCGGGGTCTCGCCCTTCTACCGCCGGAGCGGCTCGCCCGGAGGTCTCGCCCTACCCGCGACAAATGCTTATGAAACGGTAGGGCGAGGTCTCCCTGCGTCGCTGAAGCTATGCAGGACAAGCCGACCGAGCCGTCTGCTCTGAGAATGATACAGCCCTGGCATTCCAGGATTGCATTCCACGGGGCGGAGGGATATTTTAGCGCATATGTTTTTCGATACCCATGCGCATTTCGACCTGCTGGTTGATCCGGCCGCGCCCGACGGCGGCATCCCAGCCCTGCTCCAGCGCGCCAGGGATGCCGGCGTCACCCGCATCCTGGCCATCGGGGGATCCCCGGCCGCCAACCAGCAGGCCCTGGCATTGGCCCGGCAATACCCCGCCCATATCCGCGCCGCGGCGGCCATGGACCGCAGCCAGGCGCCGGCACCGGCGGCGCTTTCCGAGTTGGAAGGCTTGCTGGCGGCGCCGGAGATTGCGGCCATTGGGGAAACCGGATTGGATTATTTCCACGGGCGCCGGGACGACCCGGCGCCGCGCAATCTGTTCCGCCGCATGCTGGAACTGGCGCGGGCCCACGCTTTGCCGGTGATCGTCCACAGCCGCGATGCCGACCGGGAAATTTTGGAGGATTTGACCGTGCATGCCGCCGGTTGGACCGGCGCGCCGGATGGCATTGGCGTGATGCATTGCTTCACCGGGGGCCCGGAATACGCCCGCCGCCTGCTGGATTTGGGTTTCTATATCAGCTTCAGCGGCATCCTGACATTCAAAAACGCCGGGGAAATCCGCGCGGCAGCCGCCCTCGTCCCAGACGACCGCCTGCTGCTGGAAACCGACGCGCCGTTCCTGGCGCCGGAACCGTTGCGCGGCCGGCGCAACGAGCCGGCCTGCCTGCCGCACACCGCCGCCTGCCTGGCGCAGATTCGCGGCCGGCCCCTGGCGGAAATCGCGCAATCAACCACGGCCAACGCCTGCCGTCTGTTCCAACGCGGTAAATGCGCATGACCCCGCAATCGCGGCGCCGCAGGCAGGCTTTTTAAAGAGCCGCTCAAAAGTCCGCGCAGAACGGTTGGGGTGTAATCCAACCCTCCAAATACCTGTGGCTTTTATTTAGGACCACTGGCGCGCCCGCAATTTCAGCGTATGCCGAAAAGCATCCCGCCCGGGACATATTCGTAGCAGCCCATATCCACCAGGCGGTAGAAACGGTCAATCCGCGTCCGCCCGTCCAGGTCCACGCACGACGACATTGAGGGCTGATTTGTCCCGGTATTGACACAGCGGGAATCGGCTGTCAGCCGAAAATCATAATCGGCCGCATCCATGTCCGGCGCAAAACTGACGAAGGCCGGATCATCGGTGATGTTGCCGCTGCCGTAGGCATTCACCGATGGCGCCGTGCAGTTGTTGGTCCAAAACACCATATCTTGGTTATATAAATTGCTTCCGTTGGGAGAATTGTTGAAGTAAATGATATTATTCATCAACAACACATCCGTGGCAACACTACCTGGGCCATACACCCCGCCGCCACGTTCGGATGCGGAATTGGAGACAATCGTGCAATTCTCGATTAGATTGGACGCAACGATCATAAAAATGCCACCGCCACGTACGCCGGAATTGCGGGCGATCAGCGAATTGCGCAACACGCCGCCATTCATGTAAGAGCCGCCGCCGCCGGTAGCCCCGGTTATTACATTGTCAACAATCACGCATTTATCCACCACGATATTGCCGCCGCCGCCAGCCGACAAAAAAATCCCCGCAGTACGGATGAAGGTCCGGTTGGCTTGAATAAGGCAATTGGAAACCAGCCCCAACTCACTCACAAACACGCCGCCGCCCCAGCCGTTTGCGGTGCCGACGCACTGGTTGCTGATGATGCTGCTATCCAGCAGTTTCCCCCCCCCCATAATATACACGCCGCCGCCATAGTAGCTGCTGCCGATGTTGCCGACAATGGCGCACCGGCGCACCGTTCCGGCGGACAAATACACGCCGCCGCCATGAGCGACAATGTAATTTTCCCGCACGCGGCAATCTTCCAGAATCCCGTTCAAGCCGATAGTTGCGCCTCGCCCCAGGTTGAAAGCCAGGTCGCAATTCCGGATCACGCCGTGATAAAGGTTGACCGCGTTGGTCGCCGCGTTGGTGACCATGAATCCATCCACGACGGCATTGGCATTGCTGACGAAAAAGCCGCGGTACAGCCCCCCGGCATTGATAATCGTGTTGGTCTGGTCAATCGCCCCGTTATTCCAACTGCGCAAATAGAGGGCGTTTTTCACAGAGATTTCGTTCGTGATATGATACAAGCCATTGGAAACAAACACCTGCGTCACGCCGGCGAGCACGGCGGCGTCGACGGCATCGTGGATGCTGGTGGCGGCATTGCCCCACGAATAGAACGGGTAACCCGGACTTGCCCCGGGCGTTTCCGGCGGCACCACGAAAACCGTCTGCCCGCCCACCGACACGCCCGTGCACACCGCCGCCAGCGCCAGTAATTTTGCGATTTTCATTGCAGCACCCCTGTGTTCAGTTAAATTTTTGAATGGTTGATGATAACAAATGGCGGCCATTATGTCAAAGCTTCTATCACCCGAACGCTTCATCAAACACGCGGTCGGACTTGGGAAAATCCAGCCGGCGCACAAACTGGCAGGCTTCCGCCGCGCCGTGCTCGCGGTCCATGTAGGCATCCTCCCACTCCACCGACAGCGGCCCCTGGTAGTTGATGACGTTCAAGGCCCGGATGATTTCCTCGAAACGGACGCCGCCCCGGCCCGGGGTGCGGAAATCCCAGCCGCGCCCGGGCGTGCCGAAGTTGAGATGCGACGCCAGGATGCCGCTCGCGCCGTCCAGCGTCAGCGCCGCATCCTTGACATGCACATGGTAAATGCGTTCCGGGAAAGCCTGGATGAAACGCACCGGGTCCACCATCTGCCAGAACAGGTGGCTGGGATCGAAATTGAACCCGAAGGCGGGGCGGTTGTCGATGGCCTGCAGGGCCCGGCGGGCGGTGTGCAGGTCGTAAGCGATTTCGGTCGGATGCACTTCCAGGGCGAAGCGCACGCCGCATTCGTCGAAGATGTCCAGGATCGGATTCCAGCGCCGGGCGAAATCCTCGTACCCGGCGTCAATCATCGCCGCGGATGCCGGCGGAAAACTGTAGAGCATGTGCCAGATGGACGACCCGGTGAAGCCATTGACCACCTTGACGCCCATATTGGCCGCGGCGCGCGCGGCATTCTTCATTGATTCCACCGCCCAGGCGCGCTTGGCTTCCGCATTGCCGGCGCATTCCCCGGGCGCGAATGCGTCTGAGCGCGCGTCGTTGTTCGGATCGCAGACCAGTTGCCCGGCCAGGTGGTTGCTGATGGCCAACACTTCCAAGCCATGCCGGGCCAGCAGAGACACCTGGCCGCGGGCGTATTTTTTGTCGCGCGCCGCGCGCGCGACATCCAGGTGATCGCCCCAGCAGGCCAGTTCCAACCCGTCATATCCCCACCCCTTGGCCTTGGCGGCCAGTTGTTCCAGAGGCAGATCGGCAAATTGTCCCGTGAATAACGTTACCTTGCGCATTTGATTTCTCCTTGATCAATAAACACTATCCGACATGTCCGGCAAAGCCGGACTGCTACACCCGGACACAGATACCGAACGCAGTTCGGCCACTACAGCCGGCCTGAATATTTCCGCCTCTTCTGTAGCGGCGCAACTGCGTTGCGTTCCGGCATGTCCGGCAAAGCCGGACTACTACACCCGGACACAGATACCAAACGCAGTTCGGCCACTACAGCCGGCCTGAATATTTCCGCCTCTTCTGTAGCGGCGCAACTGCGTTGCGTTCCGGCATGTCCGACAAAGCCGGACTACTACACCCAGACACAGATACCGAACGCAGTTCGGCCACTACAGCCGGCCTGAATATTTCCGCCTCTTCTGTAGCGGCGCAACTGCGTTGCGCTCCGCCGCCCGCGTTGCAGGAGCGTATCACCGCCGGGCGGCCAACTCCCGGCGGGCATCGTCTTCCGCGGCCTTCTGGCGCAGAGCTTCGCGCTTGTCCGCCGCCAGTTTACCCTGGCACAAACCCAGCTCCAGTTTCACCAGCCCGCGCCGGTTAAGATACAGCGACAGGGGGATCAGGGTCAAGCCCTTGCGCGCCAATTGCCCGCCCAGGCGGTGGACTTCCCGGCGGTGCAGCAGCAGGCGGCGGGCCCGGCGCGGCTCGTGGTTAAACTGGTTGCCGAACTCGTAGGGCTTGATATGCACGTCGCGCAGCATGATCCCCCCCGGGCCGCAATCGGCGAACCCGGCGCTCAAATCAACCAGGCCCGCCCGGACGGACTTGACTTCCGTGCCGGCCAGGGCGATGCCGGCCTCGAATGTTTCCAGGACGATATAATGATGGCGGGCGCGGCGATTGGCCGCCAGGACGGTGCGGCCGGTTTGACCGGTTTTAGATGCAGCAGCTTTCATAACAGTCCCATCGCTCAAAGTCAATTTGCATCGGCCCGGGTCAGGCCCAGGAAAATATCCTCCAGCGCGCCGGCGCCGCCGGCGCGGGCGCGCAACTCATCCACCGTGCCGAGCGCCGCCAGGCGCCCATCGGACAGGATGCCGACCCGATCCGCCAGCCCCTCCACCAGCGCCAGGATATGGGTGGTGAGGAAGATCGTCATGCCCGCGCGCGCGCGTGCGCGCAGCAATTCGCGCAGCAGCCGGATGGTGTACGGGTCCAGGCCGATGAAGGGTTCGTCCACGAAGAGCACCTGCGGCTGATGAAGCAGCGTCGCGGCATAAATCAGGCGCTGGCGGAACCCGTGGGACAACTCGCCGATCATGGTTTGCGCCGCCGGCTGCAGGCCGAACAGTTCGAACAACTCCGCGCGTTCCCGGCGGATACGCTCCGGCGGCAGCCGGTAGATGTCGCCGACAAACTGGAAAAACTCGGCGGCGGTCAACCGCTCGTACAGGAACGGCTGGTCCGGGATATAGCCGATGGCGGCGCGCACGGCCTGGTCGGCGGCTGGATCGCCGCCGGCCACGCGCGCCGTCCCCGCGGTCGGACGCAGCAATCCGCAGGCCATTTTGATGGTGGTGGTCTTGCCGGCGCCGTTCGGTCCGAGGAAGCAAAACAATTCGCCCGGCGGCACGGTCAAGGTCAAATCCTGGACCGCCCAGACCGGACCGAATTGTTTGCCGAGATTTTCCAGGATAATCATGCGCCGCCGGGTTAAATTGCATCCGGATCGCGGATCCGGCTGATGGCCATGTCGTAACTGATCAGGCCGCGGTCGTACAAGTCGCGCACCGTGGTATCCATCAGCACCATGCCATCCCGGGCTGAGGTCTGCATGACCGAGGCCAGCTGGGCGAGATCGTTCTGCCGGATAATGTTCCGCACGGCGGGATTGGCCAGCAGCAGCTCGTAGGCCAGCACCCGGCGTTCATTCCCGGGGGTGGCGAATAGTTCCTGGCTGATGATGCCATGGAGGGTATTGGCCAACTGCAGCAGAATCTGCCGCTGGGTGTTGCCCTCGTACACGCCGACAATGCGTTCCACGGTCTGGATGGCGCTGGCGGCATGCACGGTGGCCAGCACCAGGTGGCCGGTTTCCGCGGCCGCCAGGGCGGTGCCAATCGCCTCGTAATCCCGCAGTTCCCCCACCACGATCACATCCGGGTCCTGCCGGAGCACATGCACCAGCGCCCGGTTGAACGAATGCGTATCCGTCATGACTTCCAACTGCACCACGAGGGACTTGTCGTTGACATGCGAGTATTCGATCGGATCCTCGATGGTGATAATTTTGCAGTTGCGTTCGTGGTTGATCCGGTCCACCAGGTAATTCAAAGTGGTGGTCTTGCCCGACCCGGTCGGCCCGGTAACCAGGACCAGGCCGTTGCGGTTGCGGACCAGGTCGTCCAGTTTGGCCGGCAAACCCAGTTCCGCGCGGGTGGGGATCCGGCTGCCGCAGAAGCGGAAACTTAACTCGGGATGCCCGTTGCGGCGGTAAATCGTGGCGCGCACCCGCCCCTGATCGCCGCGGGGGATGGACACGCACAGTTCCCATTCCCGCTCGTATTTTTTGCGCTGATCGTCGTTGATCATGGCGCCAACCATGTCGTTCAGTTCTTCCACGCCAAGCGGATCCTGGTCGGCCAGGATGATCTCGCCGTTGACGCGGTAGGCCGGCGGCATGCCGGCGATCAGGTGCAGATCCGATGCGCCGAATTTCTCCGCTCCGTGAAACAAAGTGTCCAGGTACATGGTTCCCTGCCAGCTTGATTGTTACTTCCAAGGCCCACGGGCCAGCCGCCGCCGGCCCTGGACTGTCAACAAGCATATAATTACACCACCGGACGCCGGCAAGTCAAGCGCCGGATCGGCCGCCCGCACACCTATGGTGTAAGACAAATTTGTTGGTGATTTGAATAAACTTTAATTTCACGGCGGGTTTCAGTGTGATTTATGAGTCCGCTATAGATACAACCATGTAAATCCGATAATTTCGGCCAGGGGACACCATCCTGGCCGAAATTGGGCCACCGCGTTGCGAATTCCGCTCCCCGAGTTTGTCGAGGGGTTCGAAAAGACAAGGCAAGTTTGGGGTGGATGCGCGGGCGCAGGTGATGGCGCTAATCTCTTGATTGCGCCACCGCCTGCAACCACGCCCGCAGGGTCCGCGCAGCGGACAGACGCCCCAAAATGGCCGCCGTACTTTTCGAACGGAATTCGCTACGCATCCCTGCTGCCGTATTACCACAACTAATTTGTCTTACGCCCGCACACCAGCCGGCGGAAAGAATCAGGATGCGGGCTCAAGAGAGGGCATCGGCCAGGTGCCCGGCGGCGCCAGCCAATCCAGGGCCGGCCCCGTCCCGGCGGGTAAAACGGCCTCCGCCGGATCGCAGATTTCCATGGTCAATCCGAACGGCGTCTCCTGCCGCAGCGTGCGCCCCTGGGCATCCACCCAGGCGCGCATCTCTAGGCCCTGGTAGGATGTCTTGACCAGGGTCGTTGCATACTCGCGCCCGTCCAGGCGCAGCGTCTCGCGGCCGACCGCGGACACACGCACCTCATCCACGGCCATGGTCAGCGGGTTGAAGACCCGCAGCGCGGCAGTGCGGCCCGGCGCCAGGCGGCCGACCAGCAGTTCCGTCATGGGCAGATGCAACTGGATGTCATCCGGCGCCGCCACCTCCAGTTCCCGGACGGCGGCGCCGGCGCGGACGGTCACCCGGAAGCGGCCGGCCCCGGCGGCGCGGCCTTCCACCCGGGTGCGCCATTCATCCATGCGCAGCACGGCGTAAAAATCCTGCAACCGCCCGGCATCGTCCACGGTCGCGCTCAGGTTGGCGTTAATCGCGCGCGGCTGGCCCAGCAGGCGCACGGACAGGGCGGTCTGATTGCGCAGGCGGAACAATTGACGGCCGGCGGCCGGGTCGCTGTCCAACCAGGTATGCGTGTAGCCCGCCGGCTCGCCGTGCAGGGAAACCCGCATCCACGAATCCAAGACAAACAAGCCGTCGCGGAAAACATCGCGGTAAGAATGATAGCCGCGGTTAAACCAGCCCGGGAAGGCTTCGAAGCGCACCAGCCAGAACATGGCCGCCAGCCAGAAAAGCACGATCAACATGGCCGGCCGGCGCCAGGCGGTCATACGGCGCCGCGCCGGAACCGGCGGGCGTCCGTCCGACACCGCGTTGCGCTGCGAATTCAACATGCAACATCCGCCAGCCGAAGCGCCGGCCGGCCGTGCGCCGGATCAGAACAGGTAGCCGACTTTGATGGCGCCCATGCCGTCTTCATCGGAATTAACCGCGCCGCCGCCGAACCAGCTCAGCGACAACTGGTCGGAAACCTTGTAATTCATGCCGCCGCGGAAATACAGGGGGATGCCGCTCTCGCCGGCGATATCCTCGCTGGTGCCCTTGGCTTCCGCCATCAGCGCAAAGCGTTCGTTCAAATCCCAGATGAAAGCCGCCGCCAGCGTGAACATCCCGTCTTCGTCTTCATCGCCGCTGTTTTTATGGTTGACGTTGTAGCGGGCGTCCAGGATGTAATTGTACACATCGTACACCGTCGTGCCCGCCGAGGCGCCGAAAACCGCGTCCGTTTTGCCGTTGCCCAGCTTGTCGTCTTCATCGCCGGTGGGCAGGATCACCTCGACGTACGGGATGATATAGGGATAACCGAAAGTGTATTCGTAGGCAAGCAATTCCATCCCCAGGGTGATGTCGCGGATGCCGGTGTGCGTGTCTTTGGTCCGGTCCGAGTCCACATGGCCGAACGGCACCGCGGCGTAGGCGGTGAGGTTTTCATACAACCCGTACCGCGCGTATGGGCCGACAGTGAAATCCTTGCGCTTCCAATCCAGGCCCGATACGCCGAGGGATTCATCGTATTGCACGTATTGCGAAAACAGGCCCAACTCCCAGCGGTTTAATTCCGGCAAACGATTCTCGCGGGTGAACAGCGTCCGGCTGAATTCCGATTCGGACGCGGTAACTGCCGCCGCCATTGCCATTGCGCCCATCACCCAAGCCATCCGCTTCATAATCAGCTCCTTGTTGTTGTTGAATTGACGATTCCCGCGGGCCGGTGACTCCCGATTGCAGAAATTACAGGCAACCTTCGCGCTTAAATCCTTTGCGCGGCGGCGCCCCGCGGCAGCCATACCCACTGCGATTGTTTTGGATTATCGCATAACCAGCCGCCGCAACACAATAAAAAAATTCGGGCCTGCGAAAATCGGGTATACGACAAATTTGTTGGTGATTTGAATAAACTTTAATTCCACGGTTGATTTCAGTGTGATTTATGAATCCGTTAAATACAATTATGTAAATTCCGGTAATTTCGGCCAGGCAACACCATCCTGGCCGAAATTGGGCCATCGCGTTGCGAATTCCGCTCCCCGAGCCTGTCGAGGGGTTCGAAAAGACAAGGCAAGTTTGGGGTGGATGCGTGGGCGCAGGCGATGGCGCTAATCTCTTGATTGCGCCATCGCCTGCAACCACGCCCGCAGGGTCCGCGCAGCGGACAGACGCCCCAAAATGGCCGCCGTCCTTTTCGAACGGAATTCGCTACGCATCCCTGCTTCCGCACTACCCCATCTAATTTATCTGACACCCAAAAAAATCAATCCCAAACAAGTTTGACCGCGGCAGGGCAAACCGCTATGCTTACCCTCCACTCGAACGAGGCGGTTTATGAAAATCATGGTTTTGCTGGGCGACGGCATGGGCGATTACCCCGCCCCGGAATACAACGGACGCACCCCGCTGCAGCAGGCGGACATCCCCCATATCCGCCGGCTGGCCGCCGCCGGGCAGGTCCAGCTCGTGCAGACCATTCCCGACGGCATGTCGCCCGGCAGCGACGTGGCCAATTTAAGCATGCTGGGATTCGATCCGCGCCGCTACTATACGGGCCGGGCCCCGATCGAAGCCGCCGGCGCCGGCCTGGAACTGGCGCCGGAGGACGTCGCTTTCCGCTGCAACCTGGTCAACGTCCAGGACGGCATCATCACCGACCACTCCGCCGGCCATATCACCACGCCCGAGGGCGCGGAAATCATGGCGGCTGTTCAGCAGGCGCTGGGCACGCCGGAAATGCGTTTCCATCCCGGCGCCGGCTACCGCCACCTGCTGCTCTGGCGCAACGGGCCCGTGACGACGACCACCATTCCGCCGCATGACGTCCTGGGCCAGCGCGTGGAATACAACCTGCCGCAGGGCGGCGGCGCGGCCGCGATTATCCGCCTGATGGAGGACTCCCGCGCGATTCTCCAGAATCATCCCGTCAATGCCGCGCGGCGGCGCGCGGGCAAATCCGCCGCCACCCAGATCTGGCTCTGGGGCCAGGGGCGCCGGACCGTTCTCCCATCCTTCCGTGAACTCTACGGGTTGACCGGCGGCGTCATTTCCGCCGTGGACCTGGTGCGCGGGATCGGGCGGCTGGCAGGGCTGGACGCCCCGCACATTCCCGGGGCCACCGGCTTCCTGGACACCAATTACGCCGGCAAACTGGAAGCGGCGCGCGCCCTGCTGGACGCCGGCCGGGACTTCGTCTTCCTGCACGTGGAAGCGCCGGACGAATGCGGACACATGGGCGACCTCAAACTGAAAACCCGCGCCATTGAAGCTTTCGACCGGGAAATCGTCGGGCCGGCCTGGCGCCTGTTGCAGGCCGGCGGCCAACCCTGCCGCCTGGTGGTCGCCACCGACCACCGCACGCCCGTCGCCGTCCGCGGCCACACGATCGAACCGGTGCCCCTGCTGGTCTGCGACGGCCCGGCGCAACTGACCGATGCGGAACAGCCGTTCGACGAATGCGTCCATGACGGCCGGGCGCAGGGATTGGCCTTTGATATCATGCAAACGACACTGAAAGACGCGCACGCGAGGTAAAACATGAAAAAAACTAACATTGGATTGATCGTCCTGCTGCTGGCCGCCCTGGGCGGCGGCTGCCTCACCACGGAAGATCCCGCCGTGCGCGTGCGCGAACGCGAAGATTTGCTGCTGCTCCAGGATCGGCTGGCCCGCACGGAAGGCCGCCTGGAAACGCTGGAAATGGAATACCAGCGGCTGATGCAGGACATGCACGGGATGTCCGCCAGCACCGGCGAAGCCGGCGCCCAGCAGCGCGGCGCGCAAGCGCGGCTGGACGCTCTGGAACAGAGGCTGGCGGCCCTCGATGCCGCCCGCGAACGCGACCGCCAGGCGATTGTGGATCAACTCTCCTGGCGGATCGCCGAAGTCATGCGCGCCGGCAGCCGCCCGGCCGTCCCCAGCGGCAATGCCGGCGGCGGCGAGGGGTACGAGCATACCGTGCAGCCGGGCGAAACGCTTTCCGCCATTGCCGGCGCCTATAAGGTTTCCGTGAAATCCATCATTGACTCCAACAACCTGAAAGATCCCGACCATCTGCGCCAGGGCCAGAAGCTGTTTATCCCGCGGTAACCCCCTTTTTCGGCGTCCGCGGCATTCCGCTCTGAGCGGGCCAGCCAGGGCTGCGTTATTCTCAGAACAGACGGCTCGGTACGGCTTGCCCTGTATAGCTTCAGCGAAGCAGGGAGACCTCGCCCTACCTGGGAAATCTGCTGGAGGTAGGGCGACGTCTCCGACGGAGCCGTCCGGCAAAGCCGGACTCGGAGAGCTCGCCCCACCTGGGAAATCTGCTGAAGAGCGAGACCCTGCTCAAAGCGGGGTAAACCTCCGGCTTGTCCCGCCTGGCGCGGGAGCGAGCCGCCGAGAATGACGCAGCCGTGACCGGCCAGCCCTGGCCGGCTGAATTTGCTTGTTTTTTTCGCTCTTTTCGGCAGAATAATAATAATCATTACGGAGACAAGTATATGCGTCAACGCTTGGCAAACATCATAACCGCTTGCGGCGCGGTCCTGGCAGCGGCCGCGCCGGCGATCACCCTGGAAGATTGCATTCAAACCGCGCTGAGCGAGAACCCCGACATGGCGGCGGCGGCGCAACGCATCACGGCCGCGCAGGCTGCGCTGCGCCAGGCGGAATCGGGTTATTACCCCTGGCTCTCCCTGAACGGAACGTACATGCGCACCGACAATCCCCCGCAAGCCTTCATGATGACGCTCAACCAGCGGCAACTGAACATGATGGCGCCGGAGTTCGACCCTAACGATCCGGACGACACGGACAATATCCGCTGGAGCGTTGCCGCCAAATACCGTTTGTTTGACGGCGGCCAGCGCGAATCCGCCCGCGGCGCGGCGCTGTCCGGCACGCGCCTGGCGCAATCCGGGCAGGACGCGGCGCGCAACGAGTTGGTGCACCAGGTCACCCGCGCCTACCTGAACACCCTCCAGGCACGCGCCTTCGTGGACGTTCAAACGGCCATGGTCGCATCGCTCGAGGAAAGCCAGCGGGTGGCCCGCGAGCGCTTCCAGGCCGGTTCGGCGGTCAAAACCGATGTGCTGAACCTGGATGTCAAACTGGCCGAGGCGCGCGAGGATGCAATCCGCGCCCGCAACGGACTCCGCTTGGCCGTAGCGGCGCTCAACACCGCCATCGGCGTGGAAATAGCCCGGGCGGACGACTTGCAGCCCCCGCCGGAACCGGAACCGGCAGCGTTAGACGACGCTTCACAGGCCGGCCCGGAAAACCGACCGGAACTCCGCCTGGCTGCCGAACAGGTAACCTTGAGCCAGCACCAGTGGCGGCGCGCCCGACGGGAATTCAGCCCGGCCTTCAACGCCTTCGGCTCGCTGGACTGGGATAGCGACGATTGGCGTGATTACGAAAACAGTTACATGGCCGGCATCATGGCAGAGTGGGAAATTTTCGACGGCTTCCGCCGACCCAACGCCATCCGCCAGGCTTCCGCCGAACTGGCCCGCGCCCGGGCGGAACTGCGCAAAACCCGCCTGGCGGTGCAATTCGACCTGACCCAGGCGCAACTGAGCCTGGCCGAAGCCCGGGAACGGATTGAGGTCATGCGCAAGAATGTGGAAAACGCCCGCGAGGCGCTGCGCATTACGCGCGAGCGCTACCAGCAAGGTGCGGCCGATATCACCGAACTGCTGACGGCCGAAGTCGGACTGCATGCCCTGCAGACGCGCGGCGTGGCGGCGCAATACGACCTGCTGATCGCGCAATCGAACCTGGAGCGCGCCCGCGGCGCACTGGCTGAAAAATATGCACAGCCCGCGCACAAACCTGATTAATCAAGAGGTGTCAAATGCATGCTGATTACCCGCTGAACCTGCGGCGCCGCCAGGCCGCCGCCGCCGCCCTTCTCTCCGCCATGCTGGCCGCCGGATGCCTGCCCCGCGCCGATGCCCCCGCGGCGCGGCCGCTGCCGGGCCGACCGGCGCCGGACAACGCCGCCGTGATCGCCGCCCGCGCGGAAGTCGTGCCTGTGCGCCTGGACCTGGTGGGCACGGTGGCTTCGGCCAACCGGGTGAACATCAGCGCCCGCATCCCGGCGCATGTCAACGAAATGTTCGTCTCCGCCGGCCAGGCCGTGCCGGCCGGCCACCTGCTGCTGACGCTGGACGACCGCGAAATCCGCGAGCAGGCCGGCGCCGCGGAAGCGCAATTGAAGCAGGCGGAAGCCGAGTACAAACGCGCGCGTCAGCTTTTCGAAACCCAGGCCGCCACCGAGCAGGCTTTGACCGCGGCGGAATCCATGTTTAACGCCGCCAAGGCCCAGATGGAGCGCATGCGCGTCATGCTTTCCTATGCCCAGATCACCTCGCCCATCGCCGGCATCGTCACCGACCGCCGCGTGGAAGCCGGCGACCTGACCGGCCCGGGCCAGCTCCTGATGGCCATTTACGATCCGCACCGCATGCGCCTGGAAGTGCCGGCGCCGCTGCGTTTGATCGAAAAGCTGCAGCTTGGCCAGGAAGTGGAAGTGACGCTCGAACGGCCGTCCCGCAAGTTCGCCGGCCGGGTGGCGGAGATCGTCGCGGAAATCGATCCGATGAGCCGCACCCAGCTTGTGCGCGTGGATCTGGAAGATAATACAGGGACGCTCCTGCCCGGCACCTTCGGCCGCCTGTGGGTCAACGCGGACGAACGCCGCCAAATCCTCCTGCCGGCCGGCGCCGTTTACCGCTCCGGCCAGTTGGAATTCGTTCAGGTGCTGGAACACGGGCGGCGCCTGACCCGCCTGGTGAAAACCGGCCCGCGCTACGGCGAACAGGTGGCGATTCTCAGCGGCCTGGCGGACGGCGAACAGGTGCTCGCGCAACCCGTGCTGGAGGATTGAGCCATGGACGGCAAACACTCTGTAATGGGCGGGCTGGTGCGGGCCTTCCTCACCGGCAATTTCGCCGTGCTGCTGATCCTGGTCAGCCTGCTGGCCGGCGCCATCGCGCTGATGGTGACCCCCCGCGAAGAGGAGCCGCAAATCGTCGTCCCGCTGGCCGACGTGCTGGTGATGTATCCGGGCGGATCGGCGGCGGAAGTGGAAAAAATGGTGTCGTCGCGCCTGGAACGCCTGCTGTACCAGATTGACGGCGTGGAATACGTCTATTCCACCTCGCGCCCGGGAATGGCGGTGGTGACCGTGCGGTTTTACGTGGGCGAGGACCGCGAAGCCAGCCTGATCAAGCTGTACAACAAGATTTTCCAGAATGTGGATAAAGCCACCCCCGGCATCGCCGGCTGGGTGGTCAAGCCGGTGGAAGTTGACGACGTGCCGATTCTGACCGCCACCCTGCACAGCCGGAGTTGCGACACCCACGCGCTCTACCGAATCGCCGAGGAAGTCGTCGGCAAACTCCAGCACGTGCCCGACAGCGCCGCCATCACCATTCACGGCGGCGAAAAACGCCAGTTGACCGTCTACCTCGATCCGGAACAACTCGCGGCGCACGGCCTCTGCCCCCGCGAAATCGCCGGCGCGCTGCAGGCGGGCAACCTGCAGCTCCAGGCCGGCTCGTTCGAGCAGGGCAACGCCGTGGCGACGGTCGCGGCCGGGCCGTTTCTGCGGGATGCCGGCGAAGTCGCCAACCTGATGGTGGGGCTGCATGCCGGCCGCCCGGTTTACCTGCGGGACGTCGCGCGGATCGCCGACGGCCCGGCGGAACCGCGCACCCTGACCCGCTTCCACCATGGGCCGGCCGACCCGGCGTTCGCGGCGCCGGACGGCGCCGCGCCCCGGGCCGCGGTGAGCATCGCCGTGGCCAAGAAGAAGGGCAGCAATGCCGTGCAAGTGGCGCGGGAACTGGAACGCGCCCTGCGGGCGCTGCAGGGCCGGACCATCCCGGACAATGTCGCCGTCCGCATTACGCGGGACTACGGCGCCACCGCGAACGAAAAAGTCAACGACCTGGTGCTCAACCTCGGCCTGGGGATGCTCACCGTCGTCGCCCTGATCGCCCTGACCATGAGTTGGCGGGTCGGCGTGATCGTCGGGCTGGCGATCCCGATCACCTACGCCCTGACGCTCCTGTGCAACTTCCTGTTCGGCTACACGATCAACCGCGTGACGCTGTTCGCGCTGATCCTGGCGTTGGGCTTGCTGGTGGACAACCCCATCGTCAGCGTGGAAAACATTTACCGCTTTTTCGCCATGAAACGCCACCGCCGCGAGGAGGCCGTGCAACTGGCCATGGAAGAAGTGATGCCGCCCATCGTGCTGGCCACGCTGGCGATCATCGTCTCGTTCATCCCGATGTTTTTCATCAGCGGCATGATGGGCCCCTACATGCGCCCGATGGCCCTCAACGTGCCGCTGACGATGATCAGTTCCATGCTGGTGGCGTTCGCCCTGGCGCCATGGCTGGCCAACAAGCTGCTGCGCGCCCCGGCGGACAATGCCAAGCCTTACGATGTGCGGACCACCCGCACCTACGCGGTTTATAGCCGGCTGGCCGCCCCGTTCGTGGATTCGCGCCGGGCCGCCTGGCTGCTGCTGGCGGTGATGGCCGCGCTGTTCGCCGGCGCGCTGCTGCTGGCCGCCACCGGCCGCGTGCCCCTGAAAATGCTGCCCTTCGACAATAAAAACGAATTCCAGCTCGTGCTGGACCTGCCCGAATCCGCCCCGCTGGAAATGACCGACGCCCTGGCGCGCGACGCAGAGGATTACCTGCGCGGCGTACCGGAAGTGGTGGACTTCACCACGACCCTGGGCGCGCCTTCGCCGATGGACTTCAACGGACTGGTCCGGCACTATTACCTGCGCCAAGCGCCCAACCTCGGGGATATCCGCGTCAACTTGCTGCCGCGCCAGCGCCGGGCGCAATCCAGCCACGATATCATCCTGCGCATCCGCAATGACATCGCCGCCATCGCTGAACGGCATGGCGCGCAGGTCAAGCTCGTGGAGGCTCCGCCCGGCCCGCCGGTGCTCGCGACCGTGGTGGCGGAAATCTACGGCCAGCCGCACCAGCAATACGACGAATTGATCGCCGGCGCCCGCCAGGTGGCCGCGCGGTTGCGACAGGAGCCGGGAGTCGTCGAAGTGGACGACTCGGTCGAAACCAACCAGCAGAAATGGTTTTTCCATGTTGACCGCGATCTCGCCGGACGCAGCGGCATCGCCGCGGCGGACGCCGCCCAGGTGCTGCGGCTGGCGCTGGACGGCCAGATGGTCGGCACGGTTCATACCCCGTCCGAACAGAACGAACTGCCGCTCGTGCTGCGGCTGCCCCGCGACAAGCGTTCCGACACCGCCCTGCTGGCCACCCTGCCCATCAAGGGCCGCCAGGGCCAATTTGTCCAACTGGGCGAACTGGGCCGGTTCGAGGAGCAGGTGGAGGACAAGTCCATCATGCATAAAAACCAGGAGCGGGTGGTGTACGTCACGGCCGAGATGGCGGGCCGCGGCCCGGCGGAGGCAGTGCTGGCCATGCAGCAATGGCTGAAAGCCAATCCGCTGCCGGCGGGTCTCAGGGCGGACTGGGCCGGTGAAGGGGAATGGAAGATCACGGTGGATGTCTTCCGCGACCTGGGCATCGCCTTCGCCGTGGCGCTCCTGGCCATTTACGTCCTGCTGGTTTACGAAACCAGCTCCTACCTGCTGCCGCTGGTCATCATGATGTCCATCCCGCTGACGCTGATCGGCATCATGCCGGGTTTCTGGCTGTTGAACCTGCTGGTGAACCGCCCGGTGGGCGGTTTCGACACTCCCGTGTTTTTCACCGCCACCGCCATGATCGGCATGATCGCCCTGGGCGGCATCGTCCAGCGCAACGCCATCATCCTGATTGACTTCATCCGCGTCAACACGGCGGCGGGGCGTTCGTTGCGCGAGGCCATCCTGGAATCCGGCGCCACGCGGTTCCGCCCGATTTTCCTGACCGCCGGCACCACGCTGCTGGGCGCCTGGCCGATCACCCTCGATCCGATTTTCAGCGGCCTGGCCTGGTCCATCATCTTCGGCTTATTCGTCTCCACCATCTTCACCTTGCTGGTGATCCCGGTGGTTTACAACCTGATCTATGGGCGGGGAACGGGCAAGGTTGGAGACTAAAATAATCGCCGAACATAATTTTCAGCGGTGGCGCTGGTCGCCATCCGCTGGAAAATCTGGTTCGGCTATGTTGTTTTCTTGGCAATCGGCCAGGATATTTCTTGCCTCATGAATGATAGCCAAAACGTCAATCTGGTCTGATTTAATGTAATAGATGATCCGGTAATGAGCTTCGATTACCTCTCGAATTTGGTCCATTTCATATTCCGGCACACGACGACCCGAAAGAGGAAAGTCGGCAATTTGCTGAGAGCGTCGCGTCAGGCGATCTATCGTGTAGATGGCGTACTCGGCGGAGTCTTGGGCAATATATGCGTGGATGGCGCCGATGGGATTGAGCCGTGTCTGTCCAATGAACTCTCATATCGGCAAGCCGTATTTGGCACGGACTTCTTTAACTTCTTTGGTCCTTCCGGCCTTGCTATCGGCTAGCCCTCGTTCGATCGCCTCGTGAACGTAAATTTCGTGTATAAGGTCATCCCATGTCGCCTGCTGAGGCATGCGGTCGATGATTTTGTGTGCTGATTCTTTCTTCATGACGGTTGGCATAACATTATCTCCCTTTTGCTAAGCATAGATTACACGAGCAACGGACGGGGATCAATCGCGTTTTTCTCTCCTGCCTGTGTCTCCGCCCACTCGCACAGCGACACGGCAAACCGTTGAGACAGTGGATCGTCATGCCGTCGGACGACACGGCCACAGGGTCGGACCTCGGCAATATGCTAAAAATCAATGCTTTAAAGATATTTCAGATGCTTTAAAGGCCCTTAGCGCCGTTTTTTCATTACCAAAACAAGCATTAAGCATTCCCATAGCCAATGGACTGCTCCCTTAGAATATACGCTTCCGATTCGCCAGCAATCGGCTCTTGCTCTATCGCCAATTTCCGCCGGTTCATAATTGTTTTGGCCATTTCATTTACAAATCCTTCCCGGCCTACGGCCAAGACCTCTGTCCAACAGGGCTCCCGCAGCAGGTTTTGCTCCGCCAACCGCGCAACAATGCCTGCCCGATATTCATCGCTAAAACTCTCAATTGAAGAAAAATTTAACGCCGCTCGTAATCCATCCCTGTTTATTAAACAGTAACGCTTGCGTTCCCCCACCAATTCATGATATCCGCACCATGGCCAATCCGCAGGATGCGTCACACGCCCGGCACGCACCATGTTCAGATCAATATATTGCAGACAACGCCACAAATATTTTCCGCTATCAACCAGCGTAGCATGGTACCGGTCTCCCCAAAAAGCGCCCGTGCGCCTTTTGCGCCGATTATACGCTTGGGCAAATTCACCGGCCACTGACTTTATTAGAGCAGGTATATCCAGGCCGGCATCGCTATGCACCAAGAGATGAACATGGTTGCCAGTAAGGCAATAACCGTATAAATCAACCCCAGAACCTTGTAGCCGCGCTCGGAGCAAGTTGCGGTAAGCATCACGGTCCTTACCGAATTTCAGCAAAAAATCACGGTTGTGACACCTATGGGTCAAGTGCCATAAATGACCACACACGAAATATCGGTTTTTTCTTGGCATGATACGAATATAAGTATTTATAACACAAAAAACCCGCCAAAAAACATCTTTAAGAGTGTTTTTTAATTATAATATCGGGCTATCTACCTGTCATATAACATCTTGCCGCGGTCCGGCCCCACGCCCGGTAAGCATCACGGTCCTTACCGAATTTCAGCAAAAAATCACGGTTGTGACACCTATGGGTCAAGTGCCATAAATGACCACACATGAAATACCGGTTTTTTCTTGGCATGATACGAATATAAGTGCTTATAACACAAAAAGCCGGCCAAAAAACACCTTTAAGGGCGTATTTTTACCATAATATCTGGCTATCCTACTATCAAACAACAACTTGCCGCGGTCCGACCCCCACGCCGACCACATTGCCCGCACGCTCGCCCCTCATTTGGCCCGCAGTAGCGACCGCCTTGCGTCTTCCCGAACCAACGGCATCCTTTGTTGTGCCTGACGCCTGAGGACGTGTTGAGCCAAAACGACTTCTCTATCGTCTGCGTCTTGTTTGTCGAGACGGACTGCGATGCAGACGGAGTTAATCGCGCAGGCGGCTGCGGGTTTGCCGCAGGTTGTCGGTGATAGTGATATTCGCCCGTCTTTCGGTTGTAGTGGCCGCCGTTTGCATCAAGCCCACCGGGGTGTGACACTGCGATCATCGTGCCCACCGCAAACACCAGCATTGCCACGACTATCCTTCTCATCTCCCCTCTCCCTTCTGGCCTTCTGGCCGAACGGGGCGCTGGCGGCGGGCCGCCGCACACTGCGTGTGTGCGGACCATTGACGGTCCAGTGCATGGTTGGGCCGCACGCAGCGCGGACCGGCCATGCGCTGGAATATCTGGTTAAGAGTTTCCCCAAGCTAAATGACCACACATGAAATAGCGATTTTTTCTCGGCATGATACGAATATAAGTGCTTATAACACAAAAAGCCTGCCAAAAAACACCTTTAAGGGCGTTTTTTTACCATAATATCGGGCTATCCACCTATCAAACAACATCTTGCCGCGGTCCGACCCCACGCCCCCGCCAGAATGACAAGCGCCAAATATGGCGCCAAATATGGCACAAGGTTTAGCATAATAAAGATAATCTTCATCCCTCCGATGAAGCAATACATCGTCAATGTTAATGCCTCCCTTTTGATGGGGAACCACCTGCTGTGCATCCTGTACACCCAGTCGCTCGCCTTCGCGCACAACAAGAATGCTAGAAGCAGAAACGCACCGTTGATGACGGTACACCACCCAAAGAAAGCTCGCATGATTTCGATATTCATCGCGTTTCTCCTGGTTTCGCTGGACACGGTTCCCGTGCGCACCACAGGGTCGGACCTCGGCAATATGCTAAAAACCAATGCTTTAAAGATATTTCAGATACTTTAAAGGCCCTTAGCGCCGTTTTTTCATTACCAAAATAAACATTAAGCATTACCATAGCCAATGGGCTGCTCCCTTAGAATATACGCTTCCGATTCACCAGCAATCGGCTCTTGCTCTATCGCCAATTTCCTCCGGTTCATAATTGTTTTGGCCATTTCATTTACAAATCCTTCCCGGCCTACAGGTGCTTATAACACAAAAAGCCCGCCAAAAAACACCTTTAAGGCGTTTTTTCACCATAATATCGGGCTATCCACCTATCAAACAACAACTTGCCGCGGTCCGACCCCCACGCCCCCACAACTTGCCGCGGTCCGACCCCACGCCTACATAATTTAACCCAAAGCAGTTTGCCACGTCCGGAGTGTTTGCATAGGGGGCGCTCCACCGGACGCTTACGTTTGTTCGGCTAGAATTTCCTGTTTACTTTCAGAATGTCCAGTCCGGCATCAATTCGGTCACAACACCAGGATGCGTCCTTTTCTTTCCATTCCAAAACCTCCATCAAATACCTGCGGAGCCGATGTGTGTTGAAGCCGCCAGAGTGGTATCTTGAAGCAGCGCAGATGAAGACATCAAGCCGCTCGATGTCAGATGGGTGGTAACTCGTCGGATGCAGATTGAGGAAACGCTGGAAGAAGTCGCGGGTCTTTCTCCCCGGAATAGCCGACTCGAGGGTCAGTGAGTCCGATGTCTGTGTTATAGTCATCTTAACCCGTTTTGCCCCGCAAAATATTGCGAATGCCTTGGTGAAGCGGTCAAGTATCATGTTGTAGTCCGCTATTCCGATTTCGGAAACGCTGCCGGGAACAATGTTCACAACCTGGAGCACAGCACCGTCAGACGACGCAAAGGCTAGCGCGGGGAAGACTTTGGAGGATCGATCCGCAATCATGCAGGCATCTGCATTGATGTGCCTGCAGTACTCGTCCGTTTCTTTTCGCAGATAGGTGTAGTCTTCTGACTGCGCACAAAAGTCGGCAATGGCTTGGACGGCATCCATTGCGTATCCAGTACGCGGACGGAGCAATAGTTCCCTATGGATTATTGCCTTCATCTCTCTACTGCCGAACGTTACGGCTCACCTTCGGTTGATCCGCCCCGGGGCAACCGTAAGAGTGAAGCCGATTGTTCTGCTCATGATTTCTTTGGGCTCTTTGCAGGAGCGATCGTTTTCACCTCTAGCTCCTCCACTTTGCGAACAAATGCTTCCCGCTCATCCCACTTTCGGATTCGCCGCTGTGCAACATCTTTGAGTCGTGATAGTGCTTCCGAGGCAAATTGCGAGGGGACGAAAGATGCCGCAATGGCATCCAGAAGCCTGGGAAGCTCCCATGAGCTGAGATCGCTATCGCGATTGAGCATGTAGTCAATAAGGAGCTTCTGTCGGTCGGAATTCACATTGGGGAAGAAGTCTCGAAAGACGGTAAAGGAGTAAACGGTTGAGCCGCTTGCCAGTTTGCGCTCGACAAGCGGCCAAGCCTCATTCTGGTCAAGACGGAGTAAGAAGGCGAGGCCTGATTCCTCACTCCAGTCGTCGTAGAACAGCTTAGACTCGTACAGTCGGGATGCGAGTGGGTAGGAATCTTGTGCCGGAATACCTTCTATGATGAGGCCGATGTGTCTGGCGAGAACCAAGTCCTTAATCGCCCTAAGTGTCGCCAGTCTGTCCTCAACGGGGTAGTTGCGCAGGGCCTCTGCAGCTGCCTCGCCAGTAACAAATCTGGGCTTCTGCGCCGAGCGTCGCGGGTACAATCCTGCCAACAAATACGGCAATGATTCCTTGTGGACAAGATTTCCAAGAAGTTTGTACGCGGATAGGGCAACGTCCACGCGCGTGTCGCCGGTCATCTCGTGAAGCTCGGGCAATGCCTTGTCTGCTAGGCGCCGAACAATCTCCTGTGCGCGGGCACGATTAGCGGCATTGGTGCTGCGCAGTAGCCTGACCAGGCTCCGTTTGTCTGCCTCATCAGAAGAAGGCGCCTCCGTTGGAATTCCCAAGGCAATCAGTGTCCATGTCAACTCGTCCTGGAGTACATCAAGAGTCTGATAGCGTTTCTCAGGATAATGGGCCGTCATCTTTCCAAAGATGCTATCCAACCGCGCGAGTCGAACGTCAAAGCTGTACAATTCCGGGAGGTTTGGGCGTGACGGGGAAACGCCAGTCATAAGTTCATACATGATTAGGCCCAAGGCATAGATATCGGCGCGATGATCGACCTTGGTAGCGTCACCATCTCTCTGTTCGGGTGCGTAGTAATCCCAGTTCATCAAATGGTCTTTTGGGAGGGTAAGCTTGCTCCATTCGACGAAAGAGGGCGCAACGTGGGCAATGCCGAGGTCGGCCACCATCGGAAGGCCGTTATCGGACAGGAGAATATTCTCTGGTTTCAAGTCCCGGTGAAAGATGCCGATGTGGTGCAGATAGGAGACTCCGCTTACGACTTGCGTAAAGGTACGGAGCCTGAAGCCGAGACCGTCAAGCGTGAACGCTGAGGGGATGAGACTGCGAAGTGTGCCCTTCGCTTTGGGCATCAGATAAAAAGGGAACGTATAAGCGCCCACCGCGATGTTGCCAGTTCCCGCAACCGGGACGACAAAGGGATGGTGAGTCCGACTGGAGAGTTCAATCTCGCGGGTGAATCGCTTGAAGGCGGCATTGTCGAGATCCCGGCTGTCCGGAGGGACATATATCTTTGCCACAAGCTCCCGCCGGCCAACATGAACGACGAACGTGACGCCATTCCCTCCCTGTCCCAACTTTCCGGCTATCGTGTACTGACGCCTGTGTCCATCCGGTTTCAGCCGGCACTTGGCGAGTTCGCGGATGATCCGTTCACGGTCCATTTGTGCTTCCCATCTATGTTTCTTTCAACAGAACGCTACGGTTGAGGCGATCCGGAAGACGCGCCGTTTGCGGCGCGGGTTTCGGAGTAGCCTCGGACCGTTTGTTGGCCCTCTCCGTCATCTTCCGGTTTCTCTTCGTGCTCGGTGATAAACGCCTCAATGTCGTTGCGCCATTCGGTCCAAGTTCGTAGCGACTTCGCGTGCTTCTCCAGATTTTCAAGGCTCGCACTTGCGTCGAAGGCTTCCTCCAGCAACTGAAGGGCGCGTGCTTCGTCCAGGTAGCTTAGCCTGTTGCGGAGGATACCCCGCACGTAACGAAGCTTTTGCATGTGGGGACGTTTCTTCTCTTCGCGCCTGACGGCACAGACGCCGCCGACCTTCCCCCATGCCTCCTCAACGGATTCCTTTGTCGGTTGCCCGTCTTTGAACTCGATGTACTGTTCTGCGGCGATCTTCATGGCGGCCAGGATCTCATCAAGTTCAAACTTCCGCTTAAGCCGTTTGAGACCCTTGATGCCGGTCTCGTTCAGGCTATATCCGGGAACCTGCTCTGACCAGAACGCCGTCAACTGCTGAACGACCTGGTCGTCGAGGTCAAGTAGGCCCTTCTGCCACTGGAACATCATTTCGATCTGCTCTTTCCGCTCCTGCAAGTCCTCCAATTGCTGCCGCTGCTTGTCGAGAATCGAGGAGTCTGACAACTGGCGATCGGACTTGCCCGCATTGCAGTCTTTGCAGGCGGTGATGAGGTTCAGTATGTCGTTCGTACCACCCTTTGCCACTGGCTCGATGTGGTCAATCACAAGCAGGACTTCAGGAGCCTTCCGTCCACAATACTGACAGGCAAATGAGTCGCGCTTGAAGACCTCAAATCGGACGGTCTTGGTGATCTGTTTTCGTTTTGTCATGTCCTCGATCTGGGCCAACATAATATTATGCGTCATGCATAGCACGACACATTTCCACCGTTTTCGTTAAATCCATCAACTCTTTCGTTGATATTTAACGGGTTGTGAATACAGATTGACGTACAGGAAAGGGAAAGATGCCCGCTATATGCGTCAATCTAGTCAACTTTGGGTGGCCAATCCTTCCGGTTCAGTGGTAAATTATCCGCGTCTTCTTTGTGGCTTTGCGGCTTTGTGAGAGAATCAAGCGGTTTGCTATGGGATGCTACTGAACCAAAACCAACAGTCAAGCTGACTGCACTTTATCAGACGCAGCGTGTACCTGTCAATGCTGTTGACCAAAACTCAAGGTTCACTGATCACCGATCACTGATCACTGACTGCTGGATACATCCGCCAGCTTGCGGGACGGCCGTCCGGACATCCATTTTTTCATTTCCGACTCCAGCGCTTGGCAACGGCCGCGGTCGTCGCGCAGCTTGGCGAAAGTGCCGTAGAGGCCGAGGAAGGCTTCCCGGAAGGTGTCCAGCATTTCCATCCGCTCCTGAAAGCGGCCCACGGCGTCAATCGCCTCGGTCTTGGGCAATTTCAAGTTGCGGAAGATGAAACCATCGGCGTCAAACGAGCAAGTCCAGCACTCCTCGCCGCCGCGGGCCAGGGTCAGCTTGGCCCGGCGCAGCTTTTTGCCGCTGAGAAGCGCGGCGCGGGTTTCGGCGCTCAGCATCGGCTCGCCTTTGCGGATCGCCGTCTCACCCTGCTCCGCCTGATCGAACAGCAGGGGTCCTTCCACCATAACGGCGAATTTCCCGCCGCCAGCCAAGTCCACTTCGCCGCCTTTGGCCTCCGACATGAACCAGAGCCACATTAAGAATTCGCGCCCGGGGGCGCAATCCGCCCACTGTTCGGCGGCAAATCCCAGCGCGGGCCATTGGTCGGCCCGGCAATGCGCCTCATGCCACGCGGCGGATACCGGATCAACCTGGATCAGTTTGACCCCGGTGGTCAGGCCGAAGTTGATCAGGAAAGCGTCGAACTGTTTCTCCGAAAGCGCGGTGACATACAGGAATTTTGCCCGCGGATCGTAACAGAAGTCAATCCCCTTGAGCTGGGGCGGCATTTGCGGCAAAAGGCGCTCGACCACCCGCTGCCTGATTTCACTTTTCTGCTGGCGGTTGACATAATCGCGGTGCTCGGCCTGCATCCAGGCCATTTCCTCGATGCGGCATTCCGCCCGCAGCAGCGACGCGGGGATGACCCGTTGCGCCTGGGAGAGCGTCAGCCGCAAAAAACCGGAGGGCCAGGCCGTCATCTCGCTGATCTCGCGATCCAGCAGGTGCCGGGGCCCAACCCAGCCGTGAATTTCTTCCTCGCGCAGCTTATCTATCGGACCGAGCACGCCCTTGGCAAACCGCTGATGGATGGTCTCCGGCAGGGGGGCGGGAACGTAAAACATGCTGAAACTGACTGAGCCGCTTTCAAAAGACATGGGGCAACCTGTTTTCTGCTAGTGGGATTTATGGGCTTGGCTTGGTTATCGCAAACCTGCATGCTGCCATTCCTCCATGCCGTAGTCAAACGCAAATTCCGATAAAGCCGCGCGCTTTTCAGGGCTGCGTCATTCTCAGAACAGACGGCTCGGTACGGAGACCTCGCCCTACCGTTTCACAAGCATTTGTCGTGGGTAGGGCGAGACCCCGCTCAAAGCGGGGTAAACCTCTGGCTTGTCCCGCCTGGCGCGGGAGCGAGCCGCCGAGAATGACGCAGCCCTGGCGTGCTTTTTGGCTTGACCTGGCCGGGCGAACCCGCCATGCTAACCGCCAATTCAACCCTTTTCCCGGAGATGCAAAACATGCCACGCCGCACCGATATCCATAAAATAATGATCATTGGCTCCGGCCCGATTGTCATTGGACAGGCCTGCGAATTCGATTACTCCGGCACGCAGGCTTGCAAAGCCCTGCGCAAGCTGGGCTATCAGGTCGTCCTGGTCAACTCCAACCCCGCCACCATCATGACCGACCCCGGGATGGCCGACCAAACTTACATCGAGCCGCTCAATCTCCAGCGGATGACGGAAATCATCGAGAAGGAAAAACCCGACGCCCTCCTGCCCAACCTGGGCGGCCAGTCCGCGCTGAACCTGTGTTCCGAACTCGCCAAAGCCGGCGTGCTGGAGCGTTATGGCGTCAAGATTATCGGTGTGCAGGCCGACGCCATCGAACGCGGCGAAGACCGGATCGCCTTCAAGGAAACCATGCGCAAGCTCGGGATCGACATGCCCCGCAGCGCGCCGGCCTTCAGCGTGGCCGAGGCGGAAAAAATCGCCGCCGAACTCGGATACCCGGTGGTCATCCGGCCGGCCTACACCATGGGCGGCACCGGGGGCGGCCTGGTGTACAACGTGGAGGAACTCCAGACAGTCGCCGCCCGCGGGATCGCCGCCAGCCTTGTGGGCCAGATCCTGGTGGAGGAATCGGTGCTGGGTTGGGAAGAACTGGAGCTGGAAGTGGTGCGGGACGCCAAGAACCAGATGATCACCGTCTGTTTCATCGAAAACGTGGACGCCATGGGCGTACATACCGGCGACTCGTTCTGCACCGCGCCCATGTTGACCATCAGCCCCGCCTTGCAGCAGCGCCTGCAGAAACACGCCTACGACATCGTGGAAGCCATCCAGGTCATCGGCGGCACCAACGTGCAATTCGCCCACGATCCTAAAACCGGGCGCGTGGTCATTATTGAAATCAATCCGCGCACTTCGCGCTCTTCCGCCCTGGCTTCCAAGGCGACCGGCTTCCCGATCGCCATGGTTTCCGCCATGCTGGCGGCAGGGCTGACGCTGGATGAAATCCCCTACTGGCGCGATGGCACGCTGGATAAATACACCCCTAGCGGCGATTACGTGGTGGTCAAATTCGCACGCTGGGCTTTTGAAAAATTCCGGCAGGCCGAGGACCGCCTGGGGACACAGATGCGCGCCGTGGGCGAAGTCATGAGCATCGGCCGCAACTACAAGGAAGCGCTGCAAAAAGCCATCCGGTCCCTGGAGAACCGGCGCCATGGCCTGGGCTTCGCTAAAAACTTCAATAAGCTGCCGCTGGCGGAATTGATGGACCTGCTGAAATACGCCACCAGCGAGCGCCAGTTCATCATGTACGAGGCGCTGCGCAAGGGCGCCGCCACGGATACGCTTTACGCGTTGACCCACATCAAACCCTGGTTTATCGAACAGATGCGGGAACTGGTGCAACTGGAGGAACAAATCCTCGCGCACCAGGGCAAGCTCCCGCCGGACGATCTGCTGCGCCAGGCCAAGCGCGACGGATTCGCGGACAAGTACCTCGCGCAATTGCTGCGCCTGCCGGAAGAACAACTGCGCCAGCGGCGTTTGGAATTGGGACTGGCGGAGGCCTGGGAGCCGGTCCCCGTCAGCGGCGTGGAAAACGCCGCCTATTATTATTCCACCTACAACGCGCCCGACCGCGCCCCAACCAGCGCGCGCCGCAAGGTGATGATCCTGGGCGGCGGCCCCAACCGCATCGGCCAGGGGATCGAGTTCGACTACTGCTGCGTGCATGCCGCCTTCGCCCTGCGCGACGCGGGTTACGAAACCATCATGGTCAATTGCAACCCGGAGACCGTGTCCACCGATTACGACACCTCCGACAAGCTGTATTTCGAGCCGCTGACCGTGGAAGACGTGTTGAGCATCTACGAAAAAGAAAAGCCGGAAGGCGTGATCGTGCAGTTCGGCGGCCAGACCCCGCTGAACATCGCCAACGACCTGGCGCGCGCCGGCGTGCGCATCCTGGGCACCACCCCGGATGTGATTGACCTGGCAGAGGACCGCGACCGGTTCCGCATCATGATGGAAAAAATGAACATCCCCATGCCCGAAGCCGGGATGGCGATCAACCTGGAGGAGGCCTTGGCGGCCGCCCGCCGCATCGGGTACCCGCTGATGGTGCGGCCCTCCTACGTCCTGGGCGGCCGCGGCATGGAGGTGGTTTACGACGACGCCATGCTCCAGCGCTACATGGAAGCCGCCGTGGATGTCACCCCGGAACGCCCGATCCTGCTCGACCGCTTCCTGGAAAACGCGCTGGAGACGGAGGCCGACGCGCTGGCCGACGGCCAGGATGCCTTTGTGCCGGCGATCATGGAGCACATTGAACTGGCCGGTATTCATTCCGGCGACTCGGCCTGCGTCATTCCGCCCGTCAGCATCCCGGAACGCCACCGGCAGACCATCTACGATTACACCCGGCGCATTGCCCGGGAACTCGGCGTGGTGGGCCTGATGAACATTCAATACGCTATCGCCGGCGATGTCGTGTATGTCCTGGAGGCCAACCCCCGCGCCTCCCGCACCGTGCCGCTGGTTTCCAAGGTCTGCAACATATCCATGGCGCACATCGCCACCCGCCTGATGCTCGGCGCCAAACTGCAGGATTTGAAACTGCAGGCGCAGCGCATTCCGCATTTCGGCGTCAAGGAAGCCGTTTTCCCGTTCGGCATGTTCCCGGAAGTGGACCCCGTGCTGGGGCCGGAGATGCGCTCCACCGGCGAAGTGCTGGGGCTGGCGGATTCCTTCGGCCTGGCGTTTTACAAGGCCGAAGAGGCCGCCACGCCGCCCTTGCCGCTCAACGGCACGGTGTTGATCAGCGTCACCGCCGCCGACCGCGAGCAGATTCTGGACGTCGCGCGCGAATTCGCCCGCATGAAATTTTCCATCAAGGCCACCCGCGGCACCCAGTCCTTCCTGGCCGCCCATAACGTGCCGGCGGAAATCATCAACAAGCTCAAGGAGGGCCGGCCCCACATCGTGGATGCGGTCATGAACAAGGAAATCCAACTGGTCATCAATACGCCCAGCGGCAAGCAGAGCCAGACGGACGACTCGTATATCCGCAAAGCGGCCATCAAGTACAAGATTCCTTATATCACCACCGTCCCCGCCGCCCGCGCCTCCGCCAAGGGCATTGCCGCCGCCCGCGCCGGCCGCGGCGGAGTGCGGTCTTTGCAGGCTTATCACAAGCAGATCAAATAAACACCCAAGGAGCGATCAAACATGCGGAAATTATTGATTGTCGGATTGTTGGCAATGCTGGCGGCCGGCTCGCAAACCCGCGCGGAACAAATCCAGTTGCACCGTCTCGGCGTGGGCGCCAATTACTGGCGGACGATCGACCGCATCAAGGAAGACGACTACAAGCTCGATGACGACGGGCTGGCCTGGCTGGCAACCTACCAGTTCGCCCCCTGGCGCCTCCTGAAAATCCAGGCCGACCTGGAAATTTTCCCCAACGGGTTCGGCGGTTCCGATGAAACCACCTATGCGCCCCAGGCTTACCTCGTGCTGGGATCCGGCATTTACGTGGCCGGCGGCATCGGCATCAATTACGCCGACGGCAAATTCGCCGACGACCCGTTTTACGGCGTGCGCGCCGGGCTGGACTTTGAAATCCTGCCCAACCTGCGCCTGGATATCAATGCCAACTACCGCTTCCTGGACTGGGAAAACATCAAGGACCTGGACAAACGCATCAACACCGACACCGTAACGCTCGGCGCCGCCGCGCGGTTGGCTTTCTGATGAAGCGTCAAGGCAAAAAACCAGCGGCCTCGCCGCCGGCCGAATGCATTCGAACGTCCATTTTCGACGTGTTCAAGATCGGGCCCGGGCCGTCCAGCTCACACACGATTGGCCCGATGAAGGCCGCGGGCCGGTTCCGTGAAAGTGCGGCGGCCCTGCCAGCCGCGGCGCAGGCCCGCGCCACCCGCCTGGAAGTGGATCTGTACGGCTCGCTGAGCGCCACCGGCAAGGGGCATGGCACCGATCGCGCCGTCGCCGCCGGGCTGCTGGGCATGGCCCCGGAAACCTGCGATGTGGAGCGCCTGGCTGGTCTCCTGCGCGAGCCGTCCGCCGTTTACCGCATGGAGTTGCCCGGCGCGCGCCAGGGCATCCCCTTCCAGGCCGCCGATATCCGTTGCGCCGGCGACCTGCCCAATGCCCCCCACCCCAACACCATGATTTTGCGACTGGCGGCCGGCGCCCAACCCCTGTTGGAAATGGAATGTTATTCCATCGGCGGAGGCTTTGTGCGCTACCGGGATGAGCCGGCCCCGCCGCAGGCCGCGCCACCCCATCCTTTTGCTAACATGGCACAACTGCAAGCGTGCCTGGCGGACACCGGCATGCCGCTGGTGGACCTGCTTCTGGAGCACGAACAGGCGGTTTCCGGGCGCAACCCCGCCGGCGTCTGGGCCGATCTGGACCGGATTATCGCCGTCATGGAAGCCGCCGTGGAACACGGCATTCAGCATGGCGGCCTGCTGCCCGGCCCGATCCGCCTGGCGCGCAAGGCGCCGACGCTTTACGCCCGCGCCCGGGCTTTGAAAAATTATCCCGACCGGTTCCTGGTGTTTCTGAACGCCTACGCCCTGGCGGCAGCCGAGGAAAATGCCGCCGGCCGGCGGATTGTCACCGCGCCCACGTCCGGTTCCGCCGGGGTGCTCCCCGGCCTGATTTACCTGCTGCGGCGCCAGATGCGCATGCCGCAACAGGCCCTCCGCGAAGGGCTGCTGGCGGCGGCGGCCATTGCGCTCATCGCCAGGCACAACGCCAGCATTTCCGGCGCCGAAGTCGGCTGCCAGGGTGAAATCGGCGTCGCCTCGGCCATGGGCGCCGCCCTGCTGGCCCAGGTTTACGGTTACGCCGTCAATTTCATCGCCAATGCCGCGGAGATCGCCCTGGAGCATCACCTGGGGCTGACCTGCGATCCGATCGCCGGCTACGTGCAGATTCCCTGCATCGAACGCAACGCCGTGGGCGCGGTAACTTCCTATAACGCCTACCTGCTGGCATCCGCCGGCGATCCGCAGAAACAGAAAGTCACCCTGGACGAGGTCATCGCCGCCATGCTGCAGACCGGCCGCGACATGTCGGCGCGTTACAAGGAGACCGCCGCCGGCGGCCTGGCCGTCTGCGCGGTCAAATGCTGAAGAACGGATCATGCCTCCCTCTCCGCCATCTGAAGCCGCCCTGCGGCCGACATCGCTAGGCGCGTTGTTCTGCGCTTTCGCCCGCGTCGGCCTGTTCACGTTCGGCGGCGGTTACGCCATGCTGCCGATGCTGGAACGGGAAATCGTCGAGCGCCGGCAGTGGGCAACGCCGCTGGAACTCAACGATATTTTCGCCATGGCGCAGACCATTCCCGGCGCCATTGCCATCAATGCCGCCACCTTCATCGGCAAGCGCCAGGCCGGCATCCCCGGCGCCATCGCCGCCACGGCCGGCATGATCGCGCCGTCCGTGATCGTGATCCTGGCGCTGGCCATGCTGCTCGAACATGCCGTGCGCGCTCCGGCGGTGGCCCGGGGCATGCAGGGCATCCGGGGCGCCGTGGCCGGGCTCATTGCCGCCGTGGCCTGGACCTCCGCCCGCCGCGCCTGCCGCAGCGCAACCGCCTGGGTCCTGGCCGGGACGGCTGCCGCGCTGGCGCTGATCCCCGGCGTCAGCGTGGTCTGGATCATCCTGGGCGCGGGCGCCGCCGGCGCCCTGCGTTATTTTTACCGGCGTCGACAGGCGGGAACTTGACATGAGTTGAGTTTGAAATTTGTGACATGCATATTTACCTGCAATTAATCGTATCTTTTGTCAAAATCGGCTGCCTGACCATCGGCGGCGGTTATGCCATGCTGCCCTTGATCCAGCAGGAAATCGAGCACCATGGCTGGCTGACGACTGCCCAGTTTTTGGACATCCTGGCCATCGCGGAAATCACCCCCGGGCCGCTGGCCGTGAATGCCGCCACTTACATCGGGTACCAGACCGCCGGGATCAGCGGCGCCCTGCTGGCGACCGCCGCCCTGGCGCTGCCGTCCCTGCTGGGCATGATCACCCTGGCGGCCGCCTGGCAGCGTTACCGGCATCACCCGCTGGTGCATTCCATCATGGGCGCCCTCCGGCCGGCCGTGGCCGGACTGATTGCCGCCGCCGCCGTCAAACTGGCCATAGCCATGTGGGAAAATGCCGCGCCGGGCACCGGCCGGCTGGCGGTCATCGCGCTGGCAGTGGGAGCGTTTGCGATTCTGCGTTGCGCGCGGGTCAACCCGGCGCTGATCATGATCCTGGGCGGTCTGGCGGGAGCGCTGGTTTGCCGCTGACCACGGCCGCCGGCAATTGCCGCAGAATCCGGCGGGCCACCGCCGCGGCGGTCAAGCCGTCCGTCGCCACCTGCCAGGGCACGGCGGCATAAGCCGGCTGGCGCTCCGCCAGCAGCCGGCGGATTTCGCCTAATATCCGCGCGGGATCGCCGCCGGCCAGCAGCGGCCGCGTTTGCGCCGCGCCCAGCCGGGCGGCAATAGTTTCGGGCGCCGCGGTCAGGCAGATCACCGGGCCGGCGGCGGCCAGCCGCCGGAAATTTGCCGGATCGAGGATCGCGCCGCCGCCGGCGGCTATCACCAGGTTCCGCCGCGCCGCCAGTTCGACGACCAGGCTCCGTTCCAGGCTGCGGAAATATTGCTCGCCCTTTTCATCGAAAATCCGGCGCACGGGCAGGCCCTCGCGCGCTTCCAGAACGGCGTCCATGTCTACGAACTCGCGCCCCAAGGCCTCCGCCAGCCGCCGGCCGACGGCGGATTTCCCCGTCCCCATAAATCCCGCCAAAGTGATATTGAACGCGTCGCGCATGGTTGGATTGCCTGTTGCCGTTTAACCAGCCGGTCCCCGCCTAGGGCGCTTGCGTCAGCCATGCCAGGTAGGCCTGCCACCAGTCCGCGCCGCCCAGCACCCACAACAAAGCGGCCATGGCCAGGTACGGACCGAACGGGATTTTACTCGCCATCTTTTTGCGCCCCATGGCGATCATCGTCATCCCGGCCGCCGCCCCGACCGTCGAGGCGCAGATGACGGTAAACAGCACTGCCTGCCAGCCGAGAAACGCCCCAATCGCCCCCAGCAGTTTGACATCGCCCAGGCCCATGGCTTCGCGCTTGAAATACAGGCGCCCGAGTTCGGCCACGGACCAGAGCAGGAGCGTGCCGGCCAGCATGCCCAGCAACGCCGCACGGAATCCGGCAAAAGCCGCCGCCTGACCGTGCATGGCAGGCGCCCAGGCCGCCAGGGCCGGGCCGGCCAGCATCCCGCCGATGGAAATGCGGTCGGGAATGATCAGGTGTTCGAAATCTACAAACGCGGCAATGACCAAGCCCGCGGCCAGCAGCCAATACGCGGGCGTGCGGACATCCCAGCCGAACCGCAGCCAGATCATCAGGAACAGGAAGCCGGTCAACGCCTCCACCAGGAAATAACGCAGGTTGATTTTGCCGCCGCAATAACGGCACTGCCCCCCGAGTATGAGATAACTCAGCAGCGGCAGGTTATAATACCAGGGAATCATCCGCGAACAAGCGGGGCAAAACGAGCGCGGCGCCACCACCGAGAGGTCGCGGGGAATCCGGTAAATGCAGACATTGACAAAACTGCCGATGCATGCTCCCAGGACAAAGATCATTGTTGAAAGATAGGCGAACGCGAATTCATAGGTCATGGCAGGTTGTCCCCGTATACCGCCTGCTGCAACGCCCGGCGCATAGGCGCCACGGGCGCCGGCCGGCCGGTCCAGATTTCCAGGGCGAGCGCCCCCTGATACAACAACATCCCCAAGCCGTTGGCTGCGCGCGCGCCGGCGGTGGCCGCGGCGCGCATCGTTGCGGTTTCCGGCACATGGTAGATCAAGTCGTAAAACCACTGGCCGGCCTGAAAGGCATCGGCGCCGACCAGCGGCGGGTCTCCCGGCCGCAAGCCCACGGACGTGGCCTGCACCACAATTTCCGCCTGCCGGCAGGCTTCCCGCCAGGCCGCCGGCTGCGCCGGCGCCAGGCTGACGCGGGGGGCGTCCGGCAGGCCGGCGATTTCGGCGGCCAACCGCTCCGCGCGGCCGGCGGAACGGTTGGCCAGCCGGATTTCCGCCGCGCCGGCCAGGGCACAGGCGATGGCCACCGCGCGGCCGGCGCCGCCGCAGCCCAGCAGGCACATGCTCCGGCCCCGGACCTCCAGGCTGAATTCCGCCCGCAAGGCCGCCAGGAAGCCCGCGCCGTCGGTGCTGTAGCCGCGCATCGCATGCCCGTCCATCCGGACGGTATTGACCGACCGCATGCGCGCGGCGGATTCATCCAAGTCGGAGAGGCACTGCAAGGCGGGTTCCTTCAGCGGCACGGTCAGGTTCAAGCCGGCAAACCCCAGTTCGGCCAGGGCCGGCAGCAATGCCGGCAGCCGGTCGGGCGCGACGTCAAATGCCAGGTAGGCGGCGTTGATACCCAAGGCGGCAAAAGCCGCGTTTTGCATCGGCGGCGACAGCGAATGGCTCACTGGATGCCCGAGCACGGCGTATAGCTTGGTTCTGGCGTCAATCATGAATTTTTAGCGGCCGGCTCCGCCTGGCGCCGCGCGGCCAGCATGCGGTTGACGCAATTCAGGTAAGCGGCGGCGCTGGCCTGCACGATGTCCGTGCCGGCCGCCTTGCCGCTGACTACGTCTTTGTCAAACGCCACGCGCATGCTCACCTCGCCCTGGGCGTCCTTCCCGACCGTCACCGCTTGAATGCCGTAATCCAGCAGGCGGCCGGGCACGCCGGTGATGCGGTCCACGGTCTTCAAGGCGGCATCTACCGGGCCATCGCCGCAGGCGGCATCCTGCTTGACGGCCGCGCCTTTTTTCAAGCGGACAGTGGCGGTAGGCACGGTGCTCGAGCCGGTGGAAACTTGGATGTATTCCAGGGCATAGATCCCGGCCACATCCTCCATTTCATGGCGGGCAATGGCCAGGAGATCGTCGTCGTACATCGCTTTTTTCTTGTCGGCCAGTTCGATAAACCGCGCGTAAGCCCGTTCCAGTTCCTCCGCGTTCAGTTGGAAGCCCATGCCGGCCAGGCGGTCGCGGAAGGCGTGCCGGCCGGAGTGTTTACCCAGGACCAGTTCCGTGCCGCCTTCGAGGCCGATATCTTCCGGGCGCATGATTTCATACGTGCTGCGTTCCTTCAGGATGCCGTCCTGGTGGATGCCCGACTCATGGGCGAAGGCATTCGCGCCCACGATGGCCTTGTTGCGCTGCACCACCATGCCCGTCAGCCGGCTGACCAGCCGGCTCGCGCGGTAAATTTCGCGGGTTTCAATCCCCGTCCGCAGCTTGAAGGCGTCCGCCCGCGTCCGCAGGGCCATGACGAATTCTTCCAGCGCACAATTGCCCGCCCGCTCGCCCAGGCCGTTGATCGTGCATTCGACGCCCCGGGCGCCGTTTTTGACGGCTGCCAGCGAATTGGCGACTGCCAGTCCCAGGTCGTTATGGCAATGGACGTTGATGATGGCCTGGCCGATATTGGGCACACGTTCGAACAGCTCGGCAATCAAGGCGCCGAACTCGTCCGGCACGGCGTACCCGACCGTGTCGGGAATATTGACGGTGCCCGCCCCGGCGTCAATCACGGCGCGGACCACCTCGGCCAGAAATTCCGGCTCGGTGCGCGAGGCATCCTCGGGGCTGAACTCCACATCCCCGCACAGCTTCCGCGCGCGGGTCACGGCGTCCACGGCCAGGCGGATGATTTCCCGCTGGTCCTTGCGCAGTTTGAACTCGCGGTGGATGCGGGAAGTGGCCAGGAACACATGGATGCGCCCGCGCTTGCCGGCGGGGGCCACGGCCTCGGCACAGCGCACAATGTCCTTTTCCATAGAACGCGCGAGGCCGGCGATGCGCGGCCCCTGGACCTGCTCCGCCACCGCCTGCACCGCCCGGAAATCATCCGGCGAGGCGATGGGAAAGCCCGCCTCGATCACATCCACTTTCAGGCGCGCCAACTGCTGGGCAATTTCAATTTTCTCCCGCTGGTTCAGGCTGGCGCCCGGGCATTGCTCGCCATCCCGCAGCGTCGTATCGAAAATCAAAACGCGATCATTTTGTGCCTTGTTCATTTTCGCATGTCTCCCGTGCCGGCCGCGGCGCCTGGCGCCGGCCGCTTCAATCCTGTTTGCCCACCGCGATCACCCCCGAGCGCGACAACTCCAAAATACCGTTCGGCCGCAGGAGTTCCAGCAGGTTGTCCACATCCTCGCTGGCGCCCGCCATCTGCACGGTCAGCGACTTGCTCTGCACGCTGACCACGCGGGCGTTGAACAGCGCGGCCAGCTCGACCACCGGCGCGCGGTTTTTCGGCCCCGTCATGACCTTGACCAGCATCAATTCACGGCCCAGGAAGCGTTCCCCGGTGAAATCGTGCACCTTGATCACGTCCACCAGCTTGTTCAACTGCTTGGTCACCTGCTCCAACACGCGATCGTCGCCCGGCACCACCATCGTGATGCGCGAGGTGGAGGCGTCCTGGGTGGGCGCCACGTTCAAACTGTCAATGTTGTAGCCGCGCCCCGAGATCAGGCCGACCACGCGGGCCAGGACCCCGGGCTGATTTTCCACCACCACCGACAGGATATGTTTCATCGTTGCCCCCTCATGCCATGCTGTGAATCATTTCCGTCAACGAAGCCCCGGCCGGCACCATGGGATACACGTTGGCTTCGCGCTCCACCATGCATTCCACCAGGGCCGGACCGTTGTAGGCGAAGGCCTTTTCCAGGGCGGGGATGACGTCCTCGCGCCGGACGACCCGGTCGCCGTAAGCGCCGTGGGCCTCGGCCAGCTTGACGAAATCCGGCAGGTACCCCGCGGCGCCGTCGGCGATGCGCTCGTTTTTCGGGCGGTCGCTCTGCCGGAGCACGGTGGCGGAATACTCGTGCTTGTAAAACATCTCCTGCCACTGGCGCACCATGCCCAGGTAGGTGTTGTTCAAAATGACCACCTTGACCGGCAGTTTGTGTTCCACCGCCACCACCATTTCCTGGAAATTCATCTGGGCGCTGCCATCCCCGGCGATATCCACCACCATCTGGTCGCGGCAGCCCGCCTGGGCGCCGATGGCCGCCGGCAGGCCGAACCCCATGGTGCCCAGGCCGCCGGAAGAGATGAACGTCCGCGGGCGGGTGTACTTGTAAAAATGCGCCGCCCACATCTGGTGCTGCCCCACTTCCGTGGCGATAATCGCCTTGCCGCCGGTCAGCTTGTAAATCTGCTCAATCACGTACTGCGGCATGAGCTTGGCCGGGTCCGGATCGTAACTGAAAGGATGCTTGGCCTGCCATTGTCCGAGCTTCGCCAGCCATGACGCGCGCTCGCGGGATTCCACCTGCGGCAGCAATTCGGACAAAACCTGCCTGACATCGCCCACCACGGGGATATCCACTTCCACGCTCTTGGCAATGGCCGAGGGGTCAATGTCAATGTGGGCAATTTTGGCATGCGGCGCGAATTCCGACACTTTCCCGGTCACCCGGTCGTCGAAACGGGCGCCCACGGACACCAGCAAATCGCATTCTTGCACGGCGAAATTAGCCGCGGCGCTGCCATGCATACCCAGCATCCGCAGCGCCAGGGGATCGGTCTCCGGGAACGCGCCCAGGCCCAGCAGCGTGGTGGTCACCGGCAGGCGCGCCTTGCGCGCCAGCGCCGTCAATTCCGCCGCCGCGTTGCTCAAGATCACGCCCCCGCCGGCGTACAAAAGCGGCCGTTCCGCGGCGTTCAGCGCCTCGGCCAGCTTGGCGATCTGGCGCGGGTGGCCCTCGGTGGTGGGGTTGTAACTGCGGATTTTCACTTCCGTGGGCGTCGGCGCGCGTGTGGAAGCCCGCTGCACATCCTTGGGGATATCCACCAGCACCGGGCCGGGCTTGCCCGAACGGGCGATGTAAAAGGCCTCGGCAATGATGCGCGGGAGGTCGTCCACGTTGCGCACCAGGTAATTGTGCTTGGTCACCGGGCGGGTGATGCCGGTGATGTCGGCTTCCTGGAAAGCGTCGTTGCCGATCATGTGCGATGGCACCTGGCCGGTAATGCACACCAGCGGGATGGAATCCATGTTGGCCGTGGCCAGCCCGGTGACGGCATTGGTGGCGCCGGGACCTGAAGTCACCAGGCAACAGCCGACGCGGCCGGTGGCCCGCGCATACCCGTCCGCCATGTGCGCGGCGCCCTGCTCGTGCCGCGTCAGGAAAAATTCAAACGGCGCATGATACAAATCCTTGAAAATATCCAGCACTTGCCCGCCCGGGAGCCCGAACACCACTTCCACGCCGGCTTGCTGCAATCCGTCCATCAAACATTGCACGCCTGTCCGCATCGCCGCCCTCCCTTCGTCCAACGCTAAAAAAAAACCCACCGCTTGCGCACGGTGGGTTGGGCTCCTGGATCATCCGGCAGATTCAAGCCGGCTGCAGGGGTTGACCACCGTGCCAGGCGCCCGGCACGGCCAGGCGCAATACGAGCGCCCCGCGCAACGCGCCGTTAACCTCGCGGATGACTACGGTGGTGTGATAATTTTTCATGCGCGGGCATTATTATCCACCGTCCCGGAATTTGTCAAATATTTTTTAATAATATTTCGCTGCCGGTTATATGCCGCCGGCGGATAAACGCTTGACATCCGCGCCGGCGGCGGCCATATTTCCGGTCAAACCATGCGCCGCCGCACCGGCCGCATCATCGTTCGTATCGCGGAAATTCAGGGCTTATCAATATGCATGCACGACTTCCGTCCGCTGCCTGGCGCGCCGGCATCGGCCTGGCCTGCCTGCTGGCCGCGGGGCGGCCGGATGCCGTCCGCGCCGCGCGCGCCCAGATCGAAACCCGTATCGGAACGCCTTACCTGGGCGCCATTGTGACCGACGCCGACACCGGCATGATCCTCTATGAAGACCGCTCGGACGCGCCGGGCTATCCCGCCAGCGTGCTCAAAGTCATGGACCTGCTGCTGGTCCTGCAGGCGATCCAGGCGGGCAAGCTGCAGCCGGACGACCCGGTGCGTGTAACCGCCGAGGCCGCCCGGATCGGCGGCTCGCAGGTTTACCTCCAGGAAAACGAGTCCTTCACGGTGGACGAATTGCTTTACGCGCTGATGGTACAGTCCGCCAACGACGCCGCCACGGCCCTGGCCATTCACATCGCCGGCGGCAAAGACCGCTTCGTGGAAATGATGAACCGGCAGGCGCGGAGCCTGCGCATGCAAGCGACGCAGTTCCATTCCGTCCACGGCCTGCCCCCGGCCGCGGGCCAGCAGCCGGACGTCAGTACGGCCCGCGACCTGGCGCGCCTGGCCCGGGCGGTCCTGGCCTACCCGGCAAGCCTGCGTTACACCTCCACCGTCGAACGCCCGTTCCGCGAGCAGCCGCCGTTTGTCATGCGCAGCCACAACAGCCTGTTGTTCACCTGCGCGGGATGCGACGGGATGAAAACCGGCTACTTCCGCCAGGCCGGCTATTCCATGATCGCCACCGCCAAACGCGGCGACACCCGCATCATCGCCGTCCTGCTCGGCTGCCCGGACAAGAAAACCCGGGACGCCAAGGCGGCGGAATTGCTCGCGCTGGGCTTTGCCAGGGCGCCCGCCAAACCTGCCGCGCCGCCGCCGGTTCCCGCGCCGGCGCCCACCCCGGCCCCCGCCCCTGACAGCCAGGCGGCCGGGCCGCGGTGGCCGGCCTGGTTGGCCGTGCTGGCGGCGGCGGCCCTGGCGGCCGCCGGCGCCGGCGCCGGCCTTGTCATCAAGGCGCGGCGCCGCAAATTTTACCGGGCCAACCATCAACTCTGAATGCGCAATTCAGGTTGGCGCGCGGCGGCTCAATTCCCCGTCTGCTGGGCGTACAACCGCGCGTAATAACCGCCGCGCGTCCGCAATTCGTCCGGCGCGCCGATTTCCGCGATCTGGCCGTCCTGCAGCACGCATACCGTCCGGCAGCGCTGGGCCATGGAAACGCGCTGCGAGACCAGCACAGCGGTCTTGCCGCGCAGCACGCGCGCCAGGGTTTCCTGGATGCGGTGCTCCGTCTCCGCGTCCAGGGCCGAAGTGCAGTCGTCCAGCAGCAGGATTTCCGGCCGGGTCAGCAGTGCCCGGGCGAGGGAAAGGCGCTGGCGCTGGCCGCCGGAGAGGCTGGCGCCCTTTTCGCCCAGCAGAGTTTCGTATTGCACGGGCATGGAAATGACAAAGTCGTGAAACTCGGCGGCTTGGGCGGCGGCCATGATTTCGCCCGGTTCGGCTCCGGGCCGTCCGTAACAGATGTTATCGCGCACGGTGCCGCTGATGATCTGCGGTTCCTGCGGCACCAGCGCCACTTGCCGGCGCAGGGCTTCCAGCCGGATTTTTTCCAGCGGTGTTCCATCCAGCAGAATGGCGCCGCCAGTGCGTTCCAGCAGGCGGGCCAGCAGATACAACAGGGTGGTTTTCCCCGATCCGCTGGGACCCATGATGCACATCCAGGTTCCAGCCGGCACAAACAGGTCAAGCCCGCGCAACACCGGCGGCTGCCGGGCGTCATACCCAAACTGCAGGCCGGAGATTTCAATCCCGTGGCGCAGGGGCAAAGCCAGGTCCCGGGCATCGGGTGCGTCGGCGATCACTGCCGGCTCGTCCATGATCTCCGCCAGCCGCTGCAGGGAAACCAGCAGGTTGGACACCACCATGTTCAGGCGGCTGAGCGCCAGCACGGGCGAAAACAGGGAGGCGGCCGTGGCATAGGCGTACAGCATTCCCCCCAGGCTGATCCGGCCGGCCAGCACCTGCTGCATCCCGTAGATGAAAACCGCGCCATTCGTCCCCAGGGCGCGCACTAATTCCGCCAGGCGCCCGCTCAACGAGCCGAGGAAGGCCTGGTGTAGGCTGTCGCGCAGGTAGCAGCTGACCAGCCGGAAGAATGCCAGCAATTCGCGTTTCTCGCGGTTGCCGGACTGGATCAGGCGGATGGCGTCCAGTTTCTGCGATACCAGCCCGTAGAGGCAGGCGTTGGTATGGCGCAATTCCTGGTTGTTGCGGCGCAAGTGGGGCCGCGCCACGCGGTAGATGATGACATACAGCGGCATGATCGCCAGCACCATCAGGGCGATCCGCCCGTCAATCAGCGCCAGCAGCAACATGCCGACCAGCACCATGATCAACTGGCTGGAAGCGTTGATGATCAGCGTCAACATGTATTCCTGCACCGCTTCGACATCGGAGAGGATGCGGGCCATCAGGCGGCCGGGGGTATGCGCCGACTGCGCGGAAACGCTCAGGCGGATCACGTGTTCATGCATATCGTCCCGCAGCCGGTTGGTGATCCGCCGTCCGACCATGATGCGGTGCCGGATAGCCAGGCGGTTAATCAGGTTGCCCGCCAGGATGGTCAGCAGGTAGAGGACAAACAAACCCGCCAGCAGCATGCCGGCGCGCGGCGGCCGTCCGCCGGCCAGGGGCGCCGTTTCCAGCGCGCGATGCAGGCCGACCCGCGGCTGGTGCTGGCCGCGGCGGTCGGCCGCGTTCAACGGGGCGAAAGCTTGCGGCTCTTCGTGCAAGCCGGCGGCGGTGGATGGCGGCGCGGCCGCGGGGCGGACCACCAGCACCTTGTCCACCACCACCCGCGTATACCAGGCGATCAGGTAAAACGAGCCGCAACTATCCAGCGCCGCCAGCAGGACGCAGAGCAGGATAATCCGGCGGTAGGGCAGCAGGTAATTGCGGATGAACCGCCAGAACAGCGCCGCTTCCCCGACCTTGCGGTCGCGGGGCCGGTAAACCGGACGGAACTCAAGGTTGCGCCGGCGGTGGGATAATTTCACCCTAATCATCAATTACCCCTTTGGCGACATGGCGGTTGTAAAGCGCGCTGTAGGCGCCGTCCGGCAGGGCCATCAGTTCTGCATGGCTGCCGCTCTCGATAATCCTGCCGGCGCGGATCAGGATGATGCGGTGGGCGTCGCGGATGGTGCTCAACCGGTGCGCCACGATGAAGGCCGTGCGATTGCGCAGCACCCGCCGCAGCGCCGTCTGGATGGCGCGTTCCGAGTCGCTGTCAAGCGAACTGGTCGCCTCGTCCATGATCAGGATCGCCGGATCGGTCAGCACCGCGCGCGCGATGGTCAGGCGCTGTTTCTGTCCCACCGACAACTGCAGGCCCTCGCTGCCCAGCATGGTTTGATAGCCTTGCGGCAGCGTGGCGATGAAGTCGTGGATTTCCGCCACGCGCGCCGCCGCTTCGATTTCCGCCGGGGTGGCGCGGGGTCGGGCATAGCGGATGTTGTCGGCAATGCTGACGTTAAACAGCAGCGGCTCCTGCAGCACCACGCCGAACTGGGCGCGCAAATCGCGGAGCCGGATGCCGCGCACATCGCGGCCGTCAATTTTCAAACTCCCGCCGCACACGTCGAAAAACCGCATCAGCAAAAGCATCACCGTGCTCTTGCCGCAGCCGGTGGGGCCGACCAGCGCCACGGTCTCGCCGGCGTTCACCCGCAAGGTGAATTCCCGCAGCACCGGCTGGCCGGGGTTGTAATGGAAATCCACCTTCTCGAAGTCCACGCGGCCGCGGATGGCGGACGGCAGCGGCGCGGCCGCCGGATCGTCCCGCACTTCCGGCTGCTGGCGGTAGAGCTCCATGATGCGTTCCACGGCGATCCGCACATCCTGCAGGGGGCGCGCCAGTTCCGAAAACCGCACGGCCGGCCCCAGCAACTGCATGGCGTAGGTGGTGAAGGCCAGCACATCGCCGTAAGTCATGTCGCCGCGGAGCACCATGGCGCACCCCATGAAATACAGGATGGCCCGTCCGAGATTCTGGATCAGGGCCGTATTCTGCTGGAAGACGTTCCCGGCGAAGCCGGCGTTCTGGTGCAGCACGGCGCTTTCCGCGGAGTCGCCCTCGAACGCATCCTGCTCGCGCTCCTCGGCGCCGAAACTTTTGACCGTCAGGCCCGCCACGAGCCGGTTCTGCACGCCGCCGGACATGCGGTCGTAGGAGCGCTTGTACTGCCAGGACGCCTCGCGGATGCGCCGGATGTTGTAATGGTAATTGACAAGGAAAATGACCACGACCAGGGCGATCACCAGCGCCAGGCGCCAGTTGATGACGAAAGTCACCACCAGCGCGAAGGAGGAGCAGACCAGGTCGGACAGAATGCCGATGGTCTGGGCGGACAGCATGTTGGCCACAACGCCGGAATCGCCCATCAGCCGGTTCAAGAGCATCCCCGTGCTGTGCCGGCCGAAAAAGCGGAGCGACATGGCGAGCAAGTGCCGGTACAAGGCGCAGCGCAGGTCGAAAACAAAGCGCTGCCCGATATAGGCGATCCCCTGCGTTTGCAGGAAACCGGCCACGGCCACCAGGAGCGGCGTCAGCAACAGACCGACGCTCAGCGGCAGGAACAGATTCCGATGGCCGCCTTCCACCACGCGGTCAATGAACGCCCGGGTCAACAGCGGCGGCAGCATGGCCAGGATCGAAAGCGCCGTGGTCAACAGCAGCATTTGCACCAGGCGCACGCGATAAGGCCGCAGGAATTCCATCACCTGCGCCAGCTCGGATTTTCCGGGGGGCGTCATGAAAAAGGTTGCGGCGCGGCTGCCTGGCATGGCGCGCCGGCACGGCGGCGGATTTATTCCAGACCCAGCAGGAACAGCCAAAGCCGCGTGCGGCCGCAATACACCCGCGCTTCAGCCGTGGCGCCGGGCGGCACGCCCCGGCCTTGCGGATCGAAACTGCAGTAAGCCACCCGGTAACCGGATGCGCCTTCGTATTGAATCACATTGCGCAGATGCTGGACCTCGCCCCGGAACCAGATGTCCCGCAAGCCGCCGTAGGAGGCCAGGCGCGCGCGATAAGGGTCGCCGGCCTTCACGCGCGCCGCATGGCGCTCGGGTATCCGCAGTTTCAGCACCTGCCCCTCGCCGCCGAAAATTTCCATCAGCACCACGTCGGGCCGGACCATTTCGCCGGTGACGAATTCGTAGCGCAGCACCTGGCCGTCAATCGGCGCGCGGATAGCGCGGGCCTGCGCGGCGGCTTCGGCGCGCGTGACGGCCTCCCGCCGGGCCGCCAGTTCCTCCCGCACCACGGCCAATTCCTTGTCATAAACGCTCATATCCTGCTGGCGCAGCGATTCCAACTCGGCCTGGATCAGGTCCACCTTCAACTGTTCGTCCTCCAGGGCGCTGCCGGCCACCAGCCCGCGGCTGAGCAATTCCTTGATGCGGGCCAGGCGGCTGCGCGCATTCTGCAGGCGCAGGTCCACCACCGCCATATCTTCGGCCCGGCGGCGTTTCTGCTCGGCGACTTCCGCCTCGCGCCGCGTCAACTCCGCTTCGGCCTTGTGCATCTGGCGCCGCGCCTCCTCCAGGGTGGCCAGCGCCTCGGCATTATCCAACTGCACCAGCAGGTCGCCGCGCCGCACCTGGTCGCCTGAATGCGCCGCGATGGATTGCACCGTGCCGGCCACGGCGGGCCGGATTTCGGCGTATTCCTCGGAAATCACATTGCCGTTGGCCCAGACCACGCGCGGCACGCGGATGAACCAGCCGGCGATGGCCACCAGCACCAGCGCCGCGCCCAGCCGCAGCAACATGCGGCGCGCCAGCCAGCGTCGCGTTTTGGCCGGCAGCGGCATGGGCCGGCCCGGCCCGGGAGTATGCACCACGCCCATATTCGATTAACCCGATTGCTGTTTTCTAAAAGCCTTGAAACGCAGCAGGTCCTTGGCAATCAGGCGCATGCTGCCATCCTCGTCGTCATCGTACCGCTTCACGCACAGATTGCATTCCGAGCATTTGCGTTCGTAACAATTGCGATGCACGCGGGCGGGGTACATCTTGCGGAAAGCCTCGTAACAGGCGTCCGAACAAAACACATAGCGCTCCTGGCTGGCGCCGAAAGCCACGTGCACCATATGGAAGCCTTCGCTGGAGGGATCCACCTTGCTGTTGCACCAGCCGCAGGTGATGTGCAGGCGCTCCAGCGTCGCCTTGTAGCGCTGGTCCAGTTCCTCGGACGACCAGGGGTACTCGATCCAATCCACCGCCCCCTTGAGCAGGCGCGCGGTGACCACATCGTTATTGACCACAAAGACATCCCCGGCCGAAGTCACGTAACAGCGCTGGGCGTCCAGCACGGTGGCATGGTCCTTCAAATGCACCTTGATCGGGCCGGTGCGCGGTACGTCGAAGGTATTCCACCCGCAGGATTCGCAAATGGCGGCGAACATATGCTCGCTCAAGTGCTCGCCGCAATGCGGGCAGCGCCCCATCTGGATCACGTGCATCTGCTTGAGCGAATCCTTGGCGGCATCCTGCACCTGGCGCTCCGCCTCCTTGTGCAGTTGCTTTTCCTTGAGGCCGTATTCATCCTCCAGGATCTGGATATCCCGCTCCAGCTTGTCGCGCTGGTGATCGGGCAGGATGGAGTTTTCCAGCGGCGGCTGCAAATCATCATCCCGGTCCTCGCCGAAACCGAATAAATTCCGCAATCTCGTCATCATAATTCCTCGGCGTCCGCCAGGCTGTACCCGGCGGCGAAATCAAACGCATAATAAGCGCGCAATAATTCCACGCCTGCTACTATTTGCCGTTTTAACGCGTCCGTCAAGTCTTTTTGCGCATCCAGCACATTTCGGCTGCGCCCTTCGCCCAGGCGGAAACGCTCATCCTCGGAGTCCAGCGCCAGTTGGGCGGCGGCCACCGCGGCCGACGCCTCCCGCAACCGCCCGTGGGCGGAGGCAAACCGCTTATGCGCCACCGCCAGTTCTGTGGCAATCGTCAACTCCGCCTGCCGCAGCGACTCGCCCTGCTCAGCCAGTTGGGCGGTTTTGACACGCACCTGGGCTTTTTCCGCGCGGTAGCCCCAGGGACGGCTCCACACCACGCCGGCCAGCACGCCGGCATTGCGCGCGCTGAGGTATCGGCCGGTGGCCGCCAGGTCGTCGGGGTCCTCCCCCTGCAGGGTGGTTTCCAGCACCAGGCTCAACCGGGACCGCAACTGGTCTTCCGCCAGGTCGCGGGCGGCGCGGTCCGCCTCGATCTGCGACATGATCCGGGCGTAGTTGCCGCGCGCGGAAAGGATTTGGGCCAGGCGGTACTGCTCCGGCAGCCGCAACGCCATGGCCCAGTCAATTAAATCTTCCAGGGCCGGGTCCGACAGCGCGGGGGGGACGGGCGCTCCGACCAGCGAGTTCAGCACCAGCACGGCGGCATCGTAATTCTGGCGGGCTGCCAGCACTTCCTCCTGGCGCAAAGCCGCCGCGGAACGCGCGGCATACACCTGGTATTCCGGCAGCGCCTGCACGCTGACCATGGCTTCCGCTTCGCGCAGCAGTTTCTCCGCGCGCTCGGCGGCCGATTTGGCGACGTTGATCGAAGCCCGGGCTTCGATCAGCGTGAAATACTGCTGCTCGACTTCCCGGCGCACTTCCTGCCGCACTGCCAGCAATTGCCGGTCCGCCGCCGCCACCGCGTGCCGCGCCTGCAAATCCTCCAACCGCCACTGCCGCCAGCCGCGGTCCTGCAGCAGGGGCACATTCAATCCCAGCCAGACCCGGCTTTGAATCAGGCGGTCGTATTCCAGGCTGGTCGAATCCACATCGCCCATCTGGTCGAAAAAACGCTCTTCCACGGCGGCGTCCAGGTAGACGCCGGGGCCCACCGGCGCATGCACACCGGCCTGCAGCAGGGTCTCGCGCCGGCCGTAAACCGAATCCAGGTATTCGCCGCCGGCCGAAAGCTGCGGATCGAAGAAGCCGCGCAGCCCGGCGCGGTCGGCGGCGGCCTGTTCCTGCTGACAGACGGCCGCCCTGATCCGCGGATTCCACTCCATGGCGGCGGACACCAGCGCCTGCAAGTCGTCGCGCGCCGCGCTCCAGCCATTCGTCACCAGTAAAATACCAGCCAACACCGCGCTTAAACAACGATTCATTGCCAGCGTCAATCCATCTCCAGGTTTCTGCACAATAAAGTTATGGTGCTTTGCGCCGGCCCGCCGCCTTCACTGGCCAGCACGCAACACAGCGCCCGCCCCTTGCCGTAAATCAGCAAACTTCGATCCCGCCCGCCGGACGGCTCGGGCAACAACGGCTGGAAGCCGCGCGCCGCGAGCGCCTCCCGGTAAAAGTCCGCCGCCGCCGCCGCGCTGGCGCCCGCCGTCATGACGGCCAGACCCGCCCCCGTCGCCCCATTCTCCACCCGCAGCCGCGGCAGGCTGCCGGGGTACACCGGCCAGCCGGCCAGGCCGGCGGCGCCCGGCGGCGCGAGCGATGCGCGGTAATCTTCCTCCGACTGCTCCAGCACAAAGACCAAAGTTGTAGCCGTATTCGGCATTTCCAGCAACAAAAAACGACTGACCCGGCCGGCGGCGCGGGCCGTTCCCGTGCTGATGCCCGCGCCCTGCTGGAACGCTGGAGCGCCGCCGCGCCAGGCGCCGCGCAACCGTTCCGCCGCCGCCGGCGCCGCCTCATCGCAGGCGGCAATATGCAGCGCGCCGGGCCGGCCGTTGATGCGGACATCCGCCCGATACACCGTCCGCCAGCCCGGCAGGCTATCCAAAACCGCCGGGCCGGATGCGGTGCGCCGCCAGAACACGCGGCTGGCCGCCGGCCCGGCAACCAGCCCCATGCCCAGCAGGCAGATTAAAAATATCCGGCCCCGTTGCATTTGCGCCTTATCCCTGAAGCACTGCCATAAAAACAAGCAAAGTTTGGCCTGGTTCATTTTCGGGTAACACTTTTCCGGTAAAATCGTCCGGTGTTTCCCGCAAAATCACCATTCGTTTATGCGGGTTGTTCAGGCTGTGGACTGCCAAGCTCCGCCGGGAGCGCTGCCGCCATTCCCCCGAACCCCCGCGTTTCTCCAACCTGTTTTTTTGAAAGACAATTCCCCCAAAAAACTGGCGTAAGAATAGCCGCATTGGACGTCCGCTGTCAAGTAAAAAAAACGCGGAAAACCGGGGGGGGGTAATTCGTTGATATTCAATCGGTTACGACAAGAAGAAAAATTTAATATTTTTTTAGAAAAATGTTGACGCCGCGGCGTTTTTTTTGTATCTTGTGTCTTGTTGTAATAATCTAATCAGAAAGGAGTTGCCCCATGTCCGCTACACGCATCGCCGAATCGAAACCAAAATCCCGCGCCATGGCGCTGGCATCCTGCCAGGGCCTTATCAAAGCCTCGCTTTGCAAAACCCGTGTCCAGTGCGGCAAACCCACATGCCGCTGCGCTAAAAATTCTCGGTTCCGCCATACCGCTTTGACTTTCACCTACAAGCACAAAGGCCGGAGCATGGGGCTGCACGTGCCGAAAAGCATGGAAGCGGAAGCCCGCCGGGCGGCGGAGGATTATCGGAAGTTGAAAAAACTTGTTCAGAGGATTTCAGATTCCAATCTGAAAAAGTTCCGTCGCGGAATTGCCGTGAAAACTAAATCGCGCCAACGGCGCAAATCACACGCTTGAGGAGACATGCCCATGTTGACTGCGTCAAGAGATTGTCCGTCTTCCGCAAAAAATCTGCCGCCGCGCGCGCGCCAGGCATTGGCTGTCGCGGCGTTGTCGCGGAAAACACCGGTCTCACGGCTGGCCGCCGCCAGCGGTGTCAGCCGGAAGTTTGTGTATCGGCAATCGGCAAAAGCGAACAATATTTTAGACCAAGCGTTCGACGACAAATTCCCCGACGAGGAGGTCTTGTTTTATCTGCCGGTGACAAAGGCATGGCTCCGTAAAGCCGTTCTCGGTCTGGTTTTAATCTGTCACAGCTCATTCCGGGGCGTGGTGGAGTTCATGCGCGACCTGCTGGACTTCGATATTTCCATTGGCTCCGTGCATAACACGCTTATGGATGCCGTTGGCAAAGCTAAAACCGTTAACGCCAACGAGCGTTTGGAGTCTGTCAGAGTCGGCGCCCATGATGAAATATTCCAGGCGCGGCAGCCGGTATTGGTCGGCGCGGACGCTGATTCCACATATTGCTATCTTTTGAGTCTGGAAAACTCGCGCGATGGCGACACATGGGCATTGCGGCTGATGGAGCTCGGCGACAAAGGCCTTCAGCCGGATTACACTGTTGCCGACGGCGGCTTGGGACTCCGAGCCGGGCAAACGCTGGCATGGCCGGATATTCCATGCCGGGGAGATGTGTTTCACGCACTCTTGGATATGGGGCGACTGACGGTATATCTGGAGAATCGCGCATTCGGCGCAATGTCGGCTCTCGAAAAAACGGAGGCAAAAATGACCAAAGCAAAAAGAAAAGGCAATGGCAACAAATACTCGAAACGTCTCGCCGTGGCCGGTCAGGCCGAAGCCGCGGCTATCAATCTGGCCGATGATATAAGCACCTTGGCCGGATGGCTGCGCAACGATATTCTTTCTCTGGCGGGCGGCAACGTTGACACCCGCCGGCAACTGTTGGATTTCGTGATTGAATCGTTGCGGCAAAGAGAACATCTGCGTCCGCACAGAATCCAGCCGGTGCGTGTCATGTTGGAAAACCAACGCGACCTGCTCCTGGCCTTTGCGCAGGAAATAGACGATAGGCTCATTGCATCCGCCAACGAACTCAACTTGGATCCATCCGATATGCGCCGGCTCTTTAATCAGCGCATCAAGGAACGCGCGTCCGACCAGGACCACATTGCTGATGATATTCCGTGTGAACAATCAGATGAACAATCAGGCGCCGCGGAGCAAAGCGTCCGGAAAATCATCGCCGGCGTTGTCCGCGCCAGCTCCATTATTGAGAACATCAACAGCCGTCTCCGGCGCTACTTTTTCCTGCGCCGCCAGATCGGAAACGGCTATCTGGACCTACTCCGTTTCTTCTTCAACCATCGGCGATTCCTGCGCAGTGAACATCCCGAGCGCGTTGATAAAAGTCCCGCCGAATTACTATCCGGCAAAACTCATCCGCACTGGCTGGAATTGCTGGGGTTTGAAATGTTCAAGCGCGCGGCTTGAACGACCATAATCCCGCCCAAGTCCGATCAAATTCTTGCGCATTCATGCGTGACAGGCGTATACTGCCTTCTGTTACCCAAAAAGGCATGTTTTTGAACCATGCCCAAAGTTTAACCGCAAATTGACAAATGATAAACCGCAGAATATCAAAGTCAACAAATGCCCGCCCCTTCATTATTCGGAGATCATCATTCGACAATCTGAGGTTAGCCCGGATTGCGGGCATCATCCGCGTCAATAAATCCCCTCCATCCAGACCAGCCAGGCGCTGCTGGAAACGGCGATAGCATCATCATTATAAACCAGCTGGCGGACCACCGGCAGCACCTCCACGGATTCGGATTCCGCGCCGTGAACCAGGGCGAAATCCTGCGCCGGATGGACGCCCGCCGCCAGGCCGTTGAACGGATTGGCCGGCGGCGCGGGCACGCCCGCCATGCCCGAAGCGGCCACTGCCGCCTGCACGGCCGCCGCGGCGCCGGTGGCGGCCAGGGGCACATCGTCCCGGGTGTAAGCGCGGCCGTCGCGGCCGGCATGCCAGTTATATATATAATCGCCGCCCAGCGCTCCCGCCACATTGGTGGCCGCCAGGCCCAGCGCGCCGGCGGCGGCCCGCGCTTCCATCATGGTGCGCGAACGCGCCTGCACCAGCCGGCCAATCTGAATCAGCGCTCCCAGCAGCACTATCATGGCCACCAGCCCCACCGCCAGTTCCACCATCGCCTGGCCGGCATGCCTTTTGCTGGTTTGCATCATATGATTTCCGGGGCGGTGGGCGCTCCGGCTCCCAATTGGGTTGCAGACTTCATCAGTGTTTCAATGCCCCCGCCGCGTGCCGCCGCCCGGCCCGCCGGGCCCGGTAACCGTATAACAGGGGTGGAGCAATTCGCCGTCTTCATCCCGTTCTTCCAGCCAATCGAGGCCGTCCTCGCGGAAGTCGTCGTCTTCCCACTGCTCCAATTGCCGGCAATACCAGCAATCCGCGTCCAGGCCCCGCAGCCCGTCGCGGATGTAAGCCGGCAGATGCACTGTAATATGTTCCCGCCAGGCCATGTCATAGGCGCCGCCGGCCGGGCCGGACGCGGCATCCGCGGGCACCAGCCGGACATGATGAAAAGCCGGCAGGACCAGGCCGGCGTAGTCCGGCCGTTCCGGCCCGTCCGCCGTCTCCAGGTAGCCGAACGGCTTGGCGGCGGCGGTCCAATTGACCGCGCTGGCGCCGGCGCGCGGGGTGAGGCGCGCCGTTTCCGCAACCACCCGCGCCACGGCATCCGCGCCGGCATAATCGTATTCCGGGCGGGGGGCCAGCGGACGGATGGGAAAGTTATTGGATGCCGCCAGGGCCGTCCAGGCCGTCCACCGGGCGAGATCATAGGTCGTCCAGGTGGCGGCAAAGGCCAGCGCCGCCGTAGTGACCGACGCGGAACTTAAATCGCGCTCGTCAACCAGTTCGTTCAGATTGGTGAGCATGGCGGCGCCGCCGGGCAACACGGCCTGCACCGCGCTCAATCCCAATCCGAAGATTTCGCTGTCCGCCGGCGTTTCCGGCGGGACGCGCGGCGGCAGCGCCGGCCAATAAGTGTAGTCCGTGTAAAACCGCAGCAAAGCCAGGTTATACCACTTGAACCAGCACCAATCCTGGCCCGCGATGGCGTCGTAAAAACTGGGGTCCAGCAGCACATGATCGCCATTGTAGTCGTTGTACCGCCGGGTATTGTCCGGCGCCGCCGCCAGGCCTTCCCCGGCCAGCGCCTCCAGGACGCCGGCATAGGCGTCCCAGCAGCCGGGCCAGGGCTCGGCGAAACCGCCGGCGGCATCCATGTAAACTGCGCGGACTTCATCCGCATGTTCCTGCAGGGCGGCGCTGAACGCGGCGTTGACAAAAATGCCGTTATGCTTGGCGGCCTGCTGCGCCGCCGCCAGCCCCACCAGCGGCCCCATGTAACGCAACCGCGCCTGCATTTCCGCGATCTGCCCGGCGGCATTCGTGTCGCCGCCCGACAAGGCCAGGGCCTGCATGATGTTCAAGTCGCCGACCAGGTTCAGCGTGAGGCCTTGCCAGCGCGCGGCGGCCAGGGCCGCGGCATCGCCGGCATTCTGCGTCCGGGATTTCAAATGCAGGATGGCATTCAAATCCACATGCCAGAGGATGACCATGGTGATGATCACCAGCGCCATCAGCAGGAACACCAGCACCTGCCCGCTTTTGGCCGGCGCATGCGCGGCGGCAGGCGGCGGGATTTGACTGGAATGACGGTCCGACATGGTGTTCAGCGTTCGGTATTCTTGCGTAAAACCTTAAAACCTTCAAACTCTAACACGAGCTTGCACTCACAACCCTACGGCAGGGCGCGCTGCGCCGCCAGCGCGAGCCGCGCCTTGCGCGCCGGCGCCGGCGGGGAGGCGCATCTCACGGCGCATCCATATCCCGCAAATACAGCGGGTAATGATTTTCCAGCGTCGCGCTGCCGGATAACGGCACGGTCTCACCGCGGTAAAAGGCCCGGAAGACCGGGGTTTGGACCGGGAAATCCAGCCGCACGCGGCAATCCAACTGCGGCCCGCCCAGGTCAATCACACTGTGGCCGAGTTCCGTCCAGTTGGTATAATCCAGGATGGCGGACAAACGCCCATAATGTCCCTCGGCAAGATAGAGCGGAATACGGGCGCGCTCGAAATTGCGCTGCGCGGACGGGCTGTTGACGGTGTCCGGCCGGTCCAGCATGCGGCCGGCAGCGGGAATGGCGGCCACGCGCACGGTTTTATGCACCATGAAATCGTTGAATCCCACCGTGCGGGCGCGCGCGCCGCGGCCGGCGGCATACATCAGGCTCTCGCGCGCCATGTAAAGCTGGGACAACTGAAACAAGCCCATGAGAAAAAGGCAGATGATCCCGATCACCACGCAGGATTCCACCAGCGATTGGCCGCTGCATCCGGCCCGCTTGAGCACATTGGGCGTCATGTCCATAGGCAATGGCACGCCGGGGCGTTACCGCCCATGGCGTGCCATTTCAAATTAATTATGAATTATGAAGGTTGAATGATAAACCTTAGGCACGGTGCAGGTGCAGGCGACATGTGAAAGCTTGTCCAGCAGCAACCGGATGCAGCCAGTCCGGCAGAGACGGGCGGATGATTTCGGATTGGTTCCGGATCAAACTACACTTTCACTTGTGGCTTGCACCGCCACACCGGAGGGCGGCAAACTTTCGACGCGGCCCGGCCACTGCCGGACTGCGTCTGCCATAGCTTTTGCGACGGCAGATTGTGGCCGCAGGCCGCCTTGTCTGATTATTCACAATTCAGCATTAGTCTGTACCCAGGGTCTTCAAGTACTCGGTGGATTCAACCTCGGTAGCCTCTTCGACTTCGCCTTCATCGCCGCCCAGATCCACCACCGCGCCGCCGACCATGGCGCGAATCCGGTCGCCGAACAGACCGAACACGGCCAGCGCCGCCAACGCAATCACGGCCACAATGATGATGTACTCCGTCATGGACTGACCGGACCGCCGATAACGTCCAGCTTTCATTTACGCCTCCCTGCCAGTGCCGTCTTCCGGCAAATTTAATTGTCCAATATCAAACACCCGCATAAACCAAAAAACGTCATTTCAACTTTTTGGGTAAAGTATCCGCCCATTTATCAGGGACGTCAAGCAGAAAACCGCAGTTTTTGCCTTGAACCATCGGCGGCTTTCCGGCATACTTTGACAATTTTCACCCCAAGGCGCAAACATGCAGCATCAGCCCAATATATCCGCCGCGGACCACGTTGAATTGGACCGCCTGTTCGCGGACTTGCAAACCGCCCGGCAGTGTTTTGCCGGCTACCCTTGCAATGCCGACTTCGATTACACCCCGCTCTTCCGGTTTCTCGCCTTCCCGATCAACAATGTCGGCGATCCGTTCATGGCGAGCAATTATCATCTCAACACGCAACGGTTCGAACGGGAAGTGCTGGAAATCTACGGGCAGATGGTGCATGCGCCGCCAGGTAAAATCTGGGGCTATGTCACCAATGGCGGCACGGAAGGCAATTTATACGGCATTTACCTGGCGCGCGAGGTTTATCCCGAAGGCATTGTCTATTACTCGGAAGACACGCATTACTCCGTCAGTAAGGTTTTGCGCATGTTGCACGTGCGCAATGTCATGATCCGCAGCCAGCCGGACGGGCGCATGGACCTGGAGGATTTGCGGGAGTCGCTTAAAATTCACCGGGACGTGCCCCCGATCATTTTCGCCAATATCGGCACCACCATGAAGGGCGCGGTGGACGACCTGGCGGGCATCAACGACATCCTGCGCAACCTGGCCATCAAGGAATATTACATCCACGCCGACGCGGCTTTGAGCGGCATGATCCTGCCGTTCGTGGACGATCCCCCGCCCTTCGATTTCCGCGCCGGCATCAACAGTCTCTCCGTCAGCGGCCACAAGATGATCGGTTCGCCAATTCCCTGCGGCATTGTCATGGCCCGCAAGGAGTTGGTGGACCGGATTTCCCGGAACATTGAATACATCGGTACCATGGACACCACTGTCAGCGGCTCGCGCAACGGCATCACGCCGCTGTTTCTCTGGTGTCAGTTCCGCGCCTTAGGCCGGGCGGGTTTCCGGGCGCGCATTGACGCCTGCCTGCGCGTCGCCGCTTATGCCGTGGAACAATTCCAGGCCATGGGCGTGCCGGCCTGGCGGCACCCCCATTCCATCACCGTGGTCTTTCCACGCCCGCCCATGGATTTCATCCAACGCTGGCAATTGGCCGTGCAGCATGAGAGCGCGCACATCATCACCATGCCGCATGTAACCCCGGCCATGGTGGACCGCATTTGCGGGGATTTACAGAGCACAATGTCATGAAACAAATCACCATCATCGCCAAGGACCACGCCGGCCTGCTGGCCGACGTCGCCGAAAAAATGGCGGCGGCCAATGTTAACATCGAATCCATTGATTCCGAATGCATCGGCGAGACCGCGGTCATCACCATGGCCGTGGATCAATGCGACGCCGCCCTGCGCGCCCTGGCCAATGCCGGGTTTCACGCCGTCACAGAGGAGACCATCCTCGTGAAAGTGGCGGATCGGCCGGGCGCGCTGGCGCAAATCGCCCGACGCTTTAGCGAAGCCGGCATTAATATGCGTTCCGCCCGCCTGATCCGCCGCGAAGGCGCGACGGGGATCGTCGCCATTTCCTGCGAGGATATCGAACGCGCGCGCGCCTTGACCAAAGACATCCTCTTGTGATCACCGTCCTCCAACTCTGCGAGCATTTCGGCGGCAAGGAAGCTTCGCTGCACGGCGTGGCGCGCGCCTTTCAATGGTGGCTGCCGGCCTTCGATCAAACACGGTTCCGCGTGCTTTTATGCAGCCGCAAGGGGCCGGACAAGGCCGCGGAACAAATGCGGACCGCGGGCATCGAGCCGCTCTTTCTGGGATACGGCAAGATGGATCCGCGCAACCTGACGGCCCTGCTCCGGCTGCTGCGCCGCGAACGCGTGGACATCATTCACGCCCACGGTTACGGCGCCTGCACCTGGGGCCGGCTGGCCGGACACTGGCTGCGCCTGCCGGCGATCGTGCACGAACGCTGCAATTACGGGCGCGTGCCCTGGTACCAGCGGCCGGTGGAGCGCCTCCTGGGGCCGCGCACCCGTTACGCGCTCGCGGTTTCCGAATCCACCCGGCAATTCTGTATCCGCCAGCGGCATATCCCCGCCGACGCGATCCAGGTGCTTTACCACGGCATCATGCTGGACGATATGCCGCCGGCTGACCCGGCGTGGCTGGCCGCCCTGCGCGCCGAACACCATGCCGGCCCGGAAACCAGGATCATCGGCATCGTCGGCCGCCTGGAGCCGCACAAGGGCCATGCCGACGCCATGCAGGCCCTCGCGCGCCGGCAACGCCGCGACTGGCAATTGTGGATTGTCGGCGACGGCAGCCACCTGGAACCGTTAAAACAGCAGGCCGCGGCGCTGGGCATCGCCGGGCAGGCGGTCTTCTTGGGATTCCGTCCGGACGCCCGCCGGGTCATGCGGGCGTTCGACATCCAGCTCTTTCCCAGCCGGATGGAAGGCACACCCAACACCCTTTATGAAGCGCTGGCGGCCGGCCAGGCCATCGCCGCCTCCACCGCCGACGGCCAGGGCGAGATTCTCGCCGACGGCGAGACGGCGCTCCTGTTTCCGCCGGGCGACATCCCGCGCATGTCCGCGCAACTGGCGCGCCTGCTGGATGACGGGGACTTGCGCGGCCGCCTGCGGGAGCAGGCCCGCCGCCGCGCCGCCGATTTCGACGGCCGCCGCACGATCGAACGGCTGCAGTCGCTCTACGAGCGCATCATGGATGCCCGGGCGTCAACTTGACCTCGTACACCCGCACCCGATCCCGCTCCCAAAGCAGGCGGAAGCTTTCGGGCCGCGCCTCCACCCATTTTACGGTCCGCGGCGCGTAGTAGCGTCCGAGCTTTAAAACATTGGCCGGCCAATGCCCGGAAAGCCTGCCGGACTCGCTCACGGCGCCATCCCGCAGGTTCATCACCAGCAGCCAGCGCCGGTCCCGGTCCAGGTAATGCCGGATTTGATCCAGATTCAAATCCGGTATTTCCGGCCGCAGCCACCAGGCAAACTCGGTGTAATCGAACCGCTGTCCGCGGATGAAATGGCGCGTGGCGCCGCGCAGCATGTAAGCCGTCACCGGATCGGTGATGATGGCGCTCTCGGGCTGCGACCGCAACATGGCCAGCATATCCTGCCAGTGACGCCAGTCATTCTCCGGCCTGACTTTCCGCAAGGTCGGCCACCGGCTGTAACTGGAATCGAAATACCCGCAATGCACCGGGCACAAAAACAAAATCAATCCCGCCCAAACCACCGCGCCCGCCAGCCGGCGCCCGCGCCGGCCGCCGCCCGCCGCCCACGGCCTGTGGCGGACGGCGCACCAGGCGGCCACATACGGCAACGGCAGCAGGTAATTGAACCGGTACAGCGCCGTCGGATCGGGCAAATGCCGCAGCATGATATCCATGGTGACCGGATTGAACACCGTCAGCAGCGGCATGGCCATGCCCGCCATGATCAGCGGCATTGGCGCGAATTCGCGCCAATGCCGGGCAAACAGAAAATAGACCCACAAGCCCCACAGCGCGACGACGGGATAGAAATGCGCCGTCGGCGATTGCACCAGCATGCCGCGCAGGAACGGCAGCAGGTTTTCAATCGGCACGGCCCCGTAAACCCAGTATGGCGACAACGGACGGGCATGCGACCAGATAAACAAGCCCAGCCAGGTCAGCAGCGCGGCCAGGCCCAGGACTCCCGCCGGCCGGCGTAAGGCTGCCGCGCGGAGGGCCGGCCAGCGCCGGACGGTTTCCGCCAGGCTGACGCTCCAAGCCATGAAAAAAACAAACAAGGCTTCCTGCGTATGCGTTGCGTTCAAGACCACGAAAAACAGCGCCGGCGGCCAGGCCAGGCGCCACCGCCAGGCGTCCTGGCGCAATAAATCCATCACGAAAATCATGGCGGCCAGGTAAATTACGTAGGACAACATGGTCGGCGCCAGCGGATAATAACGCATATAGGCGAACACGCTGACTCCGAAGGACACCGTATAAAACAGGGTTGCCAGCGCCGCCGCCATGGCCTTCGTCCGCCGCCCGCGCCGCAATGGCGCAAACAATTTCAAGCCGAACAGGTAAATTCCCGCCGTCCATGCCAGGCTGTTCATTACAACAGCATAGGGTGCGGCATCCAGCACTTTCAATCCGCTCCACCGGCAGAGCATGGCCTGCAGCAAGTACCAGACCTGCCCCTGGGTGGTCCACAACTGCCATTTTTTGGCCGGCCCGAAATCGTTGTCCCGCAGAATCTCCATCTGCGTTTGGATGCGGCGCAGATGTTCCCAGGCATCGGCGGGAATTTCCAGGTATGGGCCGGCCCACAGCAAATAGGCGGCCACCGACGCCAGCACAATCAGGCCGGGGCCCAGGGCTGCCCAGGCGCGCCCAGGCGGCCGGGGCCGGCTTGTGCTCCGCCGGCGCCAGCCGGCCAGGAGCAACAGCGCCGCAATTTCCGCGGCCAGCAAGGGCGTGAAAAGAGACGGCGGCGTATGCAACGTCTGCAGCACCAGCAGGTTCAGCGCCGCCAAGGCATAGGAAAATCCCAGCGCCAGGAGCACGCGGGGCCCGCGGCAACGCTGGATACCGGCGATCAGCCAGCCGGGCAACAGAAATACCGCCAGAAATAAAACGGGGTACAACATGAATTATGACGGCAACACCATTCCCGCGCGCAAACCATAGCCGCACAGAAATGCGGCCCCGCTCATGGGCTTCTTGCCTTCCGGCTGAACCTGCAGCAGCCGCACCGCTGCCTGGCCGGCGCCGATCAAGGGGCCCTCTCCCGCCGCCTGCAGCACCGTGCCCGGGGCGGAGCCCGACGGCGCGGCCGGCTCGGTCCGGGCTTGCAGAACTTTTACCAACTGGCAACGCGGGCCGGGCAGCGCCAGGAAACAGCCCGGCCAGGGATGGAAGCCGCGGACATGGTTGCAGAGTTCTGCCGCCGGCCGCGTCCAATCCAGCCGGCCGTCAGATTTCTTCAAGCGGGGCGCGAAGGTGGCAGCGCCGGCCGCCGCCTGGGGCCGGCGCGGGGCCTCCCCGGCGCGCAAGGCCAACAAGGTGCGGACCAGCAGATCGGCCCCGCGGCGCGCCAGGCGGACGTGCAGGGTGGCGGCGGTGTCATCCGGGCGGATCGGCTCTTCCTCCTGAAAGATAATATCGCCTTCGTCCAAGCCCTCGTTCATGAACATGGTGGTGACGCCCGTGACCTTTTCACCGCGGGCGATAGCCCACTGGATCGGCGCCGCGCCGCGGTAACGCGGCAGCAGCGAAGCATGCAGGTTGACACATCCCAGCGGCGGCAGATCAAGGATGGCGCGCTTCAGAATCTGCCCGTAAGCCACCACGGCAATCGCATCCGGCCGTAAGTCGCGCAGGACGGCAAGCGTCTCAGGGGTATTGATTTTTTCCGGCATCAGCACCGGGATGCCCAGGCGCGCCACGTGCGCGCAGATCGGGCAGGCCGCCGGACGCAGGGAGCGCCCCTTGGGCCGCTCCGGCTGGGTCGCCACGCCGACCAACCGCATCCCGGGCGTCGTCCGCAATATTTCCAGGCTGGGACACGCCAGCTCCGCCGAACCCATGAAGACAATGCGCATTTCCGGCGCCATATCCGCCTCCTCTCGCCCGCATACGATATGACAACCCCGCCGGCTTTGGCAAGGTTTTGTTTGCGCTGGAGTTTTTTTTAAATTATACTGCACGGGTTTTTCAATCGAGGCGGCGGCCAACCACCATGCAAGCTGAAAACCCACAAACGCCAAGCCCTGACTGCGGCGACCTGGTGCTGGACGCCCGCGGTCTGGCCAAAAGTTTCCGCGATTTCTGGGGACGCCTGAAAGTCGAAGCCGTGCATGATGTTTCCTTCGAAATCCGCCGGGGCGAGATTTTCGGTCTGCTGGGACCCAACGGCTCGGGCAAAAGCACCACCCTGAAAATGCTGCTCGGCCTGCTGCGCCCCAACGCCGGCGAGTTGCGGATTTTCGGACTGCCGCCCGGCCATCGTGATGTTTGCGCGCGGCTGGGTTACCTGCCGGAAGAAAACCATGTTTACCCGCAACTGACACCCGAGGAAACCCTGGATTTTTACGGCCGGCTTTTCAATCTCGACCGCGGCGAACGCCGGCGGCGCACGCGCCAACTGCTGGAAATGACCGGTCTGCAACACGCCCGCCGGCGCCGGGTGGGCGAATTTTCCAAGGGAATGGCCCGCCGGATCGGCCTGGCGCAAGCGCTGATCAACGATCCGGCCTTAATCGTGCTGGACGAGCCGACCTCCGGCCTGGACCCGCTGGCATGCCGCCAGGTCAAAGACCTGCTGCTCATGCTCCGCCAGCGGGGCAAAACGGTTATTTTATCCTCCCACCTCCTCGCGGATGTGGAAGATATCTGCCAACGCATCCTGATCATGTTCCAGGGCCGGGTGATTGTCCAGGGCGCCGTCCGGTCGCTGCTGGAAGATCCGGCGCTCTGCCGCTTTGCCGTGCCCGCGCCGGACACCGCCACCCAGCGGCAAATAGTGGACGCTTTGCGCCGCATCACCGGCAGCGATCCGGAAATGGACCGGCCTTGCCGGACCCTGGAACAATTCTTTCTGCAGAAACTCGGAGAAGCCGGCGAACTCCCGCCGGAACGGGCGGGGACCGGACGGGCAGATGGCGCGGCGGTCGCGCCGGCGGTGGACCTCGCCGAATACCTGCGCTCAGGCCAGCCATGATTTTCACCAGAGCCGGCCCGGCCGGCGCCTTTTCCGCGCGGCATGAGCGGGAATGGCGCGGTTTACAGCGGCCATGGCGGCGCCGGGAAGAGCGTTGATAGGCGCCTGCGTCAAAGTGAACATAGTGAATTCAAATATTCTGCCAATCTGGGCCACGGCGGCGCTGGTATTGCGCCGCCTGTGGCGCACTGGCATCTGGCTGATGCTGGCAGTCCTGCTGACGGCCGGCATCTGCGGCCTGCGCCTGGCGATTCAAGGCGACGGCACCTTAACGGGGATGGCGCGCATCTGGTTATCCTACTCCATCGCATGGGTTTCATTCCTGCTCTCCGCGGCCACCCTGATCATCGGCGCCTCGGCCATTTCATTGGAAAACGCCACCGGCCGTCTGCAACTGGTGCGCGTCAAACCGGTTGCCGCCGCGCAAATCTGGATCGGCAACTGGCTGGGTTTGAGCCTGGTCAATGCCGCCTTGCTGGGCCTCGCCGGCGCGGCCCTGGGCATCGGCATGTGGCGCTTCAACTGCGGCGCCAGCCAGCCGGCAGCCGAACTGACGGCGCTCCGCAATACCCTGTTGACCGCCCAAGTCAGCCTGCCCGCCGCCGTCCTGACCGATCAGCCGGACAGCGGCGCCGCCGGCGTGACCGTGCCCCCGGGCGGCGCCGGACGCTGGCGCATCAACCTGCCGGACACCATGCTGAAAAACCGGCCCGGCGGACTGCAGTTTGAATTCATTACCGCCCAGCCGGACCAGACGGCGGCCATCCCGATGGTCTGGATGGTTGGACTGCCGGGAGCGCCCCATCCCCGGCGTTTCGAAATCTCCGTGCCGCCCCGCAAGCCGCACCGGCTGGACTTGCCGGCCGACTTGCTGCAGCCGGGCCGCGCGCTGGAAATCACTTGCGCCAATCAACATCCGGAAACGACGACAACGCTGCTCTTCCCCGGGCAGCAAGGATTGATCCTGCTCGCGCCCGCAGGTAGTTTTGCCGGCAACCTGCTGCGCGCCGGCTTGATCATCTTCGCCCGCCTGGCTTTCCTGGCCGCGCTGGGCCTGACCGCCGGCGCGGCGTTTTCTTTCCCGGTCGCATTGCTGCTGGCGGGCGCCATGCCGCTGCTTGACACGCTCAACCGTTTCCGCTATGCCGCCGGGCGCCAATGGGTGCGCTGGGCTTTTCAAGGCGATGCCTCTGCCTGGCCCATCCGCATGCTGGACCTGGCCGTAGCCGCCGCCAGCGAAATCGTGCGGCTGCTGATGCCCGCGCTCGGCCGGTTCGACCCCGTGGGCATGCTGACCGGCGGGCGCCTGATTCCCTGGGCCGCCGCCGGGCAGGCTGGAATAGTCCTGTGCTTTTACGCCGCCTTGCTGGCGGGAGCCGGCGCCTGGTTGCTGGCCCGGCGTCAATTGGGAATGGCGGGAACATGAACCTGAATCCGGCAGTTGGCAAGTTTGCCGCGGATGCGCGGCGGCAAGGGTGACGGTGTATTAGTATACTCCGAACCCTTGCCAACAAAGCAGATGCGGCAAAATCGCCAACCAATTTCCGGTTTGAAATTCAAAAATTTTCCTACACCCAAAAGATGTTTGCGACAGAAATCAGATCTTTGGTATTTTCAATTGCATATGTCAATTTTTGAATTTCAAATGCCGGATTTAGGATGAAAATTTTGCGTAAACACTGGTTCCTGGCGCCAGCCATGATTTTGCTGTTGGCGGCTGCGGCGCTCTGGCGGACGCACGTCATGCAGCCCCGCGCCGTGCGCCCGCAATTTCAGCCGCCGCCGGAAGACATGCCGCCGGCCTTGATTTTCACCACCGTGGCCCTGGGCGGCTTCCGGGGCATCATCGCGGACCTGCTCTGGATGCGCGCCATCCACCTGCAGGAAGAAGCCCGCGTCCTGGAACTCGTCCAACTCAGCGACTGGATCACCGCGCTCGAACCGCAGTTCACCACCGTCTGGGCCTTCCACGCCTGGAACATGGCATACAACGTCAGCATCATGTTCACCGACCCGGAAGACCGCTGGCGCTGGGTCCGGCACGGTTTCCGTCTCCTGCGCGACCGCGCGCTGGTTTTCAATCCGCGCCATCCCGTCCTGCTCCGCGAACTCGGCTGGATTTACCAGCATAAAATCGGCTACGTCATGGATACCGCCCACCGTCATTTCAAAATCAGGCTGGCGGAGGAAATGACCGAACTCCTGGGCGGCGCGCATCCGGATTACCAGGCGCTTGCCGGCGGGCCCGCGGGCGAGAGAGCGCGCTCCGTTTACAAGCTGGATGCCGCCATGATGGCGGCCTTGGATCGCGATTACGGTCCGTTGGATTGGCGGCTGCCGGCTACCCACGCGCTTTACTGGTCTGACCAGGGGCGCCGGGCGGATGCGTCCCAGGCCGGTGTGCGGGCCTGTTACCAGATGTTTTTTCAATGCATGGACGAGTCTTTCCGGCATGGCCGCCTGCAGTTTGATCCCGCGGCCGGAGAATACCTGGCCACGCCGGCCCTGGAGCTGCTGCCGCACGCCATCCGCGCCCATGAAGAAGCCTTGCAGCGCTTCGACATCCCCGTCTTTCATATGGCTTATGCCAATTTCCTGGCGGAAGCGGCAGTGATATTATACTGTTACGGCCAAGTCCGGGAGGCGCGCGAACTTTATGCGAAATTGATCGCACTCTATCCCAATCCGCAGGGCGATCCGGAATTCGACGAATTCGCGGCTGCCTGCCTTGCCGGCGATTTGTCGGAAACGCCCCGGGAGGACGCTATTGCGCTGGTTGACGGGTTCCTGGTGCAAAGTGCACGCCGCGCGGCGCGCGGTGATGCCGCCGGCGCGGCGGAAGCTGCCGCCATGGCGCGTAAAATCTGGCAACAATTCATGCAAAGCCGCGTCAGCGCAGACCACCGGCAGCGCACCGGACTGCCGCCCCTGGAAGAGATGGAGCGCGCGGCGCGGCGCCGCGCGCTGGATGAACCGCCACCGGAGCAGCGGAAGCATCTGCCACGCCTGGCGCCGCCGGATGCAGGATGAACTTGGACCCGGCGCGGCGCCGGGCAACTTTTAAAACGTGTCTTTTGCTCCGACTTCTGGCAAACTGCGCCCATGAATTTTCACACCTCTTCCCCAGCTATCAAAGCCGTCGGCGCCGCCGTCTTGCTGGGCGGCCTGCTGCTGGCATTGACGGCCTGCCGGCCGGCGGCGCTGCCCCGCAAAATGTTCCTGGCGATGGGCACGGTTTTTACCGTCACGCTCCCGGCCGACCGCGCCGACTACCTGGAGCCGGCCGGCGTGCTCAGCGCCAATGCGTTGTACGGGCTGGAAAACCGCTTGAGTTTCTTCAACCCCGATAGCGATATCGGGCGGCTCAACCAGGCCGCCGGCGCCGCGCCGGCGCCCCTGGCGCGGGAAACCATCGTCATTCTGCAGGCCGCCCGCCGCTACGGCGAATTAAGCGCCGGCGCCTTCGATGTCACCGTGCCGCCCTTGCTGCGGATTTGGGGACTGCGCGGCGGAACGGCGCCGGGGCAGCCGCCGGCGTCGGCCGCCTTGGAGGAGGCGCGGCGATGCGTGGATTACAGACGCCTGGAAATCAGCAACCAGACGGCGCGGCTGGCGCGGCCGGGCATGCAGGTGGACCTCGGCGGCATTGCCAAGGGTTTTGCCGTGGATGAAGTCGCCCGGATCATGGTCAAACATGGACTCACCAACGTCTTGCTCAACCTGGGCGGCAATCTCCGCGCGCTGGGGGCCGCCGCGCCCGGCGTCCCCTGGCGCATCGCCGTCCAGAATCCTTTTGCGGCAGGGCGCGTGCTGGGCACGCTGGCCTTGCAGGACGGCGAAGCCGCGGCCACCTCCGGTAATTACGAACGGTTCGTTATCATCGGCGGCCGGCGCTACGCGCATATCCTCGACCCGCGCACCGGCCTCCCCGCGGAGGGCATGGTGTCCGTAACCGTCATCGGCGCCGGCCCGGACGCCGCCATGGACGCCGACGCCCTCTCGACCACGTTGTTTGTCATGGGGCTGGAACACGGCGCCGGTTTTCTGCAAACGAACTTCCCCGGCCATGCCGCCCTGTTCGTGCCGGACCGCCAGCCCCTGGAACTCCATGCCACGCCCGCCTTCGCCGCACGGTTCACCCCCGCGCCGGAATACGCCGGCCGGCTGCGCCGGCTGCCATGATGGCGGACATTTACATTCCGCCGTCGGTTTGCTAAGATGCAGCAACTGACCTGCACTGCGCCAACCCTGCCGGAGGTGCCCCGTGAAGTATGCCGTGGTTTCCGATATCCACGCCAACCTGGCGGCGTGGAATGCCGTGCTGCTGGATATCCGGAGCGCCGGGGTTGACAGCATCATCAGCCTGGGCGACATGGTCGGCTACGGCCCCCGCCCCCGGGAAGTGCTGGAGGCGCTCTACACCAGCGTGGATCATTTCCTGTTGGGCAACCACGACGCCGCCATCTGCGGTAAAATCGATCCCAAATATTTCAGCGAACCCGCCCGCGGCATCATCCAGTGGTCCGCCTTACAACTGGGCGAGCCGGCAAAAAAATTCCTGTCGCGCCTGCCGCTCTGCCTGGCCGGCGAAAATTTCCGCTGCGCCCATGCCAATTTCGACCAGCCGGCCGGGTTCCATTATATTTTTGAGCCGCAGGATGCCGTAGCCGGCTGGCGCAAAGTGTCGGAACCGCTCCTGTTCGTCGGGCACACCCATCAGCCAGGTATTTTCGTCATCGGCCGCAGCCAGACACCCCGCCTGATTCCGCCGGAAGATTTCATGCTGGAGGAAGGCAAACGCTTCCTGGTCAATGTCGGCTCCGTCGGCCAGCCGCGCGACGGTGATTACCGGGCAACCTACTGCATATTTGACGAGGATACCGGTTCCGTATTCTGGCGCAAGGTGCCCTTCGACCTGGACGCCCACCGCGCCGAGATGGAAAAGGCCGGGCTGCCGCTGGAGGCGGCGCCATTCCTGAACGCGGCCCCGCGGGCGCTCCAGCCGCCGCTGCGCGAGCGCGTGAACTTCAGTCCGCCCGCCCGGCCCGCCGGCGCCATGCGCGATACAGTGCCGGTGCAGTACCTGGCGCAGTTGAAACGCCGGGTGCGCCGGTGGCAGACGCTCTTCCTGGCCATGTTGATGCTCATCTCCGCCGGCGTCTGCGTGGCGGGCTGGCAATGGTGGCGTTTCCACCAGCGCCGCCTGGCTGTCCCAGGCTTGAAGATGGAAGTCGTGCGCGGGGCCGACATGGCGCCCGGCAGCAATTTCCTGGAATTCCCCGGCGCGTCCACCCCGCCCAATCAACCGCTGTCCGGCTGGGACATCCACCTGGACAACCGCTACCGGCAAACCATCGCCTGGCGCGCGCGGCCGGAATCCGAGGGTGGATTTGCCTTCCAATCCCTGGATGCCCGCGCCGAATGCTGGCTGATATCGCCCGAAATTCACGTCAAAGACGGCGCGAAACTGATGATGCAGGCGCTGTTTAAAAAGAGCCCTGATTTCAAAGGCTCGATTGCGCTGGTCGTGGAGCTGACCAAGCGGATCGACTCCGGCAATCCCGACCCGCTCCGGCCGGAATACGAGACCATCCGCCACTTCATGGTCAAGGAGCCCAACCTCAAGCGCGCCCAGGGCTGGTGGCTGGCGCAGCAGACCTTCGACCTGCCGGCCCGGAACGTGCATTCCGTCCGGCTGCGCATCGGGGGCAAATTCAAGGGCGCGGTCGAAACGCGCGGCGCGCGGCTGGAATGCCCGCGGTGACATGGGGACTGCACGCCGCACAACAACCGTCAAGATGTAAACCAGGATTGAAACAGTATTGGGCGCGATCCGGCCGGAGCAAATGCAGGCGTGCCTGACGCATGAACACCTGACGCTTTACGGTCCCAACGAGGCGTCCATCGCCATCCGGACGCAGGCGCTGCGCCTCATCGTCCCCCGCCTGCGGGAGCTGCGCGAAAAACACCGATGCAACGCCCTGGTGGAATGCACGCCCAGCGCTTCCACAGGGCGGGACCTGGAGACTTACGCGGAGATTGCGCGCCAGGCAAAGTTTCACATCATCGCTGCCACCGGCTTTTACACCGTGGAAAAATCACCATGGTGGATGCTGAACGCGTCCGTCAAGGAACTCGCCCGGCGTTGGACGGCGGAAGCGCGCCATGGCATGGATGGCCGCGGCATCCGGCCCGGAGTATTGAAGGCGACTTCGCTGCATGAACTCTCCGACCGGCGGCGGCGCCATTACGCCATCGTCGCGCGCTGGTTTGAAGCCTTGGCCCGAACCCACCACGCGACGGGCCTGCCCATCACCACGCACCTGGGCGGCGATCAGCCGGCAGCACAACTGCGGGCGCTGACTAAACACGGCGTGGCGCCCGGCGCGATTACCATCGGGCATGCGGACGGCAAAAGCATCACCGCCATTGACCAGCTTCTCCCGGCCGCGGATCAAGGCGCCAACCTGAGCTTCAACTGCGGCGGCGGCCGGCTGGACTCCGGCCGGGGCGTGCGCGCATCCATGGCGATGGTGCAAGCGCTGATTGACCGCGGATACCTGGACCAAATCACGCTGTCGGTTGACGCCGGGTTCCGGCCGCAGAACGCGCTGCGGCTCGTGCAAGGCAACCCCGGGCGCACGTATCGCAGCGTATTCACCCGGATGGCGCCCGCGCTGGAGAGGCTGGGAGTCACCCGGCGTCAAATCCGGCAAATGCTGGTCCATAATCCGCGCCGGCACTTCGGGATAAGTTGAATGGCAGCTTGGAATCCGGGCGCATTTCACTTCCTTAGGGGTTTTTGTGGGGGAGACGTAATGCTGTATTGACGTGCGGGTGGCGGGCAATCCCCGTGGGAATGCGTAGTGAATTCCGTTTGAAAAAGGCGGCGGCGATTTTGGGGCGTCTGGCGCGCGGCGCGCCCGCATCCACCCCAAACTTGCCTTGCTTTTTCAAATCCCTGCGCAGACTCCGGGCAGCGGAATTCACCACGCGGTACGCCCATTCCGGCGATGGCGCCACAAGCGCCATGCCGGAATTCCCGGAAACATAAATCATTCTCTAAACTACACTTCACCGGCATGTCCGATTGGATCAGCTTTTCCCGCATGATTCAAAATAGTCGGGGCATACCGCCACACAAACCTTTCGGCAAACCCCTACGGAAATGACTTACGCCCTTGGAATCCCCGCCGTGAAAACAGCGGTTTACTTTCACCGGCCCTAATTGTAACATCCAACCATGCAAACTTGTGTTTTGGCATATGGTTGTAGAATCGCGGGATTTGCGCTTGCCTGCACGGCGATGCTGTTGGCGGGATGCGGTCCAATCTGATGGATATTGGAAAATATTCCGATTGCCTGCGGCTGAACTGGCGGGCGGCGCAGTTGCTCGTCCGTTGCCGCTGGATTGGACCCCGGCAGGTCAAGGCCAGTTACGACCGCATCGCCCCGGATTACGATGCGAATTGGTTATGCCGTCTACGCAGTGTAACCGACCGGCTATTGGCGCAACTTCCGGATGTCCCGGCCGGCAGAATCATGGATTTGGGCTGCGGCACGGGCTACACGACCGGCAAGCTGGCGGCCAGATACCCCAACGCGGAAATCATCGCGCAGGATATCTCGGACGGCATGCTCGCCGTGGCGCGCAAAAATGCCGCCGCGGATAATGTCGTTTTTGCGGCCGGGGATATGCGCGATTTTTTGAAAACTGAGCAATCGGCCAGGGCGCAAATGATTGTGTCGGCCTGGGTCATCGGTTACGCCAATCCGCCGGCAGTATTGCGGGAAGCGCGCCGCGTCTTATGTCCCGGCGGCGTTTTCGCCTTTGTGGTCAATTTGCGCGACTCGCTGTATCCCGTATATATTGCCTTCCGCCGGACCATGCAACGTTTCCCCGGCGAACTCCAGGCGCTGGCCTTTCCGCGGTTTCCGCAATCCTGGCAACAGTTCGCCCGCCAAGCCGCGGCTTGCGGTTTGAAGGCGTTGTGGCATGCCGAGGGTTGCCAGCCGGTCGCCGCGGCGCATCAGGCCAGTACGCCATGGCTCCTGCGCACCGGCGTCCTGGCCGGCTTTGACCACATGCTGCCGCTGCAAGATCAGCCGCATGTGGCGGACTATTTCGAAAACTGCCTGCACACACAGGCGCAGCCGCTACGACACCACTACATCATGGGCATCCTGCAAAGATCATGAACGGCCTGACATTCCAGCTCCTGCGGGTGATGCTCAACCCGCGCATCACCGCCAAGCCGTTATGGGCATTGGCAAAATTGCGCGCCCAAGGCATCCGGCGCGTCCCCGACCGGGTCTACGAATCGCTGCGCCCACGCCGACGCAAGGGGGCGGCCCTCGCCTTCATCCGGCAATGGTTGGACGGCGAAAGGCTGACCCGCCACCAGGGGCGCTGGGTCCTGAATTCTTTCATCCCGCCTTTCCCGGGACCGGGATACGACCGGATGTTTGACAATCTGTTTTCCGGACGTCACCTCAGCCCTGTCTCGGCGTTCCTGGCCGTGACGGCGCAATGCCCGTGCCGCTGCTTCCATTGCAGCGCCGACCGACGGATGGACACGGAACTGGCCACGGCGGAATGGCAGGATGTACTTTGGCAACTGCTGAATCTCGGCGTCAGCATCATCGGCTTTACCGGCGGGGAACCTTTATTGCGCGGCGACTTGCCCGAACTCGTGCGGCATACCCGCCGCCTGGGGCTGGAATCCATCCTCTTCACCTCCGGCGCGGGCGTCACGCCGGCGCAAATGGCGGGGTTGAAAAAGGCCGGGCTCTGGGCGTGTTGCGTCAGCCTGGACTTCGACAACGCGGAAGACCATGACCGCATGCGGGGCATCCCGGGCATATTTACGCAGGCGCTAGAAACCATCCGGCTTTCCCGGCGCCATGGCTTTTACACCATGATCAGCAGCGTCGCCACCCGCGCTTTTGTGGAAAATGGCGTATATACGCGCGTCCACGAGCTCGGCCGGAAGCTTGGGGTTCATGAATACCGGATTGCGGAACTGATGCCATGCGGCAAACTGGCGCAGGCCGGGGCGGAAATCTTTCTGACGGCCCGGCAGATCGCCCGGCTGCGTGATTTTCATGTGCAAACGAACCAGCGGGGTATAGCCCCTAAAATCTGTGCTTTCAATCAAATCGAAAGCCCGGAAATCTTCGGTTGCGGCGCCGGCACCCAGCATTTGTATATCCAACCCAACGGCGTTGTTTGTCCCTGCGATTTCACGCCGCTCGGGTTCGGCAATGTCAGGGATACTGCGCTCGACCGCATCTGGCGGCGGATGAACCAGGCGATGGGGAACAATCCGCGGCGCGATTGTTTCATCCGTAAATACCACCGCCTGCTTGCCGGATACCGTGCGGACGCCCTGCCTTTGCCGCCCGAACTCAGCGAAATCGTGTGCGCGCAGACGGCGCCGGAACCGCTGCCCGCTTACTTTGCCATGGTCAACGGACAAACATCCCCGGAGGAAACATGAATATCAAGCAAAAGGCCTGGCTGCTTTTGATCGGCGCCGGCGCGGGATGGCTGAGCGGGATTTTCGACCCGCTTGCCTTCGGCATACGCGGCGGTCTGTTTGGCGGGTTTTTAACGTTGGCGGTCATCCTGATGGAAGGCCGCCCGCCCAGCCTGCGGTCGCTGCTGAAAGCCGCCTTGCTCCCCGCGCTGGCAACCGGGTTGCTGATCAATTTTTTTCCGCCGCCGGACATGGAGATGGGATTCTACCAAGACACCCCGCGGCTGTTTGCCACCAACATCATCAACTGCTTATGGTTCATTCCCTGCCTGGCATACCTGTTTTGCAGGTATCCATTCAAGTCCGCCCTCTGGCGGATGCTGCTGGCCGGGATGCTTTCCGCCGTCATCAGAATGCTGGGCATGGACGACGAGCTGGAGATAGTGATCTTCAGTTATATGCCATTCTTGTTGGGAACCGCGCCGTTTATCGCGCTTTGGCTGGTGTCTGTCACCCTGGCAAGGCGGCGGATGCTAAAGCGTCCGCCGCGAACTCAACCAGTATGGCCGGCCGGCGGATCCCCCGCGGAGCCGCGGGCCTTGTAAAGCATGACCGCCAGCAGCGCCGGCATGAGCAGCGCCAATTCCCACGCCATCACGCGCAAATTGTGCGCCGACCATAATTCGCCCAGCGCGCGCTTGGCGGGCGCCGGGAACAACGGCCAGGGCGAGAGATAAAAACGGTCCGAGAGCGGCCAGAAGGCCATGATGCCGAAAGGCGGAGCCAGGTCCTGCCCGAGGTAATCCGCCGCCAGATGGCTGGCCAGCAGCAGAAAAATCAAGGCGGCGGACATCCGCACCGCGCGGGGCGCGAAATACCGCTGCGCCCACCATAAGGCCAGGGCCACGGCGGCAATCCAGCCCAGGGTATGGGTGACCAACTGATGCCGGCTGTTCAAATCGCCGGCGGCCAACCCGAACAGGTAGTCAATATCCGGGGCATTGGCCAGCAACGCGCACACCAGCAGCAAGCCGCGCCAGCGCCACAGCCGGGCGCCCAGCCGGCGCCAGCCGCCGCCGCGCGGCAGGCAGCAGGCCGCGCCCAGCGTAATTCCAATCAGGGTATGTGCCACCGGCGACGGCATGCGCGCACTCCATAACAATCTTGACAGGCCCGGCCATTTTTAGAATGATGTATTGTATTACGCTTGGTTGACCTTACTCAAGCGTAAAAGGCCATATGACAAACTAGTTGGATGGTTTTGGACATTGATCAAGCGCCAGGAAGGAGCAGGATATATGCCGCGGGGCGTCGTCGAGAAACTCATCACCAGCCACCTGGCCAGCGGCGCCTGGGCGCCGGGCGCGGATATTGAGATTCGCATTGACCAGACCTTGACCCAGGATGCTACCGGCACCATGGCCTTCCTGCAATACGAGGCGATGGGCGCCGGATCGGTCAAAACCGAACTTTCGGTCAGTTATGTGGACCATAACACCGTGCAGTCCGGTTTCGAAAACGCCGACGACCACGCCTACCTGCAGTCAGCGGCCGCCAGGTTCGGCGTGAAATTTTCCCGTGCGGGCAACGGCATCTGCCACCAGGTGCACCTGGAGCGGTTCGGCAAGCCCGGCCGGACGCTGCTGGGCTCGGATTCCCATACCCCCACCGGCGGCGGGATCGGCATGCTGGCCATCGGCGCCGGCGGATTGGACGTGGCGCTGGCCATGGCCGGCCAACCCTTCGCTTTGCAATGTCCCCGGGTCTGCCTGGTCCGCCTGGCCGGCCGACTGCCGCCCTGGGTCTCGGCCAAGGATGTCATTCTGCGTTTGCTGCAAATGCTGACTTCCAAGGGCAACGTCGGCACGGCCCTGGAATACGGCGGGCCGGGAGTGCGCACCTTGAGCGTGCCGGAACGCGCCACCATCGCCAACATGGGCGCCGAACTGGGCGTCACGGCCTCGGTTTTCCCGGCCGACAATGTCACCCGCCGTTTTTTACAGGCGCAGGGCCGGCTGGCGGATTACACGCCGCTCAAGGCCGACCCGGGCGCCCGCTACGACCGGGTGATTGACATTGATTTGTCGCAGATCGAACCGCTGGCCGCCGCGCCGCATAACCCGGACAATGTAAAAACGGTGCGGGAACTCGCCGGGCTGGCCGTGCAGCAGGTGTGCATCGGTTCCTGCACGAATTCATCCTACAAGGACCTGATGGTGGCGGCCCGCATGCTGGCCGGTAAAAAAATCGCCCCTGGCATCAGCCTGGTGGTGGCGCCGGGTTCGCGGCAGGTGCTGGAGATGATTGCCCGCAACGGCGCCCTGGCCGACCTGATCGCCGCCGGCGCGCGGATCGCGGAAAGCGCCTGCGGTTTTTGCATCGGCAATTCCCATGCCCCGCGTTCCAACGCCGTTTCCATCCGCACTTCCAACCGCAACTTCCTCGGCCGCAGCGGCACGCGGGATGCCGCCGTGTACCTGGCTTCCGTGGAAACCGCCGCCGCGGCTGCCGTCGCGGGCGAATTCACCGATCCGCGCGGCTGGGGGGCCGGCCGCTACCCCTTCATTAAACAGCCGGCGCACTTCATTACGGACGATGCGATGATCGTCGAACCACCGCTGCCGGCCGCGCGGGCGCAGGTCGCGCTCGTCCGCGGCCCGAACATCGGCGCGCTGCCGCGCAATGTGCCGCCGCCCGACACTCTGGCCGGCATTGCGCAAATCAAGGTCGGGGACAAGGTCACCACCGACCACATCATGCCGGCCGGCGCCTTTCTCAAGCTCCGCTCCAATGTGCCCAAATACGCCGAATATGTTTTTCATCCGGTGGATCCAGGTTTTCCCGCGCGGTGCAAAGCGGCCCGGGCGCAGGGGCGGGTCTCCTTCATCATTGCCGGCGAGTCTTACGGCCAGGGTTCCAGCCGCGAGCATGCCGCGCTCTGCCCGATGTTTCTGGGCGTGCGGGCGGTGGCGGCCAGGAGTTTTGAGCGCATTCATACCGCCAACCTGATCAACTGCGGCATCCTGCCGCTGATATTCCAGGATCCCGGCGATTACGCCCGCGTGGAACAAGGCGACGTCCTGGAACTGGCCGGTTTGCGGGCCGGGTTGGAACGCGGCGCGCTGACCTTGCAGAATATCACCCGCGGCATCGCCATCCCGGTGCAATGCCGCCTGAACGAACGCGAACGCGCCATCATCCTGGCCGGCGGCAGGCTGAATTTACAGGTCGGCGCAACGTCCGGCGGCTGATTTCATGTCCGTGTTGATGGGAAACGAAAACGTTACAGCGGGAGCATCATGCCAACTAAAGCACAAAAAATCCGGATGGGCGCACGCGGCCTGGAAGTGCCCGATCATCCGGTGATTCCTTTTATCGAAGGCGACGGCATCGGCCCGGACATCTGGCGCGCCGCGGTCCGCGTCTTGGACGCAGCCGTCGCCGCGGCCTACGGCGGCGCCAGAAAAATCGCCTGGCGGGAAGTGCTGGCCGGCCAGAAGGCATTCGATCGGACCGGCGACTGGCTGCCCGCGGCCACCCTGGAGGCGTTCCGGGAGTGCCTGGTAGGCATCAAGGGCCCGTTGACCACCCCGGTGGGCGGCGGCATCCGCAGCCTGAACGTGGCGCTCCGTCAGGCGCTGGATCTTTATGTCTGCCTGCGCCCGGTGCGTTATTTCCCGGGCACCCCCTCCCCCGTCAAGCGTCCGGAAAAGGTGGACATGGTGATTTTCCGCGAGAACACGGAAGATGTTTACGCCGGCCGGGAAGTCCCGGCCGGCTCGCCCGAAGCCGCGGCCCTGCTGGAATTCCTGAAGCAAAAATTCAACTGGGACATCCGGCCGGATTCCGGCCTGGGCCTGAAGCCGGTTTCCCGCACCGGTTCCCGGCGGCTGGTGCGGGCGGCCATTGAATACGCCTTGCGGAACAACCGCAAATCCGTCACCCTGGTGCACAAGGGCAACATCCAGAAATTCACCGAAGGCGCGTTCATGCGCTGGGGCTATGAACTGGCTCGCGAGGAATATGCCGGCAAGGCAGTCAGTTGGGAGGAGTGCCAGGGCCAGGTCCCGCCCGGCCAGGTTCTGATCAAGGACGTCATCGCCGACATCTTCCTCCAGCAAATCCTGACCCGGCCGGAAGAATTCGATGTGATCGCCACGCTGAACTTGAACGGCGACTACATGTCCGACGCCCTGGCGGCCCAGGTGGGCGGCATCGGGATCGCGCCGGGCGGCAACATCAACTACGTCACCGGCCATGCCGTGTTCGAAGCCACCCACGGCACCGCGCCGAAATACGCCAACCTGGACAAGGTCAATCCCGGCTCGGTGATTTTATCCGGGGCAATGATGCTGCGGTATCTGGGCTGGACCGATCCGGCGGACATGATTGAAACCGGCCTGGCCGGCGCCATCGCATCCAAACGCGTGACTTATGACTTCGCGCGCTTGATGGAAGGCGCAACCGCCATCATGTGCTCTGAATTCGCGGACAACATCATCGCCCATATGCGCTGACCGACCGGCCGGCGGCAATGCCGCCCAACTCATTTCCGAGCCTTGTCCGCCGGACGCGCGCGGGCAATCACGCGCAAGCCGAGATAAAAATTCTTGTCGGCCGGCACCAGGGCATAGCGCGTCGCGGAACGGCAGAATCTGGCATAATCGCCCATGCTGCCGCCGCGTGACACGCGCACCTCGCTTTTGCCTTCCGGATCGGTCTGCCGGAGCGGATCATAGATGCGCTTGCCGTCGCGGCACCATTCCCAGACATTGCCCAGCATGTCGTATAAGCCCCAGGCGTTGGCTTCCTTGCGCCCCACCGGATGTGTCCGGGCATCGCTGTTCGGACTGTAGTACCACGCCACCCGATCCAGTCGCGGACAGCGGCCCATGAGCGAGGTCAACTCCGCGCCATGGTTGAGGGCGGTCTCCGTGCCCGCCCGGCAGGCGTACTCCCATTCCGCCTCCGACGGCAGCGCGAATGCCAGCGGCTGATCCGGCCATTTTTTGACCGTCGTCCCCAGTTTATCGAGAAACACCGCGCAATCTTTCCAACTCACCTGTTCGACGGGATGGCCGGCATCCTGCTGCCGGCTGGGATTGGCGTCCATGACCTGCCGCCACTGCGCCTGCGTCACTTCGTATCGGCCCATCCAGAATCCCTGCGTAATTTCCACCAGATGCTGCGGGCCTTCATCGGCGTAACGTCCCAGTTCGGCGCCAGGGCTGCCCATGATGAATTCGCCCGGGGGAATCCAGACTAATTCCATCGTCACCCCGCCGCCCAGGTCCAGGAACAAGGGCGGCTCGGGGCGGTACCGCGGCGCCGCCTTGCGCCGTGGTTCCAACGGCGGCTCAGGTTTCAGCACGATCTTCTGGATGTTGAAAAAATCCGGTTCCAGCCCGGCGAGTTCCATGGTCTCGGGCAGGTACCCCGGCGCGCTCACATTCAGCAGCAGCGGCCGCAAGGCCGGCACTTCCGCCACGGGCTGCTTTAAATCATTGACCGACACCGGCAAGGTTTCCTCCTCCCCGGCAACCTGCAATGCGATCGAGGCATGCTTGACATTGCAATCCACCGCCAGGGTCGCCGGACGGGGGCTGGCGGCAAAATCCACTTCCGCGGTCGCGCCCACCGGAATCAGCACGCGGCGGGCCGGCGTTTCCACGTCAAAACCCGAAATGCGGATGGCGACCTCCGCCGACCCGGCGGGCAGATTCGTCAAAATGCAGGGCAATTCCCTGATGCTGAGCCAGGCTTCCTGTTCCGGCTGAAGCTCCGACTTGGCGAACAACGGGCGCGCCCACACGCTTTTTTCAATGGCGGCCAGGTAGGCTTGCGCATGTGCCGGCGCCGACACCGCCAGCCGCAATGCGCCATGCCGGAGCAGCCCGGGGCGCGCCGCCTTGGCCGGCGCCCCGGTGACCGACAACGCGGCGGGAATCACGGCCGGCAACGGCAACTTCGCGGGCGGAGGGGATGTTTTGCGGGCAATCGCCGGCGGCGCGTCCGGCGCGGATTCCGTCCGGAGCGCGCGCCAGAGACCATATCCCGCGCCGGCCGCCAGCGCCAGCGCCAGCGCCGCGGCCAGTCCGGCCCGCCGGCGGCGCGGCGGCGGGCGCGGCGGCGGCGCGGCGGGCACTTCCTCCGGGCGCAAAGCCCGATCCAGTTCGATTTTCGGCGGCGGCTGCCGCGCGTCGTAAAGCTGCGATGAACGATTTTTGCCCATGGTTAAATCAGCGGCGCATGCTGCGCAGCAAGGCCATATCGGCGGCCAAACCCTGGCGCAATTCTTCCATACTGGACACCCGCAGGTAAGGCGAAAACCAGCGCCCGACGGCGGAATCCGGATCCCACGGCCGGGGCGGCAGGGATTTCCATCCGCCCAGTTCCTTGTTCAACCAGGCCAGATATTCCAGCAGCACGTCCGGCACCGTCACAATCCGCTCGCGCTTGTTGACCCTGGCCTTGAAATGGATGGTGCAGAATTCCGGCCAGGCCACCCGCAATTCCGTCCGCCCCTGATTCTCCTCCCGCCGCGGATCGAGATAGACGAAGGTCTTTTCCGGCGTCGGCCCGGGTTGAATGTCGGTGATCGGGATTGCGTCCACCGCGACCAGCATGTATGGATTCAAGACTTTAAACATAAGCGCTCCTAAGGCGGGCTTTGCCCTCAGCCCAATTCATGCTTTCTCCCTCTCCACCGTTGTGGTTTGAATTCGGTTCGAAAAGGACGGCGGCGATCTTGCCCCATCTGCCGCCCGCTGAGGGGCGTCCCTGCGGGCGGGCTTCCCGGAAGCGGGGCAACCACGAGGTTAGCCCCGCTCCCGGAGCGCCCGCATCTGGGGCAAGCTTGCCTTGTCTTTTCGAATCCCTGCGGGCGCCCGAATTCAAACCACGCATGCATCATGCTTCGCGCCGCGCTACGCATGAAAATTGCCTGATACCTGCGCCACCCCGCACTGTCTTATCATCATTCAGTAATATTATTAAATAAAATCTCATGGTTGCATTTGGTATTACTTATTCTTTCCAGACACGACACATTTTGCTACGTGAAATGTATCATGTTTGGAAGGAACGGTCTATACCTGCAACACGGCGCAGGCCAATTCTTCCAGGCGCGCATTGATATCGTCCGGCCTGAAAAATTTCTGAAAAGGCACGTTTTCCGTGGCCAGGTGGGTTTCCAGGCGGCCGGCGCCGCCGTCGGCGCCGCCCAGCCACCGGCAATAGCGCGCGCGGCGTTCCGCCGTCTCCACCAGCGAAAATTTGCGCCGGCTGACTTCTTCCCGGCCAGTCAGGTCGGCCGGCGATTCCGGGTGCAGCCGGCTTTGATGCAGATCGCGTTCGCGGTTGACCTGGAGCGCCATCAGGCGCTTGCCATGCCTCAGCCGCGACAGGGCGCTGAGCATCAATTCCTCGTTCCCGCCATGATCCTGGGCCGGATCGAGGAAATCCGAGACCACGGCCACCAGCAGGTTGGCGGGCGACGCGGCCAGTTCCTGCAGCACGCCCTCCAGCAGCCAGAGCCGCTCGGGCGGATCGGGCCGCAAGGCAATCAATTCATCCATCTGTTCCAGCACGGCATAGGCAATGGCTTCGTCGTCCCGGGCCGACAATTCGCTGGTGCGGCCCTGGTCCACAAACACCACCCGGCAGGCGAAATCCTGGGCCACCGCCGAATTCAAAAGCGCGCAGGCCAGGTACTTCAAGCGGTAGCAGATATCCCCGCGCCAATTGCCCGCGGCCACGCTGGCCAGCCAGCCGCCGGTCAGCGACCGGCTGATATCCAGCACCAGCACGAATTCATATTCCAGTTCCCGCACGTACCGCCGGGCCAGCAAGTCGCCGCTGATGAGGGAGAGGTCAAACCGCTGCCAGTGCCGGGCGGTCATGCGGCGGGTTTCCAGGCGTTCCGGCTCCATGCTCAGATCGAACGGGCCGGGCTCGGCTACCTCCGAAGAGCGCTCGACGTACATCATGGTCGGGAAGCAGCCGGCCAGAAAATGATGGGCCAATTCGCCGGCGTAGAGCGCAATCTCGTCATTAGCCAGGCGCAGGGCCGCGCGGTTGGCTTCCAATAACTGGCCTGGAGATGGCGTTCGCATCAAGCTGTATCCGTGCATGGTTGCAGAATTTCCGGCGGCGCGGCTAATGCTCCAAAACCTGTTCCATGAGCGCTTCCAAAAGCTTGCGGGCGTTCAAATCGCGGACGCGCGCCTGGGAATTCAGGCGGACGCGGTGGCCGAGAACGTTTTCCGCCACGGCGCGGATGTCGCCGTCCGACACGGCGATTTGTGGACCGCCGCCATGCAAAAAGGCGCGCGCCAGGCTGGTGCGCGCCAGGCTGAGCATGCCGCGCGGGCTGGCGCCGCTGTTGATGTATTCGAACACCTCGCTGCGCGTCAGCACGCGCAAATCGTCGCGCAATGCCGGATCGCGGTACAGCCAGCGCAGGCGGTCCTGCTGCTCGCGATCGCACAACAGCGACAGGGCTTCCGAGGGCCGGGTCGTGCGGGTCAGTTTCAAGTGGGTATAAAACACCAGGCGCAGCATCTTGCCGGCCGGCCCGCGCGGCGCCGTCGCGGCATCCGACAGCAACTCCGCCAGCGCGCTGCCGTCAATGCGGCCGGGCGGACCGTAGAGCAATTCGCGGCAGCGCCGGAAAAAGTAAAGCGAAGCCCGGATGGCCAGGTCGCGCTGGGCGCGCTGGGCGGGCGTACGCTCCAATTCGGGCGGCAGGGTGAAGGCCAGGTCGGGATCCTGCTGCCGGCGGGGCCGGTTGATCATCCTGGTAATGGCCAGCATGCTGGCGTGATCGGGATACGGCACGGAATGTTTCATATTGAAACGATCCACCTGGGCCTCGCTCATGGGATAGGTGCCGGCCTGCTCGATGGGATTCTGCGTGGCAAACACGGTGAACTGGGCGTCCACGCCGGAATCCAGGGTAATGCCCGTGGCGCCAAACAGCGGCGCCGGATCGCGCCAGCCATGCCGGCCGAAGGGGAAATCCGGGCCAAACCGCTCGAAACGCTGATTGCACAGGGCCCTGACGGCGGGCTGCAGCAGCGCGGCTGTCAATTCGTCCGGCGGCTGGCGGCCGATGCCGTCGGCATACCGGCCCCAGATGTCGCCCGCGACGATTTGCTGGATTTCGAGCGCGCGGATATGCCGCAGCCACATCTCCCACTCGCGATTCGAACGGATGACATGCGTGCTGTGGCCCAGCGGTGTAATCTGCCGCTCGCCCATGGCCTCCAGGAGCGCCGCCTGGACCTTGGATGGCGCGCGGTTGATCTCGTCCGCCACGAGCAGGTTGGCGAACAGCGGACCATTATGCCAATGCTCCACGTCCACCGCCTCCGGGACGGCAGCCTGCGCGACCGCCTGGAGCGCGCGGACGTCGAACGCGCTCTTGCCGATCAGGTCCGACGGCAGCATGTCCGGCAGGAACTGCACCCGCAGGTACACCATGCCGGTGTCATCCGCCAGGAATTTCACCGCCTGCGTTTTGGCCACGCCGGGCAGCCCTTCCAGCAGGAGATGTTCGTTCATGACGAGGGTCATGATTGCGCGCTCGATCAGCGCATCCTGGCCGATGATGCGCAAGCCCTTCATCCGCGCCAGTTCGGACGACTCGCCGTCCGACCGCATCTGCTCGAACAGCCGGCGCAGCAAATCCCGGCATTCCGGGACCGGCAAATCCGACGCCGGCGTCTCCCGGGCCAGCCGGCAAAGCTGCTGTAAAAACGTTGGCATTGAAAATTTCTTTCGTTCAAGTTAGGTCGGCGGCCGCCGCCGAACGACTTTTTTTCCAAACTGTTTTTGGTAGGGCGGCCAGTCCCTTGGCCGCTTCCGGACGGCGCGCAAGGCGCGGGCCGCGCTGGCGGCACTGCGCGCCCTACCTAAGATTGAAATTCCCATACATTAAATTATGCCGGAAGCGGCCCGCGCGATGCTCTGCCGGCGGGCGTCAGCGCTGGCGTTAACGCGCTTGATATTATTACCACGAACGGGCGGCACTGTCACGGAGGAATTTATTTGCCCTCTCCTGGAACGGGCTGCGTCATGTTCAGCGGCTCGCTCCCGCTCCAGGCGGGACAAGCCGGAGGTTTACCCCGCTTTGAGCGAGGTCTCGCCCTACCCATGGCAAATGTTTATGCAATGGTAGGGCGAGGTCTCCCTGCGGGCTGCGTCCGGCTTTGACGGACTTCGCTGAAGCTATGTAGGGCAAGCCGTACCGAGCCGTCTTTTCCGAGAATGACGCAGTCCTGCTGCTGGAATGGCGCGCGGTAATCTATTGCTGCTAATTTGGCCAGGGGCAGAGCAGCGCCAGGGGGACCAACACTCCGATTATCAACCCGTAAACCAGCCCCGACCACCCCAGGCCGGGCTGCGGGCGGAGGCCGCGGTGGCCCCACCGCCAGCGGGCAGACAACGCGCCCGCGGCGGGCAGGGCGCATGCGGCCATGATAGTTCCGGCCCAGCACCAGGGCGTCAACGTCCCGGCCTCGCCTCCCGCTATACTCCAGACCGGCAACCCGATCAGCAGGGCCAGCCCGGCCGCGCCCAGGCCCCAGGTGCGCCGGCGCGACCGCCGCCAGAAACTGACCCACTGGTAGCGCAGGGCCAATGCCAGGCTGGCGGCCGCTGTCAGGCCCATGCCGGTTAACGCCACCCAGGCCGGCGGTTCTCCGCCCGTCAGCAGCGCCCAGCAGACGCCGGCGCCGGCCGCCAAACCAGCCGCCGCCGCCAACGCCACAAACCATCCGGCCAGGTGGCGCACGCGCAGCATTTTTTCCGGCGCCGGCAAAAATCCCAGTCCGCGTCCCAGCAGCATCGGCAGCCAGACCGCCGCATACCACAGGCACACCACGGCCCATAACGCCAAACCCGGGCTGGTCAGCGTGCGCCAACGCAGCGGTTCGGACGCCATGTAGGCGATCAGCAAGGCCGCGCCTATGCCCATGCCCCCGCCGCACAAGGCGCCCAGCCATTCCAGGTTGCCCGCCGGCCGGCGCCGATCCAGCAGCCGGATTTCACGCTGCAGCCGCAAAAAAAGCAGCAGTCCGGCCGCAGCGCATACTCCCAGGATCAGCGCCGCCGGCGCCGTTTGAAAAGTCGCGCTGCTGCGCACATCGCTCAACCCCTGCACCTTTTCGGCAATCCGCGCCGCCGCCGCGCGTATCCGGCCGGCATCCGCGCGGAACTGGCTGGAGCGCGCCGCATCCAAATCCGCTTTGGGCGCCGGCGGATTGGTTCCCACGGCAGAGAACACCCGCAGCCATGCGACCGGCGCCGGCAAACCGGCGGGCGCGGCTTCCTGCCCGTCCAGCGGATATGTTGCCAAAACCGCATCGCTCACCGCCGCCGCGTTGCGCAGCCGCTCGGCCGTGGTCCAGCCATGATGGTCGCTGCGCGGCCAGGCCGGCAGCAACACCGTCAACACGCGCAAGCCCGCGGGTTTCGCCGCGCGCAGCCGCGCGCGCTCCGCGGCCAACCATTCCGCCTGGCGCGGCGAGGCAGGCTCGCCAGTGCAAAACGCCACGATCAATTCGTTGTCCGCGCCGGGCGGTATGGCCGCCCAGGGCAGGAAGAAGCCTGGCGCCTGGCCGCGCTGGCCGGCCCGCAGCAAGTCCGGCAATCCCTCCAGCGATGCGGTGCCGGGGGCTTGTCCGGCCGCATCCTGCGCCAGGCCGGCCAAGGGCAATCCGTGAAAAATCCGCACGGTTTCCGAGGCATGCAACAACCCGGAACGCAGGCGCGACCGGCCCAGATTTTGCCAGGTATAACGCAGCCAGGCCTTGAATCCCGCGCCCGCCGGGGCGCTGTCAGAATGCACCGCCTGGGCAATGCGCCGGATGCTCTGTTCCATAAACCGGCCAACATCGTTCATCACCGGCGCGGCCGCCGGGCCGGACTCGGCCGCCGGGCCGGACTCGGCCGCCGTGCCGGGCGCATCCGGCCGTAGCGCCTGATCAGGCAGCGGGAAACGCACCGCATCGCTGGTGTCTACGGCAATCCGCACGCTCCAGCGTGGAATGCCGAACTGGCCGTAGCCAGCCGGCGCTATATCCGTCAACATCAACATAAGAAACAGGATCAAAGTCAATCCCGCGCAGACATTCATGCAGAATGACCGGTCAAACTGGCCGGTAAACGTCTGCCAGGCCGCCCAGACCCCCAGGCCGCCGGCGGCGGCCATGGCTGCCAACGCAGCCAGCATGCACCACCATGGCAACTGCCGTGCCGGCCGCACAAACCAATTCCGGCCATGCGCCGGACATACCGCCCGGAAAGCCGCCCCGCCGGACGCTTCCGGCGCGTCCCGGTCCGCCGCGGATTGATAGCGGATCATGCCCGTCAATTCGTCGGTAGTTCCGCCCCGGGCATATGATTGCCAGATCAACGCCACTGACAAATCGGGCGGTGGCCCGGCATCCGGTGCGACCATGACAACAGCGCCGCCGGCCGCCTCCGCGCGTTCCAGCATCCGCTCCCAGTCCGCCGAACGCAACGGCGCGAAACGCAAACCCGGGATAGCGGACCCATCCATGCGCAGGGCTACCCGCAGCGGCTGTTCGCGGGTGGCGCCGGCAGCCTTGGCGCGCGTGCCGATTTCCGCCGCCACCTGGTCCTGTACCGGCCACAATCCCTGCTGCCAGACCTGGCGTCCGGCGGGCGGCATATCAGCCAGCGCCTGCCACCAGCCGCGCTGGAATCCCGCCGCCAGCAATGCCGCGCAAGCGGCCGCGAAGATAATCTGTAAAAAAATGCGCATATACAAGGCGGGCGTATGCCCGCAACCCAATTTTGTTTTGCTTCCTCTCCATCGTTGTGTTTTGAATTCGGTTCGAAAAGGGTGGCGGCGATCTTACCCGCATCTGGGGCAAGCTTGCCTTGCCTTTTCGAATCCCTCCGCGGACTACGGGCGCCCGAATTCAAACCACGGTGGCATCATGCTTCGCGCGGCGCTACGCATGACAAGTGGCTGACGCCTGCGTCAACCCGCCTTTTTCTCGCCACCACCTTGTCAATCTTCCATCTCCCATGTCTTGCTTTTTTGATTTCAAAATCCGCACACTCCAGACGTTGGCGCCTCTCCAACGATGGGCATGCTTTTATCAGCATGGCCATTAAGCACCACGATGAATTCTATCCAAACTCCATTGCGGCTTGATACATTTTTGCTACGCAAAAATGTATCAAGTCGAAACGGAACTGCAATATCACTCCCTGTTTTCCGCTGGGCGCCGCAGGTATTGATCCAGGCGATGCCGCCGGCCGGCGACGCGCGGCCGCCATTGCCACAGGCCGGTTTCATCCTGCCAGGCATCGGACTGCAGCAGGCATAGCATGGGCATGGGCGGCGGCGCCGCGGCATCGGCTGCCGCCGGCGTTGCGGGGCGGGCAGACGCCATTTCCGCGCCGAAGGCGGGATTTTCCTCGACAAACCTCAGCCAGTTCGGATTCACCAGTTCGACGCGGAAAGGCGACAGGCAAGGCGGGAAACGCGCCAAAAGCATGAGATAATAACCATACAGCCGTCCTGCGTCCGGCCCGCCCGCGTTCCCCGCGGCCAGCCGCGCGCCCAACTCTCCCGCCAGCACCGCGTAACGGGCGGCCCGGACTTCATAGCCCGCCGCCACAACCTCCGCCGCGTTTTCCTGCCAGACAAAACCATCGCTTAAAACGGCCGACAAGACGGCGCCATCGAGGGCGGCGCGCACCGCACCGCCCGCCTGCGCGCAGAAAGCTTCATAGATGAAATCACCGCCTTCCAGCACCCAGCGGTCCAGCAATTCCGGCCGGAACAGCCCGGCGACCGCCTGCCCGCCGATCAGCGCTTCCATGCGCTCATGGAAATCCGCCGCCTCCGCCAAGTCCCCGAGGGCATGCGGCGCGAGCATGGTTGATCGCAAGTCGCCCAGCAAAGCCTGTAAGGACGGCGCAGCATAGGTCCGGGCCCCGGCATCCGCCGCGGTCCGGCGCAAAGCGGCCAGGAATGCCAGCCAGGACCAGGCCGGATCGGCGGCATGCGCTTCGGCCGACAATCCCAGCGCGGCCACGACTTGCCGCGCCGGCTCCGACAGATTCAATCCCGCCGCCACCGGTGCCCAGGCGGCGGCCAGCCAATGCCGGCGGGCGACAGGATCGGATGCGGCAGTCCCGTCGGGCTTGAGATTCAAGGCCTGGCTCAAGGCCGCTGCCGTCCAGGGCGCGCCGAGAGCCAGGTTGGAAGCGATCCCGGCTTCCCAACCGCTGACTTCCGCGGCATGCTTGCCGAGCAAGGCGGCAACCGTCAAAATATCCCGCGCCAGTTCCGGCTGCATTTCCTCCAGCGCGTCCAGGGCGCGGGCCGGATCGAGCCAGACATTGGTGGCCGCTCCGCTCAACAGCGATTCGCGCGCGTCCAGGCGCAGGAGATGCGGATATGCAACTTCCGCGATGCGGCGCGCCATCCCGTCATCCATCGGCGTTTCGGGGAGTGGAATATCCCAGGGTTCCATCCCCCCCAGTTCCGCGCCATGCAGGCCGACGATCCCCTGCGCCCGGCCGGCGGCCAAGCCCAGCGCCAGCAACGCCCAGGCGCACAGGCCTCGCATCAGGTTTATGATCTCATTTTTACGCATATCGGATTTCCGGACCCGCTTTTATTTCCCGGCGGCATCCCCGGCCGGCGCCGGCGGCAGCGGCCGGCCGCCGAAAAACCGGCGGATAAACGGCACTCCGGCATAACGCCCGGCGCATGCGGCGCGCCAGACCAGATGCTCGCGGACCTCCGCCGCATGGAGCGCCAGCGCCGCCAGGGCATCTTCCGGAGCGGCCGCGCTGATGTAAGCGCGCCCATTTTCATCCAGCCGCCAGGGATGGCTCACCGTCGGCGCCGCGCCGGCGCCATCTCTCCCCCGCGCTCCACGCCAATATATTTCCGATGCCAGATGCATGTAGGCCTGGGTAAAATCCCCCGCAAACCAATAACCGGGATTGCCGGCAGCATCCGCCAACGCCCGGCTATACAAACCGGTTATACCGCTGGAGCGCGGCGATGTCGGGCCGGCGTCAGCGTTGCCAGGCGCGGCGGCTGGCGGGGCATATGGATCGAATAAAGCGGCAAAGCGCGCGCGGGCCAGTTGCAAGCCGTTGGTGGCGCCGGCAAGTTCCGCAGCCAAACCGCCGGCAAAGCCGGCGGCGAGCGATTCGCGCACGATCGCCGGGAAAACCGGCTGCCCGGCGCCAGTATCGAACAGGCAATGCCGGCAGAATCCGGCATAGGCCTCCCGCCGCCGGCCTTCCAGCGCCGCTAATCCGTCCGCGCCTTCCGGACGATACAATCCCAGGCGATCCGCCATCCTTTCCGCGATGGCGGCCAGCACCATCGGGGTGCGCGCCGCGGCGAATCCGCGGCCCATGGCCGCGCCGCCGCCGCCATCCAGCCAGGCGGACAACTCCCCCTGAAAGGTTGAGGCCATCGCCCGCAGGTGGGCCAGCCTGGCAGTTTCATAACGGGTGTCCTCCATGATCTCGGAAGCCGCGATCAAAAAGGCATCCAGATTGAATTGATCGGGAAGGCTGCCGCCCGCGCCGGCCAGGGTCCGGCGCAGGTCGCCGAACCAGGCGTTATAAATAAATTCATCGCCGTTGACCGGGTCCGCCGCCGCCATCAGCAAGTCCCACGACCGGAGGGATTCTTCGAACATGCCGCGCGGCGCCAGGGTAAACGACCCGCCGGTTTCCAGGACGATATCCAGGTCGAAATATGTTTCCGCGTATTGCCGGCCTTCCACCACAAACTGCATCAGCGTGCCGCCGCCCTGAACAGCATTCGTCCCGTGCGACCACACGCCGAGCGCCAGCAGCGGCTGCATGGCCGAATGCACCGCCACCAACTCGCGCGGCGCCAGCGTGCCCACGGGCGCCAGGGTATCGGCGGCGCCGGCGGCTGGCGGCAAACGCCGCTCCAAGGCCGCAACATCCAGCAAAAACGACTTGATCCCGGCATCCAGCATGCTGAAAACCGCCAGAGCGTCGCCATTGGCCGGCCGGCCGGCATCATCGCCCAGCAAGTCCGCCTGCGCAATGTTGCCATGAATGGGCAATAATTCGCTGAAGGTGACCGCGTAAAACCGGGCCACCCGCACCATGGCGGCCGCCAGCGGCTCCTCCGGATCAATCAAGTCGGTCCAGGCCGGCCGGGCCGTCCAGTGCGGCGGCACGAGTTCCATGGCGCGGCGCGCCTGCGACGACAGGTACCAGGCCGACTTCACCGTATCCGGACCGATGGCGGCAATTTCCGCGGCCACGTTATCCAGGCGGCGCAGGAACACTGCCAACTGCGCGATGGCTTCCCAGCGGTTGCGCGGCGCCGCGGCTGGCGCGGCGCCAGCCTGCGCGGCGCAGAACCGCCGCAAATCCTCCAACTCGTTGCCGCGCGCATCCAGGGCGGCCGCCACGGCATCCCGGCAAGCCCGGCATTCCACCGACGGCAAAGAATGTTCCCGGCAGGATTTGACGGCGGCGGCGGAAGCTGGAAAATGATTCTGCATGGACCATTGCTCCACCAGCAGACGCCAACGCCCGGCGGGATCGAGCCGGGCCGACCATGCCCCCGCGGCTTGCCGGGCGCCCAGCGCCCGGCCCCGGCCGCGCAGGCTGACTTCCAGCCGCAGCATGGCGATCAATCCATCCGCCAGACGCTCGGAATATGCCTCGGCATCCATGGCCGCGCTCAAACGCTCAAACGCCGCCCGGCGCAGTTTGTCATACGCCTCCAACCGGCCGGGTTCCGCCGCGTTTTCCGGCGCATTCGGCAGCATCACGGCGCATTCCGCGGCGGCGATGGCGTCGTCAAGCGTCCGGGCATATTGCAGGGCCACCCGGCATAATTCCGCACGGCGCGCGCCATCCAGCCGGCGGCGCGGCGCCGCGCCGCCCGGCAATGCCAGCGCCGGTATATCGCCGGCCCGGTTGGCCGAAACCGCGGCCTTGGCCAAGGCAAACACCGGCGCGTCATCCGGCGGCGCGGCGCCGCCCGGCGATCCTTCTGCCAGAGCGACGGGGAACGACAGCAGTTCCTGGGCGCGCAGCAGCCGGTCGGCGCGCCAGATATATTCATGGAGATCGTGCAGTTCCGTGCGCACGGCGCGGCCGGCATCGTCATACTGCACCCGCCGGACCAACACACGCTCCGGCCCGGCTGCCAGGCCGGCCCGAAGCGCATCCAGCACGGGCAGGAAATGCGGGGCCGGCCAATCGCCCTCCGCCGCCGCGGGCGGCAACTCCGCCGGCGATGGCAAAGGCTCATCCCGCAGCATTTGAAACAAAACCGGCAACCCGACGTTCGCATTCAAGCCGCAGAGCAGCGGATTGCGCCAGAAGGACAACTGCAACCGGGCGCGGTAAATTTCCAGCAGTGCCGGCAAGCCATCGCCGGCATTTAAAAAACGGCTGCGGTCCAGCAGCGCGGCCAGTTGAATAAAGGATTCCCGCGCCGCCGCGCCGGGCAGGGCGCAGGGATGCGCCGCCGGCCCGGCCTGCAGCAGGCGGCGGAAAGGTGTCAACTGTCCATCCACGGCATGCAGCCGGGCGAGAAAACCGTCGGTCGCCAGCAGGCCGAGTTGCACTTCATGGTGGTAGCGCACCGCGAAATCACGCAGCAGTTCCTGCAACTCGCGCGCGGCGCCGGGCGCCTGCGCCAGGCCCTGCAGGCATCCGGCCAGGTCGTCATCCAGCATCCGGAAAAGTTCCACTTCTTCCCGCAGCACATCCTCAGTCCGGACGCGCGCCGGGGCGGCGCCGGACTCCGGCAGCGCAAAAATCTGGCCGCGCATGACAGCCAGCACTGTCTCCAATTGCGAGGTGTCTTCGATCAAGGCGCTGATGGTCAGCGTCAGCCGCAGCGCCTGCACCAGCCGTTCCCGGCGGGCGCGTCCGGCATCATAATCGCCGCCCTTGCGGCGAAACTCCGCCGCCGCGGCGGACAATTCTTCGGTCAGGCCTGCGAACAAGGCCTGCAAATCCACTTCATGCTGCCGCAATTTAAACCGGTTCCGCGTCTCGCGCCAGGCGCGCGCTACCGCGCGCAGGCTGGCATCCACGCCGGGCGAGTCAAACCGCAGCGTTGCCGGCCGCTCCAGTCCGCCGCGCAGCATCCAATCCGTCCAGCGCGCCAGCGCCGCGGCATAAAGCATGCCGTCATGGCGCGTCGCGTCATCCTCCAGCCAACGCGGCCCCAACGCCAACAGGGTCTCCGCCACGAAACGGTAATTGGGCGCCGCGCCGGTTGCCAGTTCGATCCCGGCTTCCCAATCCAGCCCGGCCTGAAACGCAGCGGCCAAATCCCGGCCATGGCGCGGCGCCAGATAAGCTTCCGGCCCGGTCAAGGCGGAAGTCAATTGCCGGCGGACCGGGTTGGCCGCGCGGGCCGGATCGAAATCCGGGGCCAAGCGCGCGCCGACAATCGGGCGCACTACCTCCGCATATAAATCGTCCTGGGCGCGGCGCCGCGCCGTCTGGTAATAAAAGGGCAGCAGGCCGGCCAGGCGCGCATCCCATGCCGCTTCGCGTTCGGGCGCCAGAAAGGCTGCCAGCATGCGGCGCGCCGCCTCGCGGTTGCGCGGATCGCGGTTCAAGGTATCCATCACGCCGTTGGTCGGAGCATGCAGCAGACAGAAGAGCGCCTGGTGTTCGGCCAGCAAGGGCGCGATGGCCGCGAAGGTTTCCCGCGGCGCCGCGTGCGCCTTGACCAGCGCGTCGAGGCAGCCCCGGATGGCGGCGGCCTCCGGCGCGGCCGCCAGCGCGGCCGCCAACATGCGTTCCCATTCCCCCAGCGGCGCGGGCCCGGCGCGCGCCATGGCCAGCAGCATCTCCCGGTCCAGGGCCGGCCACTGGTCGGCGGAGATATTGCCCAACAGCCACTCCGCCAGCGCCGCCTGGTACTCCGCCCGCGGCCGGGGCAACTGCCGCCAATGCCCGGCGTCCAATCCCGCAAACACCGCCAGTAAAACTCCCGGATCGCGTTCGCCGCTCAGGCGCGCGGCGAATAATTCCCGCCATTGCTCCGCCTGACGCGGGTATAAACTCCGCGCCAGCCAAAGCGCATCCAACAATCCCGCCGGCGCCGCGCCCAGGCCGGCCGCCAGGGCAGACAACTGTTCCGGCGCCGCGCGCTGTTCCCGGCAAAGCTCCAGGAAACCCGGCAGCCGGAGCATGGCGGAATCGTACCAGATGCCGTTGTCCGCCAGGTCCCGCAGCAATCCGTCCCAGGCAGCGCGCCGGCCGCCGGTCCACGGCAGGCGCTCCAGAACATCCCAGAGCGCCGCGCGGCGGGCATCCATGCCGGGGGCGAAAATGTGCAGCGCGTTCGTGGCCGGCCGGCGCGCCGCGTGACAAATGGCCGCCTGCAGGAATCGCGCCGCATCGGGCCGCTCGGCGGCCGGCAAGCCCGCGCCGGATTCCGCCAGGTCCGCCAGCGCGCGTTCCGCCTGGGCGGGATTTCCGGCCAGCAGCGCCAGCGCCGCGCCGGCTTGCCACCGGGTATAAAATGCGCTGGAAACGGCAGCCGGCGGCGCGGCCGCGCCGCCGGCCGCCGCCAGGCATAAGACAATCATTGTGATGAATATACGCATCGCCATCTCATCCAGATTTATGGATTGGATCATTGAAGTCAAGCATGTTCTACTTGACGGAAAGTGCTTTCGCATCTTCTGCTAATCGGCCGCTTGGCCGGACCGCTGAAAATTTGGATGGACGGCTTCCGGGATGTAAGACAAATTAGTTGGGGTAGTGCGGCGGCAGGGATGCGTAGCGAATTCCGTTCGAAAAGAACGGCGGCCATTTTGGGGCGTCTGTCCGCTGCGCGGACCCTGCGGGCGTGGTTGCAGGCGATGGCGCAATCAAGAGATTAGCGCCATCGCCTGCGCCCACGCATCCACCCCAAACTTGCCTTGTCTTTTCGAACCCCTCGACAAGCTCGGGGAGCGGAATTCGCAACGCGGTGGCCCAATTTCGGCCAGGATAGTGTAACCTGGCCGAAATTACCGGAATTTAAAGGGTTGTATCTATAGCGGACTCATAAAACACACTGAATCCTACGCGAAATTAAAGTTTACACATATCATCAACAATTTTGTCTTACACCCGGCTTCTGGCCGGACAAAATTTTAAATTGACTATTTTCCATAAAATCGAAAAATATGCAGGCTAACGTGAGCTTGCGCCCACACACGCAAATCGAAATTGGGATCAGCATTGATTCCGATTGCGGTTAACTGCCGAAAACTGAACACCGAACACTGAACACTCAAAAACCACGCAAGGGAGTTTCTATTCATGCTGCATAAATTCAGCCGCGGCATCTGGGGCGCGTTGCTGGTCGCGGCGCCTTTGTATATCTTCGGCACTTTCAACCATGATTTGTGGCGGCCGGCCGAGGCGCGCGAAGCCGGCATCGCCCGGGAAATGATTGAAAACGGCAACTGGGTGGCAACGCATTTAAACGGCCGGCCATTCCTGGAAAAACCCCCGCTTTACACCTGGCTGATGGCCGGACCCTTGCTGGTCTTCGGGTACCAGGACTGGGCGGTGCGGCTGCCCGTGCTGTTCTTCACGCTGGCCACGCTGGCGGCGGTTTACGGCCTGGCGCGCGCCGCGCTGCCGCCGCGCGCCGCGCAGGCATCGGTGATTGCCCTGGGCACTATGGCGCTGTTTCTGGAAGTCAACCACGGCGCCATGGTGGATAACGGCCTGGTGTTTTTCATGCTGGCGGCCATGTGGGCGGCTTTCACGGCGCTGGAAACCGAATTGCCGCGGCGGCGGCGCTGGGCGGCAGCGGCCTTCGCCGCTTCCGCCGGGATGGCGTTTCTCTGCAAGGGCGGCGTAGGCGTGGTGCTGATCGGCGCCGCCTTGTGCGGCTACCTGACGCATGCGCGCCAGTGGCATAAAATTCCAAGACTGTCGCCCGCCGCCGGCTTCTTGATTTTTGGCGCCCTGGCCGGCGCCTGGCTGCTGGCGCTCTGGCAGCGCGGCGGGGCGGAATATTTCAAGATATTTTTCATCCACAATCACTGTCAGCGCCTGGCCGGCACATTCGAGCCGATCAAGGTGCGCTGGTATTACCTGCCCTACCTTCTGGCCGTCGCCATGCCCTGGACACTGGTCATTCCCGCCGGCATCCAGCACCTGCGGGGGCAAAGCGCAAACAACCCCGTCCTGCGCCGCTTCGCGCTCTTCCTGCTCTGGTGGGTTGGCGCCATGTATCTGGTTTTGAATATCGCCGGTGAAAAAGGACAACAATACCTCCTGCCCTTGTTGCCGCCCCTGGCGGTTTTTGCCGGCGCCTGGGTGGAGGCGACATTCGCGGGCAGCATGCCGCCAAGCGGCTGGCGGCTGCATACCACGCGCCTGTTCGCCGTATTGGCCACGCTGGTGAGCCTGGCCTTGCCGCTGGCCCCGATGTGGCTGACAGGCGAACGGCTGGCCGGCGGCGCCGTGCTGGCTGCCGGGATGGCCGTGGCGGGATTTTACACCTGCCGCGGCATGCTCCGGCGGGAATGGCGCGTGATGTGGCGGGCCTTGGCCGGCATGGCAGTGGGCGCCGGGCTGACGCTGGGCTGGTCATGGGAACCGTACTTGAATCAATGCAAAAGCATGAAACCACTGATGGCCGCCCTGGAACGGCATCTGCCGGCGGAAGCCGAATTGTGGGGGTACAAGCTGAGCGAGAACACGGCGGGAGCGTTGATTTTTTACGGACACCCCGCCCGCCCGTTTGATGACTTGCGCGCCTTGCCGGCACAGTCCGGCGCCGCGGCCTTTGCCCTGATCGTCTCCTACCCGCCGGGCAGAGATCCCGCGGATTTCGCTGAAGTCCTGCCGGACTGGCAGCCGGTCTTCAACCAGGAATATGCCGGCCGCTTTTACCTGCTGCTGCGCCGCGCGCATCAGCCGCGGCCAGGCGCCGCCGCACCGCGTTGATCCGCCGCGTCCTCTTCCCCGGATGCGCCTGCGTGTCCGCTGGTAATTTTTTTCAGTTTTCCGACAAATATGCTTGTCTGTTCGCGCATGTTTTGCGAGAATCCCCGGCTAATTTGAAATCCGCGCCAGAGAAATAATCATTGTATGTCAAAAAGCCGCAACACCGCATGGGCCTGGCGTGAAATTCCGCCGGTCGCGCCCCCATCCTCCAATGCGGCTGCCGCCACTACTGTAACCCGCCGGCGCCTGGCGCAAATTGCCGTCATGCTCATCGCGGGCGCCGGCCTGTTTTTCGGCCTGCAGCACCGCCTCGCGGGCAGCCTGGTCTGGATGCTGGCCGGATTGATGCTGGCGGGCATCCTGGGCTGCCCGAAAATCCTGGCGGGATTCGACCGCGCCGGCGCCTGGCTGGGGCGGACAGCCGGCACGGCCACGACCTGGCTGCTGCTGGCGCCGATTTTTTACACGGTTTTCGGGCTGGGCCGGCTGGGTTTGCGGCTGCGCGGCCGCGATCCGCTGCGGCGCCGGTGGGATCCGCGGGCCGGCACGTACTGGGATGACCGCGCGCCAATTACCGATCCGGAGCACTGGTCGCGGCAATACTGACATGAACATCCTGGGCATCAGCGCATTTTACCACGATTCCGCCGCCGCCCTGCTGCGCGACGGGGAGATTATCGCCGCGGCGCAGGAAGAGCGCTTCAGCCGCCGCAAGCACGACGCCGGCTTCCCGGTCAATGCCGTGCGCTACTGCCTGCAAGCCGGCGGCCTGACCGGCCGCCAGCTGGACGCGGTGGCGTTTTACGACAAACCCATCACCAAATTCGCGCGGATTCTTGAAACCTATTTCGCCGTCGCCCCCCGCGGCCTGCGTTCGTTCATGATGGCCGTGCCGCTATGGCTGCGCCGCAAACTCTGGATTCCCCTGGAAATCGAACGCACCCTGGCGCAACTGGGCATATCCGGCTATCGGCTCTATTTCCCCGAACATCATGAATCGCACGCCGCCAGCGCCTTTTACCCGTCGCCTTTCCGCGAGGCCGCCATTCTGACGCTGGACGGCGTCGGCGAATGGGCTACCAGCACAATCGGCCATGGCAGCGGCAACCAATTGCGGCTGCTGAAGGAATTGCGTTTCCCCCATTCGCTGGGCCTGCTCTACTCGGCTTTCACCTACTTCACCGGGTTCAAGGTAAACTCCGGCGAGTACAAGCTCATGGGATTGGCGCCGTTCGGCGAGCCGGTTTACCGGCAGCGCATCCTGGATAACCTGCTCGACCTGAAAGAGGACGGCTCTTTCCGGCTGAACCTCGATTATTTCGGCTACCTGGACGGTCTGCGGATGACCAACCGTAAATTCGACGGGCTGTTCGACGGCCCGCCGCGTTCCCCGGAATCGGAAATCACCCGGCGCGAGATGGACCTGGCGCGGTCCATCCAGGATGTCACCGAGGAAGTGGTCCTGCGCATGGCGCGCCATGCCCGCCGGATCACCGGCTGCTCCGCCGCCTGCCTCGCCGGCGGCGTGGCGCTGAATTGCGTGGCCAACGGCCGGCTGCTGCGCGAGGGGCCTTTCGCCGACATATGGATTCAGCCTGCCGCCGGCGATGCCGGCGGCGCCCTGGGCGCGGCCCTGGCCGTCTGGCACCAGGTTTGCGGCGGCGCGCGCCAGCCGGACGGGCGGCACGACGCCATGCGCGGCGCATATCTCGGGCCCGCCTTCAGCGACGCGGAAATCGGCGCCTGGCTGCAGGCCCGGGGCTATCCCGCCGAACATCTGCCGGATGCCGCCCAACGCGCGCGGCGCATCGCCGAACTGATCGCCGCCCAGCAAGTCATCGGGCTGTTGCAGGGGCGGATGGAATTCGGCCCGCGCGCCCTGGGCAACCGCTCCATCATCGGCGATGCGCGTTCGCCAAAGATGCAGTCCACCATGAACCTGAAGATCAAGTACCGCGAATCGTTCCGGCCTTTTGCGCCCACCTGCCTGGAAGAGCGCGTCGGCGATTTCTTCGAACTGGACCGGCCGTCGCCCTACATGCTGCTGGTGGCGCCCGTGCGCGCGGCGCGCTGCGTCAACAAGGAAGACGCCGCCCGGCTGCCGCTGCGCGAGCGCATCAACCAGGCGCGCTCCGATGTCCCCGCCATTACCCACGTGGACTATTCCGCCCGGGTGCAGACGGTCAACCGCGCCACCAACCCGGAATACTACGACCTGATCAAGGCCTTCGAGGAATTGACCGGCTGCGGCGCCATCATCAACACTTCCTTCAACGTGCGCGGCGAACCGATCGTCTGCACGCCGGAAGACGCCTACCGGTGTTTCATGCGCACGGAAATGGATTGCCTGGCGCTGGGCGGGTATATCTTGAAAAAGACTGACCAGCCGCCCTGGACGGAAACCATGGATTGGCGCAAGGACTATGTATTGGATTAAGGAGGCATATGTTTTTCAAACACCTGTGGATTCTGATTAGGCAATTTTTCGGCTTCGCCTGGCGCCAGAAGCAATGGTGGATCATCCCCGTCTTCCTGCTGCTGCTGCTGGCGGGGCTGTTGGTGGTCAGCAGCCAGGCCGTGGCGCCGTTTATTTACACCCTCTTCTGATGATGAATACGCTCCGCCCACCCTCCGCCTCCAGGCACGGCGGTTTGGCCGGCTGGCTGGCTGCCCTGGATTGGTCCTGCCTGGCGGCCCTGCTGGTGCTGCCGGCGGCCTGGCTGCTGGACCCGCTGCTGCTCCGCGCGGGACCTTTCAAACTGACCGTCAACTCTAACTTCAAACCCTGGCTGGCGATCGCACTCCTGCTGGCGGCGCGGATCGCCCTCAAGGCATGGGCCCGTCGGCGCGGGCGGCCGCTCCGCGGTCTGCTGGACGGTTTCTGGCCGCGCCAGGCCGTGCTGGCCCTGCTGTCGCTCTACGCCGCGGTGGGCGCCCTGGAATGGCTGCTGGGCCGGTCCGGCTTCCATGTCGAAATGGCGCCGGTAATCTTCGAGACCACGGATGAAGATGGCGCGCAAGCCCGCAACGAGGGATACTCGGATCCGGAACTGCTCTGGAAATTCCATCCCGGCAAACGCTATGACAAGCTTCTGATCAACCGCCTGGGGTACCGCGACCGGGAGGTGGACCCCGTCAAACCGCCCGGCGGCATGCGCGTCATCTGCATGGGGGATTCCGTGACGGCCCAGGGCCACCCGCCCTACAGCCAGTTGCTGAACAACCTGCTGGCGGCGGCGCCTCCGACCTCCAACCGCTGGGACGCTTTCAACATGGCGGTTTACGGGTATTCCTCGGCCCAGGGATTAAAAGTGTTCAAAACCCAGGCCCGCCAGTTGCAGCCGGACATCGTCACCATTTTTTTCGGCTGGAACGATCACTGGCTGGAAATGCAGACCGACCGCAACCGCATGGCCATCAAGGTCGAACCCTGGCAGGGCGCCATGTATAACCTGTTAAAGCGCAAGCGCTGTTTCATGTTGCTCTTTAATTTGTTCGCCAATGGCAACCAGGGGCTTCCGGTGCGGGACCAGCCGGGCTTCCGCGTGCCGCCGGAGGAGTATACCGACATTCTGACCGAATTCGTCAAGGAAATCCGGGCGGCGGGCGCCCGCCCCCTGCTGATCACCGCGCCCCGCCGCGAGGTGGAGGCCAACCAGTACAAGTTTCGGGAAGCGGCCGCCGGCATTGACTTCAATGCGGTGCACGATGCCTACGCGGATTTGACCAGGCAAGTAGCCGGACGCACCGGCGCCGAACTGCTGGATTTGCATGCGCTCGGCGCCGCGCCGGAATTCGACCAGTATTTTTCCCGCGATGGCATCCATTTCCGCCAGAAAGGCTTGCAAATCATCGCGGAATCGGTGTACCATAAGATTTGCGCCATGGCCAAAGCCCCGCGTTAATCGGAATGCAAGCTGGCGCCGGACGCTGAACGGAAGACGCATGCATCAAAACCATACCGCATCCTCACGCCCGCCCGGCTGGCAACTTTTCGCGCTGCTGGCCCTCTTGCTGACGGCCGGCATCGGCCTGGCGGCGTTCGCGGCGGTATGGATTATGGAAGGCGCAGCCCGTGTGGGCGGTCCGGCGGCGGAATTCCTGATGGAAAAGGGCGCCGACCGGGTGATGCGCCGGTGCATTCTGGCGGTCGGTCTGATTTTTCTGGGACTGTTTCTGAAAATCGCCGGATGGCGGGGCTGGCGCGACTGCGGTTTCAACCTCGGACCGCGCTGGCGGCGGGAACTCGGACTGGGGATGCTGATCGGCCTGATAACGCTCGGCGGCATGAGCGTCGCCGCCTGGCTGCTGGACTTCCGGATTATCACGCCGCCGGCGGACTGGGCCGTCATGCCCGATAAAACGCTGTCTTTCCTGCTTTCCGGCATTACCGTCGGCCTGCTGGAAGAAATCGTCTGCCGGGGCATTTTATTCCGCATCGGCGCGCGGCTCTGGCGGGCGTGGCCGGCGGCGGTGATTTCCAGCGCCATTTTCGCGCTGGCGCATTTCCTCAGCCCCGCGCTGGAAGCGTTTGAAGCCGCTACCCCGGGCGCCGCCGTCTGGCAGGTGTACCTCGACACTTTCGCCAATATACCGCGGACCGATGCCTTCCTCCTGCGCTTCTGCAACCTGACGCTGCTGGGAATCGTTTTGTGCGCCTTTCTCATGCGCACCGGCGGCTTATGGCAAAGCATCGGCGCCCATGCCGCCTGGGTCTGGGTGATTAAATTCCACCACTTTTTCACCGAGACAAATCACGCCCGGCCGCCTTCCATCTGGTTCGGCACGCTGGCGGATTTCACCGACGCCCTGTTGGCCGCCATTATGCTGCTGGCGCTGCTGGCGGCAACGGTCATGCTCCGGCGTCCGCGCCCGGTTCCGCCGTCCCGCTCCTTCCGCCATCGCGGCTGGGTCTGGCAGGCCGCTCCCGAACAGGCGGACGCCCTGCGCGCATGGCTCGCGCGCCACTGGCCTGCCGCCGCATCCGGGCCGCTGCCCTTCACCCAGGCCGGGGATGCGGGACGCGTATTGAAACATTACCACGGCTGCCGCGTGGCCGCTCTGGATGGACTGGTCATCAAAACCTATTGGCCGCGCCGCGGGCTATGGCGCGGATGGCAAACCCTGTTCCGCGCCGGCCGGGCCCGCCACGGCTTCGAAATGGCGCGGCGGCTTGACGCCGCTGCCATACCCACGGCGCCCCCCCTGGGATGGTGCGCCGTGTGGCGGAGAGGCCGGCGTGTTGCGGAATACCTGCTGACGGCCGAACTGCCCGCCGAGCCGCTGGCGGACCGGCTGGCGCGGCCGGGTATGCCGGCCGCGGAACGCGCCGGCTTGATGGCCGCCTACGGGCGTCTGGCCGCGGCGTTTCACGGCAACCAATATTCCAACCGCGACTTGAAACACGAAAACGTCATGGCCGGCGGCGCGCCGGCCAGGCTGTGGGCGGTGGACCTGGACGGGGTGCGTCGGCAATGGCGGGTATCCCGCCGCCGCGCCGGGCGCGATTTGTTCCGCGTCGGCGATTGTCTCGCCAGCCGGGGCTGGACCGCGCCCGCTGATGTGACGGCGTTTTTCGCCGGCTATAACCAGGGCGTGCCGCCGCGTCTCCGCCGGGATGCCTTCCCCGCGCGCCATTGAGCGCGGCGGCGCAAGAGCGCGCCGGCTCAGGCGCGAGGACGCTGGCCGGCGGCGGCAGGCGGTTTTTCCAAGGCCGCCAGGCGCTGCTCCAGCGCCGCCAGTTTTTCTTTCAATTCCGGCAGGCGCATGGTCATGGCGTGAATTTTCACCGTCTTCTCGTAAGGCTGGGCCGGACTGCCCAGCACGAATGATTTCGCCGGGATGCTTTTGCTCACACCCGACTGGGCGCCGATGATCACATCCTCCCCGATGGTCAAATGCCCGGCAATGCCCACCTGGCCCGCCAGGATTGCGCGCGCGCCGATAGTGCTGCTGCCGGAAATGCCCACCTGCGCGACAATCACGGCATTATCGCCGATGATCACGTTGTGGGCAATCTGTACCAGGTTGTCAATCTTGACGCCATTGCCGATGCGGGTCTGGCCGAAGCGGGCGCGGTCCACCGTGGTGTTGGCGCCGATTTCCACATCGTCGCCGATGACCACAATCCCGATTTGAGGGATTTTGCGGCGGATGGCGCCTTCCTGGACATAGCCGAACCCGTCGCTGCCGATAACCACGCCGTTATGCAGGATACAGCGGTCGCCCAGCCGGCAATATTCGCGGATGGAAACATGGGGATACAACCGGCAATCGGCGCCCACGGCCGCGCCATGCCCGATATAACAGCCGGCATGCAAGATGGCGCGTTCGCCGATCCGCGCGCCCGCTTCCACCACGCAATACGGACCCAGAGCCGCCCCGCCGCCCAGGATGACATCCGGCGCCACGATAGCCGTGGGATGCACCCCCGTCAGGGGCGGCGGCGCGGGCGGCGCAAACCACTGGGCGGCCGCCGCGAACGCCTTGTCGGGATTATTCACCCGGATCAGCGCCGCGGAACACGGCCGCGACCAATCCGCGGCGACAATGACCGCGCTGGCCTGCGTCGCGGCAGCGGCGGCGGCATACTGGGGGTTCGCCACGAAGCTCAACTGGCCGGCCTGGGCCTCGCGGATGCCGGCCAGGCCGGTGATGACCGCATGTCCATCGCCTTCCAAAAGCCCGCCGAGGCGCTCGGCGATTTCCGTCACGGTCAGAGACGCTGGCATATCATTGGCCTTTCTTGTTCAAGAGTTCCAACACCGGCTCGGTGATTTCAAATCCCGGATCGGCATGCACCACCGCCTCCACGCCGTTCAGCGTTTTGCCCGAGAGATCCAGCACCAGGGTATAACCCTTCTGCGCGGCATACTCGCGGATCACCTGCCGGATCTCCTTGACCAGTTCCTGCTGGGCATCGCGCATTTCCTCGCTGAACCGGCGCTTTTCCGTGCGATCGAACTCCGCCACCGCTTCCTCCGCGGCGCGCGCGCGGGCATAAGCCTCCTCGGCTTCGCGCTTCTTGCGTTCGCGCTCGCTCTCGCTCAGGGAACGGTCGCGCGCTTCCTCCGCGACGGTTTCCAGCGCGCGTTGCTTGGTCTTGGCCTCCAGCACCAGCTGGTCGCGTTTGTTTTCTAACGCCGCGGCGCGTTTCTTCAAATCCGCGTTAAACGTCTGGGTCCGGTGGTAGTTGTCGAACAGGCGTTCCATGGAGACCGTCGCCACCTTCAACTCCGCCCCGCCGGCGGACGGCGCCGGCGCGCCGGTTAAAAACGCCGCCGCCAGGGCCGCGCAAGTTCCGATCAAATGTTGGCGCATGATTGTTGCTCCTTTTCTTAGAATCCATATCCCAGCCAGAAATTAAACCGGGCCGAAGTGCGTTCCACGTCGCCGCTGATTTCCAGGGGCCAGGCATAATCCACGCGGATGGGAAAACCGGGGATATCCAGGCGCAGGCCAATGCCGGCGTCGGAACAATAGGTTGTATCCATTTCGTAGGCGTCCATCCAGACATTGCCCAGTTCGTAAAACACCGCGGCGCGCAGAATCTTGCGGGTGATCGGCACGGTGTATTCCGCCGCCGCCAGGGCGGCGGTCTTGCCGCCGATCGGCTCGCCTTCCTCGTAGGGGCTGACGTACCGGTATTTGAATCCGCGCAGGGTGCGCGCGCCGCCCAGGAACAGGCGGTCGAAAATGCGCACATCGTCGTCCTTGCCGTATTCCTGCACCACGGCGGCCCAGCCGCGCAGGTTGAAGACGTGGCCGAACCAGAGCGGGTAATAGGCGGAAGCATCGGCTTCCAGGCCGTACATATCCACGTCGCCGGCCAGAGGGCCGCCGGCCAGGCGGCTGGCCACCGTGGCGCGCACCCCGCGGGTCGGCACGAAGTAATTGTCGCGGGTATCATGGATCAAAGTGAGCTTGAGGGAACTGACCAGGCGGCTGCCTTCCTCGTCCTGGATGCGCTGGACGGCGTTGGAGGATACGTCGTAAATGGTGATTTCTTCCAGGCCATAACGCAGGTTGGCGCGGTGGAAGAATCCCCGCAACGGTTTCCCCAGGGTGATGGCCCCGCCCAACCGCCGCTCGTTGTAATAATCGCTCAGGTTCTTATGGACATTGCGGTAAAGCTCCCCGCCCAGCGAAAGTTTGCGGCCCAAAAACCAGGGCTCCGTCAGCGACATCAGGTATTCCTCGGTTTCGCTGCCGACCTGGGCGCGCAAGCGCAATTTCTGGCCGGCGCCGGTGAACTTCGGCCAGCCGAAAAGATCGAAATTGCCCTGGGACACCTCGACAAACCCGATGATCTCGTCAATGCTGGAATAACCGGCGCCCAGCATGAACTGGCCGGTGCGCGTTTCCTCGACTTCAAACACCAGGTCGTCGCGGTACGACTCGCCCGTCTCGCGCGGATAGCTGCTGACATTGGAAAAGAAACCCAGGTTGCGCAGGATGCGCTCGCTTTGCCGGACCTTGACCATGTTGTAGAGTTCGCCCGGATAAACCGCCAATTCCCGGCGGATGACACGGTCTTTCGTGCGGGTATTGCCGCGGATATCCACGTAACGGATATTGACCACGTCGCCCTCGTGAAACTGGAATTCCACGTCCACCACCGGGTCCGACGGACGGGGCCGCAAGCGGGGGCGTACGCTGGCGCGCATATAACCGCGGTTCCAGTAGTAATCGCGGAGGGCATCCGCCGCGCGGTTAATGGCGCCCATGCCGGCGATATCGCCCGGCCGCAGTTTGACCAGCGGTTGGAGTTCCGCGGCGGGGAAGCGGGTATGCTCCCGCAAGTTGATTTCACCCAGGCGGTATTGCGGCCCTTCCGTGATGTGGTACACCGCTTCCAGTTTGCGCGGCTGGTAATAGTTTACTTCCGGCGCGTCGATCCGCGCGTCGAGATAGCCCCGGTTCAAGTAAAGCACGCGCAAGGCCTCGCGGTCGGCGTCCAGATCGTCTGGATTGTAAGCGCCACGCTTGGTGAAAAACGAAAAAACATGCCAGAGGCGCGGCTGCATGACGGTTTCGAGCTGTTCCGGCGGCACGGATGCCGGGGAAACGGCTTCTCTCCGGCGCAGGCCGGCGGCAAACCGTTCGCCCCAGCCGGGCGGCTGGTAGGTGTTGCCGGTGAATTTCACGCGGCGCAGCGTGGCGCGGCCGCCTTCCTGCACGCGGTAGATCACCCGGGCGAATCCGGTGGCCGGCTCGGTGATGATCTCCCAGGCAAGCTTGACGTCGGGATAAAACCGGCGGTGATACTCCTCCCGGACCTTGCGGGAACGCATGCTCAGGATGGCGTCATCCACCGCGTCGCCCGGTTCCAATCCCAGCCACTTGCGGATATGGCGTTCGCCCATGTCCTCGGCGCCTTCCACCGTGACCGGTTTTTCCAGGCGCGGCTTGACGGCCACGCGGTAAACCAGGTCGAAATCCGCACCCGCAGCCACCAACTCGCTGTCCACGAAGGAAAAGCGGCCGGTCCCCATGAGGGTTTTCACGTCCCGGGAGATGCGGCGCTGATCCACCTGGTCGCCCGGGCGCACCTGGGTGGCCGCCATCACGAAATCCCGGTCGTTGAAATGCACATCCACGGCTTCCACCCGGATTTCCCGGATCACCGCGGCCGGGAGCGCGCAGGCGGAAAGCAGCAGTCCGGCAAGCGCCGGCAGCAGCGGATTGATTTTGCAAAACATGGTCCTGTCCCTTTATTCCCGGCCATCCGCCGCGGCGGGCGCGGTATTTTCGTTGAAGGCGCCCCGGGCCAGGCTCTCGAAGCGCATGATTTCATCCCGGAACACCAATTCCACCTCGCCGGTCGGTCCGTTGCGCTGCTTGGCAATGTCCACGATTGCCTTGTTGCTGACACCGGCCGCGGTGTCCTGGTCGTCATTATATTTGGAAGGACGGCGCAGCAGGCAAACCACGTCGGCATCCTGCTCGATGGAGCCCGAATCGCGCAGGTCCGCCAGGCGCGGCTCGCCGCGTTCGCGGGCTTCAGGAGAGCGGTTCAACTGGCTGAGCACGAGCACGGGCGCCTTCAATTCCTTGGCCATGTTCTTAATCGAGCCGGAGATGTGCGCGACTTCCAACTGGCGGCCGTCGCGGCGGTGGTCGTGCGAGTTGAGCAACTGGAGGTAATCGATCACGAACAAGGCAATGTCGTATTTGCGTTTCAGCCGGCGGGCGCGCGCGCGCAATTCCAGGATGTCCAGTCCGCCGGTGTCGTCCAGGTAAATGGGGGCTTTTTTCAGCACGTCCGCCGCCTGCATCAGCAGGCCGTGATTGGCGGGCGTCAGGTAGCCGGAGGCGATGCGGTGGGCCGGAATGCGCGCATGACTGCCCAGCATGCGGATGATCAACTGTTCGCGCGACATTTCCAGGCTGAAAATGGCGACCGGGCGCGGCTGATGGTCGGTGACACCGAGGGCGACGTTTTCCACAATATTCATGGCCAGCGAAGTCTTGCCCATGGAAGGCCGGGCGGCCAGGACGATCATTTCGCCGGCATGCAATCCCGAGAGTTTTTCATCCAGGTCGGGATAACCGGTGGGAATGCCGGTGATGCCCTTTTTCATGTCGAGGATGTGGTTGATCGCCTCCACCGACTCGTCCACCGCGCGCGGCCAGTGCAGCATGGCATCATGGCGCTGTTCGGAAATATCGAAAAAATCCTGTTCCACCTTGGCCAGCACGGTGTCGGCGCTCTCCTCCGACGCGTAGCAGGTGTTCTCCGAAGCGCGGGCGCAGTCCACGATGCGGCGCAGCAGGTGGTGCTGGCGGACGATGTCCACGTAATACTCGGCGTGCGCGGCGGTGGGCGTGGCGTCCAGCAACTGATTCAGGAAAGTGACGCCGCCGACTTCTTCCAGCCGGCCGGCGGCATTCAGGCGCTCGCCGAGGGTCAGCACGTCGATCGGCCGGCCATCGCGCGACATATCCAGCATGGTCTCGAAAATCGCCTGGTGCGGGCGCAGGTAAAACGATTCGGGCGTCAACTGCTTTTCCACGCAGAAGTCGAGCACCTTCTGCCAATCCAGCAGGATCGACCCCAGCACGCCGCGCTCGGCATCGCCGCTGAAAAGCGGCCGGCGGACGCCGGCAACGGAGGTATTGGCGACTGGAGCGGCAGCGACCGGCATGGCGCCCTCCCGGCAAAAGACGGCGCGGCAGGCGGCCACGCGCCGACGTTCAATTTTCAAACCCGCGGCCGGCGCGGCCCCGCTCAGCGCGGCAGCGCCTCATCCACAACCCACACCTTGACCGCCGCCTCGACTTCCTGGTGCAAACGGATTTTGACGCTGTAAACGCCCAGTTCGCGGATCGGCTCCGCCAGCAGGATGCGGCGGCGCTCGATTTCAAAGCCCTGGGCTTTCAGCGCTTCCATGATATCCGACACCGTAACCGAGCCGAAGATTTTTTCGCCCTCGCCCACCTTGACGGTAATGGTGCAGGAGATCTTTTCCAGCGCTTCGGCCTTGGCGCGCGCGGCGGCCAGTTCGCGGCCCTGGCGGTCTTCGCGCTCCTTGCGGTTCTTCTCCAGGCGCCGCAGCGCGGCCTTATCCATCGGCACCGCCAGTTTGCGGGGAATCAAATAATTCCGGGCATAGCCTTCGCTGACCTTAACGATGCTGCCTTCGAGGCCCAAACCGTCCACATCCGACATTAAAATTAATTCGCGCGACATAGCAAATCCCCCAGGCCTTTTTTACATCACCAAACCAACGGTGCGCGCGCGCCGGATGGCGCGTTTCAACTGGCGCTGCTGCTTGGTTGTGTTGCCGGAAATGCGGCAAGGAATCATTTTACCGTGTTCCGTCATGAACTTGCGCAGCAATTCATGGTCCTTGTAATCCACACGGGTAATGCCCTGCAGATAACGCGATCGTTTCTCTTCGGCAAAAAAGCCGAAAGTGCTGCGCGGTTTACGCGGCGTTCTTTTTGTTTTTTTCAATCTGACCTCCTTTAAACATTGCCGGCCATGCGCCGGCGGCAAGAGCGGGCTTCAGGCGGAAGCGCCGGCGGCTTCCCGGGGCGCGTCCGCCGGCGGCGCACGGTGTGCGTCTGCCTGAAAAACCTGCACCCGGATCAAGTCTTCGTTCAAACGGTAGCGCTTGCGCAACGCATCCACCTGCAGCGGATCCAGTTCGAAGGCAACGAGGACGTAGATACCCGCGTCCTTTTTGTGCATGGGCCGCGCGAAGGAACTGCGCCCCATGCGGGTGACGGCGCCTACCTTGCCGCCCAGCCTGGCAATCTCCGCGCCGGCCTTGTTGATCCTGTCATCCAACTGATCATCCGCCACCGGATGGAATATGAACATGCCTTCGTATTTCTTCACCGCCTACCTCCTTGATTTAAATCTGCCGGGCGTTATATTCGTTCATGGCCGCCGCCGCGCCGCTGTCCAAAACCATGCCCACCGCTTCACCCGCCGTGGCCACCATTTGCGCCACAGCCGGCCGCGCCGCCGCCGGGAATGGGGTCAGCACGTACTCCACCAGGCCGCCCTCGCGCTCCGCGCGCCCCACTCCCAAACGGATGCGCGTGAAATCCGAACTGCCCACGCATTCCCGCACCGATCGCAACCCCCGGTGCCCGCCGTCGCCGCCGCCGGCGCGCACGCGGATGCGGCCCAGCGGCAAATCTACATCGTCCAGCACCACCACGAGGTTCTCCGGCGCGATGCCGGCCTGCCGCATGATGGCGCTCACGACCGCGCCGCTGTTATTCATGTAGGACAGAGGCTGCGCCAGCCACACCGGCCGCGCATTCCTGGCGCTTCTGGCCACCAGGGCGTGCCAGCGCCAGCTGCGGCGCAGGCGGCACCCCCAAAGGCCGGCCAGGTGTTCCACCACCGCAAAACCGACATTATGCGGCGTGCCGGCATACCGCCGGCCGGGATTGCCCAGTCCCACCACCAATTGAATGTTCATGCCGCCCCGGCTGTCCGGCTGGCCGGCCGCCCATGGCGGCCATGCCCACGCGAATTTCACGGCGATTATTTCTTCTCCTTCTTATCCTTCTTCTCCGGCTCCTTGCCATCCTTGGCGGCCGTTTTGGCATCCTTGGCCGGCTCCTTGCCATCCTTGGCCGCCTTGGCATCCGCCGCGCCCTCCGCTGGCGCCGCGCCTTCCGCCGGCGCCGCGCCTTCCGCCGCTTCCTCAGCTTCCGCGGGCTTGGCTTCCTCTTCCGCCGCCGGCAGGTGGACGGAGGCCACCGCGATATGACCCGGCGTCAGCACGGTTTGATTGGACGGTGTTTTCAAGTCGCGGACAAACAGGCTTTCATCAAGATGCAGGCCGCTGACATCCAGGGGCAGTTCCTGGATAATATCCGCAGGCAGACATTCCACCTGTACCACTCGCAGCAACTGCTCCAGGATGCCCGCCTGCTGGGTGACGCCCACCGGCTCGCCGACGAGCCGGATGGCCACTTCAATCCGCAACTTGCGGGTCATGGAAATTTCCAGTAAATCCACGTGGAGCATATGGTCGTGAATGCTGTCGCGCTGCACATCCTTCAACAGCACTTTCAGGGCATCGGCGCCGTCGAGTTGCATATCCAGCACCAGGTTTTGGCCGCCGTGCCGCCGCACCATCAATTCGAAGGCATGGCGATTGAATTTCACCGGCTGCGATTTGCCGTGGGCGTCATAAACCACCGCCGGCAGCCAGCCGGCGCGGCGCAGGCGGTGGACCGCACTCGAGCCCAGTTCGGGGCGACGCTGGGCTTCCAGTTTGATAACTTCCATTTCCTTGGCCATATTGCGTATCCTTTCCTAGCTAAATGTGAAACAGCGACGATACCGACTGGTTGCTGTGAATGCGCCGGATGGCTTCCGCCAGCAGGTCGGCCACCGTCAACACGGTGATTTTGATTTTGTCCGTGGACTGCCGCAGCGGCACGCTGTCCGTGACCACGAATTCCTTGATGGCGCAGCCCGCCAAACGCTCGAATGCCAGCGGGACGAACACCGGGTGCGTCACGGCGGCATAGACTTCCACCGCGCCGTGCCGCCGCAGCAGCGACGCCGCGGCGCTCAAGGTGCCGCCGGTGGTGATTAAATCGTCCACCAGGACGGCGGTTTTTCCTTCGACCTCGCCGACCAGGTTGAAAGCTTCCACTTCCGAAGGGCTGGTGCGCTGCTTGGCCACGATGGCCAGTCCGGAATGCAGCATGCGGGAATAGCTGTAGGCCATCTTCATGCCGCCGGGATCGGGCGAAACCACCACCAGGTTGTCCAGATTTTTGTCGCGCAGGTACTTCACGAGCACCGGGGAGGCGTACAGGTGATCCACCGGAATATCGAAAAATCCCTGGATTTGCTGGGCATGGAAGTCCATGGCCAACAGGCGGTTCGCGCCGGCGGCGGTCAGCAGGTTGGCCACCAGTTTGGCGGAAATCGGCACGCGGGGCTGGTCTTTGCGGTCCTGGCGGCCGTAGCCGTAAAAGGGCACCACGGCCGTGATACGGGCGGCGGAGGCGCGGCGCATGGCGTCAATGACGATCAGCAGTTCCATGATGTTCTCATTCGCCGGGTAGCAGGTTGGCTGAATGATAAAAACATCCTTGCCGCGGATATTTTCGGCGATCTTGACGGAAATCTCGCCGTCCGGAAACCGCACGATCTTGATGTCGCCCAGCGGAATGCCCAGGTTGCGGGCGATGCCTTCGGCCAAACGGGGGTTGGCGCTGCCGGTAAATATTTTCATCATGCTCCTAACGTTTTTCGTCAACCGCGCGGAACGGCGCCTGCCGCTGCGCCCGCGCGCATCAACTATCACCGTTGCCCGACCAGGACTCGAACCTGGACTCTGGCCTCCAAAGGGCCGTGTGCTGCCATTACACCATCGGGCAATCGCCTTGGCCCGCCGGCCGCGCCGCGCGCGGCCGGAGATTAAAATTCAGGGCGCAAGTCGCCCGCAATTTGAACCACGCTGGTCCACAACTGGCAATCCATGGCGCGCCGTAACCCCGCCGCCAATTCCCGGCCGTGTTCCGCATCGCGCACCAGCGCAAAAAGCGTCGCCCCGGAGCCGGACAGCAACACCGCCCGCGCACCGAGTTCGGCCAGGCGGCCCGCAATCAGCTCCAGTAACGGATACTTGTCGAAGACCGTCCGTTGCAGGTCGTTATGCAGGCCGGCCGCCAAACCCGCCGCCTCGCCGCGCTCTAAAACGGCGAGCAAGTTTTTAAATGTATCCGGTTGCCGCTCAGAAGTCAAGTCCGGCTTGTATCTTTTATAGATATCCCCCGTAGACACGCCGAACCCGGGGTTGACCAGTAAGAGCCATGGCCGCCAGTCCGCGCGCCAGGGCGCCGGGTTGACCAGTTCGCCCCGGCCGGCGACACGCACCGCGCCCCCATGCACCAGCGCCGGGATGTCGCACCCCAGCCGGCTGGCCAGTTCCATCAACTCCGGCCGGGTCAGCCCGGTTTGCCACAATTGGTTCAACACCAGTAAAGCCGCGGCGGCATCAGCGCTGCCGCCGCCCAGGCCGCCGGCAATCGGGATTTTCTTTTCCAGCACAATGCGGGCGCCGCGCCGGCACCCGGTGGTTTCACGGAGCAGGCTGGCGACTTTGAACACCAAATTGTCCTGCGGCGGACAGATGGCGACCGAATCGGGCATGCCGTCAAATTGCACCAGGCTGGGCGTCGATAATTCCAGCGCGCCGTCCGTCAGTTCGATTTCCAGGCGGTCGGCCAGGGTTACCGGCGCCAAAACGCTCCGGATATCATGGAATCCATCCGAACGCAGGCCCAGCACTTCCAGGAACAAGTTTATTTTCGCGTAAGCGCGGATTTCCTTGCGCACAACCGCCGATCTCCAGGGGTATTCGCATCAACTGAAACCGCGCTTTATCCATCAGAAGCGCTCAAAAGTCAATTTTATTTTCTTTTTTTCTTCAACGCGCTTTCATGTTGTTTATGCCGTTTAATCTTGTGCAATCGGAATCGGCGTGCTAGCGTATCGCTACGCGTGGGCTATGAGCGGGCTCACCGCTGCAACGAACTCGCCGAAAGCGAGCCGAGTCAACATAGAGCATCGGCGGACATTGGAGACGACAACTGTCCTTTTGGCTGAACGCAGGTGCCGAAGCGGCGATATGGATTTCGGTCCTGCCGGCGACGGGTCATTGGTGTTCAAGTGCCCGAAGTGGCAGATTGAGTGCAATCTCAGCGGCATGGAGCAGCGCGGAACCTTCACTCTGCGCTTCCTCGAACCCGGATGAGATTGATGAAACAGGGACCCATGCGGGACTTTTTGAGAGGGCATGTCCACGTGCCGATGAAGGCCAATGGAAAGGCAGGGAAAGACATGACCTTCGATCCCAACCGACCCTACAACGAACTGCCGCCGCTACCGCCCAAAATGGACGTAGAAACACGGGCAGTGCTCAAAAAGGCCATCTCGGCGGCGCGGGCAGTGGCGGAACTTAAAGGCGTGGGCGACGTGATTCCCAACCAGGCGATGCTGGTCAATACGCTGGTTCTGCAGGAAGCGCGGGCGAGTTCGGAAATAGAGAACATCATCACCACCAACGACGCCCTGTTCCGGGCTATGGCCAGCAGCGCCGGGGCGACGGACCCGGCGACCAAGGAAGTCCTGCGCTACCGCGAGGCGCTCTGGGCGGGCTTCAACCGGGTGAAGGACAAGGGCCGTTTGACGGCCGATCTGTTCGTTCATCTTGTGCAAACCATTAAGGAAGATTCCCAAGGCATCCGCAATCGCCCGGGAACGGTGATCGGCAATGCCAGAACGCGGGAGGTCATCTATACCCCACCGGAGGGGGAACGGCTCATCCGCCGCAAACTCGACGACTTGGAGCGGTTCATCCATACCGACGATGCACTCGACCCTCTGGTGAAACTGGCCCTAGTCCACTACCAGTTCGAGGCCATTCACCCCTTCTTCGACGGCAACGGCCGGACAGGAAGGCTCGTCAACATCCTGTATATGGTTCACAAGGGTTTGCTCGAACAGCCGGTGTTGTACCTGAGCAAATACATCATCGACCGGAAATCCGAATACTATCACCACCTGCGCCGGGTGACGGAGAACGGCGATTGGGACGCGTGGGTGCTCTATATGCTGGAGGCGGTAGAGAGCACAGCCGGTTTCACCCGACAACGCATCCTCGCCATTCGCGCGCTCCTGGACGAAACCCTCGCTCTGACCAAGAGCAAACTGCCGGCGCGCGTATACTCAAAGGACCTCATCGAGTTGATCTTCTGCCAGCCTTACACCAAGGGGCAGTTTGTCGTGGATGCCGGCATTGCGGAACGGAAGACCGCTGCCGACTACCTGCAGGAACTGGAGCGGATCGGTGTGCTGAAGAGCCGGAAAGTGGGCAAAGAGAACCTCTACCTGAACGTGCGCCTCTATGAATTGCTCGCGAAATGACATGTCGAAATCCGGTCCTGATTTGGACACGTTCCCGGAACATGTCCACGTCGTGGACACGTCGGCGCAAAGCATCCATGCCGTGGATACGTTGAAATTGGCCGTCGGGGGTGCATATGCCTGACATCCCATTGACCGACCAGGAACGGGAAAACCCGAACGAGTACACGGAAGTCGAATACGTGCGTCGGGACGGCACCGCGCCATCATGCCCGGCGCAAAATCTCAGGGCGCCCCGTCAGACAGGAGGTATGGGGCCACACGCGCCTCCGATCCCGATCCGGGCCTGCCCCCGCCCCTCCTAAATCGTCCTGGCGCGGACGGTAATCACCAGATGCCGCCTTTCGCTGACTTCCCGGCTGCTCCGGAAAAGGCGCCCCAGCCAGGGGATGGCGCCCAACACCGGCACTCGGTCTTCCTCCCGCTTTGTCCCGGTGGTGATCAGGCCACCCACCACGGCGGTTGATCCGTTGCGGATCGAGATGTTAGGAGCGACGCGGCGGGTATGGAAGACCGGCTGGGCAATAGCAAGCGTATGTCTGGAACCATCCGTTCCCTCGCAGGCGGCTGGATATTCCTTCCATTCGGTCAACTCGACAATTTCCGCCGTCATTTGCAAATCAATCATGTCCCGCCGGGCATCGAATACGGGCGCAACATTGAGCGTTACGCCGGCGTCGCGGTTCGTGAAATTACAAGGGACGATGGCCAAAACGCTGCTGATGACCGCGCCGTTGGTCACTGATTCGCTCCGGATATCGAATCCGGCTGGATAAATTAATTCCTTGACGACCTTGATGGTTGTGTTCGTGCCGGACTTCACCCTGACCTTGGGCGCGCTGATAAGGTTGGCCGCACTGGAAAACTCCAATGCGGCAAGCATATTTGTGGCGTCACCTTCTCCGATCGCCGGCAGCTTGGAACCGTCGAGTTGCCACGCGACCCCGGCGGGAGCCGGCGCCGTTGCGCTGATTTCCATAAAGCGGACCTCAACCTCAATTTCCGGTTCAGCCGCGGCGGCGAGGCCGGCCGCCATCAACCCGCAAAACAGCAGATGTCGCGCACGCATATTGTCCTCCTTCAGCATTCCGTGATACGAACTGAATAAGAGTCTTAAAACAATGTTGGTTCCTCCTTATAATCTATGGGCGATTGCGGCAGAATCTGAAAAAATACGCCAAGAATCACGGACTGACCCCCTGCCCTTCATCCCCGCCTTCAGCGCCAGCATTCGGAATGATCATCCGCAGATTGCGCAGGTTTTCGCAGATTATTACGGGTGAATCCGGCATCTGCGTTAATCTGCGTAATCTGTGGATTACTTTCCCCATTAAGCGCCAGCATTCGGAATGATCATCCGCAGATTGCGCAGGTTTTCGCAGATTATTATCGGCGAATCCGGCTTCTGCGTTAATCTGCGTAATCTGTGGATTTTGTTTCTTTCATTCGGTGCGTGGCGGTCAAGGGACTGACCGCCCTACCAAACGCGAGACAATTTCGAGAAAATTAACAAGTCGGAGCAGATGGCTCGCGGGACATTCGCCCTGCAGCGGAGGCAGACCGGGACGAGGACGTCCCGGCTCCAGGAATTAACGGAGCGGCGAGAGTCAGCCCTTGACAATTGGGGCTGGGTGCGGGTGAGGCGTGGCGTGATCTTTCCGGTAGATGGCAGTAATTTAATGGTTTTGGGCCTTGAGATAGGACTTTCCCAGAGTATGGGGTCGAGCATGGGGTCGGTCAAGTTTTATTTCGATTTGCATCAGGCCGGCAAAAACCGCCATCCTATGCCATAAAAAGATTGCGGTTTGGATGGGGCGTCGCCTATTATTTAGATTGTGGCGGGCAAGTCTGGAAAATTGGGGTAAATTCATCCCGAGCAACCAGGATGAGCGCCTTACGCCAAGGCGCCAGGAACACCAAGGCCGGCGGAGCGGATCGAATGGGATGCCGGCGGCCGTGAGAAAAGTTTAGGTTTACATGAAATCCATCGTCCTACTTTGCCTGCTTGCACTTTGCGTCGGGTGCGGGAGCCAGCCCAAAATCAGGAAAGTGTCCGAGTCCTCGGTCGTGCTCGCCTTCGGCGACAGCCTGACCGCCGGCACCGGCGCCAACAGTGCCGAGAGCTATCCGGCCGTGCTCTCCAGGATGCTCGGATGCCAGGTGATCAACGCCGGCCAGCCGGGCGAGGACACCACGGCCGGGCGCAGCCGGCTTGCCGGGGCGCTGGCGGAAGCGAAGCCGCAACTCGTCATCCTCTGTCACGGGGGGAATGATATGTTGCGGAAAGAGCCGCAAGACATCACCATCGCAAATCTCTCCGCGATGATCATCATGGCGAAGGACGCGGGCGCCGACGTCATCCTGGTCGGCGTTCCCAAGCCGGGATTGCTTCTGAGAGCGCCTCCTTTTTACCGAAAAATCGCGGCCAGGCACAACATCCCCTTCAATGCCGACTCGATCGCCAAAATCCTGTCAACTCCCGGGCTCAAGAGCGATCAAGTCCATCCGAACGCCAGCGGGTACAGGCGGCTTGCGGAATCACTGGCGACGCTGATAAAGGCGGCCGGTTCCTTGAATTAAAAAACAACTTGCCCGGTACGCGAGAAGCAGGACGAAATTATTGAAGCGGTATATGTGCCACCGGTCAGTCTTCCCGGGGCGCTTTTGCAAACAAGCTGTAGGACGCATGCCGGCGCCGGGCGCGGAATTCATCCTTGACGGCGGCGATCCGCCGTTTGAGTTCCGCCCTGCGCGCCGGGTCGGAGGCAGTTTTCAGTTCCAACCGCAGCGGCGCCAGCCTGGCCTTTGCCTGTTGCGCCAACTCTTCAGCGAAGGCGGCGCGCCCCGGCGCCCAGAATCCCGTATGGCGGTCTTGTGCCGGCATCATCGCCTCTGTGCAATGCCGATAATGGTGCCGGGCGGCGGCGGGGCATAGACCCGGACGTAGTCTACAAACATGGTCTTGGGCTCGGTTAAATGGTCATATGCGCCCGGGTTCGCTTCCATCGTGATTTTCAGATAGGCCGGCACCTGCATGACGCCGTTGCCGGCGGTGGTGCGCCAGGTCTCCACGTCATCCACGTAAAACACATATTCCGACTCCGTCCAGAGCAGCCCAACCGTGTGAAAGCCCTCGTACAGGCCGGGCATGTCGGCCACATCACTGCTGGCGCCGTAAGCGCCCCAGTAGATGGCGTGATTGATCCAGTCCTTGGTGGAATGTATGGTTTCGAAAATATCTATTTCGGAGCCCGCGCTGCCGTTCGTGGCTCCGTAGGGATCGACGCCGGATGGCATCAGCCAGAAGGCGCTCCAGCCGCCCGGTATCACCGGGAATGTCGTCCGGATTTCAAAATACCCATGCTTACGTTCGAAAAGAAATTGGTTGTCATAAGGCCAGTCGCGCCGCGTCCGGACAGCGCCGGCGTAGATTTTGCCGTCATCCCGCCGCATGCGCAACACCAGGTGGTTGGCGCCGTCCAGGTAGGCGTCCTGGTCCGACCACCACTGTGTTTCCCTGCGCTTCCACTCCGGCGCATGCTCCCACTTCGTGGTATCCAGCGCTGTGCCGTTGAACTCATCGGACCACACCAGCCGCCATCCCTGCGAGATAACCGGCGGCAAGGCATGGACGGCGGATGCGGAAAAGACCAGCAGCAAGATTACAGGGATGGCATTTCGCATATTGTTTTTCCCGACCTGCCGGGGTTCTTCCTAATTAATGTAAATCGCGTTTGACACCGCCTAACGGCGGGAGATGCTTTGGATGCAAATCGTGTATTCAGGTTTTTGTATTTGTATCACAGCCAGGAATGCCATTGCAAACGATTTCGCACCCATGCCGGCCCGCCGGGGGGGGATATTCACAAACTCGGCCCGCTAATCGAAGCAGCCGGCCAGCCAACCTCCGGCCGGGAAAACGAATGGCGCGGCCGGATCAGAACCGGCAGCCTGCCGCCGCCTGCGCGTAGTGCACCCAGGCGAAAGTGTAAACTTCGTCATCGTTCCGGCTGAACCAGACGCCGCCGCCTTCGACCTGGATGTCAAGGTTGCCGGCCGGCGCGGAGCAGGCCGCGATCTGGAGCTGCCAGCAACGCGCCGGTCCGGATGCCTCCCGTGATATGCGCGCGCGCCGCGGGCATGCCGGCGGATTTTGCGATCATAGCGTTCAATCTCCTTTGGAACGGGACAGGTCTGGCACGCGCCCGGGCTTTCGCCAGACCGGATCATGTTTGCCATGGAACACGCTGTGGGACGCGAGTGTTACCTGGCGCCCATCATAGCGATATGCTTCCACCATCCGCATCCGGCCATTGCCTTGAATGTCGTACATCACGATGATCCGCGCGGCAGGCGCTTGCTCCAAGATCACGGAGTAGCCGGTATATACTGGCTGAACGCCTTGGCCGTTCGGAACCGGCGCCAGCAGCAGGCCGCCGTCTTCCCGGGCAAAACCGACGCAAGTTCCCCGGGAGCCCGTGTCGAGCTGATACAGCCACAATTGCAAAGGCGGCAAGCCGTCCATCCGGATGGCAACCGGCGAAGCGGTCTGTGTAAAGACGCCTTCCCACGATTCAACCGATGATGGCATAGGCTCGGCACGGGCGGCCAGCGCCGCGCCCAGGAATATAACAGCCAGCGGGCGGATTCTCATCTTAGCCCCTACCCTGTACGCGCCAGCCCGCCGGAGGGCGGCGCGCAATTATATTTACCAGGCGCCCGGAAGCCGGTACGCCCGGCTGCTGGCAGCCGCTGCCCCGGAGGCGGCATGTTCGAGGAGTTTGCATACCGTTTCGCCGGCACGGTCAAGGCAACCAGCGCAGTCCCATGGCAATTGTATAATGCGTCTCCCTCTGCCAAACCTGGGCTACGGGCAGCCGGCCGCTGATTTCCCAAGCCCAGCGGCGCGCTTCGTACAGCAGCCCCAGGGCCAGGCGGCAGCGATAATCCCCCGCTTCGGCCCAGTCATTAAGACTTTCAACCATGCTGTACCAGGCGCCGCGGGTAGCGGCTGTATAAACGGAAGGCGCAAGGCGGTATAGATACGATCCGTTGACGGCAATACGATCCGGCTCATCGCCGCATTCCTCCCACCCAACGGCGGCATTCAAACCATGCCGCCCAAGAATGGCGGTTGAGACAAGCGAACCACGCGGGTAAGCATGGGACTGGCCGTAGGCAGTCATATCTCCGGGAATCGTTGCGCCGCCGAGCAACGAAGCGCGCCAGGTGTCCAGGGGGCCAAAATCATGCTTGAAAACACGGTACTTGAGCTGAAGCGTTGTCCGCCCGAGACCGGTCTCGTCATGAGCGTCTTGGGACAAGTGCGCAAACTCCCCCTCCAACAATAACGCCAGGGTTGACTCTATCCCATAGGCCAGCTTGATAATGGCGGCGGTCAACTCCGCATCCGCGCCCGCCTCCTTGTATTCCAAGCAGGAAACAAGGCAACGGGAATATAACTGTCCCGCCCCGGGATGTGTTGCCGCATCCATAAAGGTCGGTTCCTGTGCAATAGCGGCGGCCGACATCGCAACGAGCAGCAGCGCAAAGGCAGTGATCTGCCTGGGTTTCATTCGCCGGCGTCTCCGGGTTCGATTTTCTTCAGCGTGAACCCGGCGTCTTCCACCGCGCGGGCAAGATCCCGCCGCGATACGGTATGGCCTTCGCGCAGCCGCACCGATACCGCGCCGGTCTGCAAGTCGATCCGGGCTTCCTGCACTCCGTCGATACGCCGGAGTTGGCCGTCCAGGTTGTTGGAACAAAGCGGGCAACTTAGGCCGTGGACCGTCAGGACCACCGTTTGATATGATAAGAGATCGCCCTGGGCCATTGCATCCGATTGGCGGCGGACGCCGGTTGAAGCGCAGCCCGCAGCCAAGCCCGAAATCAATATGATTGTCATCCAATGCCAGCTCATTTGGCTCCTTTTCTCCCGGGTTGTTCGATAACCGTGCCGGGGCCCTGGGCCCGGCGTCTTTCCGGGAACTTGCCGGCGCCCTGCCGGCGCGGTCAAACATCATTCCGCCTGCAGCGCGGAAATGAACGCATCGGCCTGGGTGATGGAAGTCTCGATGTCGCGCACAAGCGTGTCAACATTCACCTGGACGCTGGCCAGTTCGCCGCTCAGGCCGGCGATCGCCTTGGCATTCAGGTTGTGCTTCATGAACAGGACCTGGTCGCGCAGCGGCACCAGCGCCGGTTCCAGCTTGGATTCGGCCTGCCGCATGGCCTCGATCAGTTCCTCGTACTTCGCCTTCGTCGCATCGTATTTACGCTGACTGGATTTCCGCAGCGAATCGCTGGCGTATTGCTTGATTTCCGAACGCCATTCTTTGAAGAGGGCTTGCGATACATCCTCTACGGCCTGGATGCGGCTGCGCACGTCGGCGGCCCTGGCTTCGCTTTTCTGGAGGGTCGCATTGAGCCGATTGTACTCCTTTTCCAGGTCGCCGCCCTTGAAGTTGACAATGCTCTTGAACTGATCCATGGCCGAGACAAACTGCTTTTTCGCTTCATCCTGGGAGTCGCGCGCCGCCTTGACGCGGTCCACCATGATTTCGCGCTTGTGCACCCCCAGTTTTTCCATGGCGCCGTAGTAGATGGTGCTGCAGCCACAAAACCCGAGCAGGATGGCAGCCGACATGGTTTGCAGAAATTTCATGCGCATCTCCTGGTTGATTTGCTTCCTTTAACCATCATCTCGCTTGGTTGACTTGACTCAAGGACAAAGCGGTGCGTGTCAAGGGCGTCCTGTGACTCCAGCAGTTTAACGGCAACGATCACCGGCCAGCGGCACGCTTGCATAAGACTAAAACTTATACTTCACATCCAAAACAAAGCTGTGCGTCACCGGGTCGTAATCGCTCTGCGTGCCGTTCGCCCACGTGATTGTAGGTTTTGCCGCAAAGTACTTGTATCCCGCCCCGATGGAAAAGGATGCATCGACGTCATAGTCAACGCCGGCGATAATCTGATAGCAGAAAATGTCGTCGTCGCCGCTTTCCTGAAAGCCAAAGCCTTCCGTGGTTAGATTGGGCTCGTTGAATGAAACATAAGCACGGGTCATGCCGGGCCCGATGCCTACGTAGGGATGCATGCGCCCTTCAGGATATCTGGCGATAATGTTTAAGAAGAGTGAATTAAAGGTCATGTAAGAATCATTCGCATCCGAGTAAAATCCATCCACAATGTACGGGCCGGCGTTAAAACCCGGCGACATGATCTTATCGAATTCCGCGCGCTGGTAAGTATATTCAACCTCAATTGCCAGTATTTTCAAGGCTTCCGGCCGGAAACCGAGCTTGAGGCCAAGCATGAACCCATTCTTCATTTTTTCCTTCAAATCAGCCGATTGCCCCAACTCCTCCCAACTCCACTCTTCCAGCATATCCATGGGCATGACCAGGCCCCCTGACACCCCCACATAAAACGATTGATCATCCGCGGCATAAATCCATGACGAAATTCCAAGCAGTGCCAGCAAAACAGCGGTTGGCGCACTCATAATTAAATCCTTCTTGCTTAAGCTTTGTTTTGACGTTGTTTTGGACACACAGCCCATGAATGGAACATATATAAACATTTTAATAATGGCAATAAGTAATTATGAAAGCAATTAACAAAGATTGATACTGGGTGCAAGAATCATCAGTCGCCGCTTGACTACAAGCAGAATTCTGTTAAACAATGCGCATAAACACGGGCGAGACCAGCCCGGACCGCCAGGTATTCTGGCTGAGTATTTATCATATTTGATCAACCCGGTAACGTAAAAGGAGTAAAATGGCCCGTATCCCGATCGCATTGCAGCTTTATTCCGTACGCGAAGATTGCGCCAGTGATTTGGCCGGCACCCTCAAGAGCGTCGCGGCCATGGGTTATGCCGGGGTGGAATTTGCGGGATGGCACAATCACACTGCCGCCGCCTTGAAACAAATGCTGGCGGATAACGGGCTGCGGTTGGCCGGGGCCCATATCCCTTTCGCCCAGTTCGAGCCGGACAACTGGGAGGCCAACGCCGACTTCAACCAGGCCCTGGGCAACCAGTACCTGATTGTCCCCGGCATCCCGGCGGAGCGCCGCAAGACCCTTGACGACTGGCGGCGCCTGGCGGATTTCTTCAACGACCTGGCGGACAAAGCGGCGCGGCGCCACATGCGCGTCGGCTACCACAATCACTGGATGGAGTTCGAACTGCTGGAAGGCCGGCGGCCCTGGGATATCTTCTTTGACGCCACCCGCCGGGATGTCATCATGCAATTCGACACCGGCAATGCCTTGCGCGGCGGCGGGCTGGCCCCCGACTACCTGCGGCGCTATGCCGGCCGGGCGGAAACCGTGCATCTCAAGGAATATTCCGCCGCCAAGTCCAAAGCCCTGATCGGCGAAGGCGACGTCCCCTGGCCATCTGTTTTCGAGTTATGCGAAACCATCGGTGGCACGCAATGGTACATCGTGGAGGAAGAATACCGCCCATACCCGCCCATGGAAAGCGTCCGGCGCTCCCTGGAAGCATTGCGCCGGATGGGAAAAGTTTAACCGCCAGTCGAGGGAGAAATAATGAAAAAACCGGCAGCAGCTTCGCAAATCATTAACGTCGGCATCATCGGCGCGGGCGCCATTGCCGTTGATCATGCCAACGGCGTCCAGGCTTACGGCGGAGCGCAGGTGGCGGCCATAGCCGACAGCAGCGCCGAACGCTGCCGCGCCCTGGCGGATAAATTCCAGATACCCAAGGTTTACACCGACCTCCGGAAGCTGATCGCCGACCCGGAAATTGACGCCGTGATCGTGGGACTGCCGAATTACCTCCACCTGCCGGTCAGCCTGGCGGCGCTATCCGCCGGCAAGCACGTGCTGCTGGAAAAACCCATGGCGCTGAATTACGGCGAGGCGCGGCGGATCGCCGAGGCCGCGCGCAAACACAAACGCGTCCTGATGCCGGCAATGAACATGCGGTTCAACCGGAAAATCCAGACCATCAAGGCGCTGGCCCAGCGCGGCGAATTCGGCGAGTTTTACCAGGCCAAGGCTTACTGGCTGCGGCGCAGCGGCTGCCCCCGTTTCGGGACCTGGTTCGGGCAAAAGCAATTTGCCGGCGGCGGCGCAATTCTGGACATCGGCGTGCATGCCCTGGACGCGGCGCTGTACCTGCTGGACAACTGGCGGCCCCTGGCCGTTTCCGGGGCCATTTATTCCAAGTTCGGTCCGCGCGGGCTGGGCGAAGGCCGGTGGGGCAAAAGCGACATCGGCAAAAACCGGTTTGATGTGGACGATTCCGGCATCGCCTTCATCCGGCTGGCCGGCGGCGTGACGCTGTCCCTGGAAGCCAGTTGGGCGCGGCATGCCGAGCAGGACAACAAAAGCGGCCTGGAACTGTTCGGCACGGAAGCCGGGGCCGAAGCCTTCGCCGCAAAGGTTTTCCGCTACGGCAAAAAACCTGGAGAATACGAGGTGGTCGAGCCGCAAAACATTCCGCTGCGCCATCCGGCGGCCAGCCGCCAGGGGCATTGGCTGGATGTGATCCTGGGCCGGGACAAGCCGGATGTCACCATGGCTCAGGCGCTGGTGGTCCAGCAAATCCTGGATGCCATCTATAAATCCGCGAAAACCGGCCGAGAGGTGCGTTTATGAATCAGCGTCCAAAATTATTCTGGAGCTTGTTGGGCTGGCTGCTGGCGGCCTGCGGCGGCCTCCGGGCGGCGGAAATCGCGGCGGATTTGTCTGTCACTAATTTCCCGTCGGACCCGTATGCTTTCGCCATGTACACTTATATCGGCGAAGCCGACCTGAAAGAAGCCGACACCGGCCAATCCGATTCGCGCGCCCGCATGCATGAGTGGGAAGGCCTGGCCGCGCTGCCGTATTGGAATGCCGGGGCGCATACCCTGCTGGCGGGCGCGGGCGTGAAATACAACCGTTTTGAATTTCAAAACTTGGACTTGGGCGATGAAAACGTTTACGCCCTGCGTCTGCCGCTGGACTACATCCACGACGCGGGCGGCGATTGGATGTTCTGGGGCAACGTCACCCCCGGCCTCTTCAGCGACCTGGAAGGCTTGAACCGCGACGATTACAAGACGCAGTTGCACGGCATGGCCCTGTATCGCTGGCTGCCGCAGTTGCACCTCGCCGCCGGCCTGGCTTACGACAGCGCCTTCGGCGACGATGACTTGTATCCTCTGGGCGGATTGATCTGGCGGGCCCACTCCCAGTGGTTGGTCAGCCTGATCCTGCCCGCCCCGGCTGTCGCCTGGCGCCCGCACCGGAAGCTGCTGGTTTACGCCGATGCCCGGCCGGCCGGCGACAAGTGGAACGTGCGCGTGGACGGCGAGCCCGGTGATTTCGACTTCAAGCTGGAATGCTGGCGCATAGGCGCCGGGTTGGAATACAACCTGTCCGGCGCATTATGGATGCACCTGGGCGGCGGCATGGAGATAGACCGCCGGTACGAAGTCAGCAACAGCGCCGGCGAATTGTACAAGTCCGACGTGGATGACGCCTGGTTCTGCCGCGCCGGCTTGTTATGCCGTTGACCGGCGCGCGCCCCGCCGCCAGAGCCGGCCAAACTCAGGCATCCGCCAGATCCGCCGGCAACATCGCCTGCAAGTCCACCCAGGCGCCGCCTTGCGAACTGTAGGCGGCGCAGCCGATGAGTTCGGCGGTAAAGGCCTGCGCCACCGTGGTAAACGGCTGGCGCGCGCCGGACATCAGTTCCGTGAAATGCCGGACCACGCCCGGCGCCCCATTGTAATGGATGCGGCCGTGATAGGCGAACCGGTATTCCTGGATGCGCCCGGGCACATCGTCATACCGCGGAGT
>JAXGPF010000007.1:0-288265 GCA_040767085.1 Kiritimatiellia bacterium | reverse complement strand
CGGCTGCGTGGACCGCCGTTGACCGCCGGCGCCTGGCGGTTTGCCGGCGGATGCTGAATGCATTGCAGGAGTGCGAGCGCCGGCATGGATGGCATCCGCGCGCGGCCGATCGACGGCAGCGCGCGAACCTGGAGGAATTGCGCGGGCGCTGGCGCTCCATCCTGGCGCGGCTGGAGGGGCTGCATTGGCAGTTGCAGGCGCAGCAGGCCTTGCGGGCCGGGCGTGGCGCCCAGGCGCGCGAATTTTTGACGCGGGCTTTGAGTCTGGGGGCCGTTATATCGGCCGCCGAGCGTCGGTATTGCCGGCGCTGGCGGGCGGTGGTCCATTCTCATTCATTGATTCGATCCGGCCGGCAACCTTGATTGCAGATTTGGCGGATTGCCGGGAACCGGTTGCGAAAACGGCGGAAAGGCTTCGCGGAGGACGCTGCCGTGATCCTGTGTGCGAGCAATGTGAAGCATTTCAGCCCGATCCGGGACTTGAAGACAAGAATATTCAGACGGTGAATGATTGACGTCCTTGGGCCATCCGAGGCAAAACTATTGTCCATGAACATTATATGAGGATTATATGCAAGCGCCATTTACAAAATTGATTCTCCGCAGCCCTTTTGTTGACGAATATGACCGGTATGCCGACCTGGCCGGGCGTTGCGCCGCGGCCGGGGTGACGCATCTGACCTTCACGGAAATGGAGCGCTCTTTCTGGGAAATAGACGATCCTGAAGACCCGTATCTACACTGGTCGGTGGTGCATACCAGCCTGTTTAAAATATTTCCGCCGGCGCTTTTGAGGGATTGGGTGCCGGCGGATTACGCCGCGCGTGCGCGTGAATCAATCGCCCGCCGCGCCGCGATCCTGAAGGACGCCGGATTGAAAGGCGCGGTGTTTTTGTACGATCCCATGTACTGGCCGGAGCGGATTTTTCAGCGCCATCCGGAACTCAGGGGGCCCCGCGTTGATCAGCCCCTGATTTGCAAACATCCCCGTTACGCGCCCTGCACGGACTGTCCGGAAGTGCTGGAAATGTATCGGGATGGTTTTAAAAATCTCGCCGAACTCGCCCAGGGCGTTTTGGATGTGGTCATCATCCGCACCAACGACAGCGCCACCGGATTCTGCTGGAGCCGGCTGTACAACGGGTCCAATGGGCCGCTGCATTGCCGCAATATCCATATCTTTGACCGGGTGCGCGGATTCCTGGAGGCCGCCCGCGCCGGCGTTTCAAATACCGCGGAATTTTACATCCAGAGCGCGCGTTTCACCGGCAGCGGCGCGCTGGAGCGCGCATCGTTCCTGAGCCGCATCCCCGCAGGCTGCGGTGATTATACCCATGGCCGCGGCAACGCCGCCGGCGAACGGACCGTGGCGGGCCAGCCGACGGACGCCACGCTGTTTCCCGTCCGGGGATTGCCGAACCCGGCGGAAATCCTGGATAAGTTAAGCGCGGCTTTTGCCGGTGGCATTCAGCAGCCGGTGTTTTTCACGCGGCCGACCATGTATGGCAACAATTGGGAGGGCGAGTCCGTCATCACGGATGTCATTGGGGCCTTCAATCGCGCGCCCGGCGCCGGGCCGGTGGCGCAGGTGCGGCTGGCCGCCGGGGTGGCCGAACGGCGCTATGGCGCGGAAGCCGCCGAGGCTGCGGTGGACGCCTGGTGGCATCTGCGCGCGGCGGGAAAAGCGCTGGCGCGGATCAGCCCGGACCTGGGAGTGATCTTCATGGGCTCGCTGGGGCAAAGGCGCCTGACCCGGCCTTTTGTGGTCTTCCCGGAACGTTTGACGCCGGACGAGCGCGCCGATTACGAGCCGTATATCTTCAGCGTGGAAAAAAACCCGCCGCGGATTGATCTGCTGGATGATCAGACAACCCGCCTGGTTGAGGATGAAGAACATCTGGCCAGATATAACAAGGATTTTGCGGAAGTGCTCCGGGAATATACCGCGGCATACAACAGGTTCAAAAAAGCCCACGCCTGCCGCCCGCATGCCGATTTCCAGTCGGCCATGGCGGGACTGGAAATCCTGCAAGGCTTGTTGCGCAATGTTCGGAATTGCGTTAATTTCCAGGTGCGGCTGGATGGGTTGCGCAATTTTACGGCGGACACATCGTGCCGCGCTCCCGCGCGGTTGACAGATCATTACCGGGATTTGCCGTTCCTGGAAGTCTTGCGGCAGCGGCGCGCGGAATTGCTCGGCATCATGCGCGACGAAATGGATAATTGCCGCGCCCTGGCCGATTTGATCGGCCGGCATCCCGACGCCATGGTCATGGCGGACGAGCCGGCCGGGGAAACCCCGTTCATGCTGGGGCCTGGCACGGCGGCGGCATTGCGGCGCAAGGCGGATACCATGCAGCGCCATATGCTGGAGTTGGATGAGTTTACCGGCTGGCGCAAAACCGCGGTCTTGGAGGAACCATGAATGCAAAATTGTTGACGCCGGCCGATAATTTCCACCGGGTGCACACCTATTTCAAGGGCTCGCCCTGCCATCCCGACGGCCGGCGGGTGCTATGCCTGAAGTTCCGGAATCTGCGCGCGCCGGCCGCCGTCTGCCTGCTGGATCAGGAGTCCGGCCGGGAAACCGTCATCGGCGCCAGCCGGCATTTCCATTATCATAGCGGAGCATCCCAATATTTCTGCGCCGGCGGCGCCAAGGTCATTTACCAGGCACGCCGGGAGCGTCTGGCGGTGTACGACCTGCGTTCCGGCAAAACCCGCGATTTTACCGGGAGACTTTGCCCTTATGCCGGCAACTTAAATGAGTATTTCGTGGAAATTGACGCCGGCTTCCCCCGGCAACGCCAGGGCCGGATGGGAATCTACTTGCGTCGGATTGACGGCACGGGTAAAAAATGCCTGGCCACGGTGGATGACTTGTTGGCCGCCCATCCGCGCGGAAACATGCTCCGGCGCGCGCGTTTGCTGTTCCGGCTCGGGGGCGAAATCAGTCCCGACCAGCGCCGGGTGATCCTGTTCCTGGTTACCCGCGACGGATCGCTGGTGCGCGATTATTACACCTGCGATATGCGGGGCGGAGCCCTGGAATTCCACGGCAACCTGGGCGGACACATCATGTGGCATCCGGATTCCCGGCGCATCCTGGCGTTTGCCGTATCCTGGAGCACGATCCTGGGCGAGTTCCCGAAGCGCGCGGGCGCGCCGCGCGGGCACTATGGCCTGCTGGCCGAATACGACACCCGTACGCGAAAAATACGCGTCCTGTCGCCGTTTCCGATCCGCGGCGGCTGCCATGTATCGCCGGCGCCGGACGGGAAAAAGGTCGCGCTGGACGAGATTAATCCGGATTCAACTTCCATCTTGATGTTCGACTATGCCGCCGGCAAAATGACGCGGTTATGCCGGCAGAATTATCGGGCGCCCTTGGAAAAGGTTGCGGGATCGCGGCCGATCAAGCAATATGATATTAATCCCCATCCGGTTTTCGATCCCGGCAGCCGCCGGATTGTTTTCAATGCCTGCCCGGACCGCCGGGTGGGGATATACGCATGCGACGTCGGAGGATTTTGAGCATGACTTTGACTGCCGTGCGGCCGCAGCAGGGCGGTCCCGCCGCATGCCTCGCCTTTGGGGAAGGTGTCGCCGACAAGTTGATCGCTTTTCATGGCCAGGGCGGATTGCTGGCGCGCACACCGGCCAATGTCTTGAATTTGTACGGTCTGCTCCGGCTGGGCGCCCTCAATGGCCTGTACGATGCCTTTGTGGACCGGCATCTGGCGTTTTATGCAGTTTCCGGTCCCGCGCCGGCCGGCGCCTTGCCCCAGCTCGTCCTGGGCGGCCTAGCCGGAGCATATCGCCTGCTGCAGGGGCATTACCGGCGCGGACCGGAAGGTCTGGAAGGATTGCGCCTGTGCGTGCGCTCGCTTCCGGAAAAAATGCGCCGGAACGCCGCCGGTTTGACCGGGGCGGCGCCGGCGCGCCCCGGCCTGGTCAGCCTGGATGGCCTGCTGCAGGACGCGCCGTTCCTTTGCATGGCCGGCGAGGCCTTGCAGGACGACACATTGTTCGACGCGGCGGTTAAACTGGCGTCGGACGCGGCTGATTTGCTGCGCGATGCCCGGACGGGTTTTTATCATCATGCCGGCCGCCGGGCGGGCGGGGAATGGGTTGCCCCGGATGCCTGGTGCCGCGGCAATGGCTGCGCGGCGGCCGTCATGGCGGAGTTACTGCTTTACCTGCCCGCGGCGCACCCGGCGCGGACGGGATTGATTGAACGGCTGCGGGACTTGCTCGTACGGTTGGCCGCCGTACAAACTCCAGCCGGCCTCTGGCGCCAGCAACTGACCGAAGATTCTTCACCCGAGGAGCTGTCCGGATCGGCCTTGATCGGGTACGCCCTCGCCATTGCGCTCCGGCGCGGATGGGTGTCCGGGACGCTGGCGCCCGCTGCCGGGCGGGCCTGGAGCGGCATGCGATCGCGCGTGGCCATGCACGGCAACTGGAATATTGCGGATGTGAACGTGGCGGCCGCTCCGGGCGACAGCCCGGGTTATTACCCGGCAATCCCCACGGCGGTCAACGACCTGCACGGCTTCGGTCCGCTGCTGCTGGCGGCTGCAGCGTATTACGAACTGGCCCGCGCGGTCGCCTGGCGCGCCCGGCCGGCGGCCGGCCGGGAATTTGCCGCGCCGGATGCGCGGGCCGTCCGGGCGTATTTCGAAGAGGTGCATGCCGCCTGCGAGAAGCGTTATAACGGCGATGGGAGCTGGGGGCTCGGCGCCGCCGAATATCCTGCCGGATGGTTTATGCACAAAAACACGGGTGTGCCCGGCGGCCATCCCCTGATCCGGACAACGGGAGATTGCATCCTGGGGTATCTGGGGGCGGTCCAAGGCGCCGGCGGAAAGCGCCTGGAAAGCGCTGCGGCTGATCAAGTTCCGGACGAACGGACGCAGACTTACCTGGCGCGGGCGCGCGCCGGCTTGGATTGGCTGGTGCGGCAGCAGGAGCCGGACGGATGCTTTCGTTTATATACGCGCACGGCGGAAGGGCAGGTGGGCCACCAAGGATGCCTGTATGTCACCGGCATCGCCGGCGCCGCATTGCTGAAGGGATACGCGCATTTCAACGACCGCGTTTACCTGGAGGCATCCGAGCGCGCGGCGCGCTGGGAGGAGTCCTGGCCGGTCTCGAAGAATGTCAATTTCAACGCCTTTGCCGTCTGGCACCTGGCGGAACATTACCAGGCGGCCCGGGCCGACTGGGTCTTGACCGCCGCCTTGCGCCGGGTCGCGCGGCGGATTTTGCCCTGCCAGCAGGCCGCGGGCGGCTGGCCCGGCCATAATTCCTGGATTTGGTATCACAGCATCATCCTGCGCGGCTACGCCGCGCTCTGCCGTGTTTTGCCGTCCGGGCATCCGGATAAGGAAGAGTTGCTGGCCGCGGGTGGGGCGGCCGTTGATTACCTGGCGCGCCTGCAGAAGAATGACGGCGCCCTGTTCCCCAATCCGGAAACCCGCACGCCGGCCGCGTGTCCTTATGGTATTGCCGCGCTATCGCTTTGGCTGGCCTGCCAGCCGGACCGTCAGGCTGAAAACGTCCTGCGCGGCATGCTGGCCTGGCGCTTGAATCCCGCCAGCGGCGATCCGGATTACTCCTATAACGCCGAGCAGCAGTTGGGTTCTCCAGGCGCGGCGCCGGTCAATCTCTATGCCATGGGCGCCTGTCTGGAACATCTTTGAACACCAAAATTATGTGCCGAATTTTTTGCTGTTCGTAACAAGTCAAGTGTCCGCTTTTTGTAACAAGTGATCTGTCCGATTTGTTATTGTGTGTTGTTGCTCCTGGGGTGAGGATTTTCCTCCCCCGCGGGGGAGGAAAAAGTTTATGCGACGTCCTCCAGCGACGCCGAAATGTTCAACGGTCCTTGGTAGCGGCCAACCACATGCGGGCCATAACGGATGGACACCGTGCCATCGAGGTGCTCGCAGACTTTAACCCGGCACTTGGCGAAGCTGAAACGCCATTTTGATGGTCCAATCTGCAAGCGGCGACTCCCGACAGCCACGGTATTGTCATTTTGAACCTCTCGCGCATGCTGCACACAGAAAATGCTGTCCAAATCCTGCTCACCGCAAGGCACGAAACACGTTCCTGTTTCCCGCGCCTTCACCTTCATGTTGCGATTGAAGGAAGGCAGAAACTGTTGTTGAATATAGACGTTGGCCTCGGCCATCGTCCGGATTCCCGCCTGCCTTAATTCCTGCGGCAGGCGCCCTTGCCAGGTCTTAAACATCCGCTCTATTCGCCCACGTCCCTGGGGGCTATAGCTCGGAATATGTTCGATCCCCAACTGTTGCAACGCCCGTCCAATTTGCGTCAATTGACGCCGGTCCACCGCCCCGCCTTCTTTGGGCGTATAAAAGAAATGACTGCCACGATCCGTGTACAGACTGCAGAAAACCCCATGTTTAATAATGACTTCTTTCAACCCCTTCATCACCGTTAATGTCCCTTCCTGGGGCACAAGATAGGCCGTGTAGACTTCGCTGGTGGCATCGTCCATCACCAGGATCAGATCCTGCTTCTGGCCCGCCAGCAGGGGCAACCAGGCATGGGTGCTGCCATCCACCATCAACATCATCCCCGCCATTGGTCGCCGTTCCCGCTGCTGCCGATGCGGCCCTCGTTTCCGGGCCTTCGCCACCAACCCGGCCGTCTGCAAGGCGCTCTTGACCCACTGATAACTGAGCTCGATCCCATGCTCCGCCTGCAGCTTCTCGTGAAAATGCCTCACATTGAAATCCATGTATTCTTCTCGGTACAACCTCAGCACCTGCTTCACCGTCGCAAGGGGCACGCGCCGCGGCCCCGGTATCTTCCGCCGACGATCCAGCAGCCCGTCGTAACCATACCGCTCGTAGCGCCCTTTCCAGCGCCGCATGGTCCGGTAGCTCACACCTAGTATCTCCGCCGCCTCCCACCACATTAACCGCCCTTCAATCGCACGCAAGATCACTTCCTGTACCTTCATTGCCCGCTCCAGTGCTGCCTTCGGATATTCATCCATATAACCCCCCTTTGAATGCACCATCCTGACAGCTTTAAGCGGACAAATCATTTGTTAATTATGCGGCCAAGTCATTTGTTTACGACAGTGCCGAATTTTTTGCTTGCAATTTTTAGCGCCAATGCTACATAGGTGTTTGTCCGATTAATAGGTTATATCTTTGCGTTTTATTCTGTTTTTATGAGGAGTCGGTATGAGCACCATTGGTTTGGGCGTGATTGGGACTGGCGATCGGGCGATAGGATACCTGCAGGGAACTTTTAAGAAATTCCGCACGGAGAAAATGGCCGAAGTGGTGGGCGTGGCGGATATCAATCCCGTCCGCGCCGCGGAAGGCGGCAAGGACCTGGAAGCCCCCCATGCGTTCACCGATTACCGCCAATTGCTGGAATTGCCGGGGTTGGATGCGGTGTTTGTGATGACGCCGGATTTCACCCATGCCCCAATCGTGTTGGACGCCATTGCCGCCGGGAAACATGTTTACTGCGAGAAACCCATGGCGACCACCCTGGAGGATTGTAATGCCATCGCTGCGGCCGCGGCGCGGGGCGGGAGCATTTTTTTTGCCGGGCACAACGTCCGTTTCGGCGATTCCGGCCGCACCGTGCACCGCCTGATCAAAGACGGTAAAATAGGCCAGTTGCGGATGGTCTGGGCGCGCCGGTTCGTGGAAGGGGCGAAGTATTGGCATCGCTGGCATCGCGAGCGGGCCAAGTCCGGCGGATTGCTGGTGCACAAAGGCTGCCATTACATGGACCAGATGAATTGGCATTCCGGCAGCCGCCCGCGTTTCGTGGCGGCTTTCGGCGGACTGGACGTGCATGCGCCGCGTCCGGAAATGCCGCGCCGCTGCCTGGAATGCACGGACCATTGTCAGCATTATATTGACATTACCAAGGACCGGCATGGCCGTTATTTCTGGAAGGCCGACGAGCATGACGGCTACGTGCGCGACCAGTGCGTATACGCCCCCGGCGCCTCGGTCTTCGACAATGCCGTCGTCGCCATCGAATACGCCAATGGCGTGCGCGGCACTTACATGGAATGCCATTTTGCCCCGATTTCAGACTTCGAAACGGAAGTCGGCGCGGTGGGCGATGAGGGATTGCTGCTGCTTTCCAAAAACGTTGCCAAAGAGATGCAAATCCGTTTTGAAAGCGCCAGGACGCGTAAGGCGGAAATTTTACCGTTCGACGGGGTTAAACCGGCCGGCGACGAGGCGGCCTTGCGGGCGTTCATTGGTTGCGTCCAGCGCGGCGAGCAGCCCGAATCCGGGTATGAGGCCGGCTGGGACAGCGCTGTGCTGGGCATTGCCGCCCAGGCCGCCGCCGCCGCCCGGCGTACGGTGGAAATCATGCCGGAAGCCCGGGCGTTCCGCCTGCTGTAATTCGCGCGGATTCAACTTGGCATCTGTGCGGCCGGTGCGGTAAAATGCGGGCCGATGAACACCCGCACGATACTGCACGTGGACATGGATGCTTTTTACGCTGCCATCGAGCAGCGGGATCACCCGGAATGGCGCGGCCGGCCGGTGGTGGTCGGCTCGCCGCCCGACCGGCGCGGCGTGGTGTCGGCCGCCTCCTACGAGGCGCGCCGCTTCGGCGTGCATTCGGCCATGCCTTCGCGTACGGCGGGGCGGCTTTGTCCCCAGGCCGTCTTCTGTCCCGTGGCTATGCCGCGTTACGCGGCGGTCTCGCGCCAGGTGTTTGCGATTTTCGAACGGTTCACCCCGCTGGTGGAGCCCCTGTCGCTGGATGAGGCGTTTCTGGACGTCACCGGCGCCCGCGGCCTGTTCGGCGATGGCCCGGAAATTGCCCGGCGCATTCGCGCGGCCATTGCGGCGGAAACCCATCTGACGGCTTCCGTCGGCGTTGCCCCGAATAAATTTCTGGCCAAACTGGCCAGCGACCTGCACAAGCCGGACGCCATGACCGTCGTTCCAACGGAACATGAGGCCATAGCCGCCTTCCTGCGCCCCTTGCCCGTGTCGCGTATTTTCGGCGTGGGTCGGACAACCCTGGCGGCGTTGAATCGTCTGGGGGTGCGTTCTATCGGTGATTTACAGGATCAGGCGCCGGAGAACCTGTCGCGGGCGCTGGGCCGCGGCGCGGCGCAGGAAATCCTGGCGCTGGCGTTCGGCCGTGATGCGCGCGCGGTGGAGCCGGAATCCGACCGCAAAAGCATTGGGCGCGAGCATACTTTTGACGAAGATTGCAGCACGCCGGCCGTAGTGCGGCGGATGTTGCTGCTGCTGGCCGAGGAGGTGGGCGCGCAACTCCGCGCCAAGGGCCTGGCGGCCTCCGGGGTGCGCCTGAAGTTGCGCTGGAAAAATTTCACCACCATCACGCGCCAGCAGGCCTTGCCGCGGCCTTTCAGCGACGATATCACCCTGCGCCGTGCCGCCTTGCTTTTGTTTGAGGCTGTGGCCTGGTCCGGGCCGGTGAGGCTGGTGGGAATTGGCGTTTATAATTTGGGCGGCAGCGGCGGCGGGCAGTTGGCGCTGCCGCTCGACGATGTTGCGGCCCAGGCCCGCTGGGAAAAATTAAGCCGGAGCGTTGACGATGTCCGCCGGCGTTACGGGGATGACAGCCTGGTTTCCGGCAGCCGCCTGGCCGGGGAGTCCGCCTCGCCGCCGCCAGGCATAAAAAATCAACCCGCGGATTAAATAGTTTGGCTTAATTGGCGTTTTGCTATATAATTCCACTTGTTTCTTTACGGTTGAGCCAATTTCAAAAGTCTTCCGGCGGGTTTACCCCGCCGGAGACAAAGGTTGTTTGAAACGACACATTTTGTTGATTGCCAATATGTTGTATTTTTGCATAACCTTGCGTTCCTGCCACGCAAGGTGGCAGGGGACGATTTTTGCAATTGGCTCGGTTGGTTGAAATTATGAGCGTACATCCCATTGAATTCCGTTATTATTCCGATGAAATGCGCGCCTTGTTCACCGAGGAAGCGCGGTTAAACAATTGGCTGAAAGTTGAGGCGGCGCTGGCCCGGGCGCATGCCCGGCTGGGCCGCATTCCCAAATCAGCGGCCGCGGAAATCACCCGCAAAGCGGACGTCCGGCATGTCAAGCTGGCGCGGGTCAAGGCCATCGAGGATGAAATTCACCATGACCTCATGGCCATGGTGCGGGCCTTGACGGAAGTCTGCGCGGGCACGGCCGGCCGGTTTGTGCACCTGGGCGCCACTTCTTACGATATCGAAGATACCGCCCTCGCGCTGCAATTGACCGCCGCGCTGGGCGTCATCCGCCGGCTGGCCGGGGAGACCCGCGATTTGCTGCTCGACTGGGCCGAACGCACCCAGCGCCTGGTGTGCGTCGGCCGCACCCACGGCCAGCATGCGGTGCCGACGACTTACGGCTTGAAATTCGCCATCTGGGCCTGCGAGTTCCAGCGGACGCTGGAACGGATTGACCAGGCGTTGCCGCGCCTGCGGGTCGGGCAGATGACCGGGGCGGTTGGCACCCAGGCCAGTTTCGGGCCTGATGCCCGGGAATTGCAGCGGCTGGTCATGGCGGAATTGGGGCTGGAGCCGGTGCTGGTTTCCAACCAGGTCATCCAGCGCGACCGGCATGCCGAGGCGGTTTTCCTGCTGGCGCTGGCGGCGTCCGCCGGGGAGAAGATCGCGGTGGAAATCCGCAACCTGCAGCGCACGGAAATCGGCGAACTTTACGAGCCGTTCAGCGCCCGCCAGGTGGGCTCCTCCACCATGCCCCAGAAGCGCAATCCCCATAAGTGCGAGCGGATCTGTTCCCTGGCCCGCGTCATCCGTGCGCAGGTGGCCCCCGCCCTGGAAAACATTCCCCTGGAGCATGAGCGGGATTTGACCAATTCAGCGGCCGAACGCGTGATCTTTCCCGAAAGTTTCATCCTGACGGATTACCTGCTGCGCCAGCTCCAGGCGGTGCTCCGCGGCCTGACCGTGGACGAGCAACGCATCCGGCGCAACCTGGAATTGACCGGCGGCCTGATCATGAGCGAACGCGTGATGCTGGGGCTGACGGCGCGCGGCTTCGGACGCCAGGAGGCGCATGAGGTTCTGCGGCAGGCTGCCGGCGCCGCTTTCGTTTCCGGCCGGCCCCTGCGGGAAGTATTGCGCGGGAACGAACGGGTGATGGCGGCGCTGCCCCCGCGGGAACTGGAGCGGCTGCTGGACCCGGCCGGCTACATCGGCACGGCGGTGGAACAGGTTAAAAAAGTTTTAAGCAAATACCGCCGGACCGCGCCGGGCCGCCGCCCGCCCGCCCGCCGGAAAACCAGATAAAGCGGCCGCCGCGGCCGGCTTTGCCGCGGCGCCGGCGCTACCATCAGAGGAGTGCAGCATGTCGTCAGTTGTGATTGTGGGCGCCCAGTGGGGCGATGAGGGTAAAGGCAAGATCGTGGACGCGCTGGCCGGCGAGGCCGATGTGGTGGCGCGTTTTCAAGGCGGTGACAACGCCGGGCACACGGTGTATTGCGATGGCCGTAAGCACGTGTTCCACCTCCTGCCCAGCGGGATTCTGCGCCCCGGCGTTCTGAACATCATCGGCGGCGGCGTGGTGCTGAATCCCGTCCGCCTGGCCGAGGAACTGGCCGAGATCGGCCTTGCCGAATCCGACTTGAAGCAGCGCCTGCGCATCAGCGGCGAAGCCCATTTGATTCTGCCGTGCCATCCCGCCCTGGACCGCGCGGCGGAGCAGCGCATGGGCGGCGACAAAATCGGCACCACGCTGCGCGGCATCGGCCCGGCGTACGCCGACCGGGCGGCGCGCATCGGGGTGCGGGCGGCGGACACGCTGGATGAGGATTATTTTCGCGCCCGCGTGCGGATTTGCCTGGCGGCCAAACGCAAGCTGCTGCCGGCGGACCAGGCGGCCGCGCTGGACGAGGAACGCACGGTGCGCGAAGCGCTGGACTTGATGCGCCCCTGGCGCGGCCTGATCGCCGATACCGCCGCCCTGCTGTGGCAGGCGCGCGCCGATGGCAGGCGCATCCTGTACGAAGGCGCCCAGGGCACCATGCTGGACGTCAGCGCCGGCTCTTATCCCTATGTCACCTCTTCGCATACCATCGCCGGCGGCGTCTGCGTCGGCGCCGGCATCGGACCGGGGGCGGTGGACAAGGTGCTGGGCGTGGCCAAGGCCTATGCCACGCGCGTAGGCGAGGGGCCGTTCACCAGCGAATTGCACGATGCCACCGGCGAGCGGCTGCGCGAGTTGGGCGGCGAATACGGCGCCACCACCAGCCGTCCGCGGCGCTGCGGCTGGCTGGACCTGGTCCAGTTGCGCCGGGCGGCGGCAGTGAACGGGCTGGACGGCCTGGTGATCACCAAGATGGATGTGCTGGACGAGTTCGACCGGATCGGCGTCTGCGTGGCTTACGAAGTCGGCGGACGGCGCTGCGAGGAAATGCCTGTCAGCCCCGTCGCATTGCGCGACGCCCGGCCGGTGTATGAATTCTGGCCCGGTTGGCGCGCGTCCACCGGGGCGGCGCGCACTTACGGCGCCTTGCCCGTCAACGCGCGGCGGTATCTCGCTCAAATCGCAAAACGCATTGGCACACCGGTGGTCATCGTTTCCGCAGGACGCGACCGCGACCAGATGATTGTGCGCGGGAAAGTGTTCTAGGAGCAGAATATGTGCGGCATCATCGGCTATAACGGTCCACGGCCGGCCGCGGGCATTATCCTGGCGGGCTTGCAGCGGATGGAATACCGCGGTTACGATTCGGCCGGGCTGGCGCTGGCGGATCCCGCCGGGGGCGTGCTGCGGCGTGTGCGCGTGGCGGGTAAAATTGCGGACTTGCAGCGGGCGGTCGAAGCCGGGTTGGGGAGCGCTGCCGCGCCGGCCCGCCTGGGAATCGGCCATACGCGCTGGGCCACGCATGGTCCGCCGGTGGAACGCAATGCGCACCCGCATTTGAGCCGGAACGGCGCTTTTGCCGTGGTGCATAACGGCATCATCGAGAATTACCTGGAACTCAAGGAACGCCTGGAACGCAAGGGCTACATTTTCGCCAGCGAGACGGATTCCGAGGTGCTGGCGCACCTGATCGAGGAATGTTATGCCGGCGACCTGCAGCGCGCGGTTGCCGCGGCCCTGGAATCCGTGGAAGGCGCCTACGGCATCGCCGTGATCGCGGCCGGGCATCCGGATACAATCGTGGCCGCGCGCAAGGGCAGCCCCATCGCCGTTGGCATCGGCAACGGCGAGGCGATCATCGCCTCGGATGTCAGCGCCATCGTCAATTACACCAACCAGGTGATTTACCTGGACGACGGCGATATCGCCACGGTCGGCGCTGGCCAGGCGGAAATCGTCTCGCTGAAAAACACGCCCGTTACCCGCGCGTTGACCCGGGTGGATTGCCAGCCCGGCCAGATTGAGAAAGGCGGATATGAACATTTCATGCTCAAGGAAATCCACGAGCAGCCCGCCGCCCTGGCCAATGCCATACGCGGCCGGTTGCTCGAAAAGGACGGCGATGTGCGGCTCAGCGGGGCGCGGCTCGAGCCGGCGGATTTCGCGCGGATTTCGCGCATGATCATTGCGGCCTGCGGCACTTCCTTCTACGCGGGCATGGTCGGCAAGTACCATTTCGAGGGGCTGGCGGATATGCCGGCGGAAGTGGAGCAGGCGGCGGAATTCCGGTATCGCAACCCGATTATCGAGCGCGACAGTTGCCTGCTGGCGGTCAGCCAGTCCGGCGAGACGGCCGACACGATCGAAGCGGTGCGCGAAGCCCGGCGCAAGGGGGCGCTGGTGCTCGGGATCTGCAATGTGGTGGGTTCCACCATTGCCCGGGAGACCGGCCGCGGCGTTTATCTGCATGCCGGCCCGGAAATCGGCGTGGCGTCCACCAAGGCATTTACCTGCCAGGTGGCGGTGCTGGCGATGCTGGCCATTGCCTTCGCCCGCGCGCGTCGCATGTCGGGCGCCCAGGGGCGCGACCTGGTGCGGGAATTGGCCCGCTTGCCGGATTTGACGGCGGCGGTGCTGGCAGAGGCGGACGCCATCCGGAAGATTGCCGAGAAATATTCCCGTGCGGAGCACTTTTTTTACCTGGGCCGCGGTTACATGTATCCGGCGGCCCTGGAAGGCGCCTTAAAATTGAAGGAAATCTCCTATATTCACGCCGAAGGCTACCATGCCGCCGAGCTCAAGCACGGGCCGATAGCCCTGCTGGATGAGCGCGTGCCGGTGGTAGTGGCCGTGCCGGATATCCATGGCCAGGGCAAAACCATCAACAACATGCAGGAATGCCGCGCCCGCGGCGCGCCGGTAATTGCCATTGCCACGGCCGGCGACAGCGCGGCGGACCGCTTCGCCGATGATATCATCCGCGTGCCGCCTTGCGCCGATTTCATTGCGCCGGTGCCGGTGGTGGTGGCTGAGCAGTTGCTGGCGTATTACATTGCCCGGCGCCGCGGCTGTCCGATTGACCAGCCGCGCAACCTGGCAAAATCAGTGACGGTGGAGTGAGGCAGGATGCGCCCCCCCGCGCGGGGGGCTGTAGCAGCCGTACGGCGTGCGGCATCTGACGGGGCGATCCTCCGCCCGCGCAACGCGGAATGATTCCGCGGCTGAGGTTGGGTTGAAAAATCAGCCGCGGCTACTGGAAGGCTTGGCCAATGTCTTCGCCGCAGATCAAAGGTTACGAGATGCTCTGGCGCCTGGGCGAAGGCGGCATGGGCGCGGTTTACCTGGCGCGCCAGCTTTCCCTCAACCGCATGGTGGCGGTGAAGATTCTGCCGGCCGGCCTGGCGGACAACCCGGCCTACATCATGCGGTTCCGGCAGGAAGCCAAGGCGGCCGCCCAGCTCAAGCATAACAACCTGGTCCAGATTTACGATGCCGGGATGGATGACGGCACCTTTTATTTCGTCATGGAGTATATTGACGGCGAGACCGCCGGGCGCCGCGTCAACCGCAAGGGGCGGCTGGAGGAGGACACCACCTTGCTGATCGCCGAGTCCGTGGCCGTGGCGCTGGAGTATGCCTGGAATAACGCCCAGCTCGTCCACCGCGACATCAAGCCGGATAATATCCTGATTGACGGCGACGGCACGGTGAAGGTGGCCGACCTGGGGCTGGCGAAAATCGTGGGGGCCGGCGCGGGCGGCATCACGATGACGAAAATGATGATCGGCACGCCGTATTATTGCGCGCCGGAGCAGGCGCAGGGAGAACCGCAGATTGATTGCCGCGCCGATATTTACGCGCTGGGCGCGACCATGTACCACCTGGCTACCGGCTACGCCCCGTTTGCCGATACCTCGGGCGTTGCCGCCATGATGCGCAATGTCACGGACTTCGTGCCGGATCCCCGGGAACGCAATCCCGGCTTGTCGGAAAATATGGCGTGGCTGCTGGAAATCATGATGGCCAAGCAGCCGTCGGACCGGCCCGCGGGCTGGTCGGGAGTTTTGGCGGATATTGACCGGGTGCTGCATGGCGCCCGGCCGCTGACCCCGCCGCCGCGCGAAGGCTGCAGCACCGTGATGCGCGGCGCGCGCCGCCTGGCGCCCAAACCCCGCCCTGCGCCGCCCGCCCCGCCGCCGCTGGCATCCAAGCGCGCTTTCCGGATTTTCCTGGCCGCGGCGGCAATCTGCACGGCCATCTTGTTTGCGGTCTGGCTGAAAATGGAACTGGCGCCTGACGCCCGGCCGGCAATACCGCCGGCGGCCGCCACTGCGCGTTGACTCGCTTGAAAGGATATTCTGCCATGCAAGGACGCGATTTAATTCAAGCCGCTTTTCGCGGCGAAAAAGTCGAGCGGACTCCCTGGGTGCCTTTCGCCGGCTGTCACGCCGGCGCCCTGATCGGCGCCAAGGCCGGCGAGTTTTTACGCTCCGCCGACCTGGTGGTGCGCGGACTGGAAGAAGCTGTCCGGCGTTACCGGCCGGATGGATTGCCGGCGATGTTCGACCTTCAGATCGAGGCGGAAGTGCTGGGCTGCCGTCTGGTCTGGGCGGACGAGAATCCCCCGGCCGTCGCCAGTCATCCGCTGGCGGAGGACGTCCGCCTGCCGGATTTAAAGGTGCCGCAGCCGGACGCAGGACGCATTCCGCTGGCGCTGGAAGTCTGCCGGCGCCTGCGCGCCGCGCATCCGGAACTGGCGCTCTACGGACTGGTCACCGGCCCCTTCACCCTCGCCATGCACTTGCTGGGCACGGATATCTTCATGAAAATGTTCGACGCGCCCGACGAAGTCCGCCAATTGATGGATTTCTGCCGCGATACCTGCGCGGCCATGGCGGGGTATTACATGGATGCCGGCTGCGACGTGGTGGCGGTGGTGGACCCCATGACCAGCCAGATCGGCCCGGAACAGTTCATGGAATTTGTGCATCCCTACGCCGCGCCGGTCTTTGACGCTGTCCGGGAGCGGGGACGCCTGGGATCTTTTTTTGTCTGCGGCCAGGCCCAGCAGAATGTCGAGGCCATGTGCGCCTGCCGCCCGGACAACGTTTCCGTGGATGAGAACATACCCCTGGATTTCGTGCGCGATATCTGCCGCGCGCGCCAGGTGAGTTTCGGGGGCAACCTGCAATTGACGGTGGTGCTGCTGCTGGGCACGCCGGAAGACGCCCAGCGCAACGCCCTGGCCTGCCTGGAAATCGGCGGCGACCAGGGATTCGTCCTGGCGCCCGGCTGCGATTTGCCCTATGCCACGCCGCCGGCCAACCTGGAGGCGGTGGCGGATATTGTGCATGATGCCTACCGGCGCGAAGTATTGCGCACCATGGCCCGGACGGAAACGGCCCGTCAGACGCTCAACATGCGCGAATACGGCCAGATAGACAAGGTGATCGTGGATGTGATCACGCTGGATTCCGAGGCCTGCGCGCCGTGCCAGTACATGGTCGAAGCCGTGCGCAGCGTGGCCCCGCATTTCGAGGGCATCGTGGAATGGCGGGAACACAAGATCAAGCACAAGGAATCCCTGGTCTTCATGACTTCGCTGATGGTGAAGAACATCCCCACCATCTGCATTGACGGGCGCATTACCTTCGTCTCGCGGATACCGCGCCGCGAAGAACTGGTAGCCGCGATCCAGAACCGCATCAATGAAAAACTGCGCGGCCGCATCCAGCGCCGCCGCGCGTCGCTGCTGGTGATGGCCCGGACCGACGCCGAGGCCGCGCCGGTGCTGAATAATGTCACCCGCGCCGTGCGCGAGTTGGGCGCGGAATCCGAGGTGAACGTGGAAGTTGTCAAGGATGAGCAGCAGATGCTGACTTACGGAGTGTCCCAGACGCCGGCAGTAGTGCTGGCGCGCTATCAGCTGAAGTCCGCCGGCGCGCCCCCGGAAACGCTCGCGGTCAAGGAATGGATCAAGGATGTTTGATCCCGCGCCGTTCCGTGGCAGGGCGCGCTCTCCGCGCGTATCGCTCCGCCCGGTAGCGCGCCCGCCTGCGCCAGGCTTCGGCGGACGCGGAACTGTTTAAAACAGTCCCCGCACCTGTCCGGTGGCGGTATCCACGTCCACGCGCATGAATGCCGGACGCGATGCAGTCCCGGGCATGAGTTTGATCTCGCCGGCCACCGGCACCACCAGCCCGGCGCCGCGGTAGGTCAGCACATCCCGCACCGGCAGCCGCCAACCGTGCGGGCGTCCTTTAGCCTGCGGATCGTGCGACAGGCTTAAATGCGTTTTGGCCATGCAGATGCCCAGTTGTCGGGCGGCAGGATCGTCCTGCAATTCCGCCAGTTTGGCGCTGGCGGCGGGCGTGTAATCCACGCCGTCGGCGCCGTAAATTTCGCGGGCAATGACGGCGATTTTATCCGCCAGCGGCTGTTCCGGCTGGTACAGGAAACGGAACCGGGACGGCCGCGCCGCGGCCGCTGCCACGGCCTCGGCGAATTCCGCCGCGCCCGCTCCGCCGCTTTCCCAGTGCCGTGAAACCACCGCCTGGGCGCCGGCCTGGCCGGCGCATTCCATGACGATGCGCGTTTCCGCGGGTGTGTCCGAGGGGAAGGGGTTGATGCAGACTACCGGTGCAATGCCGCTTTTCCGGACAATTTCAATATGCGCCAGCAGGTTGGCGCAGCCGGCTTCGACCAGCGCCGGATCAGGCTGCGTGTAAGCCGCCGGCAATGACGCGCCCGGCTTGACCGGCGGCCCGCCGCCGTGCATTTTCAGCGCCCGGATGGTGGCGACAATTACCACCGCATCCGGTTGCAGTCCGGCCAGGCGGCATTTCAAGTTCCAGAATTTCTCATAGCCGATGTCCGCGCCGAAGCCGCTTTCGGTGACGTGGTAGTCCCATAAACGCAGGCCGACCCGGTCGGCGATGATGGAACTCTGGCCAATGGCAATGTTGGCGAACGGGCCGGCATGCACCAGCACCGGCTGGCCGCTCATGGTCTGCAGCAGGTTGGGATTGATGGCTTCGGCGAGCCAGGCGGTCATGGCGCCGTCCACCTGGAGATCGGCGGTGGTAACCGGCGCGCCGGCGCGGCTGCGGGCGACAACGATGCGCCCCATGCGTTCCCGCAGGTCCGCCAGGTCGCGGGCCACCGCCAGGATGGCCATGACCTCGCTGGAGACGGAAATCTGGAAGCCGGATGGCATTTCCACGCCGTCCAGTTTGCCGCCGCGTCCGATGACGATATCCCGCAGCGCCTGGGCGCAGAAATCCATCGCCCAGCGCAGGTCCACGCGCTGGGGATCGATATCCAGCCGCCGCAAACCCAGTTGGTTCAGCCGCGCGTCGTCGTAATTGCGCTCATGCTGCATCCGGGCGGTCAGCGCTACCATCGCCAGGTTGTGGGCGTTGGTCACGGCGTCAATGTCGCCGGTCAGCCGGATGGAAAAAGGCGTCAGGGGAATGCATTGCGCCCGTCCGCCGCCGGCGGCCGAGCCTTTGATATTCCAGGTCGGTCCGCCGCTGGGCTGGCGGATGGCGCCGCCGGCTTGCTTGCCGATGTGTCCGAGTCCCTGGATCAGGCCGATGGCGGCGGTGGTTTTGCCTTCGCCCAGCGGGGTGGGGGTGATCGCGGTGACGTCAATCAATTTGCCGCGCGGCGCGCCCGGCAGGCGGCGGAGGATGGCCGCGGCGTCCACCTTGGCGACGCCCCGGCCCATGGGAATCAATTCCGTTTCCCGGATGCCGGCGGCGTCCGCCAGTTGCGCCGGGGACAGCATCCGGGATTCCGCGGCGGCGGCCAACTGCCAATCGGAGAGGTTTTCAATGTCTGGCGGCATGTGCGTTTACCTCCCGTCCTAGTTAATTTGTCCCGCCCGGTAGGCGGCGAGGAAATCCGCGCCGAACTCATCCGCACCGGACAGCAGGTTGTGCGCCAGCCGGGCGGCGGAGCTGTCAGAGTCCAGGCCGGCCAGCGCCGCCGCGCTTACCTGCAGCGGGTCCACGATGCCGCTGTCGGCGCCCGCGCGGATGGCCAGGCTGGTGAAAACCAGGTTAATCAGCCGGCGGGCCGGCATGCCGTAGGACACGTTGCTGAATCCGCCCGTGATGTGCAGGGCCGCGCCGTACCAGCCGCGCAGCAGTCGGATGGTTTCCAGGGTGACGCCGGGATTGGCGCTGCCAGTGGCAACCGGCAAGACCAGCGGATCCAGGAAAATGTCATTCCGTTCGATGCCGGCGTCCGCCAGGTGTTGTAATAGTTTTTCCAGGTTGGCAGCCCGCTCCGCCGGCGCGTCGGGGATGCCGGCCGGGCCCGCCGCCGAGGCGATGACCCGGGCGCGGTGCTTGGCGGCCAGGGATGCGGCCGCGAGACGTTCCAGCGATACGGAATTCAACAGGGGCGGCCGGCGGCCGGCGCACGCCTGGAGTCCGGCTTCCAGCACGGCGGGGTGGGAGGAATCTATGCCAAGCGGCAAATCCGCGGCCTCCAGGACGGTTGCCGCGAGCCAGCGCATGGCCCGGCAGCGGGTTGCGATGTCCGGGTTGAATTCATCCACGTTCAGGTCCAGGTATGCCGCGCCGGCATCCGCCTGGCGGCGCGCCAGGGTATGAATGTAGTCCCGGGCCGGCGCCTGGTCTTCCGCCGCGCCGTAAAGTCCCTGCCAGACAGCCGCGGCGCAATGCCGCAGGCGCCCGGCCGCCCAATCGGCGCCGGACACGATTTCCGCCGGGATGGGCAGGTGGCGCATGCCGGCGGTGCCGGTGTATGCCAGGCGCCAGCCGCCGCCGGGCGCCTGGCTGAGCAGGCGGCTGGCGGTTTTCACTGACCGGCTGCAGTGAATATTCTCGCCGATCAAGATGAAATCCCGGATTGGGCCGCGTGTATTCATGCGGAAAAACATAGCATCTCGGCCTTGCCGGTCACAAGCAGAATCTCGAATTTGGTTTTTGCTGGACACTGAGAGAGCTTTCGACTACAATTAAAAATCATTTGTATGCATTAACAGGGAGGGTTGGATGTGCTCAAAAAACACGCTTTGGGGCGGCAGGTGCTGGCGGAGTTGCATGGATGCCCGCCGGATAAGCTGGATGATCCCAAGATAATCCAAAGGGAGATGTCCGCCGCGGCCGTAGCCGCCGGCGCTGAAATCAAAAATGCGATTTTTCACCATTTCAGCCCGTATGGTGTCAGCGGCGTCGTGGTCATTTCCGAATCGCATTTGGCGATTCACACGTGGCCCGAACACGGTTATGCCGCGCTGGATATTTTCACCTGCGGCCAGACAATCGATCCCTGGATTCCCTGCCATTATCTGAACGATATCCTGCGGGCGCGCAACATGACGGCCCATGAGATTCGCCGCGGCATATTTAACACCATCCGGCGGCATAAACCGCCGGCCGGCGCCCCCGGAGATATCCGATAATGCGGCCTTCGGAATGGTTTTGTGAATGGCCGACGCCCGCCACGGCCCACCTGTTCCGCCTCCGGCAAATGGTGGCCACGGCGCGCACCCCTTATCAGCAGGCGCAGATTGTCGACACCGACGCCTATGGGCGGATGCTGGTCATTGACGGTCAAATCCAATCGGCGGCGGCGGACGAGTACATTTACCATGAAGCCCTGGTGCATCCAACCATGCTGCTGCACCCCGCACCGCGGCGGATTTTAGTGGCCGGCGGCGGCGAAGGGGCGGTCCTGCGGGAAATATTCCGCCATCCTGCGGTGGAGCAGGCGGTGATGGTCGATATTGACCGGGAAGTCGTAGCCCTGTGCCGCGCCCATCTGTCCGACTGGCATCAGGGCAGTTTCGACGATCCGCGGCTGGAATTGGTGATCGCTGATGCCCGCGGTTATCTGGCTGAGACGCCGCGCCGGTTCGATGTCATGATCATGGACTTGTGCGATCCGTGCGAAGGCGGGCCCGCCCGGAACCTGTTCACCCGCCAGTTTTACGAAATCGTCCGCGCGCGCCTGGCGCCTGGCGGCCTGGCGGTTCTGCAGGCCGGCGACGTTGGCGTGTCCATGTCCGAATCCCATGCCGTTATCTTTAACACCGTCGGGCAGGTGTTTGCGCAACCGCGGTCGTACCGTGCGTTTATTCCATCCTACTGCACCGAGTGGGGCTTCGTCATGGCGGCGCGCGATGCCGCGCTGGGCGCATGCCCGCCGGACTTGATCTCGCGGCGCATAGCCGAACGGCGGTTGCATTTGCGGTTCTACGACGCGGAAACCCACGCCGCCATGTTTGCGCTGTCCAAGGATTTCCGTTGCCGGCGCGCCCGGGCATCGCGGGTGTTGCTGGATGATTCGGCGCCTTGAACTCCAGCAACGGCGCGTCATGTTTTCCCGGGCGCTTCCGTGCCATCCATGGGCGAAAGCGCGGCTTGCCCGGAATTATTTGATTGACTAGTTCAAACGGATATTTTAAATTATGAATTGAAAAGGCGCATCCTGTCTTGCGCGCGTGGAGATCGACGCATGACCGCTAATCGAGCCGATGGCTTGGAAACCCGGAACCGGCTGCTGGAGTCCGCCTGCCGGCTTTTTGCCGAACAGGGGTATCACGCCGCCCGGACGGCCGAGATTTGCCGCGCCGCCCGCGCGAATGTGGCGGCGGTTAATTACCACTTCGGCGGCAAGAAACAGCTTTATGTCGCCGCCTGGCGGCATGCCATTGCCCAGAGCGTCAAGGCCTATCCCCTGGATGGGGGGGTGCCGTCCGCCGCGCCGCCCGCCGAGCGTTTGCGCGGCCATGTCCTGGCGCTGGTGCGCCGGTTCCTGGATGCCCGCTCCCTGGACATGAAAATTGCCGACCGCGAGATGTTGCATCCCTCCGGGCTCTGCGCGGAAGTGATGCATCATTCCATCAAGCCGTTGCGCGAGATGCTGGAGCAGATCATCCGCGTTCTGCTGGGGCCGGACGCGGCGCCGGAAGCAGTGCGGCTGTGCGCGATGAGCGTGCATGCGCAATGCCACGCGGTGATGGCGCATGAACGCCGTTTGCGGAACATGCCGCGGGATGGCCGCCGCCGGCCGCCGCCGTTGACGATGGGGCCGGATGCCCTGGCGGAGCATATCGTCCGGTTCAGCCTGGCGGGTGTCCGCGCGGTGCGCGCGGGCGTTCGGCGCGGCCTGCGGACGCCGGCGGTCAAAGGAGGGCGGCGATGACTGCCGGCGTGGGACGATTTGCGGGCCGGCGGGGCCGCGCCTGGCGCGGCTGGGCGGCGGCGCTGGCCCTGGCGCTGGGCGCGGGTTGCGTCCATGTGCCGGATACCGGCGATATGCGCCAACTGCGCGCCCAGCGCTCCGCCGCGCGCCTGCAGGAGCTTTCCGCCAGGACGGCGACGGAAGAATCGGAATACCTGGAAGGCGATCTGCGGCTGGGCGAGGCGATCGCCAAGGCCCTGGCGCGGAATCTGCCGCTGCGGCGCGAACGCCTGGAGCGGGAGATTGCCCGCGGGCGCATCCGGCAATCCTATGCCGAAGTGCTCCCGGAACTGGACTTGACCGGCAGTTACCTGCGCCGCGATGAGGAAATGGGCGCGCTCCGCGACGGCGAGTACACGACGACGCGTTTCCAGGATCAGTACCGGGCCGGGCTGAAACTGAGCCAGCCGCTGTTGAACGGCAAGATCGGTCCGGCCATGCGGAGTTCCCGGCTTTACCGGATGCGCGCGGAGGAAGGCATCCGCCAGGCCGAGGAAGATGTCCGTTACGAAGTGGTGGCGGCATACTACCATGCCGTGCTTTCGGACCACCTGCTGGACGTCAACATCTCGGCGCTGGAAACTGCCGAGCGCCAGTTGGCCGATACCCGGGCCCGGCGGCGGCAGGGCATGGCCTCGAATTACGACGAGTTGCGGGCGGAAGTGGAAGTGTCGAATTTCCGGGCTCAGGTGCTGCAGGCGCGCAACAACAAGGATGTCGCCTTCACGGCGCTGTTCCGCCTGATCGGCGCCTCGCCGGGGAGCGAGGTGCGCCTGGTGGATTCGATTCCGCTGGTGCTGGAGGAAATCACTTTCGATGCGGCGCTGCGGACGGCGCTGGAACGGCGCGCCGACCTGGCGGCGGCGGAGTATGCCGTGCAATTGCAGCGTGAGAATGTGGCCGCGATCCGCAGCCGGTATTTTCCCGAATTGTCCGGGTATCTTTCGCAGGAATGGGCAAATCCCGATCCGCACGATTCAAGCCGCGACGAGTGGGGCGACGAATGGCAGGCCGGCCTGGAATTGCGCCTGTCGGTTTTCGACGGGATGGCCCGGGCGGGGGAACTGATCCAGGAACGCGCCCGCCTGCGCCAGTATAAAATCGAGCTGCGTAACGCCGAGGAGCAGGTTGTCAGCGAAATCCGGCAGTTGGTGCTGTCGCTGAAGACGGCCGAAGAATTCGCCAATTCCCAGAATCGCAACTTGGAAACGGCGAAGGAGGCCGTGCGCCTGGTAGAAACGGGCATGAAGGAAGGACAAAACACACCCGTGGAGGTGATGGACGCCCGGCAGGCGCTGACCACCGCTTCGGCGAATTATTACCGGTCGCTGTTTGACCATGCGGTCACCCGCGTGGCACTGCAGCAGGCTATGGGGTTGATTTCGGACGGACGCCTGCCGGATGCGGCCGTATTATCGCAGGGCCAGCCTTGAATCAGTTTGGTTAGGAAAACTTCATGAGGAGAATCATGCATAAGAGCGCGCTGTGTTACCTTGCCGCGGCCCTGCCGGCCGTCCTCTGGCTGGCGGGCTGCTCGCCGGCCGCCCGGGCGCCGGGGACGGCCGGCAGCGGTAAAAAAATGCTGCCCGTGGCCGTGCGCACGGCCGTGGTGCGGCCCGGTGAAATTGCCGAAAGGCTGCAGTTTACCGGCGAACTGGAATCGCCGCTTTCCGTGCAGGTCTCCGCCAAACTGTCCGGACGTCTGGACAAGCTGGCGCTGACCAATGGCATTGAGGTGACCGAAGGAGTGGCCGTGCGGCGGGGCGAGGTGCTCGCCGAAATCGAGCACCGCGACCTGGAAGCGCAACTGGCGCTCGCCGATGCCCAGGTCCGCCAGGCTGAGGCGGCGTTGAACGACAAGGTACGCGAGCGGCGGCGGCTCGAGGCGCTTTTCGCGCAGGAAGTCACGACGGAACAGGCGCGCGACGCGGCCGTGGCGGCCCATGAAAGCGCCGAGGCGGCCCTGGCGCAGGCCCGCGCCCAGCGCGAACTGGCGCAGGTCAACCTGCAGGAATCGTTCATTCGCGCGCCCATGGACGGCGTGGTGGCCGAACGCTACGTTGATCCTGGGGCCATGGTCGGGGCAAATGCGCCGATCGTGCGCCTGGTGCAGATGTCGCCGCTGCGGTTGATGGTTTCCGTGCCGGCGCGCATGCTGCCGCTGCTGCACCCCGGCGAAACGCCCGTGGCGGTTAGCACGGACGCCTATCCCGACCGCGTTTTCCAATGCAAGGTGGCGCGGGTTTTCCCGACGGTGGATACTTCCACCCGCACGGCGCCGGTGGAAATTCTGCTGGAGAACGAGCGCAACGGCGCCGGCGCCTGGCTGCTGCGGCCCGGCATGTACGCCACGGCGGAAATCCGCCTGGCGGTGCGTGAAAATGCCCTGTTGGTCCCGGCTGCCAGCGTTTTGCGCGTCCTGGAACGCCAGGTGGTCTTTATCATAGAAGGCAATGCCGCCCGCGCGCGGACGGTCGTTACCGGGATTCGCAGCGGCGACCAGGTGGAAATCCTGGAAGGACTGCAGGACGGCGAGGAATACGTCACCATGGGCCAGAATAAGCTTACGGACGGCGCCAATGTAGAGCGGGTCAAACCGGCGCCCGGTCCGGCCGGGGAGCCCCCGGCGTCATGAGGGAGACCCCACCGTGAAATTACCTGAATTAGGCGTACGCCAGCCCGTTACGACCTTGATGTTTTTCCTGGCGGTGCTGATGATCGGCGCCGTCATGATCATGGAACTCTCGGTGGATTACCTGCCGGAGATCGAACGGCCGACGGTAACGGTCGTGACCGAATGGAGCGGGGCCAGTACTGAGGATGTGGAAAACAAGGTCACCAAGCAGATCGAGCGCGCCCTGGGATCGGTCAATAACCTGAAGGAACTGACCAGCGCCACGGTGGAGGGCATCTCTTCCGTGACCTGCGAGTTCGTCTGGGGGACGGACCTCGACGAGGCATCCAACGACATGCGCAGCAACATTGACCGCGTCAAGCGGGATTTGCCGGAAGACGCGGAAGAGCCGCGCTTCATGAAGTTCAATACCTCCCAGATACCGATCCAGTTCTATGGCGTCACCGCCCGGGAAAGCGTGGAAAATCTGTACGACATCATAGATCGCGATGTCGCGGATCCCCTCAAGCGCCTGCCGGGCGTCGGCACGGTCAACCTCTTTGGCGGGCTGCAGCGCGAAATCCAGGTGCGGCTGGATCCCGCGAAACTGACCGCCTACGGCATTGACCTGGAAGCCGTGGCCCGGGTGCTGGCGGCGGAAAACGTCACCCTGCCCGCCGGCAATCTCAAGGTGGGCCGCATGGATTACACGATCCGCGTGCCCGGCGAATTCGCCGCGCCGGCGGAATTGGAGACGGTGGTGCTGCGCGCGGAAAAGGGCGCCTATGTTTACCTGCGGGATGTGGCGCAGGTGCTGGACGGTTTCGAGGAGGAAAAACGCATCACGGAGATCAACAGCAGCCGCGGCATGATGATGATGGTGCAAAAGCGCTCCGGCGCCAATACGGTCGCCGTGGCCCGGGAAATCACCAGGGAATTGGAGCGCCTGAAACCGAACCTGCCGCGCGATATCGAACTGCACCTGATTGCCGACACCAGCACCGACATCGTCAACTCGATCAACAACGTGACCCATACCGTCCAATGGGCGTTTGTTTTCGTGGTGCTGGTCGCACTGCTGTTTCTGCGCAACCTGCGTTCGGCGCTGATCATCGCCTTGACCATCCCCTTTTCCCTGATCATATCTTTTATCTTTATGTGGACGATGGGGTGGACTATCAACATCATTTCCATGTCCAGCCTGGCGGTCGCCATGGGCATGGTGGTGGATAATGCCGTGGTGGTGCTGGAAAATATCACGAAAAAAGTCGAAGGCGGCGCCGCGCCCCGCGAGGCGGCCATGTTCGGCAGCGAAGAAGTGGGCACGGCAGTGTCCGCCTCCACCCTGACCACCATCGTCGTGTTTGTCCCGTTGATCTTCCTGGAAGGGGAATCGGGGGTGATGTTCAAGCAGTTGGGCGGATTGTTGACGGCTACCCTGCTGGCGAGCATGGTTTGCGCCCTGTGGCTGACTCCGATGCTGGGCAGCAAGCTGTTGCGGACGGTCAAGGAGCAGCAGGCGCGGATGGGCCCGCGCCTGGCCGCCTTCCATGCCCGCGCCGACCGGGGCTTTCAAGCCGTGGATGCCGCTTATGGCCGGCTGCTGCGCCGGGCCTTGCGCGCGCGCTGGCTGGTAATTGTGCTGGCCCTGGCGCTGCTGGGCGGCGGCGTCCTGCTGTTTCTGACGGTGGGGTCGGAATACTCGCCGGAAGACGATTCCGACCGGCTGACCATCCGGGTGGAGTTGGATATCGGCACCCGGGTGGAAGAAACGGCGGAAGTCTGCCGCCGTATTATCCCGGTGGCCCTGGCGGCGGCGGGACGGGAAAATGTCCGCACCTACTCCATGCGGTGCGGCGAAGGCCGGGGGATGGATTCCAGTTCCGGGACGCACATCGGCCAGGTGCAGTTGCGCCTGGTCGGCACCCGCCAGCGCACGAAAACTTCCAAGGCCATCGGGCGCGAGGCGGCGGACCAAGTGGCGCGCTGGCCGGAGGTGGTGAAGGTCACCACGGCCGGCGGCGGCATGGGGCCGGGCCGCGGCGCCAAGCCCATCAAGATCGAGGTGACCGGGTTCGATTTCGACATTCTGCAGGGGATTGCCGAGCAAGTCGCCGGGATTGTCCGCGCTACCCCGGGCGCGGTAGAGGTGAATATCGCCCGGGACATGGGCCGGCCGGAGCTGCATGTCGAAATTGACCGCGTCAAGGCGGCCGCCCACGGCTTGAACGTGTCGCAGATTGCCCGGGGACTGCGAACCCTGTTTTACGGCACGGCGGCCACCAAGTTCCATGAGGACGACGACGAGTACGACATTCTACTGCGCCTGGATGAGCCGCATCGGGTTTCGCTGGCCGACCTCGCGCGCGCCGAACTCACGGCCGAAGACGGCCGGCGCATCCGCCTGGACAGCGTCGCCTCCATTGTCGAAAAGACCGGCCCGCTGAAGATTGACCGCAAGAACCAGGAGCGCATGATTGCGGTGGAAGCCGATGTTTTCGAGCGCAGCAGCGGCGACGTGGTGGCCGAGCTGCGCCGGACAATCAACCGCCAGGTGGCGCTGCCGTCGGGGGTGGGGATCAATTTCGGCGGCACCGCGGAGGATCAGGCCGAAACCTTCGCCGAAATGCGCTTGATGCTGATTCTCGGCATCGTCCTGGTGTACATGGTCATGGCGGCGCAATTCGAAAGCCTGCTGGATCCGTTTTTGATCCTGTTTTCCATCCCTTTCGCCTTCACCGGCGTGGCGGTCACGCTGACGGCGCTCGGGTTGACGGTCAACATCATGTCCTTCATCGGCATGATCATGCTGGTGGGCGTGGTGGTCAATAACGCGATCGTCCTGATTGACTACATCAACCTGCTGCGGGCGCGCGGCCAGCTCATCGCCGCGGCCATCGAGAATGCCGGGCGGTCGCGCCTGCGCCCGGTGCTGATTACGACGCTCACCAGCGTCGCCGGCATGGTTCCCATGATTGTCAGCCGCGGCGAGGGCTCGGCCATGTGGAAACCCATGGGCGCCACCATTGCCGGCGGTTTGACGGTTTCCATGCTGATCACGCTGGTGCTCGTCCCCGTGTTGTACAGCCTGGCGCATTCCCGGGCGGAACGGAAACGCCTTGCGGCGGCCGCCCTCAGGTTGAAAGGAGCCGTGCAATGAAGGCGCTTTGGATTATTTACGATATCGTGTTGGATGAAACGATCCTGGATATCCTGGAGGAATTCAAAATTGTCGGATTCACCCGCTGGCCCCGCCTGTCCGGGCGCGGGCCCAAGAGCGGCGCGCGTATGGATAACCACGTCTGGCCCGGGGCCAATGCCGCCATCATGACGGTCCAGGATGACGCTGTGATCTCCGGCGTCATGGTCCGCCTCCAGTCCTTACGCGATGAAGTCGGGGCCCAGACCGGCGTCTGGGCGTTTACCACGGCTGTGCTGGACATGCTTGCATGACGCCCTGGGTTGGTGTCCCGGGGTAGGGCGCGATCTCTCTGCGGGCTACGTCCGGCTTTGACGGACTCCGCTGAAGCGCGCAGGCCATTCCGGGGGCAGTGCGGTCAGCTTGCCCGGCTGAGTCCGGCAAAGCCGGACTTCGCCGGGCGCAGCCTTGGCAAAGCCTGGGTTCCTCGCGCGCCGTCGGCATCAACATTGTTTACCCCGCGGCAGTCCGACGAAGCGGGACGTCAAGCGGCTGGTGAAATTGGTCGCATTGACAATGTGGCGTTTGCTCGTTCTCGGGTCCGGCGCCGGGGAATACGAGCAGGGATTTGCCCGGCGCTGAAATCGCCGCGCTTGCCAGCCCCTTTGAGGCGTTGGCAACGGCAAGCCGTTGACGAGCTATGGCGGAGGGACGCTGCGCCGGATTATTGGTTCGGAACGCAGGAACCATCCTGTCCGTTGCTGGAGCTGCTTGGCGATTGCAGCCGTCTTCAGGCCGGCTGCGCGATATACCGCCGTGAGAATGTGCCGGCCGGCTGCATTTTTTATAATGCCTTTATGCAATACGGCCGGCCTTTAGAAATTTTGAAAGCTCCACGACATTTGTATTTTTTTTTGTATTATTTTGTTGACAATTTAGCGTCGTGCGGCTAGTCTGACATACCGGTTGGAAGAGGCGTAAAATCCTTTTTTTAATCGGTTTTGGCTGGCGTAAAATTGAAAAATATTTTTTAAAAAATTTTTATAAAAATATTTCAAAAAACTGTTGACATCGCCGGCGATTCTGATAACTTACACAACGCTTTTCATTAAGCAACTTTTGCAGGGCGCTACGGGCGCCCGCCGGCGCGGCGGAAGCCGCGGCGGGTGATCTTTGAAAACGAAATCATGCAAGACAATCACTTTCGAATCGGAAGTGGTGTGACTTGTGCGAAACCTGTAAAAATGGCCAGAAACAGACAATAGTTGGCGGCGCGCCGCAAGGAGCGCCGTCAATGGTAATTAAAATTACGGAGAGTTTGATTCTGGCTCAGAACGAACGCTGGCAGCGTGGATTAGGCATGCAAGTCGAACGAGAATCGTGATATTCAAGTCTTCGGATTAGAAAATTGCGAGGAAAGTGGCGGAAGGGTGAGTAACGCGTGGGCAATTTGCCTTCAGGTCGAGGATAGCTTGCCGAAAGGCGAGATAATACTGGATGTGATCGTGTCGCGCATGCGGCACTGTTTAAAGATGGGGATTCTTCGGAACCTGTCGCCTGTTGAGAAGCCCGCGTCCTATCAGCTAGTTGGTGAGGTAACGGCCCACCAAGGCTTTGACGGGTAGCTGGTCTGAGAGGATGGTCAGCCACACTGGGACTGAGACACTGCCCAGACTCCTACGGGAGGCTGCAGTCGAGGATCATTTGCAATGCGCGAAAGCGTGACAATGCGACGCTGCGTGGAGGATGACGGCCTTCGGGTTGTAAACTCCTGTCATTCGGGAACAATCCCGCGGCGGTGAATAGCCGCTGCGGTTGATGGTACCGGAAGAGGAAGTCACGGCTAACTCTGTGCCAGCAGCCGCGGTGATACAGAGGTGGCAAGCGTTGTTCGGATTTACTGGGCGTAAAGGATGCGTAGGTGGCGTCGTGTGTCAGATGTGAAAGCTCAGCGCTCAACGCTGAAAGTGCATTTGAAACTACGATGCTAGAGTATGGGAGAGGAGAGTGGAATTCTTGGTGTAGCGGTGAAATGCGTAGATATCAAGAAGAACACCGGTGGCGAAGGCGACTCTCTGGCCCGATACTGACACTGAGGCATGAAAGCTGGGGGAGCAAACAGGATTAGATACCCTGGTAGTCCCAGCTGTAAACGGTGTACACTTGGTGTGGGGGGATTTGACCCCCTCTGTGCCGGAGCTAACGCGTTAAGTGTACCGCCTGGGGAGTACGGCCGCAAGGTTAAAACTCAAAGAAATTGACGGGGGCCCGCACAAGCGGAGGAGCATGTGGCTTAATTCGATGCAACGCGAAGAACCTTACCAGGGCTTGACATGTAACTGCAAGTCCCGTGAAAGCGGGATGCCTTCGAGGGTGTTACACAGGTGCTGCATGGCTGTCGTCAGTTCGTGCCGTGAGGTGTTGGGTTAAGTCCCGCAACGAACGCAACCCTTGTGTTTAGTTGCCACTGCCGGTGATGAATCGGCAAGCACTCTAGACAGACTGCCCATATCAAGTGGGAGGAAGGTGGGGATGACGTCAAGTCAGTATGGCCTTTATGCCCTGGGCTGCACACGTGCTACAATGGTCGGTACAGAGGGTCGCAAGACCGCGAGGTGGAGCTAATCCCCAAAAACCGGCCTCAGTTCGGATTGGAGTCTGCAATTCGACTCCATGAAGTTGGATTCGCTAGTAATGGCGCATCAGCTACGGCGCCGTGAATACGTTCCCGGGCCTTGTACACACCGCCCGTCACATCATGAAAGCTGTCTGCACCCGAAGTCGCTGATCTTACCCGCAAGGGAGGAAGGCGCCGAAGGTGTGGGGAGTGATTGGGATGAAGTCGTAACAAGGTAGCCGTAGGGGAACCTGCGGCTGGATCACCTCCTTTCTAAGGAGTATCCGCGCCGGTTTTTCAATTTGAAAAGCCGGTTAGGAGAGGTCAATTGTCCCGTTCATCGGGGCAAAACGCCGTTACGGCGGCGCAATGGTCATTTTTATAGCCAGTAGCGCAAGTCATACCATTTCCGGTTCGAAATGCATGGTTTCGTTTGATTGACGGTCGGCGTTGGCGGATGCGCCGTGGCGCCGGGATAGACCGGCAGCCTGCGGCCGGGCGGCGAATGTGCTGGGGGCATAGCTCAGTTGGTAGAGCACGAGCTTTGCAAGCTCGGGGTCGCCGGTTCGAACCCGGTTGCCTCCACCAGCTAAGCTGGATGAGATGCGGGCATGAAACGCCGGCGCCGGTTCTACCACGCGGGCTGGCCCTGCGAAACGCGCGGCGAAGCCGCGGCGTGCAGTAGGGCGTGTAGCTCAGTTGGTTAGAGCGCGTCCCTGATAAGGACGAGGTCCCTGGTTCAACTCCAGGCACGCCCACCAGCGTGCCGCGAGTGCCGGCGGCCGTCTTGATTTTTCTGTCTTCCCCGCGAGGGAAGGCTTGTTCTTTGACAATTGCATAGGGTAGTAGGTACAATAACAGCCTGTGTAACAGGTAGGCGAGACCGGATTTTTTCGGTCAAGTTACAAAGGGCGCACAATGGATGCCTTGGCATCAGCAGGCGACGAAGGACGTGGTAAGCTGCGATAAGCTTCGGGGAGCGGCAAGCACGCTTTGATCCGGAGATTTCCGAATGGGGAAACCCGTCCCGGGTAATGCCGGGACACTGGAGTCTGAATATATAGGGCTTCAGAGCGACACCAGGGGAAGTGAAACATCTCAGTACCCTGAGGAGTAGAAAACAACCGTGATTCCGTCAGTAGTGGCGAGCGAAATCGGAATAGCCCAAACCCGGGTGCTTGCATCCGGGGGTTGCGGGACCTTGACATGGCGCCGGAGGAAATAGCAGAAAGGCTTGGAATGGCCTTCCAGAGAGGGTGAAAGACCCGTACGCGAAATTTCCGAAGGGCCTAAAGGTATCCCAAGTAGAGCGGGACACGTGAAACCTTGCTCGAATCCGGGGGGCCCACCCCCCAAGGCTAAATACTAGCTGATGACCGATAGTGAACTAGTACCGCGAGGGAAAGGTGAAAAGAACCCCTGCTAGGGGAGTGAAATAGTACCTGAAATTGTGTGCTTACAAACTATGGTAGTCCGGCGCAAGCCGGATGGCCGTTTGCCTTTTGCATAATGAGTCCGCGAGTCACGGTATGTGGCAAGGTTAATCCCCTGACCGGGAGCAGCCGTAGCGAAAGCGAGTGTTAATAGCGCGTTAAGTCGCATGCCGTGGACCCGAAACCGAGTGAGCTACCCATGGCCAGGCCGAATCTTCTGTAACAGGAAGGGGAGGGCCGAACTAGTGACCGTTGAAAAGGTCTTGGATGAGCTGTGGGTGGGAGCGAAAGACTTACCAAACTCGGTGATAGCTGGTTCTCTTCGAAATAGCTTTAGGGCTAGCCTGCACGAATGCTCGAAACGGAGGTAGAGCACTGAATGGTTTAGGGTCCTTACCGGGATACCGACGCCAATCAAACTCCGAATACCGTTTCAGTCACGTGTGGAGTCAGACTGTGGGGGATAAGCTTCATAGTCGAGAGGAAAACAGTCCAGATCGCCGGCTAAGGCCCCGAAAGTTGATTAAGTGACTAAGGATGTGAAATTGCTGTGACAGCTAGGATGTTGGCTTAGAGGCAGCCATCATTTAAACAGTGCGTAACAGCTGACTAGTCGAGTGATTTTGCGCCGAAAATGATCGGGACTAAATCAACTGCCGAAGCCGCGGATCCCCGCGCAAGCGGGGATGGTAGGAGAGCGTTCCATGGGGGGTGAAGCACGAGGGTAACCGAGTGTGGACCGCATGGAAGTGATGATGCGGACATGAGTAACGAAAAACCGGATGAGAATTCCGGTCGCCGTAAGCCTGAGATTTCCTGGGGAAGGTTCGTCCGCCCAGGGTTAGTCGGAACCTTAGCCGAGGCCGAAAGGCGTAGGTGATGGCAAACAGGTTCAATATTCCTGTACCACCAGTCGGACGTTTGAGCGATGGAGTGACGCAGTAGGCTAGGTCAGTCATCGATTGGAAGTGATGGCCGAAGCTCGTAGGGGGTTCTGGATGGAAAATCCGCCGGGACTTAACCCTGAAAAGCGACAGGACGCTGACCCGCAAGGGGAGGCGGCATGACGGATGCCCCACTGACAAGAAATAACTTCTAGCGAGTCCGGCAGGTGTCCGTATTAAAACCGACACAGGTAGGCTGGTAGAATATACCAAGGCGCGCGAGATAAACCTCGTTAAGGAACTCGGCAAATTTGCCCCGTAACTTCGGAAGAAGGGGTCCTTTTTGGAGTGATCCTCAAGAAAGCTCTGAAAAGGCGCAGTGAAATGGCCCAGGCGACTGTTTAACAAAAACATAGCACTCTGCTAACTCGCAAGAGGATGTATAGGGTGTGACACGTGACCAATGCCGAAAGGTTAAGGCGAGGGGTCAGCCGCAAGGCGAAGCTCTGAACTGAAGCCCCGGTGAATGTCGGCCGTAACTATAACGGTCCTAAGGTAGCGAAATTCCTTGGCGGGTAAGTTCCGTCCTGCACGAATCGTGTAACGATCTGGGCACTGTCTCAACGAGGATCTCGGTGAAGTTGTACTTCCGGTGAAAATGCCGGATACCCGCAGTAGGACGGAGAGACCCCGTGCACCTTTACTGTATTCTGACATTGGTTCTTGGTTGTTCATATGTAGCATAGCTGGGAGACAACGAGGCCCCGACGCTAGTCGGGGCGGAGTCAACAGTGAAATACCAGTTTTGAATTATCGGGATTCTAACTCTTTCCCGTGAAGCCGGGAAAAGGACAGTGTTAGAGGGTCAGTTTGACTGGGGCGGTTTCCTCCCAAATTGTAACGGAGGAGTTCGATGGTTCCCTCATCATGGTCGGCAATCATGAGTAGAGCGTAATGGTATAAGGGAGCTTAACTGCGAGACCAACAAGTCGAGCAGATGCGAAAGCAGGACATAGTGACCCGGTGGTTGCTAGTGGTAGCGCCATCGCTCATCGGACAAAAGGTACGCCGGGGATAACAGGCTTATCGCAGCCAAGAGTTCATATCGACGCTGCGGTTTGGCACCTCGATGTCGGCTCATCGCATCCTGGGGCTGGAGAAGGTCCCAAGGGTTTGGCTGTTCGCCAATTAAAGCGGTACGCGAGCTGGGTTCAAAACGTCGTGAGACAGTTTGGTCCTTATCCACTGTGGGCGCAGGAAATTTGAGGAGAACATTCCTTAGTACGAGAGGACCGGGAATGACATACCTATGGTGTGCCGGTTGTCCCGCCAGGGGCATCGCCGGGTAGCTACGTATGGAAAGGATAAGCGCTGAAAGCATCTAAGCGCCAAGCCCCCTCCAAGATTAGATTTCCCTCCCGCGCAAGCGGGACTGAAGGCGGGTTGTAGACTACGACCTTGATAGGCTGGGTGTGTAAGTCCGGTAACGGATTCAGCTAACCAGTACTAATCCGCCGTGCGGCTTGGCCGTTCCGGGATCGTCTCCTGAACACAGGCTGGACCTGTTGCCTTATGCAATTGTCTGATTTTATATATGGTATCCCGATCGCTTTCAGGCGGCGGGATGCGCGAAAATAGTTTTTCCGGCGACCATGGCGGGGAGGAAACACGCGTTCCCATTCCGAACACGAACGTGAAGGGCCCCAGCGGCGATGGTACTGTGGTGTAGGCCATGGGAGAGTAGCACGTCGCCGGGATTTTTTCCAACCGGGCCGCCCAGTGCGGCCCGGTTTTTTTTATGCAACCTGAGATTTCCATCCCGTTTTTCCTGGTGTCGGGTTTTTTAGGAGCCGGCAAGACCACCCTGATCAAGCGCTTTCTCGCCGCCCATGCGCCGGCGCGGCGGGTCTGAGCAGGATCGGAGTAATTGATGTTTTTCCGGGTTGTTTGAGTCACGCTAAGTGATGGACGTGGGCAAGCGTCCATCAGATAAAGTGCTTCTTTTTGCTCCCCTTGATTTTTGAGCATGCGGTAGCCTGCTGCGTCAGCAGCGGGGGCGCTGCCTCCTTGCAGCGTGCCGTGGGCGATTTCGTTTTTATGGCAGCGACGCTTTTAAGACTCGGTCGAGGTCGGCTTGGATTGGTTGGAGCAGTTCTATATCCATGAATCCGTCTTGCACCTGTTTTTGCGCCTTGACCAGGGCTTCCCGGAAGAATGCCGCGGCGAGCGCCGGGTGACCTTTTTTTTCGTAGACCATTCCCAGCCCGTTAAATCCGTCGGGCACATCGGGTTGCGCGAGCATAAGTTTGTTGAAAATTTCCTCGGCGTCGTTAAGCTTGCCGGCGTCAATCAGATCGAGTCCCTGATTCCACCATTCGATGTCGTCTTCTTCCTCGAGTGGCCGGATTTGCGGGTATTGTTTTCTGATATTTGCGATATATTCCGCGATATTTATGGGAGCACGCATATGCATAAGGTACTCAACAGCGGTCATTTTATCAAGTATTTAGAGCGATTTGATGGGAAGATTGCGCAGGCCGCCAAGGCGGAGATGTGCCGGTATTGCGGCGGCAAGCTGCATTGCGGCGATTATGCGCGCAAGCCGCGCGGTGTTGTCGGGTGGGATAAACGCCACAGTTTTAACTGTGCGCGGTGTCGGCGGCGCAAGACGCCGCCCAGCGTGCGTTTTCTTGGGCGCCGGGTTTATGCGGGCGTGGTGGTGGCGCTGGTGAGCGCGCTGATGCATGGTCTGAATGCTGGGCGCGCGCAGGTATTGGTTGAAAAACTGGGCATTGACCGGCGAACATTAAAGCGTTGGCTTGCATGGTGGCGCGCGGTGTTTGTGACGAGCGGGTTTTGGAAGGGCGCTCGGGCGAGTTTTATGCCACAGGTTGAGGCTACCCGGATGCCGTTGAGTTTATTGGAGGCGTTTGGCGCGGAGCGGCGCCGCGGGATGTTCAAGCTGTTACTTTTTATTGCGCCGATTACCACTGGTTCGTGTGAAATGGCGGTGGTTATGTGATGGTTGTTTTTCTCCCGCAGAGCATGCCGCTGGAGCTTTGCGCGAGGGCGTTATACCTTGGGCGGCATTGCAACGGAATGGTCGGCGGAGCGGAATGGATTTCGCTTGGCGGCGGGCCAGACGGGAGGGGTGCGCAATGCCAAAACAGGATGCGGATTATAGCGCGGGTGGCGGTGGTTCCGGGGGATGCGCGCGGTGGGCGCATTTTCGTTTCAGCGTAATTGGCCCATTATTGGCGGCGCCGCCGGGGCGGGGCGATTTGCAGGCGGAGATTGCGCTTCTGGCCGGCAAGCAATGGCGGCATCCGGTGACGGGGCAATGGGTGCGGTTTGGGTCTTCCACGATTGAGCGGTGGTATTACCGGGCTTTACATGGGGCCAAAGACCCGGTCGGCGTGTTGACGCGCAAGGTGCGCAACGATCATGGCGCCCATCGCAGTTTGAGCTTTGAGTTGCGCAATGCAATAAGCGTCCAGCACCAACAACACCCGGAGTGGAGTTGCCAACTGCATTACGACAACCTGGCGGTGCGCGTGGCGGAGGATTCGCGACTGGGAGCGTTACCGTCTTATGTGTCGGTGCGCCGTTATATGCGTGCCGCGGGGATGTTCAAGCGCCGCCGTTTGGGCGGGCGCCGGGATACCGCCGGCGCCCGGGCCGCCGAAGCGCGGTTTGCGGCTTTAGAGGTGCGCTCCTACGAAAGCGAGTACGTCAATGCGCTATGGCATTTGGACTTTCATCAGGGATCAATCCCGGTCTTGACCAAGCCCGGCGAGTGGTTGCGGCCGCAATTACTTGGAGTGTTGGACGATCATTCCCGCATGTGCTGCCACTTGCAGTGGTACCTGGCGGAAACCGCCGAGAACCTGACGCATGGGTTAAGCCAAGCCATGCAAAAATGCGGTCTGCCAAGGGCGCTGATGACGGACAACGGCGGCGCCATGACGGCCGACGAAACCACGCAAGGACTCGCGCGTTTAGGTGTTTTACACGAGAAGACGCTGCCCTATAGCGCCTACCAGAACGGCAAACAGGAATCCTTCTGGGGGCAAATAGAAGGGCGGTTGCTGCCCATGCTCGGCGGCTGCCCTGATTTGACGCTGGCACAGCTCAACCAGGCGACACAGGCCTGGGTCGAAATGGAATATAACCGCAAGGTGCATTCCGCGACCGCCCGATCGCCGGTTGATCGTTTTGTCAATGTCAAAGACGTGGGCAGAACTTGCCCATCCGCGGAAGTCTTGCGCCAGGCATTCACCGCCGGATGTTCGCGAACGCAACGCTTTAGTGATGGCACCATTAGCATTGACGGCGTACGCTTCGAGGTGCCTTCCCGCTACCGCCATATCAAACGCATCGGCGTGCGATACGCCGCATGGGACTTGTCTTATGTTCATCTGGCCGACGCGCGTAGCGATCAAATCTTGACGCGGCTATTTCCGCAAGACAAACACAAAAACGCCGACGGCCACCGCCGCCAAAAGGAAACCATAGGCGACCATCCCGATCCAACATCGCCGCCGCCGCGGTCAACCGGCATGGCGCCACTGTTGCGCAAATTCATCGCGGATTATGCCGCCACCGGGCTGCCGCCAGCTTATCTGCCAAAGGATGAACTCAAAATACAGGAGTAATCAAACATCATGAGTAAAAAACTACTTGCGCTATACAGCCTGAAGTACAACCCGTTCTGCCAGGAAGTGCCGACCGCCGCACTATTCAGGACGCCGGCCGTCGAACATTTTTGCTGGCGGATTGAAAATCAGGTCGGCGAAGGCGGCTTCGCGTTGGTTACCGGCTCGCCCGGATCCGGCAAAAGCGTGGCGCTGCGTATTCTGGCCGACCGGCTGCGCGGCATCCCGGATATCACCGTCGGCATCATCACCCGACCACAAGCATCCGTGGCCGACTTCTACCGCGAAATGGGCGATCTGTTCGCAACTACGCTGACGCCAAGCAACCGTTGGGGCGGCGCCAAGGCGTTGCGTCAAAAATGGCTGACCCATATTGACGCCTCGCTCTACCGCCCCGTCCTCCTCATCGATGAAGCCCAACTCATGACGCCGGGAACACTGGGTGAACTGCGCATGCTGGCAAGCGCCGAACTCGACTCGCGTAGCATCCTCACCGTGGTGCTCGCCGGGGATGAAAGACTGGTTAACAAACTGCGCAGCGACGACCTGTTGCCAATGGCCAGCCGTATCCGCTGCCGGCTGCCCTGTGACCCCGCCACCCCTCAACAACTACGCGAATGCCTCAACCATCAGCTAAAACAGGCCGGCAACACCAGATTGCTTTCAGACCCCGTAATCGCCGCGCTTTGCGAACATGCCGCCGGAAATTACCGGTCTTTAATGAACATGGCCAACGACCTCTTGGCCGCCGCATTACAACGTGAACTCGACCAAATTGATGAAAAACTCTTCTTCGATGTGTTCAATATCCGTGCCATATCAACGCAAAAATCCCAATAAAGCAACAACACTTAAACACGACAAGTAAAGACGGGGCGCCTACACGTCACGCCCAATTAAAAAGCGAATAGGCTCTCATTAAACAAGCCAGGCCAAACACATATCCATCAATTATCACGACAAATCATCCATCATTTTTTGTGATCGCTCTCAGTCCTGGTTGTCCAGAATGAATTCGCCGCAAGCGGCGTGGATGGCCGCGAGTTGCGGGCGACCGGCCTGCCTTTCGAAATGATCGAGGTCCAGGGCGGCTCGGTCTTTTGCGTCTGCCGCCTGGCGGAATTCCGGCAAGGCCTGGCCGTCATGCTGCGCCGGCAGCCGATGGACGCGGTCATCCTGGAGGCCACCGGCCTGGCAGACCCGCTTTCCATCGTCCAAATGCTGGCGGCGCCGGAATTGCGGGGGCGGATATGCCTGCGCCATAGCTGGTGCGTGGCGGATGCGAGAAATTTTACACGTATGGCGGATGCGGTGCGTTGCGTGCGCCATCAGGTGCGCGTGGCCGATACCGTCATCATCAACCACTCCGAACAGGCCGGAGCGGAAGCGCTGGAACTGATTCGCCGGCGCGTGCGGGAACTGAACCCGCTGGCGGCGGTGGAAACCGCCCGGTATTGCGGCGTGGATGTAGGACATGCATTCCGTGAATTTTCCGCTGAGCCGGTGGCACGGCGCCGCGCCGTTGAACATGCCGGCATTGATCCCGCCGGCCGCCCGCCATCCACGGCCCTGGTCCTGCGCTCCGGCCGGCCGGCGTCGCGCGATGCGGCGGAAAAATTTTTATACGCCTGGGCCCCCCGGTTGTGGCGGATGAAAGGCTATGTGCGCCTGGCCGGGGCTCCGGCGCTGGCCGTCCAGGCCGCGGCCGGCGTCCTGCAAGTCGCGGAACTCCGGGATTATGACGGCCAGACGGAACTGGTGCTGTTGGCGGAAACCATCGATGAGCCGGCGGCGCGGGCAGAGTTTGCCGTGCTGGCGGGCGCCGCAACTTGAACGCACTGCCCGGCGGCAGTTGTTTTTTAACAATTAACAATGATGCAATGCGGAGCGGAATGCGCCAGGAAGATTTGCAATTGATTCATCGGCGATTCGAGCGGTACCAGCAGGGGTTTGCCGGCCCCGGCGGACGGCTGCCGCCGATGCTGCAATTGAAACTGGACCACAGCCGGCGCGTGGCCGATGACATGCGGCTGCTGGCCGGCGACGCGGGTTGGGATGCCGGCGGCGTCGCGCTGGCCGCCGGGCTGGGCCTGCTGCACGATATCGGCCGGTTTGAACAATATGCGCGGTTCGGCACTTTCCGCGACGCCCAGTCGGTGGATCATGGCGCCTGCGGCGCGCGCGTGGCCGCGGAAACAGGGCTGCTGTCGGATTTGCCGCCGCCCGAGGCGGCAATCATTTTAACAGCCGTCCGTTACCATAATGCCCGCGAGATTCCGGCGCTCCCGGAACTCGCTGCGCCGCGCGCCATGGCCTGCCTGCGCCTGGTGCGCGATGCCGACAAGCTGGATATCTACCGCGTGCTTTACGAAGCCTGGCAGAGCGGCGCCTTCCGCGCACAGCCGGAAATACTGCATGACGTTGACCTGGACGGTCCGCCGCATCCTGCCGCACTGGCCGACTTGCAGGCGCGGCGGACGGTTTCCTTCCGGAATGTGCATTCCCTGGCCGATTTTTTTCTGATGCAGGTCTCCTGGGCCTATGACATTAATTATCCCGCGGCGGCGCGCCGCCTGCGCGAGCGCGGCTGCCTGGAACGCCTGGCCGAGGTGCTCCCCGGCACGGCGGAAATCCGTCGATGCCTGGAGGCTGCCTGCCGGCATTTAGCAGCCTTGGCCGCCGGCTGCTTTTTATAAATTGCCGTCTTTCAACAAAAAATCATTGCCAGCATGGGCGCGGGCGTGTATAAATAAAAGAGTTTGTGCATTAATGCGGATTTGTTCAACGCAGCCGCGCCGGTTATGAGGTTATATGTCGTCTGAGAAAGAGGATGTTATCAGGGTCGAGGGCGTGGTGGCCAAGGTGTTGCCGGCCACCATGTACCGTGTGCGCCTGGGCAATGGGTCCGAGATTCTGGCGCATATTTCCGGCAAGATGCGCAAGAATTTCATCAAGATTTCCACCGGCGACAAGGTCACCGTGGAAATCTCTCCGTACGATCTGACCAAGGGCCGGATCACTTTCCGCCAGCGTTGATCCGCGTCCGAGCGGCGACGGCATCCGCCCGCGCCTTATACCCATGTCTCCCGCATCCACCACGTTTCGCGGGCTGCCCGCTGCGCCTGCCAGGGTGCGCGCGGTCTGGCGCCGGCTGCGGCGCCAGCATCCCGGCGCCGCGATCGAGTTGCGGCATCGCAACCCCGAGGAATTGCTCGTCGCGGTTATTCTCTCGGCGCAATGCACCGACCGCCGGGTGAACGAAGTGACGCCGGAATTGTTCCGGCGGTTTCCCCGCCCTGAGGACTACCCGGGCGCCGCGCCGGGCGAACTGGAGCGCTACCTGCGGCCCCTGGGGTTTTTCCGTCAAAAAGCGCGTTTTATCCGGGAATCCATGGCCTTGCTACTGGAACGCCACCAGGGCCGTGTGCCGGACCGGATGGAGGACTTGTTGCGGTTGCCGGGCGTGGGACGCAAAACGGCCAATGTTATTTTAAGCAATGCCTTCGGGCTGGCCGCCGGCATTGCCGTGGATACGCATGTGCGCCGGGTGTCCCGCCGGCTGGGATGGACGGCGGAAACCGATCCGGACAAAATTGAACAGGATCTCCTGCGGCTGTTTCCCAAACGCGACTGGCCCCTGGTGAACCACGTGCTGGTGTTTCACGGGCGCTATGTCTGCCGCGCACGGCGGCCGGAATGCAGCCGTTGCCAGGCGCGCGCGCTGTGCCCCTCCGCCCAGCCGCCCGCATCGGAAGATTGACATCGCCGGATTTGCGCTTGCGCCTCCCGACTAAGCCAATATCCGATTACCCGAAGATCGGCCGGATATGGCGTTCCCAGAGGTTCAAGGTGACATTGCGCGCAACCGCGGCGCGGTGTTCTTCCAGGGCGCCGGTAAAGGCCTCCCCGAGTTCGTAGGCGACCTTGTAGGCGACATGGATCAGCTGCCGGAAGCCGGGATTGTAGTCCGGGCAGGCTTGGTCGTGGCGCAGCGCGCGCACAAATTGGGCGCTGGTCCAGGCGTTGACCGCGGCCACGGGCGGCAGTTGCTCCGGATGGATGTCTATGACCGCCGCGTATGGCGCGGCCAGTTCGTCGTAGCGGCCGTGCGCGGCGGCGTAAACCTGCTTGGCGATCTGCAGGCCGCTTCCGCCCGCTTCGGCCAGGCCGATGACTTCCTCCAGCCAGGTCGTGCCGGCGGTTTTGACGTGCAGGCCGGCGCCCGCTTGTTTGATGATCCGGTTCATCGCCGGGTATATGGCGAATTTATCGCTGCCGGAATGCACGCTCAGGCGCAGCCCCGGCTGGAGGCCAAAATGCCGGACGGCGTATTTCAGCACGGCGACATCCTGGGCGAATTCCTTTTCGAATTGCGCGGGATCGCCGGCGTAATCCACGCCCTTATTGAACCGGCCGCTGAATTTTGGCGCCAGGGTGTCCGCCGGAATATTTTCCCGCGCGATCATCGCCAGGATGCAGAACAGTTCCGGCGGCGTCTGCGGCGCCCGGGTCTCATCCATCGAGATTTCCACGGCAAACCGGCCGGGCTTGCGCTCGCGGATATGGCGGTAAATCCGACCGGCTTCCCGGACGGCTGCCAGGTATTGCCCGGCGATTTCCCGGGCGGCGCGCGCTTCCAGCCGCAATTTCATCTCCAGGCCGGGCAAAACAATTTCTCCGAGCGCCGGCTGAATAGCGTCCATGAAAGCGTCCAGGTCTGCCGCCGCGGACGCCGCGCCGATGTTTTCCGCGACATCGAGCGTGAAGAAATCGCAATATTCGATAAACCCGTCCACGTTGGCCAGCGAAATATGGTCGGCATCCACGTAATATCCGTCCCGCCAGTTGAGCGCGGCCACGGCGGCATCCGCTTCCCGGCGCACGGATTCCGGGCGGGTATGGACGGTCTGGTGTTCCCGGTTGGACTTGTTCCAGACCGGACGGACGGCGATGCCGTGTTGCCGGGCCTGGATGTAGGCCGCCAGTTGAGCTTCGCCTTCCCGGGCGAAACGGTCGCCGCAGCCTAAAGAATATAACGCTTGTTTTTGCATGATTCCCTCCGAATGCTTGATTGATTTCTCCGAATATACCCGGGGCGGACCGATCCACAAGCACAAAATTAAACTTCAGCAAATCGGCGAATTTGCGGTCAGCCGGGCGGATAAGGCAGCCTTCCGGCATTGGCTCAACGCAGATGAAACGCCCGCAGGGTGCCGCGGAAATCCGCCGGTAGAGGCGCTTCAATCTGCAGCGGCGCGCCGGCGCCGGGCAGTGTCAGCACCAGACGGCGCGCGTGCAGCATCTGGCGGGGCACGCGCATCTCCCTTTCGGTCAGGCGCCGGCCGGCATTGTAAACGCGCTCGCCGAGCAGGGGCAGGCGTAAAGCTTCCAGGTGGCGGCGAATCTGGTGCGTCCGGCCGGTGGCAATGGAAAGCTGCAGGTGGGCGCATTGCGGACCGGCATCCAGCACACGCAAATTCGTGCAGGCCGCCTGTCCGTCCACGGGCAGGGTAATGGACCGGGTTTGGAAGCCGGGGCGCGCGCCGACGATGGCATGGTAAACCTTGATAACCCGGTGTTCGGCGAAAAGCCGGATAACCGTTTCCCGCAGGATGGGATCGTCGGTGAACAGCAGGCAGCCGGTGGTGTCGCGGTCCAGCCGGTGCAGCGCCTGCAGGCCGGGGCGGGCGAGGGTTCCCCGCAGCAGTTCTTCCAGGCTGCGGGGGCCGTTGCTGAGGATGCCGGGGGGTTTGTCCACCGCCAGCAGGCCGCGGGCGTCATAAAGAATCGCCGGCGCCGCCGGCGGCGGGAGCGGGCCGGCCGCCGCGGTTTCCACCAGGTCGCCGGAACGGAGCCGGTGGCGGGCCATCCAGACGCGGCGTCCGTTGACGAACACCATGCGGGCGTCAATCAATCCCTTGGCCCGGTTGCGGGAAAGCTGCAGGCGTTCCGCCAGGAAATCCTGCAGCGAAACGGCCGCGGTGGAATTAATGCGCCAGGCGTGTTTTTTCATGGTTTATTTCCAGGTTTGTGATATTATTAAACTTGAATTTTTTTGCAAGCTTTGGCCGTTGGCCGGCGGATGAAACATGCGCCGGCCGCCGGGGGATGTGACCGGGTATGGATTCAATCGGAGCACGCTGGGCGTCCGTCGCCGGGCGGATCGAACAAGCCTGCCGCCGCGCTGGGCGCGATCCGGCGTCGGTGCGCGTGGTCGCGGTTTCGAAAACGCACGGGCCGGAAATGGTGCGCGCCGCCTGCGATTGCGGGTTGACGCTGTTTGGCGAGAACCGGGTGCAGGAAGCGCAGGCCAAGATGCCGCTTTGTCCGGCGCGCGCGGTCTGGCACCTGGTCGGCCATTTGCAGACCAACAAGGCCCGCGCGGCGGCGCGTTTGTTTGAAATGATCCATTCGGTGGATTCGTTGAAGTTGCTGGCGGCGCTGGACGAAGCCGCCGGCCTGGCGGGCCGCACCCTGCCGGTCTGCCTGGAAGTCAACGTGGCCGGTGAAGCCACCAAGTTCGGCCTGGCGCCGGACATGGTCATCCCGTTGTTGCGCGCGGCCGAGCGGATGCGCCGCGTGGAGATCGCGGGATTGATGTGCATTCCGCCGCCGGCGCCCGACCCGGAAGCGGTCCGGCCGTATTTCCGCCGGCTGCGGGAATTGCGCGATGCGGCGCGCGTCGCCGCCGGGTTCGCGCTCCCGGAATTATCCATGGGCATGTCGCAGGATTTTGAGGCGGCAGTTGAGGAAGGCGCCACGCTGGTCCGGCTGGGCACGGTGCTGTTCGGCCGCCGCGAAGCGGTCTGGAAGCGCCCGCCGGATGACTCCGCCGGCGCGTCGGCCGGTGCTTGAGAGGAGAGGCTGATCATGCAAGACAATCAAATCCCGGAGCGGCTGGCTTTCATCGGCGCCGGCAACATGGCGGAAGCGCTGGTGCGCGGGTTGATCCGCGCCGGCGTCAGTTGCCCGGAACGGGTGGCGATGGCGGACGTGGATGCCGGCCGCCTGGCGCATTTTCGGGGAACCTACGGGGTGGGATCGGCGCCGGACAACCTGGCGGCCGTGCGCGCGGCCGACGTGGTGATCCTGGCGGTCAAGCCGCAGGCGCTGCCGGGGGTGCTGGCGGAAATCCGCGGCGCCATGGAGCCGCGCCACCTGGCGATCAGCATTGCCGCCGGCGTGTCGCTGCGCCGCCTGGCGGAGGGGTTGGGGGAGCGTCCGCGGCTGGTGCGGGCGATGCCGAATATGCCGGCGCTGGTGGGCGCCGGCGCTACGGCTTTCTGCCGGGGCGCCCGCGCGACACCGGCCGACGCCGAGCTGGCGCGCCGCCTTTTCGCCGCCGCCGGCCTGGCGCTGGAAATGGAGGAGCGGCATTTGAATGCCGTGACCGCGCTCAGCGGCAGCGGGCCGGCCTATGTCTTTTACCTGGCCGAGGCCATGGCGCAGGCCGGGGAACGGTTGGGGCTGCCGCTCCGGGCCGCGGCCGCATTAACAGCGGCAACGATGGAGGGCGCCGGGCGCATGCTCCGGGAAACCGGCCTGCCGCCGGCGGAATTGCGCGCGCGGGTAACCTCGCGCGGCGGCACGACGGCCGCGGCTTTGCGGGTGCTGGAGGATCGTGAATTTACGGCGGTGGTCGGCGCGGCGCTGGACGCCGCCTGTCGGCGCGCGGCGGAATTGGAACAATGAACAAGCCGGAGGTTTATGCGCCATAAATTAATGCGGCGGCGGTCATGGGCCGCGGGGTTGGCAGGGAGTCTGTGCTGCGCCGCCCTGGCCGGAGCGCAAACGGAAACCATTCCGCCGCCGGCGGAGTTTCCCGCCGATCCGCCCGTCCGGGCGCAGAGCGACGCGCCGGCGACAGCCGCCGCCGCGGCAGTCGCAGCCCGGCCTGAATTCTCATTCCCCGCGGGGGAAATCCTGGTGTACTCGGTCCATTGGGGCTTTCTGCATGTCGGGGATGCGCGCATCTGGAACGAGTGGATCGAGGAAGACGGTCGGATCCTGCTGGCCATCCGCGCCCGCATCCAGACCGTGTCCGTTCTGGAAAAAATCTTCCCCGTGGACGATTTCCTGGAAAGCGTTGTCGATCCCCTGACCTTCCTGCCGCTGCGGTTTACCCGGCGCTTGAGCGAGGGCCGCTACCGCCTGCACGAGGTAACCACCTTCGATCATGGCGCGCTCCGGGCGCACTGGAAGCATCTGCTGCGCGAGAATTCCGAGGCAGAGTTCCCGATTGAGGCAGACACCCGCGATATGATGAGTTACATGTATTATATGCGCCGCCATGCCTGGCAGCCGGACAGCGCGCTGTCCGGCCGGGTAATGGCGAATGAGAAGTTGTACGACCTGGTTGTGCAAACGCGCCAGTACGAGAATGTCAAATTGCCGGAATACGGCTCCGTCCGCAGCCTGCTGGTCGAGCCGGACGCCAAGTTTAAAGGCGTGTTTATCAAAGCCGGGCGGCTGCGGGTCTGGATTTCCGACGATCAGCGCTGCCTCTGCACCATGGCTACGGCGAAGGTCCCCGTGGGCACGGTGCGGGTGATGCTGCAGCGGGTGGAAGGTCCGGGCCAGGACCGCTGGCGGCCGCCGGCGGTGGCCCAAGGGGAGAGGGAGGAAAATTAATGCATACCCGCGGACAGTGGGCCGGCAGGTTGATCAAGCGGTTTCAACGCTGCCGCATCCTGGTGGTAGGCGACTTAATGCTGGACCGCTACATTTACGGGTCGGTCAGTCGTATTTCGCCCGAGGCGCCGGTGCCGGTGGTGCGGGTCAACGACGAACGCGACGTCCCGGGCGGGGCGGCCAATGTGGCGCGCAATGTGCAAACCCTGGGCGGGCAGGCGATTTTAAGCGGGGTGGTAGGGTGCGATCCGGCCGGCCGGGCCCTCCTCAAAGTGCTGCGGCAGGAAAAAGTTTCCGCCGCGGGAGTGGTGCGGGCGCCGTCCCGGCGCACGACCGTCAAAACGCGCGTATTGGCCGAGCGCCAGCAGGTAGCGCGGATTGACTGGGACGGCGATGGCCGGCTGACCGCCGTCATCATGCGGCGTTTCTGCCGGCTGGCCGCCGGCCTGGCGGAAACAGCCGACGGCATCATCGTGGAAGACTATTCCAAGGGCGCCGTCCGCCAGGAATTGATGAATGCTCTGCTGGACGCGGCGCGCCGTCGGCAGATTCCGGTGGCCATGGATCCGAAAGACAATGCCGATTTGCGGCTGGACGGGCTGACCGCCGCTACGCCCAATCGCAAGGAAGCGTTTCTGCTGGCCCGCATCCCCGAACGGCCGCCTGCCGCCGATCCGTTGCGGGACCGGCCGCTGCTGGAAGTGGCCGGTATCCTGATGCGGCAGTGGCAGCCGCGCTTCCTGGTGATTACCCTCGGCGCGCAGGGCATGCTGCTGCTGGACCGCCGTGGCCCAGCGCGGCATATTCCGACGGTGGCGCGCGAAGTCTTTGACGTCAGCGGCGCCGGCGACACGGTGATCGCCGCGCTGCTGCTGGCCTTGGCGGCGGGCGCCGACCATGTGCGCGCGGCGGAATTGGCCAATTGCGCCGCGGGGGTGGTGGTGGGCAAACTGGGCACCGCCGGCTGTTCTGCCCGCGAGTTGCTGGATTTCATGACCATTCAGCGGCAAGCCGGCGATTGCGGCAGCCGCAACGCGTCGGTAAAGCGGTAAAGGCACAGAGGGATAGAGGCACAGAGGGTAGATAAAAGATGAAAACGATCGGTGTAATACCGGCGCGCTGGGGCTCCACGCGGTTTCCCGGCAAAGGGCTGGTGCGGCTTTGCGGCAAACCACTGGTGCAGTGGGTCTGGGAGCGCAGCCGCCTGGCGCGGCGGCTGGATGAACTGGTGGTGGCCACGGATGACGAGCGCATCCGGCAGGCGGCCGCGGCCTGCGGCGCCCGGACGGTCATGACTTCCGCCGCGCATCCTTCCGGCACCGACCGCGCGGCGGAAGTGGTGCGGGGGATGGACGCGGACCTGGTGGTGAACATCCAGGGGGACGAACCGTTGATGGATCCGGGATTGATTGACCGGTTGGTGAACACGGCCGGGGCGGCCGACTGGGACATGGTCACGGCGGCGGCGCCGCTCGCGGCGCCGGCGGATGCCGCCTTGCTGGCCAGTCCTTCGGTCTGCAAAGTGGTGTTCGATGCCGCTGGACGGGCGCTGTATTTTTCACGCCATCCGATTCCATTTCTGCGCGATGCGCAGTTCCGGCATGCCGGACCTTTGCACTGGCGGCATATCGGCATATACCTTTACCGCCGCGCATTCCTGGAGCAGCTGGTGCGCGAACCGCCCAGCCTGCTGGAGCGGGCGGAGTGCCTGGAACAACTGCGGGCTTTGCATATCGGCGGGCGCATCGGCGTGGTCCAGACCGATTATGCCGGCGTGGGGGTGGACACCCCGGCGGATGTGCCTGCGGCGGAGGCGGCCCTGCGGCGGGCGGGGCTGGCGCGATAGGAATACCGGAACAGGAGCACTGCATGCGCACTGTGAAAATTGGAAAAATCAGGATCGGCGCGGGGCATCCGCTGGCTTTAATCGCCGGCCCCTGTGTCATTGAAAGCCGGAAGCACTGTCTGCAACTGGCGGGCCGCCTGGCGCGGCTCGCGGCGGCGGAAAAAATCCCCCTGATTTTCAAGGCTTCCTACGACAAGGCCAACCGCTCCGCGCATACTTCCTTCCGCGGGCCGGGCTTGGTGCGCGGCCTCGAGATCCTGCGCGAAGTGAAGGAACGGTACGGCCTGCCCGTCCTGACGGATGTCCACAGCGAAACCGAAGTGCCGCTGGCGGCGCGCGTCGCGGACGCGCTGCAATGCCCCGCGTTTTTATGCCGGCAGACCGACCTGGTCCTGGCCCTGGGCGAATCCGGCCGGCCGGTCAACATCAAAAAAGGGCAGTTCCTGGCGCCCTGGGATATGGCGGCCGTGGTCGCCAAGCTGGAAAGCACCGGCAACCGCCAGATCATGCTCGTCGAACGCGGCGTTTCCTTCGGTTACAACAACCTGGTGGCCGACATGCGCAGTCTGCTGATCATGCGCGAACTCGGCTACCCGGTGGTATTTGACGCGACGCATAGCGTGCAGCTGCCGGGCAAGGCCGGTTCGCACAGCGGCGGCGATGCGCGCTGGGCGGCGCCGCTGGCGCGGGGCGCGGTGGCGGTAGGCTGCGATGCCGTTTTCATCGAGACGCACTCCGCGCCGGCGCGCGCGCTGTCGGACGCCGCGACGGTCATGCCCTTGTCCGCCCTCAAATCGTGCTGGAAAAATTTGCGGCGGATTGATATAATTGTCCGCGGCTAGAACAATGCATATGAACCGCGGCCGCTGCGCGCCGCTTAAAGGGGTTGCGATGGGGCGGGGCAGGCCAGATGAAAAGCGGTTTTGGGCGGCGGTCTGGTGCGCGGCGCTGGCCGGCGCCCTGGCCGCGGCGGACCCCAATTTGACCTTGATCAGGGGGTTCCGCTACCCGGAATACGACGAGCAGGGCCGTTTGAAAATGGAAGTGGCCGGCGACGAGGCTCAGGCGCAGTCGCAGGACTTGATCCGCATTAAAAATTTGCATATGGTGTTCTACGAAGAGGGCCGGGCGGTCACCGAAATCAGCGCTCCCGATTGCCTGTTCGATCGCGCCCGGCGCGTGGCCACCTCGACTTCCGCCGTGACCATCGCGCGCGCGGAAGCCGTGCTGTCCGGGGAAGGATTCGTGTGGCGGGCCGCCGACGGCTCGTTTGCCATCAGCAACAATACCAGGGTAGTCTTGAAAAAAATGACGCAAGAATGAAAACCAAGTATTATATTTTGGCGTTTTGCCTGAGCCTGGCCGCCGCTCCGGCGGTTGCCGCCGAGACGACCGGCGCCGTGGCTGCCGGGGAAGATGCCGGCACGGTCATCACTTCCCGCAGTTTGAATTTCGAACAGAAAAAGCGCGAAGCGGTGTTTGACGGCGATGTGCTGGTGGTGGACCCCCAGATACGGATCAAGTCCGACCGGCTGACGGTCATCTTCACCGAGGACAACCAGGTGCAGAAGCTGTTTGCCGAGGGGCGGGTCCAGATCGAGCAGGAACAACTGGCGGCCAGCGGCGGCCGCGCGGATTACGACGTGGCGGAGGGCAAGGTGGTCTTGTCCGTCAACCCGCTCGTCCGCCGCGGGCGCGATATGCTGACCGGCGAAACCATCACCTTCTGGCGCGATTCCAGCCGCATCCTGTGCGAACCGAACGCCCGCCTGGTGCTGCATTCCGAGCGCGAGGCGCTGACCGGGATCATGGACCGCAAATGACAGGGATTGGATTATATGGCCGATGAACAACCGCTGATCTTAACGGAAAATCTCGTCAAGATTTACCATGGTCGCCGCGTCGTAGACGGCGCATGCATCAATGTCCGGCGGGGTGAGGTGGTCGGCCTGCTGGGGCCCAACGGCGCCGGCAAAACCACGACCTTCTACATGATTGTCGGCCTCATCGCGCCCTTTGAGGGGCGCGTGCTCTTTAACCAGCGGGATGTCACCCGTTTGCCGATGCACCAGCGGGCGCGCCTGGGAATGGGATACCTTTCCCAGGAGCCCTCGATTTTCCGCAAGCTGACGGTGGCGGAAAACGTCATGGCCATCCTGGAAATGCTGCCGCTGTCGCGCGCGGAACGCCGGAGCCGCCTGGAGGAGCTGCTGCGCGAACTGGATATCAGCCACCTGGCCAACCAGTATGCCTATACCCTCAGCGGCGGCGAGCGGCGCCGCCTGGAAATCACCCGGGCTCTGGTGACCAATCCCTCCGCCATTCTGCTGGACGAGCCGTTCAGCGGAGTGGACCCGCTGGCCGTTTACGATGTGCAGGAAATCATCCGGGAGTTGAAGCGGAAAGGCCTCGCGATTCTGATTACCGACCACAATGTGCGGGAAACCCTGACGATCGTTGACCGCGCTTACCTGATTTGCGAGGGCAAGGTCCTGCGGGAGGGATCCAGCTCGTTTTTGATAGATGACCAGCTCAGCCGCGAATTATATCTGGGGCCGCGTTTCAGCATGTAGCCTCCCTTGCGTGCGGTTTGAACGCCGTATCGCTGAAAGGCTGTCAAGGGAAACAAGAAAAATTTAACCGCAAATTGACGAATGTTGAGCCGCGTAATATAGCAGTCAATAAAGGCTCAGTCCTGCATTATTCGGCGATCATCATTCGGCAATCCGCGGTTGGACGGGTTGCGGGCGTCAGTCCGCATGAGAGTGCAGCGCAATAAATCGAAGGAGACATGAAGATGATCATTCAAATTACCAGCCGCCACTTGGAAGTCACGGATGCCATCCGCGAATATGTGCAGGGGCGGCTGATGCCGGTGCTGGCCGAATACCCGGCGGTGGAGCACGCGCATGTCATTCTGGGCGTGGAAAAATTCCGCCATTGGGCTCAAGTCGTCGTGCAGGGCAAGCAGTACCTGTCGGGCGAAGCCAAGGCTGAAACGGACGACATGTACAAATCCGTTGATGCCGTGGCGGAAAAGATAGATCGCCAACTCCGCCGCGCCCGGGACAAAGTAGTGGATCACAAGATTCCCGCGCATCGCGAACGCCTGGTGGATCGCGAAAAGAACCCGCCGGCGGAATGACCGGGAGAGCGGCGACGGCCGCGCATGAGGATTGGTAGAATGAAGGCTATTACCGTCGGGGATTTTTTAGAGGCATCGCGCGCCAACCTGGCGCTGGAAATGGCGCACGGCGCCGGCGGCATCGGGCGGGCGATCCATGAGCCGGCCATCCACCGGCCGGGCCTGGCGCTGGCCGGCTTTTACCGCCATTTTGCCCATCGGCGCATCCAGGTGCTGGGTTTGGCGGAAAACGATTTTCTGCAGCACCTGGATGAAACCCGGCGCCGCGCCGCGCTGCGCCGGCTGTTCGCCAGCCGGATTCCCTGTCTGGTCATCTGCCGCAACCGCCGCTTCTGGCCGGAAATCGCACAATTGGCGGAAGAATTCCGCGTGCCGGTGATGCGCACCCCCATGATTACCGGCGCGTTCGTCAACCACGCCACGCTGGTCATGGAAAACCTGATGGCGCCCCGGATGAATCTGCAGGGGACCATGGTGGACATCATGGGCATCGGCGTTTTGATTGAAGGCCAGCCGGGCATCGGTAAAAGCGAGGCGGCCCTGGCCTTGGTTTCCCGCGGCCACAGCCTGGTGGCGGATGACGTGACCATGCTGCGGCGCACCGATGACCGCACGGTGATCGGCGCCGCCACCGGCGTGACCCGTTACCACCTGGAAATCCGCGGCCTGGGCATTATCCATGTGCCCAGCCTGTTCGGCGTGGCGGCGGTGCGCGATCAGAAGCAACTTGATCTGGTGGCGACTTTGCGTAAATTTGAAGAGTTTGAGGAAGGCGACGATCGGATGGCCACGCGCTTCCGCGAAATTCTGGGGGTGTCCATCCCGCATTTGATCGTGCCGGTGGCGGCGGGGCGGGAATTGGCCAAGGTGATCGAAGTTGCCGCGCTGAACGAGAAATTGAAACGCCTGGGACATGATGCCGCCAAGGAACTCGATGAAAAACTGGTGGCCGTGATGGCAAAGGGAGTGGCACATGGGAAGTCATAACGCGAAGAATTCCGCCGCAGTCTGGTCCAATGTGGTCTTGCGCGAATTTGTCATCCGCAATCAATACGGCATCCATGCCCGGCCGGCGGCCATGCTGGTCAAAACCGCTTCCCGTTTCCAGAGCGATATTACGGTAGTCAAGGGCGACAACAAGGTTTCCGGCAAAAGCATCATGGGCCTGATGACCCTGGAAGCCGGCTTCGGCGTCAAACTCAAGGTCATCGCCGAAGGGCGCGATGCCGAGGAGGCGCTGGATGCCCTGCAGGCTCTTTTCGAACAGAAGTTTTATGAAGAATGACCGGCATGGCCAACCCACCCGAAAGTATATCCGCGCCGGATGCGCCCGCTGAAGAACGCCTGTTCCGCGGCATCGGCGTGTCGCCGGGGCTGGCCCTGGGCCGCGTCTTCCTCAAGCAGGCCCACGATGACCGGGTGTTGGAGCGGGAAATTTTACCGGCGGATGTCCCCCGCGAAATCGCCCGGTTTGAGTCCGCCTTGATTGCCACGCGCCGCCAGTTGCGCGAATTCCAGCAGGAATGCGATCCGGCAGTGGCCAGCATTTTCGATGCCCACCTGCTGATTCTCGATGACCGGCCGTTCATCGAAAATGTCATCACCGGCATTGAAAACCGGCGCCGCAACGTCGAGGTAATCCTGCAGGATGTGGCGCGCGGTTTCATGCAGGCCCTGGCCCGGGTCAAGGACGAATACGTGCGCGAACGCGTGGCGGACGTTCAGGATGTCACCCGCCGCATCCTCCATAACCTCGTCGGCCGCCAGGCGTCGCCGGACGATGCCGCGGCCAAGGACGTCGTGCTGGTAGCGAGCGATCTGGCGCCCTCGGAAATCGTTTCCATTGACAAAAGCCGCGTCATCGGCCTGGCCCTCGACCTGGGCAGCGCCACGGCGCATGCCGCCATCCTGGCCGCCAAACTGGGCATTCCCGCGGTGCTGGGTCTGCATACTCTCAGCCGCGAGGTCCGCGCCGGCGATACGATCCTGGTGGACGGCGCCAAGGGCCTGGCGGTGTTGCGGCCCTCCGCCGAACGTTGCACGCAGGCCCGGCGCGACGACGAAACGCGGCGGGGCATCGAGTCAAATCTGGAAAAACTCAAAGACCGCCCCGCGCAAACCCGCGACGGCTACCGCATCGCCCTGTCCGCCAACATCGAAGTGCCGCAGGACGTTGAGACGGTAGTCCATTGCGGGGCGGAAGGCATCGGCCTGTTCCGCACGGAATATTTTTACATGTCGCACAGCGAGGTGCCATCGGAAGAAGAACAGTTCGAAGCCTACCGCAGCGTGGCCCAGCGCATTGCGCCCGCCCCCATGATCATCCGCACCCTTGACTTGGGCGGGGATAAGATTCTGAAGAACATGGATGTGGCCTGGGATGAATCCAATCCGTTCATGGGCTGGCGCGCCATCCGCTTCTGCCTGGCCCAGCCGGACATGTTCCGCACCCAGTTGCGCGCGATTTTAAGGGCCAGCGTCTGCGGCAATGTGCGCATCATGTACCCCATGATCAGCACCATTGATGAAATCGTGCGGGCGAATGTCATTCTGGACCAGGCCAAGAAGGAGTTGTTCGAACGCGGACACCCCTTCAATCCCCATATCCAGGTGGGCGCCATGATCGAGGTGCCGTCCGCCGCAATCGTGGCCGATATGCTGGCGCCGTACGTCCAGTTTTTCAGCCTGGGCACCAACGACTTGATCCAATACACCCTGGCGATTGACCGCGGCAATGAACGCGTGGCCTATCTCTACGAGCCCACCCATCCTGCCATCCTGCGGCTGATCAAATACACGATTGATGTCGGCCACCGGTTCGGCATCTGGACCGGTGTCTGCGGCGGCATGGCCAGCGATCCGCTGCTGACGCCTTTGCTGCTGGGATTGGGAGTGGACGAACTCAGCGTCAGCCCTTCCGCCTACCTGCGGGTGAAGGATGCCCTCTGCAGCGTCAGTTTCACCGAAGCACGGCTGATCGCCGAGCAGGCGCTGGTTTCGCATTCGCCCGAGGACGTGCATGACCTGTCGTTGGCCCTGACGCGCAAGGTGGCACCGGAAATACTGGAACTGGCGCAATAGGCCCGGAAAGCCAGGGGACGCCCGCCGGCCGTGGTAAAGCGTCACGCGGCAAAACATGTATTGCGTCTTTTGGCGCTTTTATGTTATAAAAGCTATTTTGATTGATGTATGCCTGAACATGCTTTGGCAGCGTGCCGCGCAGTCCCGGCGAGGAAGTGTCGCCGGCCGCCGCGCCCCAGGTATGGCCGGTTGGATCTGATCTTGATAAAGCGGGATATGGAGTAATCGCAAGGAGTTAACATGAGCCGCGATGCGTATGTTTTCACGTCCGAATCAATCACCGAAGGCCACCCGGACAAAGTAGCGGACGCCATTTCCGACGCCGTGCTGGATGCCTGCCTGGCGCAGGACAAATGGAGCCGTGTGGCGTGCGAGACCCTGGTGGCCACGGGCATGGCGGTCGTCGCCGGTCAGATCACCACCAAAGCTGTCTTCAACGTGTCGGATATTGTGCGCGAAACCGTCCGCGCTATCGGCTATACCGATGCGGCAATGGGCTTTGACGCCGATGCCTGCGCCGTTCTGGTCGCCCTGGACCGCCAGTCGCCGGATATCTCCCGGGGCGTGACCGCTGGCGCCGGCCTGTTCAAGGAACAGGGCGCGGGCGACCAGGGCATGATGTTCGGCTACGCTTGCGATGAAACCCCGGAGTTGATGCCGCTGCCGATCATGGCCGCCCACCGCCTGACCCGCGCCCTGGCGCGCACCCGCCGCAACAAGAGTTTGCCGTTTTTGCGCCCGGATGGCAAGTCGCAGGTGACCGTGGCCTATGAAAAAGGCCGGCCGGCGCATATTGACGCCGTGGTGATTTCCACCCAGCACGACGAAAGCGCCAGCTACCGCCAGATCAAGGAAGCGATGATTGACGGCATCATCCGCCGGGAATTGCCGGCCCGCCTGCTGACTTCCCGGACCAAGTTCCTGATCAATCCGACCGGCCGGTTTGTCGTGGGCGGCCCGCATGGCGACACCGGATTGACCGGGCGCAAGATCATCGCCGATACCTACGGCGGGATGGGGCGGCATGGCGGCGGGGCGTTCTCGGGCAAGGATCCCTCCAAGGTGGACCGCAGCGCCGCCTACCAGGCGCGCCATATCGCCAAGAACGTGGTGGCAGCCGGGCTGGCGCGGCGTTGCGAAGTGCAGGTGGCTTACGCGATCGGATATCCCGAGCCGGTTTCGCTGCTGGTGGAAACCTTCGGCACGGCCAAGGTGCCCGAGGACCGTCTGGTCCGGGCCGTGCGCAAGGTGTTTCCCCTGAAACCGGCCGCTATCATCGCCGATTTGAAACTTTTACGGCCGATTTACAAACATACCGCCGCCTATGGCCACTTCGGGCGCAAACGCGACCTGGATGTTTTTACCTGGGAAAAAACGGACAAGGCGGCTGCATTGAAGGACGCGGTTTAAGCCATGCAAAACAATACGGCGCGGTACGCAGTGGCGGATATGAGCCTGGCGGAGTGGGGGCGGCGCGAGATTGCCTGCGCGGAAGAGGAAATGCCCGGGCTGATGGCTTTGCGCCGCGAGTTCGGCCGCGCTCAGCCGCTGCGGGGCGCCCGCGTCACCGGCTCGCTGCACATGACAATCCAGACCGCGGTGCTGATCGAGACGCTCCAAGCCCTCGGCGCCCGTGTGCGCTGGGCCAGCTGCAACGTCTTTTCCACGCAGGACCACGCCGCCGCCGCTGTGGCCCGCGCCGGCACCCCGGTTTTTGCCTTCAAGGGTGAAAGCCTGAAGGAATACTGGGATTTCATTGACCGCACCCTGGACTGGGGCGGCGGCCGCGGGCCCACCATGCTTCTGGATGACGGCGGCGACGTTACGCTCTTTTTCCACCTGGGCTACCAGGCCGAGGAATCGCCTGCCGTGCTCCAGCGCCGCCCCGGCAGCGCCGATGAAGCGGCCCTGCTGGCCCAGCTCCGGCTGTCCCTCAAGCGCGATCCGCGGCGTTTCCACCGCCTCCGGCCGGCGTTGCTGGGCGTTTCGGAGGAAACCACCACCGGCGTCCACCGGCTCTACCGCATGCATCAAAAAGGGGAACTGCTGTTTCCGGCTTTCAACGTCAATGATTCCGTCACCAAGTCCAAGTTCGACAACCTGTACGGCTGCCGCCACTCGCTGGTGGACGGCATCATGCGCGCGACGGATGTCATGCTGGCCGGCAAGGTGGCCGTTGTGGCCGGTTACGGCGATGTCGGCAAGGGCAGTTGCCAGTCGCTGCGGGGACAGGGCGCGCGGGTGATCGTCACGGAAATTGACCCGATCTGCGCCTTGCAGGCTGCCATGGAAGGCTACGAAGTCATGCGGATGGACGATGCGTGCGCCATCGGCGAGGTTTTCGTCACCGCCACCGGCTGCTGCAATGTCATCACCGAAAAACACATGCGACGGATGAAAAACATGGCGATCGTCTGCAATATCGGGCATTTCGACGCGGAAATTGAGGTGGACAAGCTGCGCCGTTACCGCTGGGAAAAAATCAAGCCGCAGGTGGACCGCATCTTCTTTCCCAACGGCAAGAGCATCATCCTGCTGGCCGAAGGACGGCTGGTCAACCTGGGCTGCGCCACGGGCCATCCCAGCTTCGTCATGTCCAACAGTTTTACCAACCAGCTGCTGGCGCAACTGGAACTGTACACGCGCCATGCGGCCTACCCGGTGGGGGTACACGTGCTCCCGAAGCATCTCGACGAAAAAGTGGCGGCCTTGCACCTGGACAAGCTGGGCGTCCAATTGGACCGGCTCTCGCGGCGCCAGTCGGATTACCTCGGCGTGCCGGTGGCCGGCCCCTATAAGCCCGATCATTACCGGTATTGATGCGCATCCTCTATCGTTATATTACCCGCGATTTCCTGGTAAGTTTCGCCATCACCCTGTTAGTCTTTCTGTTCGTGATGGCCCTGGTGAACGTTTTCCGTTTGATTGACTTGCTTTCGCGGGGCATCTCCGGCCGGCTGATTCTGCAGCTCTTTTCCTACGGCATGCCGTTTTCGCTGATTTTCGCCATTCCCATGAGCGTGCTGGCGGCGGCCTTCCTCAATTTCAGCCGCATGGCCAGCGACCGCGAAATCCTGGCCATGCAGGCTTGCGGGGTCAGTGTCTGGCAGATCATCCAGCCGCCGATTGCCATTTCCGCCTTGCTGTGCTTGTTGTGCGTGTATATCAATAGCGAGTTAGCCCCGGCCAGCCATTATGCCCGCCGGTTGATGAAAAACAAGCTGGGCGTGGAAACGCCGCTGAATTTTCTGGATGAAGGCCGGTTCATCCGCGACTTTCCGGGCTATACCATTTACATCGGGCGGAAAGACGGCCGTAAAATTTACGACGTCGTGCTCTACGAATTCGGCAAACAGGGCGCCCGCCAGACGGTCCGCGCCGCCGCCGGCGAAATCAGCACGCCGTCCAATCTCCCCGGGCGCGTGGTGGTCAACCTGCGCCAAGTGCGGATCGAGCAGGCTGACGATCATCAACCCGAAAACCTCAGCCTGGTCCGTCGGGTCAGCGCCGAGGAGTACCCGGTGGAGTTCGATGTCGCCGAATTGATGAGCAAAGACGTGGTTCACAAAAAACGCGCCGACCTCTCCATGGCCGAGGTGTTCGATTCCCTGGACGGCGATTTGCGCTTTCGCCCGGAGGATTTCACCGATTTGCCGGGACTGGCGCGCCGGCTTGGCCAGGCGCCGCTCAAGAGCGCTGCCGCGCGTGTGCTGGCGCCAGCCACCCTGCGGCGCCTGGAAGAGGCCGGCGCCGGGAAAAATTGGGACGAGGTCCTGCCGGGGCTGATGGATGATTTCAACCGTTTGCTGGCCGGTCCGTCCCTTTACAGCCCCGCCTTGTTCAAGGGCGTGAATCTGGATCGCCGCGCCCGGGAATTGCTGGCGCGCCAGCCGCGCGGCGCGGACTTGATGCGCTTGAACCGCATGCTGCTGGAACAACTCTTACCCGGGCTGCTGGAGCGGCATTACCTCTCCAACCTGGACGATGACGACTTCCAGACCTACCGTACGTCGCTGATGGTGGAAGCCAGCACCCGGCTGGGATTATCGTTTTCCTGTTTCGCGTTCGTGTTGCTCGGCGCCGCGCTGGGCATCCGGATTCACCGCCGCGAATCGTCCATCGGCATTGCGCTGTCGCTGGTGCTGGTCTTTGTCTTCTACTTTTTCATCATCCTCGCCGATTCGATGGTCTCCCATCCGCAGTTTTATCCCCACTTGATCGTCTGGATTCCGTTCGTGATCTCGGAAGCCATTGGATTTGCCCTGCTGCACCGCCGGCCCGCCTGAGCCGGTTGGAAGCCGGTTTATTTATGTTCGCAAAATTGTTTCCTCACCAGAATTTGTGGGTGATTACCGGTTCGGGCAATTGCCCAAGGGTATGATATAGCGCCATTTCCGCGCCATGAAAAGTTCTGAAGCCATAAGATCGTTTGGTAACCACTCGAGCTTTATTGTTCAAGCCCTCGGTTGCGCCAGTAAAAACCTCGTTTCTGGCTCTGATCCAGTTCAAAAGCAGCTCCTCGTGTTTAGCAATGGTTTTAGCCGCCTTAATGATTGGCGCAATGCGGCTACGACAGGCGCGCTTGACCCATGCCTGGAGATAATTACGCGCCCAGGTTGGGCTGTGATAGCTCCAAAAATGCTGAAAGCTTTCCTTGAACAAATAGGCGCGGCCGGTTTGCAGTCTTGTGCCCAATATCCGATCAAGCATTTCGCGAGCTTTGCCGCGCACGCGGGTTTTGCGGCGCAGCAAGGTCCAGCGCATTTTCTTGAGTTTTTGCTTGGCCGCCGGACGCGCTGTCATCGCCGCCATATCCCGGCGCCGGACCTCGTCCACGGCGGCATTCAAGGTTTGCACGACATGGAAGCGGTCAATCATGTGGCAACCGTGGCTGAGGCTCGCAGCAATGACTTTCAGATAAGGTCGCCACATATCGCTACATATATGTCGAATGCCGGCCAGCACGGGTTTTCCCAAAGATTGCAACCCTTTACGCAGCGCGGCCGCCCGGCGGGTTTGGCCGACCCAGAGCAATCGGCGGCATTGCGCATCAATCTGATAGATCAAGGTCAGATAGTTCTTGCTCTTTTTACCGTTGCCTACGTGGAGTTCATCAACACCAATCGCCGTTATATTGGCCAATTCCCGGTGCGCCAAGCCCCATTCCACCATCCACTCGACCGACCGATAAACCGCCTGCCAACTGACTTTGAAAATCAGCGCCGTCTCTTTCCAGGACAACCTCCGCGCCCAGTTCCCCAAAAAAAGCATCAGCGCCTTGCTGTAGGGTCGTTTGCCATCGCTCCAAGGCAGCGCTTCCACCACCACGCCATGTTCGGGGCAATTTACCCGGCGCGGACTATAATGCAAAAAAGCCGGCACATTCAAAATGGGCACAAACGCCCATATCCGTTCAGGCAGAGTGTCGTATGTCGCCAGCGGTCGCCCGCAACGCGAGCAGCATGCCGCGCGTTGGCGATGCGGACGAATGCTTATATCCACTTTCCATTGGCCGCGACGATCCAAAACCATACAAGTTTCCTGATAAATAAAACGTTTCAAAGGTTGCAAACGATTCAAAATTGTTTTAAGTTTCACCTTGGGCTGGTCCTCCTTTTTTTGTGTTCACCCATTGCATACGCAATGGATTACGGAAAGGCCAGCCTATTTTTTTGCCGCCGCTTTATCTCCGTTCCGCCATCGCGCCAATCAGGAGTTATTAATCAGGCTGCTGCGGGGCCGCCAAACGCCCAAAGCGGCAGGCTGTTAATAACTCCACCATCTTTTGGCGCCATTGCTTGGAGAACTTCTTAAACTTTAAAACCTGTTTTTTACCCACAAATTCTGGTTAGGAGCCGCAAAATTATAGCATGCGGCCGGACCTGTTCGGTCTCAGGGAAACTGAACTCCTGCATGCAAATAACATGAAAGTCTACATTCCAAGCCGAATTGGAAAGAATGGCGAAAGAGGTGTTTTTTGAAAGCCGCCTGGAAACCGCGGAAAATCCGGCCCATCGCCGGCGGATGCGGCGGCGGCTGACGGACGAAGTGAATACGGCCGCCAGCGCCGCGGCTTCTTTCCGCGCCAGATATCCGGCCAGGATGCCGCATTGTTTTTCGCGGTTTTGCGCTCGCTTTGGGCAAGCGTGTCTCATCCGTGGTAATTGGCCGGCGCGACTCCCATCTTGCGTTTGAAAAATTTGGCCAGATATCCGGATGAGCCGAAACCGGCGGCGCCGGCTATATCCTGGATTTTTGCGCGCGTTTGCAGCATGTTTAGCACGTGCTGCAGCCGGTATTGATCAATATATTCCTTCGGGGCCAGGCCGGTTTCGGCCTTGAAATGGATGTAAAGAGTTTTGGTGTTAACTCCGACCATTTCCGCCAGTTGTGCCACGCCAAATGATTTTTCGCGCCAGCACATCTGGATTGTCGCTATGGCGCGCGCCGCAATGGCGGCATCCTCATTGCAGCCGGCGGCGGATATGGCGCTTTTGCCGACGTGTTTTGCGATGAATATCAGCATTTCAATCAAATGCCGGACTCCGGCGTGTTCGCCCGCCAGTCCGGGATTCCTGATGTCCCGTTTGAATTTGTTCAGATGCGCTTGCAGGGAATGCCGGAACTGGAAGGGGCGGTTGACGGGGATGTTGAATCCCGCGGTCAGGAACGGCGCGGCCGCGCCGGTGTAACTGGCGAGAAAATACTTTACGCCTTCGCATTTGGTGAAAATTCTGCGCGCTGTGCCTTCGGTAATGATGATTAAATGGCCGGGTCGGACTTCATGGGTTTTGCCGTTGATGTCCACGCATAGCTGGCCTTTCGCCGGAATGCACAAGGCGGTGAAATCAGCCGGCGTGGACTCAAGATCGCGTCCATAATCTGGCGGCAGGCATTCGTATCCCGCCGAGCGCAAACCGAATGGGCTGGCGATTATATATGGTTTTATGCGCCGCCTGATTTTCGACCGCGGCCAGGCATGACGCAAAGCATTCATTTTTTCTTGTTATTTTGGGCAGTTACTGTTGTTTTAGGCGCTAACGTGCCATAAGTTAAAATGCTACGGCTTACGCCTGAATATGTCAAGGTTCGGGAATCCGGAAATCCGATTTGATTCAGATCTGAGATTGATCCAATAAGGAACTCAGGAAGGCATGAAGGTGGAGCATATCAGGCAACAAAATCCAGAACAATCTATTCCTGATTTCATGTTTCCCGAATTATAAAATGAATTCCGAACCAGATATTATAATGGATGGCGCTACGCGCCCTCCCGCTGACAGTTGCGTTATTCCCGTCGGTTCCCGGCGCTTGAAAAGGGCAAGGCGAAGGTGTTTTATGGCGGTGCCTTGCAGCAAATATGGCAACCATCAGCCCCGCCCGAAAATCGCCGGATGAAACCCGAAAATACCGGTTGCGTTTTCACGGGTTTGTTTTAGGATTTATTCTCAAAAAATGATGACAATCATCCATGCCCCCGTCCATCAGATGCAAAAAGCGATCTGATCGCAAATTTATTCGAAATCAACATCAGGCTTGAAATCGCGGTCGGGATCGGGAACGATGCCGGTTTCGATAACAATTGGATGGCGGGCATATGTCCGCCTTGAATAAGATGGTAATATGTTGTGATAAAAAATAATACAGGGATTGCGGTGCGGCCCCATGAACTGATTGCAATCATTGCCCGGCTGGGTGCCGGGCGGAAGGTTGAGGATCTGGGCGAAAAACGTCTGACCGGTATTCTCAAGGCGATCATGGATAATCCCAGAATTCGCCTGCGTTTTTGTTGTTACCGGGGCGAAAAATACAACGGCTGCGCCGCGGACGCTTGCCGCGGAGTGGCCCAATCAATGCTTTGGGATATGGAAATAATTTACCGGATTAATCGCAATCAATCCGAATCGCAATTCGTGGCGCGCCCGGTGATTACCGGATATGCAGCGCTGCAGGCCATTATCGGTAAAATTCATTCCATTGAAAATATATGCGTTTATTCGACACCCACCGGTCCGGCATGGCGCGGATTGACCGGCGTGACGGACGGGGATTATGTGCGTGGACGCGCAAAGATAAAAGACTTGCTGGCGCAAATTCTGCCCGGCCATAATGCCTGCCGGACTGATTCCGAGCTTGCCGATATCCGGCGTAAATTCGCCGAAAGAATTTATTCCGCCGATTGTCTGCGCTTGTTTCCCCAGCATTTGCTCTTTGTGATAGCTTATTTCGGACGTTGTTCCGAAATGATGCGCGGAGAGATTTATACGGGAGACAGCATGTATGAAGTGGGCGTGGCCATGCGGCGCCGGCCCGATATTCCGGTCATGCTGGTGCCGGAACATTGCATGTTGTGTCCGACCTGCCGCGGTTATGATCCGGAAGGCGCCGGCAACTGCCACGTTGTGCCGGATGATTTAAAGCCGGCGGAAAACATCATGGCCGGGATGGTAGAACTCAATCTTCTGCGGACGCTCGGTTTGGAATTTTATCAGCAGTTGCCGGCGGTGGAAATGATTCAACTGGCATTTGACAAGCTTGCCCTCGACCACGGGTCTTTTACTTATAATGGTTCGCCGCCGGCGGCCTGGGCTTATGCCCGCGGGAAATACGCCGGTGTGGGATTCATGGAAGCGTATCGGAATGCCCGCGGCGTGATCGCCCGGGTTCGCAATTTGATGGGGAATCCGGATGTGCTTGCCGTTCTTTCCGAATCGGATCAAAACCATGTAAATTCGACCTTGGAAAAAGCCGAAAGAGCGCCCAATGCCCGTGAACGGTATTTGGCATTGATTGACGAGCCTTTCAACTTGCTTTGGAAATTTCATTGTGAAAAAGCCGCGCAATATTTTGCGCGGCTGCCGGGTGAAATCCGGCGCGAACGCCGGGAACAGGATGGCCGTCCGGTAATCGCCGCCGAACGGCTTGCTCCGGATGCCGACAACCTGGAAACCGTCGCCGGCCAATGGAAGCCCGGCATGTATTCCACCGGGTTTGTCACGATCGGCAATCGTCCGGCGATTGCCGAGACGGCCGTCAAGGCCGTATTGGGCAAAGACCGCCTTTATATCGGCATTCTTTGCGCGGAACGCGATATGCGCGAGCTTAAAGCTGATTTCCGGGTCGGCCCGGCCTTGATCGAGCATCAGCGCTGGAGCAAGCATTTCGGCGAACTGGATGACAGTGTCGCGATCATGCTGAGCCCGGAAAATAATCCGGCGGTATGTTGCCAGTTCTCCTTTAACGCCAGGGGCGTCAAGGCCGCGAAAACAATTAATCTTGCGAAAAACCGGCAAAATGGCGATGAATGGATATACGAGACCGAATGGCGGGTTTTGTCGGGCGTTGATAATGGCCTGTGGCGCGGGACGGTTGAAATTCCTTTCGATTGTTTGCCGGTAAAATTCAAATCCGATATAAACTGGCGCCTGAATGTGGTCCGGTTTGTCCGTAACGAAAGCCTGTTCCCGCATACCTGGGCCAGGCTGACAAGGGGTTGCTCCGCGTTGGATTCCTCTCTGTATGAAATCGAAAAATTTGGCTGGTTGACTTCAGAATCTTGACCGCGTTTCGAGGAAAACGACAAAAACAACAGATCGCCATGATTTTACGCCGCGCAATATGACCGGCAAACCGCGAGAGCTATGCGCAATTTCCAAAATATCCGTTGTTAATTGTGCCGGCTGTGCGCGCATGTTAACTGAAATAAGGCAATCATCATATATGTCGACAATCATCATCAGGGTTGGTAATCTGACAAAACGCACAAATCATTATGGTGGTAGCGTAGAATTGAGAAGTTGGCCATCGAATATCCGGCGGTGGCTGATGGAAAAACAAAATTCCGGAGAAATAATAGTTGACGGGCTTGCCCGTCACGGATTCAGGGTAATTTAAAGGACATTACATGCGCAAAAATATTATTGCAGCAGTTCAGTTGATTATCTTGGCCGGTTCGTGGACAATGATTGCGAACGCGGGTGATTCCGCATCACCTTCTTTGGCTATCCCCGTATGTAAATCCAATCCTGTCATGGACGGAAATCTGGACGATCCGGCGTGGCAGGCGGCGGCGGTATTGACGGATTTCCATGTAATCCGTGGACGCAACCAGGGTCAAATATCAGATAATATTACCGCCAAGGTGATGCGGGACGATGCCTGGCTGTTCTTGGGGTTCGATGTCCGCCATCCGCAGCCTGCGACAATTGTGCCCAAGGCGGTGCAGCGGGATTCCAACTCGATCCGGGTGCAACGCGAGAATTGCGTCAAGGTTACGTTCGATCCCGGTACATCCGGCAAACTCTGGTATCATATCCGGCTGAGCGCCGGCAACGTAATTTCGGATCAGCGGAATCTAAACGAATCAATTGACATGGGGTGGGATTGCCCATTGCGTTCCGCCGCGCACATCACGGAAACCGGCTGGCAGGCGGAACTGGGGATTCCTTTTGCCGTTGTTATGGAAATGGGCGATCCGGTTAAGGCGCGTATGAACCTGCTGGCGCACGTGTTTGAGCCGGTATTGGACCCCTATGGCGTGGAAATCAATCAGGAATGCACTGTTTACAGTTGGGCGCCGGTTGGTTCCGACTGGTGGCGAATGCCGGAACTATTCGGACGGGTGACCGGGTTGGCTGACGCTGTTTTCAAGGCGCCGTTTCTACCGCTGCTGGAATCGGCGCAAGTGAGCGCGTATCGGGCGGAAGGCAAGAAGTATTTTTATGATGTTGCGATGGCAGCGCGTAACTCAAGCAGCCGGGACGGCAGGGTGATTATTCGCGTGCGGGACGAGCCCGCCGGCGCCGGCGGCGTGACAACCAATCTTGCGCTCGAATTGCCGGGTAATGCCTCGAAGGAAATCACTGTGGCGGTGCCGGTGAATTCGGTGCGACAGCGCTCGATCAGAGTGGAAATGCTCTCGGAGCAATCCGGAGAATTGTTGTCACGGTTGTTGATCGAAAATCCTCCCGCGCTGGATTTATTCAAAGCATATATGGATAAAAATTATTACACGACGGAGGATGTCGCTTATCTAATCTGTGAAACAGGATTGCCGGAAAAAGGCCTGGCCGGCAGTATGTTGCAGGTTGCCGGCAAGGATGGGCGGGTGTGGGGCGAATCGCCTGCGGCGCAGTCGCTGACGCAAGTGCCGGTGCCGCTGAATAATGTTCCGGTGGGCCGGCACGGTCTGACAGTGACGCATCGGCAGGCGGACGGCGGTTTGATTTCCGAACAGCAGCTTGAATTGATCAAGCGCGTGCCGAAGCCCGGCCGGGAATGGAAGATTGACCGGATCAACCGCATGGTTCTTCATGATGGCCGGCCGCAATTCATATACGGCATACTGATGGGCGGCTGGAATCCGGGCGTATACAACGAGGAAAACTTCAGCGAGATAGCCGCGGCCGGATTCAACGCAATAATGTACTGGGCGGCAAAAGATAACTCGCCCACCGGCACCTTGCATGCGCTGGACATGGCTGCGAGGCACAATCTCCGCATGTGCGTGACGGTTGACGGTTTTTCCGAAACCCCGGACTTCGTTCCCACAAACCTGCCTGCCGGCCTGCATTTCAGAGGTTTCACCGGATTGAAAGGCAAGGTCATCAAAATGCCTGGGCGCGCGGAAAGATCGCGCATATTCGCTGAAGTTTACCGTCAGGCCGAACCGTTGATCCGGCAGGGAATTGAGACCGTCAAGGATCATCCGGCGCTCATGGCGTACGAAGGTTTTGACGAGCCGATGGCCGAGCACTGGTTTGATCAGTATGTGCAGGGGCGGGAATTGTATAAACTGATTCATGAGACGGATGGGTATCATCCTGTGCGGGTGCTTTGGGGATTCCCGCCGCCCGACCCGAAATACACCGATTGGACGGATATCCTCGCCATAGATCCTTACTGGGCGCCTCCGGTGACCACTTTTCGCAATTCGCCCAATTATGCCGCCGGGCAAACGGCGCTTTTGACCATGCGTGGCGAGAAGGAACGCAAACCGGTGTGGATAACTCCCATATTGGAAATGTACAGCGGCCATTACAAGCGCCCCCATTTACCCGCCGAACAAAAGGCGCAATCCTGGCTGGCAATAATCCATCAGGCCAGCGGACTGTTTTATTTCGTTTATCCGTCACAGCATCAGGTTATGTGGGATATGATGAAAACAATTGGCAGTGAACTGCGCGCTTTGAATCCGGCCCTCACGACCCCGCTGCCGGCGCAACGCATAACGTATGCGCCAGCCGGTTTTGATCCCGGCAGGGAAATCATGCCGGATGTGCAGGCGCTATTGCGGCGCAATCCTTCGGGTGGATATGTGCTGCTGGCGGCCAACAGTCAACCCTGGCCGGTGACCGCTGTTTTCACAGTCCATTTACCCGGTTTGCACAGCCCGGTAAAACGCATGTTCGGCGGGGGAAGCCTTGCGCTGGAAAACGGCGCGTTCCAGGAAAAACTGGATCCGTATGCCACGCGGGCTTACTTGCTGTCCGCGCCGGAAAGCGGCAAACCTGTGGATATCGTCGTTGCCGCCCAAGCGCATCTTGACGCCTGGCAGCCGGAATCAGCGACTCCGCGCACGGGACGTCCCGGCAAACGCAATATCATGCCCAATCCAAGTTTTGAAGAAGCGTCCTTGCCGGATTATCCCGATTATTGGTGGCTTGGGTCGCATTGCGGGGCGACCCATCCCGACGAGCGCACCGGGCGCGTCAATGCCCAATTCTCGCTGGATAAAAATAATCCATACCACGGCAAGGTTTCATATAGAGTGGCTTCGGGTTATGTCTATTTTGAATTGTCTCCCCAACATGATCGGCCGACACCGTATGTATGGTCGGCTTGGATGCGCGCGGATAGCGATGAGGCGCTTGTCAAAATTGATTTCATGGACGTTGATAATAAAAAAACGTTGTTGAAAATTACCCGGGAATGGAAACGTTACCGTGTGCCGGTGATTATGCCGGCGAACGCCCCGCGGCACAATGGATATGGATTGTCGGTGATCAACGGGCCGGTGTGGATTGACGCAGTCCAATTTGAGCAGGGCGCCGAGCCGACGGAATTTGAACCTTAATTGCTATTATGCGGGAATGAATAATGAAACATGCAAGCTCACATCTGTTATTTGTCGTGTTTCTCTGCCTGTTCTGGCGCGCGCATGCCGCCTGCGTGTATAACCGGGAGGCCAACGCCATCTGGTTGTATGATTATACCGAGGAATTGCCGGCTGCCCCCCGGCAGATTTTGTTTGCTGACCAGGTGAACGATTGGGGGTTGGTGCATTATGAACGCTCCAACGACGTTTATTCAATTAATGCCAACCTATGGGTCGGACGCGATAATAACACCGAGACCTTTTTTCAGTTGGGTTCGCCCGAACACCCCAATACAACATTGATAATGAACGGCAACCTGGTGATTTATCCGGCCAGTCCGCAAAAAATCAACCGAATGACCCTGGGATGTTCCGGCAATACGGGCATTTACGCGAAATTGCTGTTCAACAACACTCCGGATGCGACACACACCATTCATGCCGGCGCTTATTACAGAGGCAGGACCATGTCCGCCGGGGTGGTGAACAGCGGTGAATTGCATGTCTACAACGGATTGCTTTCCTCGGCTGACCCGAAATATCCCATCGGACGCCATCTTTATCTTTATCTGAATAAGATAATTATTGAAAATACGGTGATTTCACGGGTGACAGGCACGATTGGCTACGGCTTGAACGCCAAAAACAGCAGCATTAAAAACTGCATTTTTGAAGACAGCAATAATGCTTTCTGTTGGGGGCCGCAGGTCATGCGCGGCGTAACTTTCCGCCGCTTGAAAGTCGCCGTCAGCGATTCAGATCGTTACCCGATTGCAGCCATATTGACGGAATGCAGGTTTGAAGATAATGAAGTCAATTGGTCGCTTTGCGCCGGCAATCTTTATCTGGTGGATTGCGACATCAAACCGCCGGTGAAACGCAACCTTTACGCGGCGCGAACGAATGCCGTTTTTAAAGTCCGTAATTCGCACATCGGCGGCGTTAGCGAAACAAAGAGCGCCGCGGAAATGCGGGAATGCATTCGTGCTGTTTCCAGCCGGCATGTGGTTATAAAAGTAATTGACACGTATGGGCGTCCGGTCAATAATGTCATTGTCATGGCCCGGTGTGAGCAGGATGATCGCATAATCCGCAAGGCATTAACCGGCGCGGATGGCCAAACGCCCGGCCGCAATGAATCTGGCGCGTTGTTGCTGGACGAATGGGAGGAATCGGCCGGCGAGATTGAAAACCAGCCGGCCATCCGCAAATATTCTTATGCTGTCTGCATCACTCCCCGCGGCGGCGACCAGGCGCAGGTGCTTGAGGATTATTTTCCAACGCAAAGTTGGCAAAAAGTGACCGTGGAAGTAAAAAAATAATATGGGGGTTGCCCTTATGGAACAAACCAATTCCTTTGAATCTTGCCAACGCCGGTATTCAGGCAGACGGGTGATAATTATCGCTTGTCTTGCGACTGTTAACGCCTGCGCCCAGATCAGTTATGTGGTTCCGCCCGGGACACCCGATGCGAATCCCAGCGCCCCATATGATTCATGGGCCAGCGCCGCCACCAGCATCCATGAAGCTGTTGCCGCGGCAGCCGGACAGGGATGGACAAATGTCTGGCTGTCCAACGGCACGTATTACCTGACCGGTCAGGTTGTCATCGCAAGCGCCATGACTGTCCGCAGTTGGAACAAGGGGGATATTGACCGTAACGGCACAATTGTCGACGGTAATTCTCCTGGTTTTACCAATCGTTGCTTCTGGTTGGATCATCCTCAGGCCGTTTTGCGGGGATTAACCATAACCAACGGCGCCGCCCTCACCGGATCTGCTAATCCCGGTAAATCCGGCGGCGGGATTTATGTCACCAACAGCGCCGTGCTGGATGATTGCCTGGTCACCGGGAATCGTTCCGAATATTACGGGGGAGGAGTTTACCTGGATGACGGCGGAATGGTGACCAATTGCGAAATCGTCGCCAATGAAAGCACTAACTATGGCGGTGGATTATATGTCCGTAACAACGGGGTGCTGGTGGATACGGTGGTAAGTAATAATAAAGCTATTAAAATAGATGGCGGCGGAATATATATGGACATCAACACCGAGGCAAGAAGATGCATGATTGCATCCAATTGGGCCGGCGGCTTTGGCGGTGGTATATATGCCAAGGGCGGCCTGATCGATTCCAATCAGTTTTATGGAAACAGCGCCCATTATTCCGGCGGTTTATTCTCATTGGCGGCGGAAGCGCGTCACTGCATCATGGTCGGCAATACCAGCCGCAACACCACGCGATCCTCTGGATACGGCGGCGGCGGTGTGTATATTGCCGGCGGACTGTTGGAAGATTCTTTAATCAGCAATAATACCTCAGGCGCTATGGGCGGCGGCATTGCGGTTGATGGCGGCATCGTAAGACGTTGCGACGTAGTGAATAATCACGCATTGGGAACCGGATCAACCCATGGAGGAGGCGGATTATTTATTTCCACCAATTCCCTTGTGGATGCTTGTCTGATCGCGGATAACATCGGAAATAGCGGCGGCGGCATAAACTTCTGGACGGGCGGCGGCGAGATCAGGAATTGCTTGATTCGCGGTAATTATGCCGGTAATTCAGGCGGCGGCATCTATCATTATCGCACCGGCTTGCATATAAACAATTGCACCATCGTCAGCAATCATTCGGTTTCCAACGGCGGCGGAGTTTATATTGGCACAAGCAATGAAATCAATCATTTGGTTGGAAGGATGAATAATACCATTGTTTATTTTAATAACGCAGGAAATACTTATTCAAATCATTATATATCTGCGCCCGCGACAATGTCATCCGTATCCAACTCATGCATGGCGCCTGCGCCGCCAGAAAATTATGGATTAAATAATATAAATTACGCGTGACCCGTGAATTTGTGGGTGAACTGGTTCGGGAAATAGCCAAGGGTTGAGCGGCGGAATCAGCCAAACTGGTAACCGCGGAGAAGCTATCGGCCGAAAAGCGCTGGTCCTGACGTTCAGCAGCTCCTCGGTTTACCGAGCTGCCTTGGATGCGAAGAGGCTACGACAGGGTTGACGCCGGAGATAATCACGGGCCCGGTTGGGCGTGATAGCTATGCAAGGAAATCAAAGCAACGCGGCCGGCTGGCATTTGTGCGCAACCGCCGCGAGCGCCCGCAAGCGGGCCGGCGCAGCGTCCAGCGCAGAGGCTTGGCCGCCGGAAGCTGCCAGCGGATATCCCGGCGGCGGAAGTGGCGGCCAAGGTTGGACATGGAAGCGATCTGTCAACCGTGGCAGAGCGGGAATGACTTCGAGCGCAACATTCGCCTTGTGGGCCGCACGGACCCAAGGAACCCTTTACCCCGGCTGTGCGCGGGTTTCCGACCCGCTGGCGGCGCGTCTCTGATGGACAAGGCAGAGTTTGCCTGGCACGAGAATCTCAACACAACGGGTTATATTCTTTGCGCGACCATCACTCGGAGCGTGGCTCCAACGAGAACATCAACGGGTTGATCCGCGCCTATCCCAAGCATCCCTTGCGGGTCGGCAGGCACTGCGCATCGAGCGGTTTCACGACCCGCCAAGTTCGGGGGAATACCCGGCCGGCTTTCATGCAAATGCCCCTTCAAAGTGGGCACAAAATCCTTCAGGCAGAGTTCTGTCGCCAGGGTCGCCCCGCGCGGGCAGTCCGGTTGGCGAGCGGTCCGCATCCACTTTCCTTGTCCCACCATCAACACCATATTTCCTTTAAAACCAGAAACACAAAGAGCCACCCTTGTCAGCCAGTAGCCATTGCATACGCAACGGAGGAAATATTTATTCTCTTTATCTGCGCCCGCGACAATGTCATCCGTATCCAACTCATGCATGGCGCCTGCGCCGCCAGAAAATTATGGATTAAATAATATAAATTATGATCCGCAGTTTGTGAATTTTATTTCCGGTAATTACCGGCTTGGGGCGGCTTCCCCGTGTGTGAACACCGGAACAAACCAGGCGTGGATGCCGGACGCTTTGGATTTGGACGGGCATTCGCGGCTTGACCGGTTTAGCCGGTTGGCGGATATGGGGTGCTACGAGTTTGTGACGGTGGGCACCATGTATATTATCAAATAAAATTGCCGCCAGTCGTGAATGTCCTGCTCTTTTTATCAACACCGTGTTCCTGTGCCAGGCGCTTTACCAAATGCGGCGGAATAATCCTGCGCAATCCAGGATAAAGATTGCAGACCTGCTTCAACATGGTGTATTTGATCATCGTTGGAATGATCCTTTCGGTTTGGCTTGGTCGCCCGTCATTATGTTATGACGCCGGGGATTATTCCAACACTTTTTATTTTCTATGGGATGCGCGCGCGCCAATTTTAAAACTCACGTTTTGGAAGTTTTAAGGTTTGAGGTTTTAAAGTGTTATGTCAGAACACCGAATCCTGAACCCCTAATCCTGGAACCAACAACATGAATCTGGACGTCTGGCAGGAAAAACCGTTGGAACTGGTCAAAGATCATCAAATCGGCGAAGCCCGTCAATGGCATTGGCGGCGCCAGCCGCCTTTGACTCTGCCGCAATGGCGCGCGCAACGCCGCGCCTTGCTGTCCGCCATCCGTTCCAATGCCGGCACATTTCCCCCGCCGCCGGCGCTGGAACCGCAGGTGCATGGCGTGATCCGGCTGTCGGGCTACGAACTCCGCAAAATTACCTATCAAAGCCGCCCGGGCATGCGGGTCACCGCCAATTTATACGTGCCGGACGGCCCGGGGCCATTCCCGGGGATTATCGGCGTCCATGGTCATCATGCCCAAGGCAAAATCGCCGGCCGCGTGCAGGAACGCGGACACCTGCTCGCCTTGAACGGATTCGTCGTGCTGGCGATTGACGCATTCGGCGCCGGCGAACGCAGCTCCATCCCCGGGAAATATGAATACCATGGGGCCGGCATCGGCGCCGGGCTCTTTGATCTTGGCGAAACCCTGCTGGGTATGCAGCTTTACGACAATATGCGCGGCATTGACCTTTTGCAGTCCATGCCGAACGTGAATGCCGATCGCATCGGCGTGACCGGCGCCTCCGGCGGCGGCAACCAGACCATGTGGCTGGCGGCGGCCGACCCGCGGATCAAGGCGGCCGTGCCGGTGGTGTCGGTGGGGACGTTCGAATCATATGTCACCCGCTCTAACTGCGTGTGTGAAGTATTGCCGAACGGTTTGACCTTCATGGAGGAATGGGCGGCGCTCGGCCTGGTTGCGCCCAACGCCCTGCTGCTTTTGAACGCACTGCGCGACGGCCCTGCCTTCTGCGTGCCGGAGATGCTGCGTTCCTTCAGCGCCGCCAGCCGGGTTTACCGCCTGTACGGCGCGGAAGACAGGCTGGCCTACCAGGTTTTTGACAGGCCCCATGGCTACTGGCCGGAAATGCAGCGCTGCATGCTGGGCTGGTTCAAACGCTGGCTGAAGGACGAGGGCGAAGGCCGGCCTTGCGATTTGCCCGCATTCCAAACGCTGCCCGAGGAGCGGTGCCTGTGTTTCCCGTCCGGCCGCCGTCCGCCTTCGGTGGTCTCCATTCCCGAATATTGCCGCATCGCGGGCCGGCGGTTGCTGGCCGGCGCTGATCGGATCGCCGTCAGCCGCGCGGTCAAACTGCGCCAATTGCAGGCATTGCTGCGCCCGCGTTCTCCGGCGGCTGCCGCGCCGGTCGAATTCGGGACGGTGGAGGAAGCCGGACGTTGCATCCGCAAATTCGCGGTGGAGTCGGAGCCGAATATCCTGCTGCCGTCGGCGCTTGTCACTCCGCCAGCCGCCGGGCCGATCAAAACCGTGGCGCTGGTGCTGCATCCGCACGGCAAAGCCGCGCTGGCGGATGATGCCTGGACCGCCGGCGGCGGCCGCCGTGCCCCGGCGCTGGTGTTTGCGGATTTGCGCGGGACCGGTGAAACCTGCTACAACTTGAGCCAACTGGGCGAACAGAGTTACCATGACCATGCGCGCGCCTGTTTCTGGCTGGGGCGCACCATGCTCGGCGATTGGGTTTGCGATATCCAGGCGCTCGCGCGGGCGGTTGCCGGAATTTACCCGCGCGCCCGCCTGGAAATCCGCGCTTACGGCGAAGCCGGGCTGGCGGCCTTGTGCGCCGCCGCCTTCAATCGCCGGATACAGTCCGTCACCTGCGTGAACTTGCAGGGCTCTTACCTGTACCAGGGCGCCCGCAGCGGCAAATCCATGGCCATCCATGTGCCCGGCATCCTGCGCTGGGGCGATGTCGCCGCCTTGGCCGCCCTGCCCGCCGGGGCTGTCACCTTGTTGAATCCGGTGGATGGCGCAGGGCAGCCATATACCGCGGCCAAATGCCGGGCGCTGGAAGCGGCCATCCGGCGGGAAGCCCGGCGATTCCGCCGCCCGGCCCGCGCGCGCGTGTCGCGGGGAGTGTTCCCGACGGCATGAAGGCGCCTTGTATCGCCGAATGGGACGCTACGGCCTCTGCGCATCCCTTCCATGCCCGCACGGGCGTCAATCTGACCACCTGAACGCTGTTAAATGAAAAGCGTCATGTCCGCCCCGGCGGATTCCCCCAGAAATGCGGCGACGCCGCCGATTTCCAGGCCGTCAATCAATTCTTCGCGCTTAAGCCCCATGACGTCCATGGACATGGAACAGACCACCAGCTTGACGCCGGCGGCCTGCGCCTGGGCGATCATGCCGGGCAGCGAATCCACTTGCTTGGCGCGCATTACCCGGCGCATTAAAGCGCCCATGTGCATCTGGGACAGGCGTAGCGCGGCAGCGCCTTGCGGCATCATCCAGCCGAAGATTCGATCCAACAGGGTCTTGCCCGGCGCCTGCGGCCCCGAGCGGCGCAGGGCGTTGATGCCCCAGAAGGTGAAAAACATCACCACCTCGCTGCCCATGCTGACCGCGCCGTTGGCGATGACGAAGGCGGCCAGCACCTTGTCGAGGTCCCCGGAAAAAACCACCATGGTCTTGCGCGGTTTGCCGGCGCCCGCCGGCTTGTCGGAGTTTGCCGCTGCGGCCGGCTGCATCGGCCCGCCCTTGCGGATGCGCAGCCGCACCAGGGGGCCCGCCTGCTCCTGGCTCACGAGCGTGTGTCCGAAGTGGCGGCACCAGGCGGCGCCGTCGGCGGTAAAGCCGGGGTCGGAAGCGCTCACTATTAGTTCGTCGCCCGTCTGCAAGCCCTGCATGGTCTCCGCCAGGCGGCGGATGGGGCCCGGGCATTGCATCCCGGCGCAGTTCAACTCCACCACCCGGCCCGGGACGGGCGGGGCGGCGGCCGGGGCCAACTGGCGCTCTTCGGCGTATGACAGCAGCGGCGGCTCAGGGGTGCCCGGGCAGATGCCCGTGCGGTGATAGTTGCAGAACGTCATCGTCCCGCCCGACAGCGTCTTGACGTCGTACCCGCGCTGTTTCAAAAGGCGGTAAGCCAGGTAGCTGCGGAAGCCGACCTTGCAGTACACCAGGATGGTCTGCCCGCGCGGCAGGCGGTCGAGATTGCCGCGCAGCTTATCCAGCGGGATATTGACCGCCCCGGGAATATGCCAGGTGTCGTATTCCATCGCCGACCGCACGTCCAGGAGCACCGCGTTTCTGGTCTGGTCGGGATACTCCTCCGGGTACCAGAGTTCCAGGTCGCCATGCAGCAGGTTAGTTCCAATGAAGCCGGCCATGTTGACCGGATCCTTGGCCGAGCCGTAAGGCGGGGCGTAAGCCAGTTCCAGGGATTCCAGGTCATGGACTTGCAGGCCGGCGCGGATGGCCGTGGCCAGGACGTCGAGGCGCTTGTCCACGCCGTCGTATCCCACCACCTGCGCGCCCAGCAGTTTGCCGTCGCCCGGCGCGAACAGGACCTTCATGTTCATCGGCGCGCTGCCGGGGTAGTAGCCGGCATGGCCGGAGGGGTGCAGATAGATTTTGCGGTAATTTATGCCGGCGCGCTGGAGCGATTTTTCATTGGCGCCCGTGCCGCCCCCGGTCATCTCGAAAACTTTGACGATGGCCGTGCCCTGCGTGGCGGTATAAACCGTATGGCGTCCGCAGACGTTTTCACCCGCAATCCGGCCCTGCCGGTTGGCCGGCCCGGCCAGCGGGAGCAGGGTGGGGCAGCAGAGCGCCAGGTCGGTGACTTCCACCGCATCGCCGGCGGCGTAAATGTGCGGGTCATTGGTCCGCATGTGCTGGTCCACCTGGATGCCGCCGCGCGGGCCGATGGCCAGGCCGGCGGCCCGCGCCAGCCGGAGGTCCGGCTTGACGCCGGCGGATAAAATCACCAGGTCGGCCATGAGCATTTGGCCGTTAACCAGTTCCGTGCGCAGGCGTCCTTCGCTTTCCGTGAAGGCGGCGGCGGCCACGCCCAGGTGCAGATTCACGCCGTGCCAGCGCAGGTGGTTTTCCAGCGGCCGCGCCATTTCGCGGTCGAGCGGCGGCATCACCTGGTCCACCATTTCCACCAGGTCCACCGCCAGCCCGCGTTCCCGCAGGTTTTCCGCCATTTCCACGCCGATGTAGCCGCCGCCGATCACTACCGCCGCCTTGGCGCCCTCTTCCAGCAGCTTCTGGATGCGATCCATGTCGGCGATATTGCGCAGCACGCAAATGCGCGGGTGGTCAATCCCGGGCAGCGGCGGCCGCAGCGGCGCGGCGCCGGGCGCCAGGACTAGTTTATCATACGTTTCCGTGTAGGTTTTGCCGGCGGCCAGTTCGCGCACGCGCACCTGCCGGGCGGCGCGGTCAATTGCCTCGACTTCGGTTCCGGTCCGCACGTCAAGATTCAGCGTGGCGGCCAGGCTTTGCGGCGTCTGCAGGAGCAGTTGGTCGCGGTCGGCAATCTTGCCGCCGATGTGGTAAGGCAGGCCGCAGTTGGCGAATGAAACGAAATCGCCGCGTTCGAAAACAATGATGGATGCCGTTTCGTCCAGCCGCCGCGCGCGCGCCGCCGCCGACATCCCCGCCGCCACTCCCCCGATAACAAGCATTTTCATAGTAAATCCTTCAGGTCTTTTCGCGGGCTACGCCCGCAACCTGATTAAGCTGTTCATCTCATCTGGGTGCACCTGTGTCATCTGCGGATCATTTTTATCCACGGATGACGCGGATCTGCGCAGATTATTTACCTGCACACGAAAAAATATTATCGCACGAAGCCACCAAGGCGCCAAGAAAAAACCAAGCAGGAAAACCTTGTTTGCCTTCAGCATCCGCAATCCACTCACCCTTCGCGGCTTAGTGTCTTTATGAGATTAACTTGTCCGGCTTAACTGCGCCAGAATGCCTGTCCCATGCAGCGGAATATCATGCCGAAACGGAACGGTTTAGTGGGTGTCCGTCAGGCCGTCCAGTCCGGCGATGGAGAAAATTTTCTGCACCGCCGGCTGGCTGTTGACGATGATGAAATGCCCCGGGGGCATTTGCCGGGCCGCCAGCATGCAGATGCGCAGGAAGGCGGAAGCGATGAAATCCACCCCGGCCAGGTCGAAGGCCACCTTCTCGTTATGCCGGCCGTCCTGGATTTCACGGATTTTAGCTTCGATTTCGGCGGCCAGCGGGGGGCAGGCCGCGCTGGTGATCTTGCCGGTGAACTGGCAGACGTGGGTGCGGGTTTCCGGATCGAAGTTGATGTTCAGCATGATCTTTCCTTGGTTGGCGCGCGATTAAAAGTTGCGGTTGAATTCGGCGTAGAGTGTGTCCGCCGTCTGGGTTTCATCGTAATACTTGTTCAGATCGAAGAAACCCCAGCGCGGATGCGGCCGGCGCCGGCAGAGTTTTTTAATGTTGATCAGGTGGCGCGCGGAAATGTTTTCCGTGGTGATGTTTTTGCCGCCGCTGCCGCAGCCCAAAGTGAAACTGGTCAGGAGCGTGTTGAACAAGCCGCCCACGCCGCCCTGGGAGGAGGGGGTGTTGACCACCACGCGCCCGGCGTTCATCAGCTCGCTGAATTCCAGGATGCGCGCCTCGTCGTTGGCGAAGATGCTGGCGGTATGTCCGACGCCGCCGCGGTAATTGAGCGCGATGCAGCGCTTGCAGGCGTCCGTGTAATTTTTTTCCACATAAAACGCCAGGATGGGCGCCAGCACTTCGCCCGACAACGGCTCGTCAGCGCCCACCCGGCTGAGCGGCGCCATGATGATCTGGGTATCCGGCGGCAGGTTGATGCCGGCCCGCCTCCCGATTTCCATGGCCGACTGGCCGACAATATCGGCGCTCATGCCGCCGGTCCTGGGATCGATGGCCACCCGTTCGACTTGCTTGATTTCCGCGGCATTCAGGAAATGGCATTTCTGCCGTTCGCATTCGGCGCGGACTTCCGCCGCGATGGCCTGTTCCACGACGATGGCCTGCTCGCTGGCGCAGACTGTGCCGTTGTCGAAAGTCTTGGAAATGATGATGCTGGAAACGGCAAAGGGAAAATCCGCGGACTTGTCAATCAACACCGGCACGTTGCCCGGGCCGACGCCAATGGCGGGAGTGCCGGAACTGTAGGCGGCTGAGACCAGGCCGGTGCCGCCCGTGGCCAGGATCAACGCCAGGTTGGGGTGGGTCATGAACGCGCGGGTCAGCTCGCGCGAGCCGCCGGAGAGCCATTGCACGCAATCTTCCGGGGCGCCGGCCGCCAGGGCGGCCTCGTAGCAGATGCGGGCGGCTTCGCCCGAGCACTTGGCCGCGCGGCGGTGCGGGCTGATGATGACCGGGTTGCGGGATTTCAGGCAGATCAGGATTTTGAAGATCACCGTGGATGTCGGGTTAGTCATGGGCGTGATGGCGAAAATCGGGCCCAGCGGCTGGGCGATTTCGGTGATCCCGGACCGGTCGTCATGGGAGAGGATGCCGACGGTCTTTTCGTAACGGATGTCGTTGTAAACGAGCTTGCTGGCCAGCACGTTTTTCAAGACTTTGTGCTTCCAGATGCCCAGCTTGGTCTCTTCAAACGCCATTTTGGCCAGGCTGACCCGGGCGTCAAAGGCGGCCTTGAAGACCGCCTCGACGATGCGATCGGTGGCCGCCTGATCCAGTTGATTGAACTCGGCGGCCGCCAGCAGGGCCTTTTCCATTACAGCATTGGCCGCTGCCTGTTCGGGGGCAACCTGGTCTTTTGGGGGATTCTGCGGCATATGCGCTCCTGGTCTGTTACGGCCTGGAATCCGGCAAATTATAATTTGCCGGCCGGCGGACTTTTAACGATCATGACTGCCGGGTAAGTTATGCGCCATAACCGTGTTTGTCAAACAGATTTCCGGGCCAATAGCCGGGCGCTTTGCTAGCGCAAACGCATGTCGGGCGCCGTCGCCCGGCGCGATCCGGGTCCATGTGATGGCGCAGGTTACCCGCGCGCCGCATTAATCAACGCCAGCACGTTTTCAACAGGAACATCGCGCTGGATGGCGTGCGCCGGCGCCAGAATCTGTCCTGGATAAAATCGACATTACAGGATATTCGGCCACCCGGCTCGAATGCCAGCGCACGTTTGATGGTTTCATGCCGGGGCATTGCGCGATCTCCGGGGAATGGTTGTGAAGATGGCTTTTTTTCGCGCAACAATCCGGCCGGTAAATTACATCAACTGCCGGTCAGGACAAGAACACTGAACAGTCCGCCCCGCATGGTGTTAGTTGCACGGATGCGACTGTCCCGCCTTTTGCTTGAATTGTGGCCAGGCAGGAAGCATGGCGCCTGCCATGCTCATGCCTGCTGAACCGGCCGCAGTTGACGCGCGGAGATATGGAATTGCAGGCGGCGGCCGGCGGTGGAAAACCTGGCGACATTGTAAATCCCGTTGCGATTGGGCGCCTCGAATTCTTCCAGGCGGATGTTTGTGTCGGGCGTAAGGCACTCTATTTTACAGACGCATCCCCTGTAAACCACTTCAAAGCCATGGGCCAGCGCCGTGGTTTCGGCGATTTCGGCGCCATCGGTCTTCAGCAACGGCATGCGGAATTCAAGCGGCAAATCCGTTTGCTGATCAATTTGCAGATTTAAGGCGCCGGGCAATAATTCATACGACTCGCAAATCACGTCGCCGGCATGTTCATATTCCACGCTGAACGCCACGCGCTCCGGGGTTGCCGCCGTTACGCGGACGGTCGTCCGCAATTGTTCACCATTCCACCCGGCCAGCCAATGTCCCTGCCGGCCCGGCCCGATGACGATATTTTCCGGGGCGGGCGGCACACAGGTTAAATATCCCGGCGTCGCGGTAATAGGTGAGGATAGGCAAAGTTCCGCCGGACACCCGCGGAAATGGACGCGTCCCAGCCCCGTGGCGTCGTATTTGAAATCAGCATTTGTGTCAATTTCAAGATGCGTCCCGCCGCAGTTGGCGAATATCTTGTGGAAGGAGGCTGTGGGTATGAACACGTAGCCGCCGCGTTCTGCGGGACATGCCATTGACGCAATCGTCTCGTCGGCCATCAGGCTGGCGAAACCGATCTGGCTGGCGATCAGCAAGGAATAAGCGCCGTAAAACCCGTAGCTGCGCTGCCGGCCATGCTGTGTTTCCGGTGGAAACAGGTTCTTGTTGAAATATATGGGTGAATGGCGCAGGTATTTTTCGATCGCGCGCAAGGCCAGGCCGGCGGCGCGCATGAATGCGCCGGCCATGAGCATATCGCCCATGCCGGCCCAGCGCCGCGCCTCGAACAGGCACACGATCGCGAAAGACACTTCCACGAAATTCTGCTGATTGCTGCGGCCGCCAAATGGGAACTCGCCGGTGGAAGATTGATACAGCAGTTGGGACAGGCCGCCGCGTTTCAGTGTTTCGCTCAAGTTTTCATGTTGCGTTCCATCATACCCGGCCCACATGGCGATGCTGAGGTTCATCCGCGGCGTGACATCGTAAACCAGGGGCGAGTGCGGATCATTATACATGCCGTTTTCATCGCAACGGTCAAGTTGCTGCGCTATGTATTTGTCCATGAAGGCGGTATGATCCGCCAAGCCGAACTTCTTTTTCAATGCCTCCCCGGCAATGCCGAAGGTGACGTAATTGTGCATCGCTGCCGGGTCGGGTGTGTTTGTCCAGGTATGTCCATAGGTCGTTTCGGGATCGTAATCGGCCAACAGATGCGTCCATTGGTCGTACTGAGCCCGCGGCACCTTCCCTTTCAAGGCAATATAGGCCATGAAAGCCTCTTTGACAATAAATTCACCCCAATCCCTGGCGCGTTTGTGAAATAAATCCTCCAGCGCGGGCGTAAGCGCCGCGGCACAGGATGGAATCAAATCCAGGCACCGGCCATGTTGAATCTGCAATCCCAGCGCGCCGAGGAAACGCGCGGTGACGGTGTTGGTTTCCTTTTGTTCGTAGGGATCAATAATCCGTCCGTTTTGATCCTGCCAGTTGACGGCATTTCGCACAATGCGTTCGGCATGATCGAGGCCGCGGCGTAATATTGCGCTGACATCGGTAACGGCGGTCCCGTTCCCGCGGGTGGTTGATTGCCTGACTTTTTGCTCGATGGAAATCATATATTTAAAGATAAATTTTGCCGGGCCGCTGCCGCCGGTTAATTCTCTGATATGCGCGGGGTGTCCGCCCGCGGCGCGTGAGACGCGCCCGGCCTGTTCGTGCCTGGTATTCACCGAAAACTTCCGGGTGGGATGTGTCTATGTTAACCATGCCGATACATGTCATGCTTGCCCCATCAGCCGTCGTATCATCGCCGGTTGCGCGGTCAGATGGCTGTGGCTGTCAATTATGGCGGCAGGCGCCTGAATTTTTCAAGAAAATTATTGTTGCAATGATTTTTCTGGATATTGCACGGTTATTGGTTGTCAACCATGTGGTTATACTAGCATGATTTCCGGAAATGCCCATATCCTCCGGCCGCCGGCCGTGCGATCCGCCGTCGTCCGGCTATGGCGGACAAGTTTTTGGCGGCGGGCTTTGTTGCTCGGGGTCCCGATTGGCGGGATATCCTTATACAGCGGCAACCCTTGCGCCGCGCCGTGCGCCAAACATGCGCGGTGCAAAATTCCGGTATATAGAAAATAATTTGACTTTTTCTCATCCCGGAATACTGTTTGTCGCGGTTGGGTGATTTATCTGCCACGGGGCGGAACATTGGCGGTGGCGTTATTGCCGGGACATATCGAGCGCTGGATGCGCTCCAGTCAATTTATGAAAAGCAAAAAACACCGGGTGGCGGTAGTGGGCTGCGGCGCGCTGGCGAAACTGGTGCATCTGCCGAATTGTGCGGCCAATCCGCGCGTGGAATTGATCGCAACCTGCGATCTTGACGCTGAAAACGCCGCGCAATGCCGCGCGCAATTCGGTGCGCGCCGCGCGGAAACCGATTGGCGCAAGGTCATCGCGGCGCCCGATGTGGACCTGTGCATCCTGGCCACGCATACCAACTTGCGCGGCGGCTTCATCCTGCCGGCGCTGGAGGCCGGCAAGCCGGTTTACACCGAGAAGCCCCTGGCCGGGGAAATTCCCGAGATGCTGGAAATTGCGCGGGCGGCGCGCCGCACCGGCGTGCCGGTATGCGTCGGCCATAACCGGCGTTCCAGCCCGGCCATCCTGGAAGTCAAGCGCTTGCTGGACAAGGCGCGCGTTACCGACGGCGCCCGTCCGACCGTCGATCGCAATCCCCGCCGCGACCGGATACCCGAAGAGGCCGGGCTGCAACTGCTGATGCGGATCAACGATGACGCGCGCAGTTGGAAAGACTGGATTTTCAGGGATGAAGCCGGCATTATTTTCGCGGAGATGGTGCATTTCATTGACCTGGCGCTGTGGTTCAATCCCGGCCATCCCGCGCGGGTGTTTGCGGAAGGCTCGCCCCGCGGCAATTTCGCCATCGTCATCCGGTTCGACGACGGCTCGCTGACCACGCTGCAGCATACCATGGTCGGCCATTTCGATTATCCCAAGGAATTGCTGGAAGCTACTTGCCGCAACACGACCATCGCGATGGACCAGCATCTCGAGGTGCGCCAATGCGGCCTGGCGGATGAAGCCTGCTTGAAAACGTTTCCGTATGCCGCCGGCTGCGAATGGGCGGCGGGGGCGGGCATGGCCGGTTACATGCAGAGCCTGCAACAGGAACGCGCCGCCGCCGCCGCCGCAAACCGGCCGGCGCGCTGGCTGAACGTGGACAAGGGCCATGCCCGGCACCTGGACCGGTTCCTGGCCCACCTCGAAGGCCATGGTGAGAATCCCTGCGGCGTGGAATCGGCTGTGCCGGTCACGCGCCTGGCGTTGAAAATCCTGCAATCCGTCCGGCTGGGGCTGCCGGTGGCGGTTGGCCCCGCCGATTGGCATGTGCCCTGACCGTCTTCGCATCATCCCGCCGGTTCGGCGGCAGGATGCCGGGCTTTAAGCCGGATCCGGTAAGCACGCGGTGTAAATCCCTTTTGTTTTTGGAACCAGACCGTGAAGGCGGATGGGTGGCAAAACCCGAGTTCATAGGCCAGTTCTTTGATCGGGCGGTTCGTATGTTCCAGTATGTCGCTCGCATGGCGTAGACGTCTCTGATCGAAATACCGGCGCGGCGTTAAGCGCAGGTGGCGCGCAAACAGGCGGTCAAGCTGGCTGAGGCTCAACCCGGCGCTTTCAGCCGCCATGCTTATCGGCTGCTCCTGATCCAACGGCAAGCGATCCATGCACTGAGCGGCGGCCAGAACGCGGTCATCCACCACCTGCACGGGCGGAAAGACCAGCTTGTCTGACGGTTCCAAGGCGGAGATGAGCGCCTCAAGCCAGTCGGTCATTCCCCGCTGCAGTCCAAGATAGGTATGGTAGTCCGTGCATTCGCGCAACAGGCGCGACCCCGTGGCGGGGAAAAGGGTGCTCACGATGCGCGCCATGGCTTTGGCGGTTGTTTCCAGCGCGGGAAAACGCCGGGCGTCCAGCAGCGTGTGGGATCGCGCGTCAATCAGGTGTTGACCGTCCGGCCATGCGGCGCGGAAGCGAATCGAAATGACGCGGGCGTCCGGTGAGAATTCATAGTGCAGCGTTCCATGCGCCGGAATGATCCATTGTCCTACCGTTGCCACGGTATTTTGCCGGCCGACGGTAACGCGCACCTGTCCCTTTCGCAACAGCCAGGCGCGAAAATCATCCTGGTTTTGGATTATGCCGCTGCCCCCCGGCAACCCGACATAAGCCCAGATCAGATAGGCCTGAAGACTGGACCAGTCCAGCAGGCGCATCGTTTTTTGCATCGGGTGTCGGTTTGACATCTTGCACCGGCAACTGGCGTATGCGTAAAAAACATAATTAATTGCATATTTTCAATAACCGTTTAATCTGGAAAAAACAAGCATTATTTATATATATTGTCGTAAACAAATGACTTGGCCGCATAATTAACAAATGATTTGTCCGCTTAAAGCTGTCAGGATGGTGCATTCAAAGGGGGGTTATATGGATGAATATCCGAAGGCAGCACTGGAGCGGGCAATGAAGGTACAGGAAGTGATCTTGCGTGCGATTGAAGGGCGGTTAATGTGGTGGGAGGCGGCGGAGATACTAGGTGTGAGCTACCGGACCATGCGGCGCTGGAAAGGGCGCTACGAGCGGTATGGTTACGACGGGCTGCTGGATCGTCGGCGGAAGATACCGGGGCCGCGGCGCGTGCCCCTTGCGACGGTGAAGCAGGTGCTGAGGTTGTACCGAGAAGAATACATGGATTTCAATGTGAGGCATTTTCACGAGAAGCTGCAGGCGGAGCATGGGATCGAGCTCAGTTATCAGTGGGTCAAGAGCGCCTTGCAGACGGCCGGGTTGGTGGCGAAGGCCCGGAAACGAGGGCCGCATCGGCAGCAGCGGGAACGGCGACCAATGGCGGGGATGATGTTGATGGTGGATGGCAGCACCCATGCCTGGTTGCCCCTGCTGGCGGGCCAGAAGCAGGATCTGATCCTGGTGATGGACGATGCCACCAGCGAAGTCTACACGGCCTATCTTGTGCCCCAGGAAGGGACATTAACGGTGATGAAGGGGTTGAAAGAAGTCATTATTAAACATGGGGTTTTCTGCAGTCTGTACACGGATCGTGGCAGTCATTTCTTTTATACGCCCAAAGAAGGCGGGGCGGTGGACCGGCGTCAATTGACGCAAATTGGACGGGCGTTGCAACAGTTGGGGATCGAACATATTCCGAGCTATAGCCCCCAGGGACGTGGGCGAATAGAGCGGATGTTTAAGACCTGGCAAGGGCGCCTGCCGCAGGAATTAAGGCAGGCGGGAATCCGGACGATGGCCGAGGCCAACGTCTATATTCAACAACAGTTTCTGCCTTCCTTCAATCGCAACATGAAGGTGAAGGCGCGGGAAACAGGAACGTGTTTCGTGCCTTGCGGTGAGCAGGATTTGGACAGCATTTTCTGTGTGCAGCATGCGCGAGAGGTTCAAAATGACAATACCGTGGCTGTCGGGAGTCGCCGCTTGCAGATTGGACCATCAAAATGGCGTTTCAGCTTCGCCAAGTGCCGGGTTAAAGTCTGCGAGCACCTCGATGGCACGGTGTCCATCCGTTATGGCCCGCATGTGGTTGGCCGCTACCAAGGACCGTTGAACATTTCGGCGTCGCTGGAGGACGTCGCATAAACTTTTTCCTCCCCCGCGGGGGAGGAAAATCCTCACCCCAGGAGCAACAACACACAATAACAAATCGGACAGATCACTTGTTACAAAAAGCGGACACTTGACTTGTTACGAACAGCATTATTTATATATATTTTGGGTGTTAAATCAATAACAGCCATACGTTATGTCGCAAGTCACAAAAACCAGGAAAGGCGGTGCCAAGATGCGCAAACAAGCATGGTTCCAGAGACTGGGTGCGGCGGCCCTCTGCTTGCTGGCAGCGGGCAATATTCAGGCGAATAACCTGCAAATATCCAACGTGAAGGCGACCGCACGGGACAGCAGCACGGTCTATATTCATTTCGACATTGCCTGGGAAAATTCATGGCGCGACACGAACTTCAACCATGACGCGGCTTGGGTGTTCTTCAAGGTGCGGCCTGCTCCGCTGACAAACTGGCAGCACGTCATCCTGGAGGGCACGGGAGTCAACCCCGACGGTTACGCCGCCGGGTCAGGGACGCCGGTCGAATTGATCGTCCCGGAAGACCGGAGCGGTCTATTCGTACGCCGCGCGGGGCATGGAAGCGGCACCACGGCCGCGCGGCACGTCAGGGCGGTATGGAATTTTGCATCCAACGGCATGGAAAACGTCCAGAATGCCGAGTGGCAGGCATATGGCGTGGAGATGGTGTTTGTGGCGGAGGGGACGAATACCGTGGGCGACGGCACCAGCGCCACGCTGCACGGCCAATTCGAGGCGGACACCAGCGGTTTGCCGTTTGCGATCACCAACGAGGCATACGAAATCACCCTCGGCGGCGGCGCGCCCGGCAGTCTCGGGAACAATAATGCGACAGGCATGAACGCGTCCAGACGGGACGATTTCAACGATACCGTCAGCACGAATCTCCCGGCCGCTTTTCCCAAGGGTTACGCGGCATTCTATTGCATGAAATACGAGATCACGCAGGGACAATACGCCGATTTCCTCAATACGCTAACCCGCCGCCAGCAGGGGATGCGCTGCACCGCAACCAACCTGAACTACTACATGGCTGACACCGTGGGCGGCAGTGCGACGATCAAAGCCCGCAACACAGTGCAATTGATCGCAGATCCAGGCGATCCGTATCCCCGTGTATATGCAACAGCCACTCCCAACCGCGCCTGCAACTATATTTCCATGGCGGATCTATGCGCCATCCTGGACTGGATGGCGTTGCGGCCGATGACGGAACTGGAATTTGAAAAAGCCTGCCGCGGGCTGCAGGCGCCGCTGGCGGACGAGTACGCGCATGGCACAACCACCTCCACCGACATGTCAGGGCTTGTCGGCGACGACGGATCGGGATTCGAATATTACACGAACGGCAATCTGAATATTACGGGAACGGCAGGCCCCGGCGGGGTTTTGCGCGCGGGTATTTTTGCGGCCAAGCCGGGCGCCAGCCGTATAAGCGCGGGCGCCAGTTACTGGGGGATCATGGAACTCAGCGGCAATGTTTTTGAACGCGCATTGACGGTTGGGCACCCCAACGGCCGGAAATTCACGGGTTCGCATGGCGATGGAAATTTGGATATCAACGGCCACTCGGATCTGCCGGACTGGCCCAACGCCGACACATACGGCATGGGATCTCGCGCTGGAGGATGGGGCAGCGCCACAACGCGGACGCGCGTTTCGTCCCGCGAGCTTACCGCCTACTGGGACTCGACTCGCAGGGAAGACTACGGCGGACGCGCTGTGCGTACGGCGCCTTCCGGGATCACTTATGACAACTGCGCCTCACAGAGCGACGTATGGCAGGGCGGCGCCTATGATGGTTGGGATAGCGGCGCCGGCAAGTGGATGTATTCCGGCACGATAATGACCGTGCGGTAATTATTATGTTGCGATTCGCATTGAGCGGATCGATCAAACGGAAAACGGAGTAATCAGCAATGCAATTCAAACATGCCCCAAACGCGCCGTTTGCAACCGTCGCGCGGCACGCACGGTTGGCCGGCCTGCGCATCGGCATCGCGCTGTTCTGTTGTGCCCATGGCATAATCCACGGCCAGGAAGCGGGAGTGGAACTGGTGCGCAACGGTCAGGCTCGCGCGCGGATTGCCATTGCCGGCGAAGCCGACGGGCAGGAACGCGCGGCGGCCAGGACGCTCAGCGAATTCATTGCCCAGGCCACCGGCGCCGATATCCCACTGGTGACCAACGCTGCGGCGGCCCCGTTTGACGGGGCAACCATCAAGGTTGGGCAAAAGTTCCTGGCCGATACGGCGGCGCTGCTTCCCGCGGGTTTTGATGGCGATGGATTCGTGATTGCGGTGCGCCCGCCGCGCAGCATAACGATTGCCGGCCCCACGGCCTGGGGCACGGAATTCGGGATTTATGAATTCCTGGAGCGCTACCTGGGAGTGCGCTGGCTGATGCCCGGCGCGCATGGCACCGATGTGCCGCGGCGCGACAGTCTGGTCATTCCCGGCGGCGCGGTCATGGACCAGCCGGTGTTTTTTTCAAGGCACATGAACCCGAAAAGGGACCGGCGCAAGGGACAGGGCGGATGGAACCGGGAGCAGGCCGATTGGCTGCGTTTTAACCGCGTCCATTCCAGAATCAGCTTTTCCCATAATCTTTACCAGGTTCTCCCGATGGAAAAATACGCCGCCGCGCACCCGGAGTTCTACCCGGTCCTCAACGGCAAACGGCAGACCACGCCCCCATATCCGCCGCACGCGGAACCCGGCTGGCAACCTTGTTTTTCCGCCACGGGATCGGTGGACGAAGCGGTAAAAAACATATCGGAGTATTTTGACAAAAATCCCGATGCCACATCGTATTCCCTGGGGGTCAACGACCGGGGCGGCTTCTGTCAATGCGAAAAGTGCCTGGCGCGCGTTCCCCGTGAAAATAGCCGGTTCGATCTCTACGCCGATTACTCCGATCTCTACCACGCCTGGGCGGGCCTCGTGATCGACGGCGTGCTCCAACGCCATCCCGGCAAGTGGTTCGGCGCGATCGCCTACCGGGAAGTTACCAATCCCCCTAAACACGTCAAGGTCCATCCCCGGCTGGTAATGTTCGATTGCCATGAACGCATGTTCTGGGTTAAGCCGGACTTCGCGGAAGCGGATAAAGCCATGGCCCGCGCCTGGGCAAAGGCATCCGAAAATTTCGGCTGGTATGATTATATCTACGGCTCTTTTTATCAATTGCCGCGCGTTTATCCGCGGCTGGCAGGCGAATATTTGAGGTTTGCGGCCGATGCCGGCGTCAAGGCGCATTGCGCGGAAGCATTTCCCAACTGGGGCGAGGGACCCAAGCTCTATGTTCATCTGAAGCTTTGGTGGAATCCCCGCCAGGACGTGGACAAATTGCTGTCGGAATGGTATGCGCGGGCTGTCGGCCCGAAAGCCGCGCCTTGCCTGGCGCAATATTACGATCTCTGGGAAAAATTCTGGACCAGGGACATTTTGAAGTCCGGCTGGTTCCCGCTCCGACCCAGGATATACATGGCCTTCAATCATCCCGGGTATCTCGAGGATGTCAATCCGGAATACATTGTCCGCAGCCGGGAATTGCTCGGCCAGGTCATGCAACTGGTCGAGACCAGAGAACAAGCCGCACGGGCCGCGATGATCATGCGGGCCTTCGAATTTTATGAAGCTTCGACCGCCGCATTCCAGCAGCATCGGAAAATCTTGAAAGCCGATCCCCCCGCCTCTGAAGCGGAGGCGCTGGCGATCCTGGAGGATGCGGTGCGCGCCCGGGCGGCGGCCGAACAGCGCAACCGGCTGGCGCTGGCCATCGCGGCCGAGGATCCCCATCTGGTTGATCAGCGGGCCATTGAGGGCAGCCTGAGCGGCGATACATGGGGACTGGCGGGGATCGAGGCCGTCGCCGACTGGGTGGCGCGCAGCAATGCGGCTGTTACCCGGCGCATGCAGGAACTGGCCGAACACGGCGAATGTGTCAAGCTGCGCAGCGCCGCGCGTAAGGCACTGGAGGCGCCGCCACCCGTTGCCGCCAATTTCCCTGACGGCGCGTGGCGGTTCTGCAAAGATCCGGGCGGCATTGGCTTGAGCCTGGGATGGTATGGGAAGGATTTTGACGACCAGGATTGGCTGACCATCAAGGTTCCGGCATTTTGGTCCGCAACCTGGGTGGGAGATTATCAGGGATACGGTTGGTATCGCGCTGATTTCAAAACCCCCGCCGACATCGAGGAGCGCAACCTGGCCGTGAAGTTTGAAGGCGTGGATGAACAGGCCTGGGTGTTTGTGAACGGCCGGCTGCTGAAGGAACACACACTTGTTTCGGAGCAGCAGGGCTATTCCATCTGGAATAAGCCGTTTACCGTGGAAATTGCCAAACCACATCTGAATCCTCCGGGCGCGTCGAATTTGATCGCGGTGCTCGTCCATTCGTATGCTTTGGAAGGCGGTATCTGGGGGGCGGTGCGCATTCCTGACAACGGCGTGGAAAGTAAACCACTGGCAGCAGAAAGACCGGCGCTTGAACCGGCGGACGATTGATTGCGCGGCGGCGCCATTGGCGCCTTGTCCGGCATCCTGAAGGAACATAAACGGTTATGAGTCAAGTACACGATTCGATTGCGATGGCCGCGCTGGCGGCGCAACCAGAAGACATCCGCAAAATTTTCCAGCCATACAAGGAAGATTTTATCAAAAGCAGCTGGTATCCGGACCATGCTGCGACGATCCGGCAAAACAATCCCCGGGAAGCGCATTTTCTTTTCCCGCCGCCGCCGCAAACGGCCTGGCAACGCCGGCTGGAACGCATCAGCCGGTCTGAGCCGCTCTGGACCTGGTGCGGGCAACCGCCGCTCCCCGATCTTTATCTTTGCCGTCATTATTTGCGCCAGGCGGTGGGCAGTCTCCGGGCCGGAGATTTAAAATCCGCCGTTAAATACTGCGGGGTGTATTCGCACGTGATTGCCGATGCGATCGAACCGGGACATGCCGTGTTCGACTGGGCGCTCGACATCTTCGTGCCGTCCGGCGTGTATCATCCGGCGAAGCGGATATTGACCAACAAGGAATGCCTGCGCGGGCCGGCGTCCATTCCGGGGTATACCCCGCGATTGCTGGGCGACACCCTGGAACGGGCCGAAATGGCGGCCATGAATGATCTGATCGCCGGCAGCAGATTCGGCGCATCGCTGGCGGCCCCGATGGAACAGGCGCTTTACGCCGGCAGAATTAAAGACGCCCGCGATTATTCTTCCCGCGCCCAGAGCGAGTCGGCGCGCAAAACCGCGGATTTTATGCATACGGTTTTTTGCCTGGCCGATGCGGGGCGCAAAGCCGCCGGCGCCCAATACGATCTTTGCGCTTTGCCCTATGTTTTAGCCGAAGTCAGCTGTTTATGCCGCTTCCGCCCGCTGGTGGATGTCTTAATGGATCCGGCCAACTTCGCGCGCCCCTGCCGGGGGCCATACCTGCTGAAAACGCGTCCGCTGACGCTGCGTGCCCGGGCGGACGGCCGGGATGAGCGCGTGCATGGTTTGTGCGTGATCCCGCCGAAGTTCGCGGAGCCTGCCAGGGTTGAATATGTGATCGCGCCGGGCGCCTTTCGCAAGTTTACCGCGCGCGTGGGGCTTAATCCCGGGCTTGACAAGCTGCCTTTCTTGTCGGCGGCATTTTCCGTCCATGGCGACAGGGGAGAATTGGCCCGCGCAGTTGTCCGCGCCGGCACGCCCGCTGTCCGCCTGGCCGCGGATTTGCGCCGCTCGCATTCGCTCCGCCTGGAGATGCAGTTCCGCGGCGGACTATCGGACAGCGAGCGCCAAAAATTAAAAGGGCTTACCAGCGCCTTGCACGGCATCTGGGGCGAGCCAATCCTTGAGTGATGATATGCCTGTGACACCCGAAATCAAATGCCTGCGGGCGGGGGTGGGCAGGGCGGAGATCACCTGCCGGGCGGACGGTATCTGGGCGGATGTGCTTTCCGAAAAGGTCAAGGCGCACATTCCGCCCCAATACCTGCAACAGCGCATTACGGTGGACGATCCGCTTTACGTGCGCGCGCTGGTCCTGGACGATGGGCGGGAAATGGTGGCGCTGGTCACCATGGACGTCACCGCCATTGCCGCCCGCACCATCAGTCAGAACATTTTGGATTCCAGCGCGGATGATTTTGTGCCGAAACTGCGCTTGCGGCTGGAGCAGGAACTGGGCCTCCCCGGCGCCTGCGTGAACATCAGCGCATCGCATACTCATCAAGTGGCGCGGATGCTCTGCAGCGATGATGAGCAAATTGCCAAAACCGTGGCGGCGGTCAGCCAGGCGTTGCAGAACCGGATGCCGGTCAAAATCGGGGCGGGCGCACGGCGCGAGGATCGTCTCACTTTTAACCGCACCATGATGATGCGGGACGGGACGGACTATACCTTCCGGGGCTGCAACCCCGCGCCGCCGGATGAAGCGGTCGCGGGATTGCGTCCCATCGATCCCGAGATCGGCATCCTGCGGGTGGATCGCCTGGACGGCAGCCCGCTGGCCGTGGTTTACAACTTTGCATCGCATCTCCTGCTCGGCTCGCCCCAAGGCGCCCAGGGCCATATCACCGCCGATCATGCCGGCGTCGCCATGCGTTACATCGAGGCCAATCTCGACGGCGTCGCCATGGCGCTTTTCCTCCAGGGCGCGCAGGGCGACATTGACGAGGTGTCGCGGTATGATACCGGACTTCCAGCCAGTTCCCTCGAATTCGGGACGCGTCTGGGCCAGGATGTAGTCGAAGCCTGCCGCGGCATCGCGACCGGGCCGGCAACGCTGCGGAGAACTGCGCGCCAGGTTGAGTTTCCGCTCAGAACTGATCTTCACGAAGTGATGGCACAGTTGCAGCAGGCCCAGGCTGCCGACCTGGCTTCGCTGAGGTACACCCCCCTGGGATTCAAGGAATTTCTGCCGCTATATCTCAAGTATGCGCTGCATCCGGACTATCCATCCCACTGGGCCTTTCGTTATATGCAGGCTGAACAATGCGGCAATCCGCTCATGCAGGCGCTTGATAAACGAAATCGCAACGCGGTGGCGAAATACCTGGCCAGTATCCGCGCCATGGAACGCATGGCGCGGAACGAAGAGAAAATCGCCACCCTGCGGAAGCACCACGAAATTATCGAGACGCTTGGCGCCGAGCGCGTGCCCGCCGAAATCCAGGGCATCCGGATTGGCGACAGCGTTTTGATCACCGCGCCGATGGAACTGCTGGCGGAAGTCGGCCTGAACGTGAAGCGCATGTCGCCTTTTAAAAACACTTTGGTCGTCTCGCTGTCCAACGGCTACCTCCATTATGCTCCTCCCGCCAGTTACTATCCCCGCGGCGGTTACGAGGCGACTGAGTGCCTGTTGGCGCCGGAGTGGGAGGGGATTTTCGAGGCGGCGGTCCGCGGCATTTTCAACGAACTGAATCGGAACTGAGGAAAACTTGATGCGCAAGCCGGATCAATCCCAGGCAGACGCGCCGGCCCGCGGCGTGGATTTGCCGGACCGCGCCGCGGGCAAACATAGCGAAACGTTGCCGGCGGAATACCGGGCGGATATCGTTGTTTACGGCGGCACTTCGGCGGGCGTGATGGCCGCTATTCAGGCCGTCCGCATGAACAAAACGGCAGTGATCGTCGAGCCGGGACGCCGGATCGGCGGCCTGACAACCGGCGGTCTGGGCCGGACGGATATCGGCAGCAAGGCGGCGATCGGCGGCTTGGCCCGGGAATTTTATCGGCGCGTCAGGGCGTTTTACGCTGACGCCTCCAACTGGCGCTGGCAAAAACCCGAATCATATCAGGCCACGGGCGCCAACCGCGCCGCGCAAAGCGAAGACTGCATGTGGACTTTCGAGCCATCCGCGGCGCAGAAGATATTCGCGGATTTTATCGCCGAAACAAACGTGCCGGTGGCGTATGGCGAACGTTTGAATCGCGCCGGCGGCGTGGCCATGGACGGCCGGCGGATATTGTCAATTGAAATGGAATCCGGCCGGAAATTCCGCGCGGCCATGTTTATAGATGCCTCCTACGAAGGCGATTTGATGGCCGCGGCCGGTGTTGCTTGCCGGATCGGACGGGAAGCGGAATCCGTTTATGGCGAAAATCTCAACGGCGTGCGCGCCCGGCAGGCGGTTTATCATCAGCTCCGGCCCGGAGTTGATCCTTATGTTGTCAGGGGCCAGCCGGCCAGCGGGCTTTTGCCGGGCATCGATCCCGCCGGGCCCGGCGTGGAAGGCGCGGGCGATGCGCGTTTGCAAGCTTACTGTTTCCGCATGTGCCTGACGGATCATCCTGAAAACCGGCTGCCGTTTCAGAAGCCCGCGGGGTATTGCGACCTGGATTATGAACTCCTGTTCCGGAATTATGAGGCGGGCGAAACCGCAATTCCCTGGATCAATACCCCAATGCCTAACCGTAAAACGGACACCAACAACCGCGGAGGGGTATCGACCGATTTTATCGGGCGGAATTTCCGTTATCCGGCAGGGACTTACGCGGAACGCGCAGCGATTGTTCGGGCGCATCTCAAATACCAGCAGGGGTTGATGTGGGCATTGGCGAATCATCCCCGCGTGCCGGCCGCCATCCGGGCTGTGGTAAGCTGTTGGGGAGTGTGCAAGGATGAATTCCTCGAAAACGCCGGCTGGCCGGAACAACTTTACATCCGGGAAGCCCGCCGGATGATCGGCGCAATGGTGATGACGCAACACCATTGCGAAGGACGGGTGAAGGCGGCCGACCCGGTCGGGATGGCCGCTTATGGCATGGATTCGCATCATGTCCGGCGATATGTCGGCGCGGACGGATTTGTGCGCAACGAGGGGGATGTGGAGGTGGGCAATTTTGCGCCATACCCGATTTCTTTCCAGTCTATTGTCCCCTGCGCCGGAGAATGCGTGAATCTGGCCGTGCCCGTCTGCCTTTCAGCCTCCCACATCGCCTTCGGCTCCATCCGCATGGAACCGGTATTCATGCTGCTGGGCCAGTCGGCCGCGACGGCCGCCGCTCATGCCATTGACGAGCAGACCGCCATCCAGCACATTGATTATGACCGGCTGCAGCGGCGTCTGTTGGCGGATGGGCAGATACTCACCTGATATATTTTGCGCGGAATGCAGGATGCCGCGTTCGAGTCGAAAGGATGGATCATGCGGAAAATCATCAAGACCGCGGTTGTTGGGATGGGGGCGCGGGGAGAGTATTTTGCGGAAATGTACGGCAATGCCGCGCATGGATTCAGACTGCGGGCAGTGTGCGATTATTCTGCGCCGGTCCTGGACCGGATCCGCCGCAAGTATGGCGAAGCGGTGGCCTGTTACCGGAACCTGGATGCCATGCTGCAAGATCCGGAAATCGAAGCAGTATTGATTACCACCAATGATCCTGATCACGCCGCGCCGGCCATTGCCGCCTTGCGCGCGGGGAAACACGTGCTGGTCGAGAAGCCGTTATGCCAAACCCTGGCGGATGCGCGCCGGATCGCCGCTACAGTCCGCCAGGCGCGCAGCGTGTTCATGGTCGGGTTCGAACTGCGCTGCTGCACATTGTTCGAACGCATCAAAGCCCTGCTGGACGAGGGACGCATTGGCCGGGTCATCCTGGGGCATGTTTTTGACAACGTGTCCGTTGGCGGGAATTATTACTTCCATGATCCCCGTAAACAGCAGGCTTTTTACCGTTCGCTCCTGCTGCAAAAGGCGTCGCATTCGCTGGACTTGCTGAATTGGTTCATGGGCCGCCCGCCGGTCAAGGTCTATGGGACGGGCGGCCTGGTTTTCTATGGCCGCAAATATGCCGCCGGCCGGCGTTGCCGGGATTGTCCGGCGCGCCGCTGTCCTTACCGGCTGGAGGCCATGGGCTTGCAGTTGGACTACAATGTCAAGGTGGAGATGCCGGATGTCTGTGTCTGGAGCAAGGCCATGAATCTGAACGACCACTCCGTGTTGAGCATATCCTACGCCGGCGGCGGCCAGGCGACTTTTCATGAGTGCCACTTCACGCCGGATTATTCCCGCGAGTTCTGGCTGGTGGGCGACAAAGGCAAGCTGTACGGTTATTATGACAATCCCGGCCGTTTCCTGATACGCATTGAATATGCCCATGCCCAAGACCGCCGCGTCGAGGAATGGAAACCCGTGCCTGACGGCAGCAGCCATGGCGGCGGCGATGTCGGACTGTGCCGCCGGTTTCACGAGCGGATAGCGCGGCGCGACTGCCGGGGCAACCGGGCGGCCATGGAACAGGGATATTACTCGACAGCGCTGGCGGTTTGCGCCGAGCAGTCCATGGCGGGTGGCCGTCCGGTTGGCATTCCGGGCCTGACGCATAAGTCCGGCGGCGCCGCAGGGTAAAACGCGCAACCATTCGTTGTTGCGAATGCAGATAATTCCGAAACGTTTTGCTTGTATGCCGGTCATCGGATGATCAAAATGTTTGCGCTTCCAAGTCGATTGGCGCCAGGGAGGAGCCCGCCATGTCCCGATACGTTAATGTCGCCGCCGTGATGTTTAATGCCGTCTTGGAACGCGGCCATCCGGCCTCGAAAGATGCCGCCTGGGAGCATACCAGGCAGGCCTTGGAATCATTGCGCGGGCTCGGCCATGACCTGGTGGTCTTGTGCGAAAGCGTGGAATCATTCGGGCAGGACGTGGACGATGCGGAGGAAATTGCGCGCCCCGGCCGCTTTCTTTCGATGTACCTGGATTACGCCGCCTCCGCAAAAACCTGCCTGGCCGGCTCCATCAAGCTCCGCGACCGGGGCCAGGCATACAACTCCATCGTCTTCGTCGGGCCGGACGGCGTGCTTGGCGCCTACCACAAAACCCATCTGACCCAGCCGGAAATCGACAGGGGACTCGCCTCCGGGCCAGGCGCGGTGGCGGTTGACACGCCTGTCGGACGCCTGGGCGGCGCCGTCTGTTTTGATTTGAATTTCGACAGCCTGTGCCGCGAGTATGCTGCGCTCCGGCCGGACATCATCTGCTTTTCGTCAAATTACCACGGCGGACTGATGCAGGCGGTCTGGGCCTATAAATGCCGGGCTTTTTTCGCCTCCGCCCTTTATTTCCACGGTTGCGGCATTCTCGATCCGTTCGGCCGCCCCCTGGCGCTGTCCGACTGCTACACCGTCAATCCCCGCGCCCGCATCAACCTGGACCGCGCCATGGTGCACCTGGATTACAACCGTGCCCGTTTTCCCGACATTGAACGCAAATACCGCGATGAAGTCGCCATCGATATCCCGCCCAACATCGGTTCCGCGTTGATCTACAGCAACACCGACAAGCGGTCGGCCATGGACCTGGTCCGGGAATTCGGGCTGGAATTGCTCGATGATTACTTTGCCCGGATAGAAAAGGCCAATGCCGCCAACCGGCGCTGACCGGCGGAGCGGTTGCACCCGCTGAAGTTATGGGGTGGGGGCGCTGCCGGAGTTGCGGCGGACGAGTCGGAATTTATGGATTTCGTCCACCAGTAGCTTGCCCGCCTTCGTGGCTGCGCCACTACGGCGCGGCAGCCTTCGCTCGCTGCTGGCGTGCCATCCTGCTTCGCCAAGGCTTCGCAGGACAAGTACGTAGCACGGAGCGGGAACCATCGAGCCGGCCCTGCTTCGCCCGGCGCGGCGCCGTGCTACGTAGGGCATACTTCGCTCGTCGCTCCGCTCCGAGCGAAGTATGGTCGGAGCGGCGGGATTTGAACCCGCGACCTTTTGCACCCCAAGCAAACGCGCTACCAGTCTGCGCTACGCCCCGACATCCAAAACCTGTATCCTAACATCCCGGCGGCATCCGGTCAACGGCGAAAACGCCCCGCCTTAAAAATTCATTGCATAAACACCGCAATGCGCTATCCTTATAGGACAAGGATGTGCATGCAATGATATGAAAACAGTTGCATCCCACAGGAAGAATATCGGGCCTGAAAAAGCCTTTATTTCCTAATAAATATGCATTGGTTTCCAGAAGTTCAGTTCCGGTGTTTTTGTCTAATTCCACTATGCACCCCCTTTTTGGACACGTGGCTGTCCCATAGGAATTCAGCCAATCAATCCGATTTTGCCTCGTTTAACGCCGTAATTTTTGATAGGTTTTACGCATGAACATGAAGCTGACCCATGATCTCCATCTCCACACATACCTCTCGACGTGTTGCAAAGCCAAAGACCGCCAGACGCCGGGCGCAATTCTCGAGTTGGCCGAAAGCATGGGCGTGGAGACGATCGGGTTTGCCGATCACATCTGGGTCAATCCGGACATCCCGCCGCCGGAGTGGTATCGCCCGCAGGATCAGAACCAGATATCCAGACTGCGGGCTGACCTCGCTTCGATTTCGTCCCCTGTGCGGGTCCTTGTAGGGTGCGAAGCCGACATGATTGCTCCCGGCCAAGTGGGGCTGACGCCGGAATTCGCCCGCGAACTGGATTTCGTGCTCCTGGCGTGCAGCCATTTCCATTTCAAGTTCGCCGAACGGCCGGCAAGCCCCGCACCCCGCGATATTGCGGCGCTCGCCACCCGGTTTTTCCGCGCCGCCGTCACGAGCGGAATCGCCACGGTCATCGCGCATCCGTTCCTGTTGCTCGGGTACATGGACCGGTTCGATGCCGTCCTGTCCGCCATTTCAGACGACGAGTTCTTTGACCTGTTCAGCCTTGCCGCCGGAGCGGGAGTCGGCATCGAAGTGAATGCGTCCTTTCTGCCCTCTCCGCGCGTAGCCGCCTTCTCCATTGAGACCCCCATTCGCTTCCTGTCCATCGCCAAGAAAGCGGGCTGTAAATTCACTTTCGGCACCGATGCCCACGACCCCGAGTCGCAGAAAAAATTGCCGGAGCTGATGTCTTTCGCGCGGGCATTGAACCTGACCCGTGAGCACATCATGCCTTTCGCCTTGACGCCCGACCTCCACGGATGACTGACGCAATGACAAGCAAAGCAAACAGTCCCGATGACGGCCTTCCACCGATCGGCGTGGCGCAATGGCTTCTCAAGGGCGGCAAACTTGCAGACCGAATCGAGTGGCTGATCCGGAACGGTTTTCAGGGTGTTTCGCTCCTGCAATACGTGATGGACTGCAAACCCAAGGAAAGAGAGGATGCGGCCGCGGCCATCAAATCATCCGGATTTTACGTGACATACCACGGCAACGTTCCGCAAACCCGAATAAAGGACGGAAAGCCGGATGCCGATTTTGTCCGGGCAATGATCGACAACGTCATCTGGTGGCATGAAAATACCAACGGCGTGCACTCCTGCTGTTCGGATCCTCTTGTTCTGCCAGGCCAGGAGCATATCCGGCATTTCGACTACGAAGCGAACCGCGGTTTTATTGACATGCTGGAGGCGGGGTTGCGCGGGTTGAGCATAAAAGTCGGATTGGAAAACAGCCATGGCGGTCCGGGCGCATATCGCACGTTGGACAATTTCACGCGCTTCAAGAGTCTTTGCGCGCCCGGAGTCGGCATGTTGCTTGATGCCGGCCATGCAAACATTCATGTGCGCAGCGGCGGGGTCGAGGGCGAAACCGAAATAGGCGCATACGTTTGCAGGCTGCCTTTTGAGGTGCTGGAAGTCCACTTCAGCGATAATCGGGGCCTGGCGGACGAACACAGGCATCTCGGCTACGGCAACCTGGATTTACGATCCCTTTTCCGAGCGCTGAAGCAGGTCGGATTCAAGGGCAAGTTTACCATTGAAGTGTGCCTGGATGCCATGTCGCGCAACTATGCCGCGGATATCAGCGATGCGGGCCAGACAGATCCGCTGCTGGTCTCCCGTGATGCGATCCGGTCCCTGTGGGCGGAAGCCTGACCCCGCCGCTTCGTCAACATGGTTGCGCTTGACTGGAATTATGATGACACCAGAGCAGCATTGAAGGAGAATCATGGTCCGGATTGAGAGTAAAACGGAGCGGCTGATCGACATCCTGCTCCAGGAGATCGTGGCAGGGCTATATCCTCCGAACGTATGCCTTCCTTCGGAGCGGGAGTTGTCAGGACGTCACGAGGTGAGCCGGATCACCGTTCGCAGAGCGCTGGCGGCCCTCGAAAAACGCGGCGTGCTGACGCGAAGACAGGGCAGGGGAACATTTGTGGCTGTCCGGCGCCCGGACACGACCTCCCGTCAACTCCCGCCGGCAGCCAAGCGCGTCGGCTTTCTCCTCGTGATCCAGCGGTGGGACAACTGGTTCTTCGAGACCGTCTTTCACAACTTCAAGGAATTCGTCGACTCGTCGGTGGCCACAAGTTTTTATTTTCAGGACTACATTGCGCCCGAGGTTTATCGGCGTGACAAGGTGGATCTTCTCATTGTGGATGGCGCTTTCGATGATACGGTGCTTGCCGATTTGCAGAAAAACGGATTCCGGACCATCATGTTGAATCGGGTGACAGCCGCCGGCCAGTATGTCTGCACCAATAATGAGCTTGGCGGGCGGCGGATGATGGAGCACCTCGCCCTGAACGGACACCGGAGCGTGGGCGTCTTTCCCGCTACGCCCGCCAAAGGCGCTTTGCCCGGCGACGAAATGGCTTTACGGATCAGGGGCATCTCTCAGGCCGCGCGCCAACGCGGCGTCAAACTCGTCGAATTGCGCCCCCTGGCGGACGGCGCGGTCAGCCTGCACCAAGTGGTTCGGAATTCGCTGCGCCGGGGCCCTGCGTATACCGCGGTCGCCGCGCTGACGGACAGGCATGCTCAATTGGTTTACGATGAACTGCTGCACGCCGGCATCACCGTGCCGGATGATGTGAGCCTGATCGGCTACGACGATCGCTTATACAATCCGTTTCTGCCCGTGCCGCTGACATCAATCCGGCAGCCGCTCTCCGACATCGGCCGCGCGCTGGCGAGGGTCGTAAACGAATGGCTGGCAGGGAACCCGCTGCGAATCCGCCGCCAGTTCGCGCCCGTGCTGATTGAGCGGAGTAGCGTCCGCGATCTTACCCTCCCGGCGCGGGGAAAACGCCGTTGAATCGCAGGCAATCGCCGGGCGCGGCTACAAATCTCTTCCTATGCATGGTTCCGCGCCTTCTGGTGTTCTGCGGTTTCTGCTCCTGCCCCGCCGGATGAAAGCGGCGTCCAGCCGCCGCAGTCCAAATTCCGCCCCTGTAGTTGCGGCATTATACGCCGCTGCCCTCCCGTCGGCTTGGCGCAGGCGGGCCGGCTGCCGCGGTCCAAAGCGCTTTTGCGGACCGCGTCAGTTCGATCGTAAACCAGGCTGGTCGGGCAACCGGCGGCACCAGTCCAGCGTCTTGCGGGTAAAAATGTTCGTGAGCAGGCGATCCGCGGGTTCGCCGGAAATGCTGTGCAGGCCAACGGCAATCCAAATGCCCGCGCCTTTGCCGTACTTCTTCACCTGAATCGCCTGTCCCTGCCGGGAACGCTCGCTGCCGTCGGCACGCGACATGATCGTCGCATCCCCGCAGCAGACGATGGTTCCCGGCGCGGAGTTCTGCGCCCACGCGCCCGTCGCATTCGTAAACACCAGCCGCTCGCCCGCGGCAAAGCCCTGGGTGATGGGGCACGCGTTCAGTATGCTGAATCCGGCAATCTTCCAATGCGCCCCCAGCCGCTCGCCCCCGGTAAGCTCGTAAAAAATTTTTCCCTTCGAGGAGACGATGAGGTCCGGCGGCAGGGACACTTTCCCGTTGCGATCAATGTCCATGACCGTGCCGCCCAGGTCGAAGGGGACAAACACCCCGCCCTTCGAAACGAACGTTTTGACGGCATCGTATTGCTCCTGGTCCAGCGTGCCGTTGGATGGGATTACGAACATGTCATACAGGAAGAGGCGCTTTTCCTGAAACAACTCCTCCTTGGTCAGACAGTCGGAGCCGATCTTCAGTTTTCCCAGGCGGTTCGTCAGAGGCGTTGTTTGCCACTGCACATCCAGCACGGCGATTTGCAGCGGGTTCGGATCTTCCGCCCGCGCCGATGGCGCGAGCGGGAGCAGGATCGCAGCCGATAGAAGCATGGCCGAACAGGCCGGCGCGCTGAAAAAGCGTGGGAATTTCATTCGTTGTCTTCTTGCTTGTTTCATCTTCATCTGCCGCGCTCCCGTTCGGACGCCGAACCTGATCAACCGGCGTCAGGTCATATCTTTACGCCGTTGGATTTGATGACATCCCTGTACCAGAACGCGGATTCTTTCGGTATGCGTTTGCCGGTCTGATAGTCCACGTAGATCAGGCCGAAGCGCTGTTTATAGCCGTGCGCCCATTCGAAGTTGTCCATCAAGGACCATTGCATGTAGCCGAGCACGGGGACTCCGTCCTGAATCGCCCGGCCAAGCTCGCGGAGGTGCCTGCGCAAATAGTCGATCCGCTGCGGATCGTGGACTTTGCCGTCCAGATGCACCCAGTCGCAATTCGCCATGCCGTTTTCCGTAATGACCACCGGCAGTTTGTAGCGCTCGTGGAAGAAGCGCGCACCCCAGTAGAGGCACTCGGGCGTGATTTTCCACGTCATGGTCGTCAGCGCGGGGCCGTTCCCGCTCGCAACCTTTTCCCATCCCGCCGGGCTCGCTCTGGAGGCGCGCACGGTGTTCCCATGGTAAACATTGAAGCCGAAGAAATCGAGCGGCTGACGAATCGTTTCCATGTCGCCGGATTTCACGGCGGCCAGGCGCGGTCCGAAAGTCTTCATGCCGTCTTCCGGGTAACGCCCCTGGATCATCGGATCGATGTACCAGGCGTTGGACCACGTGATGTCCTTGCCCACGCTGAACATCGCTTTCCTGGCGGCGGCGATGTCGGCGCCGGTTCCTGACGCGGGGATCATCACGATTCCCACCGGCGCCGCGCCGACCATCGGCCGGGCGGCGGCGCACGCGCGAATAACCTGCACGGCCCGGCCGTGCGCCAGCAGAGAATGATGAATCATCCTCAATATTTCCGCGACGCCCATCCGCAGACCGGGGGCGTGCTCGCCGGTGACGTGGCCGCAGCCGATGTAGCATTGCGGCTCGTTCTGCGTCATCCAATGCTTCACCCGATCGCCCAGCCGCTCCACCACGACCCGCGTATAGTCGGCAAACCAGTCAGCGCTGTCCCGGTTGAGCCAGCCGCCGCGGCAGAAGAGCTCGTACGGATAGTCCCAGTGAAAAAGCGTGACCCACGGCTGAACCTTGTGGGCGAGGAGCGCGTCCACGAGCCGGTCGTAGAAATCCAGCCCCTTGGCGTTCACTGCGCCCTTGCCCCCGGGAATGACGCGCGGCCAGGAGATGGAGAAGCGGTAGGCCATGAGGCCCAACCGGCCCATCAGCCGCGCGTCGGCGCGATAATGGTGGTAGTGATCGCACGAGACGTCACCCGTGTTGCCCTCCCATATTTTGCCGGGCTGGCGGCACATCATGTCCCAGACGGAAAGTCCCTTGCCGTCCTCGCGCGCCGCGCCCTCAACCTGGTAGCTCGCCGCCGCCGCGCCCCAGACGAAGTTTTTCGGAAATCTCATCGTCCAGCGTTCCTTTCTTCTCGGCCATTGGCCGCTCTTTTGCAGCGCCGGGAATCGCGGCGTAGCCTCCTTCGCTCCGAAGCGTTTCGAGGCCAAGCAGCGCCGCGGCGGCCGGCATCTCCTCAGTTACGCAAAACTCACTTTATTCTGATTATCGTGCCGCTCGCGATGTATTCATACGCTCCGATGTCCACGAAGCCCGCGTTCAGCCGCGGTTTGCCGTCCAGATCGCGGCCGGTGGCCATCCACTCCTGGTAAAACCCGGCGTTGATGCACGAAGAGCCGGCCGAAAGGTGGTAGTTGCCTGCCGCCGGGTCGGCGAACCGCGGGTCGCCCTCAACGTTGCCGGAGCCGGGCAGTCCGGTCAAAGGCGTTGTGCAACAATTGGTATAAAGCATTCCCGATCCGTTGTTGAACCAGTTGGGGCTGGTCTCGCTGGACACGGTGTTGAAGTAGATCACGGAGTTCAGAATGTTTCCGGACGTTTTGCAGTACATCCCGCCGCCGGTGTCGCCCTTATTGTCGACGATCGTGCAATTCACGACGGCGCCCGTAATTACCTCGGTGTAAACTCCGCCACCCAGGCCGCTTCCCGTTCCATTGGTGGCCGTGTTTCCCGCAATAAGGCAGTTTCTGACCTGCCCGTCCGTATTCGCATGCAACGCAACACCGCCCCCGAAAGTGGCTGCTGTATTGCTGATGATCCAGCAATCATGCACCATCTGGCCCTTTCCAGCCCGCAAGCTGATGCCTCCGCCCGGACCGTTCGCGCCCGCGTTGTTGCCGATAACACGACAGGCCGCGACGGTGCCTGCCGTCATGTAAACGCCTCCGCCGCCATGGTAGAGGCCATTAACGTTGCTGTTGAACGCAATCAGGCAATTGGTCACAAGCCCTCCTGTCTGATACAGGCCGGCGCCTTTGTCTGCCGTGTTCCACACAAGATCGCTGTTTTCGATCGTTCCGGCCATTTGGTAAACGCCGCCTCCATTCCCGGCGGTATTGTTGTTGCTGATCACGCAATCAACTATCCTTCCCTTTTCCATGTACACCGCGCCTCCTTCACCGCTATAAACGAGATAATTGCCGGAGAGAGTGCAGTTTGTCATGAGGGCGCCGTCGGCTCTCATGTACACGCCGCCGGCCCGGTTGCTGGATATATTCCCGGTGATCAGGCAATTCCGAAGCGTGCCGCCCAACATGTACACGCCGCCTCCGTAATGCCATTTTGTTATGTACGTTGCGTCGGTCTGACCGTAGCCGTTGGTGATGGTCAGATCCGCGATAGTCCCGGCGGTCATATAAAAACAGCGATTTCGTGTGGTGGGGTAGTTGCCGTTTACGATCACGTCTTCCCTGTTTCCAGTGTCGCCGCGGATTGTTATGTCATTCTTCACATGCACAAATGTGTCGGTAATGAAATGCTCGCCGGTGGACAGCCGGACCTCGTCCCCCGCCTGCGCCTTCAGGACGGCATTGGAGATCGTGCGCAACGCCGTTGGCCAGTTCGTGCCGTCCGCGCTGTCGTCCCCGTTTGTGCCGGCCACATAGTACGTCGTCGCTCCATCGCACGGCATAAAGCCCTGCAAGAAGTGCAAAATGCAGGCAAACAAACCTATACAAATACGGCAAGACACATTCCTGCTTCTCATGGCTAATCCTCCTCCTCTTGGGCAGGGGGCATGACGTTGCCCCCACCTTGTTCCTCCTGGATCAATCGTGGACTTTCTGCCGGCCGAGCAGGCAGGTAATCCCCGCGACCCGATACACGATGCCGGTCTGAACAATCGCAATGGACAACTGTTTCAGGCCGTTCCCCCTGCCCGGTTCATATATCATGTCAGAGTACGGAACCGGGTTGAGCAGCGCCGCCACGCAGAAGCCGTTCTCCGCCGGTTGCGCCCATTCCGCCTTGACCTCGGCGCTGCAAACATTTTCGCCCAGGACGAGTTCCTCGACGTCGGTCGTTCCATCTTCACGGGTGAATTCCATCCTGCCGATCGCGCGGCCGGCGGGAGCGCCGTCCGCTCCGTGCAGGAGGTACACCGTTTGGACCGCATAAAACACCAGCGGGCCCAGGTCGTGGTGGGTCATGGTTTCGATCCCGTTTTCGCCCGCGTAAACAAATTCGTCAGTCGTGATGGTCAGCCGTTCGCCGGCCCGGAGGGAAACCCCGCCGTACCGGTGATCGAAGGATACGCCGTGAATCTCGCGGATTCCGGCCCCGAATCCGAACGCTGTTTTATCCGCCTGCGCAACTGGCGATCGCACGGCCGCTTTGCCGATGTTGATGAAAGCGCACATGTTCCGGGGCGTTTCTCCGCTTTGAGCCGCCATGCAGAGGGAAAGCAGCAGAGCGCACCGGAGCAGGAGCGGAGCAAACCGCGAAGAGTACAAAGGACACGAAGAAATTGCAGCCGCGGCGTTATACGCCGCGATCCCCGGCGGGTATAACGCGTTGACTACAGGAGCGCGATCTGGAGCCGGGATGCCCTCACCCCGGCGCCGGCCTGAGGACTCGTGCTTTGTAGCGCAGGATTCGGATTTCATGGCGCGTCCCCCGATGTCGCCGCTGGCCAGAGAGAATCGCTCAGGATGTAGTCGAGCAGGTTCCAAATCAGGCGCGAGGCCAGCGGATCGGCGCCGTAGCGCTGCGTCGCCTCCATCTGGCTCATGACCAGCCGCCCTTTGCCGATGATGGTCTCCGTGACCGCCATCTGGTTGTTCTGCGCGCTCTCGCGCGGCACACCGATTGCGCCGGTCGCCAGCATGTCCTCATTCAGCGGCCCCAGCAGCATCCGGTACACTTCCCCCGGCGTTCGGAGGTCGGGCAGATCGTTCCACAGTTCCATGTGGCGATAGTCCATGCTCCTGAAGACCGGATGGTTCGCCTCGATGATTTCAGCGAGGATGTGCGGTTTGGCCGAGATCAGCCTGAGCTGGCGCCAATAAGGGATCGTTCCGCCGACGTGCTGCTCGAACTGGAGCAGCCGCCCGCCGCTGGAAATCCAGTCCTTGAGGGCGTCGCCCGCCGCCCGGACCTGCTCGTCCATGCTGTCAGCCCCGACAATCAGAACGTCGAATTCTGCGATCGACGCGAAGTCCGTGATTTCCGTGCAGGGGGTCTGCAATGAATCCAGGACGTCCTTGGTCCTGATCCCGGTCTTGTATTTCCGGTCGCGGCTGTCATACAGGGCTAATCGCCGGCCGGCAGCGGGGGTGACGCGTTGCATGGCATCGGCTTGACCGAGAACGAAGAATGATTCATAGTTGTCCGAAACAATGCGTTCGCCCGCGGACAGGTACATGTCCACCCGGTAAAACCCGGTCGGCAGATCCGGCGGGACGGCATACGTCCACGGGAGCATCCTGCGCTTGAATCCGCCGATCCGGCCGACGTCCGCTGCCCGGTCGTCCAGCGCCCGGCCGGTTTCATCCCGCACGACGCAGCGCGCAGTCCAGGGGGCGGACTGGGCGTCAACGTCGTTGATGGCATATACGCGGGCGGTCACGACCCCGCCGGCGAAGACGTTGCGATCAAAACGATCCATGCAGATCAGCGTCGGGTTGTTGACCCGCTGCCACGTCAGGTATCCCTCGGCTTCGATGAATCGTTTTTCCGCCAGATCGTCGGTGATCGCCCAGCCTTTGCCGAGGCGGGTATGAAGCCAGCCGCGGGTTGTCTGGGACACCTCGCCCGTGACGGTGATATCCATGAGATTGAATGTCTCCGCGTTGGGAGCATACCCGGCCAGCAGGGGGCCCGCGATGCGTGACGCCTGGCCCACGTTCTTGCGTACGTAAATCTGCCCGGACGCGCCTTCGCGCCAGCCGTCGCCGCGGGCGGCTTCAGCGGCATAACGGCGAAAGCCGTAGAGTGACGATATCCAGGGCAGGCCCATACGATACGGTTTCTGCTGGAACAATTCAATCAACTTCGCGCGGTCAATGCGGCCGTTTTCGCGCTCGGCCTGGAGCAGCGTTTCCACGGCTTTCCGATCTTCGTTCCATTGACGGCCGCCGTCCATCTCAAACTGGATCACCGGAACGGCCGGCTTGTGGCCGAGCGAGTACGACCAGATCGAACGAATCATTCCGGCCTCCTCGGTCCACGATCCGGCGATATTTCCCGGATACGCGTGGAAATCGTTGACGTCGGTTTTAGCGTCCGGATCCAGCCAGACGCCCCGGCCGGATGAAGAGCAGATCGGCCGCCCCTGCCGGTCCAGCGCCTGCATGGCGTCATAGGCCGGGTTCAGGAGCTCGTTGAAGCCGGAATACGGCTTGGGAGTGTAGCGTTCGAACAACTCCGCGCCGAGGGACCACATCACCAGGGCGGGATGATTGTACAGCTCCGCCGCCCACACCTGCATTTCCCGCTCTCCCTGGTTCCAGCCTTCGATCATCGCGGGATTCACGTAATACGCGCCAGCGGCGTTCCAGTCGGCATACACGAGGAGACCCAACTCATCGCACAGATCGTACATCTGGCGCGGGTGGGGGCCGCCCATGGTGTACAGCGTGTTGGCGTTGAACCCTTGCATGGCCAGCAGATAGCGGCTGAGGAACAGCCCTTCGTTGTCAATCTCGATTCGCCGCGACAGATCGAGCGTGCCGCCGCTGACGACGTTGGCGATCAGGTTGATTTTCTTGCCGTTGAGCAGGAAGTGCGGGCCGTCGGTCCTGAATTCACGGAAGCCGAACCGTTCGCGCGCCAGCACGTCCGGCCCGTTCCGGATTTCCAGGCTGTACAGGAACGGGTTGTCGGTCGTCCATGGGATGGGCTGATTCATCGGAACCCGGAACGCCAGCCGCTGGACGCCCGGCGCGAGGCTGACGGACCCGGCCGCCGCCGACGAGGGCGCGCCCGCGCCTTTCGCCAGGGGCGGCGGAACCGGCGCCACGCACAGGGCCAGGGAGACTTTCCGCTCCGGCCCGGGATTGAACAGCCATGCATCCACTTCGATTTCCGACGACGCGAGGCGGGGAGTGATCAGCGTCCGGACCGAATAGAGCTCCGGCTTGACGGTCAGGGCGGCCTCGCCCCAGAGATGGCCGGCTGAAACGTAGTATGGCCTTTTCATGCAAACCTGTCCGTCCGGCAGCGTGTACGAGGCGTTCGGCTTGCGAATGTCATAGACCCTGAGGGCGACCAGATTTGTCTCTCCGCCCCTGGCCATGTCCGTCACGTCGAACTCGAACGGAGTTGTGCCGCCCACGCGCATTCCCGCGTACTTGCCGTTCACCCACGCCTTGGTTTCGATCCCGCAGCGGGTGAAGGAGAGGAGGACGCGCTGCCCGGCCTTGAGCGGAGGCAGGACGGCGGAACGCCGATACCAGATGATGCCGGTCTCTTTCGTGTCCGTGCGCCGGCTTTCCGCGGGCACGGGCTGGTTGGTCCACGCGTGGTCGTCATGCTCCGGTTGGAAGAACGCCTGCCGCGTGCCTTCGTCATCCGCTGGATTGGCCTCGCTGTTCGGAATCGGCCGGCATTTCCACTCGTCCCGCAAATCGACGCGAACCCAGCCGTCCGCAACGGGGGTGTATCCGCTCGGCCGCAACCCCGCCTCCGGGAACTCGATCGGCGTTCGGAATCGCGAGATTGCCACCGGGGCAGGCGCCGGCTTTGCGCTCCGGCCCCATTCGCCGGACCAGGGCTCGAGCGCCTGGTTCTGAATCCCGGCGATTTTCTGCCAGACGTCCTGTTCGCCCGCGCCGCCCTCCGTTGCGCGGCTGCGCGTCACTTTCACGTCGGGGCCCAAATCGTTTTTTTGCGGGTGATCGCCTGCGCCGGCCAGCCATTGTACAAGACCGATCAATAATTTCTGTTCCGCGCCTTTCGGCGCCTTCGGTTTGACGGTTTCGTCAAAGCCGACCAGCAGTCCGTTCGCCACTACCCGACCTTTGCCCAGCGTCCCGGCCACAATGACCGGTTCACCGCCGCCGCGCAATTCCGCGTCCAGCACGATGGCCTCGCGCGCCAGGACAACGCCTTCCGGCCCGCGCTCCATCACAACCTGGTCATAGTACGCATGCTCGACAAGGGCCGGCGGCTCGAATCCCCTGACGGCCGGATGCTGGATCGTGACGATGCATTCTGTGCCGTACCCGGTCTCGCGGTTGAACGGATTCCCGACGCCCCTGGCGATTTCCGGGAAGAGCACGGAGTGTTTCCGGTAGCCGACCGCGTCGTGCAGCAGCATGACCCCATGCCCTTCCGCCACCCACTGCCGGAGCGTTTCCCGGCCCGCGGCCAGCATGCGCCCATCCGGCGCCGGCGGCACGATCAGCGCGTCAAGGCCCTGGAGGCCGGCGGGCGCGAGCGTATCCACATAACGCGTTTCTCCGATCTCGGCCGCGGATTGCAGGGCGAGATAAATCCCTTCATTGTTCCGCCGCTCCCCGTGGCAGAGAATTCCAACGCAGGGCGCCGCGGACTGCGCCAATGGCGGCGCCAGGGCGAGCAACATCGCGGCAGAGCAGAAGCGCGCCGCACCCCGAATCCATAAAGAGCGGGCGGAAGAGCCGAAGAAGCGGTTTGGCATATTATAATACCTTTTTAATGTATAGTTGCCTGATGTTGGTATGTTCAAGCAGACACAAATATCTTGAACTTTCCGGCATCGGGTGTCAAGGTAAATACAAAAAATCCGCAAAAAACCAATGTCGTGCTTTGCCAGCCCAACGGGCGTTCGCAGGAGGCGGGTCGTCGGACGGAACAATGCAGATATAATATAATACGAGTTGACTTGTTTCAACGAGTTTCTTTGCGTGGCCATAATCCTGGCAGGGCGGCCAGTCCCGTCTGGGGGCGGCTAACTGAGTCGTTCCCATGCGAACGACTTGCTCTTTGCAGCGCATCTCGTTTTCAGCAGCACTTCCGGGAACGATTCGTCGCATCCACCCCCGCCGTAAAAATTCATTGCAAAACCCCGATAATGCGCTATGCTTTGATGCAAACGTTTAGGTTTGGTTGAGCATGAAAAATAAACTGAAACTCAAGGGGCGCAGCCTGCTGAAATTGGCCGATCTCACGCATGAGGAAATGATCGGGCTGCTGGATTTGGCGGACCAGTTGAAGCGTATGAAGGCGCTGGGCATCCGCGGCGACCGTCTGCGCCGCATGAGCATCGCCCTGATTTTTGAAAAGGCGTCCACCCGCACCCGGTCGGCTTTCACCGTCGCCGCGGTGGACGAGGGCGGGAGTGTGGAATACCTCGGCGCCCGCGACATTCACCTCGGCAAAAAGGAATCCATCAAGGACAGCGCCCGGGTGCTGGGGCGGATGTACGACGGCATCCAGTTCCGCGGGTTCAAGCAAGCGACGGTGGAAATCCTGGCGCAATATGCCGGCGTGCCGGTGTGGAACGGGTTGACGGACGAATTCCATCCCACCCAGGCGCTGGCGGATTTGATGACCATCCGCGAGTACTTTCACGCGCTGAAGGGGATCAAGGTGGTGTTTATCGGCGACGGGCGCAACAATGTCTGCACTTCGCTGATGACCGGCTGCGCCATGGCCGGCGCGCATTTCGTGGATTGCACTCCTCCGGAGCTGGTCCCCGAGCCGGGCGTCCTGGAGGAAGCGCGCCGGTTGGCCCGGGCCAGCGGCGCGACGGTGACGGTATGCCGCGATCCGGCGGAAGCCGTCCGCGGCGCCAACGTGGTTTACACCGACGTCTGGGTTTCCATGGGCGAGGAAGCGCAATTCCAGGAACGCTGCCGGTTGCTGATGCCGTACCAGGTGAATCTGCCGCTCATGCGCCAGACCGGCAACCTGGAGCATAACAGCGTGATTTTCCTGCATTGCCTGCCGGCTTTTCATAACCGGGACACGGAATTGACCCGCGAGATCGGCGCGCTGGAGGTGACGGACGACGTGTTCGAGGCGCAGTTTTCGCGGGTGTTTGACCAGGCGGAAAACCGGTTGCATACGATCAAGGCGGTGATGGTGGCAACTTTGACGGACCTGGAGGAATAAATGTGCCAGACGGGCAAGGGCAGGGAAGAACTCACGTGGGAGCAGTTGGCGCAAATGCCTCCTTGCGGCAAGGCGCGCCTGTTCGACCGCGACGGCCGGTTGTTTCACGTGCTGCTGGCGCAGCAGTTTACCCGCGCCATGCTGGAAGACTTGTGCGAATTGGCGACGCGCATCCGGCATATCGCCAAAACCAAGGCCGGCATGGATTTCCTGCGCGCCCAGCTTTCCCACAAGACGGCCATGCTGTACTTCACCCAGCCAAGTTCGCGCACGTTTCTTTCGTTCCATTCCGCCTGCCAGATGCTGGGCATGAAGACGGTGGAAGTGCGGGATACCGCCACCTCCAGCGAAATCAAGGGCGAGACCCAGGAGGATTCCATCCGCACGTTCAGTTCCTTCGCCGACGTGATTATCATGCGCTCGGCCGTGGGCGGGCTGGCCGAGAAAATGGCCTGGACGTTTTCCCAGTCGGACCGCCCGGTGCCGATCATCAATGCCGGCTCGGGCAAGGACCAGCATCCCACCCAGGCGCTGCTGGATGTTTACACCCTCCAGCGCAGTTTCGAGAAGCGCGGCGGGATTGACGGCAAGACGGTGGTGTTCGTCGGCGACCTGGCGCGCGGCCGGACCGTGCGCTCGCTGGCTTACCTGCTGACGAACTACCAGGGCGTGCGCCAGTATTTCATCGCGCCGCCCCAACTGCAGATCGGGCGGGACATCCTCGATCTGCTGGACGCCGCGGGCGTTGAAAATTCGCTGGGCGATGATTTCGAAAAGGTTCTGCCGCAGGCGGACGCCGTGTACATGACGCGCATCCAGGATGAATGGGACCGGACCGCCGGCGAGAGCGGCCGCATCGATTTGACCAGGTTCCATTTCACCGCCGCGCATCTGAAAATCCTGCCGCCGCAGGCGGTGGTCATGCATCCCCTGCCGCGCCGCCGGGAAATCGCCGTGGAGGTTGACCGCGATCCGCGGGCGGTGTATTGGCGCCAGGTGCGCAACGGCATGTGGGCGCGCACGGCGCTGCTGGCGGTGATCTTCAATTGCGCCGGCCCGATCCATGAATATCACGGCGCGTGAATAATCGCCGTTAAATCCGTCCGCGAATCTGGCCCGCGCGCGCCAGGCTGCGCGCTTCGACGCTCTGGACCTCGATAAATCCCTGCGAACTGACCGGGTTCAGCCCTTCGCTTTTTTCCATGGAGGAATCGGCGGGATTGTATAACGAGGCCGGGCAGTCCGTCAGCTGGCGGAAATGAATATTGCCCTTGTAAAGCTCGACTTCCACCTCGCCGCCGGCATGCCGCGCCAATTCGTCAATCGCCGCCTGCGCCGCCCGGGTGGCCGGATCGAAATAGCGTCCGTCATATATCTGGTCGGCCACCAGCGCGGATAGCTGGCGGAACAGGGCGGCGGCGCGGCGGTCCATGACCGCCTGGTAAACGAACGCCAGGCACCGTCCGAGCAGTTCCATGCCCGGCGCCTCGTACACGCCCCGGCTCTTGGTGCCGATCACCCGGTTTTCCAGGGCGTTTTTCATGCCGATGCCGTGCCGGCCGCCGATGCGGTTGGCCAACTGCATGATGGCCAGGGGATCGGCTTTTTTGCCGTTGACGGTCGCGGCGCGGCCGCGGACAAAGCGCACGCGGAATTTCTCCGCGCGGTTGGGCGCCGCGGCAGGCCAGACGCCCATGGTCGGCTCGACAATCGTGCAGGGGGTCTGCAGGCTTTCCAGGTCCTCCGCTTCATGCGACAGTCCGGCCAGGTTGGCGTCGGTGGAATATTTTTTCCGGCCGCCGGCAAAGGCCGGAATGCCATGCCGGTTCAGGTAGGCGGCCATTTCCGTGCGGCCGGGGAATTCCTGCAACATCTCCGGATCGCGCCAGGGAGCATACACGCGCATTTTCGGCTCCAGCACGTTGGTGTACCTCTCAAAGCGCACCTGGTCGTTGCCCCGGCCGGTGGCGCCGTGGGCCAGCACCATGCAGCCCTGCTGGCGCATGGCCGGCAACAGTCCGCGGACGGTCACCGCCCGGGCAATGCCGGTGCTGTTCCAGTAGCCGCCGTCGTACATGGCCTGGGCTTTCAGCACCTGGAAACAGGCTTCCGCCATGTCCTTTTTCAGGTCCACGATTATGGTGCGCACGCCGCATGGCGCCATTTTTTTGACAACATTGCGGATGTCGGTTTCATCCGGCTGCCCCAGGTCGGCCGTGAAACACAAAACCTTGACGCCGGTTTCCCGGAGTTTATGGGCGAGGGTGCGGCTGTCCAGTCCGCCTGAAACGCACATGCCGACCTTGACGCCGGCGAGTTCATGGATTTTCATGTTTTTATGGCTCCATTTGAAAGACCTGGCGGATATTGCCGCCGGTCGCTTGGTTAATGGTTGCGGCATCCAGCCCCCAGGCCGGCAGCATTTCCCCGACCAGGCGGCGGTAAAGGCACAGGGAAGGAAAGCCCGAGGCATAGGGCGGATACAGTTTCTCGCACAGCGCATGGGGCGCATGGTCGCTTTCGATCCAGTTGATCTCGCCGAGTTTTAAGGCGGTGCGCAGGGCGGCGGTGTCCGCCGCCGGCCGCAGCGGCGGGTTGACCTTGTAAAGCAGGCCCGCGGGCTCCTGCATCCGCTCTTCGGACCACAGCAGGTGGTGCGGCGTGACGCCGCAGGTTATGTTCAGGGCCGGCCCCGGCGACGCCTGGCGGGCGCGGCGGATGGCGTCCAGGGCGGCGGCAGTGGAGACATGGCAGATGTGCAGCGTGCCGCGGAACCCCGCCGCGCGCGCACAGTCAACCTGGTCGTTGATGGATGCGGCTTCCGCGGCCGGCGGCCGGGCGGCGCCATGGGAGGCCGGCTGCGCCGGGTTAAAAATATCGCTTAAAAGCGCGGCTTTCTCGCAGTGCACGGCCAGCACGCCGGTGAAGCCGCATTCCGCCAGGATGCGGTAAACCAGGGCTTGCGCCGCCGGCGCGCCGACGGCCAAAGAACCGACGGATGGGCCGGCATAGAGTTTCAGGCCGGCGACATCGGCGGGGTGGGCGCGCGCCAGGGCGGCCGCCTGGCGCAACTGGTCCGGGTCGGCCGTCGCGCCGATGAAAGTTTTGTACCGGCCGCGCGCGGCGCGGGGGACCAAGGCCAGGCGCCGTTCCAGGTCCGCCGCCGCCAGCAGCGGGGGCGCGGTGTTCGGCATGTCGAAAATCATGTCCACGCCCTGTTGGTCGCACAGGGTGAAAACATGGGCAATGGTTTCCTTGTAGGATTCCTGCCCGTCGCGGCAATGCACGTGTGGATCAATTTTCAATCGGCCAGCCGCTCCAATCCGGGTTGATGTTTTTTATAAAATGCAATGATCTTTAAAGCCTTGTTCCGGTTTTGGGCGTCTTGCAGCATCTGGCGCAGCGGCTCGGGGTGGCGGGCCAGGCGGTCCAGCGCCCAGGCCAGCGGATCGCGCTGGCGCGCCACCAGGTCGGCATGCGTCGCAAGGGAAACGTAGCCGCCGTCCAGGGCGATTTGCCAGGCGGCCTGATCGAGGGGCGCCACGGCCGCCAGGGGCAGCCCCAGTTCACGCATGACGCCTACGCCTTCTTCCATGCGGTCGACAAAGGCGGCCACGCCGGCCATCCGGCCGCCCCGGCGGGTCACCAGCGGCAGCCAGTAATCGCGGACGGATGAGCCCTCGTTATTCAAGTCCACCACGTGCAGCACGCGCCGGCCGCGGACATCGGCGCCCAGCATCCGGCCGTCCTTGTAAATTTTAACATGCGGCTTGCGCATGGCTGCGGCGCAAGGGTTGGAAAAATCCCAGTCGCGGGTTTCGCCGCCGGCAATCACATCGAATTCAATCCCCCAGTCCCGGATCAACCGGGCCAGCGATTCGATCGCCGCGGCGTAGGCTTCGCCGTCTTTTTCGATATCCACGCTCTGAACGTAATAAGGTCCAATTTGCCCGGAAGTGTAAGGAAACCACGGGGTCTGAGCGTCAATAAACCGGAAGCCCCCAGCCTGCAGCAGCCGGCGGAGATTGCCGGCCTGCAATTCCCTGTTGATATACATTTGATCGGACATCATCCCGCTCGTCACTGGCATGCATGTTTGTACAACTGTCCGTACAAGATACACCAAGCGCCGGTAGAAATCAATTCAGCAGTTTGTTTGCGCGGTAGGGGCAGGGGATCAGAGGGGCAGATGGACAGCCTCTTCCGGCAAAATCAAAACCAATTAACTGTTAAACGTTTATCCCAGCGTAGTCTGCGATAAAACATGGGATCGACGGGCATTTTATTTGCCGGACTGCAAAATATGCCGCAATATGCCGTAATTATTGCGCCAAAATTATGGTTGACACTGCTCCGGCTTTGGCTACTATGCACACGTTAACATAAAACGTTAATTAAGGGAGCCGTCAAGTGCCCGGCAATATTCTGGATGTGGCCCGCCAGGCGGGTGTCAGCCATACGACCGTATCGCGTATCCTGCGCAATGCCGACGGCTTTTCCTATGCGCCGGGCACGCGCCGGAAAGTGCTGGCGGCCGCCTGTGAGATGGGCTATGTCCCCAATGCGGCTGCCCGGTTAATGCGCCTCAAAAAAACCCGGCTGATCGGCATCACTACCCAGCCGCAAAACGCCTATGCCACTTACAGTCTGATTGAAAAATTGTCCCTGCGCATCCGGGAACTGGGATACACGCCGGTCATGGTGGACCTGACCGCATCCGCCCCCGCCGCCGGCGGGTTCCTGGATGTTACCCACCTGGCGGGCGTGATCTGCATGTATGCCAAGCACGAACGCGAACTGGTTGCCCGTTGCGCCGGACTCCCGCGGGCGCTGCCACTGGTCACCATCCGGCGCCAGGTGACGGCAGATCCCGCTGTCCGCATGGTGACCACGGACAATGTCAGCGGGTTGACCCAGGCCTTCCGGCATCTGTACGAACTGGGGCATCGCCGCATCGGCTTCCTGGGCTACAACGAGTCCGATCCCGGCCGCCAGGCCGCTTACCCCGTTCTCTGCCGGCAATACGACCTGGCGCCCCGCTGGTTTGCCGTGCCGGTCCGTCTGGAAAACAATTCGTTTGCCAGCGCCGTGCAGATGGCGCGCGCGGTCTCCGGCCGGCGGGGCGGGGTGACCGCCCTCTTGTGCGAGGATGACGAATTCGCCGCCGGCGCCATCGCCGGCCTGAGCGATTTAGGGCTGCTGGTCCCGCGGGATATCTCGGTGGTGGGATTTGACGATTTGCCCTTAGCCGCCGCCGTGCGCCCCCGTTTGACCACCGTCGGCGTAAAGATGAACGAAAAAGCCGATGCCGCCGCGCGGCTGCTGGTGGCCTGGATCGAAGGCAATGAAGTCCAGCGCGCACTGCTGCCCGAATCCATCGTGCTGGAAGCCGCTTTGATTATCCGCGATTCCACCGCTCAACCGCCTGCCAGGAGCCGCACTCATGCAAAATAATGCCGATCAGATCCGCCTGCTGCCCGCGCCGAAATCATTGTGTCGGAAGGATGGTTTTCTGGATGTCCGCGCCCTGGGGGAGGCGGCTGTACCGGAAAACGCTGCCGGCAGCCTGTTGGATGCATTTTGCGCCACCCTGCGCATTCAGCCGCGGCGCCGGCCGGCGCCGGACGGCCGCCTGGCGCTGGGGACAACGGCCGGCGCGGCAGTTTTGCCAGGAACGATGCCGGTTCCGGCGGCGTGCCGGCCGGAGGCTTATGCGCTGCGCATTGAGCGGGACGGGGTGGTTATCGCCGCGGCGGCCTCCGCCGGGTTTGCGCACGCCTTCCGCACTTTGCTGCAACTGGCGGAAATCTGCGGCGGGCGTTTGCCCTGCGCCGAAATCGCGGATTATCCGGATATCGCCCTGCGCGGCTACCACCTGGATTGCAAGGGCGGCCTGCCGTCGCTGGAGGGCTTATACGACTTCACCAACCGGCTGATCCGCTGGAAAATCAACGCGCTGCTGCTGGAGTATGAAGACCGCTTCCCGTTCCGTTTCGCGCCCGAAATCACGCTGCCCGGTTCGCCTAAGCTGGAGGAATGGGATGCCTTCCTGCGGCATTGCCGGGCCGCGGGCATGACCGTCATCCCGCTGGTGCAGACGCACGGCCACTTGAATTACGTCCTGAAGCACGACCGGTTTGCGGCGTTGCGCGAGGGCGAGGAAGTCAGTGAAATCTGTCCATCCAATCCTGATGCCGTCCAAACCGTTAAAACCATGCTGGACGAGGTGCTGGCCCTGCACGGGCCGGACCAATACTTCCACATCGGCGCGGATGAAACCTGGAGCCTGGCGTCCTGCCCGCGTTGCAGGGAGCGGCTGCAGCGCGGCGAAACCAAGCTGGATGTGTTTTGCGCCCAGGTGGAGGAAATGCACCGGCATCTGCAGGCGCGGGGCAAGCAGACGATGATGTGGTGCGACATGTTCTGGCGCAGCGATACACCCGAGCAGGTCGCCCGGTTGCCGAAGGATATTATCCTGTGCGAGTGGATATATACCCTGCCGACCTCGCGCGGCAGCCCGCGCATGGCCTGGAACGGCCGGCTGCGTTACACCCGGAAGTACTGCGCCGACCATCCCGAAATGCCGGTGCTGGCGGAGCATTACCTTGAAAATGCCGGACCCAAGGCCGTGGAATTCGCGCGGGAATACCTCCAGCCGGATTCGGCGACCGGTATCGGCAAGCTGTCCGCCCATGCGGAATATTTCATGCGCCAGGGCTACCGCGTGCTGGGCGTAGGCGCCGCCCGCAGCGGGCAGTGCGATTGGAATTTCGGTCAGCCCAATATTATTGACCGGATCAACAACATCGCCAACTGGGCCGATTACGCCGCCGGCGCCGGATTGCAGGGGGTGGTCATTTCGTCCTGGTCGCGCAGCAGCGGCTCGCGTCCGCCCTACAGCCCCTGGCTGTCGGCGCTCGACGCCATGGCCGCCACCGCCCAGTACCTGTGGACGCCCGCCACCCGCTTCGAGGATTTTGCGGCCATTGCCGCCGGACGCCTGTTCGGGGCGCCGGCGGCGGCCGCGGAAGTGGCCAAAATTTACCGGTACATGGGCGTCCATCCGCATTATGCCCGCAATTGCTTGAGTGTACTCGAGCCGCAAATCAGGCGCGGCCGGGAACATTTTGCGATGTTGCAGCTCTGGTGCGAGTTCGATCTCTTCCGCGCGGAGATGGCCGACCAGGCCCTCGGCCTGGAAAAATCACTGTCGAATTTGCACTACGATCGCCTGCCGCGCCGCGGCGAGCGGGTCAGCCTGGATGCCTGCCTGGCGCGCATCCCGGGATTGTTGGAACAATGCGCGCGCTGGCGGGAGAAACTGGCCGCCGCCCTGGCGCCGTATTACCGGCCGGAAGAATTGCCGGAGTACATTGACTCCCGCCTTTTCAACCTGGAGTTCCGCTTGCATAACATCCAGCGGTATTTGCAGTCGGCGGCCGTCCAACCTTGACGGCGCCGGCCGGTTATGCTTGAACTTACGGAAATTACAGGAGGGAGCGCCATGCGGAGATTCAGTTTTTGCTGGCATGGATGATCGGCAGCCTGGCAGTGGCGCACGACGGTGCCGTCGCCCATCAATGCATGGGCAACCTGATGGAATAATTTTCAGACATTGGCGGGAACCATAACACCGGGATTTTGCCCCGCGCCAAAATCGCGTAAAATTCAGGCAACATGCAATATAAAACCGTATTTCAGGACGATTGCGCGGATGTGCCGGCGGGCAAAATCATCAAATGCGGCCTGCGGGATCAGCGCTGCGGCAAGTGGACGCAGTCTTCGCATCGCTACTCGTGGAAAAGCCGCGCCTGCCAAACCACCGGGTCTCGCCGCTGCCGTGGCGCCGGGTCAAGGCCGCCGGCAAATTCTGGCTGGAACAGCCGGAGGCCTGGGACAATGTCGTCATCTACGCGGGCGATCCCGGCTGGCGCGACATTGTGCTGACCGGTGAATTCATCTCCGTGGGCGGCACCCGCTGCGGCCCGCTGGTCCGGTATCAAACATTATCCAAGAGGAATTACATTGAAAATCAGAAGTTTGCGGGTTGGTGAACTGGACGCCTTGTATGATCTGCTGGCGGTTTCCTATTGGAAGGAAGGCGCCGGCCAGCAGACGTTGCGCGCGTCTTACAAGGCCGTCGTTGAGTCCGATCCGTATTTTGACCTGGACTTGAACCGCGTGCTGGAAGTGGATGGTAAACTGGCGGCGCGCATCGGCATTTACGACCGCCGGATGTTTTTCAACGGGCGGACACTGCGCGTGGGCGCGATCGGCGGCGTCTGCACGGCTCCCGAATACCGCGGCCGGGGGTATGCCAGGCAATTGCTGGAGGATTCCACCCAGCGCATGCGGGAATGCGGCTTCGACGTCTCGCTGCTGTTCGGCGAGCCGGCGATTTATGGGAAGAGCGGCTGGCAGACCTTGAGCGCGTTCGGCATGGCGACGAATTTTGCCCTCGCCGCGGGCGCGCCGCCCACGGCGCGGGAGGGCGACCCGGTGCGCGACGCCGACTGGCTGGCGCGCATGCATGAGGCAACGAGCGCCTGGTTGAACGGCCCGTTCCAGCGCGCGCCGGAATACTGGCGGCGGTGGATCGCCTTGAAAATCCGCCAGAAAAGGTATTACCGGCTGCGGATTGTCGGCGGCGGAGACCGCCCGTCCGGGTATTTCGTCTGGAAAGGCGCGGATGAAGTCTGCGAAATGGGGTGGGACCCCGGGCAGCCGGATTCCATGGCGGCAGTGGCGCGCGCCATCTTCGCCGAGCGGACCGGCCCGGAACTCAAGTTCAAGTTTTTCCTCCCGGAATTGTTCGATTATATCGCCGAGCGTTCCGTGCCGCCGACCCTGGATGAAATGCGCCGGCAGAAATATTTTGTCCGGAAGGACGCCTTGTACTGCGGATTGTTCAAGTTGATTTCCAACAAGCTTGAACCGCGCACGACGGACGCCCTGCTTGCCCGGCTGCGCGCCTCAAACTATGTTTTCTGGGATATGGACCATTTTTAAGGAGTTGTGCGATGCGGGCGTGCCGACATCTTTTGACGGGCCGCCTTGGACGGCTGGCGGAAGTTCTCGTGTTGAGCCTGGCCCAGGGCGTCCTGGCGGACCTGGACCGGAAAATCCCCATCCAAATTGACAATCCTTCCGGTCTGGACCGGGATTGGCCGATGGTTTGCGGCGTCCCGTTCCCCCAGGGTATGCTTCAGGATGCCGCCGGCTTGCGCGTAGAAGACGCCGCAGGGCAGCCGGTGCCATTCCAGGCCACCCCTGCCGCGACCTGGCTGGCCGACCGGAGTATCCGCTGGCTGTTGCTGAACTTCAATGCCAGTCCGGCCGGGCAATATTTTTTGACCGGCGGCGGCCCGGCCGCTGCAACGCCGCCCGGCATCACGGTTGAAAAAACCGCCGGCCGGCTGGTGATTGACACGGGTCCGGCGCGCTTCCTGCTTTTGGATGACGAGCCGTTGATTGCGGAGATGCATTTCAAATCGGCGCCCGGCGCCGCCCTGGTCCAGCAGGGCGGCCGCGGCGCGTACACGGTGGACCAGCATGGGCGGCGGGCGCGCCTGGGCGGCCCGCAAAGCGAAATGCAATCTTCGTTCAAGGTGCAGGATCCGCTTTGGACGGTGGTGCGGCGCGAGGGTTGGTACGTCGCCGAAGACGGCGAACGCGTCGCGCGCGGCATCGTCTGGCTGCACTTTTTCGGGGGCTCACCATTCGTCAAACTGGTGCACCGCCTGGTGCTGACTGAAAACACCAACCGCATCTGGTTCAAGGACATCGGCCTGGAATTCCCCGCCGGTTTCCAGGGCCGCCAGGCGGTGTTCGAGACGGCCGCGGATGGCGCCGCTCCGCCGGCGGAAGCGCCTTTGCAGCCGGGGAACGCAGCCTGGATGCTCCAGGACGATTATCCCCATTTCCTGGCCACGAACTCGCATTTCGCGCTGACGCTGCGAGCCGGCGGCGCTGAACGCGAACTTGCCAGCGGCGCGGCCTGCGGCGATTGGTGCGGCCTGGACGGAGACGCCGGCGGCTTGCGCGTGACCCTGCGCGATTTTGCGCGCCAGTTCCCCAAGGAGTTTACCGTCACCCCGGACGGCATCACCGCGCATCTCTGGGCCGGCCGCTCCGGGCGCGAACTGGATTTCCGCGCCGCCACCCTGGTGCGGGAATACTGGGGCGAGTGGTGCAAAAATGCGGCGATTACCCCGGAGCAGCTTGCGGAAATCTACAGCGATGCCGCGGCCTCCGCCAAAACCCATACCCTGTGGCTGTTGACGTTTGAAGGCGGAACTCCGACCGCGGCCCGCGCCAAGTATGCGGCTGCTGCTGCGCGGCGCGTGCTGGCCTTGCCCGATCCGCAATGGACTTGCCGCGCCGGCGTCCTGGGCGCGCCGATGCTGCCCAAAGATGTCCGGCGTTTCCCGCGCGAAGAAGCCTATATCTCCGACTTTTTCGACCGCATCATCTACGGCGAGGTCGTTTTTCCCCAAACCGGTTATATCGCCTGCGGCCGCTGCCCGAATGTCACGGGCCCGGGCTGGTTCCGGTGCAACGGATTGATTGATTACCACCTGCGGCGCAATGTCTGGAGTCTCTACGCGCGCAGCGGCGAACGCAAGTATTTCGAATACGGCGAGCGGTTCAACCGGTTTGCCGGCGATATGGTCATGCACCACTGGGATACGGCCGGGCAGGCCGGTTTGTCGGAATCTTCCCAATGGCCGGAATTCAAGGCCGTTACCCGCAAGGTCAAGGGCGGATTCGCCTCGGCCGTGATTTCCCGGGACCTGGACCTGAAAGGCCGGCCCTTTGACGACCTGCCCTTCTATTGGGGCTGGAGCAGCGGCAAGGTCTCCGGCGGTTCGGGGGTGGATATGTTCAATCACCTGTACCATTTTTATTTTTCCGGCGACTGGGAGACGCTGGAACTGGCGGAGATGCATGCGGCGGCCCTGAAAAAACACGATTTCCTCCAGACGCCGGCGCCGCATCGCGGCGTGGTGGATTTGCGCTATATTACCGCCCTTTATTCCATGGACTGGGATCCGGTGCTGGGGGAGATGGCGCGGTCGCTGGCGCATCAGTTCGTCGATCTGGACAGTCCCTGCGGCATTTACGAGGCGATGTCGCCCTCGCCCCTGTATAAAACCGGGCGCAACCTGGTCGCCCTGTACGACTATTATCGCCTGACGGGCGATGTCCGCGCCAGGCAGGGCATGGAAAAAATCATCGAGTATAAATTCCGTTTCCTGCAGCAGTCGCCGCCGTTCGAATACCAGAGCACGGTGGGGTGGGAGAATGTGGTCGGCTATTGGCTGACCGGCGACGAAAAATACCTCAAGATCGCCTTCCTGTCCAACCGCATGGCCATGCGTGATTTCCAGTCCACCCTGGCGGAAGACCTGGCCTTGCCGCCCGAAACCCGCGCGAACAAAATGATCCGGTATGCCACGCATTTCAATTATCACGCCTGCCTGAGCACGCCGGTGATCTTAAAGGCGCTGGCGGAAACGGCGGCGCCAGCTGCGGCGCCGTTCCCCGCCCTGCGTAAGTATCATGACGCCCCGTCCAATGCCTGGGTGGTGGTGCGCAAACTGCCCGGCCGGCCGCTGCGGATCGAAGGCGTGTTCCATGTGGCCCAGTCCGAAGAACTGAAGTTGCGCGTCCTGGGGCCGGATTTGCAGCCTGCGCCGTTTGATATGCCGGCCAGCCAGCAGGGCATACCCGATCCATTCGCCTATGGCTTGAAAACATTTTACGCCCGGATCGAGCTGCCAGCCGGATTGCCGGCCGGGGATTACCGCCTGGGACTGGACAATCCTGCCGGCCCGGCCGGATTTGCCATCAGCCACACCGATGCCGCGCAGGTCGTGCTGGAATGCCCGGACGGTTTCTGGCTCGGCAAGGCCGGCCTGGAAGCGCCGGGCGCGTTTTATTTTGCGGTGGATGCGTCCCTGGCGGAGGTCAAACTTTTCGCCGGCAGCCCGGTGCGGATTACCGACGCCGGCGGTCAACCGGTGGCGGACCAAACCGGAAAATCCTGCGGCGAATTAACTTTGCCCGCCGCCGGCCGCCACCCCGGGCCCTGGAAAATCGAGTCCGACTTCCCCGCGCTGGTCAAGTTCATCAATCTCCCGCCGTATGTAACCTATCTCGCCCCGGCGGCTTTGTTTGTGCCGTCAAAATCCATGCCGGCCTCCGCCGTGCCGGCTGCAATTCCGGCGGTTAATACGGCGGCAGAACCGCCCTTCGCGCCGGGCCGGTTCGGACAGGGATTGGCACTGGCCGGACGCATGGACTACGCCTTTCTGCGCGGCGCCGGCAGCCTGGCAGGGGGTTACGAGAATTTCCCCGGGCGCGCCGGCACCATCGAGTTCTTTTACCGGCCGGATTGGGATGCCCTGGAATTAGTTGTGCCCGCCAACCGGCGTTACAGCCATGCGATCCTGGAGGCCGGTGATTTAAGTGCGGTTTACATGTACGGCCAGGCGCCTTACGAGGATTACCCCCAGAATGCCCTGGTATTCTACTGCGGCAAAACCGTGAAATTCGAGAAAAGCCCCGGCCGCTACAAGCATTTCGGCAACCAGGCGCGGATTTATCCCCGCCGGCATCAATGGCTTCACATCGCCCTGGCCTGGGATGTGTCCATCACGTCGCCGGAAAATCTGGCGGCAAAATACAAACGCGACGATTACCGGCGCGGGGCCTCCTCCGAAACCTTCTGGGTCTATGTCAACGGCAAACAACACCAGCGTGTGCAGTTGAACCAGGGATGGCCGATTTATCTGCACCTGGGCCAGGAGTTTGCCCTGGATTACGACCTTGCTGGGGTCGCTGACCGCATTAAATTGCGCGGCGCCGCCAAGGGTGTGATTGACGAATTGCGGATATCGGACGGCCTGCGTTACACGGAAGATTTCACTCCGCCGGATGCGCCGTTCGCCGTGGACGGCAATACCCGCGCGATCTTCCATTTCGACGGCGCGTTCGACGGCCGCAATGGAAATAACCAAACCATAACTCTGGAGCCCTGCCAGGAATGAAAATTATCATATCATTTGCCACCGAGGAATTCGTTACGCCGGAACATGACGACGTCATTTTGCGGCTGGCCTCCATCCTGCGCCGGCGCGGGATCGCCGGCAGTTTCCACCTGACCGGCGACTACGCCCGGAAACTGCGCGAACGCCGGCGGGTGGACGTGATCAACGCCCTGCGCGACCATGAAATCGGTTATCACGGCAATACCCATGGCGCGATGCCTTTCCTCGCCGGCATCTGCGAGGAACGTGCCTGGGACGATGCCGTGGCCGCGCTGATGGCCACCGAGGCGCGGGGAATCATGGACCTCGCCGATATTTTCGACCGGAAGCCGGCGTATTACGTCCTGGAATTCGTCAAGGTGCCGCAACTCATTTACGCCATCAAGGGATTGGGGATCGATCTGCTCGGGTTTTCCGGTGTGCCGTCAAGCGAGAATGCTCCTTTCTCGTGGTACTGCGGCTCGCTGTGTTTCAGCGCCCCGTACATGGACTTGGAAAAGCCCTGGGCGCCGGGCCGCCTGCAGGCTTTTCAGGAAGTGTTCGAGCCGCTCTACGCCCAGGCCGCCGCCGGCGCTTGCGGCGGGGTGGTCAAGCTGTTTAACCATCCGTATAAGTTCCTGTACAACAACAGTATCGAAACGTGGACCTCCGCCAATCAGCTTTACCGGCGCTGCGATATCCATGCTCCCTGGCAAATCCCCCTGGCCGGCATGTATGACCGCGGGATTACCGAAAAATTATTCGCCGATTTCGAGCAATTCCTGGATTACGCGCTGGCCAAGCCGGCGGTGGAATTTTTGCGCACTTCCGACATGATGGAACAATACCGGCGGAGGCCTCCCAGATTCGTCGGTTTACAAGACGTTGCCGCGCTGGCATCCGCCGCTGCCGGCGATTTGACATATCATCCGGCCGGCGGCGTCTATTATTCGCCCGCGGAAATCTTCGGCTTGCTGGCGTATGTGATGGATTATTACGTGGCCCGCCAAATCCTGCCGGAGGAGGCGCCCTGGCGCGATTTGCTGGGGCCGGTGGAAGACCCGGCGCCGGCCGGGCCGGCCGCATTTTCCGCCGCCCGGCTCCTGGAGGCGGCGCGGCGCGTCAACCGCGAACTGGATTATTACCGGCGCCTGCCGGCGTCGGTGGACCTGGCCGGCGCGGCGCTGCCGCCCGGCGGTTTCATCCAGGCGGGCGCCGCCTGGATAGAAGCGGCGCGGCAAGGCCGGGCAGGGGCGGATTGGCCCGGCCGCGCGGAAGCCGCCGCGCCGCTGTTGCCGCGCATGGCCGCCCATCCCTATTTCGCCGAAGAAACCTTTACCAGGCGTTCCTATCCGGAAGGATTTACCGGCCGCGCGGTATGCGGCGCCTGCCGCCGCCAGAGTTGGACTTACAAGCCGGCGCAGATCAAGTCGGGGGCGCCGGCTGCGACGCCATGACCGTAATTGGCCGGCATGGGTATCTGGGATGGAGGCGCGAGCCGGAATTGAACCGGCGTAACAGGTTTTGCAGACCCGTGCCTAACCACTTGGCTATCGCGCCCTTTGCCGAAAGCCGGCTTACGGCGCATTATTCTACCCAATACCGCGCGCGGGTCAATCAAAAATTGCAGCACGGCTACTCCGCGAACAAAATACTTGCTTTAGCGGATACCGCGGATAAAATGCAGATAGTTAAAACACTTTCAGTTCTTTCAGTTAAACAAAAAATCGGCGGAGGCGCATATGCCGGACGATATCATTGCGAACGTGGCGGGAGCAGGCGAAATCAAGGCCGATGACATCCTGTTCGAATGCGGCAACTGCGGCAAAAGCCTGGTCATTGACCGCCGCGGCGCCGGTTTGACCATCCGCTGCCCGGATTGCAACGCCGAGTTGCAGGTGCCGATTCCCGAGGACGTGGATTTGGCGGAAATTGACAAGAGCATCACCGCGGACTTGACCGGGGTGGCCGAGGAGTCGGCGCCGGATGTTTTAGACCTGGACGACTTGCCGCCGGAGTTGCAGGAAAAAGTGCGCAACCTGGTGCTGGAAACCCAGGAATTGCATGCGCGGCGCGCGCACCTGGAACGCCTGCACGCCAAAACCGCGCCCGGCCTGCAGGCGATCAGGCGCCAGTTGACCGAGATCCGGACCGCTCTGGAACAGGTTGAGGAGACTTTGGCCAGCATGGAGGAAGATAAAGCCGGCGAGACACAGGTTGTCGGTTGAGTCCTTGAATTTGCACATGTCCGAGAATGACTTTCTTCAAATCGGCGATTACCGATTTTCTACGCGCCTGCTGATGGGCACCGGCAAGTTTTCCAACCCGGCGGTGATGGTGGCGTCGGTCCAGGCCGCCGGGGCGCAGATCGTGACGGTCGCGCTCCGCCGTTTCAATCGCGCACGCCCGGAAGAGGACTTGCTGGCGCCGTTGGCGGCTCAGCCGGGCCTGGTGCTCATGCCCAACACTTCCGGCGCCTGCAACGCCGAGGAGGCCGTCCGGGCCGCCCACCTGGCGCGGGAGATCAGCGGCAGCGCCTTGATCAAGCTCGAAATCCACCCCAATCCCCAGCATTTAATGCCCGATCCCCTGGAAACTTACGAGGCTGCCCGGCGTCTGGCGCGGGATGGATTTATGGTCATGCCTTATATTCCGGCCGATCCGGTGCTGGCCAAGCGCCTGGAGGAGGTTGGTTGTGTTTCCGTCATGCCGCTCGGCGCCGGCATCGGCACGGGGCAGGGCTTGGCGACGCGCGGCATGCTGGAAGTCATCCTGCGGTACAGCCGTGTGCCGGTCATCGTGGATGCCGGTTTGCGCGCCCCGTCCGAGGCGGCGGCGGCCATGGAAATGGGTTGCGACGCCGTGCTGGTCAACAGCGCCATCGCCGCGGCGGACGATCCCCCGGCCATGGCTGCGGCTTTTGCGCAGGCGGTGCGCGCCGGCCGCCAGGCCCGCCGGGCGGGCCTGATGTCCGCCGGCGATACTCCGGAACCATCCAGTCCCCTGACATCGTTTTTATGAAGGGCGTACCCTTTCCCTCTCATGTTCCCGACGGCCCCATGCGGCTGCAGAAATTTCTGGCCGCGCGCGGCGCAGGCTCGCGCCGCGCCTGCGAAGAGTTGATTCGCGCCGGCCGGGTGCAGGTCAACGGCCGTCCGGCAATGCTCGGCGAATCGGTGACGCCGGCGTCCGACCGCGTGCTGCTGGACGGCCGGCCGGTCGCCCCCGCCGCTCCGCCTGGCCGCGCGGTGCTGCTTTATAAGCCCCGGGGATACCAGTGCACGGCCGCCGCCGGCCGTACGGTTTACGACCTGTTGCCGGCCGCCGACCGCGCCTTGCGGATGGCCGGGCGTCTGGACAAGGACAGTGAAGGATTGGTTTTGCTCGCCAATGACGGCGCGTTGCTGCAGCGGTTGATGCATCCCCGTTACGGCTGCGTTAAAACCTACCAGGTGGCCGTCAGCGGCCCTGTCAATCCCCGCGTCCTGCAAAGCTTGCGGGAGCCATTGACCATGGAGGATGGCTATACCACGCGGCCGGCGGCCGTGGCAGTATTGCGCGCCGGCGCCGTGGCGGGACGGATTATGCTGGAATTCCGGTTGGCCGAAGGGCGCAACCGCCAGGTGCGCCGCCTGTGCGAACGGGCGGGATTGCGGGTGCATCGGCTGGTCCGCACCGGGATCGGCGGCTTGACTTTGCTGGGCTTGCATCCGGGGCGCTGGCGGGAATTGACGCCCGGGGAAATCCGCGCGCTGGGTTGATCCGGCGGATGCGGCGATTTGCATCCGTCACCCCTGCGCCCAGGATCTTACCTGCGACGGTTCGGAGACGGTCGTGCTGGACGTGCGGCCCAACTGCCCCGACACGGCTTTTTCGCAGTGCATACCAATCCCCGGAGGCCCTGGGCGGAGCAGGCGGAAATGCGCCGGGCACTTAACGCCGTGTTTATCGGAGAGTCGAAAGTCATATTGCCGGTGAAAAACTGCCGGTCCCTACAGAGGGCTGCGTCATTCTCAGAACAGACGGCTCGGTACGGAGACCTCGCCCTACCGTTTCACAAGCATTTGTCGTGGGTAGGGCGAGACCTCCGGGCGAGCCGCCGAGAATGACGCAGTCGTGACGGCCCCCAGCTTTTGCGCAGGCGACAATTGACAAACCATCCCGGATACGCTATTAAATCAAGCATGCAAACCGACCGAAGTGCCCCGGCAGGGCAGGATGCAATTGATGTGCCGTATGTGGCGCGCCTGGCGCGCCTGGCGTTGACGCCCGCGGAAACCAGCCTGTTCCAGCAGCAGTTGGGCCGGGTGGTGGGCTACATGCGCGAACTGGCGGAACTGAATGTGGACCAAGTCGAGCCGATGGCGCAGACGATGCCCCGGTGCAACGTGCTGCGGCTGGATGAGCCGCGCCCGGGACTGCCGCGGGAAAAAGTGCTGGCCAATGCTCCCCGCCATGACGGCGAACAATTCATAGTGCCGAAAATCGTTTGAGGATGCCCATGCCGCAATTCAATACTCTGACGGTCGGGCAGGCCGTGGATATGCTCGATCAGGGCGGCTGTACCTCGGAAGAGCTGGTCGGCGATTTGCTGGATTCCATCCGCGCCCGGGACGGCGAACTGGGCGCCTATGTTCACCTGGATGAAGAGGACGCGCTGCGCCAGGCGCGCGCAGCGGACGCCCAGCGGCGCGACGGCCGCCGCGCGCCCCTGCTGGGCGTGCCCCTGGCCGTCAAGGATGTCATCAACGTTGCCGGCCAACCTTGCGGGTGCGCTTCCCGCATCCTGGAGGGCTATACGGCGCCTTACGATGCCACGGCGATCGCCCGCCTGCGCGCCGCCGGCGCGGTTTTTTTGGGACGCGCCAATATGGATGAATTCGCCATGGGTTCGACCACGGAAAATTCCGCGGTCAAAATCACCCGCAATCCCTGGGATGCTTCCCGGGTGCCGGGCGGTTCCAGCGGCGGCTCGGCGGCGATGGTGGCGGCGGATGAAGCTTTGGCCGCCCTGGGCTCGGACACCGGCGGATCGGTGCGGCAGCCCGCGGCCTTTTGCGGCTGCGTGGGCCTGAAACCATCCTACGGCCGCGTGTCGCGCTACGGACTGACGGCTTTCGCCTCTTCCCTGGATCAGATCGGGCCGCTGACGAAAACGGTTGCCGACGCCGCCCGGCTGCTGGCAGTGATGGGCGGGAGCGATCCCCTGGATTCCACCGCCGCCGACCTGCCGCTGCCGGATTTACAGGCGGCGCTGCAGCCGGATTTGCGGGGCTTGCGGCTGGGGTTGCCGCGCGAATATTTCGTCGGCGGCATTGCCCCGGAAGTGGAGCAGGCCGTGCAAACGGCGATCCGCGCGTGCGAGCGGCTGGGCGCACGGCTGACGGAAGTCAGCCTGCCCACGACCAGACACGCCGTGGCGGCGTATTACATCATCTCCTGCGCGGAGGCTTCCGCCAATCTGGCGCGTTTCGACGGCGTGCGCTACGGCCGCCGGGCGGCGGATGCCGCCGATCCGGATGAAATGTATTGCCGCACCCGCGCCGCTGGATTCGGCGCCGAGGTCAAGCGGCGCATCATCCTGGGGGCTTATGTTTTGAGCAGCGGGTATTACGACGCCTATTACGTCCGCGCCCAGAAGGCGCGGGCGCTCATCCGCGACGATTTTGCCGGGGCGTTCCGGGAATGCGACGCCCTCCTGGCGCCTGTGACGCCAACCGCGGCCTACAAGCTGGGCGAGGTGCTGGACAACCCGCTGCAGATGTATCTCGGCGATATTTTCACCGTGCCGGCCAATCTGGCGGGAAACTGCGCCCTGTCCGTGCCCTGCGGCTTCACCGCCGCCGGGTTGCCGGTGGGGTTGCAGGTTGTCGGGCCGGCTTTCCGCGAAGACGTCATCCTGCGCGTCGGCCACGCGTACGAGCAGGCGGCCGGCTGGCCGCGCCGCGGCGCATAATTCGGGTGTGATCGGGAATGGAAACGCAAGCAAACATGACCGCCGACATCGGGTTGGAAATCCATGTGCAATTGGACACGCGTTCGAAGATGTTCTGCGCCTGCGGCACGGATTTCGGCGCGCCGCCCAACACGCTGGTCTGCCCGGTTTGCCTGGGGTATCCCGGCGCCCTGCCGGTGATCAACGCCGAGGCCGTGCGCTTGACAGTGCTGGCCGGCATGATGCTGGGCTGCCGGATCAATCCCCGCAGCAAGTTCGACCGCAAGCACTATTTTTACCCCGACATGCCGAAAAACTACCAGATTTCACAATACGACCAGCCGCTGTGCCTGGGCGGTTCCCTGTCTTTCGCGCTGGGCCGGGAAGCCGGCGTCGCCCTGCCGGGCGGCGCCGAAGGCGGCGCGGCGGAAGCCAAAACCGTGCGGTTGACCCGGATTCATCTCGAGGAAGATGTGGCGAAGAACATGCATTACCGGGAGACAAGCCGGGTGGATTTCAATCGCGCCGGGCATCCGTTGATGGAAATCGTGACCGAGCCGGACTTGCATTCGCCGGAAGAGACTTTCGCGTTTCTACTGGCCTTGAAGCAGATCCTGGTGTACGGGGGCATCAGCCCGTGCAACCTGGAGGAGGGCAACCTGCGCTGCGATATCAATTGCAGTGTGCGGCCGGCGGGCCAAAGCGCGCTCGGCGTCAAAACCGAAATCAAAAACATGAACACCTTTAAAGGCGTGTTCCAGGCGCTGCAATTTGAAATTGCGCGCCAGATGGAAGTTGTGCGCGGCGGCGGCGCGGTGCGCCAGGAGACGCGCCGGTGGCTGGGCGAGCAGGGGGTGACCGCCTCCATGCGCACCAAGGAAGACGCCCACGATTACCGTTATTTCCCGGATCCCGACCTGCCGCCGGTGGTTCTGACCGCCGCGCAGCTCCAGGACTGGGCGGCAACCCTGCCGGAACTGCCCCGCCAGCGCTGCGAACGCCTGGAACGCGAATACGGGATTACCGCCTACGATGCCCGGGTGCTGGCCGCGGACAAGGCCGTGGCGGATTATTTCGAAACAGCCGCGCGCCTCGCTGCGGCCGCGCGCCCGCCGGCTTCCGCCAAGGCGGTGGCGAACTGGATGATGACGGAGATGCTGCGGTATCTTTCGGAAAACAACCTGGCCATCGGCCGCGCGGCCGTGACGCCCGCGGCGCTGGCGGAACTGGCGGCGCTGGCGGAAAACCAGGCCGTCAACATGCCGACCGCCAAAGCTATCTTTGCCCAGTTATGCGCCAGCGGCGGCATGCCGGGGCGGATCGTCGCCGAGCAGAATTTAGCGCAGATCAGCGACGACAGCGCCCTGGCGCCCGTGGTGGAGCAGGTGCTGGCGGAGCAGCCCAAGTCCGCGGAAGATTTCCGCGCCGGCAAGGCCGCGGCGCTGCAGTTCCTGATCGGCCAGGTGATGCGCCATTGCAAGGGCAAGGCCAACCCCCGCCTCGTGCGCGAATTGTTGGAAAAACGTTTGTCATAACAAGGGATCACATCGTGACCGGCAACGACGATTATATCATTGAAATCCTGCGGGATGTCGGCCTGGTCAAACCGGACCAGATCGAGAGCGCGCGGCGCCGGGCGGAGCAGACCCATAAAAGCCCGGTGGACCTGCTGGTGGAAGAGGGCGTGCTTTCCAAAATGGAAGTGCTGAAGACCGTGGCCATGCAGTTGGGCATGGATGTCATCGTGCTGGCGGACCATGACATCCCCAACGAGGTGATCCAGCAGGTGCCCGCGGAAATCGCGCGCCGCTACAAGGTGGTGCCGGTGCACATCGCCGACAACTCCCTGACCGTGGCTTTGAGCGATCCGCTCAATATCGAAACCCTGGACAGCCTGCGCTATATTCTGAAGCGCAACGTCGAAGGCGTCGTGGCGTCCGACGAGGAAATCGAAGTGGCCCTGGATCATTATTACGGCCGCGCCGAGAAGTCCATCGAGGAATTGCTGGAACAGGGTACGGCGGATGGCACGGAAATGTCGGTCAACATGAGCGAGATGGCGGACGATGCCTCCACCACCGACAACGACGCGCCCATCATCAAGCTGGTCAGTCTGATCATCCTGGAAGCCCAGCGCAGCCGCGCCTCGGATATCCACCTCGAGCCCCTGGAAAAACGCTTCCGGGTGCGCTACCGCATTGACGGCGTGCTGCACGAGGTGGAAAGCCCGCCCAAGCGGCTGCAGGCGGTGATCATCAGCCGGCTCAAGCTGATGGCCGGCATGAAAATCGCCGAAAAGCGTGTGCCGCAGGACGGGCGCATCCAGATCAACGTCGCCGGCGAAGACCTGGACTTGCGCGTGTCCACCGTGCCGTCCTCGCACGGCGAAAGCATAGTCATGCGTATTCTCAGCAAGCAGAACCTGGCGCTGGGATTGCCCAAGCTGGGATTTTTCGCCGATGACCAGCAGACGTTCGAGCGCTTGATCGCTCTGCCGGACGGCATCCTCCTGATCACCGGGCCCACCGGTTCGGGCAAGACGACCACCCTCTACGCCTGCCTGAACCATCTGAACCGGCCGGACCGCAAGATCATCACGGCGGAAGACCCGGTGGAATACCAGATCGCCGGCATCAACCAGGTCCAAATCCGCGAGGATATCGGTCTGGATTTCCCGGCGGTGCTCCGTTCCATGCTGCGCCAGGCCCCGAACATCATTATGGTCGGCGAAATCCGCGATTACGACACGGCCGAAATCGCCATCAACGCTTCGCTGACCGGCCACCTGGTTTTCAGCACCCTGCATACCAACGACGCGCCCAGCGCCATTACCCGCTTGCTGGACATCGGCGTCAAGCCGTTCCTGCTGGCGACTTCCATCCGCGCCACCATGGCCCAGCGGCTGGTGCGGGTAATTTGCGATAAATGCAAGGAGCCTTATCAGCCCACCGAACAGGAACTGAAAATGCTGGGCCCCGCGGCTGAGCAGATGCGCCAGGCGCAGTTGGTCAAGGGCGCCGGCTGCGCCGCCTGTTCGCACACGGGCTATCGCGGGCGCAAGGGCCTGTACGAGATTTTCGTCATGAATGACGACGTGCGCGCGATGATTTACAACAAGGTGTCCGCGGACGATTTGCGCCGGCGCGCCCGCGAATTAGGCATGCGCTCCCTGCGGGAGGATGGTTTGCGGAAAGTGGTCGCCGGCATCACCACCCTGGAAGAGGTGCTGGGTATTACCATGGGAGATGAAACATGAGCGCTCCGGCCGCGGTGACCATGACCGATCTGCTGCAGTTGGTGGTGGAGGAGGGCGCGTCGGACCTGCACCTCGCCGTCGGCCTGCCGCCGATGCTGCGCGTGCATGGCGGCTTGCGCCCGCTGGACGCGCCGCCGCTGGCCCCGGAAGACACCGAGCGGCTGATGAAAAGCGTCACTTCCGAAAATTACCAGCAGAAAGTCCGGGAAATCGGCGGGGTGGATTTCGGATTCAGTTTCGGGACGGCGGCGCGTTTCCGCGTGAGCGTGCTGAAGGCCCGGGGCAACGTGGGCATGGTGCTGCGGCAGATTCCTTCCAAGCTGATGACGCTGGAAGACATCGGGTTGCCGTCCCAGGTCAAGGATTTGCTCTTCCGGCCGCGGGGCTTGATCCTGGTCACCGGCCCGACCGGGTCGGGCAAGACGTCCACCCTGGCCAGCATGATCGACGTGATCAACACCGAACGCGACTGCCACATCATCACCATTGAAGATCCGATCGAGTATTACCATGCGCACAAGAAATCGGTGATCACCCAGCGGGAAGTCGGGGTGGACGTGCCGAATTTCAAGGAGGCCCTGCGGCGCGCCCTGCGCCAGGACCCGGATGTCATTCTCGTGGGCGAAATGCGCGACCTGGAAACCATGGAGGCCGCGATCTCGGCCGCGGAAACCGGCCATCTGGTCATGGCCACCCTGCACACCACCGGCGCCGCGCGCACGGTGGACCGCATCGTGGATGCTTTTCCGACCGACCAGCAGGAGCAGATTCGCACCCAACTGGCGTCCACCATCATCGCCGTCGTCTCGCAGCTGCTGCTGGTGCGCCAGGACCGCCCCGGCCGCGTTGCGGCCTTCGAGATTATGATCACCACCCCGTCAATCCAGCAGCTGATCCGGGACAACAAGACCTTCCGCATTCCGTCGGATATCCAGACCGGCGCGAAGTGGGGCATGGTCACCCTGGATGCGCACCTGATGGTTTTATACGAGGCCGGCGTCATCGGGTACGACGAACTGATTACCAAGGCGCAGGATCAGTCCGCCATTGCCGCTAAATTACAGGGCGCCGCCGGCGCCCGCAAGCGTTGAGAGCGAGGAAAAATGGCCGCGAGCACGCATAACGATCCTTTGCTGGAACTGCTGGCGGAAGCCGGCGCGCTGACCGACGCCCAGGTGGAGGAGGCGCTGGAGGAACAGCGCCGCGCAGGCACGCCCATCCGCAAGATTGTGCTGGATATGGGCGCCTTGACCGAAGACGACCTGCTGGTGCTGATCGCCAACCACATGGGCGCCACCATGGTCAACCTGGCGGACCTGGAAATCCCCCCCGAAATCGCCAAGTCCATTCCTGCCAGCGTGGCCCGCATGTATAACATGGCGCCGGTCAGCTATGACCAGCAAACCGTGACCCTGGCCTCCTCGGAACTGGTGCCGCCGGAAACCATGGATGAAATCCGTTTCGTTCTGACCCGCGATGTCTCCTTCGTGCTGGCCCGGGAAGCGGATGTGCGCACCCTGATCGCCCGTTTATACGGCGAGGATAACGCTTCCGTGAACGACCTGCTCTCCGCCCTGGAAACGGACCTGGCGTCCGACGGAATGCTGGAACTGACGGAAGACAAGGAGGATTTGCAGGGGCTGGAGCAGGCGGCCAACGCCGCGCCGGTGGTGCGGTTCGTGAACCTGGTGCTGTATGAAGCCGTCCAGGCCAAGGCTTCGGACATCCATTTTGAGCCGTTCGAAAAAGAATTCAAAATCCGCTACCGGGTGGACGGCGCGCTTTACGAGATGTCGCCGCCGCCCAAGCGCCTGGCGCTGCCCGTGGTTTCGCGCATCAAGGTGATGTCGAACCTGAATATCGCCGAGCGGCGCCTGCCGCAGGACGGCCGCCTGCAGTTGCCGATGCTGGGCCGGCAGATTGATTTCCGCGTTTCCACCCTGCCCACCCAATTCGGCGAAAGCGTGGTGCTGCGTATTCTTGACCGCTCCACCGTTTCGCTGGAACTGGAAAACCTGGGCATGCCGCCGGACGTCTTCGACACCTTCAACCTGGACATCCAGAAGCCCAACGGCATTGTGATCGTCACCGGGCCGACCGGTTCGGGCAAGACCACGACGCTCTATTCCGGCCTGCGCAAGATCAACACCATTGAGTCCAAGCTGCTGACGGTGGAGGACCCGGTGGAATACGATATCGAAGGCATTATCCAGGTGCAGGCCAATGAAGCCATCGGCGTGAATTTCCAGCGCGTGCTCCGCGCTTTCCTGCGCCAGGATCCCGACATCATCATGATCGGTGAAATCCGCGACCTGGAAACCGCCCAGATCGCCATCCAGGCTTCCCTGACCGGCCACCTGGTGCTCAGCACGCTGCATACCAACGACGCGCCCGGCGCCGTGACGCGCTTGATCGACATGAACGTCGAGCCCTACTTGATCTCCTCCACCCTGGAATCGGTGCTGGCCCAGCGGCTGGTCCGCACGATTTGCCAGAAATGCAAGACGGCCTACCAGCCGGACGAATCGGTGCTGGATCAGCTCAATCTCAAGCCGGCGGACGTGGCCGGCAAGCCGTTTTATTACGGCAAGGGCTGCGAGGAATGCCATCAGACCGGCTATCACGGACGCAAGGGGCTGTACGAATACATGGCGGTGAACGACGCTCTCCGCGTGCTGATCAACGAACGCAAGCCGACCATGGTGCTGCGCAACAAGGCCATCGAACTGGGCATGCGCCTGCTGCGCGATGACGGCGTCCGCAACATCCTGGACGGCTACACCACCGTGGAAGAAGTGCTGAAGTACACCTGACGGCGGCGCCGCCCGCGCGGCCCGCAGGGCGGGGCCGGGGAGCGCCGTTAACCGCCGTCAGGCAGCGGAGCGGCCCCGCCGCTCAGACGCCGATGTGCCGGCTGTCATCTTCGTCCTTTGTCGTATAGCCGCCATCCTGGCGCTGCAGGTTGACCTGGTGTTTTTGCCGGTAAGCCTGGTAGATGTCCTGCGCCGACATGCCCAGCACCTGGGCCAGCGAGACAAGGAAGTGAAACATGTCCGCCACTTCCACCCGGGCGTTTTGCTTGTCGAATTTCTGGTACTTGGCCCACCATTTCCACGGCACGCTGTCGGTCAATTCGGCGATTTCCTGGGAAAGCGCCCGGCAGTAGTTCAAAATCCATTGCGGCTGCTCCGACGCGGGCAGGTTAAGCGTGTCAACGCCAATGCGCTGGTTTAATTCACCCTGCAAACGGAAAATTTCTTCAAGCATGTCGGCCATGTGGTCCCCCTGGGTTGGAAGTGGAAGTGCGGCGGCTGTCCAGCACACTAAAAGCATTTGCACGGGAAGTCAATGCCTGAATATTGCACCGCGGAAGTTTTGCGCGGGGCAAGGCGGCAAGGGTGATGGTGTATTCTTATACATGGAATCCCTGCCAACACTGCACCGCGCCAAAATCGCGCGGCCGGCTGCGGGCTGTGCCCGCCATAGCATTCCGTGCGACGGCGGGCGAAAATTGGTGCTTTTGAAAACTATGCTTGTGTAACCATATGGGTGACAGTAAGTAACCGTGCGAAAATTAATTTGCCCGCTCTATGATTGCGTGAAATCGTTTCAACACCAATATTCGTGCAAAATTCAGGCAATATGTAATGGAATATTTTTTGGTAATCATGTAGTATGGACCGCAGTTCAGCAACGCGAAGCACCCGGAGCGCATCATGGAACCAGCGGAAAATGTCATCATTATCGGCGCCGGCCCGGCCGGCTGGACCGCCGCCATCTACACGGCGCGCGCCAGCCTGAATCCGGTCCTGATCGAGGGGCCCCAGCCGGGCGGCCAATTGACCACCACCACCGAGGTGGAAAACTATCCTGGCTTTCCGGAGGGGATTGACGGTACGGAATTGACTCTCCAGATGCGGCGCCAGGCCGAGCGCTTCGGCGCGCGCGTGTTGAGCGGCGCGGTGGCCGGTTGCGATTTCCAGCAAAGTCCGCTGCGCGTTCGCCTGGATACCGGCGCGGAATTGGCGGGCCGCGCCGTCATCATTGCCACCGGCGCGTCCGCCGTTTATCTGGGACTGCCATCGGAACAGGCGCTGATCGGGCGGGGCGTTTCGGGTTGCGCGACCTGCGACGGCGCGCTCTACCGGGGCGTCCCCGTCGCCGTGGTTGGCGGCGGCGATACGGCCATGGAAGACGCCCTCTTCCTGACCCGCTTCGCTTCGCGCGTGACGGTGATTCACCGGCGCGACCAGTTCCGCGCCTCGCGGATCATGGCTGAACGTGTCCGGCAGCATCCCAAGATTGACATCCGCTGGGACAGCGTGGTGGCGGAAGTCCTGGATGTCAACCGCAACGAAGTCACCGGACTGCGCCTGAAAAACGTAAAAACCGGCGCCATGTCCGACCTGGCAGCGGCCGGCGTTTTCATTGCCATCGGCCACCGGCCCAACACCGCACCCTTTGCCGGCCAGGTGGCCATGGACGAAAAAGGCTACATCCGTTCCGACAATACCCGCACCAGCGTGCGCGGCGTGTTCGCGGCCGGCGATGTGGCGGACTCCCGTTACCGCCAGGCGGTGACCGCCGCCGGCTCCGGTTGCATGGCGGCTCTGGAGGTGGAACGATTTCTGGCCGAGTGAGTTGCGTGGCGCCGCCGGCGCGCCGCCGCGGAATGCCCAGTTGTAACATAACCATGCCGCAAGCAAAAAACAAACCGCCCGTACAGTGGCAGACTTATGGCAGGCTGGTGCGTTATGCCCGGCCGTACCTGCCGCGCCTGTTGATCGGCATGTTCTGCGGCGCGCTTTTCGGCGGCTCAATGACCGGCATGCTGGCGGCGGGCCGGGGTGTGCTGAGCCATGTGTTCCCGGCATCATCGGGAGCAGGCACCGGCGATCTGCCCGCGGAAGAGGCGGCCGGGGGTGTGCTGGGCCATGTGTTTCCGGGAGCGCCGGGAGCCGGCATCGGCGATCTGCCGGAGGAGGCGGCGGCCGGGGGCGTGCTGGGCCAGATGTTGCAGACTTCCAGCTTCAGCAGTCTGTTGGTCATGCTCGGCATACTGCTGGCCTTCGGCTTGCTGCGGGGCGTGGGCCAGTTTTTAGGCGATTATTTCATCGAGTGGGTGGGCAACCGCGTGGTGATGGATTTGCGGGTGGTCACCTTCAGCCATTTGCAGGATTTGTCCGTCCGCTTCTTTTCCCAACGCAAAACCGGCGAGTTGATTTCCCGCACCCTGAACGATTCGATGATGATCGAGCGCGCCGTTTCGTCCGTCCTCGGCGACCTGGTCAAGCAGCCTTTCGTCCTGCTGGGCGCGGTCGGCTACGCGTTGTTCCTGGATGCCCGGCTGACTTTGGGCATGCTGGTGCTGTTTCCCGTTTGCATCGTGCCCGTGGCCCTGTTCGGCCGGCGGGTGCGGCGCTACGCCCGGCACGGGCAGGAGCGCCTGGCGGAGCTGGTTTCGATCATGCAGGAAACCCTGTCGGGCATCCGGATCGTCAAGGCTTTCGGCATGGAAGCTTATGAAGTCGGACGTTTCCGCGAGCAATGCCGGCTGTTTTTCAGCCGCATCATGCGCGTGACCATTGCCAAGGCCGCGATTGAACCGCTGATCGTTTTCATTTCCATGGCCGGCCTGGCGCTGGTCCTGTTATACGCCCGCTGGGCCAGGATGCCGGCCGAGGATTTCATCACCTTTGCCCTGGCGGCGGTGGTGATGTACGAGCCGGTAAAAAAACTCAGCAAGATTCACATGCACGTGCAGCAGACTTCCGCCGCCGCCGACCGGATTTTCGAGATTCTGGACACCCCGGTGCTGATCCGCGACGCCGCCGCCCGGCCCCTGGCCCTGCCGCTGCGGACGGTTGTTTTCGAGCACGTGTGTTTTGAGTACGAGCCGGGGCAGCCGGTATTGCGCGGCATCGATTTTGCCGTGGACGCGGGCGAGCGGATTGCCCTGGTAGGCGCTTCCGGCGCCGGCAAAACCACCCTGGTCAACCTGCTGCCGCGCTTTTACGATGTCAGTTCCGGCCGCGTCTTGATGAACGGAGCCGATTTGCGAGAGTTGCGCCTGGCGGATTTGCGGAGCCGCATCGGCCTGGTGACACAGGACACATTTTTGTTCAACGACACTGTCGCCGCCAATATCGCCTACGGCAGCGGCGCTTTGCCGCGCGACGCCATCCAGGCCGCCGCGCGCCGCGCGCATGCGCATGACTTCATCATGCGGATGCCCGCGGGTTACGACACGGTCATCGGCGAACGCGGCGTGCGCCTGTCCGGGGGCCAGTGCCAGCGCCTGGCCATCGCCCGGGCCATTTTGCGCAATCCGCCGATCCTGATTCTGGATGAAGCCACCAGCGCGCTGGATACCGAGTCCGAACGCCTGGTGCAGGCGGCGCTGGACGAGGTGATGTCCGGCCGCACGGTCTTTGCCATTGCGCACCGCCTGTCCACCATCGTGCATTGCGACAAGATCGTCGTGCTGGACCAGGGCCGGATCGTGGAAATCGGTCCGCACCAGGAACTGCTGGCGCGCGGTGGCGCCTACCGGCGCTTGTACGAACTGCAGTTTAAATGAATTTTGCCGGATGGCTGCGGGCGGCGCCGCCGCGCGCAGCGGACCGGTGCGGCGGAGCAAAGGGAGAACGGCATGATTAAAATCGGCATTATCGGCGGCTCGGGACTGGATGACCGGCTGGAGCTGGGCGGCGTGCGCAGTCATAAAGTGCATACGCCCTACGGCCCGCCGTCGGACACGGTGAAGACCGGCCGGTTGGGGGATGCGGAAGTGGCGGTCCTGGCGCGCCACGGCGCGGGCCACAGTATCATGCCCTCGCTGGTGAATTACCGCGCCAACATCTGGGCGCTCCGGGAACTGGGGGTGACCCATGTCATTGCCACCACGGCTTGCGGCAGCCTCCGCGAGGAAATCATCCCCGGGCATTTCGTCATGATTGACCAGTTCATCGACCGCACCACCAGGCGCGCCCAGACCTTTTACGAAGGCGCGCGCGTCTGCCATATTCCCATGAGCGATCCGTTCTGCCCGCACATCCGCCAGGCGCTTTGCGTGGCGGCGGCGGAACTGGGCATCCCGCATCACCCGCAGGGCGTGATGGTGACGATTGAAGGGCCGCGCTTCTCCACGCGGGCGGAAAGCCGGATGTTCCGCCAGTGGGGCGGGGATGTGATCAACATGAGCACCGTGCCGGAGGCGGTGCTGGCGCGCGAGGCTGGGCTGTGTTACGCGGCGGTGGCCATGGCCACCGATTACGATTCCTGGCATGCCAGCCTGGAAACCGTGACCATCGAGATGGTGCTGAAAACCATGGCGGATAACGTGGCTAATATCTACCGGCTGCTTCCGGCCGTTATGCCGCGGATCACGCTGGAAAATTGCCCCTGCCGGACGGCGGTGGACCAGGCTTTGATTTAAGGAGCAGCATTATGCCCATTCATGAATATCATTGCGCTAAGTGCGGCGCGCGTTTCGAATACCTGGCGCGGCGGAAGGACGATGCGCCGGAGACTTGCCCGCAATGCGGCGGCCGCCGGCTGCGCAGGGAATTGTCGGCTTTCAGCGTGGCCGCGCCGGCGGCGCCGGCGGCGCCGGCCTGCGCCGCCGCCGGCGCGTGCCGCGCCTGTCCGGCGGGCGGCTGCCCGGCCCGCGGCATGAATTGATCCAGACCCTGAATCCGTGATGAGGTCAGTATGCCGCAGATGCGCGACGCGAAGGGTGAAGCTGTATAAACATACTGCGAATCCTTCGCAACAAAGCAGATGCGGCATACTGACCTCACCCGCAGGGCGGTCTTTCCCGTCAAACAGAGCCGTGCATTTTTGGTGATAGTGTTCAACTCCATAAATTGTTGTTTATTCAGACATTATCTTAACAACATAAAATCCCGTCACGGATTCAGGCCATGTTAAAACATCTACAAGTGGCCAACCTGGCGCTGGTGGCGTCGGCGCAGGTTGAGTTTGAACCGGGATTGAACGTCATCACCGGCGAGACCGGCGCGGGCAAATCGCTCCTGATGGGAGCGCTGAACCTGGCGCTGGGCGAGCGGGCCGACCGCGGCATTGTGCGCGCCGGCGCCGCGCAATGTTCGGCGGAGGCGGTGTTTAGCCTGGAAGACGCCGCGCCGGTGGACGCCGTCCTGGCGGAGATCGGCCTGCCGCCGTGCGCCGGGGGCGAAGTGATTTTACGCCGGGTGGTGGCGGCCGGCGGCGCCGGACGGCAGTATGTCAACGACCATTCCGTCACCCTGCAGGCGCTCCAGCGCGTGGGCGACTGCCTGGCCGATATGCACGGGCCGCATCAACATCAATCCCTCCTGTCGCCCCGCGCGCAGTTGGATTTGCTGGATGCTTACGGTAAACTGGCTCAGGTCCGCGCGGCTTACGAGGCGGCTTTTGCGCAATTCGACGGCGCGCGCCGCGCCTTGCTGGAACTGGAAAGCCAGCCGGCGGCGGCGCCCCCCGAATGGCTGGAGGAACAGGTGCGGGAGCTGGCAGCGGCGGATATGAGCGAGGCGGAAGAAGCCCGCTTGCTGGCGGACCAGCGTCTGCTGGGGAATGCGCAGCGCATTTTGGAACTGGCGGACGCAGCGCGCCAGCGTTTGACGGAAGGCGAGGATTGCGCATTCAATTCCGCGGCGTCGGCGCTGAAGGCGCTGGAAACGATGGCGGGGTTGACGGAGACGCCCGCCGCCTGGACGGGGGATCTGCGCGGCGTGCTGGACCGCCTGCGCGATGTGGCGCGGGAAGTGGAAGCATTCCAGCGGCGCGCGGAGTGCGATCCCGAGCGGTTGGCGCAGGTGGAAACGCGGCTGGCGATTTATCAGAAGCTGAAACACAAATACGGCGGATCAGTCGCGGCGGCGCTGGAAAAGCTGTCGTCGGCGCGGTCGGACCTGGACGGCGCGCGCCGCCGGGAAGAGCGCCGCGCCCAACTGGCGGCTCAGGTGGAAATGGCGCGGCAGGCGGCCCAGGCTGCCGGCGCGCGGCTGAGCGCCGGGCGCCGCCGGGCCGCCGGCGCGCTGGCCGGCGCAGTGCAGCGTGAATTACGCGCCCTGGAACTGTCCCAGGCGGAATTCGGCGCGCCGCTGACGGAAATCCCGCTGGGCCCGGCGGGGCTGGATGCGGTGGAATTTGTTTTTACTGCGAATGCCGGCGAACCGCCGCGGGATTTGCGGAAGACGGCGTCCAGCGGCGAAATCTCGCGGGTGATGCTCGCGGTGAAATCGGTGCTGGCGCGCCACGACCGCGTGCCGGTGCTGGTGTTCGATGAAATTGACGTCAACCTCGGCGGCCGCGCCGCCGGCGTCGTGGGGCGCAAGTTGCGGGAACTGGCCCGGCGCCGCCAGGTTTTGTGCATCACGCACCTGGCCCAGGTGGCGGCCTGCGGCGGCGCGCATTTTGCGGTGCGCAAGACCGTCGGCCCGCAGCGCGCCGCCACGGAAGTCCATAAACTGGACGGCAAGGCGCGCGTGGAGGAATTGGCCCGGATGCTGGGCGGCGGCGAAACGACCGCGATCGCGTTCAAGCATGCCCGGGAAATGCTGCGCCGCGCCGGGCCGCGCCCGGCGGAATGAAGGCGGCGCAGTCGCACGGGAGCGGAAAATTGCGTCACGAAACCATCTTTAACGCGCAGGCGCAGTGTCCGGTGATTGTCGTGCAGCAGGCCGGCAAGCCGGCGCGCACGCCCCTGGCGTATCATCGCGCCTGCGAATTTCAATTGATTCTCAAGGGCCGGGGCGAGTATTTGATCGGCGGGAAAAAATACGCGATTCGTCCCAATATGGCGCTGGCGTTGCACCCGAACCAGGCGCATTGTTACCTGCCCGCGCCGGGCGGCGCCCATCTGAAATGGCTGCTGATGTTTGCGCCCGAATTCCTGCGCGCGGCCGTGCTCCAGCGTCTGGCGCGGGAGGCCCCGGTGCAGGCCTTGCTGCATGAAACCGAAACGGCCGCGCTGGCCCTCCTGTTCCGCCAGCTGCATGACGAATTGCAGGGCCGGTCGCCATACTGGCGCGAAATCGTGCGGTTGAAACTGGGGGAGTTCCTCTGGCTGCTGCAGCGGGCCGGCGCCCGCCCGGCGCCGGCGCCGGTGGTGCATCCGCTGGCGCAGCAGATTGCGGAACACCTCGAGCAGGAGTTTGCCCGGCCGCTGGACATGGTGAAACTGGCCCGCCGCTTCGGTTATTCGGAAAGCCATCTGGCGCATGTCTTCAAGGGCCACATGCAGATCAGCATCAAGCAGTACCTGTTACAACGGCGGATCGCCGAAGCCCGGCGGCGCCTGGAGGAAAGCCCGCGGATCAAGGCGGCCGCCGTGGCCGCGGAGGTGGGCTTTAATCATTACGGTTTGTTTCAGCGCAAATTCAAGCAATGGACCGGCGTGACCCCGGCGGTTTATTGCAGGAATACGCATCCGGATTGCAGAATCTGACCTTGCATGCGCGCCCCTTTCTGCTAGGATTTACCTTGTTTTTGGATAAGCCGGCAGCAGGCATCTTGAGCATTGAACAGGAGGCGGTCATTATGAGCAGCAAACTGGCTTTATTGGGCGGACCGAAGGCTGTCACGCAGGACGCGCAGGCCGTGCGCAAGGTTTCCGCGTGGCCGATTGTCACGCGCGAGGAAGAAAAAGGCATCGTGGACGTGCTCCGGCGCGGAGCGATGTCCGGCGGCGAAATCACACGGGAATTTGAAAAAGAATTTGCCGCCTGGGAAGGCGCGAAATATGCCCTGGGTTTTTCCACCGGCACGGCCGCTTTGCAGGCGGCCATGTTCGGCTGCAAGGTCGGGGTGGGGGATGAAATCATCTGCCCGTCGGTGACTTACTGGGCTTCCTGTCTCCAGGCGTATTCGCTGGGCGCGACGGTGGTGTTCGCGGATATTGACCCCGAGACCCTCTGCGTCAATCCGGCCGATATCGAGCACCGCATCACCCCGCGCACCAAGGCCATTGTCGTTGTGCACTACGTGGGGCATCCCGCGGACATGGACGCCATCATGGAAATCGCCCGCCGGCGCCGGGTGAAGGTGATCGAGGATGTTTCCCATGCGCATGGCGGGCTTTACAAGGGACGCAAGGTGGGCACGATCGGCGATGTGGCCGGTTATTCCCTGATGAGCGGCAAGTCGCTGGTGGCCGGCGAGGCCGGCATGTTGACCACGGACAACCTTGAAATCTACGAGCGGGCCATGGCCCTCGGCCACTACGAACGCTTCGAGAATTTCCAGACGCCCTCCCTGAAGCCATTCGAGGGCCTGCCCCTGGGCGGTTACAAGTACCGTATGCACCAGATGAGCGCCGTGGTCGGCCGGGTGCAGTTAAAGCACTACGATGCGCGCATCGCGGAAATCCAGAAAGCCATGAATTATTTCTGGGATCTGCTCGAAGACGTGCCGGGCATCAAGGCGCACCGTCCGGCCAAAGATTCCGGCTCCACCATGGGCGGCTGGTATGCCGCCCGCGGCTTGTACCGGCCGGAGGAACTGGGCGGCCTTTCCGTCACCCGTTTCGCGGAAGCGGTGAAGGCGGAAGGCGCATCGTGCTCGCCCGGCTGCAACCGCCCGCTGCACCTCCACCCGCTCTTCAATACCTGCGATGTGTATGGGCACGGCAAACCCACCCGCATCGCCAATGCCGACCGCGACCTGCGGCAGCCCCCCGGCTCGCTGCCGGTCAGCGAAGCCGTCATGGGCCGCGTCTGCGCGATTCCCTGGTTCAAGAAATACCGGCCCGCGGTGATCCGCCAGTTTGCCGCCGCTTACAAGAAAGTGGCGTTGAATTACCGTGATTTGCTGGAAGGCGACCAGGGCAATTCCCAGGCGATGGGGCGCTGGAATTTCTTTTCCCATAGTTGAAATGGACGGATGACCAGGAGTTGACGATGAAGTTTTCGTTCATGACGTTTTCCTGCCCGGAATTGGAACTGGGCGCGGTGCTGGACCTCGCGCGGCGGTACGGGTATGACGGCATCGAGCCCCGGGTGGATTCCAAACACCGGCATGGGATTGAACCGGAGACTGCGCCCGGAGAACGCCAGGCTATCCGCCGGCAAGTCGCCGCCAGCGGCATTCAATTATCCTGCATTGCCACTTCCTGCCGGTTCGCCGATCCGGCTTCCGCGCCGGAAAACGCCGAGCGCGCCCGGCAATGCGTGGAATTGGCGGCCGATCTCGGCGCGCCCTGCGTCCGGGTTTTCGGAGGCAAGCTGGGCGAAGGACTGAGCCGGGCGGAGGCGGTGCGGAATCTGGCCGCGCTGTTGCGGCCGTTGGCGGAACAGGCCGCTCGGCGCAAGGTGACAGTCTGCATGGAGACGCATGACTCCTGGTGCGATCCGGCCGATGTGGCGGCGGTGATGCGGGCAGCGGAGCATCCGGGCCTGGCGGTGAACTGGGACATCATGCACCCGGTGCGGAGCAAGCTGGCGACGATTGACCAGTCGTTTGAGCAGTTGCGGCCGTGGATCCGGCATGTGCATGTGCATGACGGTGTGATGCGCGACGGCAAATTGTCGCTCGCGCCGATCGGTCAGGGCATGATTGACCACCGGCGGGCCGTGGAATTGCTGCAGGCCGCGGGGTATACCGGCTTTGTCAGCGGCGAGTGGATTAACTGGAGCGACGCCTACCCGGTGCATTTGCCCCGGGAAATCGCCACGCTCAAGCAGTATGCCCGCGAAGCGGTCCGGTAGGGCCGGCCCTGCTGATGGCCGGCCATCAACGGAAATGCTTGCGCAGCGGCGCCAGCATCTGCCGCAGCGACTCGATGTCGGCCAGGGGCAGGGGGCGGGCCGCCGTTCCAAAATCGGCGGCATCCAGCACCCGGCAGCGTTGTTCATCCACCATGACGCCCACCATGGCGCCTTCGGCGGTGACAATGAAATCACCCGGTTCCGCCTGCGAGCGCGGGTCCAGCCACAGGCGGCGCGCCACAAAGTTGGCCCAGGGCCGCAGGGCGCGCCGGATTTTCAGGTAAGCGGGGGTGGCCTGGTCCGGAGCGGCGTCCACCGCGAAAGCCGCGCCATCGGCCTGGCGCTTGACCAGAAAGACATCCCGGGCGCCGCGTTGGGCCAGTTCCGCGTACCCGATGATGGGCATGGGCCGTATGCCCGATAGCCGTCCCTCCGCCGCTGTGGCGCCGGCGCATTCCAGGCGAACCAGCGCGGGTTCGGTTTCCAGCAACGCGGCGCGTCCGCTGTCGGCGCGCCAGACCGCGGTCCCGCCGCGCGTTTGCGCATTCCATAGCACGCCATGCAACGCCGGGGCGGAAGCCGCCCATTTCAATCCCAGGTCGCGTCCGTGCACCACCAGCCAGACTGCCCCGTTGGCGTTGAGCAGCGGGGCATAGACCGTGTTTTCGAACACTTCCGTATGCGCGGATGGATCGTCAACATTGCCGTAGGCGGCGGTCAGGCTTGCCGATACCGGCAGGCAGGCATCGCGCAGGTTGGCAAACGGCCCGGCCTGCCTGGTTTCCATTTCTTCCAGGCGTCCGGCCAGGCCGGTAATACCGCTTTGCAGCGCCGCCTGCTGCTGCTGCACCGCCTGCAGTTCCTGCTGCAGCCCGGGCTGCATGCCCTGTTCGAACAGCTTGCGCAATTCATCCTGGAGGTTTTGCTGCATGGCCGCCAGGGTTTCCAGGCGGGAATCCGCCAGGGTGCGGGCTTCTGCGTCCAGGTGGCGCGCGCCGGCATCCGCCACGGCATCCGACAGTTGCCGCACCAGCTCGTTCAAGCGCTGCTGTTCGAGCGCCAGGTCGCGCGCGGGCGCCCGCACGGCTTCCGGCAGCCCTTCCGCCATGGCCTGGAAGTCCCGCAGCAGGGCTTGCATCTGGTCTTGCTTGCCGCTCAATAGATCGGTTTTGGTTTCCAGGCGGGTCTGTATGCGCGCGACATCCTGGAGGGATTGGTCAATGACTTCCTGCTGGCTGGCAATGGTGCGATGCTGGGCGCCGATGGTTTCCGCCTGCGCCTGCAGCCGTCCGCGCAGGCCGGCGACCTGGTGATCCAGTTCGGTTTTCAGAGCCTGCAGGTTGCGTGCCTCCGCCTGGGCGGCGGTGCGTTCGCCGGCCGCGGCGGCGATCTGCGCCTGCATCCGTTCCTGCTCCTGGAGGAGGGCCTCCCGCTGCCGGTCCAAATCCTGCAAGCGTTGTGCGGATTCCTGAAGGGCAGCCTGCTGGCGTTGATGTTCCGCGGCCAGGCGGAGCCGCTCGGCTTCGGCCGCCGCGCGCCGCTGTTGCTCCTGTTCCAGTTGAGCCGCGCGGTCCGCCAGTTGCCTTTCCAGCCCGGCATGCAATTCCTGCAGCCGGCGCTGGGCGTCCGCGGCGCGCGCCAGTTGCGATTGCTGGTCCAGCAATCGCATTTCGCGGAATTGTTCCTGGTATTGCGCTTGCCAGAGGCGTTCCATCTCCTGGAGCGCGGCCGGCGAGAATTCCGGCGCGGACGCCGGCGGTTCCCCGCCGGCGGGCCGCTGACGCCCGGACCAGCCCTCGCCCGGCCCGCTGACGAACAGCAGGAGCGAGGACACCAGAAAGTCCATGATCACAACAAGCAGGGCCGGTCGCATGGCGGTTTATTTCCCGGATTGTTTGATTAACTGTTCGCGCAAGGGGTAGAGATGTCCCAGCCGCAAAGCCACGGCAAAAAGGATGCCGACAAACGTCGAGGCGTAGGCCAGGAAGCGGCTCACGCCGGCGCCCAGGGCGGAAATCAGGATGAAGGCCAGGATGGTCAGCGCCAGCCCGGCGTAAAGCGGCAGGTCGAAAAAGATGTCCAGGTTATCCAACTGGCGCAGTTTGCCGGCGGCGTCCGCCTGCGTGTCTTCGGCCACGGCCTGGATTTTGCGGCGGGCGACTTCCCAGCAGGTCCCTTGCAGCAGCAGAATGGCGATCAGGATCACCAGCCATGAAACCATCTGGCGCGGAGCGTAAACCTGGGCGGCGGCGTCAGGAACGCCGCCGGCTGCGCCCGCGACAGCCGCCGCCGGAGTCGGGGCGCCGCCGATAATCAGCAGCGCGCCGACGGCCGCGCCGATGCCGGCTGCGGCCAGCCAGTACCATGTGTAAAACCGGGCGCCGCCGGCCGCGGCCGCGGCGCCGCGCAGCATGCGCCATGGCAGCAGGCACACCAGGATTCCCATGCAAAGCAGCGCCACGGCCGCGGATTTGACGGCGGCGGCCAGGCGGGCGGAACGCGCCATCCAATCCAACCAGGCTTTCCGCCAGGCCGGCGGCGGCCACAACGGCGTCTGCGCTTCCGCCAGCATGGCGGCGGAAACACCGGGATTACGCAGCAGGTATTCCACACCGGCGCCGCCGCGCCGCAGGACCTGGTCCATGGCATCAATGCCGGCCTGCCCGCGCCGGACGAAGTAATCCATGACCGCCGGCGGCAGTTCCGGCCGTTGCTCCGCCCCGGCCAGGATCAACGGCCGCGCCAATTTAGCGGCGTTCAAGGGCGTGAGCGATGCCATCCGCGCCAGCAACTTGACCTGGTCAATGCTTTGGGCATGCCGCGCCAGCACGGTGAATTCCGCCCAAGTCCGGCATTGCCGCGCCAATTGCAGCAGGGGCATGATGGACTCCTGCGCCGCCGCCACCGCCGGCGCGCCTTCCGGGGCCGCCGCCATCGCCTCCAACGCGCGCGCCAATGGCTGTTGCAGGGCGCCCTGCACGGCATCGCCGCGCCAGGCGGCCTCGATCAGGCGCAGGGCCGGCGCAGCCGGCGGGAAAATTTCCGTCAGTTTCTGCGCCGCCGATACTTGCCGGCTAATATCGTCAGCGGCAGGGGAGAGTTTGGTTTCGCCAGCCAAAAACCAGTCCGCCACCGTGCCGCCGGAGAGACTGGCAAAACCGCCGGCGGCAGGCAACGTCCGTTCCAGCCCCAGTATCGCCAGTTGGCCGGCGGGTGTGCGGTCGCCGGCCATGGCCGCCAGGTAGCCTTCCCGGGCGCCGTCGCAGGCGGCGGCATCCGGCAGGTTGTTTTCCACGGCGTAATTCAGGAGCAGTATCGCCGGCCCGGACCGGCCGGCTTTCCACTCCGCGGCCGCCAATTGCCGGAAATCGGCGGTTGGGAGTTCAACGTAGTCCCGCGCTGCATTCCCGCCTGATTTGTCCGGCAACTGCAGGATTAGAAACAGCAGCGCGCCCATGCCCGTGATCAGCAGCAATCGTAAAAATTTCATCTTGTCGCTCCAAAATCGCCGCTTAAATTCAAAATTCCAACCATTAAATTATGCATGGTTGGCCATGCGTGGCAAGCATTTAATGTTGGATTTAAACAGCGTCCGGTCTGAGCGCCAGGCGCCAGGCGATTATGACCACAGCCAGGCAGGCCATTTGCAATACGCGCTGCACCCAGAAAGAGAGGCGGCCGCCCCCGGCCAGGCTCCCGGCCAGGCCGGCCAGACTCCCGGCGGCAAATCCCGCCAGGTGCGCCGTCAGATCGCTGGTCGGCCCGGTGACCAGCAGTGTCAGCAAGCTCACGCCGGCGCCCAGCGGAATCCAGGCCCGGTGCCACGGGTTCCAGGTCAGGCCATGCCGGCGCAGCACGCTGACTGCCTGGTGCATGGAGAGGATGCCCAGGGCGCCGAAACAGGCCGTGGAAGCGCCGAAGCTGATCGTGGCGGGGGTCTTCAGCCAGGCGGCCAGAATATTGCCCGCCGCGCCGGCGCCGAGAATCATGGCCCAGCCCAGGCCGCCGCCGAAAACCCGGCATACTCCCCAGCCGAAAAACAGCAAGGCCGCCAGGTTGCCTGCCAGGTGCGCCTCGTCGCCGTGAATGGCCAGGGCGGTGATGGCGCGCCACCATTCGCCCTGCGCCAGCATCGCCCGCGGATCGGCCGCGGCGCGGCGCAGCAGGGTGCGGGCCGGATCATATGGTCCGAGCCAGACATAAAACGCCAGTACAAACGCGGCGACCCACATCGCCGACCAGCTGCGATGGGCCGGCATATCGGGCATCGGAGCGGCTAACGGCCTGGTTGCCCGGCAACGCTCATCCTCCTCGTAGGCCGCGATTTCCGCCCGCGCCGCCTCGGCCTGGCCGGGCGGGACGAATATCCTCCAGCCAGCTTCGTCCCGTGCCAGGCGGTAGTTGATGCGCTGCGCCGCCAGCACGGCCAGCCATTCCAGCGCCTTCTGGTCATCCGCTTCCGCAATTTCGAGGTCGTGATCGCATTCTTCCGGCATGGCGGTATTCTGGCGGCATGGCCGTATTTTTGCAACATAATTGGCATCCGCCGGTTGCCCAAGCCACGGAACGGTGATCATTGCTGCCTTGGCTTTGGACGGGCCTCCAGGCGGGCACGGGTCATGCGCTCCCGCAGCCCGTCCTCGGCCAGGAAAGCGCCTTCCAGTTGCCGGATTTGCTGGTCCAGAAGGTAATTGGTCTGGTGAATCAGGCGAATGATGTTTGCCATGGTGGGCCCGGCTGGACTTGAACCAGCGACCAGAGGATTATGAGTCCCCTGCTCTGACCAACTGAGCTACGGGCCCGGCAGATGCTGGCGGAGTTTAGCGCGGGCCGGCACCGGCCCGCGCATTCATTTGTAACCGGTGCCGCCGGCCGAAACAAGCATTTTTTTCCGGCATTTGATTGACATCGCCTGTTTTGCCGCATAGTTTATTTCGCGGATTGCCGGCAGAGGATTTAATTTCCGAAATTTGAATGCGGAGTGACAAGCAGTATGAGATTCCATCATCGGATTGGAGCGCTTTGCGCCGCGATCGGCCTGGCCGCTGGTTTAAGCGGATGCGGCAAGGCGGACCGCGCGGAAGGGGCCCGGCCGGTCGAGCTGTCGTACAGTATTTTTTTCCCGCCGTCGCATATTCAATGCCAGACGGCGGAAGCCTGGGCGCGCGAGGTGGAAAAGCGCGCCGGCGGCCGTGTTAAAATCACCTTGTATCCCGGCGGCACGCTGACCCAGGCGCCGCAGTGTTACGAAGGGGTGGTTAACGGGATTTCCGATATCGGGATGAGCTGCCTGGCGTATACCCGCGGGCGCTTTCCGTTGATGGAGGGGCTGGATTTGCCGCTGGGGTATCCGGACGGACTGACCGCCAGCCGCGCCGCCATGGCCATGCTCCAAAAGTACCAGCCGGCGGAATTCAAGGATGTCCAGATGCTGTACATCCATGCGCATGGACCGGGCATCCTGGCGGCCAAGCGCGCGGCGCAGTCGCTGGAAGATATGCGCGGGCTCAAGATCCGCGCCACCGGGCTTTCGGCGAAAATCGTCGAATGCCTGGGCGGTGTGCCGGTGGCCATGAGCCAGCCGGAAACTTACGAAGCCTTGCAGAAAGGAGTGGTGGATGCCACCCTCTGTCCCATGGAAACCCTCAAGGGCTGGAAGCAGGGCGAGGTTATTGCCAGCGTGACTGATTCCCGGCAGATCGGTCATACCACGGCCATATTTGCGGCGATGAACAAGGCGAAATGGGACAGCCTGCCGGCGGATTTGCAGCGGATCATCGCGGAAGTCAGCGCGGAGTGGGTGAACCGGCACGGGCTGGCCTGGGATGCGGCGGACGAGGAGGGCCGGCAATTCGTGCAGCATCTGCGGCATTCAATCCTGCCGTTAAGCCCGGAGGAAAATGCCCGCTGGCAGGCGGCCGTGCAGCCGATGCTGGATAAATATGTCCGCAAAACGGAGTCGCTGAATCTGCCCGGCGCCGCCATGCTGCGCGATTTGCAAGCCATGCTGCGGCCCGCGCCCCGCTGACGGGCGCCGGACATGCAGCTCCGGCCGGGGGGAAATCAGAGGGAGAACGGACCATGTCCATCACCCAGATATATCATAAAATCCTGCGCGGGACGGTCCGGGTGCTGGCGGGCATTGCCGGCGCGGCGATTGTGGCTATGATGCTGGTGATCTGCGCGGATGTGCTGCTGCGGGCGGGCGGCCGGCCGATTGCCGGCAGTTACGACATTGTGCGCATCCTGAGCGTGCTGGTCATCGTGTGCGCCCTGCCGTACACCACGGCGGTCAAGGGGCACGTGGCGGTGGAACTGTTGTTTCACAAACTATCGCGGCGCGGCCGTGCCATCCTGGATGCTTTCAACCGCGCGCTGGTGCTGGGCTTGTTCGGCCTGCTAGCGGTCTATAATGTCCGTTACGGCATGCAACTCAAGGCCAGCGGCGAATTGATGGCGACTTTGCCCATCCCCATTTACTGGATTCCCGGCGTGATTGCCGGCGCCTGCGGCGTGATGGTGCTGGTGATATTTTATCATATGCTGCATCCTGGAAAGGCGTTGATCAAGTCTTGAGTCCCATTGAAATCGGTATTATCGGCTGTGCGGCGCTGTTCCTGCTGCTTTTAAGCAGCATGCCCGTGGCGTTTGTCATGCTGGCGGTGGGCACGGTCGGTTTCGCGGCGGTGGTTTCGCCGCAGGCGGCCTTGAACATGGCCTGCGCCGACGTGTTCAACACCGTGTCATCTTACAGCCTGACGGTGATTCCCCTGTTTGTCTTCATGGGCCAGATTGCCTTTCATGCCGGGATCAGCCGGCGTTTGTTCAATGCCGCCTATCACTGGATGGGCGGCTTGCCCGGCGGCCTGGCCATGGCCACCGTGGGGGCCTGCGCGGGCTTCGGCGCCATCTGCGGTTCCGGCCCGGCCACGGCGGCGACGATGGCGGCGGTGGCCCTGCCGGAAATGAAACGCTACCGCTACGACATGGAACTGGCCGCCGGCACCGTGGCCGCGGGCGGCACGCTGGGCATGCTGATTCCGCCCAGCGTGGTGTTCATCGTGTACGGGATCATGACCGAGCAATCCATCGGCAAATTATTCATGGCGGGGGTGTTGCCGGGCTTGCTGATCACGGTGATATTTTGCGCCATGATCTGGTGGCAATGCCGCCGCCGGCCCGGCTTGGGTCCGCCGGCGCGGAACATCACCTGGCGGGCGCGCTGGCGGTCGCTGCTGGGCGTTTCGGAAACCGTCGTCTTGTTTGCCATGGTGATCGGCGGCATGTTCGGCGGATGGTTTACGCCGACGGAGGCGGCGGCCGTCGGCGCCGCGGGCAGCCTCTTGATCGCCCTGGCCGGCCGCCGGCTTTCCTGGCCGGTGCTGGTCCGCTCGCTCCAGGAAACGGCCCGGACCTCCTGCATGGTCATGATCATTGTGGCGGGTGCGGTGATCTTCGGGCGTTTCCTGGCGGTGACCCGTATTCATTTCGAACTGGCGACCTGGCTCACATCCCTGGCGGCGCCGCCTTGGATGGTGGTGGCGCTGATCGTGCTGTTCTACCTGGTGTGCGGGTGTTTCGTGGATGCGCTGGGATTGATCATGCTGACGATCCCGATTTTTTACCCGGTAATCCAATCGCTGCACTACGATTTGATATGGTTCGGCGTCATCATCGTGGTGGTGACGCAGATGGGCGTGATTTCGCCGCCGGTAGGCGTCAATGTTTACGTGGTCAGCGGCATGGAGCGGGACGTGGGGTTGCACACCGTGTTCAAGGGCGCGTTGCCGTTCCTGGGCTGTTTGATTGCGGCGGCGGCGCTGCTGGTGGCTTTTCCGCAATTGTCCTTATGGCTGCCGTCGCTGATGTAAGCGGCACGCAGCGTTCCAGGCCATTGGCCGGCAGTTGGTTGCGCGCACTTCGCCGCATTGCCGGGGAAGGCGTCGGGCTCAGCCCGGCAGCGGCATCTCGCGCTCGGAGCGGAGGCGCAGGTCCTTGATGCGCATCACGCCGCGCGCGCAATCGTCGGGGCCCAGGAAAACGGCTTCGCGGTATCCGCCCCGGCCGACGCGTCCGAAAAACGACTTCGGCTTTTCCGGGTGCAGCGCCAGGTCGGCGCCCAGGCCCGCCTGGCGCAGATTGCGCGCCGCCCGGAGCGCGGGCAGGCGTTCCGCGTCGGTCATGTAGCCCACGGCGCAGGCAATTTCCGGCGGCCCGGCCGGCAGGCGGCCGCGGTCGGCCAGCAATTCGGCGATCACAACGTCGCCGAATCCCAGGCCGACGGCCGGCAGGGCCGCGCCGCCCAAATCGCTCAGCAGGCGATCGTAGCGGCCGCCGCCGAAGATGGCGCGGAATTTACGCTGGCAGTCAAATGCTTCGAAGACCACGCCGGTGTAATATCCCAGGCCGCGGATGACGCCAATATCGAATTGCGTCATTTCCGCTAAACCGTAATTGTCCAGCAGTTCCAGCAGATTCCGCAGTCCGGCAAGGGACGGGGAGGATGCGCCGGCCAGGGCGCCGGCCTCCGCCAGCGTGCGGATGTTCATCACCTTCCATACCGCGGCGATGGCGGCGGCGTCCAGGCCGGCTTCCGCCAGCAGTTGGTTGATGGCCGCATCGTCAAGTTTGCCGCGCTTGTCCAGGGCCAGGAAGGTGGCGGCGTGGCAATCCGGCGGCACACCGGCGCCAGCCAGCAGTTCCGCCAGCAGCGCCCGGCTGTTAAGATGGATGGCGACGTCTTGCGGGCCCAGTCCCAACTGCCGCAGGGCTTCCGCCGCGCACGCGATGACTTCCGCTTCCGCCTGCATGGCGTCCGCGCCGACAATGTCCAGGTTCCATTGGTAATGCTCGCGTTTGCGGCCGCGGCTCATCCGCTCATAGCGGAAACACTGGGCAATGGCGAACCATTTCAACGGCAGCGCCAGCGAGTTCTGGCGGGCGGCGATCATGCGGGCCAGGGTGGGGGTCATCTCCGGACGCAGGGCCAGTTCGCGGTCACTTTTGTCGCGGAAGGCGTAAATCTGGCCGACGATTTCTTCGCCGCCCTTACGTTTCAGCAGGTCCAGCGATTCCACCACGCAGGCATCGTAGGGGAGAAACCCGAACAACTCGGCGGCCGCGCGCCAGGCGCCGAAAACGGCCTGGCGCGCCGACATGTCTTCCGGGTAAAAATCCCGCATGCCGCGGGGCGCTTCATATCGCATGGGGGCGGCGCCCATATCAACCCGGCTGGCCGGCCGGCACCGGCTTCATCACCTTGGCCTTCATCACCCGCCCCATTTTGAATTTCACAACTTTACGGGTGGGGATGGTGACGACATTGGCGGGCTTGTTCGGATTGCGGCCGATGCGCGACTTGCGCACGCGCACTTCAAAGACGCCGAAATTGCGAAATTCGACATTTTCGCCTTGCGCCAGGCTTTCAATGATGTAATCCAGCGATTTCTGCAGCACGGCTGCCACATCCTGCTGAATCATCCCGGTTTCCTGGGAAATGCGCATAACTAAATCACGCTTGGTCATAGCATCACTCCTGTGCCAATAATTACATCGGAATTGCAGATGTCCGCCAAACGGCCAAGACTCATCCACCAGGCTGACGGCCCGGCATGCGGAGCACCAGTAAAATCCTTTACATAAATTGATTGCCTCTATACCAACAAGTACAGGATACGCTTGCGCCGGTCAAGTCAAAACAAAAACATTCTGCTCTGGGCGGTTTGGCCCGACAAGCCGCGAAAAAATGTGCCAGGACATTTCCCATCTGTCAGGAAGCCTGAAATTAATTTACTCATTGGCGCCTCAAAACATCTGTTCCGCAATGCCGAAAAAATGCGACAAATTGCCCTTGCGGCGGGGCGACATGCGACACAATGGCGCTTTGCAGCTTTAAAAAAAATCCATCGCGCGAGCTTGCATATGCGTATATTGTTGCGCAGCAATAACAAGAAGATATTTTAGGCGGATTTGTTAAGACTTGGCATAATAAATGCTCTATTATTTAATGTTTAAATTTGAAAGATATCAGGGAGATTTTCCATGTCCAAAGTATTAGGTATAGATTTAGGTACGACAAATTCGTGCATGGCCGTCATGGAAGGCGGCGAGCCGGTGGTGATTCCGAATGCTGAAGGAGCGCGGACCACGCCGTCGATTGTGGCGTTCACGAAGAGCGGGGAGCGTCTGGTCGGTCAGGCGGCCAAGCGGCAGGCGGTGACCAATCCCGCCAACACGGTTTATTCGATCAAACGTTTCATGGGGCGCAAGTACGACGAAGTGGTGAAGCATGAAATCGCGCTGGTGCCTTATCAGGTAGTCAAGGCCTCCAACGGCGATGCGCATGTGAAGGCCGGCGACAAGGTTTACTCGCCGCCGGAAATTTCATCCATGATCCTGCAGAAATTGCGTGCGGATGCGGAAGCCTATCTGGGCGAAAAAATCACCCAGGCGGTGATTACCGTGCCGGCCTATTTCAATGACAGCCAGCGCCAGGCGACCAAGGACGCCGGCAAAATCGCCGGTTTGGAAGTTTTGCGGATCATCAACGAGCCCACGGCCGCCTCTCTGGCCTATGGCCTGGACAAGAAGAAAGACGAGAAAATCGCCGTCTACGATCTGGGCGGCGGAACGTTTGACATTTCGGTCCTGGAAATTGGCGAAGGCGTTTTTGAGGTCAAGGCCACCAATGGCGACACGCACCTGGGCGGCGATGATTTCGACCAGGCGGTGATCGACTGGATCGTGGCGGAGTTTAAAAAAGAAAACGGCGTGGACCTTTCCAAGGATCCAATGGCCTTGCAGCGGTTGAAGGAAGCCGCGGAAAAAGCCAAGTGCGAGCTTTCCACATCGCAGCAGACGGAAATCAACCTCCCGTTCATCACGGCGGATGCCGCGGGGCCCAAACATCTGAACATGACGCTGACGCGCGCCAAACTGGAACAGCTGGTGGATGAGCTGGTGGCGCGGACGGCCGGGCCGGTCAAGGCCTGTATCCGGGATTCCGGCCTGGACATGGGCAGCATGAACGAAGTCGTGTTGGTGGGCGGGATGACGCGCATGCCCAAGGTTCAGGAATGCGTGAAGGAAGTTTTCAACAAGGAGCCCCACAAGGGCGTGAATCCGGATGAGGTGGTGGCCGTGGGCGCCGCCATCCAGGGCGGGGTATTAAAGGGCGAGGTGCATGATGTCCTGCTGCTGGACGTCACGCCTTTGAGCCTGGGCATTGAGACGCTGGGCGGTGTGTTTACGACGCTGATCGAGCGCAACACCACCATCCCGACGCGCAAGAGCGAAATTTTCAGCACCGCCTCCGACAGCCAGACTTCCGTGGAAATTCATGTGCTGCAAGGCGAACGCAAGATGGCCGGGGACAACAAGTCCATCGGCCGGTTCCACCTGGACGGCATTCCGCCGGCGCCGCGCGGTATTCCGCAGATCGAGGTGGCGTTTGATATTGACGCCAACGGCATCCTGCATGTGTCCGCCAAGGATCTGGGCACGAGCAAGGAACAGAAAATCACGATCACCTCCTCCAGCGGTCTCGACAAGAAAGAAATCGAGCAACTGGTGAAGGATGCCGAGCAGCATGCCTCTGAAGATCAGCGGAAACGCGAAGCCGTGGAACTGCGCAACCGGGCCGACGCCACGGTGTATGAAACCGAAAAATTCCTGAAGGAACACGGCGCCAAGGTGGAGGCCGCCAAGAAAGGCGCGGTGGAATCGGCGGTCGAACGCTTGAAACAGGCCATCAAGGCCGAGGACGCGGACAAGATCAAGGCCGGCATTGAGGAACTCAACAAGGAAATGCAAGCGGTCTCCGCGGAGCTGTACGCCCAGGCCAAGCAGGGCGCGGGCGGCCAGCCATCCGGCGGCGCGCAGGCCGGCGGGGCCGGCGCCCCGCCGCCGGCCGAAGAGCCGCCTCCCGGCGGCCCGGCCGGCAAGAAAAACGATGGCGTGATTGACGCGGATTTCGAAATGGTGGACGACAAGAAATAAGTCGCCGCCGGGGACGTGGGTGTAACAACCTGCACAAGCAAAACAAACAAAGGAGGGAGCAGATCGTATGAAGATTCAACCGTTGGGAGATCGCGTGCTGATCGAGCCGATGAAGGAAGGGGAAGTCAGCAAGGGCGGGATTATCATTCCGGATACCGCCAAGGAAAAACCGATGCAGGGCAAGGTCATCGCCGTGGGGCCCGGCAAAATGGATGATAACGGCAAGTTGATTCCGATGAACGTCAAGAAAGGCCAGTCCGTTTTGCTGCCGAAATACGGCGGCACGGAAGTCAAAATTGACGACACGGAATATCAGATCGTGCGCGAGGAAGACATCCTGGGCGTGATTGAAGGTTAAACCAAGCTCCGCCAAAAAGGGACTGCCGCGCCCACCGGGCGCGTGGTTTCCCGGCGGAAAGTCAATAAAGGAGAACAGCAGTTATGGCAGACAAAGGCAAGCAGTTGAAGTATGACACCGAGGCGCGGCAAAGCATCTTGCGCGGCATTGAAAAGCTTAGCCGCGCGGTGAAAACCACCCTCGGCCCGTGCGGCCGCAACGTGGTTCTGGACAAGAAATTCGGCTCGCCCACGATCACCAAGGATGGCGTGACCGTGGCCAAGGAAATCGAACTGCCGGATCCGTTCGAAAACATGGGTGCGCAATTGGTGCGTGAAGTCGCCAGCAAGACCAGCGATGTCGCCGGCGATGGAACCACGACGGCCACGCTGCTCAGCGAGGCGATTTTCCGCGAAGGCCTGAAGAATGTCACCGCCGGCGCCGACCCGATGGCGCTCAAGCGCGGGATCGACAAGGCCGTGACGGCGGTCGTGGATGCAATCGAGAAGCAGAGCAAGAAAGTCAAGGAACACACGGAAATCTGCCAGGTGGCCACGATTTCCGCGAATGGCGACAAGCAGATCGGCGAAATCATTGCCGACGCCATGGACAAGGTGGGCAAGGACGGCACGGTGACGGTCGAGGAAGCCAAGACCATTGAAACCACGCTGGACGTGGTGGAAGGCATGCAGTTCGACAAGGGCTACCTCTCGCCTTACTTCGTCACCGACTCCGAAAACATGGAAGCCGTGCTCGAAGACGCGTACATCCTGATCAACGAGAAGAAAATCTCGAACCTGCAGGATTTGCTGCCGCTGTTGCAGACCGTCGCCAAGTCCGGCAAGCCGCTGATGATCATCGCCGAAGAAGTTGAAGGCGAGGCGTTGGCGACCCTGGTGGTGAACCGCCTGCGCGGCACGCTGCAATGCTGCGCCGTCAAGGCGCCCGGCTTCGGCGACCGCCGCAAAGCCATGCTGGAAGATATCGCCATCCTGACGGGCGGCAAATGCCTCACGGAAGACCTGGGCATCAAGCTGGAAAACGTTAAGCTGGAAGACCTGGGCCGGGCCAAACGGATTACGGTGGACAAGGAAAACACCACGATCATCGAGGGCGCTGGCAAATCTTCCGCGATTCAGGGGCGGGTCAGCCAGATTCGCAAGCAGATCGAGGAAACCACCTCGGATTACGACCGCGAGAAATTGCAGGAACGCCTGGCCAAGCTGGCCGGCGGCGTGGCGGTGATCAATGTCGGCGCCGCGACCGAGACGGAGATGAAGGAAAAGAAAGCGCGCGTGGAAGATGCCCTGCACGCCACGCGGGCGGCGGTGGAAGAGGGCGTGGTGGCCGGCGGCGGCGTGGCTTTGATGCGCGCCCAGTCCGCCTTGGACAAACTGGAAACCGCGGGCGATGAAGCCATCGGCGTGCAGATTATCAGCCGGTGCCTGGAAGCCCCCCTGCGCCAGTTGGTGACCAATGCCGGGTTGGACGCCTCGATCGTCGTGGCGGAAGTCCGGAAAGCCAAGGGTGCATCCGGCTACAACGTGGCCACGGCCCAGTACACCGACCTGGTGAAGGACGGCGTGATTGACCCGGCCAAGGTGACGCGTTCGGCCATTCAGAACGCGGCCAGCATTGCCGGCTTGTTGCTGACCACCGAGTGCATGGTCACGGAAATTCCTGAGAAGGAAAAACCCGCTCCGGCGCCGGCAGGCGGCGGCATGGGCGGCATGGACGGGATGTACTAAACCGGTCCGTCAGATAGGCAAGTAAAACAGCGCGGGCGGCGGCAACGCCGCCCGCGTTTGTTTTCCGGTTCAGGGCTTGCGTTTTTTGATTGACTTGTCATGTGAAAACCTTTTTAATGATTCCCTGATTTTTGCCAACGTAGCTCAGCTGGTAGAGCAGCGCATTCGTAATGCGCCGGTCGTCGGTTCGATTCCGACCGTTGGCTTTTTGCTTTCTCGGACGGATGATTGATGGCCGCGCCGTGCTCCCGCGTTCGGGCGCGCCCTGGCGCGCGCCGCAGAAAACCTGCTTGGAAGATGGCATGAATAAAAAGCCCACGCAGAAAAAAAAACCGCCGGCGTCCGCCGGCAAAAGCAAGTCTTCCGCCAAGTCCGCCTCCCTCAAACCGCCGTCGTCCGCCGCCGCCAAAGCTGCGCCGCCGGATGCGTCCCGTAAAACCAAATCCAAGCCGGCCGCCGCGACGGAATCCTCCCATAAAAAGGGATTGCCGCCCGTCTCCAACGCGCCCTTGCGCGTCAAGATGAGCAGCGAAGACCGTCGCGAAAAGATCAAGGAGTTGATGAAACTTGCCCGGGAGCAAGGCTATTTGACTTATACCGATATCCACGAGGCCTTGCCGACCGACCTGATTGATGCGGATGAGATTGACGGGTTGGTGCTGCTGCTGCGCGGCATGGATATTGAGATCATCGATTCATCCAACGTCGAACAGTTCAAAAAGCAACTGGAAAAGGACGAACGCGCCGAGCAGGACCGCGCTTTCGACGTCATGGATGATCCCATCCGCACCTACCTGCACCAGATGGGGCAGGTGCCCCTGCTGACGCGCACGCAGGAGGTGGAAATCTGCAAGCGGATCGAGGAAGCAGAAATCAACGCCCGGGAAATTTTCAAGCGCTTTGGATTTTCGATCGATTCGTATTTTGCGCTGGCCGTCCGGCTGGAGCGGAGCAAAGAGCGTTTCGACCGGATTATCGTGGATAAGCATGTTGACAGCCGCGATAAGTATTTGCGCGTTCTGCCCAAAATCAAAAAGAAAATCGTCGCTGCGCACAAGGATGTCGCCAAGTCCTTCGCCGCCCTGCGGCAGCGGCCGGCGGGCAGCGCCGCGACGTCCAACGAAGCTAAAAATTTCGATCGGCTGGTGCGTAAATACGGACAATTGCTCGACAAACTGTTTTTCAAACAGAAGGCGGTGGAAGACTTTGTCGTCCAGGCGGATGAGTGTTTCCGGGAATACCAGACGTGGCGCAGCCAGATTGCGCGGTTGGAATCCAGCCGCAGGAAAAACAAGTCTGAAATCAAGACCGCCCTGTCCAAAGCCAACGCCCTCCAGAAAGAATTTGAAATCAAGTATTGGATGTCCTGCGAGGAATTTGAAGCCAAATACCGTGAATTGAAATCCTGGCTGAAAAAAGGACATAAAGCCCGCACGGAAATGGCGGAGGCCAATCTGCGCCTGGTGATCAGTATCGTAAAAAAATACATGAACCGCGGTTTGATGTTTCTGGACCTGATCCAGGAAGGCAATACCGGCCTGATGCGGGCCGTGGAAAAATTCGAATACAAGCGCGGCTACAAGTTCAGCACTTATGCCACCTGGTGGATTCGCCAGGCCGCCACCCGCGCCATTGCCGACCAGGCCCGCACCATCCGTATCCCCGTCCACATGATCGAAACGATCAACAAGCTGACGCGGGTGCAGAAACAATTGCTGCAGGATTTCGGGCGCGAACCCACGCCGGAAGAGGTGGCGGATGAAGTCAGCATGCCGGTGGAGCGTGTGCGCGAAGTCTTTAAAATGGCTCAGCAGCCAATTTCCCTTCAGGCCACCGTCGGCGACAGCGACGATGCTTATTTCGGCGATTTTATCGAGGATAAATCGGCGGAAAATCCATCCGAGATGACGGCGTACAGTCTGCTGCGGGAACGTTTGCAGGATGTCTTGAAAACTCTTTCCGAGCGCGAGCAGAAAGTTCTGCGGTTGCGCTTCGGCCTCGATGACGGATGCCCGCGCACACTGGAAGAAGTGGGCAGCATGTTTTCCGTAACCCGCGAGCGTATTCGGCAAATCGAAGCCAAATCACTGCGCAAATTGCGCCATCCCAGCCGCTTGCAAAAGCTGGAAGGGTTCCTGGAAAGCCGGGATTGAATCTGGGTTTCTCCGGATTCCCCGGTCTGCAGTGCGCCACTGCGTGTCCTGCGTAGTCTGACGAAGCAGGACGTGGCGCATCCGGAATTGTAGTGGCGCCACTGCGTGGCGCATTCTTGAGGAATACAGGCAGCAAAGTGCGGAATGCGGCGGCCAATGGCCCCATGCTTTGCCAAGGCTATGCCGAGCAAACTGGCCGCCCGGCCTAAGAATGAGGCGGCCAAGGGACTGGCCGCCCTACCGAAGAATGAATACGAATTCCGGAGGTAGGGCGCGGTCTCCGCACCGCGCCGTCTTTCCCGAGAATGAGGCAACCCTGCGGTTTTTCCACATATCCGGGATTTTCCCATTGCTTTTGCTGGTGGAAGTTTTATACTGGAACATATGAACTATAAATTGATATTCACGTTGGGCATGGCCATGGCCTTGATGATGCCGGCTTGGGATGCGGCGGCCCAGGTCCGCAAGGGTAGCAAAATGGGTATCAGCACCCTGCGCCCCGGCGCGGATAAAATGACGCGCGAGGAATGCATAGCCCTGGCCCGCAGCAACAGTTTTAACAAGGATTTGCGTTTGGCCAAGCTCGATGGCGCCGATTTGAGCAATGTCAACCTGCTTTCCGCCAATCTCAACCAGGCCAGCCTGAAAAAGACAATTTTCAACGGCGCCATCATGATCCGGGCGGATTTGAGCAATGCCAATCTGGACGGGGCGATTATGCGCGGCGCGGACCTTACCGGCGCCGCGCTTTATAATGCCAACTTGAAAAATGCCTGCCTGGCGGGAGCGGTGTTGGCCAATGCTTTTTTGATTGGGGCGGATTTAACCAAGGCGGATTTGACGGAGGCCGATCTTACCGGGGCGGACCTCACGGGGGCGGTTCTGAAAGATGCCGTCCTGACCGGCGTGAAACTCGATCGGACTATTTGGCCGGTCGGCTTTTCCTTGCCGGAAGAAAAACAAACTGACAACGCCAAGGCCAAGCAGTAACCCGGCAGTTCAAGTGCCGCGGCCGCCGTTTGCCTCCTGCAAGTCCAGCAGCAGGTTGGCCGCCAGTTCTATGCGGCTGAAAAGCGTGTCTTTGCGGATGTATTCCCGGGGCGTAAAATCATGGTCGCCCAGGGGACCGAGCCCGTCAATTACTGGGATGCCGGCATGCGCCAGCCAGCAGGCATCGGATACTCCGCCGCGTTTTTCTTCGATGATCTGCATCCCCAGGACGCGTCCCCGCGCGGCAATCAATTCGAAAAGGCGCATGGCATCGGCGCCGGGCCGCATGGGAGGCCGGTATGAAAGTTGTTCCAGGGAGGAGCGGCAGCCGGGCACCCGGTTATGGGCGGACAGTTGTTCAATTGCGCGGATGACTTTCGGTTCCAGCGCGGGATTCCAATAGCGGACCTCGCAGTCCATGGCCGCCTCCTCCGCCACGGCGTTCGCCGCCAGGCCGCCCTCGATCCGGCCCACGTTGGCCGCCACGCTCCGGTCGGCCAGGTTCATGGCTTCCACGGCCAGGATTTTATGCGCCAGTTCCTCGATTGCGCTGACCTTGGCTTCCTGGAGATTGCCGAAATGATTCGGTTTGCCGCTGATGCGCAGCCGGTAACGCGCCACCCCCTTGCGGGTTGTCACAACCGTGTCGGCCGGGCCGCCGCATTCGAAAACCAGCGCCCAGGCGGCCCCGCGCATTCCCGTGAAAAGCGCATGCGATGTCGGCGAACCCAATTCTTCGTCGCCGTTGAAGATGCAGGTAATGGGCATCTGGGACAGGGCGCCGCACAGGTGCAGGACCTTCAGGGCCCAGATCAGCACAACATCCCCGCCTTTCATGTCATTCACGCCGGGGCCGCGGAGCAGGTCCCCGTCTTCCCGCAGCCGGTCGAACGACGGATCGGGCGGGCACAGCGTGTCCAGGTGGCCGGCCAGCACGATCGCCGGCCGGCGGCTGATGGGTTGCGTGTAAACATGGTGGTTGACGCCGGCGGCGTTGGCGGTGCAGGAATGGTTAAATCCGGGCGGCATCGCTTCCCGCACCATTTCACCGACGCGGTTAATGCCGGCGGAGTTGTGCGAAAAACTGTTGGTGTTAACCATCTCCGCCAGCAGGGCCAGGATCGCATCCTGGTTTTCCCTGATGATGGCGCGGATATGGGGCCTCGCTTCTAAAGGTTTCATGCCGTTAAACAATATCGGCCGGCATTGCCTAAGGCAAGCGCAATTTTAACGCCAGGCGGGGAAGGGGGACAGCATTCCGACTGTCGTGCGCCGGGTCTTGCCCTGCGTAGTCCGACGAAGCAGGATGTGGCGCATCCGGATGGGACGCCCGGCAAAGCCGGGCCGCTACAGGATTAAATTGTAGTGGCGCCACTGCGTGGCGCATCCGGAGCTGTAGTGGCGTCCCGGCAGCGCCCGCCGTGCGCTTCCGGCTTGCAATGTTGCATAACACACACTAGATTGACGGCGTAAAACCATGGCGGCAATGTGTTGAGACAGAAAGGCGTGGATTTTATGCGGCATTTGCTTTTGCGCGGAATGTTGCCGACGGTGCTGGCGTTGACGGCGGTGGCGGATGAACATGCGGCTATACCGACCATCCCCGTGTCGCGCGGGCGGCCAACTTCCGCGGCGGCCGTTGGTATGACTGAAATGCAGCAATCGGTCACGCTGTTGGCGGAAGGGCAGGCCTTGTTCCAGCGCGGCGAATATCCCCAGGCGGCGGATGCTTTTTACGAAGTATTGGCTGATGCCGAATTGCCGGCGGCTGCGGCGGCGGAAGCCCGTCTGCACCTGGGCCGCATCGCGGAGATGGAGGGCGATTGGCCCGGCGCCCGCACCTGGTGTGCCGCCGTCGCGGAAGCGCCAGAAACGCCGCCAATGTACCGCGCGGAAGCGCAATTTCATGTCGGCCGGCTTTATATGCTAGCAGGCGACGCGCTGGCTGCGCCGGCGCTGGTCAAGGTTCTGGAAATGCCGGACGCTACCCCGGAATATCTCGGCAAAGCATTGCATTGCCTGGGGCGGATGGCCCTGGAAGAAGACGACGATGCCGCCGCCGAGCAGTATTTGCAGGGCGCGCTGGCGGTCTGGGGCCTGAAACCGGAGGATGGCGCGGCAACCCGGCTGCTGCTGGGGCGCCTGGCCTTGCGCCGGCAGAGAGGCGCCGCGGCGCGAGATTTTTATACCCTGGTGCTGGACATCAACTTGAATAATCCTGAATCCACGGCGGCGGCGCATGCCGCCGCCCTGTTCGGCCGGGCCGAGGCCTGGCAGGCCGATGGGCGGAAGCGCGAAGCAGAAAGCGATTGGCGCACCCTGGCGGCAATGCCCGCCGCGCCGATGCATCTGCGTTTGGCGGCGCAGCGCCGGCTGGATGCGGCGGCGGAAACACCGCGCCCGGCCCGGGAAGCTGACGGTCTGGCATGCGACTTTTCCGTCTGGGCGGAGGCTTATGCCAGGCAGACCGATCGGATTTGCGTGGCGGAGTGCGGGGCGTTTGTGCTTTTTGCCGATCGGTCCGCGGCGCGTCCCGGCGAGCGTTGGTTGGATTTTTTCCTGGATTTGCGTCCGGCGGGCCAGCCGTCCGAGGCCTTGACGGTTTACGCCTGGCTTTATGACACGCATTCCGGGCGCCGGCAGGCGGAAATTGCCGTCGGGGCGGATTCCGAATGGGGGTGGCTGCGGGCGGATATGCGGCGGCATGGGCCGGCGCCAATCCGGTTGCGCGTGGAATTGCGTGCCGGCCGGCGGCTGTTGGGCGCGGTGGAAACTACCGCAACCGCCTCCGCGCCGCCGGCGCCGCTCAGCGGCCGGATTCCCGTGATCCTGGATGCGCCGCCGGGCATTACGGCGTTGCGCGACTGGCCGGTGTCGTTTGGCGTGCCGTTTGCGCCCGGCGCTCTCTGGGATTTGGATGCCTTGCGCCTGGTGAACGATGCGGGTGTGGAACTGTCATGCCAGAAGGAAATCACGGGCCGGTGGGCGGAAGATGGCGCCATCCAGTGGGTGCGCTTCGATGCTTTGGCGTCCCCGCCGGAAGGCTGCCGCGTGGAATTTTCGCCCAGCCGCGCGGTCCCGTCCATGCCGGTGCGGCTGCTCGATAAAAAAGGGACTGTGACGGTGGATACTGGTATGGCGCGTTACGTGCTGGGACCGGGAAAATCGCCGGTGCAGGAAGTGTTCCTCTTGAATGGGCGGCGGCTGGCCTTTTGCGGGCCGCAATCCCGGGGATTGTATGTCGTGACGCAGGATGGCCGCCTGGGCCAGGCGGCGCGGGACAACGCCATGCAAATCGAAGCGCGCGGGCCGGTGGCGGCATGTGTGCGTTTTGAGGGGTATTACCGCGACGAAGCCCACGGCGGGGCGCCGCTGGCGCGTCATATCACCCGCCTGGAATTTTTTGCCGGGCAGGCGGCGGCCAGGATTACGCATACCCTGGTGCTTTCCGCCGATACCAGGACCACATGGTTCAAGGAAATCGGGTGGGAATTGGACGCCTCCATCGCGGGCTCTGACAGAGGCGCCGCCGTGCCGCGGGCCAGTTTCGGCGTGGAACGAGCCAATCCCGACCGGGTGGTTGTATTGCCATTGGCGTCGCCCGGCGCCGCGGCCTACATGCTGCAAGCCAGTCATTACCGGATTTACGGTGGCACCAATCATTGCCTGGTAATGCATGAAAGTGCCGAAGCGGCGCCGGCCGCGGTTCATACCGGCGCCGAAATGGGCGACTGGGCCATGCTGGATGGTCCCGCCGGCGGTCTCATGCTGGCCTGCCGCGAAAGCGCGCGGCAGCATCCCAAGGAATTTGAAATCCGGCCTGACCGCGTGGTGTTGCGCCTTTTCAGCAACCGCGCAGGCGAAGAACTGGACTTCCGGGCGGACACGCTCGTCCGCCAATGGAACCTGGAGGCGTGGTACCCGCCGGATCAGCGCGAGCGTTACCGCAAGCTTTATGCGCGCGATCCGCTGGAGGCGATTGCCGCAATGGACATCCAGGCGGCCGGTTGGGCCAAAACCCATGAAATCCTGATCGCGCCGCTGGCGCCGGCGCAATTGCCGGAAGCGCTGCCCGCGGCCGCGGCGCGATTGTCCCATTTGCTGGCCTTCCCCGTTTATGCCCAGGCGGCCCCGGATTGGATTTACCAGTCGCGGACGATGGGCGCCGTATATCCGCGGCACCCGGACAAATATACCGCGGCGGAAGCAATGATCGAGTCGCTCTGGCGCAGCCGCCTGCCAGGCGGATCGGCCGCCGACGGCTGGTATGGATTCGTGAATTATTTCCACAGCCCGGGTTCCAGTGTCGCGGCGCCTGACCGTGACTACATCCTGCGCCGGGACCTGTGGCTGGCTTGCGTCCGCGACTGGCACCGGGATTTGCGTGATTTTGTCGAAGCCGCTACCCGCGCTTATCTTGATCATGGCCTGTGCCATTGGCAGGCCCCGCGCAAAACGCCCGGCCTCTATAACGCCGGTCAGGCCGCAACTTTGGACATGGGCGCCGGCGGTCTGCCGTTTTACTGGGGCGATCGCACCGCTTGTATTGCGGGCGGGGCAACCGACCTGCTGCAGTTTCAATGGCTGTATCAGATCGGCGGTTGCCGCCGCGGCGCGGATGCCTGGCGCGCCTTTGGCGAGGGGTTGAAAGCCTGCTGGCGCCCGGCGATATCCACTGAGGAATTGCTCAATGACCGGCGGCAGGTTTCCGGCGGCCGTGTCCTGATGACGCTGAAAGTTCTGGCGCAGGCCTATGCCTGCGATTGGGATCCTGAATTGCGTTTCCTGGCGCATGAGGTCGGGCGCCTGGTCCATAATCCCGCGGCGGATACCGGCCTCGCCAAGCGCCGGCCGCGCCTGGAATGCAGCGGCAGCTATCACATGCTCAACGAAGATGCCGGCGCCTTGCTGGATGCCTGGGAAATTACCGGCGCGCCGCGTTACCGGGCCATGGCCCGCCGGCTGGGCGATTATGTGTGGAACACGGGACTTGGCGTCTTGCCCAACGATTCGATGTCGGCGTCACTGGGGCGGTTGGGCGTGTTTTTTTATGACGAAACCCGGCGCTCCGACATTGCCGCGGCGCTGGATTTCCAGATGCGCCGGGCTTGTGCGCAAGTCGATGCCGCGGCTGGCGAAATCCACCCGCCGGATATGTTTTCGGCCATGGCGGGCATGCCCATGATGATGGATGTGCTCGAACGGCACTTGGCGGCGCAAACGCCGACTCCTGCCTGGCTCGCTTTTGACGCTTGCGACCAGCCCTGCCGGATTGCGCTCCGCAAGCCGCACGGGCGCCCGGTGGATGTGGGCATTCAATCCGCAACCAACGGGCCAACGATAGGGGGCCGTTTAACCGTCTGGCCGCTGACAGGCGGCCGCCCGGGCAGCGACCAGGTAACCGTCTCCGAGCCGCAGCGCGGGATGGCCCGGGTGCATTTACCGCTGGCAGCGCCCGGAGTGGATTATGCGATTGCCTCCGCCTTGCCGGGTTTTCACCTGGTATTGGCCGACCAGCCGTTGCCGCTGGTGATTTATGCGCCGCAAGGTTGGCGGTTGCCGGATTTACGACCGGCCCTGCCGGTGTATTTCCGGCTGTTGCCGGAATCCGATCCGGCGCGCCAGCCGCGCCTGCTGGTGGAAGGCGGCGCGCGCTTTTTCGATCCCGCCGGGCTGCCCTGGCGCGGCGGCGCGGTGCTGAGCGGCTGGGTGGATTTGCCGGGCGACCGGCCCGGCCTCTGGCGGTTAGAGCCGGAACACAACCGGCGCGTGCGAGCCGTCAATTTGCCGCCATTTTTTGCGCTGGGCCGGCCGGAGTTTTATTTCGAACCGGACTTGCCCTGGGATTACCAGCCGCTGCCGGATGCCGGAGAGAATGCAGTCAGCGGCTCAATTTAAAGCAACAGGAATATGAGCCGCGAGCCAATCACCAACTGGTGATATCGTCCGCCGTGCCGTTTTTGCCATCCGGCCCCACGCCCCAAACGATCACCGGGCGTTGAATATCGCCGCCGGCGTGGCTGATGGTATTGTCGTAATCATGATCGAACTGGGCACGGAAAACGCGTTCATTATCGGGTTCGTTCGGATCCCAGAAAGAATCCACGGCTTTGTCGCCGGTATTGGTATTGGAAAACTCGTAGAAATTGATGCCATCCTGGTTATAGGGGCCTTTATCGCCGCGGAGCATTTCATATAAATCGCCTTCAATATTTTTTTCATTCGCGCCGATGGAACTCGGCCAAGTGCTGTAATGATCCAGGTAAGCGCGGAAAGCGGTTTCCAGGTTTTTGGCGGTGACTTTATCGGCGGCGATGCGGGCGTTCTGCTTCATGTGCGAAAATACCGGGACAATCAATCCCATCAGGATCGCCAGGATGGACACCGTGACCAGCAGTTCCAAAAGCGTAAAACCGGCGCGGAGGGGATTGGCATGGGCACGATTCATAGCGAGCCGGGATCCTTTCTGTTACCAATTCGTGATGGAATAATTCAACCCGTCGGAGGTGTACTTGATCTGTTTGCCATTGCGCGGGTCGAAAATAAAATGCCGGTTGATGGGCCAGCCGTAGCGGCGCTTGCCTATAGACTTGCGCAGAGAGCCGTCTTTTTTGCGGGAGTAAAATACTAAGTCGGCGTCTTTTCTGGGCATGGACTTGCTTATCAGCGAGACAACGGTCAACAGCGTTTCTTCGCCATCGCCCAGGTAGGGCTGTTCGCCGTTAGCCAGGGGCTTCAAGATCAACGGATAGGTTAAGGCGTAATCCACGCGGACGCCTTCGATGATCTCAACAGTCGGCCAGTTTGTTTGAATATTCTGATCAATGATTATATAGGTGTCAGGCGACTTGTATAATTCATCGGACTTGGTTCTTTCGTAAACTTCATGGCATAAAGTAGTATATACTTGGGGATAATGCCGCCAGACATCATCCATGTTCTGTGGGTCCGAATTGGTTATAATTGTGTTGCCGGATGGCGTATATGTTTCAAAATTAGTGGTGATGGGATATTCGCCGTATTTTGCGCGATAATCCTCGAGGGCGTTTTTGATTTTCGCCATCTGCACCTCGAACTGCGCGTTTTTCGCCCTTTGAGAAGCATACTTGGAGACCGGCACGGTAATGGCCACCAGGATGGATATCACCACCAGCACCACCAGCAGTTCGATCAGGGTGAATGCGTTGGATCTGAATTTGTAGAATGTATGTTTCATAAGTTCCCTCCCGCAAATCAAATTGTAGTAGTTCCCGGCTGAAAGGCAACAGTATTTTGTGGCGGGTAGGTGTCGGGCAATTAGAAGGTAGGGCGCGCAGTCCCTTGCGCGCCGTTCCGGATAAAAGGTAGGGCGCATTGCCGCCAGCGCAGCCCGCCCTGCCAAAACATGGTTAGCGGAAAAAATTAGTTGAGATTTCGTTGGAACTGACGCTGTGGACGCTGCCATCCATGGCCACGTAATTCGCCACCAGGTCGTTGGACTTGCCGGGATGATAGAAACCGATTTCGGTGTGCCACCAATCGCCATCCTTGGGATCGCCTTGTTTTACCGCGATGCCAAGGCGGTTTGAGCCGTCGAATTGCCAGACATTTTCAGTCGGCACAATGTTTGCCCCCCAGCCTTCTTCGGCATTCCAATCAATAAAGGCCACCACGCGGCTGGGAATATTGGAGCTCAACCGTTGATAAGCCACGAAAGTTCCGGCTTGGCCTTTCTCGCCGGAACGCATCTTGTTGATCCCGTAAGTAGTGAAGTAATCCTCAAAATACACTTCGCTGGAACTCTGGTAGAGATTAGTGGAAGAAGAAACATCAATTTCAAAATCAGTTAAAGTGAGTTCTCCTAATAATGCATTGGTTACGGTGCTATAGCCCTTGTGCTTGGGATCCCCCGGCAAAAAGACTTCGCGGGTGACCTCCGGACAGATACGGACGCAATTCTGTCCGGACCGCAGGAATTCGCCGGTGATTTCAGGGGCCGGCACATATAAGGCTACAAAATCGCCCCAACTATGCCCTTCGCCGCTGCCGGCGCGTGCGCCGTATGATGATTTGTCATGATAGCCACTGGCGTCAAAATCGGCGCTGGTTTTGACACGACCGATGCCGCCCGCGCCGGCGCCGCCTGGAAAAATGAAATACCCGTTCCAGTCAGTCAGGTACTGCGCCATGGCGATGCCGTATTGGCGGAGATTATTCTGGCATTGAGTGGAGCGGGCCCGAGCCTGGTGCCGGCGGACATTGGGCACCATCAGGAGCATCAGCGCGGCAATAATGGCCAGCACGACCATCAGTTCCACGAGAGTGAAGGCGGAAATGAACCGCAAAGGGCGCGAAGGGCGCGAAGCCGGCAATAATTTATTCATGGAGTTCATGGACAATGCGTTTATTAATCTTCTCATAATAGACTGGACGATGATTGATGAATGTGTAGGGCGGCCAGTCCCTTGGCCGCCGCGGCGCGCAAGGGACTGCGCGCCCTACCGATGTAAGATTGCGTAATAATTACTGAATTAATTTCAAAAGTCCGCACAGAACGGTTGGGGCGTAAACCAACCCTCCAAAAACCTGTGGCTTTTGTGTTCCTGGAGGGCCGGCTAACACGACGGTCAAGACTTTTGAAATTGGACCCATTGCTTTGCTGTTTATGAGTGAGCCTGGCCTCCCACTTTGCGGTCTTCGCGTTCTTGGCGGTAATAAATTTTAAAATCCGTTGCATTTGCCGGCGGGAATGTAATCCGGTCCGCCCAGGGTCACGCCGTAGGCGAGAATCCCGCCCGCGACGGTCTGAACAAACCATTGTCCTGAAGCGATATGATAAACTGCCAGGTCCATGGTGCCGTCGCCGTCATAATCGCCGGGTACGGGATGGAAGTCGGCGCCGCCCCAGTATACGCCCCAGATGATCTGCTGTCCATTGATGTCATTGACGAACCAGTATCCCATGGCGGCATGGTAAATGGCCAGGTCCGTCAGACCGTCGCCGTTGTAATCACCGGGCGCGGGCATCAAGCTCGCGCCGCCCCATTGATTGACGTTATGCTCGGCGTAATCATAAGCGGAAAGCCAGATACGCCAGCTGGCGGCATTCATATTATACACCGCGGGATCGGTTTTGGCGTCATAATCATAGGCGCCGGGAGTAGGAGTAGTGCCCAGTCCGCCGCGCTGGTAGGACGTTTCGGCGTAATCGAACCCCGAACGCCAGATGCGCCAGCGTCCATCCGCGGCGCGATAGACTGCCGGATCCGCCTTGCCGTCGCCGTCATAATCGCCTGGAACTGCCATGTAATCCGGAGCGCCCATACCCGCGCCGGATGCCTCGGCGTAATTGGAACGGGAGAGCCAGGCGCGCCAACGCCCGTCCGCGGCGCGGTAAACGGCCGGGTCGGTTTTGCCGTCCTTGTCATAATCTGCCGGCACGGGCAGGTAATCCGGGCCGCCCATGCCGTCCGCGGTAATTTCCGCGTAGCCCAATCCCGACATCCAGACCCGCCAGCGCCCGTCCGCGGCGCGGTAAACGGCCGGGTCGGACTTGCCGTCGCCATCGTAGTCGTTCCATGCTTGCTTGCCGCCGCCAGTGGCATTGATGACCAGCGGGTTGCCGGCGCGGCGGATGCGATTGTTGCCCAGGTAAGGGTCGCTCCAGGTGGAGGGCGGAACGTGGTTAATGAAAAGAAAGAGATAGTAATTCCCGAAAGTCACCTGCGGGACGGTCAGTTGAGCCAGGTCGCCGGCGTTCAGCGTATAAGCGCGGGTGCGGCCCGCGTTCACCGGCAGGTTCAATTGCAGTGTGCCCATCGTTTTGGCCGTGGCGGGATTGAAGGAAGCCGTGGGGGACAGGTAAAATTCAGCGGTGATGCGCGCATTGGATGCAGGCATACTGTTGGGGCCGAGGTTGGCGAATTCAAAGCCCAGCGCTTCCGGATGCGCTCCGGGAGCCAGCACGCTGGGATGACAGGTCAGAGAACGCGCGGCCAGGTCCGCGGGGCCTTCCGAGCGGTATCCGTTGGCCGAGCGGCTGAAAATGCTGGCAAATTCGCTGTTTTTGGCCTTGACCCAGTAATAGTGCCGGATGCCGGAGGGCACTTCGGTGTCATGGTACGAAATCGTCGGCCAGGAATTCTGAACTTTTTCGGCCGTGTTGGACGCGTTGCTGGTGTTGCGCCAGATTTCATAGCGGTCGGCATTCGGTACGGAACTCCAGGCCACCGTGATGCCGCTGGTGGAAGTGCCGACGGTAGCGGAGATGGATGCCGGGGCGGGCATTGGCCGCCAACCGGAAGTCAAGCCGCTGAACTTGCTCTGGCCCAGTCGGTTGGTGGCGGCTGCCCAGTAATAGTAGCGCCGGCCGGAATCGCTATTTACGTCATTGAAGGCGCAGATGCTGGCGGCGCCGATCAGTGTGGCGTATTTCGGGTCGAATGTCGTGGCGCGATAAACATTGTACCCAAGCGTTCCCGGCGAGGGTGAAGGATTCCAAGTGACCCGAATAATGTCGGGGTAGGTGCCGTCTGAGGCTTCGAGGGTGGTCGGCGGCAGCGGGAAAGTGCCGCCCGGTTGCGAGGGCGGGCTGAAACCGCTGTGCCCGTAATCATTGCCTGCGCGGGCGAAGTAATAATACTCGCTGCCCAGGGTGATGCTGAAATCGGTGAAGTTGGTGTCAGCCGGGCCAAGATAGGGGACCGAGGCCAGTTCGACCGCTTCCGCCGGGTTGGTGGTGACGCCGCGGTAAATGCTGTAACTGGTGGCGTTGGTCGATTCAATCGCCCAGGTGACATACACCCGGTTGGTGAGTTCCACCGAGGCGGTGACGGACAAGGGCGGCAGCAGCTTTGTGTACCCGGAATCCATGGCGCTGTAGCCGCTGAAGCCGTATTGGTTGGTGGCCCTGACCCAGTAATAGTTGGTCTTGAACGGCACGGTACCGCGGTCGTTGTAGAAGGTAACCGCGCCGTTGGTGGCGATGGGCACGGCATTCGAATGGTCGGGGTCAGTATGCCGGTAGATGACATAAGAGGTCACATCGTAATGAGCGGCATCCCAGGCCAGCGGCACATTAGTGGAAGTCAAACCTTTGCCGGCCGTCAGGTTCATCGGCATGTTGGGCGGAATCCCGCCGGCATTGGCGGCGCCATCACCCGCGCTGAACGGGCTGTGCCAGTCAATGGCATTGGCGGCGGTGACCCAGTAATAATGCGCGCGCCCGGGGAAGGCCAGGACGGCATGATCGTCGAAATTCGTACCGGCGACCGTCGTGACGATTTCCGCCGTGCCGGTGTCGTTGTAGAAGGACCGGTAGATGTCGTAACTCACGGCGCGTTCCGACGGTTGCCATGTTACATGCACATAGTTGGTCGGCACGCCCTTGGAGGCAGTAACGGCCTGCGGCCTGATGGGCGGGGAGCCGCCGGAATCGCCGGCGCTGAAGTCGCTCTCCAGCACCACATGGGTTTTGGCCTTAAGCCAGTAATAATAGACTTCGCCCGGGATGATGGCCGTATCCATGAAATTGGTTCTGGTCAAACGGAGGTGGGGTTCGGCGGTGGCTGTGTCATTGGTGGTGGAGCGCCAGACTTCGTAATAGATGACGTTGGGAATGGCGTTCCAACTGACGGCGACACTTTCGGGGTATGTGCCATCGGAGGCGGTCACGCCGGTGGGCGCGGCATACCGGCGCGGATCAAACCCGGCATTGCCGGTGCGCAGCACATCATGGCTGAAAGTAGCCCAGGGCGACGACTGGTTCAAGGGCGCCGGCCCGTAAACGGCATACAAGCCGGACAAATCCGTCATGTAAATTGTGCCGTCCGTGCCGATGAGCGGCGAATGGTGGCTGATATAATCGTCCAACTCAAATTTCCAGTTGGTCTGGCCGGCCGCTGCGAACGAGTAAAGATAGATGCTATCGGCCACGTAAATATTGCCGTTGTTGTCTATGGCGGGGGAGGAAGTAACCATGCCGTCCACCGGGCAGGCCCAGTTGGTGATCCCGCTGGCGCTATTAAAGGAGTAGAGGCGATTGCTGCTGCCGACATAAATCATGCCATTACTGTCAATCGCCGGCGAGGAATAAATGACATTGGGCGTTTTCCAGGTCCGCAGGGTGCTGCCGTTTGTGCCCACCGCATAAAGATTATTTCCAGCGCAAACATAGATTGTGCCGTTGGTGCCGATGGCCGGTGAAGACCTCCCTCCAGAGGCGCTGGCGGGGAAAAGGTTGGTCCAGAGGACGGTGTTGTTCTGGATGGCGTACAGCGTGGATCCATCAATGGGGTGAAGCGCCAGCGAATAAACGATGCCGTTGGTGGCGATGGCCGGCGAACCCTGCGCCGAACCGTGCATGGTTGAGTTAGTGTATGTAATTGTGCCATTGGCATCCACCCCGTACAGAGCCCCGTTGATGCCGTTGACATAAACGGTGCCGTCCGCGGCAATCGCCGGCGAGGAGTACATCGGAAATCCCTCCATGCCGTAGCCCGCGGGCGGACACACCCAATTCATGGATCCGGTGGGTGAAATGCAATACAGATACATGCGATTGTCAGTGTCATAGGAAGCGCAGATGTAAATATTGCCGTTGGTGTCAACCGCGGGCGTGGAACCCATGCCGTAAGATGCTTCCCCAATGGGCGGTGTGAAAGAGCCATGCGATGATGTAAACTTCCATTTGAATGTGCCGTCCGGATTCACCGCGTATAAATACGGGCCGCCGGCGACATAAAGTGTGCCGTCCCAGCCCATAGTTGGCAGGCCGAAAATGTCGTTGAAGGGATCTTCAATGTCATATTTCCATTTCAGGGATCCGAATTTCATGGCGATGTTCATGCGGACGATGAACCCATCCGAAGCGCCGCCGGCGTTGGCGTTCTGGCAGCCGAAGCCCGGCAGGGGGAAGTTGGATGAAGTCGTTGCTCCGGCCAGGTAGATGCTGTTGGTGGCGGCGTCAACCATGATCGCGCTGGGAGTGTCATTGGCCGCGCCGCCCAAGAAGGTGCTGGCCAACAGGCTGTTATTGGTCAGGGTGTTGCGGAATTTAACCAGGCAGACGTCACCTAACCCGTTGTTATTAGTCTGATCAACATTCGGTGTGATCGTAAAGCTCGAAGGAAGGGAATAAGTTGAGCCTGCGAACAGAACGTCCGTGCGGTTGGTGTCGCTGATTACGGTCAGTGACAGGGCTTCGTCGCGGCCAGAGCCGCCGAAATAGGTGGAAGCCTGGAAGGTGGAAATGGCTGAATTCAGCCGTGTAAGGAAAATATCACCGCCATCTATAACGTTGGCGCGATATGTGGTGCCAAACATATTATTCGTGGGAAAACCGCCGCTGGAAAACGTGAATCCGGCGACGTAAATATTGTTGCTGATGTCCACCGCCACGGCGTTGGCGTAATCAATGCCGTTGCCGCCCAGGTAGGTTCCGGCTTGCAGCGTAAGGAAATTGGAACTGATCTTGGCGATGAAGGCGTCGTTCCCGCCGCCGCCTATGGTTTTTTGCGGACTGGCGCCAAAGGTGGGGAAATTGGTTGACGAAGTGCGGCCGGCCAGGATCAGGGCGCCATTGCCGTCCACCGCCAGGGCCAGTGCGGCATCGGCGGCGTTGCCGCCCAGGTAGGTGGCGCCGCTGGCGCTCACATTAAAGTTCTGATCCAGCACCGCGGCAAAGGCGTTGGTTGCCCCGCGCAGGTCTCCTTGGATGGGAGGCTGCAGCCCGCCGTTAACAACGAGATTGAAATTAGTGGAAGCGGTTTCGCCCGCCGCGTAGATTTTGTTGTTCCTGGCGCCCAAGGCGCGGATGGTTTCGTTGGATGAACCGCCCATCCGCATGACGGATGGGGTCTGGAGGCTGGTATTCAGTTTCACGACAAATCCATCCAGGCTGCCCAGGCTGGCATATCCCATGAAATTGGAGGAGTCGGTGGAGCCGCCCACGTAAATCGCGTTGTTGGCGGAGTTGTAGGCCATGCCCCAGGCTTGGTCCTGGCCGCTGCCGCCCAGAAATGTGGCCGCCAGCAATTCGGTCAGTTGCGGGTCAAATTTGACGACAACGGCGTCGTATAAGCCGCCCTGGTAATTGGTGGTTGCCCCGGGCGCCATGGGGAAATCCAGCGCCGAGTCGGTGTAACCGGCGGCGTATATGTTGCCGGCCTCGTCTTGGGCCATCGCGGACATGACGTCAGCGCCGCTGCCGCCGATGAAGGTGCCGGCCAGCAGCGGGTCGATCATCAGTGGCCGGGCGGGATCATAGGCGCCCAGTTGAAACCCGAAGGACACGCCGTCAACCGCGTAGGCCACTTCCACGCTTTGCCGGCGGGTGGCGCCCGTCTCCTGCCAGGCAACGGGCTTGGTGAAGCGGATGTCGCCCAGCGCGCTGCGCGCGACCAGTTCGCCCCGGTCGTTGACGCTGAGTTGTTCGATGCCGGACAATTGCATGCGGATTTGCGCCGGGTCGGCGCCCGGCGCGATGGTGAAGATTTTTTCGATATTATTAGCGTGCGCGCGGAGTTCGAGTTCCACGCCCTCGTAAACTTCCGGCAGGTTGACCGCGTGAAATGAGGGCGTATCCAGACGCCATTGTTCGGGGCTGCCCAGGAGGAAGTTGATCCTGGCGGAGGCCGGTTCCACTCCCGCCGGCTGGATGTTTCTGGCGCCCAGCAGCATTTCTTCGATCACCGCCAGGGCGCGGACCGCCTGTCCGGAGGCGTCCGGACGGGCCGCGCCGGCGATGGTATAAACAATGGCGCCGTTTTTCTTCACAAAAGCAGCGCCGCTGAAGGTGCGGGTATGGAACAGGACGGAGTCGTCGGCCACCTGGCCCTGGTTCAGGATGAAAGGCAGGTCAGGGCGCGGACTGGCCGGCAGGGCGGGGGCCGGGCTGGCCTGCGCGGCGGCCAGGCACCAGAGCAAGGCCGTAAACCATATCAGCCGGGATGATTTTTGCAGGGCGATTTCAGCTCCGTTTGCGGATCGTTTCATGCAACAGCCTCATGGGGTGGAATTTCAATAAAAACGCGGCAAAAGACTACGCCACGCTGGGTTGAAGGATACAATTAAGGCTTGGTTTTGTCCATAGATTTTTTACCTGAATTTTCGCGCTTGGCCGGCAGAATCCAGATAAATGCGAGTTTTATCAGGAGGGGCCAGCGAACACTGAACACTCTGAATGCTCCGCCACACACAGCCGCCGGGAAAACGCGTCTGGATGGGCCGGTGAAGACCGGCCTGGCAGGGACGGCAGGGCGGCGCGGTGCGGCCAACGCCTGCTTGAATTTTTCCCGACAATCAGGCAGAATGATGCGGTGATTCAGTGTGCGGAATGGTTTCAATGGGTCCTGGCGGCAGCATGTCTGAATGCTGAGGGCAATTTTACATCGGTAGGGCGCCCGGTTCCTGGCCGCCTTGCAAAACATTTGGGAGCAGAATGAGCGCAAAGTCCATCCCAACCGCAACCCTGGCGGAAACCCTGCGGGCCGCCGGTATTCCCACTGAATCCGGCGCCGTCTGGCAAAGTCAATGGGATCAGTCAGGCCCCTCCTGCGATTATACCCGGCAGGAATATTTGAATCCCGCTTGGATTGCAAAGACCGCCGATGTGCTGGCATGGCCGGCCGATGTGCGCGCGGCCCTGGTGGATGGACTGGACCTGTTCCGGGCTTGCCCGGCGCTCCGGCGGCTGGCCTGGCATTGCCGGCATCTGCTGTTTGTGGCGCCCGGGGACAACATGGCGGCGGCATTGCAAAAGTGGCCGGTCCTGCCGCCAGGATTGCACCCGGCGTCGGATTTGTTTTATGCGTATGTTTTTCTGGCCGGCATGCCGTCAGCGCTGGAACTGCATCGGAGCCGCGGCGTGCCCATGGATGTCACCCGCGCGACGTTCTCCGATCTGCCTTTATGGCTGGAAGATTTCCGCCGCAAACACGGGCGCTGGGGCTTGAGCGAGTTGCAGGGCACGGGTTGGCTGTACGGGCATCTCCGCGGCCGGTTGTTCCGGTTGGGCCGGTTGCAGTTCCGATTCGAAGTTTTTCAAAATTACCGGCGGGCCTACCGCTGCCGCGCTGACGGGCGGACCGTGCTGCTGGTGGAAAGCGGTCAGACCTTCCGTCCGGACGGTCGGTATGAAGGGGCCAATGGGATCACCGCCGGCGCGGATGCCTGGGTCGCGGAACTGCATGACACGGCTGAAGGGATTACCGGTTATCCGTCGGATCCGCGCGGATTCATCCGGCGGACTCCGGTCAAGCTGCCGCCCGGGGAGTGGACTGCCGTCCTGGCCGGCGGCGATCCCGTCCTGGGGATTCACATTCCCGCCGGCGCGCCTTTGACGCCGGCGTCCTGCGGCGATGCCCTGCGCGCCGCCGCGGTATTTTTCCCGGAATATTTCCCGGAATATGCCGCCCGGGCTTTTACCTGCGCCACGTGGCTGTTTGATCCGCAACTCGCCGATTATCTGCCACCGGAGTCGAACCTGGTCCAGTTCCAGCGCCAGTTTTACCGTTATCCCGTGCCGGGCGCCAATGATCGCCAAATTATGGAACGGGTCTGCGGCCGGGTATATGAACGCCCTGCGGATATGCCGCGTGCCACCTCGCTGCAGCGCATTGTGGCCGATCACATGATCGCCGGCGGCCGCTGGTATCTCACGGGCGGCTGTTTTTTTGCGGCGGATATATCGCGTTGGGGGCAGGCGCCGTACCTGGCCGGGACGGGGTGAAGAATTCAGCCGTGTTCGGTGTTCAGTGTTAGGGATTCTGCCGTAAAACCACAAGGCGGCCTGCGGCCACAGTCCGGCAGCAGCCGGACTGCCGTGACAAGTGCAAGCCACAAGTGAAGGCTTGGTTTGATCCGGAACCAATCCGGAATCATCCGCCCCGTCCGGTTATGCCGGACTGACTGCATCCAGTTGCTTCTGGACAAGCCTGTACTTGTTACCTGCACTTGCACCGTGCCTTAAACCTCAGCACCTGCCATCTGATTTTCTTGTATTTTTTAGCAGGTGCTGTGGTTTAAGGCACTAAACAGGTAAACCATAAAACTTCCAAAACGTAAGTTTTGGGCTTGGATGGCCCAACAGCGCCGGCAGCCGGAGATTACATCAGCGAGAGCGCATCCACATCGACGGCGATGCGCACATCCGACCGGGCGGGCAGTTCCGCCAGCGCGGTTTGCAGCGGCCCGGTCATGGCCTTGACCGATACGGAGCGCAGGATGATCTGCTGCCGGCTGCGCCCCTTGATTTTGCTCAGCGGCGCCGGCATCGGGCCGGCCTGAATGATGGCCGGATGGAGCAGCGTCCGCAGCCGCCCGGCCAGGCGGTCGGCGGCGGCGATTACCGCCGCCTCGCGCGATCCTTCGAAGGTCAGGCAAATCAGGTGGGTAAACGGAGGATACATCAGTTCGCGGCGGGCTTCGAGTTCCTGGTCGCAGAATCCCGCGTAATCCTGCCGGCGCGCGGACTGGATGGCCGGATGGGCGGGTGAAAAAGTCTGGATGATCACTTCCCCCGGAATCTCGCCGCGCCCGGCGCGCCCGGCCACCTGCAGCAGGAGTTGGAAGGTGCGTTCGGCGGCGCGGAAGTCCGGCAGGTGCAGACTGCTGTCGGCGCAGACCACGCCGACAAGCGTCACGCCCGGGAAATGCAGTCCTTTGGCGATCATCTGGGTGCCGATCAGGATGTCGGTTTTGCCGGCCTTGAAGTCGCCGAGGATGTTGGTGTAGGCGTGCTTGGCGGCGGCGGTATCGGCGTCCATACGCTGGACGCGCGCTTGCGGGAGGATGGCGCGGACGGCGCTCTCGATGCGCTGCGTGCCGATGCCGCTGAATTTCAGCGTCGGCAGGCCGCAGGCCGGGCATTTGTCAGGCGCCGGCGCGCTGCTGCCGCAGATATGGCAGCGGATTTCCGCCGCGGCGCGGTGGTAAGTCATGCTGACGCTGCACTGGGAGCAGGCAGCGGTAAAGCCGCATTGCGGACACATCACGGTGGTGGCGAATCCGCGCCGGTTGAGGAACAGGATGGTTTGTTCGCCGTTTTCCAGGCGCCGGCGCATGGCGTCCAGCAACGCGCGCGAAAATACGTTCAGGCGTCCTTCGCGTTCCGTCTCCGCGCGCATGTCCACGATGCGCATGGCGGGCATAGCGCGATGGTCCACGCGATGCGGCATGGCGCTGAGAAAGTACTTGCCGCGGCGCGCGTTGTAAAACGATTCCAGGGCCGGCGTGGCGGAACCGAGCATTACCGCGCATTTTTCCATGTGGCCGCGCATTACGGCGACATCGCGCGCGTTGTAACGGGGCGCCTCGGCTTGCTTGTAACTGGGTTCGTGTTCCTCGTCCACGACGATCAGGCCCAGGTTTTCCACCGGGGCGAACAGGGCTGAACGCGCGCCGACGACAATGCGCGCCCGGCCGTTGTGAATCCGGTGCCACTCGTCGTGGCGCTCGCCGTCGGACAGGTGGCTGTGCAGCACGGCGATTTCCTTGCCGAACCGGCTGTGGAACCGTTCCACGGTCTGCGGGGTCAGCGCAATTTCCGGCACCAACATGATGGCGCCGCGTCCCTGGCGCAGCGCATGGCTGATGGCTTGCAGGTAAACCTCGGTTTTGCCGCTGCCGGTCACCCCGTGCAGCAGGATCACCGGCGGGGTATGCTTGTCAATCGCCTGCCGCGCCAGTTCCAGCGCGCGGACCTGTTCCGGGAAGAGTTCCAGCGGCTGCGTGGGCAGGATGTTCAACAGGGCGAGGTGTTCCGACGGATTGCGCTCGGCCGTCCGCCGGCGCAGATGCAACAGACCGTCTTTTTCCATCTGCCGCAGGATGTTTGCGCTGGCGCGGGCGCGGCGCGTGAAGTCCGCCATGGGCTGCGATCCCTCGGCATGCAATTGTTCCAGCAGTTGCGCCCGCCGCGGCGCCGCGCGGCGCAGCGCGTCCAGCCGGGCGTTGTCCGCGGGCGGGTCGGCCGGCTCGACATACAGCAGGGCGCGGTGCCGGGCGCCGGCGCGGCGGATGGCGCAGGGGAGGACGGTGCGGATGGCCTGTTCCAGGGTGCAGCAGTAGTATTCGCTCATCCAGCGCGCCAATTGCAGCACGATCGGCGTCAGCAGCGGCCGCTCGCCGATCAGGTCCTGAATTTCCTTGAGGGACGCGCAGGCGGAATGTTCCGCAAATCCCACCACGTAGCCGCGGGCGACGGAGTGGCGGAAAGGCGCCAGCACCCGCGTGCCGAGCTGGATTTGCCCGGCCAGGCGTTCTGGTATCAGGTAATCGAATTCGCGTCCCAGCGAAATTTCCACCACGATTTTGGCGATGCGCGGCATGGCTGGCTGGGATTTATTCTCCGATGATTTTGACCAAGATCCGCTTGCGGCGCCGGCCGTCAAACTCGCCGTAGAAGATCTGTTCCCAGGGGCCGAAGTCCAGCAGCCCTTCGGTGATGGCGACGATGGTTTCGCGGCCCATGACCGACCGCTTGAGATGGGCGTCGGCATTGTCTTCGGCGCTGTTATGGGCGTATTGCCGGTAAGGTTTTTCCGGGGCCAGCCGCTCCAGCCATTTTTCCATATCGGCATGCAGGCCGCTTTCATCGTCGTTGATGAAAACGCTGGCGGTGATGTGCATGGCGTTCACCAGCGTCAGGCCTTCGCGGACGCCGCTTTCCCGGACGCAGGCGGCGACTTGCGGCGTGATGTTGATAAACGCCCGGCGCGCGGGCGTTTCGAACCATAATTCCTTGCGGTATGTTTTCATGTCGGCTCCATTATATAACCATGGCGGACAGGGGCGCAAGTATTTCCGCAATTCCAGGCTTGAAAAAGTAACCGCGCAATGTCAGGATTACAGAATACGGGATTACTGGGAGTGTTCGCAAGCAGGAGTTGGCGGCAGAATTCGGGGTGGAATGGCGCAAGCCCGCTGGAGGATGGATTATGAGCGTTTTGCTGGAAAAATTACAAGCCGGCCGGCCATTGGTTTCGGACGGGGCCTGGGGGACGCTGCTGCAGGAGGCGGGACTGCCGCCCGGGGAATGCCCGGAACTCTGGTGCCTGACGCATCGCGAGCAGGTTTTGCAGATCGCCGCCGCGTACGCCCGGGCTGGGGCCGATATGATCGAAACCAACAGTTTCGGCGGCACGCGCTTCAAGCTGGAACATTTCGGGCTGGCGGAGCGCGCCCGCGAACTCAACCGGGCGGCCGCGGAAATTTCCCGCGCGGCGGCCGGCCCGCGCCGGGCGGTGCTGGGCTCCATGGGCCCGACGGGCAAGCTGCTGCTGATGGGCGATGTGACGGAGCAGGAGCTTTACGATGCCTTCCGCGAGCAGGCCGAGGCTTTGGAAGCGGGCGGTGCGGATGCCGCCTGCATTGAAACCATGTCGGCGCTTGATGAAATCGAGCTGGCCATTCGGGCGGTCCGGGAGAACACCGGATTGGATGTGGCGGCCACCATGACGTTCGAACGGAATCCCCAGGGACAATACCGCACGATGATGGGCGTGGCGCCGGAACAGGCCGCGGCTGCCTGCCTGGCGGCGGGCGCCGATGTGATCGGCGCCAATTGCGGCAATGGCTTCGCCCAGATGGTGGATATCGTCCGCCTGCTGCGCGCCGCCGCGCCGCGCGCGCCCATCCTGGTGCATGCCAATGCCGGCATGCCGCGGACGGTGGGCGGACGCACGGTGTTTGATGCCACGCCGGCGGAGGCCGCCGGCCATGTGCCGGCCCTGCTGGCCGCCGGCGCCAACATCATCGGCGGTTGCTGCGGCACCACGCCGGCGCATATCGCCGCCATCGCCGCCGCGGCGCGCGCCGTCGGGGCTTGATCATTTTTTCAGCAGCGGACTTTTCACGTCGAGGACTTCCGCGATTTCCACCATGCGTTTTCTGGTGCGGGAGAGTTCGCAGGCCTCGCCGATCGCCACGCTCCAGGCGCCGTCAATGCCCGAGGCGCTGGGCCGCAAGCCCCGGCGGATGCATTTGACGAATTCGGCGCACATGAGAGGGTCGGCGCCGCCGTGGCCGCCGGCGCCCGGAACCAGTTTGTGTTCGGTCAGATCCTGCGTCCAGCGCGGCCGGATTTGGATGCGGGTGTCATGCAGGCTGGCATCCAGATGGCCCAGCGTGCCGTCGATCCGGTAGAGCCGGTCGGAGAGCGGCGTGACGAAACATTCCGAGTGCGTGGCAGCGGCGCCGGTGTCGTATTCCACGATGGCGACGCCCTGGTCGTGGGTGTCCTTGTCCGACAGGTAAAGGCACAGGTCCTTGTGATAGCCGTCGCGCCGGACCGCTTCGGCGCCGAACATCCGGTTGCGGGCGGCCAGCCGTTCCGCGCTCACATTGGGCAGGGATCGGATGGCCTGGTGGTTGACGTCGGGACATTCTTTTTGATACGGGCAGGCGGAACAAGTCGGCCCCGGCTTGACGCCCCGGCGGGATTTGAACGGCAGTCCCTGGGGATTCAGCGTGAAAACGCTGGCGAAACAGCTGACCCGCACCGGCCGGGCCGGCAGCATGAACCAGTTGATGATGTCGAAATCGTGCGACCCCTTGTGAATGAACAGGCTGCCGGAGTATTTTTTCAGGCGGTTCCAGCGCGCCATGTATGTGCGGCCGCCATTGTAATATTCTGTCGCTTGCACCGCGAACAGGCGCCCCAACTGGCCTTCGGCCACGATGGACTTGATCCGGCGCAGCACGATGTTATGCCGCAGGTTGAAACCCATGTACAGGATGCGCCGGGCCTGGCGCGCCGCGGCGATCACCCGCAGGCACCCGGCGGCGGAAATGGCCAGGGGCTTGTCCACCAGCACATGCTTGCCGCTCCGGAAGGCGGCGATACAATGTTCCTCGTGCAGGTAGTCCGGGGTGGTCACCACGACCGCGTCAATGTCCCGGCGCGCCAGCATTTCCCGGTAGTCGGCGTAGATGTCGGCCCGGGCGCCGATGGTTTCCAGGCCGGCGGCGGCGCGCTCCAGGTTCGGATCGGCCAGCGCCATGATCCGCGCCTGGTCCGCGAACTGGTTAACAAAAATACTGCCGAAGGCGTTGATGCCGCGGCCGCCGGCGCCGATAATACCGATGCGTATCTGAGCCATTTTTCCCTTTCTTGTGAATTAGCGGGACTGCGCATAACTTGCACTGCATTTGTCGGAATGCACGGATTCAGAATTTGCATCCGAACAAATCCTTGCGGTTTTGTCAATCTTTAATAGAATGGTGCCGTTTTTTGCCTTATGCAGACGAGTATGGCGGCGAGAGGAAGAACATATGGATGAGATGCGCATTATTTCCACCACCGGCATTCTGGGTTACGGTTTCCCGGAGGAATCATTCCGCGCAGGGTTGCGCCGCCGGCCGCACCTGATCGCCGTGGATGCCGGGTCCACCGACCCGGGGCCCTATTACCTGGGCGCTGGAGTTTCATTTACCAACCGCGCCGCGGTCAAGCGCGATCTGGCCTTGATGCTGGACGGCGCCTTGCAGGCCGGAATCCCGTTGATCGTCGGGTCCGCGGGCGGCAGCGGCGGCGCGCCGCATCTGGCCTGGACGCTGGAGATCGTGGCCGAACTGGCGCGCGAGCGTCGTTGGTCGTTCAAGATGGCGGCCATTGAAGCCGAAATCGGGAAGGAAGCGGCGCTGCAGGCTTTGGACCAGGGCCGGATCACCCCCCTGCATCCGGCGCCGGATCTGGCCCGCGGGGAATTGGAGCAGACGGTGCGGATTGTCGGTCAGATGGGGCTCGAGCCGTTTATCCGCGCGCTGGATGAAGGGGCGCAGGTGATCGTCGCCGGCCGCGCTTACGATCCGGCGGTGTTCGCGGCGCTGCCCGTGCGGGAAGGATTTGACCGGGGATTGGCGGTGCATCTGGGGAAAATCCTGGAGTGCGCCTGCATCGCCGCCACGCCGGGCAGCGGCAATGACTGCATGCTGGGCATCCTGCGCCGGGATTGCTTCGAGGTGGAGCCGCTCAACCCCCAGCGGGCCTGCACCACGCTGTCCGTGGCCGCGCATACGCTTTACGAAAAAACCAACCCCTATGAACTGCCCGGGCCGGGCGGCATCCTGGACTTGCGCGCCGCCAGCTTCGAGCAGGTCACCGACCGGGTGGTGCGGGTGAGCGGCAGCCGTTTCCAGGCCGCGCAGCCTTACCGGGTCAAGCTGGAGGGCGCCAAGCTGGTGGGCTACCGCACGGTTTCCATCGCCGGCGCCCGCGATCCGGTGATGATCCGCGAGATTGACGGCATCATCGCCGGGGTGCGCGAACGCGTGGCGGACAACCTTCGCGGCGTCATCGAAGACTACTACCTGGATTTCAAAATATACGGACGCAACGGAGTGATGGGGGCGCTGGAACCGCACCCGGCGGCCGCGGGGCATGAATTGGGCATAGTCATCGAAGCCGTGGCCGCCGACCAGGACCGCGCCAACGCCGTCTGCAGCCTGGCCCGCTCGACCATGCTGCATTACGGCTACCCGGGCCGGAAGGCGACCGCGGGCAACCTGGCATTCCCTTATTCCCCCTCGGATTTCAAGGCCGGCCCCGTGTATGCCTTCAGCGTTTACCACCTGCTGGAAGTCGGTGACCCGCTGGAATTATTCCCGATCCGGCACATGTCCATGGGAGGTGCAGCGTGAAAGTCAAGTTGAATGATGTCGCCCAGGTGATCCGGAGTAAGAATTCCGGGCCTTACGAATTGACCCTGGACATCATCTTCCGGGACTGGGAGATGTTCGAGCGGTTTTGCCGCGCCGGGGCGATCAATGCCCGGCTGATTGCCGGGCTGTACCGGGTGCCGGAGGACCGCGTCATCAACATTGTGGAGTTCCAGCCGGCCAAGGCCATCAAGGCCACCATTGTCCGGCCGCTGCCTTCCGGCGGGCTGGGGGAGACGGATGTTTACGGCGCGCAGCAGCATGCGCCCCTGCTGGACCTGGAATGCGACGTTTGATCGTCCCGGTTCATAGGATCGGCGCCAGCAGGTGGCAGAAATTTTCCAGCAGCCGCTGCGACGTCGTCCGGGCGCGCCATTGGGTCAGGTTAATTTCGTCGGCAGCCGCCAAGTCTTCCAGGATCACGCGTTTCAGCCGGTTGGCGAAGCCGGCGTCGAACACCAGCAGGTTGGTTTCATAATTCAGCCGCAGGCTGCGCACGTCCAGGTTGGCGCTGCCGACCATGGCGGCCTGATCGTCCACGATCAGCGCCTTTGCATGCATGAAGGGCGGGCGCCGCCGGAAAATTCTGACGCCCGCCGCCAGCAATTCCTCGAAAAAAGCCTTGCTGGCCAGGCCGGCATAAAAATGATTGTTGAACATCGGCACTAGCAGCCGGACATCCACGCCGCGCATGGCGGCCGAGCGGAAAGCGTGCAGGATGGCGGCGTTGGGCACGAAGTAGGGCGTGACGGCGAAGACCTGGCGGCGGGCGGCGGAGAGGCATTCGAAAAAAACGTTCGCGACGGTTTCGTGTTCTTCCGGGGTCGGCCCGCTGCTGACCAGCCGGATCAGGCTCTTGCCGGCGGGGGCGAGTTGGGGGAAATGGTCCCTGTGCAGCAGCCGCTCGGGATCTTCATCGGTCATGAAGTACCAATCGCGCACAAAGGAGTATTGCAGTTCCTGGATGATCGGCCCGGCCAGTTGGAAGTGATAGTCGCGGATCGGCGCGCGGCCTTTGCGCGCGACGTTTTCCGCGTGCAGGTTGATGCCGCCCATGAACGCTTCCCGGCCGTCCACGATCATGATTTTGCGGTGATTGCGCAGGTTGAACTGGAACTGGCGCTTCAGGGCATTAACCTGGGTCCAGGGGACAATCTGCATGTTGGGCACGCCCCGGTATTTGCGGAAGAGGCGGTGCAGCACGGCATGGGTCGAACCGAAACGGTCGAACAATACCCGCACGGTCACGCCGGCAGCGGCCCGGCCGGCCAGCAATTCCAGGAATTCCCGGCCGATGGCATCGTTGCCGATAATGAAAGTTTGGAAATGGATATGCTGCCGGGCGCGCGCGATTGCCGCGCGCAGGCGCGGGTAGGTTTGATCTCCATCCACCAGCGGTTCGATGGCATTGCCGCCCAGCAGGGGGTAGTCGGGCAGGATGGCGTTGGCGACGTTGTTCAGTTTCCGGGCCACCGGTTCCGCCGGCTCCGCCGCCAATGACTGGTGGACGGCCTGCCAGTAGGCCATCGGCAAGGCGGCGTCTTCGCGCGCCTGGCGCGCGGCGCGCAGACTGGAATCCGCCAGGTGTTTGTGCCAGCCTTTGCGCTCGGTGCGGTTGACGCCGAAGACAATGAAAAGCAGGGGGCCGATGACGGGGAAGGACCAGGCCAGGAACATCCAGAGCAGGGCCGAAGTTGGTTCACGGCGGCTTTTCAGGCAGTGGAAGGTCACCATGAGGAAGATGCCCAGGTGCAGCAGGAATTCCAAGAACAGCCATGTCAACCATGGAGGATGTGCGAATGATTCCCAGAAGTTCTCAATATTCATGGCGTGATTTCAGGTTCCGGTCAGGGCAGGCTTGGCTTTATCCAAGCGGCATGTTAACATACTCCGAGTATGGATAGAAGCAAAATACATGTGCTCTGCGTCTTGAATCCGGCGGCCGGCGGCGGCCTGGCCTTGCGGCGGTGGCCGCGCATCGCCGATGCCATGCAGGGGTGCGGCATTACCTGGCAGTTGCTGGCCGACCGCGATCCGCCGGCGGGGCAGCAGGTGGCGGAACGCTTGCAGCGGGATGATGCCGGCCAGTTTGCCGCGGTGGTCGGCATAGGCGGCGACGGCACCCACTCGTCGGTTTTGAATGCCATGATGCGGTTGAAAGAATCCGGTTGCCGGGCGCCGCTGCCGCCATATGCCCTCGTGCCGTTGGGCACCGGCAATGACATTGCCAAGTCTTTTAATATCAAGGTGCGCGAGACGTTTTTGGCCGGCGATATCCGCCGCGCGGTGGCGGCCATCCGCTACGGCGCGGACTACGCCCTGGATTTGGGCCGGGTGGGCGATGTTTACCTGGTGGACGCGCTGACTATCGGGCTGGATTCAACGGTGTTGCGGGAACACAACCGCCACAAGCGAGAGTTGGAAAAAATCCCATTGGTGCGGCGGGTGCTCCGGGGCAACCTGCTGTACACCTGGTGCGCGCTGGTCCGCCTGGCGCGCCATCATCCGCTGCGGGCGGAAATTCATGTGGATGGACGGCTGTGGTATGGCGGGCCGCTGCTGAACCTGGTGGTCAACAACACCCGCGTGTACGGCGGCGAATTCGTGCTGTGTCCGGATGCTTACGCCAATGACGGTTTGCTGGAAATGGTGCTGTTCACGGGCCATACGGATTACCTGGCGAAATACCTGTTGTCGTTCCGCACCCATCCCCGCCAGATTCAGAAAATGGCCGACCGCCTCAGCCACTGCGCCGCCACCATCCAGGGCCGCCGGTTTCAGATTCAGCTTTCGCGGCCGGAATCGGCGCAATACGACGGGGAGGAATTGCCCGTCGCCGCTGAGTTTGACGTGCAGGTTGTCCCCCGGGCTGTCTGCCTGAGATTGCCGGCTGAGCCGGCTTGATACGAGGAGCAATATATGCCGCCGCAGTTTGCGATGACCTTGTCCGGCGTCAGCCGCGTGTTTAACGGCAAGACGGTTTTGCAGGATATCAACCTGGCGTTTTATTACGGCGCCAAAATCGGCGTGGTCGGCGAAAATGGCGCCGGCAAGAGCACCCTGCTGCGCATCATGGCGGGGCTGGACGACGGTTTCATCGGCGAGGCGCGGCTGACCAAGGGCATGCGCGTGCGGCTGGTGCCGCAGGAGCCGCGCCTCGACCCGGCCAAGGATGTGCGCGAGAATCTGGAAGAGGCGGTGCAGCCGGTCAAGCAACTGCTGGCGCGCTACGATGCGGTGACCGAAAAACTGGGCGCATCCCTGCCGGACGCCGAGCAGGAAAAATTGATGAACGAACTGGCGGACTTGCAGGAGCGGATCGAGGCGCTGGATGCCTGGGACCTGGACCGCCATCTTGACACCGCTTCCGCCGCCTTGCTGCTGCCGCCGCCCGATGCCGATGTCGCCGCCTTATCCGGCGGCGAACGCCGGCGCGTGGCGCTCTGCCAGGCGCTGCTGGAGCAACCGGACATCCTGCTGCTCGACGAACCGACCAACCACCTGGACGCCGAGACGGTGGAATGGCTGGAGCAGGCGCTGCGCGATTATCCCGGCACGGTCATTATCGTCACCCACGACCGCTACTTCCTCGACCGGATTACCAAGTGGATCCTGGAACTGGAAAACGGCCGCGGCTTGCCGTTCGAGGGGAATTATTCGGCCTGGCTGCAGCAGAAGGCGGAACGGCTCCGGCTGCTGGAGAAACAGGAAAGCCTGCGCCAGAAAATCCTGACCCGGGAGTTGGATTGGATCCGGAAGGCCGCCGGAGGCCGGCAGTATAACCGCGCGCGGATTGACCGTTACGAGGAATTAGCCGGACAGCAGTTCCAGGCGCGCCAGGACGACTTGCTGATCCAGATTCCGCCCGGGCCCAAACTGGGCGAGCGCGTGCTGGAATTTGACGGAGTCTGCAAAGCTTATCGCGAGGTGGCGTTGCTCCAAAACTGCACGTTTTCCCTGCCGCGCGGCGCCGTCGTCGGGGTGGTGGGGCCGAATGGCGCCGGCAAGACCACGCTCTTCCGCATGATTATCGGGCAGGAACAACCGGATGCGGGGCGGATTGACCTGGGCGCGTCGGTCAGGCTTTCGTACGTGGACCAGCACCGGGACACCCTGGACGGCAGCAACACCATTTTTGAGGAAATCACCGGGGGCAGCGACATCCTGCAGTTGGGCGGCCAGCAGATCAACGCCCGCGCTTACGTGGCGCGGTTCAACTTCCGGGGCGCGCAGCAGCAGAAAAAAGTCGGGGCGCTGTCCGGCGGCGAGCGCAACCGCGTGCATCTGGCCAAACTCCTGAAAACCGGCGGCAACCTGCTTTTGCTGGACGAGCCGACCAACGACCTGGATGTGGCGACCTTGCGGGTGCTGGAGGAAGCGCTGCTGGCATTTCCCGCCTGCGCGATGGTGATCTCGCACGACCGCTTTTTTCTGAACCGCGTCTGCACGCACCTGCTGGTGTTTGAAGGCGACGGCCAGGTGCGCTGGTTCGAGGTAAATTTTGACGAGTATGAAGCCCTGATGCTGGAGCGTGAAGGCCAGGAACGGTTTATGCGCCGCCGCGCCCGTTACCACCGGCTGCCGCTGGTCGGCTGATTTATGACGGCCGGGCCAGAATCCGCCCGCGGCGTTCCGCCGTTATCACGCCGGCCTCGAGCGTGACGGCTCCGTTCACCATCACCAGCCGGATGCCGCAGGCGAATTGATGCGGACGCAGGTAGTCGGCCGGGTCGTCCAGCGCCGCCGGATCGAAGGCCGTGATGTCGGCCAGGCAGCCCGGCGCCAGCCGCCCGCGCCCTGCCAGGCGGAAATGTTGCGCCGGCAGCGAGGTGATCTTGCGCACGGCTTCCGGCAGGGGCACGGTGCGGCCGGCCAGCGCCGCCTTCAGAAATTTCGGGAAAGTGCCGTAAGCGCGCGGGTGATAATGGTTGGCCCCCAGCGGGCCGGTGGGCGAGCGGAGGGAAGCATCGGTGCCGAGCATCACCCAGGGCTCGGCCAGGATGCGCCACATGTTGTCCTCGCTCATGCCGGCAAAAAAGGCGCCCGTTTGCAGGCGGTCGCTTTCGATCAATTGCATTGCGGCCTCCACCGGATCGGTTTGCATCGCCGCGGCGATCTCCGGCAGCGGCCGTCCGCGGAAGCCGGGATTGGCGGTGGCGGCGATGATGACATGTCCCCAATCGGCCGGCGGTCGTTCGGCGCGCAACTCGTCTAGAATCCTTTGCCGGTCGGCGGGCGTCTGCAGGCGCTGCATGATCGCGTCGCGTCCGCCGCCCGCCGCCCAGGCGGGCAGGATTACGTCCAGGTCCGTGTGGCCGGCGGTGTAGGGATACCGATCGGCGGCGATCTCCAGCCCTTCGGCGCGCGCGGCGCGCAGTTTGTCCAGGGCCGCGTCCAGCAGATGCCAGTGTTTCTTGCCGGAAGTTTTCAAGTGGGAAATCTGCAGGCGCACGCCGGTGCGCCGGGCGAGCGCAATGTTTTCGTCAATACAATCCAGGAGTCCGGCGCCTTCGCTGCGCATGTGCGTGGTGTAAATGGCGCCATGGGCGGCGAGTGTCCGCGCCAGCGCCTCCACTTCGGCGTCTTCGGCGAAACGGCCCGGGGCGTAAATCAAGCCGGTGCTCATGCCGATGGCGCCGGCCTGCAGGCATTCCCGCAGCAAAGCGCACATGTCTTGAATCTCCGCCGGGACGGCGGGGCGGGGGGCGTTGCCCATGACCCACTGGCGTAGTTTGCCGTGGCCGACCAACAACCCTGCATTCACCGCCGGACGGGTCTTTTCCAGCAGGCGGATGTATTCCGCGAATGTTTGCCAGTGCCCCAGCGGGTAGTCCATGCTGCTCCAGTCGGGAGACAGGTATGTCCATTCTTTGATGGGCGCGGCTGAAGCGCCGCAATTGCCGGTGACTTCAGTGGTGACCCCTTGATAAAGCTTGCTGGGGGCGGCCGGCTCGATCAGCAGGAAGGCGTCGGAATGCGAGTGGGCGTCAATGAAGCCCGGGCAGAGGTATTGTCCGGCGGCGTCGAACGTCCGGACAGCGGGTGCATCCGCCAGCCGGCCGATGGCGGCGATGCGATCATTTTGAACGCCAACATCCGCCAGACGGGGCGGATTGCCGTCGCCGTCAATGATCGTGCCGTGGATGATTTTACAGTCGAGCATGTTGTTCAATCTTTCAAGTTTTGATGTTCAGCGTTCCGTCGGCCGGCAGGGCCGCGGGGCCGGCCGGCATGGTAGAACGCCCGACGGGTAAAATCAAGAATGGCCGCGGCTGCACGCTGCGGCCGGCCGCACTGCGGCCGCCAGGCGTTCGGCGAATTGCGCCATGCCGGCGTTGTTGGGATGGACTTTGTCGGCGAACAGGTCTTCCCGGTCATCCAGCAGCGCCGCGCCTTCAATGACTGACACCTGGGGCAGGCCGGCGGCGGCCTGCCGCAATGCCTGGCGGTAATCTTCCAGGTAGAGGTTGAGCTTATTGGGCGTAGTGCGGCCGGCCCAGGGCACCGGTGTCAAAAGGTAAATCGCAGCCCGCGGCCGCTGCTGGAGCGTTTCCAGGAGCGCGCGCGTTTCGGCCTGCAGTTCATCCAATGGCCGGTCCTGGTTGAAATCGTTGACACCAAAAGCCACGGTGACGATGTTCCATGGCAGATCCAGCGCCAATTGACCCAGTTCAGCCTGTAGAATGGCGCCGCCCACGCCCAGGTTATGCAGGTCCCATGCCAACTGCCGGGCGATGCGCGCAGTCCAGGTCAGGGCGGGGGAGGTGGCCGCCATGCCCTGGGTGATCGAGTCGCCCAGGGCCAGCCAGCGCGTGCGGGGGCGGGGCAGCGGCGCAATGGAAGAGCCCTTGGCGACGGTCAGGCTGGAAATAAAGACTTCCCGGCAATGCGGCAGGTAAATTTCCAAGGTGTGCGGCGCGCCGCCGGGCAGCGGTACGGTGGCGGCAACATCCGCGGCATCCGGCGCGGGCGCGATTGGCGCGGCCGGCTGCCCGTCAATAAACACGTCACACTGTGAGAGCGGCCGGCAGGAGCGGGCGTATTGGAGGCCGACCTGGATTTCCGGGGCGTCGGTCCGCAGGGCCAGGCGGATGCCGGCCGTGCAAACCGCGCGGGCAAGGTGGGCGGGGTTATCGCCGTAATGCTTTTCCAGCGCCGCAGTCATGCGGGCGGGATGCCAGGCCCGGCCGCGGCGGACGATGCAGGCGGCGCCCTGGATCAATTCGGGTTGGCGGTCAAGGTTAATCTGGTCCACAGCATGTTCCCCCGGGCGGATTTACAATCCGAGTTTTAAAAGGCGATTCACGGTGCGCCAACTGATGTTTTCGAAGGCGTCCGCGGAAATGCGGCCGGCGGCGCGCGATTGGCGCAGGTATTCCGCATGCCGGTGATTGTTGGACGGGTCGCAGATGTCCGTGCCGAACAGGATGCGCGCGCTGAAGCGCTCCATGAAGGCCCAGCCGAATTCCGGGTCGCGGGTGAGGCCGTTATAGCCGCTGCCGGCATCCCAGCCGCAGTACAAGTTCGGGTATAGTTCCATCAGCTCGGGCAGGACGCCGCCCGGCGCCACCGGGCCATTGGGATAAGTGTTGCGGCTTTCCGCGGCCACATCGCCGCTGATTTCGGCCCAGAAAGGCTGGGAATGCCCGATGAATGCCAGGTTCGGGAACGCCGCCAGGGATGCCGCGAGTCCGGGCAGGCCGGGGGTATCAATCAGTCCGTAACAGCCGTAGCGTTTTGGGGCAATGTGAAACAGCACCGGCATGTCGCAGCGTTCGCAGTGCCGGAACAGGTTCTGCACCAGCGGATCGCCGAATTCAAGGTTGGCGGTGATTTCGCCCACGCCCCGGCAGCCGCGGCCTTTGTAGTAATTCAGGTGGAAGGAGAGATCGGTGTCCGGGGAATTCTTGCCCGCCCGGGGATCCACGTTGCAGAACGGGTAAAACCGGCCAGGATATTGCTCGCAGATTTCCAGGATATCTTCAGTTGTGGAGGCTTGGTAATTGCATTCCGGGCTGGCCTGAGGCAGGAGGATGCCCTTGTCCACGCCGGTGCGGTCCATCATGACAATCAGTTCCGCCGGCGTCGCAAAATTCGATCCGGCCGCGTTGCGCGGCAATCCCTTGCGCCGGACGGTATGCAGGTGCGCGTCAATGAACATGTCAATTTCCTTGCCCGGCCGCGCCGTCGTTATGCGCCGCCTGGTTCCGTGGTCATGATGACTTCCCGCAGGCTTTCCATGAAATAGCGGTAGTTGGCGAAACTGGCCAGTTCCAGGACAAAATGGTCCGGGCCGGGAATGTAGCGGCCTTGCTTGATCCATGCCCGCGCCTTCTCCATTTCCCGGTCAATCGCCGCCCGCCCCTCGTACATCGCTTCCTTCCGCAAGCCGCCGATAACGCCGACTTGGGGATAACGCTTGAGCACCCGTCCGACATCGTTGCCAGCCATGACCTCGTAAGGGTAAAGCGCCGTCACACCGGCTTCGAGCATCAGGCCGGTGAGTTCTTCGACCAGGCCATCCGAATCAACCAGGATGACCTTGATGCCGTGCTGCCGGGCAAAATCCGCGATGCGCCGGTAACACGGCGCCATGAATTCGCGGAACATCCGGGGCGAGATCAGCGCGCCATTCTTCGAGGCCATGTCCTCCCAGCACTCGATCAGGTCGAATTCAACATCGGCAACCTGTTTCTCCCAAATCCGGATGGCTATATCGGTGTAGTCTTCCATGATCGCGTGCACCAGCTCCGGCGCATCGTAAAACGCCAGGGCCAGGTTCTCGTCTCCCATGCGCTCGCGCGCGAAACCATATACCCCGCGGTGGGTGAGTTGCAGGGGATAATCCCGGCGCTGGTATTCCTGGACGCGCTGGGGCCAGTCCGCCGGGAAGCGGGACGGATCGTCCGGGTCGAGATGCCGGGATTTATAGGCCTCCCAGTCGGCCATGGCCTTGACGGGCCACTCCAGCGTATGGCGGCGGTAGTCGCCGCCCTTGTGCACCTGCTCAATGGTGCCGTCGCCCCGGCGCTGCACCTTGATGTTGCCGGACTCCTGGAGCACTACCGGCTTGCCGAGGTTGGCGGGGTCCATGTTCACCTTGGTGACACCCCAGCCGCGGTGGGCGCCTTCAAATTCGAGCAACTGATCAATGCACTTCCCGATGCCGGGATATTCCTTTTCCCAGCCGGGCAGGATGGCGTTGGCCCCGCCGAAGACTTTCATGAAAGGGACGCGGTCAACTTTCTCGCCCAGCAGCGTTTTAACGAACCTTTCGCGTGTATTCATGGCAGGATTCATAACACGAAGGCCGCGATATGTCACGCCGGAACTGCGTGCCGGCCGCCGCAGTCCGAAAAGGCTTCGCCGCGAAAGAGTGGCGGCAATCCCTGGGGACATTGACTTGCGCCAGGCAAGAGTAGGAAACGCCCGGCATCTTGACTTTGTGCGGGGAAGGCGTAGTATTTACGCATTACTGGCGTCGAATTACGTTAAAATATGAGCGGGCTCGCCGCGGTGGCGGGGGCGCGTGGATTGCGGAGGAAAATGAGCGATACCACTGCGGCAAGGCTGGCGGATTGGGCGGCGGCGGACATGGGGTCGCCCCAAAACCTGGCGCCGATTTACCCCGGCGGCATGCCCGCCGATATCCGCGATTGGAACTACGCGCGCGCCTCCATCCGCGAGGCTTGGGGCGCCATCATGGGCCGGCCGGAATACACCTGGTTCGATCGTCGCGATGTGCTCCTGGAAACCTTCGAGGCGCCGGCTTATACGGGCAAAGTATACCGTCAGCAGACCGGACCCAATGCCACACAACTGGCCGTAGTGCTGGAACCGCGGGAGGCGCGGTATGCTTACCGCCCGGGCGCCATCGTGCCATTTTACCATCCGGATGCCATGATGGGCTATAATTTGAAGCTCAAAGCGCCCATTACCGAACTGCCACACATGCAATTCGGCCGCTGCCTGGCGGAGCAGGGGTATGTGGTGGTGTGCTGCGAAGCCTTCCCTTTTAATACCGTGCCGGAGCCGCAACCCAACCAGGGATTTGCCTGGTGGCAGGCGGCGGCGGATAAATTGTTGGCGGATCATCCGCACTGGACCGGCATCGGCAAACTGACCGCCGATGTCATGCGGGCGGTGGATCTTTTACTGGCGCAGCCGTGCATGGACCTTAACCGCATTGCCGCAGTGGGGCATTCACTGGGCGGAAAAATGGCCTTTACCGCCGGCGTCCTGGATGACCGGGTCAAGGCGGTCATCGGCTCGGATTTCGGCATGGGATGGGATTTCAGCAACTGGGATGCGCCGTGGTATTACGGTCCCCAGGTGCGGACTCCGGGATTCCGCTGGGGCAACCACCACCTGCTGGCATTGATGGCGCCGCGGGCCTTTTTGCTGGTTGGCGGCGAATATGACAAGCCGGAAAGCCGCCAGTATCTGTCCGCCGCCCGGCCCGTGTATGCGCTTTACGGACAGCCTGAGTCCTTGGGATTCCTCTACCATGCCGCCGGGCATCGTCCGCCGCCGGACGCCATGCAGATGGCTTACCAGTGGTTGGCCGAGCAGTTTAACTTGCCGGCGGAGCCGCCGCCGGCCGTCTTCCCGGCGGGTGCGGATGCCGGGGAATTGCCTTATCAGGGAAGTACTGCCGTTAAAAGCAAGAAAAGTTAACTGCAAATTGACGGATAATAAACCGCAGAATATCGAAGGAAACAAAGGATATGCCCTGTAATTTGGACATCATCATTCGGCAATCTGCGGTTTCCCGGGGTTGTAGGCTTTGTCCGCCTTGCCCTCTTCCGGCAAAATCATGCCCGGCACTCAGTGCGTAACAATGTCTGATCCCTATGCCCCCAATGAGGAATAACATGCAAACCGAATCCCGCCGTGTGATCGACTTTACCCTGCCGTGGGACAATGCGCCGGTTGACTTGTCGTTCGTGTTCGCCGGCGAAAAGCCCGCAGGCCGCCATGGCTTTCTGCAAGCGCGCGGCGGCCGGTTCGTTTTCGAGGATGGCGCTCCCGGCCGTTTTTGGGGCGTCAATTTCAACAGCGCCGCCAATTTCCCCACCCATGCTCACAGCGAAATCGTGGCCCGGCGCCTGGCGCGGTTCGGTGTCAACCTGGTGCGTTTTCACCAGTTGGACGGCGAATGGTCCACGCCGAATATTTTTCAATTCACCAAGGGCGCCCGCCTGGAAAATACCCGGCGGCTTGATCCGGAAAGTCTCGACCGCCTGGATTACCTTGTCCATTGTTTGAAAAACGAGGGAATCTACATTTATCTGGACCTGCTGACCTACCGGACTTTCCGCAGCGGCGATGGCGTGCCGGCGGCCGACCAGTTGCCGGCGGCCGCCCGGCCGTATTCCAATTTCGATCCGCGCCTGATCGAACTCCAGCGCGAATTTAACGCGCAAATCTGGACGCATGTCAATCCCTATACCAGCCTGGCCTTCAAGGACGATCCGGCCATCGTTATGACGGAAATCGCCAATGAAAACGAGATTTTAAACCGGGCCTGCATGCAGAACCTGGTGGAACCATACCGCTCGCAGTTGGCGCAGCGTTACCGCGCCTGGGAGGAAGGCCGGGGCTTGCCGCCGGCGGCGGATCCGCTGGATTTTACCTCCGGCGCGCCGGCCATGCTGGCCTTCCTGGTGGAAATCCAGCGGGAATATTACGCCGGCATGATCCGGCATCTGCGGGAATTGGGCGTGCGGATTCCCATCGCCGGCACCAACTGGGCCGCCGGCGGGGCGCCTTTGATGGCCGCCCAGCGCACGGCGGATTTCACCGATGGCCATACCTACTGGTATGAATGGGGGGTGTGGCGTCCGGCGGAAAAACGTTTTCGGAACCGCAGCATGCTGGGGGAGCGTGCCCCGTGGTTCCGCGGGCTGACTTTCTGCCGGTTCCTGGACCGCCCTTTCTTCGTTTCCGAGTGGGACGATCCCTGGCCCAACGAATGGCGCGCCGAAAGCCCGCTCTATCTGGCCGCGGTTGCCGCGTTGCAGGGCTGGGCGGGCGCCGCGATCCACACCTACCGCTATGATTGCCGGGAACATGTGGACCAGATTGCCGCGCCCATCACTTCCGATGCGCTGGCCGGCGTCCCGTACCGCGGAGGGGTGTTCGACACGTTTAACGATCCTGCTAAATTCGGCTTGTTTTACCACGCCGCGCTGTTGCTGCGGCGCGGCGATGTCCGCGAATCCGACAACCCGGCGGAAGTCGTGCTGCCGGATTTGCCCGATCCCGCCGCGCCCGCGCCGGCCGGCAAGGTTCATCTGGGCGCCGGCGATGTCCCGGCGTTGGCCGGCGCCGCGGAAGTCCGCAAGGTCGGCATCCGTTTTGCCGGCGACTCTGCCTCCGCGCCGCTGCAAACGCCGCTGGACCGCCCGCTGGTTCCGGAAAACCTGCGGAAATTGGTTTCCGATACCGGCGAACTGTATCGCAATCTCGACCGCCGCTATGCCACGATTGACACGCCGCGCACCAAGGCGGCATACGGCTTCCTGGGTGCGGCCGGCGCGATCGCCCTGCGCGGAATGAAAATCAAGGTGCATACGGATTTTGGCGTGATTGCCCTGAGTTCGCTCACCGATGCCCCGGTGGCGGAGTCCGATAATCTGCTCCTGACCGCCGTGGGCCGGGCGGACAACACCGGCGCCGAGTACAATGCCGACCATACCCTTCAGTTTAATCGCGGTCATGGGCCGATCCAGGTCGAGGTGATCGAGGCGGAACTGGAAATCGGCACCCGGGTCAGCGGCTTGAAAATATTCGCCGTTAACACCGCCGGCGCGCTGATCGGGAAGGTGCCGGCCGCCGTACAAGACGGCGCCATCTCGTTTACGCTGGGCGGGCCATTCCCGTCCATTTACTACCTGATCCAGCGGCAGTGAAGCCTGGCCGGATGCCAGCGGTATCGTGCGGAACTTGAGCGATATGTCAGGAGTGGCTATGCCGAGAACTGGGCCGCGCGCTTGTGAAGCAATATGGCGGTTGGCGCCGAAGAATTTTTTCAGGCTATAAAGCAAGGATCTAAACCGTTATGCCGGGAGTGGCCGGCGAAACGTACTTTACGCGGCTTACGTAGTTTTACAGTGGTGGTTAAAGCGGTTGAAGCGGTGAAGCAGGAAAAGTGGGCGGTCTTTGTCAACCGGCATGGCGATTGGGGGCGGGATGTGGCATTATGGGCGGCGCGGGCTTGCACCGAGCTGACCTATCACGAACTTGGCGCGGCGGTGGGCGGCTTGGATTATGCTGCAGTTGGTGAAGCAGTGCGACGCTTGGAAGCCCAACGCGAGATTGATCGAGATATCAATGCGGCCTGCCGTAAAGTGCTAAAATATTACAAATTTAGACGTGACCCTAATTACTACAAATTTAGACGTGACCCTAATTACTAATTACTCCCCTAATTACTCGTGACTCCCAACGCCCCGGCGAACCGGCGGCGCGTTAGCGGCGTACGGTTCCGCCGGTTGTTGGAGTCCATATTCCATCAGGTGGCCAGATCCAGTCTGGTCGCCCGTCTGCACTGACTGTGAACCCGAACATGTCATTTACCATGATGCGAAACACTACGCCCGTTCCTGTGGAGAACTCGTGCGGGAACCGAGCGAGGGACAGGCACTGCGTTGCCCCCGAAAACGCCACAAGCTCCTCCAAAGATGCTGGGAACGCCGCACGATCTTGGCTGAACTCCTGAATGTCGGAAGACATTGGCCACACGATTGGCACGAGGCGCTCTGCCTGATTGTACTTTCGGCTCCAGTGGTGGAATGCATGAAGGTATCTTGCGATAGGAACGGCAGCAAAGCAGAGCACTGCGGTGATTGCGATCGTCAGGAGTGTCCTGCGTTTCTTCATGACTCCAACAGTAGTATTAGACTAACCTGCGAAATTACTACTGAAATTCATTTAGCATGATTGGAACAAATGTCAAGCGGAACACGTATTTGGGTAATGTCGTAAACAAATGACTTGGCCGCATAATTAACAAATGGTTGTCCGCTTAAAGCTGTCAGATGGTGCATTCAAAGGGGTAATATATGGATGAATATCCGAAGGCAGCCGCTGGAGCGGGCAATGGTGTACAGGAAGTGATCTTGCGTGCGATTGAAGGGCGGTTAATGTGGTGGGAGGCGGCGGAGATACTAGGTGTGAGCTACCGGACCATGCGAGGCGCTGGAAGGGCGCTACGAGCGGTATGGTTCCGACGGGCTGCTGGATCGTCGGCGGAAGATACCGGTGCTGCGGCGCGTGCTCCTTGCGACGGTGAAGCAGGTGCTGAGGTTGTACGAGAAGAATACATGGATTTCAATGTGAGGCATTTTCACGAGAAGCTGCAGGCGGAGCATGGGATCGAGCTCAGTTATCAGTGGGTCAGAGCGCCTTGCAGACGGCCGGGTTGGTAGCGAAGGCCCGGAAACGAGGGCCGCATCGGCAGCAGCAGCCGAACGGCGACAAATGGCGGGGATGATGTTGATGGTGGCAGCACCCATGCCTGGTTGCCCCTGCTGGCCAGACCAGAAGCAGGATCCGATCCTGGTGATGGACGATGCCACCAGCGAAGTCTACACGGCCTATCTTGTACCCAGGAAGGGACATTAACGGTGATGAAGGGGTTGAAAGAAGTCATTATTAAACATGGGGTTTCTGCAGTCTGTACACGGATCGTGGCAGTCATTTCTTTATACGCCCAAAGAAGGCGGGGCGGTTGGACCGGCGTCAATTGACGCAAATTGGACGGGCGTTGCAACAGTTGGGGATCGAACATATTCCGAGCTATAGCCCCCAGGGACGTGGGCGAATAGAGCGGATGTTTAAGACCTGGCAAGGGCATACCGCGAATTAAGGCAGGCGGGAATCCGGACGATGGCCGAGGCCAACGTCTATATTCAACAACAGTTTCTGCTTTCCTTCCAATCGCAACATGAAGGTGAAGGCGCGGGAAACAGGAACGTGTTTCGTGCCTTGCGGTGAGCAGGGATTTGGACAGCATTTTCTGTGTGCAGCATGCGCGAGGTTCAAAATGACAATACCGTGGCTGTCGGGAGTCGCCGCTTGCAGATTGGACCATCAAATGGCGTTTCAGCTTCGCCAAGTGCCGGGTTAAAGTCTGCGAGCACCTCGATGGCACGGTGTCCATCCGTTATGGCCCGCATGTGGTTGGCGCTACCAGGACCGTTGAACATCTTGGCGTCGCTGAGGACGTCGCATAAGCCACTTTTTCTTCCCCGCGGGGGAGGAAAATCCTCACCCCAGGAGCAACAACACAATAACAAATCAGACCCAGATCACTTGTTACAAAAGCGGACACTTGACTTGTTACGAACAGGAATATATTTGGTAAAAGAATTGGGGTCATGTCTAAATAAGTAATAAATACTTGACAAGAATTACGGATTATGTTGGCATCTAAACATGGCTAGAGCACTTCGATTGCAACACGCAGGCGGGTGGTATCACGTGGTGAACCGCGGGATTAATCGCGCGGGGATCTTTTGCGACCAGGGCGATTACGAGCATCTTATGGGGTTGCTTGCAAAGGTTAGCCAGCGCTATGCGTTTGAAGTGCATGGTTATGTGCTGATGGACAATCACTATCATTTAATTTTGCGCGTGCCGGAGGGCAATCTAAGCCGTGGGATGCAATGGTTAAATGTGAGCTACAGTATTTGGTTTAACCGGCGGCATGACCGGGTTGGGCCGTTGTTCCAGGGGCGCTTTAAGAGTGTGCCGGTGGAGGGCGGTGGGTGGCTCTATCGGCTGAGCCAGTATGTGCATTTGAATCCGGTGCGTGTGAAATGGCTGGGGCTGGATAAACACGGGCGGCGTCTTGAAGGGTTAGGGTTGAAGCAGGCGGCTAGTGCCACCGAGGTGGCTTCACGGCTGAAGGTGTTACGGGAGCATGCGTGGAGTTCATATTGTGCCTTTGCCGGTTATAACCGCGGCCCGGACTGGTTGCATCAGGAAGCGATTTTGAAAAGAGCAGGCGGTCGTGGGGCGGAGCGGTGGCGGCGGTATCGTGCGGAACTTGAGCGATATGGTCAGGGTGGCTATGCCGAGAACTGGGCCGAGCGCTTGCGAAGCAATTTGGCGGTTGGCGCCGAAGGATATTTTCAGGCTATAAAGCAAGGAGCTAAACCGTTATGCCGGGAGTGGCCGGCGAAGCGTGCTTTACGCGGCTTACGTAGTTTTGCGGAGGTGGTTAAAACGGTTGAAACGGTGAAGCAGGAAAAGTGGGCGGTCTTTGTCAACCGGCATGGCGATTGGGGGCGGATGTGGCATTATGGGCGGCGCGGGCTTGCACCGGGCTGACCTATCATGAACTTGGCGCGGCGGTGGGCGGCCTGGATTATGCTGCAGTTGGTGAAGCGGTGCGACGCTTGGAAGCCCAACGCGAGATTGACAAAGATGTCAATACAGCCTGCCGTAAAGTGCTGAAAATATTACAAATTTAGACGTGACCCTAATAGCATGCAGCCTGCCGTAAAGTGCTGAAAATATTACAAATTAAGACGTGACCCTAATAGCATGACATATTTAGACGTGACCCTAATAGCATGAGACGTGCCCCTAATAGCTCTAATAGCTACCACTCTCGCCGCCTTGCCCCGCGCCAAACTTGCATGGCGCAAACTTCAGGTAGTTAACGAATTGACATGGAATCCGCCATCATCAACAAGGCGTTGGAATTGGGATTTGCGGCGGCCGGCTGCGCGCCGGCCGGACCCAGCCAATCGCAATCCGTTATCGAACAATGGCTGGCATCCGGCCGGGCGGCGGGGATGGGTTACCTGGTGCGCCATGCCGCGTTGCGGCGGCATCCGGAGCGGCTGCTGCCTGGTGCCCGAACGCTTGTAATGGTTGCGGCGCGGTACCTGCCGGGCAGGCCCGGGAATGACTATGCCGGCTACGCCCGTCTGCCGGATTACCATGAGGTTATGCGCGCGCGGTTGCGCCAATTGGCGGAGTTTCTCCGCGTTCAAACCGGCGGCTCCGCCCGGTACCGCATCTGCGTTGATTCGGCGCCGCTGCCGGAAAGGGAATGGGCTTTGCGTGCCGGGCTGGGCTGGCGCGGCCGGCAGGGGGCGCTGGTGCATCCGCGCTGGGGTTGTTGCCTGTGCCTGGGGGCGGTGTTGATGGATGTTTCGCTGCAAACATCCGGTTCGCCGGCCCCCGATCTTTGCGGCGATTGCCGGCAGTGCGCCGCGGCTTGTCCCAATTCCGCCATCGGCCCGGATGGCCTGGTGGACGCGCGCCGGTGCGCGGCATATTGGACCGTGGAACATAAGGGCGTCATTCCCCGCGCGGCGGCTGGGTTTGTAGGAAAGCGTCTATTCGGCTGTGATTGTTGCACCGCCGTCTGCCCGCGGAATCCATCCCAGGCTGATCGTGCCGGCATGCTGCCGGAGTTTGTGGCGCAGCGGGAAAACTTGCCCGGGCCGGAGGATTGCCTGGCATTGCTGGAGCCGGGATTTTCAGCTATTTTCCGGGATACGCCGGTCATGCGACTGGGCCTGGAAAGATTGCAGCGGAATGCGGTGGTGGTGTTGTTTAATCAGGGGCGGCGGCTGCCGCCGGGCGAAACGGAGAAGCTGTCTCCCCTGGCAGTGCGGCAGGTTGAGGAATTGAAATCAGTGTTCGGTGGGCAGTGAGCGGGATGCGGGGTGTAGAGTTTGTGTTCAGTGTTCGGTGTTCAGTGGAATAGGTTCCGTTGTCATGCCTAAAAACCGAGCCGCTTTCAACGCAGTATTCGGTTGAAATCAGCCAGGATTTTAATATGTTGATGCATAACAGTATGCGACACCGAACACCGAACACTGAATCCTGAACACCGAACACTGAACACCGAACACCGAACACCGAACACCGAACACTGAACACCGAACACCGAACACTGAACACCGAACACCGAACACCGAACACTGAACACTGAATCCTGAACACTGAACACCGACCACCATTCTTAGTGCCATGCAACTATTCGATGCCCATTGCCATTTGCAGGATGCGCGGCTGCTGGCTGATTGGCCGGCGGTCTTGCGGCGGGCCGCCGCCGCCGGGGTGGCGGGCGTACAGTGCTGCGGTTGCACCGAACAGGACTGGCCGCTTGTGGCGGAGCTGGCGCGCGGCCAGGAAGCCGACGCGGCCCAGCGCCCGGCCCTCAGGATCTTCCCTTCATTCGGCCTGCATCCCTGCCATATTGCCGGACATTCGCAGGATTGGCTGCGTGTTTTGGAAGATCAGTTAAGCCGCCAGCCGGCCGGCATCGGCGAAATCGGGCTTGACCGCCTGGTTGCCGGCCGGGATGACCTGGAGCAGGGAAAGATATTTGTCGGCCAGTTGGAACTGGCGCGCCGGATGCGGCGCCCGGTGACGATCCATTGCCGCCGGGCCTGGGGACGGCTCCTGGAAATTTTGCGCCGGGATGGCCTGCCGCCGGCCGGTCTGATGGTGCATGCCTGGTCGGGTTCCCTGGAAGTGCTGGAGGAACTGTTGGAACTGGGGGCGTATGTTTCCTTCGCCGGCAACATCACCTTCCCGCATCATCAACGCGCCCGCCGGGCCTTGCTGGCGATGCCCGCGGACCGGCTGCTGCTGGAAACCGACTCGCCCGACCTCCTGCCGGCCGGCGCGGCGGGCGAATGGAACGAGCCCGCCAATCTGGGCATAGTGTTCCATGCGGCAGCGGAGTTGCGCGGTGTGCCGGACGGAACATTAGCGGAGGCGTTGCGAGGAAATATCCGCCGTTTTCTGGGCGGTCTTATTACGGATTAGATTCAGCAAATTAACCGCAAAAGAGCGCAAAGAACACAAAGAATTTCAACGGGCATGGGCGCGGCTGTAAATGGTGACGCCAGGCCGGGGAAACCATGCAATGATTGACTTCCGCACAATTACTGTGTCGCGGGCGGTTGCCCGGCGGCGCGGCTGATGGACTTGGTGATGGATAACATGGCAGCCTGGCGCAAATCAATGACCTGTGCCTGGGCCGGGTGATTGCCTTCGCCATCCATGATTACCTGGACCACCGGGTGGAGCGGATAATCGGTGTTCTGCCGGATAACCTTGCAGACCGACCGGTCGCTTAGCTCCACAATCGAGCCGGCAGGATAAAATCCGATCATGCCGATCATCTTTTCCAAAAGCGCGTCGTCGAAGGCGCCGTGGCATTTTTTAAACAGCATCGGAATGTCGACCGGGATGGGCGAAGCCACTTCGCCCGTGGGAACCAGATGGCTGATTTGAGCCTGCTCGAAAATATTGGCGATGGCGACCATCTGGCTGGTCAAAAGCATTTCGGCGCCGGTTATGTGGTTGGGGAATCCCTTGCCGTCCAGTTGCTCGTGATGCTGGGCGATGGCGGTAATCACGATATCCGGCGCCTCGATTTCCCGGGCCAGTTCCACGCTCCGGATGACATGTTCCTGGTAAACCGGGCTGTTTTCCTGGTTGACGCTGTTGAAGAACTCCGGCAGCACCAGTTTACCGGTGTCGTGCAGCAGCGCCGCCGCGCCGATTTCCTGGATGGAACACGGCAAGTCCGGCGTGTCCCGCGCCAGGGCCATGGTCAGAATCGAGGTGTAAATGCTGTGCCAGATCAGGCGGTCTGGGGCGAACTTGGGCCGCGGCAATTCGGTGACCACGTTGTCGGCCGCGCCGATCAAGTCTTCCAGGTCGCCGGCAATGCTTTTGGTCATGGACCATAACATGCATTTATCCGTCAAATCATTGCCGATGACGCGAAACACCGTGCCAAGGCAGGCTGCGGCTTTTTTCAGGGAGGTGTGCTTGTTCAAGGTGATGTCAATCCCCATGCGTTCGGCCAGTTTGTACATTTCCTGCGGCCGGCAGTCATAGAGGGTTTCGTCACGCATGACGGCGGCGATGTCGGCAGGCGTCTCCAAAACAGGCGCGGTGGAGATATCGGCATCGTCCGATGGCGTGGGCGCCGGGCAGGCATCTTTGGCGCGCGGGCTTACCGGCGCTTTCCGCGCAGGCGGAGACGCCCGGTTTTCGCGGGGGGTCGTTGCCGGCGGCGGTTGCCCGGGGCCGGGCGTCTTTTTGCTCATTAGTTCCGAAAGTTTCACGGCCTGCCCATCCTGTGCGGGCCGGCCGGCGGCAGGGAATCTCCCGGCCGCCGCCCGGCTGGAAATCAAGCGAGATATTTATGCAGGATATCGTCGAATAATTTCAAGGTAAAAAACTTTTTTTCAACAATCGCCGCGGCTTGCTGCAATATCTTTTCTTTTTCGCGCTTGGATAAAACCGCCCCGGTCAGCACGATCAGCGGTTTGTTCCGGCTGCCAGGGTTTTTTTTAATCAGGTCCATGGCCTCCCACCCGGTGATTTCGGGTAAAATCAGGTCCACGAAAAACAAGTCGAATTGCGCCACTGCGCTCAAGGCCTGGCTGATCGCGGCCTGGGTGTCGGCCACGACGACTTGAATGCCATGGCGCGCGCACAGTTTGGCAATCAGTTTCTGGACGATCTCGTCGTCTTCGATCAGTAAAATACGCTTGTCCTGGTGCATGCTGCTCCTGTGCCTTTCGCCGGTCTGAACTTGCGCGGTCCGGCATCATCCCCAAATCTGCCGTGCTGCTGATCAGTCCGGCTCATTGGCGCTCGCTGATGGCTTCTAAAATTTCCTTGGCCGTAATCCGGCGGGCTTCCGTCAGACAGCCGATCAGAAGCGCCAGATCGCAGATGGCGTTGATTTCGCGCGGATTGCACTTGCTGTAACGCGCAATTTCATCGAAAGCAGTCTGGTCAAAAAGGTCATCGCTACCGCCGGCTAATTTGATGCGCGACAGGATGTAGGGCTGCAACTCGGCCGGCTGAAGGTGCTTGATGTGATATTTCAAGGCAATCCGTTGCACCATTTGCGGGATGGATTTCAGCATGTCGCCGAATTCCGTCTGCCCGACCAGGACCAGCGTCAGCAGGAAGCCGCCGGCGCGGTGATGGTTCAATAAGAGGCGGATGTCTTCCAGCACGCTGGTATTCAGAATCAGTTGCGCTTCGTCAATCATAACGACACAATGCTTGCCGGTGGCGGCGTGGCGGTCCAGCAGATTATTCAAAACGTGCAGGGTGTCGTACATGGAGCGGGTGGAAACTTCTTCGCCCAGCTTAAAGGTGATTTCCCGCGCCAAGTCCAGGGCGTCCAGCCGGGGATTGGTGATCAAGGCGATTTTATATTTTTCAGGGGTCAGCTGGTTGATGACGGTCTCGCAGACGACGGTCTTGCCGCTGCCGTAATCCCCCGTCAGCAGGGCGATGGCTTTTTTGGACTGGATGGCAAACAGCAGGCGCGTGACGGCTTCCTTGTGCCCCTCGGATTCGAAGAAGAAGCGGTGGTCGGGGGCATTATCAAACGGCATGCATTGAAAACCCCAGTATTCGAGATACATACGGCCTACACCTTTCCAGTTATCCGCACAGCGGTGGGCATATCCTATTGTCGCAAATCCAACGCGGAAATCAATGCCGGATTTCATCAGGCAACGGGAAACAGACGTTTTCCCGGCCGGCGCCGATTTCCTGAGTCACGGCATATCCATGTTTTTGCAGCAGGGACACGGCTTGCTTGATAAAATGTTCCGGCACCGAGGCGCCAGCCGTCAGGCCCAAGCGTGTTATGCCGGGGTGGATCAGTTTTTCAAGGGTGGACAGGTCGGGAATGAGTTCGGCGCGCACGCCTTCCGCGCGCGCGACTTCGACCAGGCGGCGCGAATTAGAACTGTTGGGCGATCCCAGGACGAACACCGCCTGGGCCTGGCGGGCGACGGCTTGCACGGCCTGCTGGCGGTGGCGCGTAGCGTAGCAGATGCCGCCGCCGGGAGTTTGGAGGCCCGGGAAACGCCGCTGGAGGATTTCGCTGATGGCTTGTGTTTCGGACCAGCTTAAAGTGGTCTGGGTCAGCACGGCCGTGCGGCGCGGGTCCGGCGCGGCGGCCGCACGGGCTTCATCTTCTGTTTCAATCACTTGCACATGATCGGGCGCTTCCCCCGCGATGCCAACCACTTCCTCATGACCATGCTTGCCGATCAGGAAAATGGTGAAGCCCTGGGCGGCGTAGGCGCGGATGGCCTGGTGGGCCTTGGCGACAAACGGGCAGGTGGCGTCAATCACATTCAAATTCTTGCGCTGCGCTGCCGTGCGGGCGGCCGGTGGGACGCCATGGGCGCTGAAAAGCAGCACGCTGCCATCGGGGACGTCTTCCAGGCGGCGGACAAAGATCACCCCTTGGCTTGCCAATTGGTCAACCACCTGCCGGTTGTGGACAATTTCGTTCAGGCAGTAAATCGGGCGGCCGAATTTGCGCAAGGCGGCCTCGGCGGTTTCGATAGCCCGTTTCACGCCGGCGCATAGTCCCCGCGGCGCCGCCAGGATCAGTTGGAGTGGCGCGTCGGATTTTAAAGGTTTTGGTCTCGAGGGCATGCTTCGGATACTGAAATATTTGCGGAAGATGACGGCCAAAAGCCCGCCCTGAGGAATCCAGGATCAGGCGGGTGTGCGCGCGGCAGGCGGATCGTACGTAACCGGCAGGTCTGCCGCGGCATCCTGCCGGGGAAACACGAAGGAGGTCTGGGCCAGGCCGAAAGCCCTGGCCAGAGACCCCAGGGTTTGCTGGGCGGAATGCTCCACTTCCGAGCCGAGTTGGCCGATCAGCAAGGCGGCTTGACGCCGGGCGTTGTTCCGCGCGGCATCCTTGAGGCGGTTGCGGTCCTGCTCGGTGAAGCCGTCGGTGAACAGGGTGTTCAGCAGGTCGGGCAGGAGCCAGGGAACCAGCCGGCTTTTCTGCTCATCGTAAAACTGGATGTCGCGGATGTTGATCTCATGCCGGCACGGCGGCATCTTGAAAACGCACTCCCCGCCCTTAATTTCAACCTGGAAATCCGGGCTGCGCAAGTCGTAGCGGAAATCGATTTCAAAGGCGAAGATCATCGCCATTTTCTTGTTGGAGAGAATCCAGCTCAAGTATTTGCGGCCGAATTCGCCCCAACTGTGGTCCACCTCGGTGACGATTTCCTTGGTTAACGCCTTGAAAACCGAGAGTTCGCCGATGGCTTTGAGCTTTTCAATGCTGGAATCCACCGCGGTCTGGCGGCCGCCGGCGCCGCCGCGGCGCCCGCGCAACAGGCGCAGGCCGCTGAACAGCAACACAGCGATGAAGAATCCGGCGATCAGCGCGATCAGTGTGTTCATATGCTTCCCCTTGTGCAAGCGGGCAGGCCGCGGATGGCGGCCTGTGTCAATTCAGACGCTGGCCATGCTAGCAAAGCCGTCGGCGCGGGTCGAGCGGGAAATCCACTGCTGCAGTAAACGGATGTAAGACAAATTTGTTGGTGTAGGGATGCATTGCGAATTCCGTTCGAAAAGTACGGCGGCGATTTTGGGGCGTCTGTCCGCTGCGCGGACCCTGCGGGCGTGGTTGCAGGCGCTGACGCAATCTTGAGATTAGCGTCACCACCTGCGCCCACGCATCCACCCCAAACTTGCCTTGTCTTTTCGAACCCCTCGGCAAGCTCGGGGAGCGGAATTCGCAACGCGGTCGCCCAATTCCGGCCAGGATGGTATAACTTGGCCGAAATTATCGGAATTTACATGGTTGTATCTATAGCGGACTCATAAATCACACTGAAATCCGCCGTGATATTAAAGTTTATACAAATCACCAACAAATTTGTCGTACACCTGGCAAACGGGCGCCGGACATCACGCCCCGGATTAATTTGTTTGCCGGATTGTTTCCGCGGCGCTGCCATTCCCCGGCCCGCCGCCTCCGGGCGGGGCGGGGGCCGCGCTGAGGCCGATATTGATTTCACGGTATTCGCCGAGCACCATGCAGTTGAACAAGGCGCGGCCGACCTGGTCGCGCGTCAGATAGGCATTGCTGCCGGGCGTCTCCTCCAGCGAGACTACGGTCTGGCGGTCAATATCGTAAAGACGCACGGCAAGATGTTCATGTTGCCACATGGCCGGGTCGGCGATCTCCAGGTCGGAGGTCACCCGGATCAGGCGCCGGCCCGTCTCCCAGAAAATCCACAGTTCGTTGGCCACCGGGCTTAACGGCGCGATGTGCGCTTCATGCATGTCGTTGGTCAGGGAGGCGTCTTCGTCCGCAATCTCCCGGCGGATGGCGTCGTGGACATGCCGGCCCAATGCGGGGGTGAGCGGGTCCCGTTGCGACCGGGTGCGGAACACGAAGTTCTTGATTTGTTGCACCGGCAGTTTAATTTCCAGCGCATCGCCGGGCGCCGGCGCGCCATGTTTGTCGCGCGCGACGTCAATGATTTTAAAAGTTTTACTTTTGACTTCCAAGTTCAGTTCGGGAATCCGGTAGTCCGTTTTTTTCAAGGTGACATGCAGTGCCAGCGCGGGCAACTCCATTTCAATGATGCGGCTGCGATCGCCAGGATCGAGGTCGGGCGGGGTGATATTGCGCAGCCGGATGGCGATCCCCGCGTCCGGGGCGATTTTTTCAATGTCATGTTCGTCCAGGTACCATCGGTAAAGGTGGCGGATGACTTCGCACAAAAAATCGGGCGCTTGCGTTTCCTCTGGAATCGCGGTTGCATGGTCAGCTCGTGCGGGAGCGGCAGACAGGGCCGTCAAGACCGCCAGCATGCAAAACTTCCGGGTGAACAAAATTCCCATGGATGAATAACCTCCCTTGATTTATGTAATGTATCCCATGCGCGTTGTAAGTCAACGGATTAAACTGTCATGACAAATTAATTTAAAAATGTGTTCGTAACAAGTCAAGTGTCCGCTTTTTGTAACAAGTGATCTGTCCGATTTGTTATTGTGTGTTGTTGCTCCTGGGGTGAGGATTTTCCTCCCCCGCGGGGGAGGAAAAAGTTTATGCGACGTCCTCCAGCGACGCCGAAATGTTCAACGGTCCTTGGTAGCGGCCAACCACATGCGGGCCATAACGGATGGACACCGTGCCATCGAGGTGCTCGCAGACTTTAACCCGGCACTTGGCGAAGCTGAAACGCCATTTTGATGGTCCAATCTGCAAGCGGCGACTCCCGACAGCCACGGTATTGTCATTTTGAACCTCTCGCGCATGCTGCACACAGAAAATGCTGTCCAAATCCTGCTCACCGCAAGGCACGAAACACGTTCCTGTTTCCCGCGCCTTCACCTTCATGTTGCGATTGAAGGAAGGCAGAAACTGTTGTTGAATATAGACGTTGGCCTCGGCCATCGTCCGGATTCCCGCCTGCCTTAATTCCTGCGGCAGGCGCCCTTGCCAGGTCTTAAACATCCGCTCTATTCGCCCACGTCCCTGGGGGCTATAGCTCGGAATATGTTCGATCCCCAACTGTTGCAACGCCCGTCCAATTTGCGTCAATTGACGCCGGTCCACCGCCCCGCCTTCTTTGGGCGTATAAAAGAAATGACTGCCACGATCCGTGTACAGACTGCAGAAAACCCCATGTTTAATAATGACTTCTTTCAACCCCTTCATCACCGTTAATGTCCCTTCCTGGGGCACAAGATAGGCCGTGTAGACTTCGCTGGTGGCATCGTCCATCACCAGGATCAGATCCTGCTTCTGGCCCGCCAGCAGGGGCAACCAGGCATGGGTGCTGCCATCCACCATCAACATCATCCCCGCCATTGGTCGCCGTTCCCGCTGCTGCCGATGCGGCCCTCGTTTCCGGGCCTTCGCCACCAACCCGGCCGTCTGCAAGGCGCTCTTGACCCACTGATAACTGAGCTCGATCCCATGCTCCGCCTGCAGCTTCTCGTGAAAATGCCTCACATTGAAATCCATGTATTCTTCTCGGTACAACCTCAGCACCTGCTTCACCGTCGCAAGGGGCACGCGCCGCGGCCCCGGTATCTTCCGCCGACGATCCAGCAGCCCGTCGTAACCATACCGCTCGTAGCGCCCTTTCCAGCGCCGCATGGTCCGGTAGCTCACACCTAGTATCTCCGCCGCCTCCCACCACATTAACCGCCCTTCAATCGCACGCAAGATCACTTCCTGTACCTTCATTGCCCGCTCCAGTGCTGCCTTCGGATATTCATCCATATAACCCCCCTTTGAATGCACCATCCTGACAGCTTTAAGCGGACAAATCATTTGTTAATTATGCGGCCAAGTCATTTGTTTACGACACAATTAATTTAAAAATGTTGACAATTTTGATTAATTTGATTAAACAATACATGTAGTAGATATATGTATTGTTCGTCCAGCATAAATTGGCGCCATTTCGCGTTTGGGCGGTCCAAAATATTCCTGTAAATTAAAAGATATATGTCATGCCGCGTAATGCTGCGTCGCTGTTGATCCGGGAGGTTCCGGCGGCGGATGCGCCCATGGAATTGTTGCTGATCGCCGATCCCTCGGAGGATAAAGTTCGTTCCTATCTGCCCCGCTCAAGATGTTTTGTCGCGCAAAGCAAAGGGGTGGTTGTCGGCGCGTGCGCAGTGCTTCCGCTTGAGGCGGGGGTATATGAACTTATGAGCATTGCCGTGCATCCGGACCATCAAAAATGCGGCCATGGCGGCGCGCTCCTGGAGTGGGTGATCGGTTTCTTCCGGAAAGCCGGCGCGCGCCGGCTGGAGGTGGGCACTGGATCGTTTGGCTATCAACTTGCATTCTATCAGCGCCATGGTTTTCGGGTGGACTGCATTGATCGTGATTTTTTCACCAGAAACTACAAAGAGCCGATATTTGAAAACGGCACCCAGCTCCGCGACATGCTGCGCCTGGCGCTGAAGTTCGGCGCTGATGGCGGCTGAAGTTTTGTGATGCATGGATTGACCGATATGGGGAAGTTGAAAAACAAAATTTACGCGCCCCTGGTGGAGGATTTGGCGGAGGCGATCAGCCAGGGACGCTTGATGCGCGATCAGAGTCTGCCGTCGGAGCACGCTATGGGCCGCCAATATGGCATCAGCCGCGTTTCGGTGCGCGCCGGCTTGCGGGAACTGGCGGGCCGCGGCTTGATTTACCGCCGGGCAGGCAAGGGAACCTTTGTCGCGGACATTCATGCCGGCCTTGACGCCCTTCACAACAGGATTGTCGGCTTCAGCTGTAATTTTGCCGTGGGGCAGGCATCGGGTATGTTTTTCGCGCCGGTTTGTTCCGGGATCCAGCAGGCGGCGGAGACGATGAAACTGCGTTTGGAATTCATCAATGAGAGCGCTTTGACGGAACGCGCCCGTGATTTGCTCGGATATATTGGAGTTTCTTTCGATGTTTCCCGCATTGAGCGGCTGAACAAACTTGAGCCCGGCGTGCCGGTGGTGTTGATCAACCGCCATCCGGATGAGCACCCTTTTCATTGCGTGACAGTCAATCATGCCGAATGGGCGCGCCGGGCGATGGAGTATCTCATGCAACTGGGCCATCGCCGGCTGGCCTTGGTGGCCACGGGCAGCCGGCCCGGTTTTGTCCGCCAACGCCTGGCAGGCGTGCGGTCGGCGCAGGTTCAGGGGCAGGTTGGGATGGAATTGTTCGAAATATTTCCGGATGAGCGTCCGGAAGACCTGAATCGTTTGCGGAATTTATTGGCGGAACGAAAAATCACCGCGTTGTTTGTGCTGATGGGGAATATGGTGGCGCCCGTGCTGGCGTTGATCCGCGAGGTTGGCCTGCGGGCGCCGGACGATGTTTCCGTCCTCGCATTCGATGACGTGGTTCATCCGTTTCATCCCTGGATTCCGGATTTGACGGCGGTGCGCCAGCCGCTGGAAGAGTTGGGCCGGCACGCCGTGCAATTGCTTGTCCGGATCGGCCGGGAGGGGTTGAAAGAGCGGCAGGCTGAGTTTGTGCCAGCCGAATTGGTGGTGCGAGAGTCATGTCGGGCGTTGGATTAAGGCCAGGCCTGCTGGGCATGCCATGTGATAAGGACTCAGGAAACAATGCGCAAAACAAAATCTATCAGGTTGGGGTTGGTAGGGTTCGGGTCGCCGCATGGGCGGTTTAACAGCGGCCGCGGCGGCGGCTTGTTCCAGCAGGCGGTCAGCAGTTTCGACGGGGTCATGCCCGCGGCGGTATGCGACATCTCGAACGTGTCTTTATCGAGCGCCCGCAAGGTGTTTCCCAAAATCAAAACTTTCACCGATTGCGGCAAGATGCTTGCCGGCGCATCCCTGGACGCCCTGCTGATCGGCACGCCGGCGACGCTGCATGCGGAGTTTGCCGCAATGGCGTTGAAAAACAACGTCCATGTGCTTTCGGAAATTCCTGCTGTGCTGAGCGCCGCGGAGGCTGAGAAATTATGGGCGGCCCAAAAGCGGAGCAAGGCGTTTTACATGGCGGGGGCCAATCCGAATTTCTGGGGATTTGTGGATGCGGCCGTGGATTTGAAGGAAAAGGGGCTGTTCGGCGATCCGATTTACGTGGAAGCGTCCTATATTCATGACCTGCGCCATTATTTCGATCGAACACCCTGGCGCGCCGATTACGAGCCGATCCGCTATTGCACGCATTCCCTGGGGCCGGTCTTGCGCGTGTTGGAAGAAGAATTGGCGTGGGTGTCGTGTTTCGACACCGGCAGCCATATCAACCAGGTCCCGGGACAGCACGATGTCATGGCCGCGTTGTTCCGAACCAGGCGCAACGTCGTGGTGCGGCTGCTGGTGTCGTTCATCAACAACTATATGGGATGCGGGCATGCCTATCGCTTTTTCACCACCAAGGGCTGTTTCGAGCGCACGCCGCCCTACCGGACCTTCCGCAAGGAACCGGCGGAAAGCCAGCGGACTTTGTTTTATTCCAGGGATTTAAAATTGTTCAACAACTGGATTGAATTGCCGATCGCGGAAATGCCCCTGGCGCATGCCGGCAATCCCCGCGCCGCCGGACATGGCGGTGCGGATTACGCCATGCTGGATGCTTTCATCAAAGCCGTCCGCGCAGGCGGGCCGTCGCCGATCGGTTTGAAGGAAGGCTTGCGGATGACCTTGCCGGGAATATACGCGGCCGAATCGGCGCGCCAGGGCGGAAAACTTACGCGGATCAAATACCCGTGGAATGCGCCAGCATGATCACGGACGGCAAAGCAGGATGTTATATCATGCGCTTTTTAAGCGGCATCGTTTGCCTGTGCCTGGCGGCGGGGCATCTGGCGGCGGGCATGGCGGAATATGAAATCAACCTGGTGCGCAATCCGGAGTTCCTGCCCGGACTGGACCGCCAAGGGCCGCGGGATTGGATTTATTATGCAACCACCAACCTCCTCGATGCCGGCCGCGGGTTTGCGCGTTTTTCATCGGAAGGCATGACCATTACAGGGGCGGCGGCCCTGGTGCAACTGGAGATGTGCAACGATATTTCGCCCGGGTACCGACTTGCCGGCCGGGTTAAGGCGGAAAACGGGCAATGCACGTTCACCATGCGCATGGGCGGCGCACACAGCCATATGGTTGCAACCAGCCGGCCGGGCGCATGGGAGGATATCGAGCTGCTGGTTGCCGGGACGAATCATTTTGGTTTCAACATCAAAATCGCGATTCCGCCAGGCGTCCGGCTCACGCTCAAGAATTTGCGGGTGACTCCGGTTTTGCCGCCCGCCGCGGATATGTCCGGCACAGTCTGCTGGGACGCGGGCGGCAGTGTGAGCCGTATCCGCGGCATCCGGCTGCCGGCCGATCCGAACTGGGCGGAACAATTGGCGGCGCATGAAGTGCGGGTGAATATCTATCTGGCGTCCGGAGCGGTGTTGCCGGTATTCGCGGGCGCGGAAGGGCATACGGACGGCGCCGGTTATATCAACATCGTCAACCTGCGGCAACCGCTGCCAGCCGCCCCGGCATCCCGGCCGGGTGAATTCCGGGCGCCGGACAAAATGCCGTGCGCCAACGGATACCGGCTTGTTACCGGCGCCGGCGGTGTGGATGTGATCGGCGGCAATGACGCCGGAGTATTGGCCGGCGCCATGCAGCTTTCGGAGCAGTTGGGCGTAAAATTCTACGCGCCGCGTGTGTTCACGGTGGTGCGCAATCCTGATTTGACGATTTCGGCCTTGGATATTACCCGGCATCCGGCCTTCGAATGGGCCGACGGCAGCGGAGTGCAGACCCGCAACCCCTGGAAATATGGATACCTGTACTCTGAATCCAGCGTGGCGGACAGCGCCAAGGCTTCGCCGCCCGGGAGCGGCGGGTGGGTGCATCCGCCCGTATTTCTGGCGCCGCCGTTTCTGTATGCCCGCCGCCACCCGGAATTTTACGCCATGGTCAAAGGGCGGCGTATCGATGGTTTTGCCGACAAGGCGGGATATATCAACTTGTGCCTGGCAAACCCGGAATTGCACCAGGTCATTGCCGGGCGCATCGCCATGCTGATGGAGGCCTATCCGCAAGCGAAATATTTCAGCATTGGGCAGGGCGACGGCATGAGCTGGTGCGAGTGTGAAAAATGCCGGGCGCTGGATGCTGATCCGGCGGTCTTAACCGACCGGCTGGTGGCCTACGCCAATGCCGTGGCGGAAAATTTGGAGATGCCGGCGAAATATCCCGACCGGCGCCTGCTGGTGATGGCCTATGCCGCGCAGCGGGAGGACATTCCGCTCCGGGAAAAACCGCATCCCAATGTGGCCGTGCAGTATGCGCTTTGGAAGTCGTCCTGGCCAATATGGGGCGATACGTTTTGCCGTCAGAACCGGCGCGGCCTGGCGCTTCTGGACGCCTGGAATGCATTTACCGGCACAAACCTGACATTGTTCCTGTACCCGGTCAATACTTACGAGAATGCCGAAAAAATCAAATTGGCGGCGGATAAGGGCCTGCGCGGATTTTATCATTGCGGCTGGCGCGGCGATTTCCCTGAAACCACAATCTATACCACCGGCCGGCTGATCTGGGACCCCGCCGCCGATGTGGAGGCGCTGATTGATGAAATCATGCCGGTAATGTACGGCGGAGCCGCGCCGCCCATGCGCGATTACTTCACACGCGCGCACGCCTTCCTGAAGCAGGCGATTGCGGCGCCGGCGCTCTGGAACCGGTATTATGACTCCAGCCTTGCCATGCCCTGGCTGATGCGCGCGCCGGCGGAGTATGCCGAACCCGCGCTGGCGCTCTTACGCCGGGCGGAAGAGGCGGCGCGGGAGGATAACAATCACATGCTGCCCATGATCCGGGCGGAAAGATTGAAATTGCTGCTGGCCTGGATGAACCTTGAGGCGGCGCATGCCGATAGCCTGGATCGGGATCAATTCGAAGCGCATGCCGGCCGGATGGCGGAACTGGTGGCCCTGGCGCGCGCGTTGCGCGCGGAAAAGGCTTTTCGCACATTGTCATTTCCGGATTGGCTGTTTGAGGCCAGCGCCGGCGCCCTGGATATCGAACGCGATCCGCGCAAATGGCCGGTCGATCCCCGGGTGGATGAGTTCCTGGCGGCGCCGGCGGAAACTTTGGCGCGGAAAAAATACTTGCAGCAGCCCGTGGAGGGCGGATGGGAGTTACCGGCAAGCGCTTGGGTGGGAGGGCGGTATTATGCCAACTATGCCGGCTATCCCGGTGTGGTCTTGCGGCGTCAAAGTTCCCCGGAATCGCGCGTGCGCGCGTATTTCCGCCTGGACCAGGCGTTGGGCGGCAGCCAACTGCGCTTGCAGGGGTTGGACAACGATAAAAAAGAAAAAGCCGAAATTAAAATCACGATCAATGGCAACAGCATCTTCAACGGACCGGTGGAATTTGCGAAGAACAAGTGGGGTTGGCTGACATTTGAAGCGCCGCAGGCTTTTTTAAAAGCCGGGGAAAATTTGCTGGTTATTCAAAATACGACCGGGGATAATCAGCACATGCCGGCCGGCGCGGCCGGCCCGGCCGACGATGCTCTGGCGCAGGATTACAACTGGGGCTGGTGCATAATCGGCCAGGCCCGGATTGTTGACGGAGCGGGCGCGGATGCCGGGGTGGCACGCATTCTGGATGTATTTGCCAAGGCTGGCGTGTTTCACTTGCCGGAAGATTTGCGAAAATTCCAAGGCGGACTGTTTGCCGCGTTCGAAGTCCTGGCGCATCCGTATAAAGCAATATATGCCCGCAAAGCGGTGACGATTCTTCCGCAATATGAAGCTTTGCGCGATCAATGTCATTGATACGGGTGCGGTTTGTTTGACATGCTGAATACCACCGGGCTGACACGCGGTGAAATCGGCAACATTATATTCACGGCGCCCACCGTCCCCTGGTGGCCGGAATGATTTTGACAACAATGCAGATATGTTGTATTAAAAACGGTTAAATTAGGTTGCGGCCAGTGCGCCGCGTTACTTCAGTGCATCGGCAAGGAGCGTGCAATATGTATCGTTATCATTACTGCCAACGGCTGGCGCTGTGTTTACTGAGCGTGGTTTCGATCGGGTGCGCAACCGCGCCGGCGCAAACTACCTGGTTCGTGGCCACTAACGGCAGTGATACGGAGCACTCAGGAACTAACGGATGGGCGGACGCATATTTGACAATCAGCAACGCCGTGGAGAATGCGGCGGATGATAATGGCGACCGGATACTGGTCGGCCCGGGCCGCTATGTGTTGGATGCCACGATTACGAATTGTAAAGTTTTGGCATTGGAAAGCGCGGCCGGAGCGGAGATGACCGTTCTGGACGGCAATTATCCCGTTTACCGCCAGCGGGGACTGGTTATCGGCCGCGCCGGCGCAGTTGTGTCCGGATTCACCATTTCCAATTGCGTGTATGATCATTATCAAGGCGGCGGCGTGCGTGTGACAAACGGCTTGATCGCGAATTGCATCATAGAGCACTGTTCCGCCAGCAATTACGGCGGGGGCCTTTACCTCGCCTACGACGCCCTGGCATCAAATTGCATGGTCAGGTGGAATGTCGTTACCAATGGCCACGGCGGCGGAGTTTCCGTCGGCGGCAATGCGGTGATTCTGGACAGCGAAATCGTCAGCAATACTGTTTCGGACAGCGGCGGCGGAATAACAATTGAGGGCAATGGCGGCATGATCAGCGGCTGCTATATAGCGCATAACATTGCGACCAACAACGGCGGCGGGGTGAATTTGCGGACGAATGCCGTTCTCTGCAACTCGATCCTTGACGGGAATGTGTCTTCCGGCGCGCAGGGCGGCGGAGGGATATACCAGTATCGCGGCGGCGAAGTCCGCAATTGCCTGATTATGAATAATATGACATCTCCCGAGTATGGCGGCGGCATCTATGTCAACAGGTTCGGTTTGATCGAGTCGTGCACAATTGTCAGTAACCGCGCAGAGCGCGGCGGCGGGATTGCTTTTGTTGCCCAGAGTGTAGCTGACGGCATGTTTGTCCGCAACACGATTATCTCTTCCAATGCGGCCAGCCAAGGCGCCAATTTGCGAATGTTTCTATATCTATCACAAAGCTTTACCTGGTTAACAAATTGTTGCGCCACGGATTTGGACGGTTACGGCCCGATTCAGGGCTCAGGCAATACCACCAATTACCCGCTGTTTGTCAATCCGGACCCGGCCAATCCGGATTACCGCCTGCAGAAAGGCTCCCCCTGTGTCAATACCGGCTCAAATTATCCCTGGATGGCGCAGGATGTGGATGTTAGCGGTCTTCGGCGCGTGGACAGGTTTTCGGGCAGAGTGGATATGGGGTGCTATGAGCATATTCCCGACGGGGTAATATTCAGCCTGCGATGAGGGCTTTTGGGATGTGCCGGCGCCCCTGCGCCTTCGACACCGTCGGCAGATCGCCGCAGTCAATATGAATCAGCGTTTCATTTCCTTGTCCCGCAGCGTGTAAAACCGGTTGCCGCCCAGCACGCCCTGTTTTTCGTTCGGAATGGCGATGAAATTGCCGCCGGGATTGTAAAAACTGCGGTCAGTCATCCAACTGTACGCGCGCCCGGTCACAGGATAGGATCCGATGCGGCGGAGGTTCGCGTAGCGGTCCAGGACGGCAATGCCATCGGCCAGGTAATCGCGCGCCAGGTTTTGCGCGTAATTCAGCAAGACGCTGAAACGCCCGGGCGCCTGGCCGCGGTTGGCGATTTTTAAAAGATATTGCACGCGCTCTTCCACCCGCGGGACCGTGGCGGGGTTCCCATGCTTGTCGCGGTGAAACCCGTCACACTGGCCTTTTGGACCGCCGGCGGTGATAACGTCAATCACGTCGCGCGCCCGTACGGCGGCGATTTCCACCTGGGTGTAGCCTGGCGGGATTAAATGCAACCGGCCATGCACCACCCATAGCACGGCTTCCATGGCGGCCTTGGTGTTCGCCTCGCTGACATATCCTTTTTCACCGGGGAAAGGGATCTCGTTGATCAGCAGGCGGGCCAGGTAGCCGGCCGGAGAGGCGGGCGGGTCCAGCGCGGCGAAGGGTGCCGCGCCCGCGCCGGGCGCCAGCCGCGCGGCGAGGCCAAGCAGCGCGAGCAACATGCCTGTTGCGCTGCGGCGGATTTGAAAATGTGTCGCGGTCATCATAATTTCGCGGGCGCCTCCCGGCGGCTTCAGCGCAGGTTTTGAGCGAGATTGGTTTCCGGCACCGGCAGGTCCGGCCGGCGTTCCCAGCGCATGGCGTGCAGGATGGCCAGGGCGCCCAGCGTGTTGGCGACGAACAATGCCAGGGGGCCGATCAGGTTGCCGGGCACGCGGATATTCAAGGCGAAAAAGGCGACGACGCCGACCATGGCCAGGTAAACCGCCTGGCCCGTCAGCACGATCATCGGCTTCTTGTGATAGGCCGCCAGCCCTTCCGCGTAAGAGCGCAGGGCCACGGCTGGCGCAAAGAGAATCATGGCCAGGGAAGTGATTTTCACCAGCGGCAAATCCGACGGCTGCAGGTTTTGCATGCCGACATAATACCAGTTCAACAGATACGGATACAGCAGGATCAAGTGGGAAAGCCCCATGGCGATGCCCGCGGCCAGGGTGAAAATCAATATCCGCCGGTTGGCTTCCTTGGATTGTCCATAGAAGGCCAGGGTCATGGTTTGAATGCGGACCGCGCCGCTGGCCAGGGTGGAGACCGCTGCAAAAACCAGGTAATATACCGGCAGCATCTGTTCCGGGCTGGGCGCGCGGGCGATGAAGGCGCCGATCATGAACCCCGAGAGGGAAAGCATGGCGCTGCCCACGGACAAGGTCATGGAAAAGGAAAGAATCTCGCGCCGGCGGGGCGGGGCATCGCCCGCGGGCAGACACCACGCATGGCGGGCGGCGAAATGGCGTAGGAAAAGCGTTTCCACGCCGACGGCCACGGTCATGCAGAAAACCGCCCAGAATATACCCGCCGCGCCGACCCAGCAGAAAAACGCCGTCAAGAGAAGCGTCAGCAAAATCCTCACGACGCCGGTCAGAAAAACCTGGTTGCTGGCGCCGCGGATGAACATCATCACCGCGTAGGGCGTGCGCAGAAAAAACATCGCGGTCATGGGAAACGAGAAAAGCAGGGCCCGCTTGGCCGGCGCGGCTACCGAAGGCGGCAATCCCAGCAGGACATTGAAAAGGAAACGGCTGACTGGCGGGGTGACCATGATCAGGTAAAACAGCGCCATGCAGGCGAAAATCCAGCGGTTGACCTCACGGAAACGGCGATAACCGGAGCGGGTCCGGGCGTAAACCATGCCGCCGGTGATGAGCCCGTTGCCCAGGGCCCATAACAGGCCGATAATTGCCGAACATTGCGCCAGGCCGGCCGTGTTCAGGGCTCCGCCGGCGCCGCGCGCGGCCACGATGGCCACCAGCGGGTAGGTCAGGGACTGCATGACAACGTACAACGCCAGCGGAAAAAAATAGGCGAATAACCGGGCATAGGACGCATTACGGGTAAAATCATGCATGCCATGCAATATAGTCGATTCAAAGCTGATTGAAAGCAAAATTCGGCGTGTGTGCGATTGCGTCCGGCGTGATTTTCTGTCATAATGCAGCGTTGTTATAAAAGGATTAACCTTCCGATCCTGCCACGCAAAGCGGCAGGGGACGACTTTTGAAATTGAATCTAATGGCAATCTTATTCCTGTGCATGTAATTCCGCTGCCCGTCCATGGCGGATTGCTGAAAAATCTGCAAGAGTATAGCGTTTTCCATAGTGCGCCAGTGCTGGCGCGCCGATGTCTGTTTCACAATCGTGCATATCGAAAGGCGTAGTTATGGCTATTGTACCATGCCGGCAAAAGTGGAAAGGCGCCATGACCGATCGCGAGCGGTTTAACCGACAGATGCACTATCAACCGGTGGACCGCTGTTTTAACATGGAATTCGGCTATTGGCAGGAAAATTTCCAGGAATGGCCGCTGTTTGTCAAAAACGGCATCAAGAACAACACGGAGGCCGATCGCTTCTTCAGTTTTGACCGGATTACCGTCATTGCGCCTCCGCTTTGGTTGTTGCCGGCATTTGAGTCGCGCGTGGTCGAAGAGCATGACGATGTGAAGATCATGATGAATGGCGATGGCTTGCTGGCGGAAGTGCCGAAGGACGGCCATGACACCATCCCGCATTACTTGAAATCCTCCGTAGTGACGCCGGACGACTGGCGGCGGGTGAAGGAAGAGCGCATGCGCCTGGATTCGCCGCAACGCCGGCCGGATATCGCGGATTTGCAGCGCCGGCATCCCCCGACCCGAGATTATCCCCTGGGGATCCATTGCGGGTCCATGATCGGGCGCATCCGCTGCATGCTGACGTTCGAGGGATTGGCTTACGCCTGTTACGATTATCCCGACATGGTGGAGGACATGGTCGAGCGCTGCTGCGAACTGGTGGAGCAGTCGCTGGATTGGCTGCTGCCGCATTTCAAATTTGATTACGCCTCCGGCTGGGAGGATATTTGTTTTAAGAACGGACCCATCATCTCCCTGGATTTTTTCCAAAAGGTGGTTGTGCCGCGCTACGAACGCATCGGCCGCAAGCTGCATGCGGCGGGCATTGACCTCTGGTACACGGATTGCGACGGCGATGTGCGGCCGTTGCTGCCGGGCTTTCTCAAGGCGGGCATCAATTGCCTGTTCCCGTATGAAGTCAACAGTTGCGTGCATCCGGCCGCACTTTTGCGGGAATACGGCAGGGATCTGCGCATCATGGGCGGGGTGGACAAGCTGGAACTGCGCAAGGGGCCCAGGGCGATCAAGACCTACCTGGAAAGCGTAGCCCCGCTGGTGGAACGCGGCGGCTACATTCCTTTCTGCGACCACCGCTGCCCGCCGGATGTCAAGCCGGAGGATTACCTTTACTACCTGGACCTGAAGGAAAAGATGTTCGGCCTGGCGTAAGTTTCAGCGGCTGCGGATTTGGCTGGGCGGGTGGCCGGTGAACCGCTTGAATACCCGCGAAAAATGGAACTGGTCGTTGAAGCCGGTGCGCCCGGCCGCCTCCTTGACGCTTAAGCCGTCATCGCTCAGCAGGCGATAGGCCAGGCGGATGCGTTCCCACTGGATGAAGGCCCCGGGCGTGGTGCCCAGCTCGCGGCGGAAGAGCGCGTTGACGTGTTCGGGGGTGAGGTGGAATTGCCCGGCCAGGTCCCGGCGTGAAAGCGGGCGGTGAAGGTTGGCGCGCACATAGGCGGCCATCCCGGCCGTGCGGAGCGTTGGCCGCCGGCCTTGCGGCCGCTGCCAGTAACCGGCCAGGCGCAGCCAGATTTCCTTGAAAACCGCGCCCAACAACTGCTCGCGGTAGGGGTGAAACCGCTCGTATTCCACGGCGCACCGCTGGAACAGATCGTGGATCACCGGGTCCATGCGCGTGTCGGTGATGCGCGGCGGCAGGGGATCGGGCTGGTAATCGCCCGCGCCCCAGGCGCGGCCCGCCAGCAGTTCTCCATGGATGCAACTGAACCGCGCCGCGCGGACGCCTTCTGCCACCTTGAGCGTGTGGGTTATCCCGGGCGGGATGGCGATGATTTCTCCCATCCGCGCCAAATGCCGGGCCGGACCATCCTCCCGGTAGTCGAACCGGCCCTCCACCACGAGGATCAATTCGAGATCGGCAATCCGGCGCGGGCCCCAGACGGCCGCGGGCGCGACGTGATGGTAGTTGGCGTAGCGCACCACCGGGCGCGCATCTTCCGGCTTCAGGCGCATGATCGGGGCGCGCATGGTTGCATAAAAAAACCGGCGCGGAGATACCGCGCCGGTTTTTTGATTTTTATGTTGATGCCGTGGTCAAGGAGCTTGCGGCTCCGGCGCCGCGCCGGTGCAGGGCGGCAGCCCGGCCAGTTTCTGGTAGAGGTCGACGCGCGCTGCCACAAGCTTATCGGCCAGCGTCATCAATCGCGCGGCGTTATCCGGGTACGTTTGCTGCAATACCCGGAACCGGTTTTCCTTCATGACCGATTCGCTGTATTTCTGCACGGGCGGTTTGCTGTCCAGCGTCAGCGGATTCTTGCCTTGCGCCAGCAGGTCGGGATTATACCGGTAGAGCGGGAAATGCCCGGACTGCACCGCGTTTTTCTGGGCCGTCAGGCCGTTGGTCATGTTAATGCCGTGGGCAATGCAATGCGAGTACGCGATAATGATGGAGGGTCCATCATGGGCGTCGGCTTCCACGAAAGCCTTGACCACCTGGGTGGGATTGGCGCCCATGGCCACCGCCGCGACGTAGATGTTGCCGTAGGTCATGCAGATCATGCCCAGGTCTTTTTTCATCATGGGTTTGCCGGCCGTGGCGAACCGGGCCACGGCGCCCATCGGGGTTGACTTGGAAGCCTGGCCGCCGGTGTTGGAATAGACTTCGGTGTCCAGCACCAGCACGTTGACATTGCGCCCGGAAGCCAGCACGTGGTCCAGTCCGCCGTAGCCGATATCGTAAGCCCACCCGTCGCCGCCGAGAATCCAGACCGATTTCTTCACGAGATAGTCGGCCACGGAAAGCAACTGCCGGGCCCAGCCGGAATTGCCGCAGCCCGCGAGCTTTTCTTTCAGGCGGTCGATGCGCCCGCGCTGTTCTTCAATGCCCGCGGGCGTGCTCTGGTCGGCCTGGCGGATTTCATCCATCAGGGGCTTGAGTTCCGCACAGGCCGGGCAGTCGCAGCCCTGCGCCATCAATTCCAGGGCAAAGCTGTTGAAACGATCCGCCGCCAGGCGCATGCCGTAACCGAACTCGGCATTGTCTTCGAAGAGCGAGTTGGACCAGGCCGGGCCCCGCCCGTCTTCGCGGGTGGTGTAGGGCGTGGTCGGCAGGTTGCCCCCGTAGATCGAAGAGCAGCCGGTCGCATTGGCGATCATGGCGCGGTCGCCGAAGAGCTGGCTGAGCAGTTTGACGTAGGGCGTTTCGCCGCAGCCGGCGCAGGCGCCGGAGAATTCGAACATGGCGCGCACGAACTGGCTGCCCTTGATGGTGGCGCGGTTGTAAAGCTTCGGGTCCATGTCGGGAATGCTCATGAAGAACGCGAAGTTGTCCGCCTCCGTCTTGCGCAGGGGCAGTTGGGGTTTCATGTCAATCGCACGGTGCCCGGTTTCCTGCCGGGTTTGCGGATCCTTCTCGCGCGCGGGGCAGTTTTGCACGCAGACGCCGCAGCCGGTGCAATCTTCCGGGGCGACTTGGACGGTGTATTTCATGCCCTCGTATTCCTTGCCCTTGGCCGGGGCGTACTTGAAGGTCGCCGGCGCCTTGGCCAGTTTGTCCGCGCCGTATACTTTCACGCGGATGGCGGCATGCGGGCACACCAGCGAGCATTGCCCGCATTGGATGCACAACTGCGGATCCCACGACGGGATTTCCACGGCGATGTTGCGCTTTTCGTATTTGGTGGTACCGGTCATCCAGGCGCCGTCGGCCGGCATGGCGCTGACGGGCAGGGCGTTGCCCTGCTGGCGCATGATGGCGGCGGTGACATTCTGCACAAATTCCGGAGCATCCGAAGCGACGGTGGGCGGCATCTTGATCTTGCCGGCCGGCTTGGCCGGCACCTTGACTTCGTGCAGGGCGGCCAGGGCCGAGTCCACGGCCTTGAAGTTCATCGCCACAACTTCCTCGCCCTTGCGGCCGTAAGTCTTCTGGATGGCCTTTTTCATGGCGGCGATGGCCTTGTCGGCCGGCAGCACCCCGGCGATCTGGAAGAAGCAGGCCTGCATAATGGTGTTGATGCGGGCGCCCAGTTTCAGTTCCTTGGCCAGTTTGATGGCGTCAATCACGTAAAACTTGATGCGCTTCCGGATGATCTGGCGCTCGACCTCGTCCGGCATATGATCCCAGACTTCCGCGGCGCTGTAGGGGCTTTCCAGCAGGAACACTGCGCCGTCCTTGGCGTCGGCGAGCATGTCGTATTTTTCCAGGAAGGAAAAATTGTGGCAGGCGACGAAATCCGCCTGGGTGCAGAGGTAGGGGCTCTGGATCGGCGTCGGGCCGAAACGCAGGTGGGAAATGGTGATGGCGCCGGCTTTCTTGGAGTCGTACTCGAAATAACCCTGGGCGTAATTGTCCGTTTCATCGCCGATGATCTTGATGGAATTCTTGTTCGCGCCCACCGTGCCATCGGACCCCAGTCCGTAAAACTTGCATTCGATCCGGCCAGACGGCTGCAAACGGTATTTGGGATCAAGATTCAGGCTGGTATGCGAGACATCGTCGTTAATGCCGACGGTGAAATGATTCCGGCCCTTGGCCGTCATGTTGTCGAAGACGGCCTTGACCATCGGCGGCGTGAATTCCTTCGAACCCAGCCCGTAACGGCCGCCTTGGATGCGGGGGTAGCGTTTGACCAGCTTTTCCGCCGCGGCTTCGCCCAGGGCGGTGCGCACGTCGAGGTACAGCGGTTCGCCGATGGCGCCGGGCTCTTTCGTGCGGTCAAGTGTTGCGATCGTCTTGACGGTCGGCGGCAAGGCTGCGGCGAAGGTCTGGACGTCGAACGGGCGGAACAAGCGCACCTTCAACACGCCGACTTTCTTGCCCTTGGCGACCAGGTCGTTGACGGTCTCATGGACAGTTTCCGCCCCGGACCCCATGACGACGATGACCTTTTCGGCGTCCGGCGCGCCGGTATATTCGAACAACTTGTATTGGCGGCCCGTCAAGCCGGCGAACTTGTCCATCTGTTTCTGGACAATGGCCGGCACGGCCTGGTAGAACGGGTTGACGGTTTCACGGCCCTGGAAATACACATCCGGGTTTTGCGAAGTGCCGCGGATGACCGGCCGGTCGGGCGAAAGGCCGCGGCGCCGGTGCGCCAGCACCAGTTCATCGTCAATCATCTGGCGCATGATGTCAGGGGTGACTTCCTCGATTTTCTGGATTTCATGCGATGTGCGGAATCCGTCGAAAAAGTGCAGGAAAGGCACGCGCGCCTCCAGCGTGGCGGCGTGGGAAATGAGCGCCAAATCCATCACTTCCTGGATGCTGTTGGATGCCAGCAGTGCGAAACCGGTGGAGCGGGCGGCCATAACGTCGGAATGATCCCCGAAAATTGAAAGCGCCTGGCAGGCCAGGGCGCGCGCGGAAACATGGAAGACCGTGCTGGTCAGCTCGCCGGCGATCTTGTACATGTTGGGCAGCATCAGCATCAGGCCCTGCGAGGCCGTGAAGGTGGTGGAAAGGGCGCCGGAAGTCAGGGCCCCGTGTACGGTGCCGCTGGCGCCGCCTTCGGACTGCAATTCCACCACTTCCGGGACGGTGCCCCAGATGTTTTTCTTGCCGGCGGCGCTCATTTCATCAGCCAGTTCGCCCATATTGGAGGAGGGCGTGATGGGGTAAATCGCGCAGATTTCGCTGACAGAGTAGGCGACGGTGCCGGCGGCGGTATTGCCGTCGATCATGATCTTCTTGGCCATGGCTGGAATATCTCCCTGGTTGATTTATGTTAAAGGCATGTGCAAGGCTTGTTACGGACGCTGGCGACAGCGGCAAGCGTCAACGTGACACGCTCATCCAATGTACCAATGGCGGGCGGAAATACAAGCAAAAAGTAGCGCCGCGCGGCGCAGCGGGTAGGGCGACGCCTCCGGCGGAGCCGTCCGATTTCGGCGCAGCGGGTAGGGCGATCCCGCCAGGAGCGGGATAAACGCCCTTGTCATGCCCATGGCATGATCCGGCGGAGACGTCCGGAGCGGCTCGCTCGGAGAGCTCGCCCCACCCAGTCTCATTTTCGCCCAAACAATTGCTTGGTTTAGATTTTGCCGGAAAAGGCTAAAACGCTTGCCCGCCGGGGCGTCAGCCGCTAGAGTAGCCGGCAATCGGGCGAGTGGTGAAATTGGCATACACGCAAGACTTAGGATCTTGTGCCGCAAGGCTTGCGGGTTCAAGTCCCGCCTCGCCCACCATTTTCAGGTTGTGCGGCGGCGCCGTTTTTCGTTGTCTGGCCGCGGGCCGCATGATATAAGTTGCAAACACGTTTGTTTGCATTCCAACCGGAACGGAAAGGCTTATGAAAATCTTGGTGCTTAACGCGGGAAGTTCTTCGATAAAATTTACGCTGTATGAATCCGACGGCGAAAAAATGCTGGCGAAAGGCTTGATCGAGCGCATTAATGCTCCGAACACCAACATGCGCTACTGTAATTACCGGGGTCAGAAAATCGAAAAAGACATCACCGCCAATTCCTACGAGGCCGCCATCTCGGAAGCCTGCCTGGCGCTGGTGGAAAAGACCTACGGCGTGATCGCCAATCTTTGCGAAATCGAAGGCATCGGCCATCGCGTGGTGCATGGCGGCGCCGACATTACCGCGTCCGCCCGCATTACCCCCAACATCAAGCAGATCATCATGGATTGCTTCGCCCTGGCGCCCCTGCATAATCCCCCGAATTACGAGGGCATCGAAGCCTGCGAAAATCTGTTTCCCAACGTGCCCATGGTGGCGGTTTTCGACACGGCTTTCCATCAGACCATGCCGGCCGCCGCTTATACCTACGCCATCCCCGCGGAGATCGCCGCGAAAAACAAGATCCGGCGTTACGGGTTCCATGGCACCTCCCATCAATACGTGGCGGGGCGCGCGGCGGAAGCGCTGGGCCGGCCCCTGGCGGAACTGAAACTGATCACGGCGCACCTCGGCAACGGCTGCAGCATCGCCGCCGTCAACCGCGGCAAAGTCGCGGATACCAGCATGGGCATGACGCCGCTGGAGGGGCTGGTGATGGGCACGCGCTGCGGCGACATCGATCCCGCCGTGGTGCTGGTGCTGCGCCGCACCGGTTACGGTTTGGACGATGTCGACAAGATGCTCAACAAGGAAAGCGGCCTGCTGGGCATCGCCGGCATCGGCAGCAACGACATGCGCGATATCATGAAAGCGATTGACGGCGGTCATGCCGGCGCGCGGCTGGCTTTGGAAGTGTTTGTCCACCGCCTGGTGAAATACGTCGGCGCTTACGCGGCGGTGTTGAACGGTTTCGATGCGCTGATCTTCACCGCCGGCATCGGCGAGAACGTGCCGCGTGTGCGCGCGCTGGTCTGCGAAAAACTGGGCTTCCTGGGCATCCAGGTGGATGCCGCCCGCAACAAGGCCGGCGAACTGCTGATTTCCAGGGATGGCGCATCGCCCGCGGTGCTGGTGGTGCCCACCAACGAAGAATTGATGATCGTCCGGGAGACGGCGCGTTTGCTGGCATCCTGAGCCATGGCGCTGGATGTATTTTTTTACGAGGCGTTTGCCGAGGAGGAACAGGCGCTGCGCGCCTGCCTGCCTGCACGCGTGCGCACCGGGTTCACGCGGCAGACCATCCAGGAATACGGTCAGGACGCGCCCGGCGCCGCGCTGATCAGCATCCGCACCCAGTCGGCGCTGCCGCCGGCATGGGCTGGCCGCCTCCAGGCGGTCCTGTCGCGCAGCACGGGTTACGATCACTTGAACGCTTACCGGCGGCTGGTCGGCCGAAACCTGCCCTGCGGTTATCTGCCGCTGTATTGCCATCGCGCCGTGGCCGAGCAGGCGCTTCTGATGTGGCTGGCCTTATTGCGCAAGTTGCCGGTTCAAATGCGCCAGTTCCGGTCGTTCCAGCGCGACGGGTTGACCGGCGGCGAACTGCAGGGGCGCACGCTGCTGGTGGTCGGCGTGGGCAATATCGGTTACGAAACGGTAAAAATCGGATGCGGGTTGGGCATGCGGACCGCCGGGGTGGATCTTGTGCGGAAACATAACGACGTCCAATACGGCGCGGTGGATGAACTGATCGGCGGAGCCGATGTCATCGTCTGCGCCATGAACCTGACGGAACGGAATCGCGGTTACTTTGATGTACCGCGTCTGCGCGCCGCCAGGCCGGGGGCGATTTTCATCAATGTCTCGCGCGGCGAATTATCGCCGCCCGCCGGTCTGCTGGAATTGCTGGAGCAAGGCCGCCTGGGAGGCGTCGGCCTGGACGTTTACCAGGGCGAAAGCGCCTTGGCGGACGCCCTGCGCGCCGGCCGGCCGGCGGACGACCCGGACGCGCGGGCCGTGCTGCGCCTGGCAGGCATGGACAATGTCATCCTGACGCCGCACAACGCTTTCAATACCGCCGAGGCGGTGGTCCGCAAGTCCGAACAGAGCGTACAGCAGGTCCTGGCGTGGCTGGACCGCGGGGAATTCCTCTGGCCGGCGCCAGCCGGTTAAATACCGGGCGGCGGCTTTATTCGGTCAATTCGAAATCCACCGTGATGTCCTTGTAGTCCCCGCCGAATCCCGGGGGCAGTTCCGGCAGCCGGATTACGGATTCCGCCGCTTGCATCGCGGATTGGTCCATCAGGGCGTTGCCGGACGGGCGGGTAAGTTGCCGCTCGGAAATAATCCCGCTGCGCTGGACCCTGAGCGTAATCTGGGTGGTCAAACCCCGGCGTCCGGCCAGCGTGCTGGGCTGGTTCCATGCATCGTACATCGCATTCCGTACCAGCGCCAGGTACCACCCGAATCCCGGATCGCCGCTGGCGGCCGCGGCAGGCTTGACGCCAGCCGCGAGCAGATTGCGGATTTGCTCCGGCGTCAGCTTGGGCGCCTGCCGCGCGGCCGGGTCGCGCCGGACCAGTTTGCGGCTCACAGCCACCTTCGATTCCGGTTTAGGTTTTGGCTTGGGTTCCGGCTTGGGTGCTGGTTTGGGTGCTGGTTTGGGTTTGACCGGTTCCGGCTCGGGGATGGCCGCCGGCGCCGGTTCGGGTTCCGGTTCTGATTCGGGTTCGGGTTGGGCCGGCAGAGCCGCCGCCGGTTCCACTTGCAGGTCCACGAAAGTGGTAATTTCACGTGGCTGACGGCGCTTGACGCAGGATGCCACCGACCAGATCAGCAGGGCCAGGACAATGGCGCCATGCACCGCGGCGCTGCGCAGGGTGTTCCGCCAGAACAGGTTGTGTTTCAGAAATTCGCGCATGGTAATTCCGCCAGCCTGGCGTTCATCCGGGGCGGAATTACTCCGCCTGGGTGACGAGCGCCATTTTGGTTACGTTAGCGGCATGGAGAATGCGCATGATTTCCATCACCCGCTCGTATTTCAAATCCTTGTCAGCGCGCACCAGCACGGCCGCGTCCGGCATGGCGCGGGGCAGGGCTTCCATTGCCTGCCGCAGCTCCGCGGACGAGACTGGCTGGCCATCCAGAAAAATCTCGCCGCTGAGCTTGAGCGTGATATTGCGGGACTGTTTCGGCTGCAACTCGTCCGCTTTGCCCTTGGGCAGGTTGACGTTAATGCCGTTTTCCAGCAGCGGATAAGTGATCAGGAAGGTGACCAGCAGCAGCATGGAAATATCGATCAGCGGGGTATTGCTGATTTCGCTGAGTTCCTTGACGGAAAAAGCCGTGTTTCTGCGCCGCATCATTTAGAATTTCCTGCGTTCTGCGTTTTTGAGCCGGCGCGGCCGGCGTCAATGCGCCATGAATTGCTGTTCAATGTCCGCCAGAAATTCCTGGGTGAAATGCTCCATGCGAATGTTTAAATGCCGGATTTTGCCGGTCAGAATGTTGTAGCCGATGGCGGATGGCAGGGCTACCACCAGCCCGACTACCGTGGTCAGCAGCGCGCCGGAAACCCCGGGCGCCACGGACGCCATGGTCGCCATGCCAGAGAGCGCCAATCCGCCAAAGGCATCCATGATGCCCCAGACCGTGCCCAACAATCCCAGGAACGGCGCGGCGGTGACGGCGGTGGCCAGAAAGATCATGTTGCGCTCCAATAGCAGCGCCTGTTCGGCCATGATTTGCTCGGCCAGATTGCGCAAGGCGCGGGCCTGGTATTCCTGCAGGGGCGCAGCCGGCCGCATCAAAGCATCGGCGGTTTGCGCCTGCATGGCGTGCGCCAGGTCGCGGCTGACCGCTTCGTAAAGCGCACTTAACGGACTTGCCTCGACCGCCGTTTCCTGGATGAACAGTTCCAGCGGATGCCGGCTTTTTTGATACAGCGCTGCGAATTGCCGGGCGCCGCGCGCCAGCCTGCGCATTTCCATGAATTTCGTGGCCATGACCGACCAGGCAAAAATCGAACCGACAAACAAAATCAACACAATCACCTGGCCGGCGAAGTTGGAAATGCGGAACGCGGATAGCACATCCGCCAGCGGCAGGTTAACCATAAACAATCCGGCAAGGGTTGCATTCATCTGTTTTGGCGGTTCAGTTTGGGCGGGCAAACGGCGAAATCGCCCGCAGTTTACGGATGATGCCCGGCAGGTTTTCCAGGACGTAATCAATGTCAGCGTCGGTGTTGTCGTGGCTCAGGCTGAAACGGATGCTGCCGTGGACGGCCGTAAAGGGTACGCCCATGGCGCGGATCACGTGCGAGGGCTCCAGCGAGCCGGAAGCGCAGGCCGAACCGGACGAGGCGGCGACGCCCAAATCGCTCAAGTGATAAAGGATGGCTTCCCCCTCGACGTAATGGAAACTGACATTCAGGGTGTTCGGCAGCCGGAGCGTTCCATCGCCGTTGACCTGGGCATTGGGGCAGCTGGCCAGGATGCCGGCCTGCAGGCGGTCGCGCATGGCCGCGAGGCGGGACGTGCCTTCCGCCAGGCGGCGTTCCGCCAGCGCGCAAGCTTCGCCGAGGGCGATAATGTAGGGGACGTTTTCCGTACCGCCGCGCCGGCCGTTTTCCTGGTGGCCGCCCAGCAGCAGCGGGCGCAGGCGCGTGCCGCGCCGGACGTACAGCGCGCCGACGCCCTTGGGCGCGTGCAGCTTATGCCCGGAAATCGTCAGCAGGTCCACCGGCACGCGCCGCACGTCAATCGGCACCTTGCCGGCTGCCTGGACGGCGTCGGTGTGGATGATCCCCCCGGCCAATTTGACCATTTCCGCCGCCGCCGGCACGGGGAAAATAACCCCGGTTTCATTGTTGGCCCACATCATGCTCACCATGGGCCGGCTGCCGCGCAGGGCGGCTTGCAGGTCATCCAGGTTGAGTTGGCCCCGTCCATCCACCTCCAGTTCCGTCAATTGCCAGCCCTGTTCCTTCAGGCGGCGGCAGGGTTCGAGCACGGCGGGGTGTTCTACGCGCGTGGTGATGATCGCCGTGCGTTCCGGCGCGGCCTCCGCAACGCCGCGAATGGCGGTGTTGTTGCTTTCGGTGCCGCAACTGGTGAAAATGATTTCCGAAGGATCGGCGCCCAGCAGCGAGGCCACCTGCTCCCGGGCGCGGCGGATATATTGCTGCACCTGGCCGCCGAAGCGGTGCATGCTGGAAGGATTGCCCCAGTATTTGCTGAAAAACGGCGCCATGGCCGCGAGCACTTCCGGCGCCGGGCGGGTGGTGGCGTTGTTGTCAAGGTAAACCAGTTTGCTCACTTGACTTCCTCCACCGTCAGGTTATCGGCGACAAATTCGCGCAGCTTCGCCGCCACCACGTCCTGCAGGGTAAAGCGCGCCACCTGGCAGTTGGCGCACATGCCGCGCAGGGCCACCAGCACGCGGTTATCCACCACATCCACCAACTCGATGTCGCCGCCGTCCTTCCGCAGAATCGGGCGAATTTCCTTTTCCATGACTTCTTCGATCAGCTTGATTTTCTGGATCATAGTCAGCTTGCGTTCCGGCTCCGGCGGCGCGCCGTCGGCCGGGACCCCGCTGGTCAACCGGGCGATGATGGCGGCGATATCGCCGCGGCAATTGCCGCAGGCGCCGCCGGCTTTGCAATAGTTGGTGACCTGTTCCACCGTGGTCAGATGGTTGCCGGCGATGACCCGCTCCAGTTCTTCCTCGGTCACGCCGAAGCAGTGGCAGACCACTTTCCCGCCCAACTCCTTGCGTTCCCGCCGGCCGGTGCGATGGTTTTCAATGGCCTGGGCCAGGGCTTCGCGGCCCATCACGGAGCAGTGCATCTTCTGTTCCGGCAGCCCGCCCAGGTAGCGCGCAATATCCTGGTTGCTGATTTTTTCCGCTTCCTCCAGCGTCAGCCCCTTGATCATTTCGGTCAGGGCCGAAGAGGAGGCGATGGCGCTGGCGCAGCCGAAAGTCTGGAACTTGGCGTCGGCAATGCGCCCCTGGGCGTCCAGCTTGAAAGTCAATTTCAAGGCGTCGCCGCAAGCCAGGGAGCCGACTTCGCCCACGCCGTCAGGATTTTCCAAGGCGCCCACGTTGCGGGGATTGCGGAAGTGATCCAATACCTTGTCGGTGTATTCCCACATATGCGGTCTCTCCCTGCTCGATGAATAAAACCCGCTGCCCGATAAAACTAACACAATTGCCGGAAAATCGAAACAGAAAAAATCGGCAGCCGCGCGGGGCCACGGCTGCGTCATTCTCGGCGGCTCGCTCTTACGCCAGGCGGGATAAGCCGGAGGTTTACCCGTTTTGAGCGGGGTCTCGTCCTTCAGCAGATTTCCCAGGTGGGCGAGCTCTCCGAGTCCGGCTTTGCCGGACGGCTCCGTCGGAGACGTCGCCCTACCTCCAGCAGATTTCCCAGGTAGGGCGAGGTCTCCGTACCGAGCCGTCTGTTCTGAGCATGACGCAGCCCACCGCGCGGCGCGGAGGCGGGCGTCAAAAAACCAGCCCCGGAATCGGGTGGAATCCCGGCTCGGCGGCGGGTTGCAGCAACTGCTGGAAGCTCGGGTTGGTGTGCAGCGGAGCGAGCCGTTGATCCTGGCGCAGGGCTTCGCGCAGCGGGTTGCCGCCCACCTTGACGGCGCGGCGCAGTGTCTGCAAGGCCTGGTCCCGCTGTCCCATGGCCAGCTGGATGCAGGCCAGTTCCTTCCAGGCGCCGGCATTCGCCGGTTCGCGCTGGAGGTACTGGTCGAGGGCGGTGCGCATCAGGTCCAGGCGCGCCGGCGAGGCGTTGGGCGAGGCCAGTTCGGCCAGTTTCAGGTAAGCTTGCGGGGGCAGGTTGGTGTTTTGCATGATCTGCCGGGCGAGATCGAGGAACTGCGGTTCGCGCCCGATGCGCATGAAAATGGCGGCCAGTTCGAACACGCCGTCCAGCGTCGCGGTTCCCTGGCTGATCTCGTTCTGCAGTTCCACGGCCCGGCGATGCATCTGCTCCATTTCGCGGATTTGATTCATGAACCCGGAAATTTTATCGTTGCGCGGATCGAGCTTCAAATTCGCTTCCAGCAATTGCAGCGCGTCGCCGTGCCGGCCGAGCTGCAGGTAGAAGTCCGCCATGCGGAAATTGGCCTCCGGGCTGAGCGGGCAGAGATCGACCGCCTGGCGGAACGCGATTTCCGCCTCGTCGAACATGCGCCGCCAGGCATACAGTCCGGCAATGGCGCAGCGCAGCTTGGAAAACGATTTGCGGGCGGTGACATCGCGCTGGAATTTTTCGCTGGCCAGCAGCCGCCGCGTGTACCAATCCCAGAAATCCATGTCGTTTTTAACCATTTCCGGAGTCAGGCCGGGCAGGGGCTCGTTGTTGATCTTCAGGATCAGGCCGTGCGGCTCCATGTAGGGATACATCCAGGCGATGACATAACTTTCCTCAACGTAAAAGGCATGGCGCCATTTATTGTACTCGAAAATCATCTTGCTGATGATGCCGTTGATTTCCATGACACCCTGCACGCCCTGCACGCTGACCTTGCCGCTGGGATCGATGACGATCGAAGCGCTCGGTGGAATCCGCCCCGCCTGCACGTCCTGGACATAGGATTGAAACGCCGCGTTGACATCCTGCGGCGTGGGAATCCAGATCTGGTCGCCGTAGAGGTCGCGCATGACGTTCATGTAGGTGTTGTCCGCCAGGGCGTTTTGCGTAATCAGAAACACGTCCGGGCGCACCAGGGCGGAATAGATCATGTAGGTCGGGACGAAACGCCCCGGGTCGGTGCCGCCGTAAAAGACGGCATTGGATCCCATCGGCGGCGGGTAGGCGGGGTTGGGGGGCGGCTCCTCGCCCTGGGCCAGCTCCTCGATAATCGCCTCAACGCCGCGGAGTTGGTAATTGCCGAATTGCCAGCCGAAATCGTGTTCGCGGAGTTCTGCGCCGCCGTAGTTGCGCACGAGTTCCTCGTCGGCATAATTTTTGTGCAGCAGCGCCAGCGGCGACAGCGCCGCCAGCGCCAGCAGGAGGGCGAGCAATGGCCGGCGCAGCCTGCCGGCCAGGGCGGCGGTGCAGGACTGCAGAACCGTCACCAGTCCGTAACCGATAAAAATCGTGTAAACCGCCGCCGCCTGCACCAACTGCACCCGGGCAATGAACATGGACTGGACATCGTGCGCGGGGTTGAGGAAGACCATCATGCCGATGCTGAGCACCAGGAAGGCGACCGTCAGGGTGGCCAGCCAGACCCGGTCGCAATGGCGCACGCGGCGCAGGATGAAAACCCAGAGGATGCCGGCCAACGCCATAAGGAAGGTAAACTGGATTTCCAACTCGCGCAGGTACATGATAAACTGGCGGGAAAAATCCTTCAAATTCAACGCCGGGGTGAGCGCCTGGTACTGCCCGCGGGAGACGGCGTGCTTAAAACCTTCCCACGTGCGCGGATAGCCCCAGTTCATGGGTGGGTTGAATTCCGAGGCGATCGGCATGTAAATGAAAAACGACAGCCCCAGCGCGAAACACAACGCCATGATGATGATGCGGCGCCACTCCGTCAGCAGTTTGCGGGAAAGCAGCCAGATACCGCCCGGCGCGGCCAGCATCAAAATCGCAATGATGGTCTTGAGCGTGTGCGCGGGGGCCGGGCCGCCGCCGGGCGCGGGCTGCTGGGCCGTGTAGAGCAGATAGCCGCCGATGGCAAACAGGCCAAGCGCCATCAGGTCCCGGAAAAGAGGCCGGTCAGTGCAGAAGAAAACCACCAGCATGGCGGGGCCCAGGAAAATGATCGGCTGGCAGTTGGTGATGCTCAAACCGAAGATGAACGAGAGCCAGTAAAGAATGCGGTTATCCTTGGACCGGTAAATCCACATCCCGGCCAAAAGCAGCACCAATATGTGCAGGAACGCGTTGATGGTGTAAACTTCGGCGATCACCGACTGGGACCAGAAGAGGCTGTTAAACGCCAGCAACCCGCCGGCCGCCAGGCCGGCGGCGGCCCCGATCAGACGCTGGATCATGCCGGGTTCGCGGTCGTCCGCCGGATCGGCGCCGGGCGCGGGGAAGTTGCGGCCGACGCGCGATACCAGCATGGCCGCCGCGGCGCAAGTCAGGGCGCCGAAAACGCCCGAACAGAAGTTCACACCCCAGGCCGGATTGGGTTGGCCGTAGTATTTCACGAAACTGAAAATCCTGGTGAAAATCCAGGCGATAATCGTCCAGAGCGGATAGCCGGGAGGATGCGGGACGCCCAGATAATCCGCCGCCACCACCAGTTCGCCGGAATCTTCCAGGGTTACGGTAGGCGCCTGGGTGTAAGCGTAAAATCCCGCGGCGCCCAGGAACGTGATCAGGAATACAATCCAGTCGTCCCGCAGAAAAAAAGGCGCCGGACGTCTGGTGGACTGGGCCGCCGCGGCGCCGGGGGAACTTGTCTTGGCTTCACTGGAAATTTGTTGCATGTTCTTGTCTTTCATCCGTTAAAAACTGATCTTTAGAATATCGTTTCAGCGCTTGCCGGTCAATGGTTTTCGTTTAGTTTTCAGATGGGCGAAAATTATTCCCGACGCGCGCATTTAATCGGCATCCTTCCCGGCGCTGATGTCCACCAGGACCGTCGGCTGACCGGGCATCAGGCGGATGCAAGCGGTTTCCATGACGCGCAATTCATCCAGCCATTGACGTAAAATCTGGAGCCAGCCGGGCGGATCCACCCGTCCCGGCGCGCGCAGATGCAGCGTCCAGGCGGTTAATCCGGATTGTATGGCGGGTATGGCGCGGGGGAGATCCAGCCAGAGCATGCCGGCGCAAGGCGCGGCGCTCGCGGCCTGATGCCAGCGTGCGCTGGTTTGGCCGTCCTGGGGCGGCGGCGCGAACCGCCGGGCCAGGGCCCCGGCATTGCTGCTGAATAAAAGCCAGCGGTCGAGGATTGCATAGGCGGGACGGTCTTCCGGCGCCAGGCGCGCCAGGAAGTTATCGGTTGTCGGTTCGATCGTGAATATTTTTGCAGTGGCTTGGTCAGGCAAATTGGCGCCGGCATCGGCAATTAAACCCAGCTTATAGCTGGCATTCAGGCGGTCCAGCGTCTGTTTCACCATGGCCTGGCCTTCAGCGGGATTCCGGATAGGGATAAAGCCGATGAGGGCCGGGATACTGATGCGCCAAGGGCCCAGTCCGAGCCCGCCGCCATCGCCGCCGGTAAGCAGCGCCAAACCCAGGGCGCCATCCGGGCGGCCGCCGTCCGGCGGCGTCAGCAGCAGGTCATCCCACTCCTGCAGGGCCGGGTGCAACGAGAGCAGTTGGCCGGCGGACCGGGCGGGCAAAACGGCCGCCATGACCGGCCGGTCGCCCAGCAGGTTCGCCATGGGCTGCAGGTCCGCTGGCTGCAGGCTGGCCGTGTCTGACGGCAGCCAAGCGGCGGCATGGATGGCGGCGCTGAACAAGCCAGGTTTGATGGCGTTAACCGCCGCCGCCGCGCCGGGTTGGCGCAGCCAGAAGCGGTCCGCGGTTTCCGGCGGGAGCGCCAGGAAATCGGGGTTGGCCAGCGCGTCGGCGGGCCGCCGCAAGCGTTCGGCGGTCTGAATGACTTCCTTGATCCCCGCCGGGTCCGGTGAGACCAGCGCGATCAGGATGCCCTCGTGGATGGCGAAAGCCAGGCGCCAGCCGGCAGGATTAACCGGCTGGGCGGCCATCCAGATGGAATGCCCGGCATAAGCCGGCTGCCGTTGCAATTGAGCGGGCGCGCGCAATTCCAGCCACCAGCGCGCGGCCAGCCCGGCGCGCCCCATCCAGGAAACCAGGATCAATCCGGGTTGCCCGTTGCCATGCATCCGGGGCGCCCAGGCCATCAGGGTTTCACGGCCGGCGATATATGGCGCGCAATACCGCAGGCGCCGGGCATTGGCGGGGCTCAGGTTGGCGGGATTCAAGCCCGCGGCTTGCAGCATCGGCCGCAGGAAGGCATTAGTGGCGAGTTCTTCGTAACGCGCCGCCAGGTTATGATGCGCGCTGACCAGGACGGCGGAAGATGGGACGCATTGGTGCAGCCGCCGCGGGTCGCAGGGCATCCGCAGGATGCAGAACAAGGTCAAGGCCAGCAATGCCGGCAGTAAAACCAGGACTGCCAGGCGGCGCCCGCGCAGACTCTTGCTGTTTGGCATTGGCGGCGTCATTGCGCGGACATCTCCGTCCGCAGGGTTCCCCGCAGGGCGGCAATATCGGGCAGGTTATGTCGGACCAGGTAGTCTTCTACCCCCTGGATGACTTTGGGGATGGTTTCGGGATCGGTGAAGTTGGCCGTGCCCACCGCCACGGCCGTTGCGCCCGCCATGATGAAGGCCAGGGCTTCCCGCGCCGAGGCGATGCCGCCCATGCCGATAATCGGGATAGAAGTTGCCCGCGCCGCCTCCCAGACCAGTTTCAAGGCCACCGGATAAATCGCCGGCCCGGTCAATCCGCCGGTGACGTTGGCCAGCGTCGGCCGGCGGGTTTCGACATCCACGGTCATTGCCGGCAGGGAATTGGTGATGGAAAGGGCATTGGCGCCGCATTCCTCCGCCAGCCGCGCGTAGGCTGCCATTTCGAACAAATGCGGCGGCAGTTTAACGATCAAAGGCAGTCGGACAGCCTGGCGGACGGCGGTAATGACCTGGCGGGCCAGGTCCGGGCGCACGCCGAAGCCGATGCCGCCGGCCTTGATGTTGGGGCAGGAAATGTTCAATTCCAGCCCATGAACACCGGGCGCGTCATTCAAGCGCCGGGCAACCTCGGCGTATTCTTCCAGGGTCCGGCCCCAGATGTTGACGATCAGCGGCACCTGGTACTGCCGCAGAAACGGCAGGTAATCCCGGATAAAGGCCGCGCATCCAGGGTTCTGCAAACCGATGGCATTCAGCAGGCCCGCTGGCGTTTCGACCATGCGCGGGGTAGGGTTGCCCGCTACCGGCTCCAGGCTGATCCCCTTGACCACCATGGCGCCCAGGAGGTTCAGGTCGAAGACGCCCGCGAATTCCGGGCCGTAGCCGAACGTGCCGGAAGCGGGCATGACCGGATTTTTCATGGCGATGCCGGCCAGCGTGACGGTGGTATTGGGTTTATGCATGATCCGATGTTTCCGTCCAGGCGATATCGCGCGCGTCAAATACCGGGCCCTCGGTGCAGATGCGCGCCCATTGCCATGTTTCCCGTCCGCCTTCGCGCCGGCGCACCTTCTGCACGCAGGCCAGGCATGCTCCCAGGCCGCAGCCCAGGTTGCGATCCATGGAGACCCAGGCCTGGTATCCCAACCGGCCCGCCAGTTCGCTGACGGCGCGCAACATGCCGTTTGGGCCGCAGGCGTATATTTCCGGAACGCGGCCGGCGGTTTCCGCGGCCAGCCAGCGCGCGAGAATATCCGTCACCAATCCCTGGTCCCCCGCCGAGCCGTCTTCCGTCGCCACGCGCGTTTCCCAGTTCAACTGCTCGAAATCATCCAGGCACAGGATATCGCGGTCCGTGGCGCCGCCCACGCAGACCAGCCCCGGCGCCGGCGCGCGCGCCGCGGTCATGTAGAGCGCCGCCAGGCCGTATCCGCCGGCCACCAAAACGGGGAACTTGCCCGGGGCGACCGGCGGGAATCCGTGTCCCAGCGGGCCGAGCAGGCTCAGCCGGTCGCCCGCGCGCAACTGGCGCATGCGGCGGGTGCCCACACCGACTTCCCGGTAGAGGATCGTCAGGCTGTCGGCATCGGTTTTATACACGCTGAACGGCCGCCGGAGCACCGCCTCGCCCAGATCGGGCACGCGCAAATGCACGAATTGTCCCGGCTGGACCTCCGGCGCAATTTTCCGTGATTTCAGCTTCAGCAGGTGATAGCCGTTGCCGAGCGCATCGTGGTTGAGCACCGCGGTGTTTTCCGTGAACATGGCGCCACGCTATTCATTGTCAGGAGCAGTCACGGCGGCCGGCGGTTTAGGCGCCATCGGAAAGGCGCGGGCGCCGGCCGGCAATTCGGGGGCAATCTCCCGCTGCTTGGCCTGCAGTTCCTGCAAGGTCGCGTCGTTTTTCAGGATGCCGTCAATTTGCTCCTGGAGTCCGCGCATTTCCGCCTGCAGCGCTTTCAATTCATCGTTGCCCTCGAAAAGCGCGTTCCGGCGGGCGTTGATGGCGCGGTTCAGCCGGTCCAATTCGGCGCGCGCCTGCATGCTCTGGCGCACCAGTTCGGGGTCGATGGCCACCGGCTGAAACATCGCCGGCGGCATGGCCGGTTGCACTGCCGGGGCCGGCGGTTCCGGTTGGCTGGCGCGGTCCGGCGGCGACTGTTCCGCGGACGCCGCCAGGACGGCCGCCGCCGCACAAGCGCAGATGGATAAACGTTTCAACATGGCATGTTCCTTTCGTTGGTTGCGAACTTTAACGTTGCACGCGGCCGGAAGCGTCGCCGCCGGCCAGTTTTTCTACTTCGCTGACGCTGACCCGGTTGAAATCGCCGCTGATGGAATGCTTCAGGCAACTGGCCGCCACGGCGAAATTCAGCGCCTGTTCCGGCTGGTTCCGGGAAACCAGTCCGTAAATCAAGCCGGCCGCGAAGGCATCGCCGCCGCCCACGCGGTCCACAATATCCGTGATGGCGTACTTGCGGCTCAGGTAAAATTGACGGCGGTCGTGCAGGCAGGCCGACCACCCGTTATGGTCGGCGCTTTTGCTTTCGCGCAAGGTGATGGCGATCAGGCGGAGATCGGGGAAGGCCTCGAGCACATGTTCCGCCAACGTCCGGTATTGGCCGGCGTCCAGTTCGCCATTTTCCACCCTGGTTTCCACCGCAATGCCCAGCGAGCGCTGGCAATCCTCCTCGTTGGCGATACCGACATCGGTATAGCGGACAATTTCGCGCATGACTTCCGGGGCGCTTTTGCCGTATTTCCACAGCTTGGCGCGGTAATTGAAATCGCAGGAAACCGTCAGCCCCGCCTGCTTGGCCGCCTGCACCGCTTCCAGCGACAAGTCGGCGGCGGACTGGCTGATCGCCGGCGTGATGCCGCTGATGTGGAACCAGCCGGCGCCTTTGAAGACGGCCGGCCAGTCAAGGCATCCCGGCCGGGCCAGCGCCAGGGCCGAATGCGCGCGGTCGTACACCACCGTGGAAGGGCGCTGGTTGGCGCCGTTTTCCAGGTAATAAATCCCCATGCGCCCGGCGCCGCGGACCACCATGGAAGTGTCAACGCCGAATTTGCGCAGTTCGGCCAGGCAGGCATTGGCAATCGGATTGTCAGGCAGGACGGAGACGAACGAGGCATCCATGCCGAAGTTAGCCAGCGAGACCGCCACATTGGCTTCGCCGCCGCCGAAAGTGGCTTCCAGCATCGGCGATTGGAACAGGCGTTCGAAGCCGGGCGCCTTCAAGCGCAGCATGATTTCGCCGAAACTGACGATGCGTTTTTTCATATTCAATGCTCCTATTTACGTTGCAGCAGGTGCGCGGCAAACCCGCCGAATTCATCCTTCAGGTACACCGCCGCCAGCTTGCCGGCGGCATCCTGCTTGGCGCTGTCCATGTTGACCGCCACGCCGCGGCGCCGCAGGTAAGCCAGCGCCCGCGGTATGCTGTTGGTGGTCACGGCGATGTGCCCGTGCGCGCCGCGACCCGGGCGCTTGTTGATTTCCAGGCCGGCGCCGGCGAAGTTGGAACTATTGCCTTCCTTCAGGGGGAAGCGGAACAACTCGGAAAACTGCCGCGCCAGGCCCAGCGCGGCGTCGGCGTCCGGCAGATTTAACCCGACATGGGCGAATTCGAATCCCAGCACAATATCCATGGCCGCGCGGGTGATGCGCGTGATTTCGCCGAATTGGCCGGCCTTGATCAATTCGTCCTTGGCCAGCCAACTGCCGCCGCAGGCCAGCACCTTGGGAAACATGATATATTCGGCCAGGTTGGCCGCGCTGATCCCGCCGGTGGGGATGAACTTGACCATGCTGTAGGGCGCGCTCATGGCTTTCAAGGTTTTCAGCCCGCCAAAGGCGTCCGCCGGGAAAAATTTGACCGTATCCACGCCATGATCCAGGGCCATCTGGATTTCCGTCGGCGTGGCAATGCCGGGGGTGACGGGGATTTTGTTGTCCACGCAGAATTTGACCACGGCGGAACTGAAGCCCGGGGTGACGATGAATTTGGCCCCGGCCTTGACCGCCTTTTCCGCCTGCGCCACGTTGGTCACGGTGCCGGCGCCAATCAGGACCTCCGGCAGGGCGGAGGCGATATTGCGGATGGCTTCCTCGGCCGCCGCGGTGCGGAACGTGACTTCCGCCACCGGCAGTCCGCCATCGCTGAGCGCCTTGGCCAGCGGCACGGCGTCCTTGGCCTGGTCAATCTTGATCATGGGCACGAGCCCGAATTCTTCTATCTGCTGCAGGATTTCATGCATGGTGATGTATGCTCCTTTGGTTGCGGTAATTCACTCACGACAAAAAAGATAGTTTAGATTGTTTTTCAGTCTTTGCAAGCCGATTGTTGGCATTTGTCTGGACGGGGCCGGATTTGCGATTCGTTGTAGCAAGCAGGCGCCGGCAACGCAGTTGATTGATTGCGCAATGTCTTTGGCCGCGCAGTGCCTTGGAGTGCGCAGGCTCGATCTGTGCTTTTGATAGGCATGCGTTTAAAACCGTCAAATCCGTCGTAGCCGGGCGCACTCCTAAAAGGCGGTAAGTCAACGAATCGCAGATGCGCCCCACGTCATTTTAGTGCTAAAAGTGTTAAAAGCACCTTTGACACCAACACCATCTCTCGTTATGATTACTTCAATGACGCGGCAGGGCGTAGAATAGGCGTAAAATACAGCGGGACGGCGTTCGACCCCGCTGGCCCGACATTTTACCACTACGGCTACAACACCCGGAGCGAAATCGTGGGTGCCGAAGGATATTTCGGGGTCAAGACCCGGCTCCCCATAAACTATCGGCGGGCATGGCCTATGATCTGACCAACTTGGTCAGTTTGCAGATTGTTGGAATCGGATCAGAAGTTGGTCGACCAGGAGGTGTAAATCGTCAAATTGTCTAACCTCCAAACTCTTGGTTCTGAACGGCCATCGTAATATTAAATATTATTACAGGACTGATGACTCAAACCTTGACTCAAAGACCCATCCCCGCGAAATATTATATAAGAACTATTAACAAAGAATATTATGTGTAATATATGCAAACTTAATAAATTGATGGTAAAGTATATGTTGATCACCATTGTTGTGTTATGCATTATTACTATTATTATAAAACATGATAGAATAATTAAAATAAAACCAAAAGAAATTAATGCCTGGATTGAAGTAGATGGTTTGCCAGAACCGCGTTATGGCATGGCTGTGGCTACCTATAATAATAAAATATATATTATTGGCGGTATCGATAGGGGTGAAGATAAAACCAATGTGTTCTGTTGTGATGGAATAAAATGGACAGAGGTGCCTGGATTGCCTGAGCCACGATCTAATATGGCGGCAGGCGTGTTAAGTAATATGTTGTATGCAGTAGGAGGCGGTGAGAGTACGAATGTATATAGGTATGATGGAAATAAGTGGACCGAGGTGCAGTCATTGCCAATTAAAAGCATAGACGGCGGGCGAGCCTGCTTGGCGGCATGTGAGTATAGAGGCCTGTTTTATGCGATTGGTGGAGTGGGTGGAATGCTCATACGTTCAAATGTGTTCTGTTATGATGGAGTGAAATGGATTGAAACAAACAGCTTGCCTGAACCGCGTGCATTTATGAGCGCGGGTGTATGGAATGACGTAATATATATTATTGGCGGTGTAACCATGGGCGGGCGCAGCGCAAGTAATCATGAATATGGTTATGATGGAATAACATGGTTTGCAGTGCCACAATATCCCGAAAATAGGAGCGATATGAATCTGGCCGTCCTTAGGGATGGAATATATGCGATGAGTTATGGCGGTTGTAAAAACGATGATACGCCGCTTTATCGTTATGACGGTCATAACTGGGAATATTTAGCAAGTGTTCCAATAAATTCTCCAGGTGTATTAGGCCTAAAATAAGCGAGGTTGTTCGAGCGCTCTGATTTTTCGCGATTTATGCACCCAAATTGATTTCCCGGTGCAATTAATTTGATGATTTGCGTCCGTTTTGCCCGGTTCCATCAGCACACACCTTGCTTTCCTCAAAATACAGCCGGTTTTAAATACACCTCGACTGTAACTTGCGTCTCGCTCCAGCCTTCTGCCCGGGAAAATATGTTGTCAGGCGAATTTCGTTCGCCGGATATATTCCCATGCCGCAAAAAAATCCGTCAGCCAGGAATTGTACGCCAAAAGCCGATATGTAATCCGGCGCCCCTGCACGATAATTTGTGTTGGCAATAATATTATGGCGTGTAAAAACCGGCGAAACTCCATGCGCAGCAATTCCGTCCGGCGATCTTGACGCCGAACCATCATCGCAAACCACGCCTTTAAATTCCATGCCAGCGCCGCCATTACCATGTACGCCCAATTGCTGACCAGGTCATCCACCGGCATACGCATCGCATTCACGCCGTTTTTCAGTTGCTCGATCACGTTTTCCTGGTCGCAACGGCCGTTGGCCAACTCCACCACCTGCGCCAGCGTCAGATCTTCACGGGTGGTGACGTAAAAGAAATATCGAATCTCGTCAAAAAGCATCGCCTCGCCTTTAATGTGGCTGATGTTTTTACGCAGCGCTATCACGCGATAATCCCGCCCGCATTTCCCAGGACGATACCGGAACTCCGCCACCTGCTCCCCGTCCAAACGCAGATTCTCGAACTCGCGCCGCACCACAATCTGCTCTTTGACTTTTTCCGGACGCCGCCGCGCAGTCGTGGCAACCTCATACCTGGCCTTCCGCTTTAGCGGCCGGTAATCAGCCTCTGACAACGCCTCGGCTCTTTTGACCAACGCGGGATGCGCGTCCATCCCAAACACAAAATCCACCCGCTTCGCCCAACCATCGAATTGTGCCGTGAGCGAAAAATCCGTGTCGCCCCGCAAGGTGATCGTCCGGGCATGCGGCCATACCAGATCGATCGCCTTGTCAATCCATTTAACGCATCCTGCGTGACTGGCGACATTCCCCGGACGATTCTCGATAAACAGCACCTCTTTGGTGTTCGCCAAACTCACCACCAGCGGGTGATACCCCCACACCCCCTTGTAGGATATTTCCATCCCGCCCTTGCATTCCCCAAGCGTCCCGGCAATCGTGCCGTCAACATCAATCAACGCGTCCCTCAATAACTTGCGCCCGCGCCTCTTCCATACCCGCCGCCGCCCGGCATTGAAGCACTCCATCAACCGCTCTATGTCCATCGGCGTAAAACGCCGGGTAAAATCGCCCGCCGTCGTCGGATCAGGCATGCTCTCGGTTTGCAACGCCTTCAGAAACACCTCATCCTGGCGTCTTAATTCAATATCTTCCAACCGTACGCCGCCAAGTAAAACGTTGTAGCCAATATTTAATACATGATCGGATTCATGATACGGCATATGCAGCTTCAGCAATCCCATTCGCCGGTCAATCTCGTCGGTCAAGCCAAGGCGCTTAACCATCTGGTGGATCGCCCCAATCCCCCCGCAATTCATCCCCTGCGCCTTGTCCGCCATCTCGTAATGGATGTTGCTCGCCGACAAGACCGGCACCGTGTTGTCAACATGCCCGCCGCGATAATTTGCCAGTTTGCGCTCAATTTTGTTCTTGCAATTCCGTATGATTTCCCGGTAACCTTTGCTCACTTGAAATGCCCCCTTTCGTTGGTCTTAGTGTTTTATATCAACTTCACTTTAACCAATACTGGCGGGCATTTCAAGCATCTTATCCTCTCATTTCCATAAATTCTTCGCTTGGATCAGGATTAGGTGTGCTAAACGACGAGATATATTCGATCGGCGGTTATAATTATGATATTCGCTGCGGGATGACAAATGTTTACAAATACGTACCTGCAAAAAAGAAGTAGGGCGGTTTGGCCGAGCACCCCGTATGCAGGGCCGCCGGGATTTGATAGACCAGCGGCATGAAGACCAAACAATGCGGAGACAGACGGGGCCGCGCGCTGCGGACAGCGGCGCAACGGCAGGGACTGGTGCGGGGATAGCGGGAGGCGGGAGTTGCTTAGGCGCGGTTTTGCTCCCAACGCGGCATCCACCCCACCACATTCAGTACATGGTGCCGCAAGGCGCCGCAAGTATCCGGCGGCAGCCAGCACCAAATTGGCTTCAAATTCGCGAAGTGCAAGATGGCGGTAGGCGGGTTGGCGCCGGTTGAGGTGGAATTGCCCAACGGGGTGCGGATTCGTTTGCGCGAGGTGGCGGCATGTGTAGGAATTGCTGCCAACAGAATCGGCACCGCAAGGAAGGCTTCAAATCGGCTGTTCATTTTGATGTCATTTTGGTTGCATGCTCCATGAAATATGATAAATATTTGGCTTTGCTTCCAGACTCAGCGGTTTGCCGCGACACGGGCGGCGATTGAAGATTGAACTATGCCGGAATATCAAAGGAGCCAGATTGCATGAGCCGTATTGTTAATATCGGGGCCATCGGAGTGGGGGCCTTCATGGCCCGCCAGCATCTGCCCAACATCCGCCGCAATCCCAATATCCGCATCCATACCCTCTGCGACGTCAACGAGGAACTCCTGGAACAGCGCCGCCGGGAATACCAGCCGGAGCGCTGCACCACCAAGGCGGAAGATGTGTTCCGCGATCCGGAAGTTGACGCCGTGCTGGTGGGCACCCGCGGCGCGCGCCATGCCTCTTTTATCGAGCTGGCCGCCCGCTACGGCAAACATATCTACGTTGAAAAGCCCATGACCCAGACCTACGACGAAACCCGGCAGGTGCTGGCGGTACTCAAAGGGGTGGACATCAACGTGGGCGTGGGATTCAACCGCCGGTTCGCACCGGCCATGGTGGAGGCCCGGCGCCTGTTTCAAGGTTACAAGGCCGGGAAAGCCGCCAACATCGTCTACCGTATCGTGGATGACCATCGCGTGCGCCCGCATTATGTCTTCGACCTGAACGACGGCGGCGGCCACCTGCTGGCCGAAGGCTGCCATATCTTCGACCTGCTGGCCTGGTTCCTGGACGAGGAGCCGGTGGAGATTTTCGCCGCCGGCCCGTTGGAAACGGATAATGCCGTCATCATCAAGTATGCCGGCGGCTCGCTGGCCATGATGCTCTGCGGCGGCAAGGGCGGCCTCTTCTATCCCAAGGAACTTTTAGAGTCGTTCTGCAACAACCGCACGCTCGTGCTGGACAACTTTTTCGAGCTCCGCCTGGACGGCCCGGGCGGCAATTGCATCCGCACGTTCCCGCCCGCCGGCGAAAACAAGATCCTGCCGGATGAGGACAGCATGACCGGATTTTACCGCAAGGAATTCGCCGCCCGCCCGGATTACGACATCGCGGAAGTTCACCTGGGCGGCAAAAGCTTCCCCACACCGTCGCTGGACAAGGGGCATGCCCATGCCATGGCGGAATTCGCCGCGGCGGTGGTGGAAGGCCGGCGCTTCGGCATCAATGCCGTGGACGGCGCGCGCGCCACGGTCTGCGCTTTAAAGGCCTACGATTCGATCCGGCAGAATCGGCCGGTGGCGATTGATCCCGCGGAATACGGCGCGTGAGGTTGCGGGCGCCGGCGGGGTATCGGCCGCCGCCGGGCCGGAAGCATTGGTCACAAAAATCAAAAAACCGGAATACATCCATCATGCAAGGAGCGCCAGCAAAGCAATGAAAGAACGGCAAGTCGCGGTGATTACGGTGGACGGGCGGGTGGAAATGCGGACGCAGCCCCTGCCGGAGTTGAAGGAGGGGATGGCGCTGATCAAAACCCACGCCACCCTGATCAGCCCCGGCACGGAAATGAACGGGGTCAAACAGCGCCGCACGCAGCCGCCGCCGGACGCCAAGGAATATGTCTTCGGATATTCCGCCGCCGGTGAAATTTTGGAAGTGCGCGGTGATTTTCCGCGCCTGCGCCCCGGCATGCGCGTGGCCGCCATGGGCGGGCATGCCCAGCATGCCAATTACAGTTGCGTGCCGGTCAACATGCTCTGTCCGATTGCCGACGATCTGCCTTACGAGCAGGCGTGCTTCGCCTGCCTGGGCGCGACGGCATTGCAGTCAGTCCGCCGCGCGCGGCCGGAATTGGGCGAGTTCGGCGCGGTGCTGGGCCTGGGCATCGTCGGCAACCTGGCCGCGCAACTGGCGCAGTTGAGCGGCGCGCGGGTGATGGCCTGGGAAGCCCTGGATTTCCGGATTGACACCGCGCGGCGTTGCGGCATCCGCCAATGCGTGAATTTTACGCGCGCTGACGCCCAGAAACTGACGGAGGAATTTGCCGCGCCCTATGGCCTGGATTTCGGCATCATGGCGTTCGGCGGCGATGCCACCAAGGCGTTCGAGTCGCTTTACAAATGCATGAAACTTTCCGCCGACGGCCACCGCATGGGCCGGGTGATCCTGGTGGGCGGGTGCACGTTTGCGGTCCGGGGCGGCGCCGGCATGGGCAACCTGGATGTGCTTTCCTCCGCCCGGACGGGCCCGGGCTATCATGATGAGGCCTATGAATATGGCCGGGATTACCCGGCGGCCTTCGTCCAGTTCACCACCCAGCGCAATTTGCGCGAGATTACGGCGCTCATGACGGAGAAACGCCTGCTGGTGGAGCCGATGATCACACACCGGCTGCCGTTGGAACAGGTGGGGCAGGCGGCAGACATGCTGCTTGACCATCCCGACCGGACGTTGGGCGTGGTGCTGGCAATGCGCCACTGACCTGGCGGACGGCGCGTGCGAGAATCAATCTTAACCCGTGCGGCCGGTCAGCGGCGGCGCGTAGGCTGGTTATTGCGCTGCGCCGGTCCGGGAGGTTATGACCGGCAGGGGAACGAGCGCATGCCAGTTGCCGCGCGCGGGCTGGCGCAGGCGTGAAACCAGCAGTTCCGCGCACATCTCGGCCAGCCGGCGGTAATTCATGGGTAAGCGGAATCGGCCTTTGTTCTGGCCGAATCCGATGACCGGCATGGTTTTCGGGATGGGATTTCCTTGCGCCCGGCAATGCCGCAGGAAGGCGGCATTGAATGCCCATGGCAGGAGGATGGCATCCGGCTGCCATCCGCGCGCGGCCGGCGGCGGATAGAGCAGGGCGCCCAGTCCGCCGGGCGTTTCCGGATTCCAGTTGACCACATGGGCTTCCGCATCCGGCAGGCCCCGCTCCGCCAACGCGGCGGTCCAACCGACACGGATTTGCTCGCTGGCGTACCGCGCGTCCAGGTAGGTGCGGCGGATCAGCAGCGGGTGGCGGCAGCCCGCTGCCGCCAGGTGTCCGACCAGTTGCCGGGCGGCCTCGGCATAATCGAAGTGGACCAGGTCCACGCGCTGCCGGCCGTGCAGTTCCACTCCCATCAGGTCGTTGACCAGCACCAGCGGCAGTTCCGCCGGCAGTTTCTGGCACTGTTCGGCGGCGGCGGCCAGCGCCGCCGGGTAGCTGGGCGCCAGCCAGAAAATTGCCCTGGCCCTTGGCAGGATGGGATCACGGATGAGGTCCGGCATTTTGCCGCCGTCCACCCCGAAATCGCGGATGGCCAGACTATACCCCTCGCGCGCCAGCGCGTATTGCAGGCATTCGAACAAAACGTTGAAGGGCGGGCGGGAAACATGGTACCCCCAGGCCAGGATCGCCGGGCAAATGGCGCGCGCGCGGAAGGTGCCAGCCCCCCGCCGCCGGTGCAGGTATCCCCGTTCGCACAACTCGCGGAGCGCGCGCGCCGCCGTATTGCGCGCAACGTGGAAGCGCGCGGCCAGCGCCCGTTCGGACAGCAGGCGTTCGCCTTTCAGCGCCGGCTGATTACAGCGGGTCAACAACGCCGCCATGATGCGGCGGTAGTGCGGTTCGCCCTGGTTGCGCGCCATGGAGACAGTCCTCCTCGGTCACTGGTTGAAAAAGTGGCTCAAATCTAACATAAGCTTGAAAACTTTGCAGCATTATATATCAAGAAATTAATTGAGCCGCTCTGGCAGCCTGCCGCGGATTGCGCAGTTGACAGCCGGCGCCGGCGGCGGGATAGTATCGCGTGCGTTAATGTTCGCTTGCCGCCGTCATGGCAAATTGCGGGCTGGCGCCGGTCCGGGGCCGTTCTGTTCACGGAGTGTCATCATGCGCGCATGGATGGGCTGCGGTTGGCTGCTGATTGGCCTGGGATACGCCGCTGTCCGCTGGGCGGAGGCCGCGCCGCCGGCGCTGGCACTACGGGCGCCGCTGAATGGTCCGCCCCCGGTGCTGGACGGCTGCCTGGATGACGGCTGTTGGGTCCAGGCGGCCAGCGTTACGAATTTTCATCTGCTTGATGGCGGCCGCGTGGCGTTGCCGCATCCGCACCGGGCGTATATCGCGCGGGATGATGCATGGCTGTACGCGGCCTTCGAAGTGGCGCATCCGGCCCCCCAATGGATTCTACCCCGGGAAGACCGGCACGATGGCCCGGTTCAAAGGGAAGACTGCGTCAAGCTGGCATTCGATCCGGGCACGGATGGCAAACTATGGTACTGGTTCCGCTTGAGCGCGCATAATGTCCGCGGCGACCGGCGGCAGGACCGCAACGGGCCGCGCGACGACTGGAACATCCCCTGGCGTTCGGCCACGCGGATCGGCAGCAACGGGTGGACCGCCGAACTGGCTTTGCCCTGCCGCCTGATCGCGGAAACCGGCGATCTGTCCCGGGCGCGGATCAACCTGTTGATCCATGTGCTGGCGCCCATGCTCGATGCCGCCAATATCAAGGTCGGCGAAACCCGGCATGTGTTTGGGTGGGCGCCGACCGGCCCGGCCTGGTGGCGGGAACACGCGGCGTTCGTGCCGGTGCAGGGATTGGACGCGGCGGCTTTCCGCGCGCCTTTCCTGCCCCGCCTGGAACGCGCCGTGATGACGGGTTATGCGCGCGATGGCCGGGCATTTGCCTATGGCGTGCGCGTGGAGATGCAGGCCTACGGACCGGCAGCGGGCCGGGCGGAACTGGCCTTGGTTGACCAGCCGCCAGGCGCGCCCGCGCATGTCGAGCGCGCCGCGGTGGATTTGCGGGGCGGGGAGACGAATGCCCTGGAATTGCGCCTGCCGGTCGCCCGCCTGGAAAACCGGGAAGCGCGCGTGGTTTTATACGGGGCGGATACGAATGAAGTCTGGCAGTCGGTCGCGGTCGGCCGCCCGGGCGACTGGCAGGTGTTGACGGTTTACCCGGACCGGAATTATTATACCCTGGAATCCGCGGCGCGGCTGTATTATGCCGTTAACCTGCCGCCAGGCGATCTGGCGGGGATCAGGCTGGCGGTGCGCGACGCCGGCGGGCGCGCGCTGGCCGGCGCATCCAAGCTGGCCGGTTGCGGCACGGTAGATGTGGATTTGCAGTCCTGGCCCGCGGGCACGCACACGGTGCGGGTGGAATGCGCGCAGGCGGAGGGCGGGGATTTGCTGGCCGCCTGCGAAACGGTCATCGTCAAGCGCGCGCCTCACCCGGGCCGGGAATGGAAGATTGACCAGGCCAACGGCGGCTGGCTGAACAATGGCCGGCCTTTTTTCCCGTTTGGCGTGTATTTCGGCTGGAAGCACATACCCGAGCACGAGGCGGCGATGCAGGAACTGGCCGCGGCCGGCTGCAACGCGGTCATCTCCTGGATGGCCGGCCGCCACCTGTCAACCAACGACGTGCGTGATAACCTGGACATGGCGCAGCGCCATGGCCTGGCGCTGCTGTCGTATATCGATCAATTGTTCGAAAGCAATGAACTGAACTACCGGGGAGGACTGACGCGCGATGCCGCCTTGCCCCGGCCGGAACGGGAGCGGTTGTACGGCGATTTCATCCGGACCAATTTGCCGCACGCGCTGGCCAAGGCCGCCGTCATCCGCGAGCATCCGGCGGCCATGGGCTATTACCTGTACGACGAGCCATGCTTTACCGCCACCCTGGACATGAACCCGGCCGGCCGCCGGACCTATGCCGCGCTGAATGCCGCCGACGGCTATCATCCCTGCCTGCTGCTCTACAATGAAAAATTCCAGGAAGGCGATGAAAATACCGCGTGGTGCGATGTTATGGCCGCCGACATTTACGTGGCGCCCGGCCACAAGCGGAAGGGCATTTACTCCTCGCCCAACCGCGTGGCCAAATGGACGGATGTCCTGCGCCGGCGCAGCCTGCGCCTGCGGAAAGCCAACGCGGTGGTGTTGAACGGCGAAATTGCCGGCGCCGTGCATAAGCGCGTGGCCCTGCCCCGGGAACACGCCTGCCAGACCTACCTGGCGCTGATTCACGGCGCACGCGGTTTGTTTTATTTCTGTTACCCCTTCAAGCATCAATGGAGTTTCGACAGCCTGGTGCAGATGGCGCGCGAGGTGCGGGAATTGATGCCCGGCTTGACCGCGCCGGATGTGCCGCAGACGGTCAGCTATGCCCTGCCGGAGGATCATCCGCCGGCGGATTTCCCGCCAGTGCAGGCGCGCCTGCTGGCGGCGCCGGAAGGCGGATACGTACTGCTGGCCGCCAATAGCGTGGATATGCCGGTGGAGGCCGTCTTTCATGTGTCCGTCCTGGGCGCCACGGGCCGCGTGGTCCGCCTGTTCGCCAGCAACGTGTACGCCGTGGCCGGCGGCAGTTTCGCCGACCGGCTGGAAGGTTACGGCACGCGCGCGTATGCCCTGGGAACACGGCCGGCCGGGCGCACCGGCGAAGACGCCGCTGTCACCATCCGGGTGGCGATGACGCCGCATCCCGCTCAGGAAAATATTTTGGAAGAATTCGATCCGGCGGGCCGGCCGGGCAAAACCAACTGGTTTATCAATCCGGGCCTGGAAGAAGCCGCCTTGCCGGGTTGGCCGGATTATATCCGAGGCTGGTTCAAAGGGCCGCGGATCGGCCAGGCCGGCTGCGCCTGGGAATTGGATGCCAACAATCCCTGGGAGGGCCGGGTGTCCTTGCGCATGGATGCCCCGGCCGCCAGCGGCGCCTATTGTTTCTTCGGTCCGCTCGGCGCCACCAACCAGCCCTACGTCCTTTCATTTTACGCACGCGCCAGCCAGCCGGGTCAGACGATTGAAGTGGCGGGGCTCTGGCCCGGTAAATTCAAATTGACGTCCGACTGGCAGCGCTACTGGGTGACTGGCACGCTGCCGGCGGACTGGCCGGGCCGGCGCAATCTGCTGGCCTTCAAGATCAATCCGTATGTTGCAGGATCTGTCTGGCTGGATGCCATCCAGTTCGAGGAAGGCAGCACCCCCGGCGTGTTTGCAAGCGATTGAACCGCGGGCGGAAAAATTCAAGACAAAAAGGAGACAATTTCAAAAGTCCCCCGACAGGCTTGTTCCACCTGCGGCGGACAAGCCCACTGGAGACCAAGGTTGTGCAAAACGCCACATGTTGTTTAAAAACAACACCTTGTGTTTTCGCTTAACCTTTCGTTCCTGCCACGCAAGGTGCCAGGGGGCGACTTTTGAAATTGAATCAAAAGGAGTGAGCAATGCGACAAATGTATGTCTGGCGTTGGGCGGCGTTGGCATTGATTGCGGTGCTGGCGGGCGTGGGGCCGGTTGCGGCCGCGACGGTGTATGTTTCGCTGGATGGCGGGCACAACGAGCCTTTTACGAATTGGTCAAACGCCGCCACGAATATTCAAGCCGCAATCGGCGCGGCCTCTCCTGACGACCTGGTGCTGGTTTCCAACGGGTACTACCGGTTGACCAATCAGATCATCATCAACAAAGCAATCGTGGTGTCCAGCCTGGTGGGCCGGGCGCAGACATCGCTGAATGGCGATTATTTTGACGGCAAGCCCGTTTCCAACCGCTGTGTGATGGTCCAGTCGGGCGGTGTGCTGGATGGCTTCACCATCAGCAATGGATACGCTTTCGGCTATATGGCCACTGACAAAAAGGGCGGCGGTGTTTATATCGATAGCGGCCTGGTGCGGAACTGCGACATCGTCTTGAACAAAGCCAACACTTACGGCGGCGGCGTTTACTGCCTGGGGCAACTGGCGGATTGCCTGGTGAGCGGCAATGTAACTTTAGCTTCTGGCTCCGGTTTTGGCGGGGGCGTGGCCGCCGAATCCGGAGGCGCGGTTTCCAATTGCGTGATTTTGAACAACACCAGCACCTTGTGGGGCGGCGGCCTCTGGCTCCAAAGCGCGACGGCGCAGGTTTGCACGGTCAACGGCAACCAGGCGCTCACCGCGGGCGGCGGGATCTATGCCCGCAATGCCGCGCTGATCGCCGGATGCCCGGCCATCAACAGCAACCAGAGCGCCACCGCCGGGGGGATTTATCTGTCTGAATCCGGGCCGGCCAGCCGCGTCGCGGATTCGCTCATCGGTTACAATGCCGCGACCAACAATGCGGCCGACGAGCGTTATGGCGGCGGCGGGATTTTTATTGCCTATACCGGCATGGTGGAGCGTTGTGCGATCATCGGCAATATTTCCCAGAGCGGCGGCGGCGGGATCATGACCATGCATTACAGCGGCTATCCCGCGCAGATGAACGGGCTGGCGAGCATATCGAATTGCGTGATCTACGGCAACCGCGCCTACGGCGGCGTCTCGCAGCGGCAGGCGGGCGGCGTGGCTTGTTCGCGGGTGGGCGTTATCGCCAATTGCATGATTGGCGGTAATTTTTCTTCAAATGCGGGCGGCGGCGTGTCGCTCTACCAGGGCGGCCTGATCCGCAACAGCCTGGTTTTCAGCAATGCCGCCAATGTGGCGGGCGGTATTTTCCTGGTTTACTCGGGAGCGGTGGAAAATTGCACGGTGGCGGACAACGCCGCCACCAACCGCGGCGGCGGCATTTATCTCCTGAATCATGCGGGGTATTGCGAGAATACCATCAGTTATTTCAACACGTCCTGGAACTATTCCGCCACCAGCAATCTTTATATTGACGGCGGAACCAGAATGTTCACCAATTGCTGCATCGGCGGCATCGGAACGGTCTCCGGCACGAACAACATCGAGAGCGACCCGGCCTTTGTGAATTGGGCGGCCGGCGACTACCATTTGCAGAAAGCATCCCTCTGCGTCAATGCGGGAGTCTATCGGGCCTGGATGCAGGATTATCCCCGGGATGCGGACGGCTACCGGCGGATCAGCGACGTCATCGTGGATATGGGCGCGTTGGAATACCAGCATGCCGGCACGATGCTGCGTGTCCGCTGACCGCGCCCGCTGGCGCCCAGCCCGGCAACCTGCGCCGCTGATGCTGTCCTTCCCGTTGCCCTCCGGCATCGGGGGGCATTCCCCCTTGTTTGATCCTGAATCAAACAAGGGGCAATTCATTTTTCGCTCAATCCCTTGGAAAATACGCCGATCCTTGAAAAGCGCTCTTGATTTTTGGGGGAATGTCCAAAAAAACGAAATAAAAAAACGAAATAACTTGACATTATCCCGCAGGTGTGTATACTTGAGTTTAATTGATGGTAACAGTGTTTAACAGCGGATTTCAAAACTCGCGTTTTGCATGAGTTCAGTGGTCAGAATTCAGGATTCAGAATACAAGCCAATTTCTTAATATCATTGTATTACGTTGTCTGAAAATTCTGGCTGCTTAATGCTGGATACTAAACACTGCTTTCAAAAGCTGATTTTTGAAGGCAACTCAACCGTGAGACGGCCATGGCACGTCGGTGCGCAAACGATGATCATTTGCCGGTGTATGTGCGTGTCCGGCAGCACATTTTGAGCCAGGCGGAACGCATGGCCGGCCCGGGCGCCAAAATTCCTTCCATCCGCGAATTGGCGCGCATTTACGGGGCCAGCGTGCCCACGGTAATGAAAGCCGTGCGCCAGTTGACGGTGGAAGGCCTGCTGATTACACGGCATGGGTTGGGCACCTATGTTGCCGCGCGGACCGCTTCCACCGCCGCATTTCATGGTTCCGTGGGGTTGATATTCGGCAATGGCATGATCGTCCATGCCGACCGCGTCTATATGCAAATCATGGCGGGTATCTGCGCCAGGCTGGCCGATTCCAGGTACCTGCTGCAATTCATCAATGCCGGCGTGTGCGAACAAACCCTGGCGGACGAAATCCGCCGGGCCCGTCTCTCCGGCGTGATCTGGGCCGCTCCCGCGCAGCGTGCTGCCGGCGCCATCAAGCAACTGGAAAGCGCCGGGGTCAAGGTTGTCAGCCTGGATTTGTCAGCCAGGGGGATCGCGGCTTGTTCCGTCGCATCGGATTTGCATTATGCCATGGCCAGTGAGTTATTGCGCCGCGGGCATCGAAAAATCGTCCTGGGCACCGGGGCGGCGGCAGATTCAGATGCCGTAAGATTGTTTCAGGCGGGCTATGCGGAGGCGTTCCGCGGGCGCGGGATGAAGATGGATCAACGGCTAAGTCTGCCGCGCGACAATTTTGCTGCGCGCCTGGAAACCTTGATTGACATGCGTATCCCATTTAACGCCCTGGCGATTGCCGGGTCCTTGTTTCGCCCCGCCTTGACTGTTCTCCGTCAAAAAAAGCTGCATGTCCCCCGTGATGTGGCCGTTATCACCGAGGATGACCACATGACATTCGATCTGGTCAATCCTGTGCCATCCAGGATAGCCCGGCCCTTGCGCCAACTGGGGGAGACGGCTGCTCAGAAACTGCTCGATTGGGTGGCCGGCGGCGTTATGCCCAAGTCTAAGGTTCTGGCATGGGAATTGATCGAAGGCGAAACGCTTTAACCTGAATCCGTGATCAGGTCAGTATGCCGCAAATGCGCGGCGCGAAGGATGAAGCTGTATAAACATACCGCGAGTCCTTCGCAACAAAGCAGATGCGGCATAATGGCCTCACCCGCAGGGCGGTCTTTTCCGTCAAATAGAGCCACGCATTTTTGGTGATATTGTAAAACGTCATAAGTTGTTGTTTATTCAGACATTATCTTAACAACATAAAATCCCGTCACGGATTCAGGTTTAAGGGAAGGAGCGGCGCATGCGCAATGGATTTGGAAGATTGGCGGGGATGTTGTGGGGCGCTGGTTGCCTGGCGGCCGTGTGGGCGTCCGGCGCGGAGCCGGCCTTGCGTGAATGTTTTCCGGCCCGGCAGCTCCAATTGCCGCAATCCCAGGTTGAGATGACATTTTCGCCATCGTCGAACCGGGCGAATTTTACCTTTTTCCAGGGCGTTACCAATGTGCAGGCCGAAGGCAATAACCTGCGTTTTACACTTGCCGCCGGGCGGGCAGTGCTGGGGTGGGGCAATTGCCAGGGGACGCAGCCCGCGCCGGAAGTCGCCGGTTTATGGGAATAGCGCAATGATGTTGCATTGCGTGTACGGCAATCCGGGACCAACAGCGCCTGGAACATGATCCCCTGGGCGGATGGCGTCCGGATGCGGACTCCGCAATCGCTGGCACAATCCCTTTCGCAGGTTTTGACGGGCACAAACTGGAGCGATTTGTTGTTCAAAGACAATGCCGTCCAGTTTCCCACGCCGGACGGATTCGAATTCATCATTGCCGGCCGGCGCGGCGATGTCTTCGAAATTGAGCAGGTCCGGATTAGCCAGCCGGTAACGGCCGGCGTCTGCCGGCGGGAATTCCTGCTGCCAACCGGCAAGGTCTGGCGCGCCGTGGCCATGGTGGCGGCCGGCATGCCGGACGGCACCCACTATCAAAATGTCCGGATGCGTTCCCTGCTGTTCATCAACGGCCGGGCAGTGCCGCGCCGCGGCCCGGTTTACTGGCAGCATGCGGCGGCGCTGGACCTGGCGCCATATCTCCAATCCGGAACGAACTGCGTCGGATTCGAATATTATGGGGTTCCCCCCCATGCGCCCACCGTTTACCTGCAAATGAACGTCATTATGGAGTCCGGGGAAACCATTAATTTGCGAACTGATGATTCCTGGAAGGCTTTGGACGGCCTACCCCCGCCGACCGGATGGAATGCGCCGGGTTTCGACGATGTAAATTGGGCGCCGGTCCGGACCCAGGATTATATTTTCCGGCCGCGCTCGTATTTTGATGGCAGCGTGCTCGTGCCTGAGCATGACGGCTTGATCGTGATCGCCAATCCGTTGCGGGATCAATTGTATTACACGGACCAGGAAGAAATACAATTCGACATCGCCCTGCCACCCGGCCTGGCCGGCCGGCAGCCGGCCTTGGAATATGCCGTCGGACGCGCCGGCGCGGATGGCCTCAGTTCCGTGGAAAGCACCGGGATGCAGGATGGATTTGAAGCGCGCCCGGGCGGCCTGGCGGCAAAAATTTCCGCCGGCCGTTTGCCCGGCGGCGTTTACACCATCGCCCTGACGCTCAAAGCCGGCGGGGAGATTGTCGAGCAACGCCCGCGCGAACCGTTCATGGTGATCCGCAAACTCGACCAGAAAGTCGCGGCGGGCGCGGATTACCTGGATGGGCTGGACCTGGAATTGGAAGACGCGATTGATTTCACCAATCCCGATGATTCCCGCCCATGGATCGAATGGATTGCCAGGTACGGCAAGGAGGCCCAGGGCGTTGAGCAGCCCCGCATCATTAACAAGGATGGCTTGACTTACCGCGAGGGCGCGGATGGCCTGGGCAGCGGGTTCAGCTTCCGGCTGAATCCGTTCCGGCATCCCGGCGATTTTTACCTGATGGAACTGGAATATCCGGATGACGCCGAACGCGACTTCGTGGCTGTGGTGGCGTCCAAATTCGGCGTGGGCGCCGATGCCCAGACGGGCGTGGGCGTGGGCACGGGCGGCAAGTACCGGCTGACGCATCATCCGCAGAAACTTTACTGGCTGCATGTGGCCGACAGCGGGGTGCATTCGATAGATATCGTCAACTGCTCGGAGCGGGTGCTGCGCCCGGCGGCTGCCTGTTCGTTGAAAATCCATCATGTCAGAGGCGATCTGCCGGCCATGGCGTTTGGAACCAACCGGATGTTCGGCACGCTCAACGAGCGGTGTTATTACGAGTCCGGTCACGGCCTGAACTTCGGCGTGGACACGCCGCGCACGCTGGCATCGGAACAGGAGAAGGACAAAACCTGGCCGCCCCTGCGCCGCTTTATCCAGGACCTGGTCTGGATGCAGGCGACGGCGGACAAGTACACCCAGTATTTGAAATTCGCGGGACAAAACACCCACATGATCGGCGTCTGGCAATATAACCGGATGAATACCGGCTTGGTGCGCGACTTCGATCTGCCGACATCGCGGATCGTCCCGTGCCTGAAACGGGTCATGGCGCGGACGTTCGATGTGAACAATATAAAATTCGGCGCTTCGGTACAGTTGATGAAATTTGACGATATTGTCACGCTTGCCAACAACGCCCAGGTGGCGCAGGGCGCCGACACCGTCTGGGCCGTCAACGCCAAGGGCGAACAACTTCCGCCGATGGGCGCCAAGCGCGAATGCATCAACTGGGTGCATCCGCTGGTTCAAGAAAGATTTTACGGCATGATCGGCGAGTTGGCCGATATCTTCGACATGCCGAATTTCACCGGGGTGCACCTGATGATCGGGACCCCCGACCTGCTTTACCCATACAAGGGCGGCAACGCTTTCACGGAAGCGTTGAACATTTACGACGATCATTCTTTCGCCGCGTTCGCGCGCGATGCCGGCCTTAAACTGCCGTTCGACGACACTGGCCCCGGCCGGTTCGCGCGCCGCGCGGCCTACCTGGGCGATCCGGGCAACAAGGCCGCGTTCCGGTCATGGCGTTGCCGGGCTGCGTTCGAGTTTGTGGATGGCGCGCGCAAGGTCCTGCAAGAGCGCCGCGGCGACCTGGACGTGATGTGCGGCATCATGGGCGTCAATCCGGTCTCCATGGAATACTGGGACGGCACGGAATTGCCGTTCCATGAATTCATGCGGGGTTTCAGCATTGATCCGGTTTTATTCGGCCGGTCCGGCATCTGGCTGGGGCAGACGCTGATGAGCTGGTCGCTTTACGGCACAAGCTACGGCGGGCGCAGCAGCCACCGCAATGCGGATATCTGGCGCAAGGCCGCGGATTCCGCCGTTTACAATGTCTTCAACCAGGGCGGCGCCCGGTACGCGTTTGCCATGATCAACCAGGCGGAAATTTCCGTATCGGCCCCGGGCCATAAGGCCAAGGGCACGTCCGGCGGCGAACTGGCGATGGGCGACTGGGTGCTGGAGCGCTACAAAATCCGCGCCAACGGCCAGCCGTCCGGCGCCAGCGCCCGGGAAGTCTTTGTTCAGGCGCTGCTCACGGCGGAGCCGGACCGCTTGCTCTACGGGTTTTCGGACATCAATTTGCCGATCGGCCACGAGCAGGAGTTGCGCGAATTCGCCCGCGTTTATACGGCCTTGCCGGTGGAACGGTTTCTGCCGGTGCTGGAAACCGGGTTGGAGAGCAACCTGGCCATTCGCCAGTTGCGTAAGGACGGCCAAATGTTTTTTTATGTGGCCAATCCCACCCCGCTGCGATTGAAAGCCGTCCTGGAAATCAATTCCGATCAGCCGGTGCTGCCACTGGCCGGCGGCGAAGCCTTGAAAATCTCCGCCGGCAGCGGTTCGCAAAAAATCATGGCCTTGGAATTGGCGCCATTCGGACTGGCGGCCGGCAAGTCCGACAGTCCGAACCTGGAAATCGTCTCGTATAAAATCGAAAATCCGCCGGAAGCGGAACGAGCGTATTTCACAGATATCCGGAAAGAAATCGGGGAGTTGTTGTCCGACCGGAGTCTGGCCGGCATGCTGGACCAGGCTGCCCGGGAATTTTTCGATGCCCGGCTGGCCGCATTGGACCAGGCGCTGGCCGGGCATGCATACGGCCAAGCCTATGCGATTTTGACCCAGGACCGGTTCTGGCGGATATACCGCGAGGATTTGCATAACCGCAACCTGCCGACCGATACGGGGATGTTTCTTACTGACGGCTGGCAGGTGTCAAAAATCATCGAACACAAGGGCTCGGTCAGCAATGCGCCCTGGGTCGGGCTGGCCCAGAATGCCGGCTGGCGCCCCATCCCGGCCGACGATCCGACTTCCGGCCGGATCGGTGTGCAGGCGGTTTATCCGCCCGGCCATGGCGACGGCATTATTTACCTGGCCAACCGCATTCATGTGCGTCTTCCGGGGAAATATTCCTTACGGCTTGGGCATGACGGCGGCGCGCGCATTTTCATGGACGGCCGCCCCCTGGCCTGCGATCCGAAATCACGTCCGCCCATCACGCCCGATCGGACTCAGGCGGACCTGGATCTGGCGGCAGGCGAGCATGAACTCGTCATAGCATTCGATTTGAACAACGGCAATGCCTGGGGCATCCGGTGCCGGTTTGCCAAGGCCGACAACCAGCCGATCCGCGTCGTGGATTTTCCGTCGCCAATCATGAAAATCAACAGTAAGCCGTAACAACACAAAAGGAGGAGATTGTCAATGAAGTCAAAAGTGTTTGTCAGTTGCTGTCTGATAGCCGCCGCGGCCATGGGGCAGGTCAGCCATGTCGTGCCGCCGGACACGGCCGGCGTGAATCCATCCAGCCCGTTTAATTCATGGGCGACCGCGGCCACCAACATCCAGCAGGCGGTCAACGCCGCCGTCGGGCAGGACTGGACCAATGTCTGGGTGTCCAACGGCACATATAACCTGACCAGTCAGGTGGAAATTGCCGCGGCGATGACCGTCTGTAGTTGGCATGACGGAGCGTTGGACCGCGCGGGCACGATTATCAATGGCGGGAATCTTTCCGGCAATCCGACCTCCAACCGCTGCTTTTATATCGACCATACCAACGCCGTGGTGGCGGGGTTTACCATCACCAACGGCTGGGCTTATGGCGAGGGCCTGACCACCGGGCAGGCGGGCGGCGGCGTGTATGTCAACAAAGGGATGTTATTCGAGTGCTCGGTGCTTGCATGTAAAGCGCAGTACCTGGGCGGCGGCGTGATGGTCCAGTCCGCCGGCGTGGTGCGCAATTGCCTGATTAACGGAAACACTTCGCTGGTGGCAGGCGGCGGGGCGCGCGTGTGGGGTGGGGTGCTTGACAATTGCGATGTCGTTTCCAATTACTCTGCCGGTTCAGGCGGCGGCCTTTCGTTGTCGCATGCCTGCCTGGTGACCAATACGCGCGTTAAATTCAACTATTCCGTCGGTACCGCCGGCGGCGCGAATCTCGTCGGCGGACTGGTGACGCACTCGGAAATTTCCATTAACTCCAACAAATCCCACGGGGCGGGCATGTATAATGAAAACGCGCTCTCCACGACGGCGTATTGCACGGTCAATGGCAATGTTTCGTATGCAACTGCCGGCATCGGCGGCGGGCTGTACATGCGAAATGGCGCGGCTGCCGAGCATTGCTTTGTGGCGAGCAACGTTGCCGGCTATGGCGGCGGTGTGTATATGGATTATGCATCGTGCAGATATGCGGATATCATCGGCAACCTGGGCCATGGCATCGGCCATAACCGCGGCGGCGGCGGCCTGTATGTCAACAATACCGGCATGGTGGAAAACTGCCGGATTATCGGCAACATATCAACCAATGGCGCGGGGCTGGTGCTATGGACAGGCTCGGATATCACGGTGCGTAATTGCCTTATCGCCGGTAATGTGTCCACCGGCAACTATGGCGCGGTTTACTTTTACCAGGGGACCAATTCAGTGCTTCAAAATTGCACGGTTGTCAGCAATTACGCCGCAATATACGGCGGCGGATTATATTTTTCTTCCTCCCCATGTTTTGTGGAAAATTCCATCATCTATAATAACACCAACGGCGGGGGGAGCATCCATTCCAATTATTACATTTCGTCTTCCACGCCGAAATTCAATTACTGCTGCACGGCGCCGTCGGTGGGCGTTTACGGCGCCGAGAACACCGCTGCGGATCCCGCATTCATTGACTGGGAAGCGGGAGATTACCGGCTGTCGCGCCTGTCCGTCTGCGTGAATGCCGGCTCCAACCAGCTTTGGATGGCTGATGCCTTTGACCTGGACGCCAAAGCCCGCCTGGACCGGTTCAGCGGCCTGGTTGACATGGGATGCTATGAATATGTCGCCCATGGCACCATGCTGTTAATCAAGTGAAGATGCGGGAGCATAATTGAACAAAAGAGGCGATCATGCAACCATGTACCATGCGCGGGTGGCGGGCGGCGGCGCTTTGGCGGTTGGCGTTTCTTGGCGCGGCGGCATTGCCGACGGCTGCCGCCCTGGCCGGTCCCGGAGCGGCTGCATCCACGAATGCTCCGGCGGCGCGCACCGCGACATTTGTCGTGGCGGCCGCCGATGCCGACGCCCGCCTGCAGGCGTCGGCTGATTTTGTCTGTCCCGGCTCGAACGACCATGTCGTCATCAACGCGGCCGTGGCGGCGTTGCCGGCCGGCGGCGGGAAGGTGCATTTGACGGCCGGCACATACAGCATCGGCGGGGTGGCGGGCACATATGGCGGCATCAGCATCTTCCGGGGCAATGTCATCTTGACGGGGGAGGGACAAGGCACTCGCTTGATTTTACAGGACGGCCTGACCGACATCAACGTGGTCTGGATCAAGGGCGATATCAGCAATGTCGCCATCCGGGACTTGTACATCAACGGCAATGGCCAGCGTCAAGCGCCCTGGGACCGCGCGCGTTCCGGCTGGCAGGGCGGCAACGGGGTCAAGGCGATTGACCGGTCCGCGCTGGGGCCCACGCCCTGCAACATCCGGGTGGAAAATTGCCGGATCGAAGATTGCCAGGTCATGGCCGTCATGCTCTCCGGCTCGGCCGTGGAAGTGCTGAATTGCTACTTTACCGGCTCCTTCGGCTCCCATGTCATCGAATTGCTGGGCGATTCCGGGCGCATCGAGGGTTGCACCCTGCGGATGAAGGAAGGCGACCGGGCCGGGTTCGGGTTTTCCACCGACGCCTCTTATAATTATCATATCATCAACAACAAGATCCTGATCGAGCCCGGCGGAACGATCAGCGCGCATCCGATCAATAACTGGCCCTCGATCGCCTATGGCGGCGGCCATGTCACCAACCTCTACCACGGGATTATCGCCGGCAATATCGTCGTCAACAACGGCACAACCCGGTCGGTATTGATTGACGGCTACATGGACATGGTCAACAACAACATCTTCCGCGGCGTGCCGGTGGTGATCGGCAGCGCCAAGGGCGGCGGCGGGGTGACTTTCGAGCATAACCTGCTCATAAACAGCCCGCTGAAAATCAACTGCCCGCTCCGCGGCGATGAATGCCGGATATACATCAACGGCAACCAGTTTTTTAATTCCACTGTCAAACACGTAGACGGCCACGTTGTCTGGGGTATGAATCCCGGTTATGCTACCGTGAATGCCGGCCTGGCCGCCATTCCCGCCGGCCAGACATCCATCGCCGTCGAACACGGTCTCGCCGCCCCGCCGGCGGCGGTGCAGCTTACTCCCGCCAACCGTCCGGGCGCGGCCGCGGATTTCTGGGTGGACGGCATCGATGCCCGAAGCTTTACGGTCAACGCGGCGGCCGCCCCGGAAGCCGCCGCGGAATTTCATTGGCGCGCCGCGGTGGCCGGCAGCCAAAATTGACGCCTTGTCGCTCAAAAACGCTCTGCAACGCGAAAGTTGGTTCGTGAATTTTGCACCGCGCAAGTATGGCGCAGTTAGACCAACTTGATCGGAATGGAGTAGATGCAATAATCGCCAGCATCACGCCAGCCCCATCTGCGCGGGAAGCGTGGCATGCTGCCGGCGGTAACGGCGCGGCGTCAGCCCGTAGCGGCGGCGGAACACCCGGTAAAAATACGACAGACTGTTGAACCCGCAGTCGAGGGCAACCGTCTGAATTTTGGCCCCGGCATCCTGCAGGCAGGCGGCAGCGTGCTCCAGCCGCGCTTGGTTGACAACGTACGAGGGTGTCATGCCGGTGTGCTTTTTCAGCATCCGCGCCACATGCGCCGGCGACCGTCGGCAATGCTTGAAAAAGGCCGGGATGCCCCCGGTCATGTTCTCCGGCTGCCGCATCGCGCGCGCGGCTTCCTGCAGCCAGGGCGGGCAGGCGCGCCAGGGGTCGGCCTGGCTCTGACGGAATGAATTGATCAACCCCATCAGGAAACAATCCAGCAGCATCCGGTCCTGCGGCGCGCGCCGCAGTTCGCCGGCGGCGCCATCCAACCACTGCAACTCGGCTTCCGTCAGGCGCAGCACTGTCGGCTGCGGTTTGACTGGACGCCATATTTCGTGCAAGGCCGGGTAACGCCGGCATAAGTCGTTCAGAATCGCGCCAGGAAAGGCCACGTTGAATAAGGTTAACGGGCCGCGCTGCATCCGCAGGGCGTGGGTATCGCGCCGCGGGCGGATCAGGCAGAGTTCCCCGGCCTGCATGACCTGCTCCGCGCCGTTGATGGCATGCGTGCAACTTCCCTGGCTGACCCAGAACACTTCCGCGAAATCGTGCGCATGCGTCCCGGACGTCTGGCCGGGCGGAACGTTTTGCCGCCGGATTTCATGGACGTTGTATAGCCGGCCGGCCGGGACGCAATCCCGCCATCGGGTAAAGAGCGGTTTATTGGAAGATGCTTTCACCGGGGGAGAATATAGTGCAAAATATTTTAAAAATAAAGCAAGATATATTTCCGCCTTTATGCAATAATAATCCCCGAGTTTGAAACCGTGAACCTGCCGGGGGAACGATATGCAAGCTGGATTTTATCAGACTGACATTACGCCGCCCATCGGCATCGAACGCGCCGGCTGCTACGGCAAGTTGCTGCTGGAAGGCATGCATGACCGGTTATACGCCCGCGCGGCGGTGTTCGATGACGGCAGGAACCGGACGGCCCTGGTCGGCCTGGATATCTGCGCCTTGCCCTCCAGCGAATTCGTCCAGCGTGCGCGCGCGGAAATCGAGCGGCGTTGCGGCATTCCCGGCGCTGCCGTTCTCATGGCCGCTTCCCACACGCATAACGGCCCGTGCACGCTGGGTCAGTTCCGGGCATCCTACGCCCGCGCGCCCGCGCTGATCAAACGCCTGGCGCTGGAGTTTTCACCGGAAATTGACGCTTTCTACGTGGAATGGCTGGCCCGGCAGGCGGTAACGGCGGTGGTGGAAGCCGACCGCCGCAAACAGAAGGCAGTGCTGTCCGCCGGTATTGGCCGCGAGGATCAGGTGGCCTTCAACCGCCGGTTCCGCATGCTCCAGGGCCGGGTATACACGCATCCGGGCAAAGGCAATCCGGACATCGTCGAACCGGCCGGTCCGACGGACCCGGATGTGGGCGTGATCGGGGCCTGGAGCCAAAGCGGCGCTTACCTGGGTTGCGTGGTGAATTTCACCTGCCATGGCACCGTGCTGGGCGGCCCGGTCGCTTCCGCCGACTGGATTTACCATCTCGACCGTACAATCCGCGGAGTGATGGGCGGGCAGGGGGTGACGGTGTTCCTCAACGGCGCCTGCGGGGATGTCACGCAAGTCAACAACCAATCCCTGCGCGCCTCGGAGTTCGGGGAAAGGTGGTCGGAATTCGTCGGGACGCGCGTAGGCGCGGAAGCCGTGAAAGTGCTGGCGACCGCCGAACGCGGCCCATGGCATAAAGCGGCGGTCGTCGCGCGCCGGAAAATTTTGAGGATACCGCGCCGGCGGCCGGACCGGCAGCGGTTGCGCGCCAGCCTGGCGGAAGCCCGCCTGGGATTGCATGACCCAAAACGGCGCGCAACCGCGGCCTGGATTTTCGCCAAGGAATATGTCCTGGCCGATTACCTGGCGCGGACACAGCCGGTCATGCCGGTGGAAGTTCAGGCCATCCAGATCGGCCCGGTGGTCCTGGCCGCTAATCCGTCCGAGTTTTTTTGCCATCTGGGCCTGCAAATCAAGGCAGCGTCGAAATTTCCCTGTACGTTTGTCGTTGAACTGGCCAACGGCAGCGCCGGCTACGTGCCCGGCCGCGACGCCTTCCGCCCCGAGGGCGGCGGGTATGAAACGGTATTGACTTCATATTCCACGCTGGCGGCGGATGCGGGGGAAAAAATCGCCCGCGCCGCGGCGCGATTGCTGGCGGATTTGATGCCTGGCGCTTTGCCGGCCCCGACGCTGGTCAAGACGCCGGGTACGCCGTGGAGTTACGGCGTCATGGGGCCGGATGTATGACGGCGGCATTAACGTCTTAAACTCTGGAAACTGCCGCAAAAAACAGGGAAATATGGTTGGCAGTTTCCAGAGTTTAAGGCACGGAGAAAGTGCAAGCGGCAAGTGAACGTGTAGTTAGTTTTGCATAGCCGGACGAAATGGAAGATTGTGGATTTATTTCATGACAAACTGCGCCTTCGACTCCGCTCATGGCAAACCTTGCGCTCCATGTTGTTGTAAAACACATGTTGTCTTTTAACATAGCCTTTCGTTCCTGCCACACAAGGTGGCAGGGGACGACTTTTAAATTGAATCTGTTATATAAAAAGAAAGAAAGGTTGGTTGTATGAAAAAGTATCGTTTCGGTGTGCTGGGATTGAAGATGGGCGCGATGTGGGTGGAAGGTGTGGCGCGGAATCAGGCGGCGGAACTCGTTGCCGTGTACGATCCGAACATGGAAGGCTGCCGCGCGTTCATGGCGCAGCGGAAAGTCACCCTGCCGGCGCCGGAGTCGGTCAAGCAATCCGAGGATGAATTTTTTAAAGCTGATATGGATGTGGTCGTTGTCGCCACGCCCGACCACCTGCATGTCCCGCAGTCCGTGCGGGCCTTGCGCCGGGGCTGCCACGTCATCTGCGAAAAGCCCATGGCGCCCACCGTGGCGGACTGCAAGAAGATCATAGACGCCGCCAAAAAATACAAACGCTGGTTCATGACCGGCCAGGTGGGCCGTTACACGCCCGGTTTCCGCGCCGCCAAGCAGTTGATCAGCGATGGCGTCATCGGCGAGCTGGTGTTTATCGAGAGCGAGTATTACCATAATTACGCGCATGTCGAAGGCGTGGGCAAATGGCGCAGCGACCCCAAAATCCGCCGCGAGGGTTTCATCGGCGGCGGCTGCCACGCTTTGGATTTGCTGCGCTGGCTGGCCGGCAATCCCCTGGAAGTGCAATGCTACATGAATCACAAGTATTTGCCGACATGGCCGGCCAATGACACCGGTGTGGCGATTTTCAAAATGCCCAACAATGTGATCGGCAAGGTGTTCGTCTCTATCGGCGTCAAGGCCGGCTATTCCATGCGCACGGTGATTCACGGCACGGAAGGCTCGATCATCTGCGATAACACCAGCGATACCCTGACACTGTTCAACGCCAAGTACCAGAAAACCGGCATTCCGGGGATGGGCCGCGCCTGGGAGGTGCCGGTGGCGGTCAACAACCACAATGTGGCCGCGGAAGTGGACGAATTCGTCAAGTGCCTGCAGTCCGGCAAGCGTCCGCCGACGGACGAATACGAAGGCGCCAATACCGTGGCCTTCGGGGAAGCCGCGCTGACCTCCGCCCGCACAGGGTGCCCGGTGAAGGTCAAAAACCTGCGGCGGTGAGTTTCAGACCAGGAAAAAATTCACCGCAAAAGAACACAAAGAACGCAAAGAAGGACAATTGGAATTGTAGATGATCGGATTCGGAGCGACGCGCAAGGCGCGGCCCGCGCTGGCGGCACTGCGCGCCCTACCCGTGGCAAATAATCATGAAATGGCAGGGCGAAGCCGGACGCCCGGCGCAGCTTCAGCGTAGCATTGTGTTCGGTATCCGGATTGCGCCACGCCGCGCGGCCGGTTATTTGCCGGCGGGTTGCACGACGATGTTGGCCAGCCGGTCGGGCACGACGATCACCTTGCGGACCGCCGCGCCGGCCAGCCATTGCTCGGTCTGCGGGTGTTCCAGTACGGCCTTTTCCGCGGCCGCGCGGTCCAGGCCGGCGCTGATCTGCATTTTGCCGCGCAACTTGCCGTTGATCTGGATGGCGATCTCCACCGTATCGCGCGCCAGCGCCCGTTCATCAGCCGCGGGCCAGGGCGTGCGCATGATGCCGGCCTTGTGCCCGAGGTTAATCCACAATTCCTCGGCCATGTGCGGCGCCAGCGGCGCCAGCAATTTCACCAGCGTTTCCACGGCCTGGCGGAACACCGCGCCGCCCTGCGCGCCCGCTTCCGCCGGGCGGAACGCTTCCAGCGCGTTCAACAATTCCATGATCTGTGCGATGGCGGTATTGAAATGAAAGGCGCCTTCGAGGTCGGCGGTGACTTTCCGGATACTGTGATGGGTTTTCCGGAACAGTTCTCGCGCGGCGGGCGACATGGCCGGGATGTCCAGGGCGTCGCTGGACGCGCCGCGGATGGTTTCCAGGTTGGCATGCACCAGGCGCCACAGGCGGCGCAGGAAACGCGAGGCGCCTTCAATGCCCTGATCGCTCCACTCAGCGTCTTTTTCGGGGGGGCCGATGAATAGCGTATACAGCCGGACGGTGTCGGCGCCGTACTCGCGGATCAATTCGTCCGGGCTGACCACGTTGCCCTTGGATTTCGACATCTTGTAGAGCTGGCCGTCGCGCTCGCTGCGCTTGCAGATCATGCCCTGGGTGAAGAGGTTGGCAAACGGTTCATCGAAGGCCAGCAGGCTCATGTCGTGCAGCGCCTTGGTGAAAAAGCGGGCATAGAGCAGGTGCAAGATGGCATGTTCCACGCCGCCGATGTATTGATCCACCGGCAGCCAGCGGTTGCAGGTGTCGGTGTCGATCGCCCGGCGTTCGTCGCGCGGCGAGAGGTAGCGCAGGAAGTACCAGCTGGAATCCACGAAGGTGTCCATGGTGTCGCTTTCCCGACGGGCGGGTTTGCCGCAGACCGGGCACTTGACATTATGGAACGACTTGGAACCGGCCAGCGGCGATTCGCCCTTGGGCCGGAATTCGACATCCTCCGGCAGCAGCACGGGCAAGTCCTGATCCGGCACGGGCTGCATGCCGCAATCTTCGCAGTAAATAATTGGAATTGGCGCGCCCCAATAGCGCTGGCGGCTGATCAGCCAATCGCGCAGGCGGTAATTCACCTGCGCCTCGCCAAAGCCCTGGTGGGCCGCAAAATCCGTCATCCGTCGGCGGGCCTCGGCGCTGGGCAGTCCGCTGAAGGCGCCGGAAGCGCAGGTGACGCCATCCTCGCAGAAGGCGTCGGGCATGGACTCCAGCGCCAGGTTTTGCGCCGGGTTTTGAATGGAAAGGCGGACGGGCAAATGATACTTGCGGGCGAAGGCCCAGTCGCGCGTATCGTGGGCGGGCACAGCCATGACCGCGCCGGCGCCGTAGCTCATGATCACGTAATCGCCCACCCACAGGGGAATGGCTTCGCCGTTAAACGGATTGACAACATGGCGGCCCGTGAAAACGCCGTTTTTTTCCGCGGTATCGGAGAGACGTTCCTTGGCGGCGATGCGGCCGGCTTGCCGGACGAAATCCAGGACGGCGGATTCCTGGGGCAACCCCTTGACCAGTTGCGGCAGGTGCGCGTATTCGGGGGCCAGCACCATGTAAGTGCAGCCGTAAATCGTGTCAACGCGCGTGGTGAAGCAGGCGATTTCCGCGCAGGGATCGGCGCGTCCATCGGGACGCGGCTGCAACTTGAACCGGACCTGTGCGCCTTCGCTGCGCCCGATCCAGTTGGCCTGCATGGTTTTTACCCGCTCGGGCCAGCCGGAGAGTTTTTCGAGGTCGTCCAGCAGGCGTTGGGCGTAGGCCGTGGTCTTGAAAAACCACTGCTCCAGGCGCTTTTCCACGACTTCGGTCTCACAGCGTTCGCACCGGCCGTCAATCACCATTTCGTTGGCCAGCACCGTGGCGCAGGAAGGGCACCAGTTCACCGGCGCCTTGGCCTTATAAGCCAGGCCGTGCTTGTAAAATTGCAGGAACATCCACTGGGTCCACTTATAGTAGTCCGGCAGGCAGGCGGTGACTTCGCGGTCCCAGTCGTAGCATACGCCCCAGGCGCGGAGCTGGCGTTTCATGGTGGCGATGTTGCGCAAGGTGGAAACACGGGGGTGGGTGCCGGTCTTGATGGCGGCATTTTCGGCAGGGAGGCCGAACGCGTCCCAACCCATCGGGGCCAGCACGTTATACCCCCGCATGATCTTATAGCGGGCCACGGCGTCGCCGATGATGTAATTACGGCCATGACCGACATGCAAGGCGGCCGAGGGGTAGGGGAACATCATCAGGCAGTAGTATTTGTGCTCGGGTCGTTCCAGGTCGGCCTTGAAAAATCCGGCTTCGGTCCAGTAGGCCTGCCACCTGGCTTCAATTTCCGCAAAGGGGTATTTCTCCTGCATGGTCGCGTTCCTTTTTGAAATCCGGTCCCACACCAGGATCGGACAAGTCTGGCAATATAGCGCAGATTGTCGCCGAATCAAAGCAAATCTTAACGGGATGCAAAATGCAGCACATTTGTCCCGGCAAGCCGGGCGCGCCGTTCCGAATCCGACATCCACAATTCCAAGGCGGCCTGCGGCCACAGTCCGGCAGCCGCCGGACTGCCGTGACAAGTGCAAGCCACAAGTGAAGGCTTGGTTTGATCCGGAACCAATCCGGATCCGTCCCGTCCGGCTATGCCGGACTGATTACATCCAGTTGCTTCTGGACAAACTTGCACCTGTCGCCTGCACCTGCACCGTGCCTTAAACCTCAGTACCTGCCCTCCGATTTTCTTGTTTTTTTGGCAGGTGCTGTGGTTTAAGGCACTAATTGTCCTTCTTTGCGTTCCATGCGATCTTTGCGGTAAATTAGAAAAGGGGCAGAGGATCAAAGGATCAAAGGGGCAAAGGGGCAGAGTGAAGAACTGAAGCAATCCGTCTATGTCAATATATAGGAATATCAATCCGAGGTAGGGCGCCCAGTCCCTTGGGCGCCGAGGCGGAGGCGGTCAAGGGACCCATGCTTTGCCAAGGCTACGCCGGGCAAGCTGACCGCACTACCCAAGATATAAATCAAAGGCAGAGGGCAGTATCTGGCCCTTTTGCGTTCTTTGTGTTCTTTTGCGGTAAATTTTTCCAGGTCTGTCGCCCCTCCGGAAGTCGAATGCCCGTCTGTGCAATTGACTTTTGCGTCCCCCTTGCTTAATATCGCGCCCCATGAAAAAGACCACTAACCCGGCCACAGCGGAAAGCATGGGCCGCATGCAGCGTGAAATTTCGGTCTCGGAATTCTTTCTGAAAAACCGGCATTTGCTGGGATTCGACAACCCCCGCAAGGCCCTGTTGACCGCGGTGAAGGAAGCGGTGGACAATTCGCTGGATGCCTGCGATGAAGCCGGTATCCTGCCGGAAATCAGCGTGGAAATCCGCCAGACCGGCGAAAAACGTTTCCTGGTGGTGGTGACCGACAACGGCCCGGGGATCCTGCGGTCCCAGATTCCCAAGATTTTTGCCAAACTGTTGTATGGGTCGAAATTTCACCGGCTGCGCATGTCGCGCGGCCAGCAGGGTATCGGCATCAGCGCCGCGGGCATGTACGGGCAATTAACCACCGGCGGCGCGACCGTCATCCAGTCCCGCGTTAAAAATTCCGCCCGCGCCCACCACATGGAGGTGCAACTGGACACGCGGGCCAACAAGCCCGTCATCATCAAGGATGTGGAAATCGATTGGGCGCCTTCCTTCGAAACCGCGGCGGCGGATGGCGCGCCGGCAGCCGCCCCATTGACTTACCCGCACGGCACGCAGGTGGCGATCGAGATGGAGGCGGCCTATGTCCGGGGCAAATTGTCGGTGGACGAATATCTCAAGCAATGCGCCATCGTCAATCCCCACCTGGCGCTGCATTTCCGGATGCAGTTGTTGGACAACGGCAAAAGTTCCGCGGACCGCGAAGCCGCCGCCGCCGTGGCCGCACCGGCCGCCCAGCCGGCCGCTTCGGCCGGCGCTTGGACCAGTTTTCAACGCGGCACCAGGGCTTTGCCAACCCCGCCGCGCGAAATCAAGCCGCATCCCCAGGGCGTGGAACTGGGCATGCTGACCCAGATGCTCAAGGATACCGCCGCCCGCACGTTGAAGTCGGCCCTGGAGACAGATTTTTCACGGATCAGTTCCCGCGCGGCGGTGGAAATCTGCCGGCAGGCCGGCCTGGACCCTAAAACGCGGCCCGCCCAGGTGGTGGCGCAGCGGGGCAGCGAGGGACTGTTCAAGGCGATTAATACTGTTAAACTCATGCGGCCTCCAACGGATTGCCTGTCGCCCATCGGCGAGGACCAGATCGTCGCCGGTCTGCGCAAGGAAATCCAGGCGGATTTCTACACGGCGGTGACCCGCAACCCGGAAGTTTACCGCGGCAATCCGTTCCAGGTTGAGGCCGGCCTGGCTTACGCCCGGCCCTCGGCCGAAAATGCGCTGGGCGCGGACGATCCGGTGCGCCTGATGCGCTTCGCCAACAAGGTGCCCTTGCTGTACATGGCCGGCGCCTGCGCCGTCTTCAAGGCCGCCGCCGCGATGAATTGGAAAAATTACGGCCTGACCCAGCCGCGCGGATCATTGCCGCTGGGGCCGGCCCTGATCCTGGTGCATATCGCCAGCGTCTGGGTGCCGTTCACCAGCGAAAGCAAGGAGGCCATCGCGCATTATCCCGAAATCATCCGGGAAATCACCTTCGCGCTCCAGGAATGCGGTCGCCAGTTGAGCGTTTACCTCAGCCGGCGCCGGCGCGAGGCCGAGCAGGAACGCAAGCGCAATTACATTGAAATGTACCTCCCGCATCTCTCCCTGGGTTTGCGCCAGATTCTGGATTTTGACGACCGCCGGGAGTCTGACCTGAACGGGCGCCTGCGCCGCATGCTGGAACGCACCCGGCTGAAAAAATGAGACGGTGGCGGAGGGAAAGGATCAAAGGGGCAAATGATCAAAGGCACAAAGGGGCAGAATCCGGCCCTTTCGCGTTCTTTGTGTTCTTTTGTGGTGAATTTTTCCCTCTGTACCTTTGCCACTTGCGGCTAGAAATTATGAAGAAAAAAACGACAGATTCCGCTTCCAAGGGGCCCGCTCTGGTTTCCCGCCAGGACGCTGCCGGGCGCATTGTGGAGATCGCCCGGGGCATCTACCGCGATATCGTCAACAAGGCGGCCCAGCCGCGCATGCGGTTCCCGGTCCGCTCGCTGGGCAATGTTAAATACGATCCGCGCAAAGGCCATTTTGAAATTATGAACAAGGTGGCGACGCGCACCTTATCGTACAACACCGTCAAAACCTTTGCGCAGTCCATGCGCCTGCTGGCAACCACGAAAACCGACTTGCTGGATCGCCAGGACATCGCCGGCAAGCGCGAAATCTACTACAACAGCAAAAGCTGGGGCGAGTGTCGGTTCGACAACCAGCCGGAAAGCGACACACTGCTGGACGACATGGAGGCCATGCTGGGGGTGAACCGCGAGCAACTCGGATACATCCCGGAGGAACACGGCGGCGAAGTCACCGGACCCCTGGTCGTGTTGGACCGCCAGCCCGGCAGCGGGCGTGAAATCCGGATTGACTGCGCCCAACTCGGCACCGGCGCCTGGAGCATTCCTTCCCAGGTGGAGCACTTGCGTTTCATATCCAAGGCTAAATTCATCCTGGTGATCGAGACGGCTTCTTTGTTCCAGCGCCTGGTGCATCACCGTTATTATGCCACGGCCAACTGCGTGCTGATTTCCATGAGCGGCGTGCCCACCCGGGCCTGCCGGCGTTTTATCCGCCGCCTGTCGGACGAGTGCCGCCTGCCGGTGCTGGCGTTCACCGACGGCGACCCCTACGGCTATTGCAATATCTACCGGACGCTAAAAGTCGGCTCCGGCCAGGCGGCGCACATCAACCAGTATTTCTGCGTCCCGCAGGCGCATTACCTGGGCGTGACCCCGCAGGACATCAAGGATTACGACCTCGAAGACGCCACCCATCCCCTGGAACCGAACGACATCAAGCGCGCGCGCGATGCCCTGAAGAACGATCCGTTCATCAAGCATCACCGCGAATGGCAGGAGGCCTTGAAGCACATGCTGGAACTGGGCGTGCGCATCGAGCAGCAGGCCTTTGCCAAACATGGATTGAATTTCGTGCTGGAAACTTACCTGCCGGACAAGCTGAAAAAGGGCAAATATCTGCCGTGATATACTGGACGATTATTGGTGAACGGGCGGCCGGCGGTAGGGCGGGCAGCTTGTCCGGCGTAGCCTTGGCAAAGCCTGGGTCCCTTGCCCGCCTCGGTTCCGGCGGTAGGGCGAGACCGCCGGGCGAGCCGTTCCGAAGGTAGGGCGGGCAGCTTGCCCGGCGTAGCCTTGGCAAAGCCTGGGTCCCTTGCCCGCCGCTCCGGAGGTCGGGTGCCTGAGTAGTTGCATATTATTTTGAGAACCTTAATAATTCAGGCATGAAAATTGAATTCATAGTGGTTGGGCCATTCGAAGTTAATTGTTACCTGGCTTGTGATAGCGCCACGGGCCGGGCCTTGGTGGTTGACCCCGGGGCGGATGCCGCGGCGATCGCCGATCGTTTACGCCGCGCCGGATTGACCGTGGCGTGTTACCTGCTGACGCATGGCCATGTGGATCATGTCAGCGCCCTGGCGGACCTGGCGGATGAATTTCCGGCGCCGGCCATCCTGCATCCGGCCGACGCCCGTTGGGCCTTCGAAGAGGCCAACCGGCTGGATCCGTATTACGCCGCCCCGCGCCGACCGGCTGCCGCCACCATCTTTCCGGAAGATTTACGCCTGGCGGCCGGCCCTTGGGAGTGCCGTATCATCCACACCCCCGGCCATTCGCCGGGCGGCGTTTGTTATTATTTCCCGGATCAAAACGTCATGTTTACCGGCGATACCCTTTTTCAGGGCACGGTGGGCCGTACGGACCTGCCCGGGGGCGACACCCGTATCCTGGCGGATTCCCTGCGGCATTTACGCGGCTTGCCGGAGGCAACCCGGATTTATCCCGGGCACGGCCCGGCTTCCATCCTGGCGGCGGAATATGCCTCCAATCCATTTCTGGCCGGCTAATGCCGGCGCCGGGCTGGTTTGTTTTCTCACAAAGACGCAAAGCCACAAAGAAGATGCGGATAATTCACCACGGAACTTTTTTATCCACAGATTACGCAGATTTTCGGCCATAAAGAAGATGGGATTTGTTTACCACAGAGACGGATGAGCGGATGGAGGGATTAACCATCCGCCTTCGCTCGGATGCTATGGCGGACACAGCCCGCCTTCGCTAAAGCTACGTTGGGCACGCACATATACATGAAAGAGCATGGATATAATGGAATTACATGGCACATTAAATGAAGCCGTCAGACCGGCAGATGCCGGTCAGGCGCGGCAATTGGCAATGGATTTGACAATTTTGTGCGTTTTGCATTTTTGTGGCTAAACTGGGTCTGTTTTGCGTGTTCCAATAAATTTTTCCTGCAAATTTGTTCTCCTTTGTGGCTTGGTGACTTTGTGAGAGTAAAAAAGCGGTTTTTTGTGGTATGATGCTGGAACAATTCAGGAGGTAAAAATGAGTGCGCACAAGAGTGCCGGTTTTTCATTTATCGAAGTGCTGGTGACGATTCTGATCATTTCCATCCTCGCCGGCATAGTGGGTGTGAGTGTTTTGCGCCGGCCAGGCGAGGCGCGTGTGGCGGCCGCCCGCATGCAGATTCGGACTTTTAAGCAGGCCTTGCAGATGTACCGAATGGATCATGCGGCATTTCCCACGCAAGCGCAAGGGATCGAGGCGCTCTGCCAGCGTCCGACCCGCCCGCCGATCCCTGAAAATTATCCTGAAGAAGGCTACCTGGACAGCCGCAAAGTGCCGGTTGACCCATGGAATCACCCGTATGTTTACATCGTGCCCGGGGCCGACAATACTCCTTACGAAATCATCTCCTACGGCGCCGACGGCGAACCCGGCGGTACAGGCGAAGCGGCGGATATTTCCAGCGCGGATTTGTAGCCAATTTCATAAGAAGGGGCAAAGGCACAAAGGATCAAAGGCACAAAGGATCAAATGGGAAGGCACCCACCCACACACTTTAATTTCCGCTCCCCCTTCGTGTTCTTCGTGGTTAAATCAGAATGGGCAAAGGATTAAAGGATCAAAAGGGGCAGAGGGGCAGTATCTGCCCTTTCGCGTTCTTTGGCGTTCTTTTTGTGGTGAATTTCTCCCCTCTGTTTTGAGGCATGAAACACATACATCCATTGTCAGGCACCGGCAACGCCGGCTTCACCTTGCTTGAAACCCTGGCGGCGCTGGCGGTGTCGGCATTGATGATCGGGGCCATTCTTGGTGCGCAGGGACTGGTGCTGCGCGCGGAAACCCGCGCGCGCTCGGAGCCGCTATTGCGTTGCGCCGTCAGTCAGTTGCTTGGCGCCCGCATGCAAGGACGGACGCTGGACGAAGATCTGCCGCCCGCCGGCATTGCCTGGCGGACAATCACCGCTACGACATCGGAAACCAACCTCTGGCGGCAATGGGATGTCCGCCTGGCGGACAATGCCGCCGCAAGCCAGACGCTGTTTTTTGAAGAACGCGGTGAAAAATAAATATTTCTCCCTGTAGCAGTGCCCTGCGTAGTCAGACGAAGCAGGTATGGCGCAATCCGGTCCCGCGTTTGGAATGCGGCGGCTCGACGCCGCTTTCCAGGAGAGCAGGCCGAAGCAAGCGGCTTCAAACTTGCCCCGTCCGATCGTGATCACTGTACTCCAAATTCCCGGTAAATTCTGATATTCACGACGCATTGCGCACCGCGACATTCCGCTTAAAAAAAGCATTTTGGAAAACAGCGATAAACGATCAGAGATAATATTGATTATTATCACAATTAAATTGGTTCGTAATGTGTTGCAAACAAGGATTTTAAAAAACACAATGAAAAAAATGATTTTTTTTGCTTGCATTGATTAAAAAAACACTTATCTTGAAAGCAAGCTAAGCACGGATGTTTCAGCGCATAACGGAATTGGTTTTATTGCGTGATTTTTCGGACATCTTTGTTGAATGGATGTGAAAATGATTAGCCCATTGCCGGGTGCCAACGGCTTGGTAGCAAGCGCCGACTATTTTGTTCATTGTCGGGCAACGTTTGCGTACACCTGCTTTGCCCGTCCGATACGCCGTGCGGCTCGCGCCGCCGGCGTTTTTTTTGACTTTTTTTGTTGTGGTTAGGTTTTTTGATTGGTTTATAAAACCCAAAAGGAGAGATGCCATGTTTCGCAAAATCATCGCAGCGCTGACGGTCGGGGCGGCTCTGGGGGTTGGCGCAGTTTGGGCCGGACCCAATACCAATTTGCCATTCACTGCTGATTTTTCGGACTATCCGCTTGGGCCCATTGAAGAGGGCACTAACGGGTGGTACCCTTCTTCCACCAATATCGTGGTGCAGTCGGATGTGGTAAACAAGTCCACCAAGGCTGCAGCCATTCCGGTGGACTGTATCCTGTCCAATCGGTTTACTGACATTACCGACACCAATGTCTGGATCAGTCTGGATATCCTGCCGAGTTTGTATGACGGCACCAATTTTCCGGCGGTGGATACAAACTCCGCCATCATGTTCTATATCAACTCCAACGGTAATTTCGTCGTGCGCGACGGCCCGGCCGATACCGGCAATTGGCTGACCTGTGAGAATTTTTCGATCAATACCAACGGCGCCGAATGGATCCGCATCACCATCAAGGAAGATTTTACCCAGTACACATGGGACTTGTACGCCAGCAACAGCCTGTCCACGAGTTTGGAATTAATCACCAATAATCTTGATTTCATCACCAATTCGATCACCAATTTTACAGGCTTTGACATTTACAGTGGCAGCACCACCAGTTACGTCGAATATGCCGACGCAGTTTCGAATATGACCTTTTCGAGCGATGCCGAAGTTGCCCCGGCCTCGGCCAATCATACTTTGGGCGATACGGACGACCTGGTCATCACCGTGACCCCGAATGGCAATACGGTGGACAATTTGACCGTTGACGGCACGCCGCTGTCGGCTGGCACCGATTACACGGTTTCAGGCAACGACTACACGATCCTGGCTGCCTACCTGAATACTCAGTCCGTAACCAACCTGGCGATCGTGTTTGAAATGAGCGGCGATGCCAATCCGACCACCACGGTGGCGATTGTGGACGCCGATCATTCCTCGCTGGGCTATCTGCCGGGCCAGGCGGTTTCCCAGACGTTGACTATTACCAATACCTTTGAATATCCTGTTGGCCAAACCTTGGCGGCCTTCTATTTGACAAATCAGTTGCCGACCGGCTGGACCATCGACACCAACAGCTTCACCTGCAATGATGCCGGCGCCGCAGCCGAATGGGTTATTGACGAATTAGGCAATCAACTCACATTCACGACTTTGCCGTTAATAGAGAATCCTGTCGTCTTCACTTACGACGTCATCATTCCGGCCTCCGAGTCCGGGACCAAGGAAATTTATTCCACGATCGGCTACCGGTTCGATGTCAATGACGATGCGTGGGAAGGCCCCCTCCAGCCCAACCCGCTGGAAATCGAGCCGGCGACGATGATTCGTGTGGAAACTGCCGCCGACGGCAGTGGTGATGTCGTAGCTGCGCAAAATGTCGCGGCCGGCTCCTCCATCACTGTTTACTCCATCGCCCGCACGGCGGACAGCAATTTCGTCGCGCTGGTGACCGATGCGACATGGAAGATGACCAACGAGACTGACGGTGTCGTGAACGCGGACCTGGAAGACCAGACTGGAGGTTCGGCAATATTCACGGGCCATCTGGTTGGCACAGGCAACATTCTGGCTGAATATACAGGCTTGACATCCGTCGAATCCGGCCTGATCACGGTGATTCCCGGCGCGGCGGATCACCTGGCGTTCGGTGTGCAGCCGTCTAACGCGCAAGCCGGTGCGGCGATTGCGCCGGCGGTGACGGTGCAGGTGCTGGACGCGAACACGAACGTTGTGACGGATTATAGCGGCAATATCGTGATGACGATTGCGAACAACCCCGGCGGCAGCGATCTGAGCGGGACGGCGACGCAGGCGGTGAGCAGCGGCGTGGCGACCTTTGCCGACTTGAGTCTGAACAAGACTGGCACGGGTTACACGTTGAGCGCGGATGATGAAGGCGCGCTTGATGCAGTCACCAGTTCTGCCTTCGACATCACCCCCGGCGCGGCGGATCACCTGGCGTTCGGTGTGCAGCCGTCTAACGCGCAAGCCGGTGCGGCGATTGCGCCGGCGGTGACGGTGCAGGTGCTGGACGCGAACACGAACGTTGTGACGGATTATGTCGGCAATATCGTGATGACGATTGCGAACAACCCCGGCGGCAGCGATCTGAGCGGGACGGCGACGCAGGCGGTGAGCAGCGGCGTGGCGACCTTTGCCGACTTGAGTCTGAACAAGACTGGCACGGGTTACACGTTGAGCGCGGATGATGAAGGCGCGCTTGATGCAGTCACCAGTTCTGCCTTCGACATCACCCCCGGCGCGGCGGATCACCTGGCGTTCGGTGTGCAGCCGTCTAACGCGCAAGCCGGTGCGGCGATTGCGCCGGCGGTGACGGTGCAGGTGCTGGACGCGAACACGAACGTTGTGACGGATTATAGCGGCAATATCGTGATGACGATTGCGAACAACCCCGGCGGCAGCGATCTGAGCGGGACGGCGACGCAGGCGGTGAGCAGCGGCGTGGCGACCTTTGCCGACTTGAGTCTGAACAAGACTGGCACGGGTTACACGTTGAGCGCGGATGATGAAGGCGCGCTTGATGCAGTCACCAGTTCTGCCTTCGACATCACCCCCGGCGCGGCGGATCACCTGGCGTTCGGTGTGCAGCCGTCTAACGCGCAAGCCGGTGCGGCGATTGCGCCGGCGGTGACGGTGCAGGTGCTGGACGCGAACACGAACGTTGTGACGGATTATGGCGGCAATATCGTGATGACGATTGCGAACAACCCCGGCGGCAGCGATCTGAGCGGGACGGCGACGCAGGCGGTGAGCAGCGGCGTGGCGACCTTTGCCGACTTGAGTCTGAACAAGACTGGCACGGGTTACACGTTGAGCGCGGATGATGAAGGCGCGCTTGATGCAGTCACCAGTTCTGCCTTCGACATCACCCCCGGCGCGGCGGATCACCTGGCGTTCGGTGTGCAGCCGTCTAACGCGCAAGCCGGTGCGGCGATTGCGCCGGCGGTGACGGTGCAGGTGCTGGACGCGAACACGAACGTTGTGACGGATTATAGCGGCAATATCGTGATGACGATTGCGAACAACCCCGGCGGCAGCGATCTGAGCGGGACGGCGACGCAGGCGGTGAGCAGCGGCGTGGCGACCTTTGCCGACTTGAGTCTGAACAAGACTGGCACGGGTTACACGTTGAGCGCGGATGATGAAGGCGCGCTTGATGCAGTCACCAGTTCTGCCTTCGACATCACCCCCGGCGCGGCGGATCACCTGGCGTTCGGTGTGCAGCCGTCTAACGCGCAAGCCGGTGCGGCGATTGCGCCGGCGGTGACGGTGCAGGTGCTGGACGCGAACACGAACGTTGTGACGGATTATAGCGGCAATATCGTGATGACGATTGCGAACAACCCCGGCGGCAGCGATCTGAGCGGGACGGCGACGCAGGCGGTGAGCAGCGGCGTGGCGACCTTTGCCGACTTGAGTCTGAACAAGACTGGCACGGGTTACACGTTGAGCGCGGATGATGAAGGCGCGCTTGATGCAGTCACCAGTTCTGCCTTCGACATCACCCCCGGCGCGGCGGATCACCTGGCGTTCGGTGTGCAGCCGTCTAACGCGCAAGCCGGTGCGGCGATTGCGCCGGCGGTGACGGTGCAGGTGCTGGACGCGAACACGAACGTTGTGACGGATTATAGCGGCAATATCGTGATGACGATTGCGAACAACCCCGGCGGCAGCGATCTGAGCGGGACGGCGACGCAGGCGGTGAGCAGCGGCGTGGCGACCTTTGCCGACTTGAGTCTGAACAAGACTGGCACGGGTTACACGTTGAGCGCGGATGATGAAGGCGCGCTTGATGCAGTCACCAGTTCTGCCTTCGACATCACCCCCGGCGCGGCGGATCACCTGGCGTTCGGTGTGCAGCCGTCTAACGCGCAAGCCGGTGCGGCGATTGCGCCGGCGGTGACGGTGCAGGTGCTGGACGCGAACACGAACGTTGTGACGGATTATAGCGGCAATATCGTGATGACGATTGCGAACAACCCCGGCGGCAGCGATCTGAGCGGGACGGCGACGCAGGCGGTGAGCAGCGGCGTGGCGACCTTTGCCGACTTGAGTCTGAACAAGACTGGCACGGGTTACACGTTGAGCGCGGATGATGAAGGCGCGCTTGATGCAGTCACCAGTTCTGCCTTCGACATCACCCCCGGCGCGGCGGATCACCTGGCGTTCGGTGTGCAGCCGTCTAACGCGCAAGCCGGTGCGGCGATTGCGCCGGCGGTGACGGTGCAGGTGCTGGACGCGAACACGAACGTTGTGACGGATTATAGCGGCAATATCGTGATGACGATTGCGAACAACCCCGGCGGCAGCGATCTGAGCGGGACGGCGACGCAGGCGGTGAGCAGCGGCGTGGCGACCTTTGCCGACTTGAGTCTGAACAAGACTGGCACGGGTTACACGTTGAGCGCGGATGATGAAGGCGCGCTTGATGCAGTCACCAGTTCTGCCTTCGACATCACCCCCGGCGCGGCGGATCACCTGGCGTTCGGTGTGCAGCCGTCTAACGCGCAAGCCGGTGCGGCGATTGCGCCGGCGGTGACGGTGCAGGTGCTGGACGCGAACACGAACGTTGTGACGGATTATAGCGGCAATATCGTGATGACGATTGCGAACAACCCCGGCGGCAGCGATCTGAGCGGGACGGCGACGCAGGCGGTGAGCAGCGGCGTGGCGACCTTTGACGACTTGAGTCTGAACAAGACTGGCACGGGTTACACGTTGAGCGCGGATGATGAAGGCGCGCTTGATGCAGTCACCAGTTCTGCCTTCGACATCACCCCCGGCGCGGCGACCCAATTGATGGTCATCACCCAGCCCGTCGGCGGGATTAATGGCCAGACGCTTGAAACCCAGCCGGTGATTGGCGTGTACGATGCCAACACCAACCTGGTGACCAGCGATGATACAACCGTGGTGACCGTGGCGATCGTCTCGGGCGCCGGCGGTTCGTTGGGCGGTGATGTGGATGTCACTGCGGTTGACGGTGTTATTACGTTTACCGATGTAACCTTGACAGGCAACATCGGTGAGAACTACATCCTGGAATTCACCAGCGTGCCGAGTTACACGGCTGTTCAATCCGATCCGGTTACTTTGAAGGAAGGCGCCATTACTACCCAAGCCAGCCCGGGATATCGGTCCCCGGCCGTTGAAGGTATGATTGTGACCAATTCGATTATCAACACGAACTTTGATTTCGATTACCTGGTCTGGACGCCGGAATTCCCGGACGCCGGCTGGACCCTGAACACTGTGGATGGCGATAATACGCCTGCGATTATAGGGTCGGACATCGTGTTTACCGGGCCGTTCGGGACCTCGGTGGTCTTTACTTACAGCGTGGATATCCCAGGCAATGCGGCGGTGTCCAATGTGATCGGCGGCGATGTGGCATACAGCTATGTTGGTTCCGACACGACCAACACAATGCCTGTGGCAAATCTGACCGTCTTCCGTTATCACAGTTCCGACTATCGCTCGCCGACGCGCCGGATTGATGCGCAGGAGTTGAGCTATGCCCTGGCTTACTGGCGCGAAGGCGCGTACATGCCCAAGTCTACCACCCGCGATGGGTACACCACGGTGGCCAGTTACGCCGGCGATACCAACCAGGGTTTGCATAGCGCCGACTTCCAGACAAGTTACTGGGAGTTAGATGCTACGGAAGTGAACAAGGTGTTGGATTACTGGCGCACCGGCGGATATTTTGTTGATCAGTCTGAGCCGGACGGTTATTCCAGCACGACCAATGGTCCCGGCCCGGCCAAGTATCTGGCGCTGAGGCCGATTGTTGCCCTGACCGGCCCTGATACCTATACCGCGGGCGAAACCGTAACCTTGACGGCCACCATGTTTGCTCCGAATGGCCAGGTCGGCGGACTGGCTTGGCTGCCGGAATTGCCGGAAGGGTGGGAAGTGCTGGATGTTGAAGGCGATGGCGCGCCTGAATTGCAGCGCGGCGAGGCGCTCTGCCTGGCACAGGTGTTACCGGCGGCGGCTACGGCGAAGATTACCGTGAAGGTGCCCGCGGATGCGGAGGGCACTCTGACGCTGGGCACGAAGGCCAATGTCATCGTGGATGGCCGGTCGGCGACCATTAGCGCTAACTCGTTGACGATAACACCGGCAGTCTCTGACCCGGTTGATCCGGCAGATCCTGTTGATCCGGACCCGGAAGATCCTGTTGATCCGGCAGATCCCGTTGATCCGGCAGATCCGGTTGATCCCGAAGACCCCGTTGATCCGGATCCTGTTGATCCTGAAGACGATGAAGAAGAAGCGTTGCCGGTGAAGGCGGCGGCTGGCACGGACTTCGATGGCGATGGCCTGGCGGATCCGTGCACGTATGACGAGAACACGGGCGTCTGGCAAGTTATGCTGTCCGGGTCTGGGTATGCTCTGGCTGAGAAGCAGCTTGGCGGTCTGGGCTGGGCGGCGGCGCCGGCGGATTACGACGGCGATGGCCTGGGCGACCTGGCGGTATACGAAGCTGATACTGGGAGCTGGTCGGCGATGCTGTCCGGCGCCGGGTATGCGCAATCCGATCTGTCGGCGTTCCTGGGCGGAGTGGGGAGCCTGCCGGCGGCGGCGGACTACGATGGCGACGGTCTGGCGGATCCGGCCGTGATGGACGGCGCCGGCGAAGTAAGCGTGAAGCTCTCGGCGCAGAAGTATGCGCTGGCCCGGAAGGCGCTGCGCCAGAATAGCGGCAGCCCGCTGGCTCCTGCCTGCGCGGACTATGACGGTGACAGTCTGGCCGATCCCGGAACATACGATGCGGCGGCAGGCGTGTGGACGGTCTGGATGTCGAAGGCCGGCTACGCGCCGGTGACGCAGGTGTTTGGCGGCGAAGGATGGGAAGCTGCGCCGGGCGATTACGATGGCGACGGACTGGCGGACCTGGCGGTTCGCAAGGCCGACGGCACGGGCGCCTGGCAGGTCATGCTCTCCAGCGAGGGCTACGCGGCCCGCGCCATGCAGATGGGACTATAGAATGAAATCAGGCGGCCATGCCTTAACGGCATGGCCGCCTGTAGCCGTTTCCGGCTCTGTGTTTTGCTTTGGAGTGCGGCGGCTCGACGCCGCTTTTGCTGAGTTTTGGAGTGCGGTAAAAAAGCAAGAAAATTATCTCACAAAGACACAAAGTCACGAAGGATGAGATGGTTGCGGCGCTGAAGGAAAAATGTTTTCCGGTTTGTTCTTTCTTGGCGGCTTGGTGGCATTGGCTTTCCCGCCGTAGCCTTGACGAAGGAGGGTGTGAGAATAATCCGTTTTCTGTATTCCGGTAAATTAATCTGCGCAAATCTGCGTAATCTGTGGATAAAAACAATTAATTAAACCAGTTTCAAAAGTCCCGGACGACGTGGAAGTCGTCCCTCCAAAATCAAAAAACAATCCGTTTTTGGAGGGTCGGGTTACACCCCGACCTTTTTGTCAGGACTTTTAAAATTGGCTCGTTAATTTAAAAAAATTATTTTTCTTCTTGACTAAATACAAATTGTTGTTAAAAAACTTTTTGTTTGAAAATTTTTTAAGCCGATTCGGAATTTAAGCAATAATGCAGATCGGATCCCGTTTTAAGTTGCCTGCCGTGCAGACCGGCGCCGAACATGCCGTAGCGCCGGAATTTTCCTGCACCACCTCTTACACTGACCCCACGCGCCGGGCGGCTTTTGCCGCCGGCGCTTTTTTTGTTTTATCGTGAGCGTTTATGCAATCAGTAGAGCCAATCTCAAAAGTCTCGGACGACGTGGAAGTCGTCCCTCCAAAATGGGGAAAAAACCGTTTTTGGAGGGTCGGGTTACACCCCGACCTTTTTGATAGGACTTTTGAAAGAGACTCAGTATTTAAGCAGTTATTTAACCCAATAAGGAGTGAAGTTATGTTTCGCAAAATGTTTGCGGCAGTGCTCGGAATGGGATTGATGGCCGGCGCTGCATGGACCGCGGAAAATAACAGTCTGCCAAAAGAACTTGATTTTGAGGGGTATGCAGACGGTTCAATTACTGAGGGCACTGATGGTTGGTATCCATCCGCCACGAATATCGTTGTGCAGTCGTCCATAAAGAATAAAAAGACTAAAGCGGCGGCAATCCCGGTAGATTGCATACTATCGAACCGTTTTACAGGCATTACCAACGACAATGTCTGGATTCACCTGGATATCCGACCCAGCGTGTATGACGGCTCAAACAATCCGGCGATTGACACGAGTTCCGCCATTATGTTCTATGTTAATAGTAACGGCAATTTCGTCATGCGGGACGGCCCGGAAGACACCGGGAGTTGGAAAACCAACGAAACCTTCGACATCAACAAAGACGGCACCGACTGGCTGCGCATTTC
>JAXGPF010000006.1:0-371946 GCA_040767085.1 Kiritimatiellia bacterium | reverse complement strand
GTCAGCCGATCCATGTCCGCCTAGCGGACAGCGCGGCTTCCCATTCAATTTCATTACATCTACCACGCTCTTTTCTGTGCCTATGCTTGCCCGCCGTAGCTTGAGCGAAAACGGGCTGTGTCCGCCATAGCATCCGAGCGAAGGCGGATGGCCAATCCCTCCATCCGCTCATTCGTCTCTGTGGTAAACAATCCCCATCTTCTTTGTGGCCGAAAATCTGCGTAATCTGTGGATAAAAAAGTTCCGTGGTAAAACACCCGCATTTTCTTTGCGGCTTTGTGAGATAATCAAGCGGTTGTCTATGGGATGCTACTGAGTTGCTTTCAAAATATGGTGTTTTGCAATATCACCAAAAATGCACAGCTCTGTTTGACGGGGAAGACCGCCCTGCGGGTGAGGCCACGCGGTGCGTCATGCTCATCGGCTCGCCCGGAGGTCTCGCCCTACCCATGGCAAATGCTTATGAAATGGTAGGGCGAGGTCTCCGACCGAGCCGTCTTTTGCCTGAAATGACGGAGCCCTGGGTGAGGCCATTATGCCGCATCTGCTTTGTTGCGAAGGATCCCGCTTCGCGGGATAAATCCCGCTCTGCGGGATAAACTTGCAGCTTGTCCCGCTTCCAGCGGGATGCGGCATCCTGGCCTCATCACGGCTTCAGGTAAAAGACACAAACCGAACAACCGGCGGAACCGTACGTCACTTGCGCGCGACGGCGCCGTAACCCGTGCTTGAAAGCGCCAGCCCGCGGTTGACACCGGCTGCCGGTTGTGGCAAGCTTGCTCCCATGGCCGGCGGGCTTTCTGAGCGGGATAATGGCGCCATGCCGGCAGGAAGGCAAGGGGCGATACATGCGGATTTACTGGCGGATAGTTCTGGCGGTTGGCTTGCTGGCGGGCGGCGCCTGGCGCGGATATGCCGCGCCCGCACCGCGCCCGGCGCATCTCCCGGCGCCGGGCCAGATCTGGCGTTTGAACCTGGGCGATGACGAGCAGCTCGAGATGGTCTGGATCGGCGCGGCGGGCATCTGGGTGGGGCGTTACGAAGTCACGAACGGCCAGTACCGGCGGTACGACCTGGCGCACAAGCCCACGGCATATTACAACAACAGCCTGGCTGATGTGCGCCAGCCGGCGGTGGAAGTCTCCTGGGAAGATGCCGGCAACTACGCCGGCTGGCTGAACCGCAATTTCCAGCAGCAAATGCCGCCGGGGTTTGCTTTCCGGCTGCCGACGGAGCAGGAGTGGTCCGTTTACGCCGCGGCCGGCGCGCGCCGGGTTTACCCCTGGGGCAATCGCTGGCCGCCGCCCAACGATTGGAATTACCGGGGCGAGGAAGGCATGGGCGCGTTTTACATGGTTTTCGAGGATACGTATTACATCTCCGGGCATAACGACGGGTTTATTGTCAGCGCCCCTGTGGAATCCAGCGGGCGCAATGCCTGGGGCCTTTACGGGGTAGGCGGCAACGTCTGGGAGTGGTGCGTCAACTGGCTGGACGATTCCCGGCGTTACCGCGTCCTGCGCGGCGGCGGCTGGAACAACTTTGAGGAAGATATCATGCGGCTGGGTTTCCGCAGTTACGCCCGCCCGGAACAGAAAAATTCGATGGTCGGGTTCCGCCTGGTGCTGGCGCCCGCCACGGCGCCTTGATTCCTGCCTTCCTGCCGCGCGATTGATCCCGGGGCGGCGGGCAGGCTCAGCCGGCCGCCGCGAGGCGCAAGGCGGCGTCGGCGACCTGTTCGGGCGTGATGGCGGCGAGTGCCGCGGCGGCCTGATGGATTTGAGGTTTAAAGTCGCGGGCGCGGAATGAACTGTTCTGCAGCACGCAGACGCGCGGGCCAAGCGGGCCGGTCTGGTCCGGATTGGTGATGCCGAAGACAGCCACCACCGGAATATGCACGGCGGCGGCGAGATGCATGCCGCCGCTGTCGTTGGTCACGGCCAGCCGGCAGACGGAGAGGATGGCCGCGAGGTCCGTCAACGAGGTTTGGCCGGCCAGGCTGAGCGCGGCGCCGCCAATTTGATCCGCAACCTGCTTGCACAAATCCCGTTCCGCCGCGGCGCCCAGCACCGCCACGCCGGCCGATAATTCCCGTTGCAGGCGCCGGCCGACGGCGGCAAACCGCTCGGCCGGCCAGCGCTTGGCCGGTCCGAAGGCCGCCCCGGGCAGCAGCGCCACCCATGCGGCGGCGCCGGCCGCCTGCAGTTGCGTCCGCCATTGTTGTTGCAGGCCGGCTGGCGGCTGCAAAACCGGCGGCTCGATTGCCGCGGCGGCATCGCCCATCAGGTTCAGGTATTCGAAAGCCTGGTGCCGGCGTGCATCCGCCGGCGGCGGAATGACGTCCGTCAGCATCCAATCGCGGCAATGGCCGGGCAGACCGTAACGCCGCGGTATGCCGGCCAGCCAGGGCGCCAGGGCGGCGCGGAACGAACGCGGCCAGATATAAGCGGCGGCCGGCCGATCGCGGCGGAGCGTCCGGACCAGTTGCCGGAGTTCAGGCAGGGCGCCGGAGCAGGGCCATACTTCGGCGACTTCCGGATGCATCCGCCACAGCGGCGCCAGGGGCGGCCGCACCGCCATCACCAGCCGGGCGTCCGGGCGGCGGCGGTGGAAACTTTGCAGCGCCGGCATGGCCATGATGCTGTCGCCCAGCCAGTTAACGCCGATGATCAAGACGGTTTCGGCGCTGGCCGTTCCGGGTGTTTCAGCGGAAACAAATGCGCGAGATGCATGCATGAAAATCCTCGGCGCCGCTCAGCAGCTTGATTTCTACCCGCAGGAAGTACAGCGGCACATCCACCCGCTGGACTTTGGGCAAACGCACGGCGTCCTTTTCGGTGGTGATGATGGCGCTGGCGCCGCGTCCGCGGGCCTTGTTAATTAAATCGATGACTTCCTGCTGGGTGTAGCGGTGATGGTCGGCGAAGCGTTTGCAATACACCAACTGCCCGCCTTGCCGCCGGATTTCGTTTTCGAAGCCGTCCGGGATGGCAATGCCGGCGACCGTCGCCAGCCGCCGCGTTTGCAACCACTCCAGGGGCAGGCGTTCGCCGGAATAGACATTCTGGAGGTAGAGCGGCTGGTGGGCGCAGACGGAAATTTCCGCCCGCGGGTTGAGCAGGCGCAGCCGGGCCTTCAATTCGGCTTGTTCGACGTCCGGCGACTTGGTGATGAAGATGAAGTCCGCGCGGCGGATGTTGGCCACCGGTTCGCGCAGGAGTCCGCGCGGCAGGATATGGCCGTTGCTGAACGGGTTGGTGGAATCCACCAGCACGATTTCCACGCGATGCTTGAGCGCGCGGTATTGAAAGCCGTCATCCAGCACCAGCGTGTCGCATTTGAGCTTGTCGATGGCATAGCGTCCGCTCTTGACGCGGTCCTTGTCCACCACCACCGCCACTTCCGGCAGGTTGGAGGCCAGCATGTAAGGCTCATCGCCGCTGCGTGCGGCGTCCAGCAGCAGGGATTTGCCGTCGGAAACCACCCGCGGCGGCCGGCGCCGCGCCCGGCCGGTGATTTTATCGAGATTCTTCTTCCAGAAACTGTGTTCGACTTTTTTATAACCGCGGCTGAGGATGGCCACCCGCCGGCCTTCCTGCTGGAGGGCGCGGGCGAAAATCTCCACGATCGGCGTCTTGCCCGTGCCGCCGACCGTCAGGTTGCCGATGCTGATGACCTGGCATCCCAGGGTGTGATGGCGGAAGATGCCCTTTTCATAGAGAAAATTCCAGGCGGCAATGATGCCGGCGTAAATCCGGGACAATTGCCGCAGGACTGTGCGCAACGCGTCGGCGCGGCGCCCTGGCCGGCGGTTGTGGATCAAGTCCAGGAAGTACTTTTCCAGTTTTTCTTTTTTGTTCAGTCCCACCCGGAATGCCTTCCTTTCATGACAGGCTTGCCCTGGCCGTCCGCGCACGGTCGGTTCCGGCCGGCGGAACATGGGGCGCCGGGTTAAAGCTGGCCGCGCGGCGCGGTTTTTAAACGGCGCGGAAAGCCAGCGTGGCGTTATGGCCGCCGAACCCGAGCGAATTGCTCAGCACGAATTGCAGGCCCGGCGCTTCGCGCGCAGTGTTGGGCACGTAATCCAGGTCGCATACCGGATCGGGCGTGGTGTAGTTGATGGTCGGCGGCACGGCCTGGTGCTGGATAGCCAGGGCGCAAATCGCGGCCTCCACGCCGCCGGCGGCGCCCAGCAGGTGGCCGGTCATGGACTTGGTGGAACTGATCATCACGCGGCGGGCATGCTCGCCGAGGGCGGACTTGATGGCGCGCGTTTCGCAGGCATCGTTGAGCTTGGTGCTGGTGCCGTGGGCGTTGATGTAATCCACATCTTCGGCCCTGGCGCCGGCGCTTTGGATGGCCAGGCGCATGGCGCGGGCGCCGCCATCGCCGCTTTCTTCCGGCGCGGTTTCATGGAAAGCGTCGCAGGTGGCGCCGTAGCCGGCCAATTCGCAGTAAATCCGGGCGCCGCGGCGCCGGGCGTGTTCCAGTTCCTCCAGCACGACGATCCCGGCGCCCTCGGCCATGACAAACCCATCGCGTTCGGCGTCAAACGGGCGGCTGGCCTGTTGCGGGGAGTCGTTGCGGGTGCTGAGGGCGCGCAGGGCGCAGAATCCGGCGTAGCCCAGGTCGCAGAGGCAGGCATCGGCGCCGCCAGCCAGCATGATCTCGGCTTCGCCGAGCTTGATGTTCTGCATGGCGCAGCCCAAGGCATGGGCGGCGGTGGCGCAGGCGGTGACGACGGCAAAATTCGGGCCTTTGAGCTGGTGCTCGATGGCAATCAGGCCGGCCGCCATATTGCTGATCATCTGCGGAATCATGAAAGGGCTGCAGCGGGAAGGGCCCTTGTCGCGTAAAATGGAATGCTGGGTTTGCAGGGTCTGCAACCCGCCGATGCCGGAGCCGACGATGACACCGCCGCGCGTCGGGTCTTCCTTGGCCCAATCCAGCCCGGCATCCGTCACCGCCATTTTGGCGGCGGCGATGGCGAAATGGCTGTATCGGTCGCTGCGGCGCTGGTCCTTTTTGGAGAGGAACTCGTCCGCGTTGAATTCGATAACCTCGCCGCCGATTTGCGACTGATAAGGCGAACAGTCAAACTGCTGCACCCGGCGGATGCCGGAGACGCCATTCAGGTTGCGTTTCCAGAAGACATCCAACTGACTGCCTAGCGGGCTGACCACGCCGAGACCGGTGACAACAACTTTCCGCATAACAACCATCCCATGTTAAAAAAAAGCCGGGAAGGGCGGCGCCATTCCCGGCCTTGCTGGCTGGTCAGATTACTCGCCCAAGCCTTTTTCCTTGAGATAATTGATCACTGCGCCGACCGTGGTCAGCTTTTCGGCGTCTTCGTCGGGAATTTCGGCCCCGAATTCTTCTTCAAACGCCATGACCAATTCGACGGTATCCAGCGAATCGGCGCCAAGATCTTCCACAAAAGAAGCTTCCGGAGTAACCTGTTCGGCGTTAACTCCAAGATTTTCCACAATAATGTCCCGGACTTTATCTTCTAAAGCCATGCGATCCTCCTGTTTGTTATGCTACATTACCATGCCGCCGCTGATGGTCAGGACCTGGCCCGTCATATAGGCCGCGTCCTGGCTCGCCAGGAACAGCACCACGTTTGCCACATCTTCCGGCCGGCCAAACCTGCCCAGCGGGATGGCTGCCAGCATTTTCTGCCGGATTTCTTCCGGCAGCACTTCCGTCATTTTGGTTTCGATGAAGCCGGGCGCAACGGCGTTGACTCGGATATTGCGCGACGCCAGTTCCTTGGCGGCGGATTTGGTCAGGGCAATCACACCCGCCTTGGAGGCGCCGTAATTGGCCTGGCCCGCATTGCCGATCAACCCGATGATCGAAGCCACGTTCACGATAGCGCCGGATCTCTGCTTCATCATGACCTTGGCCGCCTGCTTGGTGAAGAGGAATGTGCCCTTGAGATTGATATTGATGACTGCATCCCAATCGGCTTCCGACATACGCACCAGGAACCCATCCTTGGTGATGCCGGCGTTGTTGACCATGACGTCGAGCCGTCCGAATTGCTTAACTACTGCATCCAGAGCCGCTTGCACATGCGCGGGATTACTGACATCCGCTGCCAGCGCCAGGGCCTGGCGGCCCAAGCCGGTAATAGCTGTTTCCGTGTCAGCCAGCCATTCGCGGTTCAAATCGCAGACTGCGACATGCGCGCCCTGGCCGGCGAATTTTTCGGCAATTGCCCGACCCAGCCCGCGGGCGGCGCCGGTCACGAGGACGATTTTATCTTTGAATTGTTCCATGCCTGTCATTCCGTTGCTGCTGGTATGGCTGAAAAAGTTGCGGTCTTATATCAGAAAACGCGAAATAAGTCCACCTTTTAATTTTTCCGTTTAATTTTTCCGCTTGCCATTCTGGCTGCAAGGGAGCAAGCGGGGCGGGCCTTGATCATCAGGTCCCGGCCGATCCGCCGGCATTCAATGAAAACCAGTTCCGGGGCCGATGGCAGGGGCCAGCCCGGGCCGCCCGCGGCGCCGGGAGCGGTTTTGCCGCCCAGGATGCGCGGCGCGACGAAAAACCGGTATTCATCCACCAGGCGGGCGCGGATCAGGGCGGCCGCCAGTTCGCCGCCGCCTTCGCAAACGACATGGAGCAAGCCCATGGCGCCAAGCCGGCGGAACAGCGCCGGCAGGGATACCCGGCCGCCGGCCGGTGGCAGCACCCAGACCTGCGCGCCGGCCGCCTGCCAGCCGGCGCGGATTTTTTCCGGACAATGCCGGGTGGTGGCCATGATGGTCCGGGCGGCGCCAGGCGGCTCCAGCACCTGGCAGCGGCTGGCCAGAGTGCCGCGGCTGTCAACGACCACGCGCCATGGCCGGCGGCCATGGTCTGGCCTGGGAAACAGGCTTGGATTGTCCGCGCGGGCCGTCCCGGCGCCCACCAGGATCGCATCCGCGCGCCGGCGCAAGGCGTGGGCTTCGCGCCGGGCGGCTGGACTTGTGATCCATTTGGATTGTCCGCGGCGATCGGCGATTTTGCCGTCCAGCGTCATGGCGAGTTTCAGGGTCAGGTAGGGCCGGCTCCGGGCGATCCACTTGGCGAAGGGAGTGATTAATTCCCGGGCTTCTTCGCGGCCCACGTCTTCGATCACTTCAATGCCCGCCTGGCGCAATTGTCGGAAGCCGCGGCCGCGATGCCGCGGATTGGGATCGCGGATGGCGGCAACCACTGTTTTGACACCGGCGGCAATGATGGCCCGGGTGCAGGGCGGGGTGCGCCCCTGGGTGCAGCAGGGTTCCAGGGTTACGTAGAGCGTTCCGCCGCGGGCCTGGGCGCCGGCGGCGGACAAGGCCAGCGCTTCCGCGTGCGGGGCGCCGGCGCCCCGGTGCCAGCCGGAGCCGACTTCCCGGCCGCGTTTGACTACCAGGGCGCCGACGGGCGGGTTCGGCCGGGTGAGCCCTTCGCCGCGCCGCGCCAGCGCCAGCGCGCGTTGCATCCGGCAGAGGCGCTCCCCGGCTGGCGCAGCCAAACAGGGATTGTTCATCGGTCGCCCTCCGCGGTCATGTTGCCGCCGCGGTCATACTGAGCCGCGCCTGGTCGAGGATGCCGTTGACGAATTTGCCCGATTCGCCGCCGCTGAACCGTTTGGCGAGGTCCACCGCCTCGTTGATGGAAACGATGGGCGGGATATCCGGCCGGTGGCGCATTTCGAACAGGGCGATGCGCAGGATGCTGCGGTCCACGGCGTTGATCCGCTGTAAATCCCAGTTGGCGGCATGCTGGCGGATCAGGCCGTCCAGTTCGTCGCGGTGAGCGACTACGCCGCGCACCAGTTCGCCGGTGAACCGCTGCGACTTTTCGTCCGCCGTCTGTTGCTTCCAGAACAGGGCCAGCGCCTGGTCCGGCGTCAGGGGATTGAAGTCGATGGAAAAAAGCACCTGCATGGCCCAAGCGCGCGCGGCATGACGGGTTGCCATAAGAATTCCTCAGCCCTGGATGGTGTTCAGCGCGGGCGGCCGCCGGATTATTTGCCTGCCAGCTGGCGGCAGAGACCTGCCATTTCGATGGCGGTCAGGGCGGCATTCCAACCACGGTTACCGGCCTTGGTGCCGGAGCGTTCGATGGCCTGCTCCAGGTTTTCGGCGGCGACGATGCCGTCCGCCACCGGGATGTTTTCCTTGAGGGCGATCTGGGCCAGCGCGCGCGTCACCTGGCTGCCGATCAGCCCGGCATGCGGCGTGGCGCCCTGGATGACCGCGCCGATGGCGATCAGGGCGTCGTATTTCCCGCCGCGGGCCAGTTGCTGGATCGCCAGGGGGATTTCGAACGCCCCCGGCACCCAGACAACGGTGATGGCGTCATCCGCGGCGCCGTGCCGCCGCAGGCAGTCCAGCGCGCCGCGCAGGAGCTGGGTGGTGAACATGTCGTTGAACCGGCTGATGACGATGCCGAAGCGCAATTGCCGCGCGGTCAGTTCGGCGCTGATTTCCTTGATTTGCATCTTATGATCTCCTGTGATGATTGTCCGCTTACAACCAATGTCCCATTTTACGGCGTTTCGTGTTCAGATACCGGCGGTTGAAATTATTCGCCGGCAGCACGACGGGGATGCGCTCGACGATCCGGATGCCGTATCCCTCGAGTCCGATGACTTTGCGGGGATTATTGGTCATCAGCCGGATATTTTGCAAGCCCAAATCGGAAAGAATCTGGGCGCCGAACCCGTAATCGCGCAAATCGGCCGCAAAACCCAGGCGCTGGTTGGCCTGTACGGTGTCCAGGCCGGCCTCCTGGAGCGCGTAGGCGTGGATTTTTTTCTCCAAACCGATGCCCCGGCCCTCCTGGCGCATATACAGTATGGCGCCGTGCTTTTCCGCGGCGATCTGGCGCATGGCGGCATGGAGCTGCTGCCCGCAATCGCAGCGCAGCGATCCGAAGACATCGCCGGTCAGGCATTCGCTGTGAACGCGCACCAGGGCGGATTTCTGGCGCGCCGGCTCGCCCATGACCAGCGCCATGTGGGTTTCCGTATTGGTCAGCGACCGGTAGAGCTTGAGCTGGAAGATGCCGTAAGGCGTGGGCAATGTGACGGAGTGCACGCATTCCACCAGCTTCTCGCGCCGGCGCCGGTAAGCGATCAGGTCGGCCACGGAGGTGATTTTGAGGCGGTGGCGCCGGGCAAACGCCTGGAGATCCGGCAGCCGGGCCATGCGGCCGTCCAGGCGCATGATTTCGCAGATCACCCCCGCGGGCGGCAGCCCGGCCAGGCGCGCGAGGTCCACGGACGCCTCGGTGTGGCCGGCGCGCTGCAGCACGCCGCCTTCGCGGGCTGCCAGGGGAAAGATATGGCCGGGGCTGGCCAGGTCGGCCGGCGCGGTCTTTTCGTCCACCAGCGCCTTGATCGTGCGCGCCCGGTCATAGGCGCTGATGCCGGTGGTCACGCCCTGCCGGGCGTCCACGGATTCCATGAAAGCCGTGCGCAGCCGGTCAGGCTCCCGGGCGGAGGTCATCCGTTTGAGCTGTAATTGCGCCAGGCGTTCGCCGGTCAGGGCGACGCAGATCAGGCCGCGGCCATGGGTCGCCATGAAGTTGATGGCGCGCGGGGTGGTCTTGGCGGCGGCCATCACAAGATCGCCTTCGTTTTCCCGGCATTCATCGTCCACGATCACCACCATCGCCCCGCGGCGGATGTCTTTCAACACCTCTTCGATCGAATCGAACCTGGCATGGGTGACGCGGCAGCGGCGCGGGCGGGCGGCGGTGTCCGCAGTCGGGCGGGGGGCGTTGTTTTTCATGGCGGTCATGTGCTTTTGCAGTATGGCAGGAGCGGGTAAAGGTTGGCGCCGGGGCATAAACTGCGGCCCAGGTCGCGGTGGCCAAAAACGGAAGCGGCGGGAATGGGCCAGGTGCTTTGGGCGCCCTTGATCAAGCCGCAGAGCGCTTGTATCTGGGCCGGCGATGGGCGCTGTTCCTCGAAATTTCCCAGCAGCATGACCCCCAGGTTGTTTTCGTTGAAACCGGAGACATGCGCGCCGGCATAACACAATGGCCGGCCCGCCCAGATACGGCCGGCATAATCAATGACGAAATGGTAGGCGATATCGCCGAAGCGGTTCTGCAGATGCGCCTCCAGGACGCCGTTGAGATCGAAAATGGCGTCATCCCAGCCGGTGCGGGTGTTCACGCCGTTGCCGGCATGGTGCACGGTGAGGCGGGTGTAATCGTAGGCCGGCCGCATCCGGGCCGGGCGCGGATTGAACCAGGTCCAGGCATGCCGGGGGAAAACTTCCACGCCCGGCAGCAGGGCGGTGGAACTGGCCGGCGGCGGCGCGGGCGGACAGGCCGGCGCGAGACGGCGCATTCCAGCCCAGGCGGCCGCCGCCAGGGCGGCTTTGAGGAATGACCGCCGGCCGGCGTTGCGTCCGGCCGATAGATTTGACATGCCGTCATGCATATGGTTGGCGCTAATACAAATCAAGGCTGATCAGCCCCGGCTGGTCAGTCCAGCCGCGGCGGGTTTTCAGGATTTCCAGGCTGGCCCAGCAATGCCGGGTCAGTTCCGCCGCCAGCCGCCGGGATTTGCGCGCAGCGGGCGGCGCATCCAGGATCAGGCCGGCCGCCTGGCGCAGCCGGCTTAATCCCAGCAGGCCCTTGCCGTGGGCGCCGTCCCAGACGTCCGCCAGGCGTGTCAGGGCGGTTTGCATGGCGCGCAGGACGGCCAGTTCCAGCCCGGGCGTTCGTGCCGGCACCAGCTTGGCCATATCCAGAATCCATAGAGTGCCGCCGCCCAGGCTGGGGAATTCCGCCGGCCGCACTGCCCGCGAAGTGAAAAAAAACGCCCAATCGTCCAAAGTCACACCGGCGGCGCAGGCGGCGTCGGCGTAATGCCGGGAAAAATCCAGCGGCCGCCCCACGGCATCCACCAGGCGGCGGGCGGCGTGTTCGTCCCCCACAGCCCACAGCGCGCGCGCCGTCAGCATCAGCAGGTACTCCGAGGCGACGGCGGTGCGGCCTTCCTGCCGCAGGAATGCCGCCACCGCTTCCGCCGCCGCCGCATGCCGGGGCGCTTCACCGGCGGCGGCGCCGGGGTGGACAATGCCGGCGGCCGCCAATTCAGCCTGGATGTGTTTCACCAGCGGGTCGGCGGGCGGATCGTTTGTACAATTCCAGATCATTCGCGGCTGACTAATCCCCTGATTTCAGTTAGAAATTGATTGACGTCCTTGAACTGGCGATACACCGAGGCGAAACGCACGTAGGCGACTTCATCCAGGTTTTCCAGGCGTTCCATGACTTTTTCCCCGATGGCCGTGCTGGGCACGTCGCGGTCATATTCGCTGTCCAGCTCGTTAATGATGGAATTGACCATTTCTTCCATCTGTTCCATGGTCACCGAGCGCTTCTGACAGGCGCGCGCGATGCCGCTCAGCAGCTTTTGCCGGTCGAACTCTTCCGAGCGGCCGTCCCGTTTCAACACCCGCAAACTGGCCTTGATAATTTCCTCGTAGGTGGTGAACCGGTGTCCGCATTGCAGGCAGATGCGCCGGCGCCGGATGGACGCGCCGTCCCGCGCCGCGCGGCTGTCAATGACCTTGTCATTCAGGTGGCCGCATTTCGGGCATCGCATATCAAGCTCTCCGGCGCAAAAACGCGCTATTTGCCATGGTTTGACCGATCATAACACAAGGTTGCGGAAAATAAAGCGCAAAAGATGCAGCCCTGCGCGCCGGCTGTCGGCGTGCCGATGATTGACAAGGTTGGGGAAAAAGGCTAGATTTTACGCCCAAGAAACAAAACCGGCCGGCGACGGCCCTGGGATTCGGGGAGGGGCATAATTTGGAACTGGAAAAAATGCGCCATAGCGCGGCGCATGTCATGGCGGCGGCGGTCTGCCGGCTGTTCGGCAAAGTCTGCCTGGACATCGGCCCGGCCACGGACGATGGTTTTTATTACGATTTCGATCTGGAGCACCGGCTGACGCCGGAGGATTTCCCGGCGATCGAGGCGGAAATGGCCCGGATCATTGCGGCGGACCTGCCGTTCGAACGGCTGGAAGTTTCCCGCGCGCAAGCCGAGGAAATGCTGCGCGATCAGCCTTACAAGCTGGCGCGCCTGGCGGATATCCCGGCGGACGAAAACATCACCTTCTACCGTTGCGGCGATTTCCGCGATCTTTGCCGCGGCCCCCACGTTGAGCGGTCCAGCCAGATCAAGGCGTTCAAGTTGCTGACGGTGGCCGGCTCGTATTACCGCGGGTTGGAAACCAATCCCATGCTCCAGCGGGTTTACGGCGCGGCGGCCGCGGATGCCGCCGCCCTGCAGACCATTCTGCAGCGGTTGGAAGAGGCCAAGCAGCGGGATCACCGCAAGCTCGGTCGGGAACTCGACCTGTTCAGCGCGCAGGAACTGGTCGGCCCCGGCCTGATTCATTGGCATCCGCGCGGCGCGCGGATCCGCGTGGTGATCGAGGATTTCTGGCGGCAGGCGCATTTGCGCGGCGGCTACGAACTGCTCTACACGCCGCATATCGGGCGGGCCAACCTGTGGGAAACCTCGGGCCACCTGGATTTCTACCGCGAAAGCATGTACGCCGCGATGGAAATCGACAATGCGGCCTATTACCTCAAGCCCATGAACTGCCCGTTCCATATCCAGGTATACAAATCCGCCAAGCGTTCCTACCGCGAATTGCCCCTGCGCTGGGCCGAACTGGGTACGGTGTATCGCTATGAAAAGGCCGGCGTGTTGCACGGCCTGCTGCGGGTGCGGGGTTTCACCCAGGATGACGCGCATATCTTCTGCACGCCCGGCCAGATGGCGGCGGAAATCAAGCGCACCCTGGACTTTGCCATGCGCATCCTGCGCGCCTTCGGCTTCACCGACATTTCCGCCTACCTGGCCACCCGGCCGGCCAAAGCCGTCGGCGCGCCGGAAAACTGGGCGCAGGCCACGGCGGCGCTGGAGCAGGCCTTGCGGGAATTGCAGGTGGATTACCAGCGGGACGAAGGCGGCGGGGCTTTTTACGGGCCCAAGGTGGATTTGAAAATCCAGGATGCCATCGGCCGCGCCTGGCAATTAAGCACGGTGCAATTCGATTTCAACCTGCCCGAGCGGTTTGATATGTCCTACATTGCCGAAGACGGCAAGGCGCACCGCCCGTACATGATCCACCGGGCGCTGCTGGGCAGTCTCGAGCGGTTTTTCGGGATTTTGACGGAACACTACAAGGGCGCTTTCCCGCTCTGGCTGGCGCCGGAGCAGGTGCGCGTACTGCCTTTGACCGATCAGCAGCTCGATTACGCCCGCCAGGTGGCGGACGCTTTGCTGGCCGCTGGCGCGCGGGTGACGGTGGACGGCAGCGCCGGTAAAATCGGCGCGAAGATCCGCAACGCCCAGGTGGACAAGATACCCTACATGCTGGTGGCCGGCCCGCGCGAGGCTGCCGCCGGCCAGGTATCAGTGCGCAGCCGCGCGGCGGGCGACGAAGGCGCCTGCCCGCTGGCGGCATTCCGTGAAAAATTGGCGCGGGAATCCGCCGCGCCGGAATACTAACCATAACCAGGGAGGCAGGCTATTCGCACGACAATCAGAGTCAATCACCGGATTCGCGTTCCGCAGGTTCGTTGCATTTCCGATACCGGCGAGCAGATCGGCGTCCTTTCCACTTCCGAAGCCCTGCGCCTGGCGGAGAGCCGGGGGATGGATCTGGTGGAAATTTCGCCCAACGCCCAGCCGCCGGTATGCCGCATCATGAATTTCGGCAAGTTCCGTTATGAGGAAAGCCGGAAAAACAAGCTGGCGCGCAAGCATCAGAACACGACGGTGGTGAAAGAAATCAAATTCCATCTGAACGTGGAACCGCATGACTATGCCACCAAGCTGAACCATATCACGGATTTCCTCCAAAAGGGACAGCGCGTCAAAACCTCGCTGATGTTCCGCGGCCGCGAAAACGAACATCGCGACCTGGGCTATGCTCTCTTCGAAAGGCTGCTGCGCGATTGCGAAAAAGTTGGCGTCGCCGAAGCCCCGCCGAAACTGTTCGGGCATAACCTGATCATGCTCCTCAAGCCGCAAAAATCCATCAAGGCGGAAGGCGGCGGGCCCGCCCCCGCGCCGGCATCCAATCCGCCGCCCGGCCGGCCCACCGCCTGACCTGCCAGTGCCGGCATGAATATTCTGCCATATGCGAGCGTAGCGCGGCCGGACCACTGGTTCAAAAACATTTTCATGTTGCCCGGCGTGGCGCTGGCGCTGTTTTTTCAGCCGGCGCTGCTCACGCCCGGCGTCTGGCTGCAGGTGGCGTGGGGCCTGGCGGTGGCCTGCCTGATCGCTTCCGCCAATTACGTCTTCAACGAAATCCTGGACGCGCCGACGGATTTGCACCACCCGGAAAAATGCCGCCGGCCCATCCCGAGCGGCCGGGCCCGCGTGCCGGTGTGCTGGGGGATGTGGGTGGCGCTCAGCGCGGCCGGGCTGGCGCTGGCCTGGCGCGTGAACCCGGGATTCGGCGGCGCGGGCCTGGCGCTGTGGATCATGGGGATTTTATACAACCTCCGCCCCATCCGTCTGAAAGACCTGCCTTATGCCGACGTGCTGAGCGAATCGCTGAACAATCCCATCCGGCTGGCGCTCGGCTGGTTCAGCACGGGGCTGGCCGCGCCGCCGCCGCTGTCGCTGGCGCTGGCTTACTGGATGTTCGGCGCGTTCCTGATGGCCGCCAAGCGGTTTGCGGAATACCGCAACCTGGCCGATCCGGAGCGCGCGGCGCGTTACCGGCGTTCCTTCGGTTATTACACGGAGGAAAAACTGCTGGAGAGCATATTCTTTTACGCCACCCTTTTCGCGCTGAACGGCGGTTTTTTCATCGCGCGCTACCATTTTGAACTCATCCTGGCCGCGCCGCCCATGGCTTATACCATGGCCTATTACCTGCACCTGTCTTATAAGCCGCGGAGTCCCGTGCAGTATCCCGAAAAGCTTTTCCGGGCGCGCAAGCTGGTGCTGCTGGTGCTGGCGTCGTTCGGCGCCTGCACGCTCCTGCTGTTCCTGGACTGGCCGGAGTTCCGCCAGGTTTTTCACAGCGCATTCGCCAATAAGGTCGTGCGCCAGGCCGTAGAAATGCAACCATAAGCGCCGAGGAGCCGTATCATGCCCGAGTTTCTTGCTGGAGTGGCCGAAATTGCAATCACCCCGCCACCGGGGCTGAAGATGGCCGGTTTCGCCGAACGCGCCGGGCCGGCCACGGGCACCCACGACGAACTCTACGCGCGGGCGGCGGTGTTCGATTGCCGCAATGGCCGGAAAAGCGCCGTTTGCGTGGTGGATGTATGCGAGTTGGACGCGGAAATTGTTGCGGCCGTGCGCCAGCGCGCCGCGCGGAATGCCATCCAGCCCGAACGCCTGATGCTGGCCGCAACGCATACCCACTCCGGGCCCAGCCTGGACTGCGATAACGAGTTGAACCAGCGCTGGCGGGTGGAATTGGAAGAGCGGCTGGCCGAGGTTATCATGATGGCGGATGTCGCCCGCCGGCCGGCCCGGATCGGCGCCGCCGCCGGCGCGGTGGACGGCGTGGGCGGCAACCGGCGCGACCCGCTCCACGGGCCGGTGGACCGCGCCGTCAACGTCATGCGGCTGGATGACGCCCGGACGGGCAAGATCATGGGGGTCATTGTCAACCATGCCTGCCATGCCACCACGCTGGATTTGAAAAACCTGCTTTACACCGCCGATTATCCCGGCCAGGTATGCGCCCATGTGCGCGCCAGCCTGCCGGACCAGCCGGTGGTCTTGTTCCTGAACGGGGCCTGCGGCGATATCAATCCCGGCGGCTACTCCGCCGAAGACAGCGCCCTGGGCCGGCCCATCCCCAACCGGACCTTCGAGCGCGCCGCCCGGATCGGCGCGATCATCGGCGAGGAATCCGTCCGCCTGGCCCGGACCATCCAGCCGCGCGGCGAATTTGACGTGCGCGGCGGCAGCCTGCCCCTGCGCCTGCCCGTGCGCGACGGCATGCTGCCGGCCGACGCGCAACACGTTTACGCCGCCGCGCTGGAAAAATTGCGCGCCGCGCGCGCGGGCGGCGCAGCGCCGGCGGAAATTGACCGCCTGCGCCTGGAATGCGTTTACGCCGGTTGTGAACGGAATTATGCGCAACGCCGGTTTAAACTGCCCAATGGCGAGTTGACCACCGAGTTGCAGGGGATCGTGGTGGGCGACACGGTTTTCCTGGGGCTACCGGGCGAGGTGTTCAACGAACTGGGCGCGGCCATCAAGGCCCAATCCCCGTTCGCCAGCACGTTCCTGGTGGGCTATGCCAACGACGATGCCGGCTATTTTCCCACCCCCGCCGCGCTCCGGCAGGGCGGCTATGAAGTCAAAACCACCAAGTTCGGCGATGTTGCCATCAACCGGCTTACGGGTTGGGCCGGCCTGCTCCTGCAAGGGTTGTTTACCCCGGCCGCGGGGGCCGCGCCGGCGGCCGCTGGCGCCGGCCGGCCGCTGGTCCGGCGCCACCCGACGCCGCCTCCGCCGGCCGCTGCGCGCTTTCCGGCCATTGATTTCCACATGCACTACAGCGGACACCGCTTCGATCCGGCCGCCGCCCAAGCGGCCATGGATGCCGCCAATGTGCGTTACGGCGTGAACCTGATCGGCGATTCCCTGCCCATGGCGGTTCTGGAGCCGTACCGGCTGCCGCCGCCAGTGCGCGACCGCATCCTGATTTTCGGCGGCCTGGATTTCCGCCGGCTGGATCAAACCGGCTGGGCGGATTACGTGCGCCGCAAGCTGGACCAGGATCTCCAGGCGGGCGCGCGCGGGTTGAAAATTTTCAAGGAATTGGGCCTGGTTTACCGCGACAGCCGGGGCAACCTGATTGCGCCCTCGGATGAACGCCTGGCGCCGGTCTGGCGGGCGGCCGCGGAACGGAATTTGCCGGTGCTCTACCATATCGCCGATCCCCTGCGCAGTTTCCGCCCCATCGGCGGCACTTACGAGGAATTGCGCGCCCTGGATGACGCCGCGCTGCGCTGGCGCTGGGGTGCGCCGGGATATCCTTCCCATGCCGCGCTGCTGCGGGAGCAGGAACAACTGGCGCTGGCGCATCCCGAGACCACTTTTGTTTTCGCGCACCTGGCGGCGTTGGAATCCGATTTGCCGGCTTGTGCGGCCTTGCTGCAAAAGTGCCCCAACGTTTACGTGGATACCTCTGCGCGCCTGTTCGAACTAGGACGCCAGCCGGCCGCCACCCGCGCCCTGTGCATGCAGCATGCCAACCGGATTCTGTGGGGGACGGATTATTCCTGCCCCAACCAGGATGGCGGCTATCGTTTCTGGTTCCAATTTCTGGAGACCGGCGCCGAGTGGTTCCCGGCGCATGAATTCGGCTATGACTTTAACATTTACGGGTTGAACTTGCCGGATGACGTGCTACGCCAAATCTACGGCGGCAATGCCGCGCGGCTGCTGAAGCTGGAGTGGCCCGCCGGCTGAATGGCGGGCATAGATTGCGCTTGTCTTTAATGCCGGCGGCCGGCATAATGCCGACATGGTAACAACAGACGCAACGCCGAGTCAGCCGGGATGGGAAGCTGATTGGCGGATTCCCGGCGGCAATGCCGCCGGCCTGAAAATCATTTCCGGCGACATTCCGGAAATCCGGTTCACCCCCGCGCCGCGCGGGACCCGGCCGCTATGGTTCTGTTTCCAGATCAAGCCGCCCGCCGCCGCCGGCCCGGAATCCGGCAAATTGCGCCTGGTTTTGGAACATTACGACACCCTGGCCGGCGCCAGGGATCCCGCTGAATGCTGCCCGGTGTTCAAGCCGGCGGGACAATGGTGGATGCGGCTGCCGGCCGGCAAGCCGGAGTTGGCCCCGGACGGCCGGGCCGCGGCCGTTTGGACGGTTAACCAGCCGGCGGGGCCCATGGAAGTGGCGCTGGGGTTCCCTTATGCCGACGGCGATCTCCGCCAGTTGCTTACCCGGAGCCGCGGTTTCTGGCAAGCCGATGCCATCGGCCTTTCATCCGGCGGCCATCCCATCATGCGGCTGGCCAACGAATATAACGCCGGCGCCCGGTTTCCCGGCGGACTTTACCTGGCCGCCCGCCTGCGCGGCAACGACATGCCGGCGGCCTGGGTGCTGGACGGCATGCTGCAGCGATTTGCCGGCGCCAGGAATAATCCCTTTTTGATCTGGGCCGTTGCCCTGGCCGATCCGGATGCCGCGCCGGCGGGCGCCTGGCATTCCGCGCCGGATGGGGCCGGGGATTGGACGGACATGCCGGTGCGTCACGAAACCGCCGTGCTCCGCAGCGACATCGCGCACTGGCGCGCCGCCTGCCGTCCCGCCCTGGCCATCAACCTTCAGGCCGCCCCGTTATGTGAAAAGTCCGGCATTTATTGCGAATTGCCGGAGGCGCAGCGGCATCCGGAAATACATGCGCAAGCCTTAAAATGGGCGCATGTCATGCAGCACAAACTCGGCCTGGAATTTGCCGCGCCGGAGTTTGTCCGCGCGGTCCCGGCTCCCGGCGCGGGAAGTTTTCACGAATGGCTGGCGGTCGGGCCGAACGGCGTCTGCGCCGTGACATTGCAGATTCCATGGGCCGGCGCCGGCGAGACCGGTTTCTCGCCCAAAAAATACCGCGAGGCCGGCCGCAACATTGCGGATGCTTTAATGGAAAAACGCCGTTGATTGCCGGTTATCCGGCGGAAGCAGTATTACATCAATGTCTGTCTGCGAAAGAGGCCTGCAATGCTGCGTATAATCTTCCGCGCGGCGCGGGGCGGATTCTACTGGTGGCTGGCGCTGACCTTGTTCGCGGCGGCGCCGCTGCCGGCTGCGGCTTTGAAATTGCGGGTCGGCATCTATGAAAACATTCCCAAGGTTTTCATGGACCAGGGCGGGCAGCCCCAGGGAATTTTCATTGACATTCTCAACGAAATCGCCGCGCGTGAAAAATGGGAAATCGACTACGTTTACAGCACCTGGTCGGAAAACATCCAGCGCCTGGAAGACGGCAAGCTTGACCTGATGGTGGATATGTCTTATTCCCCCGGGCGCGCCCAGCAGTTCATGTTCAGCGCGCCCGTGCTGGAATCCTGGCTGGAGGCGTTTTCCCTGCCCCCCTGCCGGCTGCGTTCGATCCAGGATCTGAAGGGCAAACGCATTGCCGTGCTGGCGGGTTCCGTACAGGAGCAGTATCTGCGGGAAGAAATCAGCCCCATCATCGGGGCCGAACTGAACCTGCTGCCCTACGTGAATTATTCCGCTACGGTGGAAGCGATCAAAAACGGCTGCGCCGAATTGATGGTGGCCGACCGTTTCATGAGTTTTTCCCCGCTCCTCGACGAGCGCTTCGTGCCCTCTTTCATTGTCCTGCGGCCGGCCGGCCTGCATTTCGCCTGCCCCCGCGGCGCGGACCGCAGCCTGGTCTATGCCATAGACCGGCAGGTCGCCGCGATGAAAAACGATATGCATTCCGTGTACTACGCCTCGCTGCGGCGCTGGCTGGACATACAGCCGCGCGCGTTGATTCCGCCTTATATTAAATGGATGCTGGCGGCGGTTTGCGCGCTGCTGGCCGTGAGCGGGTTGTTTGTCCTCTGTTTAAGGCGGCAAGTCCGCTGCCAGACCCGTGCTTTGCGTGAAACCAGCCGGCTCTTGAACGAAACCCAGGCCATCGCGCGGTTGGGCGGCTGGCAATACGAAGCGCGTTCCCGCCGGATGCAGTGGACCGGCGAGATGTACCGCATTTACGGCGTCGACCGCGATTATGACATCAACGACTTCATGCAGGACGCCCGGTTCCATGCCGAGCCCGATGCCGCGGCCCTGCAGAAAAGCTTCAAACGCGCCGTGGAAGCAGGCGAGCCGTTCAGCCTGGAACTGGGCCTGACCCGCCTCAATGAAGATAAGATCTGGGTGAGGATTACGGGCCAGCCGGTGAAAAAATCCGGGCGGGTGCTGCGGGTGAACGGCAACGTCATGGATATTACCGCGGCCCGGGTCGCCGACCTGGAAAAACAGAAATTGCGGGAACGGCTGATCATCGCGCAGAAGATGGAAGCGATGGGACGCCTGGCGGGCGGCGTGGCCCACGATTTCAACAACATGCTGGGCGTGATCATAGGCTACACGGAACAGGCCCTGGAACGCGTGGCGCCACGCGACGAGTTGCATGACGATTTGGATGAGATTTACCACGCCGCCGTGCGCGCCACCGACATCACCCGGCAGTTGCTGGCCTTCTCGCGCAAGCAGACTTCGACGCCGAAGACGCTGAACCTGAATACGGCCGTCGAGAGTTCCCTCAAACTGCTGCGGCGGTTGATCGGGGAAAACATCGAGCTGGCATGGCGGCCTGCCGCGGAGGTATGGCCGGTGCTGATGGATCCCGTCCATGTCGACCAGATCCTGGCGAACCTTTGCGTCAATGCCCGCGACGCCATCGCCGATACCGGCCGGGTGGTCATTGAAACCGGCACGCTGGTTTGCGATGCCGCGTATTGCGCCGCGCACCCGGACTACCTGCCGGGGGAATACGTGTGGGTGTCGGTCAGCGATGATGGTTGCGGCATGCCGCCCGCGGTCCTGGCGCAAATCTTCGAGCCCTTCTATACCACCAAGCTTCCCGGGAAGGGCACCGGCCTTGGGCTGGCCACCATTCAGGATATTGTCCGGCAATACCGCGGCATGATCAAGATCGAGAGCCAGGAGGGGCGGGGCACCACCGTGAAGATTTTCCTGCCCCGGCAGGCGGCGCCGTCAGCCCCCGCCGAGATACCGGCGGAGGCTGCCGGAGCTCCGCCGTCCAGCGGAACGATTCTGCTGGTGGAAGACGAGGAGATGGTGTTAAAACTCATCAGCCATATGTTGTCCGTGCTGGGCTACAAGGTCCTGACCGCCAACTCACCCCAGGCGGCGCTGGAACGGGCGCGGACATACGACGGCGAAATCCAACTGGTGATCACCGATGTCGTGATGCCCGGGCAGAACGGCCGGAAGCTGGCGGAGAGCCTGGCCGCCCTGCGGCCCGGTCTGCGCTGCCTTTTCATGTCCGGTTACTCGCCCGGCCTGCTGATGCTGAATCCGCGCGCGCCGTTCATCCAGAAGCCGTTTTTGATCAAGGAACTGGAAGCGAAAATCAGGGTGGCCTTGAATGGGAAGGATTAAATGGCTGTAGTGCGCATCGTTTTATGACGCGCTGGCGCCGGCACTACCGGGCATCCGTCGGCCTGTGTTATTTCTGCAGCGCCTTGTTCAGCAGTTCCATGACGCCCGCGCCGCCCCGGCCTTGCACGAACTCCAGGACGATCGGGATGAATTTTGACACCATCGCGCTGTCCAGTTTCAGGTTCGCGAAGCCGCCGGCCAGCCCGGCCAAGTCCGCCAGGCCCTTCGCCTTGCCGCCGCCGATGGCGCCCAGCAAGCCGCCGGCCAGTTTTGCCATCCCGCCGGCCTGCGGCGCCGCCGCGATCAGTTCCTGCACCCCGGGCAACACCGCCGCGATCTTGCTGAAATCGCCTCCCAACTTGGCCTGGGCCAGTTTGAAAATCAGGCCGGCCCCGCCCTGCGCCTGACCGGGCTGCACTCCCAGTTTCGCCACGAGTTCATTGATCAGTTCCTGCATGGGGCGCTCCTTTTGGACTGCTGGTTGTAAATGCGGACGTTGGACTGCCGGTGCTCGATCCTTAATTAATAATTACTCCTGTTTTGACCGGTTGTCAACCAGGACAGAGGAGGGAGTAGGGGTCAGTCCCGTATTCTAGTATTTGAACCAATTGCACAAGTCGCGAGACGGGCTTGTTCCACCTGAGGCGGACAAGCCTGCCGGAGACCAAGTCTATGTAAAACGCCGCATGTTGTTAAAAAACAAAGTGTTGTGTTTTTGCCTAACCTTTCGCTCCTGCCACGCAAGGTGGCAGGGGGCGACTTTTCAAATTAACTTATATTTATGGCGGTGTCAGCGGTGCAGCAGCATGGCCCGCCATTTCTCGCCGGCCTGGCTCAGTTCCCAGCGGCCGTCAGTCTGGTAAATCAGGCGGGCGCCGTTCCGGCCCAGCGCCGCCAGGTTGACATTTTGCACCATGCCGGTCCGGCCGCCGAGCGCCGCCAGTTCGCCGGCATCGGCATTGCGGCCGGCCAGTGGCACACCGTTTTCCGAGCAGACTATCGTGAATGCCGGCGGCGCAAACGCCGCGCCGTGCCACAGCCCCGCATAGCGCTGGAAATAATCCGGCAAAGCCGCCGTCCGCATTACGGCTTCGAAGGCGGGCGTGATTTTCGCGAGGTGGCACTGCAGGTTGAAATCCGGTGTTTGACGCTGCGCAGCAAACACCCGGAGGGGATCAATGCCCAGCAGGTTCCAGCCGTGGAAATTGCCATGGTCGGGAATCAATTTTTGCCCGCGGTACCAGGCGCGGAAGCGGCTGTTCAAAATCAGCCCGATCTCCAGGTGCAGGTGGGCCAGCGGCATGGGAATGGGAGACGAAGAGGTATGGCCCATGCGGCCGATGGTCTGGCCGGCCTTGACCGGCCGGCCGGCGCGCACGCCGGACGGAATTTCGGCTAAGTGGGCGTACAGGCTGTAAATTTCCCCGAGCGGGTCGGCATGCTTCAATACCACGTATTTGCCATAATTAGAATTGCCGGCAATCCGGTTGATGTAAGCTGTCTGACCGTCCGCGATGGCGATGATTTCATCCAGGGGGCGGCCCCGTCGATCGCGCCGGCCGGCCGCCAGGTCAACGCCCTCATGGAAAGTAGCGCGGAGGTATTTGCCCCGCCGGCCGGTGCGGGTGGAACCGTAGAGCGCGGATTCCGGCCGGCCGGAAGCCGTAGGCTGGAAAATGCCGGGCGTTTCGGGATCAAGCGCCCCGGGCTCCAGCGGCCCGGCCCGGCGTATGGGAAATGCCAGCGCGCGCAGTTGGGAGACCGGCGCGGGCGGCGGTTGCGTTTCCAGTTCCATCTCGCCGGCGACTGGCGCCGGCGCCGGACGGGTTTGCACCCAGCGCAGATAAACGGTCAGGCAGGCCGTATCCAGCAGCAGCAACGGGACGATCCAGTACAAATGTTTTTTCCAATGCATATCGAAAAATCATTATATGCAACCCGCCGGCCAAATCCAACCGGAAAACCAAATTCCGTAACATTGCATTCTCCGTGATTGACAAAACGCCGATTCAGGTTAAATTGCTACAAGTAGCTGATTGGCATGTTTACCGCAAGCAACCCCCGGGACGAGGTGTGTGCATGTCCGCTGCAAAAAAGGAAACAAGCTCGGGTCCGGTTAAAACAGCGGGCGCCGCGGCGCGGCGTCCGCACGCCCTGCTCCTGGAGATCGCCTGGGAGGTTTGCCAGCAACTGGGCGGCATTTACACCGTGATCCGTTCCAAGGCGCCGACCATGGTCGAGCGCTGGGGGAACCAATATTGCCTGATCGGCCCCTACAATCCCGCCACCGCCGCGGTGGAATTCGAAGCCGCGTATCCCGCCGCGCCTCTGGGCCCGGCCGTCAAGGCCTTCCAGGCGCTGGGCTTCACCGCGTATTACGGCCGCTGGCTGGTGACCGGCCGGCCGCAGGTGATTCTGCTGGATACGGCCTGCTTGCGCGGCCGCATCGCGGAAATCAAGTATTACATGTGGGAACACCACAAGATCAGCTCGCCTGCGCAAGACAGCGAGGTTGAAGGCGTGCTGGCGTTTGGCTTCCTGGTGTGCGAATTTCTGCGCCTGTTAGCCGAGCAGCGCCCGCCCTTGCCGCCGGTGGTGGCGCATTTCCACGAGTGGATGGGCGCCGCCGCCATCCCGGAAATCCGCCGGCTGAAGCTGCCGGCGGCGACGGTGTTCACCACGCATGCCACGCTGCTGGGCCGCTACCTGGCGACGGGCGACAAATGGTTTTACGATCATTTGCCCCACATCAACTGGCAGGCGGACGCCCGGCGGTTCAATATCGAATCGCGGGTGTTGCTGGAGCGCGCCGCGGCGCATGGCGCCCATGTTTTCACCACGGTCAGCTCCGTCACCGCCCAGGAATGCGAGCATATGTTGGGGCGGCAGGTGGACGCCGTGCTGCCCAACGGCTTGAACATCGAGCGGTTTATCGCCCGGCATGAATCGGAAAATCTGCACAAAGTTTACAAGGAAAAAATCCACAAGTTTGTTATGGGGCATTTCTTCCCGAGCTACCATTTCAACCTCAACCGTACGCTTTATTGCTTTACCTCCGGGCGTTACGAATACCGCAACAAGGGGTTCGACCTGACAATCGAGGCCCTGGCGCGCCTGAATCACCGGCTGAAAATGACCAACCAGGGCCTTACGGTTGTGCTCTTTATCATTACGCGCCGGCCTTACCGCACGCTGAACGCTGAAGTCCTCAACAGCAAGGTCATGCTGGAGGAATTGCACAACACCTGCATGGCGCTGAAGGACCAGCTGGGCGAACGCCTGTTTAAATCCGTCGCCGCCGGCCAGATGCCCGACTTGAACAACCTGGTGGATGAGTACTGGCGGCTGCGGCTGCGGCGCAACATGCAGTCCTGGCGCACCGCCCGCCTGCCGTACGTGGTGACGCATGATATGCTGGACAACGAGCACGACGAGGTGTTGAACCAGCTGCGCGCCACCAATCTGATCAACCGGGCGGAGGACCCGGTGAAAGTGGTGTACCACCCGGATTTTGTCACCGCCAGCAACCCGCTGTTCGGCCTGGATTACGACCAGTTCGTGCGCGGCTGCCACCTGGGTCTGTTTCCCAGTTATTACGAGCCGTGGGGCTATACGCCCCTGGAATGCCTGGCGCGCGGCATCCCGGCCGTGGCTTCCGATCTCTCGGGATTCGGGAGCTACATCCTCAGCCAGACACCCGATTGCGTTAAAAAAGGGCTGTACGTCGTGCACCGCCGCAATGTGGACTACAGCCAGTCCGCCGAAGAGTTGACGGAAATCATGCAGGTCTTCGCCGGGATGGACCTGCGCGAACGCATTACCATGCGATTTCACGCCCAGGAACTGGCCGAGCAGTTCGATTGGAAGCAATTAGCCGAGCATTACCACAAGGCGCACCTGACGGCGCTGAGCCGGATCTGACGGGCCTGCCGGCGGCGGTCAGACGGCGCGGTCCGGGCCTGCCCGCCCTGCCGGCAGTCGCGGACAAAGCATACCTCGGGAAATCGGCAGTTGTTCGACCGGTCCGGTGACGATGCGCTCAGGCGCTTTCATGCCGGTCTTCATGGGGTCGGCGCGCTTGACTCCCTGGCATTGGTTTCGGAAAAGCGGAAGATAATTTCGCCCGGCTTGGCCTTGCCCAATTCCTCGCGCGCTATCCGCTCGACAAAACTCGGGTCGGTAGCGAAACGCTCCCGCTGCCAGATGTACATCTGCTTGCTTTCCTCGACCGCGAGCTTCTCCTCCGTCATGCGCGTGACCACGCCCTGGAGGGCGCGGATTTCGCGGATTTTCGGCAGAAACAGGCTGACCAGCCCGATGACAACCAAGCCCAGAAACACAGCCGTTGCCGTGCGATAGACTGTCAGCCAGACATTCATGGGCGCTTAATCCGGCCGTGAAAAGCTGCTTGGCCCGTTCGGCAAAGGTCCCGGCGCCAACCAGAGATGACGGCTTAAAATTTCAGCATGCCGCCGAACACCGCTTTCCGCCCCAAGGCTTCTTCAATGCGCAGCAATTGGTTGTACTTGCAGATACGGTCGGTGCGGCAGAGCGAGCCGGTTTTGATTTGCCCGGCGTTGACCGCCACGGTGAGATCCGCGATGGTGGCATCCTCGGTCTCGCCCGACCGGTGGCTGATGACGGCGGTGTAACCGGCGCGGTTTGCCATCTGCACGGCGTCCAAGGTTTCCGTCAATGTGCCGATCTGGTTCAACTTGATCAGGATGGAGTTGGCCACGCCCAGTTCGATGCCTTTCTTGAGGAAGCGGGTGTTGGTGACAAACAGGTCGTCGCCCACCAGCTGCATCTTCCCGCCCAGGCGGTCGGTCATCAGTTTCCACCCGGTCCAGTCGCTTTCCGCCAGTCCGTCTTCGATGCTGATGATCGGATACTTGCGGGCCAGACCGGCGTAAAACTCCACCATTTGCTCGGAAGTGCGGACGGATTTATCGCTCTTTTTGAACACGTAGCGGCGCTTGGCGGCATCGTAAAACTCGCTGGCCGCCGGGTCGAGGGCGATAAAGACATCCTTGCCGGGCTGATAGCCGGCGCGGCGGATGGCCTTGACGATGACTTCCAGGGCTTCGGTGTTGTTTTTCAGGTTCGGGGCGAATCCGCCCTCGTCGCCCACGGCGGTGCTGAGTTTCATTTCCTTCAGGATGCCCTTGAGGGCATGGAAAACTTCCGTGCCCATGCGCAGGGCCTCGGCGAACGTTTTGGCGCCCTTGGGCATGATCATGAATTCCTGCAGGTCCACCGGCGCGTCGGAATGCGCGCCGCCGTTCATGATATTCATCATGGGCACAGGCAGCACCTTGGCATTGGCGCCGCCGATATAACGGTACAGCGGCAGATCGGTGTATGCCGCCGCGGCCTTGGCTGCCGCCAGCGAAACGCCCAGCATGGCATTGGCGCCGAGTTTTTTCTTGGTGGGGGTGCCGTCCAGCTTGATCAGCAGCGTATCCAGGCCGGCCTGGTCCAGGACGTCAAAACCGACCAGCTCGGGCTGAATGACGCGGTTGACGTTTTTGACCGCCTGCAGGACGCCCTTGCCGCCGTAACGGCGCTTGTCGCCGTCGCGCAACTCGAGCGCTTCGTTTTCCCCGGTGGAGGCGCCGGAAGGCACGGCCGCGCGGCCGACGATACCGCATTCCAGTTTAACTTCCACTTCCACGGTGGGGTTGCCGCGCGAATCGAGAATTTCCCGGCCATGCACTTCAAAGATTTCCGACATTGTGGTCTCTCCGTTGCCTGAACATTTCCAATGGCGCCTGCGGGCAGGCGCCCGTTTGCATAGCATTAAACCAAGCGGCGCCCCCGGGCGCAAGCAAATTCAATTTTATGCGGGAATTTGCGGGATTTTGCTTGCAGTCGCGGGGTAATCCGTGCATATTACCCCGTTTTTCCGGGAAAGGGAAACAAGAGGCGGACGATATGAGCGCAGGTTTGAACAAAATCCGTAATATTGGCATCATGGCCCACATTGACGCCGGCAAGACGACCGTCAGCGAAAGGCTGCTGTTTTTTTCCGGCCGGAATTACAAATTGGGCGAAGTCCACGATGGCGCGGCCACCATGGATTGGATGGAGCAGGAGCGCGAGCGCGGCATCACCATCACTTCGGCCGCCACGACCGTGCCGTGGGATGGGCACCGGATTACGCTGATCGACACGCCGGGGCACGTGGATTTCACCGCGGAAGTCGAGCGCAGCCTGCGCGTGCTGGATGGCGCGGTGGCGCTTTTCTGCGCCGTGGGCGGCGTCCAACCCCAGTCGGAACAAGTCTGGAAGCAAAGCGAAAAATACGGTGTGCCCAAGATTGCATTTGTCAATAAAATGGACCGCACCGGAGCGGATTTTTTCAATGTGCTCGATAAAATCCGCGAAGTGCTGGGCGGCCAGCCCGTGCCGATGGTGCTGCCGATCGGACAGGGCGAGGATTTCCGCGGCGTCGTGGATTTGATCAGTATGCAGGCGGTGTATTATGCCGACGCCAGCCTGGGCCGGCAATATACCGAGGAGGAGATTCCGCCTGACTTGCAGGAGTTTGCCCGCACGTGGCGGGCCAACCTGGTGGAAGCCTGCGCCGAGCAGAACGATACGTTACTGGAAAAGTTCCTGGAGCAGGGCGACTTGTCCAACGACGAGATTCTGGCCGCCATGCGCCAGGCCGCCATCAGCCGGCGCCTGATTCCGGCCTTTTGCGGATCGGCCTTTAAGAATCGCGGCATCCAGCGGCTGCTGGATGGCATCGTGCGTTATCTGCCGTCGCCACTCGATTTGCCGCCCGTGGCCGCGGCCGACGATCCCGCGCAGCTCCGGCCGCCGGCGGCGGACGCCCCCTTCTCCGCCATCGCCTTTAAAATGATGAGCGACCGCCATATTGGGCGCCTGTCGTATATCCGGGTTTATTCCGGCACGGTGCATCCGGGCGAGATTGTGCTCAACAGCAACCGCGATACCGAGCAGCGGATCGGCCGCCTTTTACGCATGCATGCCAACCGGCAGGAAGCGATCGATGTCGCCGGGCCCGGCGACATCGTGGCGGTGGTCGGCTTGAACCGCACGCGCACGGGCGATACGCTCTGCGATCTGCGGCAACCCATCCGCCTGGAAGACATCGAGTTTCCGGCCCCGGTGATGTCCATCAGCATCCGCCCGGAAAACCGGACGGAAAACGAGAAGACCCTGGAAGGTCTGCACCGCCTGGCCGAAGAAGATCCGACATTCATCGTCAGCCAGGACCAGGAAACGGAAGAAACCATTATTTCCGGCATGGGCGAACTGCACCTGGAGATTCTGGTGGACCGCCTGAAACGCGAGTTCGGCTGCCAGGTGGCGGTCGGCAAGCCCGAGGTGGCGTTCCGGGAAACCGGCCGGCAGCCCGCGGAAGGCCAATATAAGCATGTCAAGCAATCAGGCGGGCGCGGCCAGTACGCGCATGTTTGCCTGAAACTGGAACCGACGCCGCCCGGGTCGGGCTTTGAATTTGTCAACGAAGTCAAGGGCGGACGCATTCCCACCGAGTATATACCGGCGGTGGAAAAGGGCGTGATCAAGGCCCTGGAGAAGGGTCCGTTTGCCGGCTACCCCGTGGTGGATTTGAAGGTGACGGTCTTCGATGGCACCTTCCACGAGGTGGACTCCAGCGAAATGGCATTCCAGGAGGCGGCGCGCCAGTGTTTCCGCGAACTGTTCCTGAAAACCAGGCCGACGCTGATCGAGCCGGTGATGCAACTGGAAGTCACCACGCCGGAAGATTACGTCGGGCCGGTGTCCGGCACGATTTGCCAGCGCCGCGGCCGGATTGATGCGATGGAAACCCAGGCCGGGCAGCGCTTGATCCGCGGCATGGCGCCGCTGAACGAGATGTTCGGCTACGCCAATGTCATCCGCACCATCAGCCAGGGCCGTGCGGGATATACAATGGCCTTCGAACGCTACGAGCCGGTGCCCGCCGGGCTGTCGGAAGAAATCATCCGCCGCCGGCGCGAGCAGAACAAAATTCATTAACCTCCGCCGACCGCGGCGGGAATGTTACCGGGAAATGGCCCGGTCGCAGGCGGCGGTCAATTCCAGCGTCTTCAAGCCGTCGGCGTAAGAGCAGGGATTGCGGTTCCAGTCGCCCGATTGCACCTGCTTGAGAAATATTTGATTCTCGTAGCCGTAAATTGAGCCCGCCGGTTGATCGTAGCGGAAAGGCGCGGGTTTGGCGGCGCCGGATTTGCCTGCCACGGGGGGGTCGTTGGCCGACCGGGTCTGCTGGTCCTCGACCACCAGCGTTCCCCGGGACGGTTGCAGGCGGTAGACCCGTTTTTCGCCGCTCAGCACGATTTCATTGCGCCAGCTGTCGCCGACCCAGGTATGCACATGCGCGGCGATCAGGCCGTTGTCAAACATCAGCAACGCGCCCAGGGTTTCCTCGACGGTATAATCCCCGCGCCGCGGATGGACGGGATTGTGCCGCATGCCCCGGACTTGCCGGACTTCGCCGAAAAGGTGGCGCAGCAGATCGAAATTGTGCGTCGCCTGGTCCGCCAGCGCGCCCCCGGAAAGCCGCTTGTTGTAAAACCACTTCGGCATGCTCATGGCCAGGCTGATGCCGCAGCAGTAGAATGACTGGACCAGGTGAATGCGGTCGCCGCGCATCCGCCGGCGCAGTTCATCCACCAGCGGGATGCAGCGGAATACGTACCCCACCTGGACGCGCGCCTTCAGCCGCGCCAGTTCAGCGGCGATGGCCGCTCCGACGGGCACCCGGCGTTCCACCGGCTTTTCGCAAAACACCGGAATGCGCCGCCGCGCGCATTCCAGCAGCGGTTCCCGGCGCACGGTGGAGGGCGTGCACAACCACACGGCATCGGGCTTAATCCGCTCGAGCATGGTCTGGTAATCGGTGAAAATATCGCCGCCGAATTCCGCCTGCCGCTTTTCCGCATTGGCGCGGTTCGGGTCGGCCAGGCCGGCGATTTTTACATCTTTCCGCCCCTGCAGGCAGCGCAAATGCGCTGCCGAAATACCGCCCACGCCGATAAACGCCGCCTTGATCATATGTGCTCCATGATTGATCCGCATGGTGAAAATGCCGGCAACATAGCATATCCAGCAGGATATTCAAGACCAAGCCCGATTCGCCGGCTGGCCGGACCGGAGCTGTCACCGGCTGTCTTTCCGGATTGACTGTCGCCGTAGACGCGGTTTATGATGCCGCCATGCGGACACAGATTACAAACTTGCGGATTGGCGGGATGCACTGCGCCGGGTGCGCCGCGGCTGTTAAAAAAGCCCTGATGCAAGTGCCCGGCGTGCGGTCCGCCGCGGTTAATTTGACGCTGGGCTCCGCGCGGGTGGAGCACGCCGCCGGCCAGGCCGGCCTGCCAGTGCTGGCGGCGGCCGTGGCGCGCCTGGGATACGCCGCCGCTCCGGCGGCGGCCCCGGCCGATGCGGCGGCGGACGACCGCCGCCGGCTGGACGCTGCCCGCTGCCGCATGCGGCTGGCCTGGCTGTTCACGCTGCCCTTGATGTTTTGGATGCTGGCGGACATGCTGCTGGCCCGGCCGCTGCTGGGTCATTTGCCGCATGCCTGGGGCATGCTGGCGCTGGCGGGGCTGGCGGTTTTCGTTCCGGGATGGGAAACCTTGCGCGGCGCCTGGCGCACCATCCGGCGCGGCGCGCCGAATATGGATGCCCTGATCGCGCTGGGAACACTGGCAGCCTGGAGTTCGGGCTGGCTGGCGCTGCCGTACCATTATGGACGCGGCCCGGCGTTGCATGGATTTGCCGGCGCGGCCGGCATGATCATGGCTTTTCATCTTACCGGCCGGTACCTGGAGGCGCGGGCGCGCGGCCGCGCTTCCCAGGCCATCCGCCGGCTGGCGGAGCAGGCGGCGAGAGAAGCCTGCGTGGAGCGGGGAGGCGCAGAGCAGCGCATACCCATCGCCGAACTGCGGAAGGGCGATATCATGATCATCCGGCCGGGCGAGAAAATCCCGGCGGATGGCGCGGTGGCGGACGGACTGAGCAGCGTGGATGAATCGCTGGCCACCGGCGAACCCATGCCGGTGCGCAAGGCGCCGGGTGACCCGGTGATCGGCGGCACCATCAACCAGCATGGCGTCCTGCGCGTCCGCGCCGAAAAGGTGGGAGCGGAGACCTTCTTAAGCCAGGTTATCCGGCTGGTGGAGGAAGCCCAGATGTCCAAGGTGCCGGTGCAGGCGCTGGCCGACCGGGTGACGGCGATTTTCGTGCCGGCGGTGATGGTGCTGGCCGGGCTGACATTGGCGGCCTGGCTGCTGTGGCCGGACAGCTTTGCGGGCCTGGCCGCCCGGACGGCGCGATTTTTGCCGTGGGTCAATCCGCAGTTGGGTCCGGCCGCGCTGGCGCTTTACGCGGCAATCGCGGTGCTGGTGGCGGCCTGTCCCTGCGCGCTGGGTCTGGCGACGCCCACGGCGCTGATGGTCGGCTCCGGCCTCGGCGCCGAGCGGGGCATCCTGATCCGCCAGGGCGCCGCCATCCAGCTCATGCGGAATGCGACTGTGATAGCGATAGACAAAACCGGCACGATTACGGCCGGCAAGCCGGCCCTCACCGATCTCCAGCCCGGCGCCGGATGGGACGGGCCGGAATTGCTGCGGCTGGCGGCCGGCGTGGAGGTCAACTCCGAACATCCGCTTGGCGCGGCCATTGCCGCCGCGGCGCGGGAGCGCGGGATAACTCCGGCGCCGGCATCGGATTTTCAGGCCCTGCCGGGACGCGGCGTCCGCGCGCAGGTGGCGGGCCGCCGGGTGGCCGTCGGCAGCCGCATGTGGATGGAAGAATTGGGCGTAACCATGCCGGTTGGCCTGGAGGGAGCCCTGGCGGAATTGGAAAGCCAGGCGAAAACCGCGGTCGTGGCGGCGGTGGACGGCCGGGCGGCCGGCGTGCTGGCTGTGTCCGATCCGATCAAGCCGGGCGGACGTGAAGCTGTGGCAGCCTTGCGCGCCCTGGGCCTGACGCCGGTCATGTTGACCGGCGATAACGAACGCACCGCGCAGGCGGTGGCCCGGGCGGTGGGGATTGACCGGGTCATCGCCAGATTGTTGCCGGTGGATAAGGCTGCGGCCGTGAGGCAGATGCAGGCGCAAGGCGAAATTGTGGCGATGGTGGGCGATGGCATCAACGATGCGCCCGCCCTGGCCCAGGCCGAGGTCGGATTGGCGGTTGGCGCCGGCACGGATGTGGCGGTCGAAGCCGGCGGCATTGTGCTGGTCCGGGGCGGTCTGGAGGCCGTGGTGCAGGCCGTGGTACTGAGCCGCGCGACTTTCGCCACCATCCGCCAGAATTTATTCTGGGCGTTTATTTACAACCTGGTCATGCTGCCGCTGGCGATGTTGGGAATGATGCATCCCGTGCTGGCGGAAATCGCCATGGCCGGCAGTTCCATCACCGTGGTGCTCAATTCGCTGCGGCTGCGGCGGCGGGGCGGAGAATTGGGTTGAAGGTTGCCGGAGGATGGGAATCGGGATCCGATCCGGCGCGCCTGTAGCGGTCCGGCTTTGCCGGACATCCGGATGGGGAGCGCAACGTCCTGCTTTGTCAGACTACGCAGGACAAGCAGTTGCGCCGCTACCGCCGGCCAATCACTCCGTCTTGATGCCCAGGGCTTTCAGGCCCAGCAGGATATCCGCTGCGCGGCGCAGGACGGCGTCCCGGCCGATGCGCTCCGAGAGGGCGCGCTCCTGGCGTTCCTGGTCGGTGATTTTAACGAAGATGTCGTTATCGGATTTCTCGGTCTCCGGCGGCGCTGGCAGGCTGGCGCCGGCCGGGATTTGCACATCCGGCGCGAGCATGGCGGGTGTGTCCGCCGGCGGGAGCAGTTCGATTCGTTGCGTGGCGATAAACAGGACGCGGCCATCCGGGAGCGGAACTGGCGTCCGCACGGCCAGGTCATGCGGGCAGGCCGCGCCGATCAGCATCGCGCCCCGGCAATTCCGCAACACGGCTGCCAGCCAGGCCGCCGCGCCGCGTGTATCGGCGTCTATCAGCGCCATCACCGGTATGGGCAGGGGCTTCGGCTGACTGGCGGAATACGCCGCGGCTTCCCGGCCGCCGCCGGCCTGCACGCGGAAAAGCGGCTGGCCTTCCTGCGCGAACAGGGAGCCGATCTCCGCGACGGAAGGCAGGTCGGCGCCGTCGGCCCCGCGCAGGTCGAGAATGACGCCGGCGACCTCCTGGGTGGCCCAATCCTGCAATTGCCGGACGGCATATGCGCCGGAGCCGTCGTAAATGCCGTTGATCTTCATGTAGGCCAGTTGCAGCGGCCATTCCTCCGTCATGCCCGTCATCGGCATATGTATGAGCGACCGCGTTAACTGGATGGTGCGGCTTTCCGGCGGTGCGGCTGGCGCCGAATTGACGTCGGCCGGGTCCGGGTCTCTGGCGTCGGCCGGCGGACGGTATTCCAACGTCACGGGCTGATCCCGTTGCCCGCGTAGAAGAGCGACGACATCGGCCAGCGGCAGGTCCAGTGTGTCGGCCCCGTCAATTTTTTCAATCAACGCGCCGGCCGGCAGGCCGGCGGCGGCGGCCGGACCATCGGGCAGCGCCTGCAGTACCCGCGGCCGCCGATCGCGGATTTCCATTTGCACGCCGATGCCGAAGAAGATGCCGGACTCTTCCTCCCGGCGGCGGTCCGCTGCAGCCTGATCCAGGATTTCAGACCCGGGATCGATCGCCCGGCAGACCGCCAGGCGCAAGCGTCCGGCCAGTTCGCCGTCATCCCGAAGCGCGCCCTGCCCGGCCAGCAGATTGATCAGGCTGGAAAAATCCGCGGCGATTTTGTCGGGATCGCCGGGTGCCGCCGCCGCGCCCGCGTCCGGCTCCGCCGCCAGGCCGGCCGCCAGCAGGCCGATCAACATGATTCGTGGGAGCCAGCTCATGCCTGCACCTCCGCTCCGCTTTGGATACGCCGGTCGGCAAGGTCCACTTTGGCAGCCAGTTTTTGTTTGTGGCGCCGCAACGCCGCCGCCACGCCCGGGCGCGACAAACCCAGGATCTGCGCGGCCAGGATGGCGGCATTCACCGGGCCGGCCGAACCCAGGGCGACAGTGGCCACGGGCACGCCGGCCGGCATCTGCACGGTGGCCAGCAGGGAGTCCAAACCGTCCAGGGCGCCGCCTTTCAACGGCACGCCGACCACCGGCAGGGTGGTATGCGCGGCCAGCACGCCGGCCAGGTGGGCGGCGCCGCCGGCGGCGGCGATGATGACCTGCAAGCCGCGGCGCGCGGCGCTTTCCGCGAATTCCGCGGCCCGGCGGGGCGTGCGGTGGGCGGACATCACATGCGCCTCGCACGTGATGCCGAATTCCGCCAGTGTCTTGACGGCCGGCTGCATGGCCGGCCAATCCGAATCGCTGCCCATGACCACTGCAACGGCTGGTTTATGCCTGGATTTCATATTTCCTCCCTTATCACAAAACTTCGCAGAGCGCAGCCCATGCCGCCGGCTACCCCGCGTTCAGCGCCCGCGCCCCAATATCCTTCCGCATATGGACGCCGTTGAATTTGATCAATTGCGCCGCCCGGTAAGCATGCGTCACGGCCGCCGGCAGGTCGGCGCCCAGAGCGGAGACGCTGAGCACCCGGCCGCCATCGGTGACCGGACGGCCGGCGTCGAGTTTGACGCCGGCGTGAAAAATCACAGTGTCAGGCAACGCCGCCGCCGCTTCCAGGCCGGTGATGAGGTCGCCTTTACGGTATTGGTCGGGGTAGCCGCCGGCAGCGAGCACCACGCAGGCGCAGGCGGCCGGGTTGACCTCGAGCAGGCTGTCGTCCAAGCTGCCAGCGCTGCAGGCTGCGAGGGCGGGGAGCAGGTCCGACTGCAGGCGCGGCAGGATTGCCTGCGTTTCCGGGTCGCCGAACCGGCAGTTGAATTCCAGGACCTGCGGTCCGGCGTGGGTCAGCATCAGTCCGGCATACAGCACGCCCCGGTACTCGATACCGCGCCGGCTCAATTCACGCAGGGTGGGGTTGAAGATGGTGTCCAGCACCATGGCGCGGAAGTCCGGGGTATCCCACGGCGCGGGTGAGTAGGCGCCCATACCGCCGGTATTCTTGCCGCGGTCGCCGTCGCCGATGCGCTTGTGGTCCTGGGCGGGGGGCAGCAGGAGGGCGCGCCGCCCGTCCACCAGCGCGAGGACGGAGATTTCATTGCCGGCCAGGCATTCCTCGATCAGTACCCGGCGCCCCGCCGCGCCGAATTCGTTGCGCACCATGGCGGCATCCACGGCGGCGTCGGCTTCGGCGGCGGTTTGGCAGATCAACACGCCTTTGCCTGCCGCCAGGCCATCGGCCTTGACCACCAGCGGCAGCCGCGCATCGCGGAGATACGCCCTGGCTTCGGCCGCGCTGTCAAAAGGCCGGGCCGCGGCCGTGGGTACACCGGCGGCGGCGAGGACTTCCTTGGCAAATAGTTTGCTGCCTTCCAGCCGGGCGGCGCTTTGGACGGGCCCGAACACCCGCAAACCGGCGGCATGCAACAAATCCGCCAGGCCGGCGCAGAGCGGGGCTTCCGGGCCGATCACCGTCAGGGCCGGCCGCGCGCCGCGCGCCCAGGCGGACAACGCCGGCAGATCGTCGGCCCGGATGGGGAGATTTTCACCCAGCGCGGCCGTGCCGGCATTGCCCGGCGCGCAAAAGATTTCCGGCCGCGCGCTGTCGCGGGCGAGTTTCCAGGCCAGGGCATGTTCACGGCCGCCGCCGCCGATAATCAGGATTTTCATGTTTTATTCCCCGTAAAATCAATCAAAGCAATTCAGATACTTGCGCGGCGCTGGCATCCGCCGCGCCGGCCTTGGCTTCCACCAGTTGCCGGGCCCGGTCGCCGTATTCCCGGCGCAGTTGCGGATTGCCCCACAACCGCAGCAGCGCGTCTTCCAGTGCCTGGCGGTCCCGCACCTGGATCACGGCGTTCGCAGCCAGCAAGTCTTCCATCACGCCGGAGAAGTTTTCCATATGCGGTCCCGTCACAACCGCCTTGCCGAAGGCCGCGGGCTCGACCACATTTTGGCCGCCGTGCTGACAGAGGCTTTTGCCCACGAAAATGACTTCGGCCAGGGCGTAAAATTCCGGCAGATCGCCGGTAGTGTCCACCAACAACACCTTGCCGTTGAGGTCGGCGGACGGAGCGGCTGCCGGCCCGCCCGGCCGCGGGCGCACCAGGCTCCATCGCGCCGCCGGCAGTCCGGCGCGCTGGATATCCTCCAGCACGGGGCCGGCACGCTCCATGTGGCGCGGCACCAGGATCAATTGGGCCAACGGGTCCTCTTCCCGCAGGCGTTTAAATGTTTCCAGCAGGACCGTTTCTTCGCCCGGCCAGGTTGACCCGCCCACCAGAAAACGCCGGTCCATGCCCAGGCCGGCTGCCTGTAGCGCCCGGCGGACGGCGGCGCCGTCATGCGCGCGGCGCGCGGCCAGTGCCACGTCGTACTTGGCTGAACCCAGGACATGCACCCGATCCTGGTTGGCGCCCAGGACTGTCAGCCGTTCGGCGTCTCCCCGGCTTTGCATGCCGCAGAAATCCAGGCCGGCCAGCACCGGGGCCACCCAGGGGCGAATCCGGCGGTAGCCGCGGAACGAACGCGCGGAGACCCGGCCGTTGATCAAGGCGGTTGGAATGCGCCGGGCGTGCAGCGCGCGCAGCAGGTTAGGCCAGAATTCGCCGTCCACCAGCACCAGCATCCGCGGCTGCAACCGGTTGACTGTCCGGCGCACTACAGACGGGAAGTCGGCCGGGTAATACAGCAGCACATCGCGCGGGGACAAATATTTACGCGCCAGCGCATGGCCGGTGGAGGTTGTGGTGGTGAGGATGAAGCGCAACTCCGGGCGCCGGCGCCGCAAGGCCTCGATGAAATCCAGCGCCACACGGATTTCGCCCACGCTGACGGCATGCACCCATATCCGCTGCGCCGGCGGAAGGGCGTCAAGCTGCGCGAGGGTGGCGGCATCGTAGCGGCCGAGGCGCTGGAGGAAACCGCGGCGGTAGCCGCCCCGGCGCCACATGCGGCGGAAGAAATACGGGAGCATCAGGAGGTAGACCAGCGTAAAAACGCAATTATATACAAACCACATATGTAGACTTTCCGCGCGCCGGGCTGTTTATGCCGGACGCTAGTTCAATGTAGCATAAACTGGCGCCAAGTTCCACCATTGTCTGAAAGTTTTTTCTTGGTGTTCTTGTGACTTCGTGTGAGAATATTCCAGTTGCCGAACACGATTACTGAATTGGGGGCGCAGCATGCCAATGATCGCCGCCGGCGGCCTGGAAATATATTACGAGGAGCGGGGGACGGGCGCGCCGCTGGTTTGCATTGCCGGGCTGGGGGCGGCGCATGACGCCTGGGCGCCCGTGCGCGGGCCTTTGGCGGAAAAATTCCGGGTGATCGTTTTCGACAACCGCGGTGTCGGGCGGACGCGCGCGCCGTCCGCGCCGTTTGACATTGACTGCCTGGCGGATGACACCTGCGCCCTGCTGGATGCCCTGGCTGTGCCGGCGGCCTGCCTGGCCGGGCATTCCATGGGCTGCGCCATTGCCTTGGCCGCCGCCCGCCGGCACCCCGCGCGGGTGGCGCGGTTGATTTTATGCAATCCCTGCGTCCGGCTGCGGGCGCGCAGCGAATTTGTTTTCCGGACCAATGCGCATTTATGGCGTGCCGGACTTTCCGCCGGCCGGATTTTCCCGGTGATCATGCCCTGGTTGTTTTCCGAGGCCTGGCTGGCGGATCAATCCCGGGCGCAAGCGTTAATGGATGCTGTCGCCGCCCTCCCGGCGGCGCAGACTGCGGCGGATTTCGAGCGGCAACTGGCTGCCATGGTTGCCTTTGACGCCCGGGAGTGGCTTGACCAAATCCGGACGCCGGCGTTGTTAATGGCCGGGGCCGAGGACCTTCTGACGCCGCCGGAGGATGCGCGGGCGCTGGCGGAGCGCCTGCCGCGGGCGCAGCTCGCGGTTCTGCCCGCGGCGCACATGAGCCTGGCCGAGGCGCCGGACAGGTGCGTTAAGTTGATGACGGAGTTTCTGTCGTCCTGACCTGCGGACAATCAGTTCGCATCGGGGGCCAGCAGCACATCGGCCAAATCGCCGTCATAGCCGCAGTCATCCCGCAGGAACCGCAGGTGCGGGTAGAATTCGCCGATTTCATACAGGTTGTGCGCGTCGCTGCCCAGCGCGATTTTCACGCCCCGGTCGAGGCACACCCGGAAAAATTCCGGGTCGGGATGGTTGGTATGAAAATTCAGCTCGGCGGCCACGTTGTTTGCCCGCAGCAATTGCGCCAGTTGCGGGAAGATGGCGGCCGGCGGCGGCAGCCGGTTTTTCTGGAAGATGCGCAGCGGATGCGCCAGGCTGACGATGCCGGAACGCAGAAACCGGCGGAGCATCCCCAGAAATTCATCCTGCACCCGCGCCGGATCGGGCTGCGGCGCCGGCAGGCCGGGCAGAAAATGCACCGCGCCGATCGGCAGGCGCAGCGCCTTGAAATGCTCCGGCCGGATCACCGGCCGCCCTGCGAAATCGCAGTCCAGTTCCATGCCGGCGGCGGCGAAGGCCGAATCCAGGCGCGCGGTGTCGGCGAAATAAGCCGCCGCCCGACCGGCCGGCAGCGGCGCCGTGCCGCGCAAAAAATTCCCCGACCAGTAATCGCTTTTACCGAAGTATAAATGGCCGGAATGTTCGGTGAAGACCATGTGTTTCAATCCGAACAGCTTGCCAAGCTTCAACGACCGGCAGATATCCATGTTTTCATTGCAATAAGCGTAGGGCGTATGCACGTGGAAATCCGCCAGGCCCAGTTCCGCGGGGTTGGCCAGCGCATGCCGGGTGAGATCAATCATGCCGTCATGCATGTCCGCCACCAGGAATTGGAAAGGCTGCTCGCACAAGGCCGGCGCGGCAATAAAAGTCATGCCGGCATCAGCCAGTTCCATGCCCCGGTGATAATGGCCGCTGATGGCAAAGTTGATGCCTTGGGCGCGCATGGCGGAAATAATATCCGGCGCGTTGGCGTAGTTGTAGGGGCAGGCGGACCGGCCGGGCGGCGAAAGCGGCACATGCTGGACTGTCACAATCGGGCCGTTGAAATCACGGCGCGCGGCGGCCAGGCGCGCGATGTCCGGCGCGCTGCGGCGGGCGTTGTATCCTTCGGTTTGCTGATCCGCAAAAGGCAGGAGCCGGACGCCCTGGACGTCCATCTGTTCCGGCGGACGGGGCATGGTCCGGTAAAAAACATCCGGGGCCGGATCGTGATTGCCGGGGAGGACGATGCAGGGTGATTCCAGGAGGTCCAGAATCCGCCGCAGTCCGGCCAGCAGGCGTGCGGCCCGGCCGGCGTTAGGTTCATCCAGGAGGTCGCCCAGGACCAGGGTGACATCGGGGCGGATGAACCGGTTAAGGCGATGAACGGTCCGCAGCAGGAAGATATCGGCAAAATATCCCTGGCGTTGAGCGGCGCCGCCGGGATCGTATGTCTGGCGGTGCAAGTCGGCGATAATTGCAATGCGGATGCGCTGCTTCATCCCGACGCTTCCTCGATCCGGACAATGCCGGCGCGGTTGGCCACCAGGCGGTAGCGGTAGAGCGCCGGGGGTTCACGGCTGCCGCCGTTGTGCGTCAGGCGCAGGATGACATTGATGTGATATACCCGGCGGGATTTGATCAACCGGACCTTTTCCCCTTCCACGCAAGTCAGGTCATCATCCGCTTTGTCCATCTTGTAGAACCAGTGGCGCATGTCCAGCCGCAGGATTTCGCAAAGTGCGGTCAACCGGTTTTCGGTAGCGCGCAGGCGGTCGGAATGGAACTTGACTTCCTTGTGGTAATGCAGGACATCCTCCGGCGGGGTCAAGCCGCGGTAGGGATGCTGGCGGTTGTGCCGGAGGCGGCGCACTTCCATCGGCAGGTTTTCCATGTGCGTCATGCGCACGCGTTCGCGCGTCAAACCGGCGCGGCGGCCGGAGTAGGGGTTGATCAGGCGCTGCATGCGGTCGGCGATGAAGCGGGGCAGGAGGTGTTGCGCCCAGTTGCGCAGGACATCCTTGATCCGGTCCTTGAACACGTAGGCGGCAACGGCCAGGATGGCCCAGGGATAGCTGTGCACATTAAAATACGTTTCGGCGACCACCGCGGCGGCGACGGCGACGGCCATGGCCACGGCAGCGGCGATGCCGAAGGAAAGATGCAGCACATGCTGCGGCAGGCGGCTGCGGGCGACGGTCATGTACATGACGCTTTCGGCCCATTTTTTCAACTGATGCTCGCGGAAGCTGAACAGCTCGTTCGTGCGGTCGTTGCGCGGGTCCACCACGGTTTCGTACTGGCGGCCGCGGCGGTGGGCGATTTGCGCGGCGATTTCGGCGCGGCACAGCGCCGCCAGCTCCGGCAATATGCCGGCCTTGGACAGGGAGCGGTAAAGCCGGTAAAAGTTTTTTTCCGCCCGGATGCTGAAGGATTCGTCCGCCCAGCGGTAATGGTTGCGGACAATCGGCGGAACGTGCGGGGCGAGAATGAGCGGTTCCAACTCGGCGAAATGTTTCAAGATCAGTGAGATTTCGTTCAGCAGGCGCCGGACAACCACGGCCACCTTGGCGGCGGGGTAATTTTTGCCATCGGCCATTTCATCGATCAAGGCGCACTGGCCGCGGAACTGGCTTTGGAAAACATTGATCAACATGCGCATTTCATAGATGATTTTTTTCTGCGTCGGCTCGGTATCCAGCGCGGCAAACACCGCCAGGCTGCGGATGCGGCACATGGGATTGCGCTCGTCCAGCATATTGGCCAGGGCGCCCAGGGAAAGCGGAAATGGTTGGAAGCGGGTATAGGCGGTCAAGTCGCGGAAAAACTGTTCGCGCGGATTGAATTCGTACCAGTGCTGGAGGGGCGGGGGGATGAAGAACCACGCATCCAGCCGGTAGGTTTCGCGGCCCCGGGCGGAGCGGTCCAGGGGATACGTAATTTCAAGCTCCAAGTGCCGCCGGCCATGCGTGCTGGTAGTACAGTTAAAATGCGACATAATCCGTTGCTCCGGGAGGCATATTACCTTCCACCGGCGATTTGTCAATCCGGCCCGGCGTCCGGCTCACAGCCACGCCCCTTGCCAATGCCCGACGCGAAGGTCTGCCTGCCTGATTTCACGCGGGGACGTGATTGTAATGACATGAGCATGGCCGGGCGGCAAATCGAAATAATTATCCGAATACTCCGCCGCCGGCGCGGCCCGGCCGGCGGCCGGGCCGGCCGCCAGCGCAACATGGCAGAGCCGGACAAAGGCGTCGGCCGCCAGGGATATTTCCGCCGACCATGCATCATCCGGATGACGCCGGACGGACGCGCATGTTGCCGAGATCGTCGGATCAGGCCAGGGGACCTCCCGCCAGCCATGCGGGAACCAGCACTGGCGCGGCAGGGGCGTCCCGTTGACTTCGGCGTCAATGAACAAATAGGCGTCAAGCGGGGCGCCCAGTCCCGCCTCCGGCAGGCGGTCAAACACCAGGTTCCGGTTGGCCGGCAGGGTAAGGAGTTGCGACTTTTCCAGCAAGCGCCGGCCGGCCAGGGTTTCCATGCCGTAAATCACCCGGACGTCAGCGGCGTCCGGCGTTTGATTATCCACAAAGAATTCGAAAAATCCGGCGCGCGGGAAAACGACCGGCAAAATCGGAGCGCAGGCGCGTTTTGACGCATAGTACGCCGGTTTGGGCGCGCGGTAGTAATCAATAATGGACCAATTGGACGTCGGCCAGCAGTCATTGAACATCCAGGACATGGTTCCGCCGCAGTTTGGCCGGTCGCGCCGCGCGGCCTCGAATTCGCAGCGGGTCATCTCCAGGTGGGCCGCCTGGCCGAATTTGACGTAGTCCTCCAGCGATTTGATCGGGCCGAAAATTCCGCCGGCGATGAACAGGGTCTGTTCATGATGCGGGAGTTGCTTGTGTCCGCGCTGGATATGGTAAGTCCAGACGTCATTCGGCGGCCAGAGATTTTGCCCGGAAAAAAAGCGCCGGAACGCCGCGGCGGAACAGGGTCCCTGGTCGCAGAATTCGGAGTTGAACGAGCAGATTTGCTCGAAATGCCGGCGAAAATTTTCCGGCTGGCCGTTGGCTTGGAACAGGGCGTATTTCCAGGCCGAGATATGGCAGTTGCCGGACAAGGGGACATTGCCGCAGTCGTCGCGCGAAGCCGGGCTGGACTCCACGTAGGGAATATTCAATCCCAGGCGGCCGACCAGCCCGCGCAGCAGGATGCCGTAAAGCTCCGGATCGTCACGAAGCCGGTTGATTTCCCATTTTTCGGCGGCCTGGGCTTTTGCCGCATAACCGCCCGTGTCCTGCTGGTTGACGGCATCCGGCGCGGCCTGATCATGGGGATGCTGCCAGGAATAAATATCCTCATTGCAGCCGCACCAGAGCGCGAGGCACGGATGAGAGCGCAGGCGTTTGATTTGATATTCCGCTTCCCGGATAATTTTATCGCGCAGCAGGCGCAGCGGGTAGCCGCAGGAGGCGAACATGAAATCCTGCCAGATCATGATGCCGTATTCATCGCAGAGATCGTAAAAAATATCACGCTCGTAAATGCCGCCGCCCCAGACTCGCAGCATGTTGAACCCGGCGGCGCGCGCCATGTTCAGGTAGAACCGGTACTGCTCTTCCGCGGCCGTTGCGGGCCATAATTCCAGCGGCACCCAGTTGGACCCCTTGCAGAATATTTTTTCGCTGTTAACGGCGATATGGAACGACATGCCGCCGTCAAAGGGAGGGGTAAACGGCTCCTCGATGATGGCGGTTTCGCGCAAGCCCAGGCGGCCATGCCGCGCGTCAACTTCCCGGCCGTCAACCAGCAGGCGGACGGTGTAATCATAAAGCGGCTGGCGGCCGAATCCATTAGGCTGCCAGAGTTGCGGATCAGGAATGATCAATGAACAATAGGATTTGAACGGCGCGGCCGGGCTTTCCGCGCCGTCCGCGCCATGGCCGGAAAAACTGATGCCTGAACGCCGGTCCAGCCGGCGTTGCACATCGGCCCCATGGCCGGACACGGAAATTGCGATCTCATAGCCCTGCCGGCGGGCGGCGGGCGAGACCTCAAAACCGAAGTCAACGCGGCCGGAAACAAAGGGCTGGAGGCTGAAGTCGGCAAAATACAAGGCATTGTTGAATTCCAGCCGGACTGCCCCGGCGATGCCCATCGAAGGCAATGGCAACGCCCAATCCCAGCCGAAACAGAATTGCGGCTTGCGCAGGAAGGCGCGCTTGCCGGGCCATCCGGCCAGGTCATCGGCGCGCGGCCCGCCGAAATAACGATCAATGGAACGGAACCGGAGGCACAGTTGATTCCGGCAGGGTTTTAAGAGGCCCGCCGCCGGGAAGCGCCAGGGATGAAAGGCGTTGTCGGCGGTGCCCAGGAATTTTCCATTTAAAAACACATCGGCCGTGCCGTCCAGCGCTTCGAAAACCAGAGCGGCATCCGGCGCGCCGGGCGCCGGCGCGTCAAACGCGGCGCAATACCACCAGTCTTTCGCGGTGACCCAGTAACATTGCCGGGCGCGGTCGTCCAGGCGGGGGTCGGGAATCCGGCCATGCCGCAGCAAGTCGGCATTGATGTCGCCGGGGACTTGTGCCGGCCGCCAATCCGGCCGGCGGGGGTCGGGCAGGATGATGTTTTCCGCCGGCGTGCCGTCCGGATCGAGACCGAGTATTTTCCAGGCGCCGGTGCGGGATATTGCGATGGAGTTCATGGTGCGGGAAAAATCAGATCAAAGATTGAATACCGGAACGGCAAGGTTCACGGCCTGAAAAATGGCGTTGGAAAATCATGATGATGGTTCAGTATTTTCCGTAACTCCGGGCGGTTTCCACCATGGCGCGGATATTTTCGTCCGGCGTGTCGCGGCCGCATTGGTCGCCGGTGGAGAGGATGAAATGGCCGCCCGCCCCGGCCGCGTCAATGGCCTGGCGCGAGGCGGCAATCACATCCGCGGGCTTGCCGCGCAGCATGATTTCCGTTGTGTGGAGATTGCCTTTAAGGACGATGCGGTTGCCGTAAAGGCGTTTGAGTTCGGCCAGGTTGCAGTCGCCCATCGGCGGAGGCTCCAGCGGATCAATCACGGTCAGCCTGGTTTCCTCCGCCGCCATTTTGACCAGCGCCGCCTCGGGCCCGCAGGAATGGACGTGGGTGGGAATGCCCATCGCATGCGCCAAATCGGTGACGGTCTTGAGGATCGGCAGGGCCAGTTCGCGGAAGATGGCGGGACTCTGGAAGATCAGGGAGCCCGATCCGCCGCAGAAGACGAAGTCCGGCTTGATGTCCAGGTTTTTAATAATGGCCATGCGGCGCCGGACCGTGTCAATGGTTTGGTCGCGCTTTTCGTAAAACGGCGCCGGATTATCATAATAAGCGTAAATATCTTCCGGGGATTCCAGCACCAGGGTATGGCCGCCGCTATCCATGCCAAGCACACCGTGCCCGCCCATTTCCTCACGGATCAAACGCCAAAGTTGCATACCGGTGGGCCATGGTTTGACGCCGGTAAGCGGTTCCCAGGTGGCTGGCGCGGCTGGCAGCCCGATTTTGGCCGGATCCACGTGGCGCGCGGGAGGATTGTCGCTGGTATGCACTTCCACCCGGTTATGCCATTTCCCGGTAGCCGGATTGAAATACCGGGTCACGAAACGGCCGTCGGAATAGCGATGCACCACGCGCCATTCAAGCCGGGGTTGATCGTCGAACAAATCGCCGAAAGAATATAATTCAAACCCGCCGTCTATATCAAAATACTTGATGGCATCCAAATGAGCCTTCCAAAGCGGCGGATCCTGGCGAGTGTAAATATCCCAGAAAGGCTTGCCGGTCAGCCGGCACGGAACCATGTTGGAAATATCCGGGCAGCACGGCACGCAGTCGGGGATTTCGCCGCGCAATACCGCCAATAGCCGTTCACGGGAGGTCATACACACTCCATCCGGCTTGCCCTGAGCCAAATTTGCGCGGGGCAAACCAAACTTCAGGAATCTTTAAAATCCTGTGCTTTACTATTCAGAGCCAGCCGCACAGGGCGCCGGCAACGCCGGCGCCGCGGGGAGAATGCAGTTCTGAATGGCCATGTCGGCGCATTGTTCCGTATGCAAGGCGCTTTGCCAAGGCCCCGAACAGGCGCCCCATTCCACGCGTACGTCCGTCATGGCGGCATTCCGGACATGCCGGCAATAAATGGCGTGGGGTATCTTGTCGGCATCGTTGCCCATAAAATTGACCTTTTCGGGAATGGGCGATCCAACCCCATCCGCGCGCATCGTTCCCGCAAGATGGAGTTTGAGATGATTCAGGGTGACGTCTTCAATCGGGATCGCGGGGCTGCCAATCATCCCGATGCCCATCCGGGCATAAATGCGCAAGTTATCCATCGCCAGGTGGCGGATGCCGGCCGGTTTTATCGAACGCGGATCGATGATGACGAGCAACGGCCTGGCGACATGCATGATCATATTGGACAATATAATATGCTCAATCGGGGTGCCCTGCTTTACGTTAAACGGACACACCGACTGAATCGCGACCCCCGCCCGGGCTTCAACTATGACATCGTGAGCCACAATATTTTGGATCGGCATGTCCCCGGCATAGCCGATCCGGATGGCGTTGCAACGCGACCGCAGGATACAATCGGAGATGACGACATTCTCGCATGACCGGACATCATTGGCCGCCATCGCAAAACCGCTGTAAATGGCAATGCTGTCATCCGCCGTATCAATGGTGCACCCGTGGATATGGACATCATGGCAGCAAATCGGGTCAATGCCGTCGCCGTTGGGCGTGGAAGGATGATTGGAGATGTTAACATCCACGATACGGACGCCCGTGCAGCAATACGCCATGATGTTATACATCGGCGAATGGCACAGATGAATGCCTTGAATTAATATGTGTTCGCAATCATAAAACGCAACCATTTCACCGGGGCGCCAGCCGCGGACGCGGAAGCGTTTCAAGGGATGCTCCTCCTGGATCGGCCCAAAAAAGGCCGGGCCATTGCCGTCAATGATGCCCTCGCCAACGATCGAGACATGCCGGGCGTTTTTAGCATAGATCAAATGCGTCCGCGCAAAAGGCACGCTTGACTGCGACACCAATTGCTCATCCGGGAAGGGGCGGCTGACAATTGTATAATCGTTCCGGTCGGGACTGCCCAGCAGGCGCGCGCCGGCCAGCAGGCGCAGGGTCACATGGCTTTTCAATTCCAGCGTGCCGACAACATACGTTCCCGCCGGGACGAGCACCTCGCCGCCGCCCGCGGCGTGGCATTCATCAATGGACTGTTGGATCGCCTTGGTGGCGATTGTTTTGCCGTCTCCTAAAGCGCCGAAGGAAGGGGTGTTCGCTTTATAGCTCATAAGCAATCTCCGCTGCCGGCATTCACCTGAAAGTGAACATGGAACCTTCCCGGAAAAATTCGCAGGCACCCATATCCACGATGCGGGTAAAAACATCCAGGCGATTATGTCCTCGCACATCCCGGGCGCCATTCATCCACGCGGCATTGATTCCGGCATTGATACACGGCGAATTTGGCAGCAAACTGTAATCAGCGGCGTTGGTGTCCGTGAAGAGCGGGTCGATGAAGATGTTTCCGCTCCCGTTTACGCCGCTGGGCGCCGTGCAACTGTTGGTAAACTGCGCCTTGTCATACTGGTACCAATTGGAACGGTTGGCGGTGGAGGCAATGTTGTAATAAATAATCGAATTATTGATGCGCGTATTCACGCCTTGGATGCACAGCCCGCCGCCCAGGCTGCCGGCGCCGGGCAGCGAAGTATTGCCGACGATCGTGCAATTCGAGATATAACCCTGGTTGGCATAGACGCCGCCGCCCTCGTTGCTGGACACATTGCCCATGATCAGGCAACCCCGCAGAATGCTGGCCGCACCTCGGCGACGCTCGCCCCCGTGATATTCGTCAAATCAGCGGGCAGGTTTCCATTGGCCGCTCCAATGCCCGGCGCACAAACACAAGCGCACAATATCCGCGCAGTGCCGATTAATCCGCAGAACTTCAGCCGGCCAAGTTGTTGATTTAGCGTTTGCATGGAATTATCACCTGTATTTTTCATGAAAATCGGCGTTGAAATGATTTGCAGCAATCACAGAGTATGCAATTAATTTTTGCCTGGTTAACGGCTGTCGCTTGGGCCAAGCGGATTCTCCCTTTCCTTGCAATTCTTCGCCCCTGCATATCTTCTTGCCCGGCGTGGTGAAATAACCGCCGTTTTTATGATCAATCGCGCCACGGCCCCATTCGCAGCCAATCCAGAAAAGCGTCGGAAACCAGGTAATAGGAGAAATAGATCGCGCCCGCGGGCGCGTATTGGCGTTGCAGGTCAAGCTGCTGCAGACGGGTCAGATCGCTGCCGCCCTTGACGCCGGGCGGCGCCAATGCCGGCAGGAGCCGCGCCCGGCCGCCGGCGGGCAGCAGGCCGTTGATTTCGATGAAGAGTTCTTCCATGGTTCGATTATCGGGAGCATAAACCATGGGCATGACGTAATCGGTGTCATTGGTCCATTCCCACCAGTACTGGCCCTTGCCCCATGATTCGCGCTGGCCGCGGAAGGTGAAGACGCCCAGTTTGATTTGCGGATTGATCCCGGCGATATTGGCCGCGGTTGTCCGGATCACCCGGGTCACCGGGCGGGCGCGCCAGTCGTTGTATGCTTCCTGGTATTTACCCATGACGTCATCCGGCCACTTTTCAATTTTCACGCCGGTATCCTGCTGGAATTTCTCCATGCAATAATTGCAATAACAGGTTTCCGACCAGCGGATATAGTCGTAAAAGATGTAATCCACCGGATACCTTTCAATGATTTCCCGCGCCTTGGCGATGGCGTAATCCGGGACCTCCCGGCGCGACCGGCAGGGATCGAGGCGCGGAGATTCGGGGAATGGTTTGGGCGGCTTGCCGACCTGGCCGCCCGGGACCACTCGCCAGTCTTCCGCCATTGCCCGGGCGTATTCCGGCGAACCAGCATAAACGCTGAAGGCGGAAAACGACGGGCCGATTTTCAAACCATGTTTATGGGCGGTGTCCACCCACTTTTGCATCCAATCGGTGTCGTCCGCTCCGGGATGCGTTTCGCCCGGCTGAACATTTTTTCCATAAAGTTTGCTGGGATAATGGCCTTCCAGATGGGTGACGGCGATGCCGGTAAATCCGGCGCCGGCCAGCCGCGCGCAGATTATTTCCGGGTCGGGCAGACTCCGCGCAAAGGTGAAGACAATGCGCTCTTCGCCTTGGGCGGCTGGCATGGAAACGGCGTAAGCGCGCACCAGTTCCGATTCCGCCTGTAAAATCAATTGGATGGCCTGCGCGTGTTCGCCGGCCGCCGCTGCGGCCGCCGCCATCCCGCGCAACTCATCGGCGCGCGTCCGCATGTTCCGGCCTGGCCCCGAAAATGCGCGATCGCCGGTCTGTTTGACGTTGGCCTGGTATTCCTGCAGGAGTTTGTTAAAAATGTCCGGCGCGCTTTCCGGCAGCAGCGCCGCCGCGGCGTCGGCCAGAAACATGCGGCAATCCCCGTAAATATTCAGGTTGAGCAAATAACCGTATCCGGTCCGGAAGATGGCCGGCGAGCGGCGTTCTTCCTTGTAATCGAGCCAGTAACCGATGGTTTGCGCCTTGCCGGCCTCCGGCTCGCCCAGCGGGGTGATCCAATTGTCGGGGATTTCCTTGACGCGGCGCGTATGGCCGGCCGTATCCGTCCATTCCACCGCGCGCAGATTTGCCGGGTTGTCCCGGACCAGTTGGCCGGCCGGCGTGATGCCCGCGGGATCCAGCAGGTATGCCTGGACTTTTTTGCCGATGCCGCCCTGTAAAAATATTATCGCTTTGCCGCCGGCCTGCGTGAAGCGGTTGATTTTTTCGAAGGTGGCGGCCGGAACATGGTCTTCTTCCCAACGCAAAGGCGCAAAGAACAATATCAGCTTGTAATCATCCGGACTCAAATCCCGGACATTCAAAAAATGCACCGGAATGAAATCAACCGCCAGGCCGCTCCGTTCGATCTTCGGGACGACGCGATTGCGGATATCGAATCCCGCGCTGCCGATCATGGCAATTCTATTCCGCGCCGCGGTCATCCCGGTAATTTCCGGCCGCCATTCCGACACTTTCGCCCGGGCCGGGTCGGTGATAACCAATCCCTTGCCCGCGAGGCACCACTTGACCGTGTTCAGCATAAGCTCCCGGTCCAGCCCTTCCAGGGCGGCGGCCAGGCCGGCGGGGTGGCCGCCGAACAGGCCGTTGAACACCACCCGGCCGGCGCCGACCGTGCCGGCCGCCGCCACGATTTTTTCGGTGGCGATGTCGGCAAGCAGCGCCGTGCCGCCATTTTGTTCGAACATGAAATGGTCGCTATACATGTGCGCGGCTTCCTGGCCGGCCTGGTAACCCGGCAGATAATCGAAATCCGCGTTCAAGGCGTCGGGAACGACAATTTTAATTTTCGCGGCGGCGGCGCGTTCCACGCTGCCGGGCGCGACGATTTCCGGGAACAGGGGCAATTGGCCGAACGGCGAGCGTTCCGCGCCGATGGCGTCATGGTTAAAGATAATGGCTCCGCCGCACTCGGAGACGTATGCGCGCAAGTTGTCGCTCCAGCGCGGGTCTTCGTGCTGGGCCAGCACCGGCGTATTGGGAATGATAACCGCCCGGAATTGCAGGAGGTTTGCCATGGACATGCTGGAAAATTCATCCACCGTGATGCCGGCGTCGGCCAGGGTGTTTTTAATGGCCATGTTGCCCACCGATTTGCCGCCATCAGCGGCCGCCACGTAAATGCCGACCTCGGCGCTTTGGAGGGCGCCGGCCGCCAGAATGGCGGCTAACTTGGCCGCTATCTGCTTGAATCCGCGGTTGTTTTGCATGTTGATTGCCTTATAGTTGAATGGTGCTGACTCCGATCCGGTCTTGAGTCATCTTACGCGGAACATGACGCCCCCGGGCGTGTATTCGTAACAGCCCAGGTCAACCAGGTCCGAAAACCGGTCAATCCGCGTACGGCCGTCGAGATCCGCGGCATTATCCGTCCGCATCCAGGCCTGGTTAAGTCCTTCATTGATGCCGCGCGAAGCGTGTTCCAGCCGGTAATTGCCGATGGCGGGGTTGACAAAGGCCGGCGCATTCGTGAAATTGGAATCGTCTCCGGCCGGCAGGGGGGTGGTGCAGGAATAACTGATAACGCCCGTGATGCCCCCGGCTGCGGCAACGCGGTAATTCTGATAACTTACTGCGGTGTTGTCATAAATAATGCAGTTGGTGACATAGGCCCCGCCGTTCATAAAAACGCCGCCGGCATACTGCCCTGCGTTGTTGGCGGCGATCGTGCAATTGGCCAGCACGCCCGTGCCCTGGTCCAGGTAAGCGCCGCCGCCGTCGCCGCTACCGCCGCTGGCGTTATTTTCCACCAGCAGGCAGTTGCGCGCCAATCCGCCGCTGGCGTCGCGGAACATGATTCCGCCGCCGCGCACTATCGCAGCGTTGTTGGATATAATGCAATTATCAATGTACCCGGCGCTATATATGAAGACCCCGCCGCCGCGCTGGCTGGCGGAATTGCCGGCAATCAAACTGTTGCGGACTGTGCCGCCTTGCTGTAGATGTAATCCGCCGCCGTAATCAGCGTCATTGTCCGAGATGACGGAGCCGTCCACCAACCCCGCGTTGATGATAGTGATGCCGCCGCCGTAAAAGGGAGTGGAGTTGGAAAACACGGCGCAATTCCTGACCAGGCCGCCATCTCGCAAACATACCCCGCCGCCCCCGCGCGAGCCAGTCGGATTTGGGACGGTGTTGCCGTGAATTTTGGAATCCAGCACACTGCCCTTATCGTTGTAAATAAATATGCCGCCGCCGTAAGAAGAATTCGTCGTCGCCTGGCAGCCGTTGATAATGCAGTTGCGCGCCGTGCCGCCTTCGGAATGGATGTAAATCCCCGCGCCGCTGCTGGCGGTATTGCCGTTGATGATGGAAAAGCCTTCCACCAGCACATTGGAATGATTCAGATAAAAGCATTGCACGGCATTGTTGCCGTTGATAATGGTGTTGGTACGGTCCAGCGCGCCGTTATGCCAACTGTGCAGGCTCAGTCCTTTGGCAATATTGATGGTGGCTGTCAGCGTGTACGTGCCGTTGGAGACCAGAATGGTGTCGCCATCGCCGGCGGCTCTGACGGCATTGCTGATCGTCGCAAACGCGTTGGTCCAGTAATTTGATCCAGTGTGGGCGCTGTCCGACCCGGTTTCGGCCACATGCCAGGTGGTCTGCGCCGACGCGGGACAGGTCGCGATCAAAAAGAACCAAACTACTCCTGAAAGCCGGCGGATAATTTGCATCTTGATTCCTCCCATTAGTAGCGGATTTTTCGGCGTTACGGCCCGAACCATGTTCGGTTGCTCAAGCATTTATTCTGTGTCCGTGCTCATTTAAAACCAACTTCAGATCGTCAAACAGCACCGAGCCGGGATTGTCGAATGAGGCGCAGACGGCCAGGACATCTACCGCGTCCGCCGGCGCGGCGCCGGCGACCCGGATGGGCTGCCAGGCGGCATTGCCATTCAGTGCCGGCGAAGAGAATTCAGCGATAGTTTCATAACCCGCGTTCTGGAACCGCAAGGCGATGTAATTGCTGCCGCCGGCGCATTGCAGGCGGATCATTCCTGAAAGCGCGTAAGTTTGGCCGGGCGCGACAGGGATGCCGTGCGAGCGCGCGGTGCGCCAGGCGGCGCCGGCGGGGCTGACCCGGTACAGCCGGACGCATGCGCCCCGGCCGCGGGTGGACACGCGGTCCCAGAGATGCATATCCCGTGGGCAGGCCAGGTCATGCCACTCGCGCACCCAGCCGTCGGGATGCAGGTCGCGGTTGGCATCCAGGTCGAACGACGGATTGTAAAGCAGATTGACGCCGTGGCGGGCGGCCGGAATTTGCGGCATATTGCCCTGGTTGAGCGAGCAGAAGGTGTGGATTACATCGGCCGTGGCGCGGGCGGCCAAATTTGCGGCTGCAATGGTTTTTGAGGCCGCTGCCGGGCGTTGGCCGGCCTGGATCAGGGCGAGGATTTCCTCCGCCAGGCGGTGCGATTCAAGCGAGATGTCTATCGCCAACGACCGGGCGGCATTCATGGCGGCCTCCGGGGTGCCGCCCAGAATCCGCGGTTGATAGCCGGATAAGTTTATACGGCTGTGGTCTTCGATCGCTTCCATGGCGTGGTGCAGTTCCATGTCGTTGTTGGGCACGCGCATGACATGCGGGGGCGGGGTGCAATCCTGCAGGTAATGCACGGCAACGCCCATGAACCGGATGGCGTCAAAATAACTGTTATGCAGGAATGCTTGCTGTGCTCTATTCAGGAATTTATACACGGCGGCTTCGCAAAACCGGTTGTTTTCGAACATTTCCGTGGAATGCTCGTCCGGCAAGGGCAAAGCGGCGCCGGCAAAGGCGATGGCGGGCCCGTGCCCGAAATATTCTCCCGCGCCGGTCAGGCTGTCGTAATCGCAATAATATGGCACATTCAGATCGCGGCGCTGGTCCGGCGTCCGCGCCTGTCCGTCTTTGCCTTGGCTGCAGACGCCGTGATAGGCGGCATTGCTGAAATCCGGCATGATGCAGTAAGCCTTGATCAGGCGCGTCGTTTCCGCGCCCAGGAACGCCAGCGCCGCCGGCGCCAATACGGCGGCCGCGGCGGCGGTGATGGATGAATGCTCCGGCCCGCCCCAGGCGAGCGCGAGGTATGGGATGAAAAACAGAGCGGCGAACATGAATATAAATCGTATATGCATCATTTCCTCCACAAAATACGCATAAAAGCATAACATAGGCTTGAGAAGGCGTTTGCCCTCCAGAAATTACAACCAGGTCTATGCGTTCCTTGCGTGCTTTTGTGGTGAATTATTCCGGCGTTGCTTTCAGGGCGAAAGGCTGATGGCCTGCCGAATCACGCAGAATATTCTGCAAAATCAACGTGATGTTGTGCTCCTTTTTTTCAAGCACCAAAGGCGCAATCCGGCACAATGCCAGCCGGTAACATTGGCCCGCGCCATGCTGGTTGACGGTCAGGAATACGCTTTCCGCCGGCTTGCCCTCCGCGTTGATCGTCTGCAGCATGATCAGGGACGCGGCGGACTCGGCCTGGAGGCCGAATGCGCCGCAATGCTTCCAGGCGGCCGGGTTATTGATATCGTAAGGCGGCGTGGTTTTTAACGCGAAGGATTCGGGCAGTCCCATGACCGCGGGCGATTTTTCCCGGACGATCAATTGCCGGATGGGCATTTCATGCGGTGCGGTGATGCGGACGCCGGCGACGTCTTTTAACGGGCCCGCGCCGCGAATTTGAGCCCGATCCCGGTCGCCGCCGGGAGTTTTCATCCAGTAGCCGGCCAGGCCGGTAAGTAACAGCGTTCCGCCATCATTGACGTATCCGGCAAGCGCCTGGTAGCCCGCGGCGGTGAGCGGCCCGCTGCGATGCGCCAGTATGATGCAGTTGTAATGCAGCAAGCCCGTGGGGCGCGGGAGGTCGGATTCAGGCAGTTTTTCGGACTGATGCCCGAGCCCCTGGATGGTTGCCGCCAGCAGGTCCAGGTCGCTGCCGGCCCCGCCGGCGTCCACGAGGCCGACATTGACGGCGGCCAGATTCAGCGCGAGGCTGGTCAAGGCGATAAATACGGCGGACAAATGATTGGCGCTTTTTCTGCCCGGGCAACGGGCGCGGCGGCGGGTTAAGCGCCATAAACTATTATTGCGCATGGAATCACCGGCACGCCCGGCGCCGGTAAAATTGCCTGGAGCGGCTTTGATCATGGTCAATATTTTAACATCAGTTTACAGAAGGGCAACCATATAGATATCATAACCCCGCCGACGCATCGGCTCAGGCCGCGGGCGGTCTTTCATTCCAGCGCCAGGCCTTTGAGGCAGGCATGGATTCCTGTTTGCATGCCGTTCAGTATAGACGAAGATTGCATTCCCGTCATCAGGATTTTGGTTCGGAATGTCTGGATTATGGTGGTTTTGACGAAACACGAATCCGGATTGCTGCCCGTAGCGCCGCAACCTGGCGCGGGCGGGTTATGGGCGTGATCTCCAACCGAGCCGTCTTTCCCGAGAATGACGCAGTCCTCGCGGCAGCGGGTCTCGGATTTTTCTTGTTATTTTGAGCAGTTGCTGTAGTTTAATGTAGTAAATTCCGGCCATGGTGCATGTAAATGCTGATGAGCGTTTGGGCGAGATGGATGCAACCCGGAGTGAAACTGATGCCGTTGGTCTTGATACTCGGCGGCGGCTTTGCCGGCGTGGCGGCGGCGCACGCTTTACGCCGCGCCCAGCGGCGGCGGCAATGCCGGGTTATTCTGCTGGACCCGCGCGGCCAATCCGTCATGCTGCCTTTGCTGCCCGAATATGCCGCCGGGCGCTTGGATCGGCGCCGGCTTGAAGGCCGGCTGGAACGGCGTTTGCCGGCCGGGATTGATCTGCGGCAGACTGCGGCTGAAGCGGTGGACCTTGATGCGCGCACGGTGGACACGCCGGCGGGGAAAATTGCTTATGATTATCTGATTTGCGCCGCCGGGTCGGTCAGCCGTCCAGGCGACCCGGCGCAATTCAGCGGGCCCACATTTCCCATGGCGGACATTGAGGAAGCCGAGCGGATTCGATGCGAATTCCCCCGGTATCTTGCCCGCGCATCAACGCCGCATTGCCTGTTCCATGGCGCGGGCTATACAGCTTTGGAACTGGCCGCCAATCTTGCGGATACTGCGCGCCGCGCGCACAAAACCTGTCGGTTCACGCTGGTGGAACGCAATGCATCAATCTTGCCGTTTCTCTCTGCGGGCCAGGCGGCGCGCGTGCAACGCTGGCTGACGCGCAATGATTTCGATTTATTGGTTAACGACAGAATTACATTATACGACGGAAAAAGCGCGCACCTGGCGTCGGGCAGAAATTTTGCGGATGTCTTCCTGTGTCGCACGGAAGGCACGACCGCCGCCATCAACCGGATCAAGGGGCGGATCAAACGCCTGCCGGACGGGCGGGTCATTGTGAATGAGTTTCTGGCGGCGCCGGGCTACCCCGCCGTTTTTTTTGCCGGCGATGCGGCGGCGGTGCAAGACCGGAAGGGTTATTTGCGCAAGGCGGTGAATTTCTCCATCTACGCCGGCGCGCGCGCCGGCGCCAATATTGCCCGCGCCCTTGCCGGCCAACCGCCCCGTCGTTTTTATCCCTTGGATTTGGGGTGGGTGATACCGCTGGCGGATGACAGCGTGGGCCGGGCCTTTGACGCGCTCCCGCTATGCGGGCGTACGGGCTTGCGTTTGCATTATTTTATGTGCGGCTTGCGCAATTTCAGCTTTTTAAATTTTATGTTCTTTGCCAAACATGCGCTGGCGCCGCGCGGCTGGCGCGGTGCGGGGCCAGCGGTGTAACCAGGAACAGGAGGAGAGGATGAAAAAAATACTGATGGGGACGTGGTTAGGCGGAGCGGGCGGCGATGCGGGGTATTTTTTGCTGCGCGTTTTTATCGGCGCGGGGATGATGACGCACGGTTTGCCGAAACTGGCCGGCGGCGTTGAAACCTGGCGCGGGGTGGGCGGCATCATGAGCGGCACAGGCATGCCCGGCGCGCCGGAGTTCTGGGGATTCATGGCCGCCGCCGCCGAAGGCATTGGCGGCATCCTGCTGATGTTGGGCGCCTGCACGGTTCCGGCATCGTTCCTGATTGTTGTTACCATGGCGGTGGCCGCCTTCGTGGCGCATGCCGGCGCCCCGTTTGCCGGCCGGGAAATGGCGTTGTTGTATCTTTTTCCGGCATTGCTGTTCATGTTGAAGGGTGGCGGCCGGTGGTCGTTGGATGTTTTGATTGCCGGCCGCAAGAAGGGATGATGTCCCGCATCCGCAAATGGCTGCTGATTCTGAGAGCCTATGCCTTCCCGGTGGCGGCGCTGCCGGGATTGCAGGCGGCCATCCTGGCCGCCCGGTCAGACATGCCGGCGGACTGGCAATACCTGCCCTTGCTGTTGCTGGCATTGCTGGCGCTGCATGGCGGCACGAATGTAATCAACGACTATTACGATTTCCGCACCGGCCTGGACCAGCCGGGTGCGGCGCCTTCCACCTGGGCGTTGGCCGAACAATTGCTTCGTCCGCGCCAGGCGCTGCGGCTGGGTGTAATCCTGCTGCTGGCGGCTCCAGTGGTGGCCTTGCCGGCGCTGATCGCCCGCGGCGCCTGGCTGTGGGGATTCGGAGCAATCGGCCTGGCCGGCGGATTCTTTTATACCGCGCCGCCGCTTAAACTCAAATACCGCGCCAGCGGCGAGCTGCTGGTGTTCGCGCTGACGGGGCCATGGCTGACCGCCGCCGTGTTTTATGGCCTGACCGCGCGTCTGACTGCCTCCGCCTGGTGGTGCGGCATGCCGGCCGGATTCATGGCCGCCGCCCTGCTATATGCCAACAATCTGCGCGATTGCCGCCGCGATGCCGACGCCGGCTGCCGGACCATGGCCCAACACCTGGGCCGGGCGGCGCCGTTCGGTTATGCGTTCCTGGTGGCGTCCGCCTTTCTGGCGCTGGCGCCGCTTTACGGGGTTGGCGGCATTGACATGCCCGGCGTGTTTTTTCCGCTGGCCGCCTTGCCCTTCCTGTGGCGGCCGGCGCGCATGTCTTTTGCGGAAAAAATACCGGCGGACATAGACATTCATGCCGCCCGCGGGTTGATGGTGTTTGGATTGCTGCTGGCGGCTGGATTGGCGGCGCCCCGTTGATGCGCAAAAAGGACAGAATGGGAAATAACAGCGATTTTGAAAACCAGTTGCGAGCCCATCTGGACAGGATTCCGCGCGCCGGCCCGGGCGGTCCGGCGCTTCCGGAAAAGGTACGGCGGGTGCTGGCCGATTATATCTGCCGCGGCGGGAAGCGCATGCGGCCGCGTCTGTTTCTGGCCGCGGTCCACGCCTATGGCCGTCCGGTTGACACTGCCTGCCGGCAGTTGGCGGTGGCGTTGGAATTGCTTCACCAATTTGCCGTGATCCATGACGACATAGTGGATCGCGCATGTTACCGGCGCGGCGCGCCTGCCGCGCATTGCCGTTTCAACGCCCTGCTGCATAACACGGCCCTGACCGGAACGGATATGGCCTTGGCTGCCGGCGACTGGCTGTTTGCGCATGCCATGCGCCTGGTGGCCGAACTGCCGATACCCGCGCGGAAAAGCATCCGCATTATGCGGCTGGTTGCCGGCGCCGCCGAAACCGCGGCGTTGGGGCAGGCGGCGGAATTATGCGCGGCTGCCGGCTTGTGCCGGCTGAATGCCGGCCGGGCGCTGCGGCTGTTTGCCGCTAAAACCGCCAGTTACAGTTTCGCCTGCCCCTTGCAGGCGGCCGCCGTCTTGGCCGACAAGCCGGAAATCGTATTATCCATGCTTGCCGATGCCGGCCGGTGGTTGGGGCAGGCCTATCAGATACGCGATGACTTGGACGATTTCGCGCCCGGCGCCCCGCCCAATCCGCATTTGCATATCACGCTGCCATATCTGATGCTGCTCGAACAGGCGGGAGTGCATTTGGGAAAAACGCCGGCTTGTTCCAGGTTGCGCGCTAAAATCGAGGCGGCCGGCATAACGCATAAATGCCGATGCCTGATCCGGAAACTTACCCGCGCGGGGTATGCCCGGCTGGCATCCGCCGGACTCCCAGCGGATATCATTAATTAAAAGTATTTTGGGCGCAGCATGGCGCGCCCGTTTACTTCAGCCAGCCGCCGACGATCACTTCCGGCGGCACGGAGGGATTAAGCGGATCCCAGGGGGGGTAGCCGGGGGGCTGGTTCATCGTGCCGTGGTTCTGAATTTCGGTGTAACCGCCGCTGATAATACCGCCATTGCAGGTGATGTTGTTCTGGATGCTGACATTCAAGGCGGCATAGATGATGCCATGGTAAGTTTCCTTGTTTTGCAGCGTGACGTTGCCGGTGCTCAGCAAGGCCGGCCAGTTGGTCTGCCCCGGGAAGTTGGTCTGAGTGAAATTATTCTGCACCTGGATGTTGCCGTTGGCCACGAGCGTGCCTACTAAAGAACTGTGATTGGCGATCACCACATCGCCGTTGACGTAGACCACCCCGTTGGAGGGTCGGGCGTCCCAGCCGTTGAAGGTCATGGAATTGCTGTAATACAGGCCGTTGGAGAGAGCCATCTGGCGGTAACTGTCGAAGTCGAAGGCCGGCAGCACCCGGTTAGGTTCGCCCCCGATAAGGTTGTCGGCGTCAACATTATTCAAGTTTGCGACGGAACCCACGGCCGTGACGACCGCATTGCTGATGAAATCGCCGTTTTTCGCGCCGCCGCTGGCCAGCACGCTGCCATTGGCATGCACGTTGCCGTTGATTGCGTAAGCGGCCGAGGAAAAACGCACATCGCCGCCGGAAAGAATCACGCCGTCCAGGCGGAACAGGGAATCGTTCCAATCCTGGTAAGTGCCTAGCAGTTCCATAATCGTGGAACGGGCGACGCTGCCGACCACGCCGGTGCTGACCAGCAGCACATTGCCGTTGGATTGAGTCTGGCTGTTCACCGTGTAGACGCCGCCGCCGAACTGGGCGCTGTGGTTGGTGTTGCGCCACATGAGGTAGTTGGTGCTCAGCAGCGCAACCATGTCGGCAATGCCGGCTTCCGCGACGGCCAGGGCCCGTGCGCCGGTGTTGATCCGCTGCGCCCGCGCCAGCGCCTGCCGGGTCATGTAAGCCATGACCATGCTGGCCAGCAGCAGCACCGCCGATACGCACATCACGGTCACCAGCGCCGAGCCGCGGCGGCCGGCGCGGCTGCGCGATAAAGTGTTGTTAAACATGGCTGTTCCTCCCCTGGCGCGGCGCTGCTTTGCCAGGTTTCGAAGGCACGGATGATCAGGGCCGCGCCGCCGGCTTGGCGCCACACGGCTTTGTTCCTTTGGTTCTTTGCCTCTTGCGTTATTTCCCGGTGTTCAACGGACGGACTTCCATCAGGCCGGCCACGCGGTTAGTGCCGAACGGACCGGTTTTGAAAATCTCCATTTCCACCTCGATCCCCTTGATGAACTGCTGGCCGTTGACCTCGGCCTTGACGATCCCGTAGTCCGGTCCGCGGGCGAACCCGACCACCAGGTCCACCAGGCCCGTGGCCCCATGCCAGGTGATGGTGGTATCGCGCAGTTTGGGCGTGGTCTGGTACGGGGATGACGAGCGGAACAAAGCTTCGTATTGGACGTACCGTCCGCCAGCAATGCCGCCGATGTAATTATCTTGGTAGCCTTGGAAGTAGGAATACGGTTCCCAGGCGCAGGCATCGCTCAAGTCGCGCTGGTCGCCCGAGCGCAGGCGGATGTCAATGTCGGTCCCCCAAGGGGTGGCTTCAGTCCAGTTCAGCCGGCGGTAGGATGGATTTGCCAGGCGGGTGTCAAAAATGCCGGAGAGGTAAACGGCGTTGGAGGGATACGAAACTTCGATGGCGCCCAGCCCGATGATCTCGTGGTGCGGCGTGCCATTCAGGTACGACATGGGCGGCGTCGCCGAGGCGGCCGGCCAGGTCTTGGCGTTGGCCAGCGTCGATGCCTCCGTTTTCAGGGTGAAACTGACCAGGCAGGAAATGTTGCGGTCCACCGCAAAGTCCACCCAATCGCTCCAGGCCGATCCGCCCAGGTTGACATGGGTGGAGGAGTTGCCGCCGAAGGTTACCGCCCTGGCGCTGCCGGACACCGGGGTGATTCCGGATGCCTGTTGCATGATCTGCACGTTTTCGATGAAAAGCTGGCCGTTGGTGGAAGCCTGAAAATTCAGGCGGGCGCGGGCGCCGTTGTAAATGATGTTGCCCGGTATGTTGCTGCTGCCGCCATAAATGATATTGACCACCGGCGCATCGGCTGCAAGGGAGATGCCGCCGGGGTTGGCTACCGCGCAGTAATCGGCCATCCATGCAACGCCTTTATCCATGTCCATGACAAAGTCTGTGATATTGGGCGGCTGGGCCAGGAAGTTGGTGTCGCACTTCCGGCTGAGATTGCTGGCCAGGATGCCTGGCGGGGCATCGAACTGGGAGTCGCACCAGAGGTCGTTGAAGACCTTGAAGGCGATGGAATTGCCGGCGGCGCCGGCGTCATAGGTCAACTGGCAGTTGCCGCTCCAGCCGGCGCCGTGCGCGGACATGTCCTGGGCCGAAACCGATCCGCCGCTGAGCGTGTGCTGGAAATAAGGCGCCGCCGGGTGGCTGTCGTTTGGCAGGAAAATTTCGCCTTCGCGCCGGCTGGCGCTGGGACTGAGCGAAAACCAGTCAATGCCGACCTTGTAACCGGTGCTGTTGGTGTTTTTGTTCACCACGGTGAAGGTTAAAATGTTGTGCCCGCCGCCCAGAACGACACTGCCCCAGTTCAAGTTCCGCGCGCGCTGGTAGGCGGGAGCGTAGCCGTCAAACAGCAATTCCGGGGGACGGATGCGCAGGCTCACCAGGTTCCGGAACACTACCCGGCTGCTGGCGCTCTCTCCCGCCAGGCCGGCAGCCTGCACGCCGGCGAAATTGGTGCTGAGGGCCACTTTCTGCAATTGAGTGTAAAAATCGTGCGGCGCGGCATTGCTGTTCCGCGGCGTGAAAACCGTCCGCAGCAGCTCGTCGGGGGTCCCGGGCCGGACATGGTAAATCACTGTTTGATCCCAGATGATGCGTCCGTAATTCGGACTGTTGGTGTTCAAATCGCGCCGCAGGAGGTTGTCCCCGGCGGGAGATGAGAGCGGGAAACTGATGGCGGTGTATTCGGCGGCGTTGGTGGGGTAAAAGGACATCAGGCCCACGCCCACGCTGGAGAGCCGCAAATCGTGGCGAATGTGCTCCATCGCCTCTTCCAGGTCCTGGTGCAGCTCGCTGGTGATGGTTTCGGCGCGCCAGGTGCGCAGCCCGTAGATGAAAGTGGCGGTGGCGCCGCTGATGACCAGCGCCATGATGGCGGCGCTGATAATCAGTTCCACCGCGGTGAAACCGGCGCGGTAAACCAGCGGCAATGATTTGGCGTAAGAAGGCATATTTTGCATCACATCGGGTTGGCAATCAAGGTGGTCTGTTCCACCGGGGTGGAGCTTAAACGCCCGCGGTGCGCTGGAAACCACACCTGCACGATAAATTGCGAAATATTGGCGGTGGTGTTGGTGTCCGGGATAATGGTGGTGCTGCGCCGGAATCCGCCCGCCGGGTCGGGATTGCCGACGACGTCAACGGCGTTGGAGGTTTCCGCCAGCAATTCCAGGCTGGAATACTCCGAGGCACGCGCGTGCTGGATGCGGTTGCGGGCGAGGCAAAGCGCGCGGTAATGGTTCGCCGCCATTCGCTGCGCGCCGATGGCCGCGATATAGGCGGAGAAGAATCCCGCGCAGAACAACAGGAAAATCGTTCCGGCGACCATCATCTCCACCATGGTGAATCCATTTTTAGCGTTTGGGCGCATAAGTCTTACAGTGTGGCCTGTGGCCGCGCGGAGCTGGCAGTTCTCAACGGATGGCCAAGTCCCCGCGTTCCACGGCTTGGACCTGATCCTCGGTCCAGGGTGAACCGGCGCCGGCCTTCCGCGCGCGCCGCAGGACGGCTGCCGCCGCCTGCCCAGTCGCTTCGCGTTGGCGCATCTGCTCAAAGTCCGTGTTGAATTCGCCACCCCGCAACGGGGCCGAGGTTGACGCCGGCGCGCCGGAGGCGGAGGACTGCTGAAGCGGCGAAGCCAGCAACGGCGCCGCCGGCGCATCGGCCGCCGGCGGGGCGACAGGCGCGCTGCGCAGGGATTGCCACAACGTCCAAACCGAAGCGCCCACGCCCGCCGCGATCAAAACCACGGCCGTGAAAATCACCAGCGGGGCGGGAGCATCGGTTCTGCCGCTATTGGAGGCGCCGTTCATAACGCTTTCTCCCTCCAATTGTTCCATTGATAGGTGTCCAGCACCGTCGGGTAATTGGGTGGCGGCGCGAAGCGGAACCGTTCATCGTAAGTGTAATTCTTGGAATAACCCCGCCCGGCGGTGGTGCCGACGGCGCCGCGGTTGTTTTCCACGATGCCGCCATAGACGTTCAGGAAGCCGCAGCCGAAACGGGTGCTGTAATTCTCGACGAAAAAGCCGCTTTCGTACGTGCTGTTGTCGGTATTGCAGGCGATGATGTGCGCGAATACATTGAGATTGGCGGGCGCGTTGGCGCGGACTTCGACGTCGTTCCGGGCGATCAACCCCAGGGCGTCATTCGAGTTGTTGGTCGGGTGGACCGCGTAAGTCAGGTGGTTGGTGATCTGGATGCTGTTGTCCGCCACGACCGTCAGGCGCCCGTCCAGTTGGCCGCCGATATTGATAATGCCGCTGCGATTCAAGCCGCTGTTGGCGGTTTCCACGTAGAGCATGCCGTTGGACGGCGAGTCAAGGCGGTAGTTGTTCCAGCCCATCCGGGCATTGGTGATGAAGAGATTTGTGCCGGCCATGGTCATGTGGGTCAGGCCGGTGACGGTCATGGTGGCGGATGCCCGCAAATTAGTGAACACCACGGTCGCCATGGTGTCGGCCGGCGCGTTCAGCCAGGTGCCGCCGTTGAATTGCACCTGCGCTAAATCGCTGCCGGGCCCCCAGTTGGCCGCGGTGGAAGACAGCAATTCGTTGAAAATCGGATTGCCGTCGAGGTAAATCAGGGTGTTGGCGTGGACCGGCCCGTTGAAAACCTCGCCGCTGCCGATCCAGATCGGGCCGGCGGAGTTGTTGTACCAAAGGGCGAAGCGGGACCAGGCCTGTTGCTGTACACCTTCCAGGATTACCGCCCGGGTGGCGCCGCCGATCCGGCCGGTGGAAAAGATCGTGAATTGACGCGAGATCGGCCCGCCGCCGCCGCTGGTCTGCTCGCCGATCGTCACCTCGTCGCCGTCAATGCTGCCGAGCCACCACTGGCCGTTGGCGCGCCCGTTCCCCTGGTTGCGCCCGTCATTGTAAACCTGGACACGCATGTCCAGGGAAACCAGGTCGTAGGTATTGGCATTGAGCAGGGGATAGACGGCGCCATTGACCACAAGAGTGTTCTGACTGCCGTTGCCCATAGGCTTGACCCGGATCATCACCGCCGGTCCGGTGTAATAGACGCAAGGCGTGCTGGTGTAAGCCGTGGTGTCGCCCTGCAAGTCGTCGCGGGTGATGGTGGTCCCGTCGGGTTTGACCAGCAGGAACTCGTGCTGGGAAGAATTGTTGGGGTTGATGCGGAGGCTGCCAGATACGGAATTCGTCCCGGTTGAACCGCCGTTAGCGGTGTCGAACGCCTGGACGACCACTGCCGTGAATTTGCCGGTGGTGTTGTTGGGGTAAATAAACGCGCCCGTGACCACGCCGGGCACATTCTGGCCGTTGCGGATATAAGCCACGGCCTGTTCCGCGCCGCCTTCCGCCAGGTAAAAGGCCTGCTCCATCAGAACCTGGCGCCGGGCGAGCCGGATTTGCGTCATGCCGTCGGACAGCATGCTGGCGGCCAGGATGGCCGCCAGCGCGGTAAAGCTGATGACTGCCACTAAAACCGCCCCGGAATTTGTCGCCTGTGTTTTCATCGGATGCAACGCATGGTCTGGGTTAATTACGATTGCGCAAATTGATGAAGGTAGATGCCCCGTAAGCGCCGCGCAACTGCCCATGCCGCCGCACGGCCGTCAGGCTGATGTTGACCCCGTCCAGGTTTGTCGCCACCTGCGCGCTGGCAATATAATTACCGAGCTGCAGCCGGCTGTTGGTGGCGTTGGGGACGGGCCAGAAAACGAGGTTGCTCGCTTTGATATTGTAGTCTATCCATTGGGTGCCGTTGGTGTTCAGCACCACCATCCGCCAACTGCCGTCCGGCGTGCCGGCGGCGGTGATGCCATGGGACGTGCTGTTGGCCGCCAGGGGATACCCCGCGCCGGCGCGCCAGCCGCTGCAATTGGTTTGCAGCGTCACGCGGATGGCGGCCCGCAGGCCGAGGTTGGTGCCCATTCCGTAAACTATTTTGTTCAAAGCCAGGCTGACTTCGCGCGTGGCATGGATGTTCATGGTTGTGGCATGCCAGACCCTTTGGCACACCAGGTAGAGGCTGATGGCGCCCGCTGACACCAGGCTGAAAATGCCGGCGGCAACCATCAGTTCCGTCATGGTAAAACCAGCGCGCCGCCGCCGCGTCGGCCGGCCGGCGCGGCGCCAAATGTGCCGTAAATTGATCATGGGTGCAATGGCCTGCTGATGGAACCATTCAGGCTGACGCTGGACGACCAGCGCAAGCCGGCGTTCGTCCAGAAAATCGTCAAACTGATGTTTTTAACCAACATGCTTGAAAACTGCGCATTACTGGAAACGATATAATTCCCGTAAAACACACCGGTGGCGGTAGAATGCGTGCCATAGATCAATTGCGTTACCGGCGGAATCGTGTGCGCGCCGAAACTCAATTGCGTTGCCGCGCTGAAAGGATAATTCAACAACGTCTCCATTTGCTGGCGCGCCACCTGCATTGCCGCCAAACGCGTGCCCGACACCAGCGCCGACCGTCGCGCCGTCATGATTGCCGTGAGCAGAGCCCCGATGGTAATCGCCAGCAACGCCGCAGCAATTAACACTTCCACCAGCGTAAAACCTTTCTTCATAATGAACAATATAGACCGGACACCGGGAAAAGGCAAACGAAACCTTACACCGCTTTAAGAGCAGAAATTATGCCATGTCAGATCATGACATGGTTAATCCAGTGTTTTATTGGGCAATCAGTTGATATTAAATCCCTTGGTCCCGATGTAACATGAGAGTTTTTTCATTTTCTCACATTTGACCGGAAACAGGTTGGGGGTGTCATGGCATTATGAAAGATCAGAATCAACCGACGTAAAGGTCGTTGGTGGAGAAATTAGGATCGGTGGTAAGGTGCACGCCCAGGCGGCGCAAACCCACTTCGTCGCCCGGGGTGGGGATATGGGTCATGTGCACGTCGCAGCCGCGCAGGTCTTTGAGTTTTTCCAGGCATAATTGCGCCGTGGGGTTATTGGTGGCGCTGATGCTGAGGGCGATCAGGGTTTCGTCAAGGTCCAGGCTGGGGTTGCGGCCGGAGAGGATGTCGTGTTTCAGGCGGGCGACGGCCTCGGTGATGTTGGGGGAAAGAATGTGCAGTTTGTCCGGCATGCCTGCCAGTTGTTTGACGGCGTTTAAAATCAGGCTGGAAGCTGCGTGCATCAGGGGTGAATTCTTGCCAGTCACCAGCGCGCCGTCGGGCAGGGCCATGGCGGCGCCGCAATAAATGCCGTCATGTCCCTTGCCGGACGCTTGCGCATCGCGCGCGGCTTGCCGGGCGGGGAGGACTACCGGGCGGTCTTCGGGGGCCAGGTGCAGCGTTTCCAGGAGTCGGGCGGCGCGGGCGACCGTGGGTTTATCCACGAATCCCATGGCGTATTCCGAGGCATAGCGGAAATAGCGCCGGATCGCCTCCGCGCCGGCGGCTTCTCTGACCACGGCGTCGTCGGTGATGCCGCAGGCCACGCGGTTGACCCCCATCTCTGTCGGCGAGCGGTACAGGGGCTCCCGGCCGGCGATATGCCGCAGGATTTTCCGGACGATGGGGAAGGCTTCGATATCACGGTTGTAATTAATGGCGGTGACCTGGCAGGCTTCCAGGTGGAACGGGTCGATCATGTTGACGTCCTGCAAGTCGGCGGTGGCGGCTTCGTAGGCGATGTTCACCGGGTGATTGAGGGGCAGGTTCCAGATAGGGAAGGTCTCAAATTTAGCGTAGCCGGCCTGCACGCCATGTTTCTGCTCGTGGTAAATCTGGCTCAGGCAGGTCGCCAGTTTGCCGCTGCCCGGGCCGGGGCCGGTGATGACGACCAGCGGCTTGGTTGTCGGGATGAATTCGTTGGCGCCGTAGCCGCGCTCGCTGACGATCAGGTCCACATCCGTCGGGTAGCCGCGGGTGGGGCGGTGCGTGCAAACGCGTACGCCGCGGCGTTCGAGTTTATTTTTGAATAGCACGGCGCCGGGCTGATCATCGTAGCGGGTGATCACCACCGCGCATAGCTCGATTTGCCAGTCGCGCAGGTCGTCAATCAGTTTCAGGGCATCGGTATCATAGGTGATGCCGAAATCGGCGCGCATTTTTTTCTGCTCGATGGCGCCGGCATGAATGCAGAGCAGAATCTGGGCCTGTTCGCGCAGCCCGTGCAGAAGCCGGATTTTGACGTTCGGGTCATAACCCGGCAGCACGCGCGCGGCGTGGTAGTCGAAAAACAGCTTGCCGCCGAATTCCAGGTAGAGTTTCTGTCCGAAATGGTCCGCGCGCTCCAGGATGGCCTGGGTTTGCTCCCGCAGATAACGCTGGTTGTCAAAGCCAATGCGGCTGCTCATATGCTCCCCGTCATTTTCCGGCAGCGGTCGCTTCAATGCGGCAAAATCTGGATTGCAATTTACATTTTCGGCGCGCACTTTGCAAGGGCTTTGCCGCAAATTGCTTGACGCTTACAGCCGCCCAAGCGTATTTTGCAACAGCAAGCGCCGTTGAATGGATATAAAGGTTTAAAGTTTTACGGTTTTAAGGTTTTGTGCCGCTGAACGCCGAACGCTGTGTTAAAGGGGCAAAGGCACAGAGGACATGCATCCTGAACACTGCACCCCATGAACGGTGAATCACATGGACCGCTGAAGACGGCTGATGGATCGGCGGCGGCCAAGCCGCACCCGAAAACTTTTTCCCTGCTGGTCAAGCCGGCGGGCGCTGACTGCAATTTGCAATGCGCGTATTGCTTTTACCGCCGCTGCGCCGCTTTGTATCCCGGGGAAACGGCACCGCGCATGCGCCTGGCGACGCTGGAACAGTTGATTGCGGGATACATGGCCTTGGATATGCCGCAGCACATTTTCGGCTGGCAGGGCGGGGAACCCACGCTGATGGGCTTGGATTTTTTTCAGGCTGTTACGCGTTTACAGCAAAAATACGGACGCCGCGGCGCCGTGGTCGCCAATGGCTTGCAAACCAATGCCATGCTGCTGGATGATGCTTTCGCCGCCTGCCTGGCCCGGTACCGTTTCCTGGTGGGCGTCAGCCTGGATGGTCCGCCGGAAATTCACGATTGTTATCGCCGCGCCGCGGCGCCGGCTTCCGGGTCGCATGCCGCGGTGATGCGCGGAATCGCCTGTTTGCGCCGCCAGCGCGCGGAGTTCAACATTCTCACCCTGGTCACGGCGGCCAATGTCCGCCGGGCATCTGCGGTTTACCGGTATTTGTGCGGGGCGGGGTTTGCTTATCAGCAATATATTCCGTGTGTCGAATATGATACGCAGGGCGGGCGGCAGCCGTTTGCCATTACCGGCGCGGAATGGGGCGATTTCCTCTGCGAGTTGTTCGATTGCTGGCGGCCGGATGCCGGCCGGGTTTCGATCCGCCTTTTCGACTCGATGCTGGCGCGCATTCTGCGCCAGCCGGCCGGGCTGTGCGCCATGGAAGACGATTGCCGGCAATACTTTATGGTGGAACATAATGGCGATGTGTATCCCTGCGATTTTTTCGCGGAACCGCGCTGGCGGCTGGGCAACATAAACGAGGATACCTGGGGACAACTCCGCCAATCTCCGCGTTATGAGGAATTCGGCCGGCGCAAGCGGCGCCTTCCGGCGGCCTGCGATGCTTGTCCGTGGTTGGAATTCTGCGCGGGCGATTGCCCCAAGCACCGCGGCCCGTCAGGCGAGGAAATCAGCCGGCTCTGCGCGGGCTGGCGTGTTTTTTTTCGGCATGCTTTGCCGGAATTGCGGCGGCTGGCCGCAGTTGTCAGCGCCGGCCCGCCGGCGGAGACGGCCCCCATGCCGCCGGGACGGAATGCGCCGTGCCCCTGCGGCAGCGGGCGGAAATTCAAACATTGTTGCGGACGTTGAGCGGTGGTCCGCCGTTGTTGGCCGTTTGCGGTATCCGTTGCCGGGGGGTTATTTTCCGGTGGCAGCCGCATCCAAATCCACTGGCGCGTCCGCGGGCGGGTCAGCGGCGGTCCAAATCGCCGATGCGCCCTTGCGCTGCAAGGCGAGCCAGGGTAGCGCCACTCCGTCCAGGCCCTGGTGTCCGCCTTCGAATATCGTGACCCGCGCATTGCCCGACTGGCGTCGGAAATGGATCGGTATTTTGTTTAATTTTAATAACAGGCCGCCACCCTCCGCCTGGAGGTGGGCTGGAACGGCTTGCTCGCGGGTGATGACGGCGATATCCGCTTCCGCCAGCCGGGCGCCGGGATCGGCCAGCAGATTGAAGGCTTCCAGGCTTTGGCTGACCGGCACGCTGCCCGTGTGGCCGTCATGGATGCCGGCGGCGATATCGATGGGAATGCCGCGGGCCTGGTCCAGCCAGGCCACGGGCGAGCGGCGCAGGCATTCCGCGGCGGCCCGGGTATCATCCTGGGGATTGCCCTGAACCGCGGCTTCGATGTTGCGCCCGTAACCGCGGCTCTGGGAATGCCATTTTTTAAGATCGGAGATCCCGCACCAGGCGGATACGCCGGCCCAGACATCCGGGGCGCGCCCGGCCAGCAGCAGGGCCGCATAACCGCCGCCGGAAAATCCCAACAGGTAAATCCGGGAGCCGTCAATGGCGGCCCGGGTTCTGGCGTAAGCCACGGCGTCGAGAATGTCCTGGACCGCCAGTTCCGAGCCCATGGCGTCCGGCGTTTTATTCGGCCCGCGGAAGTTCGGATGCACGAAGGCCCAATCGCGAGCCAGGCACCAGTTAGCGCGGGCGGCGGCAACCTGCCGGTAATTGCTGCTCCAGGTATGCAGCGACACCAGCAAGGGAACGGGGTTGGTTCCGGCCGGCGCGTAAAACATGGCGGGCTGTTCGGCGCCGTCGGCCGAACTGGCGATTTTTACTTCCGCGACGTGTGCCGGCCACTGGGCCGGCGCGTTCAGCGCGGTCAGCAGTGTCAGGCCTGAAATCCCGGCGGCGGCGATTCTGGGTGCGGTCAGCTTCGACATTTGAAACCTCCTGGTTGATATCACGCATGCTGCTGCTCTTTCGGTCTTTTGATTGATGGCGGCGTTGCCGGCAGGTTGGCCGCCGGCTGCTGGATGTTACGGCGGCGGCAGAACCCGGTTTGGCGGCGGGGCGCCCTGCCGGATGCGGTCATGTTCGCGCTGCCGGCGCAGGCGGCGCCGGTATTCGTCCCGGCCGTAAAACGGCCGGCTGGCGAACCGGTGGCGTAGCCGGTAAATCAGGAAATAAGCCAGCGGGTTATGGCGGTTGCAGATCTGGTCCAGCGCCAGGTGCGTCAGCGCGCCCGCCAGCAGGCCGATGCCGACCGGGTGCCAGCCGCTGCGCCAGACGGCCAGCACGGCCAGGGGCGCCAGTTCCCAGGAGTGCAGCAAAACGATGATGCGCCGCAGGATGTCGTTTTTGAAAGTCTTCAGGAAATGGCGGGGCCGGGGCCGCCAACCGTGATTGTAAACGTAATCCAGCAGGTGGTCCAAATCCACCAGCACGCCTGCCAGCAGGCAGGCCAGCCCCGCCGGGAAGGATTTTAACGCCAGCCAGAGGACGCCCCCCAGCGCGGTGGAAACAGCGACATGTGCGAATGGACTCATACGGCAGGATCCGTCATCAACGCCGGGACAAGCCGGACACCAGTGTTGGACAAGATACGGTTTCCCGTCCGCAAAGCAATAAAATTTTCATAATTGACATTTTACGCCTTTTTGCTACTTTTAACGCTTTACTGAATGACACGGCAGGGATCCGGAGCCGGGCGCGGCCAACGGCGCGCGCGGTTACCGCCGGCGCGCGGGCCAGGCATCCGGCGTTGCAATTGCGGCTGTGCCATGTTTGTCTGCCGCCGCCCAGGCGGAATCAAGCAGGAGTGATCATGAAAGCTTATGCAGTTGTGGAAACCGGCGGAAAACAATACCGGGTACAGGCGTCGGACACCTTGCGCGTTGAGCGTTTACCGGCGGAAGTGGGCGCGCGGATCACCATCCAACCGGTGCTGGCGGTGTCGGATGGCGCGACTTTGACTGTCGGCCGTCCGTATGTCGAGCAGGCGGAAGTAGTGGCCACGGTGGTGGAGCACCTGCGCGGCGGCAAGGTTGTGGCCTTCCGCAAGAAACGGCGCAAGGGTTACAACCGCAAGCAGGGCCATCGCCAGGAACAGACCGTGTTAAAAATCGAAAGCGTGTAATCGGGCCTCGCGCCGCCGGCGCGGGGCAACTGGGAGCATTTTTCCATGGCAACGAAAAAAAGCGGCGGGAGTGCCCGCAACGGCCGCGACAGCGCCGGCCGGCGGTTGGGCGTGAAATGTTTTGACGGGCAGTGCGTCACCATCGGCAGCATCATCGTCCGCCAGCGCGGCACGAAAATTTTGCCAGGCCTCGGCGTGGGACAGGGCCGCGACAACACCCTGTTTGCCTTGCAGGCCGGCCTGGTGAAATTCGAAAAAAACGGCAAAAGGGTCCGGATTAACGCGTGTGCCCCCGCAGGTTAAAAAGCCGCCGGTTCGTTGATTCCGTGGCCGTCCGCGTCGCCGCCGGAGCGGGCGGGGACGGATGCGCCAGTTCCCGCCGTGAAAAATTTGTTCCGCGCGGCGGCCCCGATGGCGGCGACGGCGGACGCGGCGGGCATGTCTTTGCCGAGGCCGACCGCAACGTGGATTCCCTGGTCGCCTTGTATTTCCAGCCACAGCAGCGCGCCGGCGATGGCGAGCATGGCCGGGGCAAGCAGCAATATGGGCGCAACGGCCGGGATTTGACGATCAAAGTACCCTGTGGCACGGAAATCCGCGACCTGGAATCGGAGACCCTGATAGGAACGTTGCTCGAGGATGGCGCGCGGCTGCAGATTGCCGCCGGCGGCCGGGGCGGGCTGGGCAATTGCCATTGGAAAACCAGCACGCACCAGGCGCCGCGCGAACATACCAGCGGCGCCTCGGGCGAAGCCCGGCAACTCCGCTTCGATCTGAAAATCATCGCCGATATCGGCCTGATCGGTTTCCCCAACGCCGGCAAATCAACGCTGATTGGCAAAATCAGCCATGCCCACCCGCGCATCGCCGCGTATCCTTTCACCACCCTGAACCCGGTGATCGGCACGGTCAAGTATGAGGAAGGCTACCGGGAACTGCGGGTGGTGGACATACCCGGCTTGATTCCCGGCGCCCACGCCGGCGCCGGACTGGGCACCGATTTTCTGCGCCACGTGGAACGAGCGCGCGCCCTGCTGTTGGTGCTGGATATGGCCGGCACGGAAGGGCGGCCGCCGGCGGATGATTACCGCAACCTGCTGGAAGAACTGCGCCTCTACCGCGCCGATTTGCTACAACGCCCCCGGCTGGTGGCCGCCAATAAAATGGACTTGCCGGAGGCCGCGGCCAACCTGGCGGAATTTCAAAGCGCGACCGGCATCCAGCCGCTGCCCATCTCCGCCCGCGCGGCAACGGGACTCGCGGAATTAAAACAGGCCATGCAGGCTTTGATCTGGCCCCGGTCCGCGGATTAGCGGCTCCCGGAGCGGCGCGCCGCCGCCGGCCGCCGCGCCGGGCCTCTGCCGCGCGGGTTTGGGGCCGCGGCCGGGAACAGGGCATCCTCGATCATCCCGCAGAAAATGTGTTCCAGCAGCAGCATGCTTTCCTGTACGCGCGGTGTCTCGCGGGATGGGATGCGGATGCAGTAATCGCAGAGCGGCGCCATCTTGCCGCCGCCCTGGCCCGTCAGGCCGGCGGTAATCAAACCCATGGCGCGGGCGGTTTGCAGCGCCCGAACCACGTTGGCGGAATTGCCGGAAGTGGAAATACCCAGCAGCATGTCGCCGCGCCGGCCCTGGGCTTCCACCTGCCGGGCGAAGACGATATCGAAGGCATAATCATTGCCGAGTGCGGTGAGAATGGAGCTGTCGGTGGAAAGCGCCAGGGCGGGCAGGGCGCCCCGCTCCCGCATGAACCGGCCCACCAGTTCGCCGGCGATGTGCTGGGCATCCGCGGCGCTGCCTCCGTTGCCGGCCAGCAGCAGCCGGCCGCCGTTCCGGAAAACCGCCGCCGCCGCCGCCGCCAATTCCGCCAGTTGGTTTAAAATCCGCGGCTGGGCCAGCAACCGGCGTTTCAAGGCGATGGAAGCGGCAATTTGACTTTGCATGTCTCGAATTTTCGTTTTCATATTTCTCCCGCCCTCCCATGCTCGCTAACCCACATACCAACACACAAATCCGCCCGCCTCAATCTGCCCGTGGCGGCGTCTCCCGCGGGCTGGCCGCCACGAGGAACGAATTGGCGAACAACGGGAAATATCCGGCGCGGATGATGTTTTCCCACGCGCGGGTTTCACTCAGCATGCGCAGGCGTTCGTGGTCGTAATTGGGGGCGTCCGGCAGTACGTGATGCGGCGGCGGCAGCCAGGCGTCGGAAAAAATTTCGCGGGGCAGTTTATAGTCGGGGTAGGGATAGTAAAAATCGCGGCGCTGGAACCCGGCTTGCGCCAGCAGCCGGTCCAACTCATCCCGCGCAAATGTGCGGACCGCCCCGCCGCCGGGGTAGCCTTCTATGCCTTCAAAGAGCCGGCCGGTATGGTCTTCCGGCGCCCCGGCGAAATATTTCAAGCCGAATTTGTTCTCGATTGCCAGCAACAACACGCCCTCCGGCTTGAGCTGGCCGGCCAGCCGCCGCAGCAGCGCCAGGTGCGGCTGCGGTTCGGGAACGAAGGCGGCGGCATACTCCAGGACGCCGATCAGGGTGATATAGTCGAAGCCGCCGTCCGGCGGCAGATCGAGCACGTTGCCCACGCGTATCCGCAGGTTGGCGCAACCGGCATAACGCGTCTGCAGGATGCGGCTGCGCTTGAGCGACAGTTCCACCGCCTGCACTTCGGCGACTTTCTCGCAGAACAGCCCGGTCAGGGCGCCGCAGCCGGCGCCGACTTCCAGCAAACGCCCGGCGGGATGGAAGGGAAACCATTCCAGCAGGTTGCGCCGCTCGGGCGCGAAATGGCAAAGCAGCGGCCAGCGGTTGTCGCGCGCCAGCCAGGCCGGCGCCGCCGGCCCGGCGCCGGCCAGTTCCAGCATCTCGTCTTCAATCGGGCCGTCGGTATAGGCATCCGCGCCCTTATAGCAGCTTGTATCCAGTACCGCCATTTTGAAGTCCGCTCATGTGATTTCGATTTGCGTGTCCGGGTCGAACAATCCCACCACCGGCCGGGGCGCGGCGACTTCGAACAACAGCACATCGTACAGCCGCCGGTAAACCAGCAGCGTGTCGCCGTGCATGCCGGTGCAGCCCAGCGAAAGCGCATACCGCCCGGACTGCAGTGTCAGCCGCTGCCGGAATTGCACCACCGCCCGCTGGCCGGGCTGGTAGGCGCCGGTGGCGATTTCCTGGAAAAGCGTGTTGGCGCCCGTCAGTTCCAAGCCTTTTAAGTCCTTGATAGTATAGGCGAAGATCGGATCGGTCAAGGGCGCCTGGAAGGCGACTTCCATGCGGACGCTGAAAAACTCGCCGCAAGTCAGCAGCCGCGCCGGCCGGCCGGCTTCGTCGAACAGCCCGAAATCCGTGATTTCGGCCGCGCCGTTGCCGTAGGCCAGCGTGTCAGGATGGCGTTGAAAATGGCCGCGATATGACAACGGCGCCGGGCCCGCGGCCGCCGGCGCGGCCGGGGCGATGCGGCGCTGATCGCGCTCGGCCATCAATTGCTTATAGGCATCCACCGCCGTCTTGGGATCGGCTTCCGTCATCTTGCGGCCTTGATTCAGCACGATCACCCTGTCGCAGTACCGCAGGATGGTGTCCAGCGAGTGGGTGACGAAGACCACCGTGCGGCCGCGGCGGCGGAATTCGTTCAACTTGCGGAAGCAGCGAGCCTGGAAGTTGATGTCGCCCACCGCCAGCGCTTCGTCCACCAGCAGGATGTCGGGATCCACGTTAATGGCGACGGCGAAAGCCAGGCGGACGAACATGCCGCTGGAATAGGTTTTGACCGGCTGATCGAGGTATGGGCCGATATCGGCAAAGGCCGTGATCTCCGGCAAGCGCGCCCGCATGTCGCGGCGGCGGTATCCCATGATGGTGCCGTTGAAATAAATGTTTTCCAGGCCGGTCAGCTCGGGGTTGAACCCCGCGCCCAGTTCCAGCAGCGCCGCCAGCCGGCCGTCGGCGCGCGCCCAGCCGCAGGTGGGGGTGATGATACCGGCGATGACCTTCAAGAGCGTGGATTTGCCAGAGCCGTTGCGCCCGATGATGCCCAGGGTTGTGCCGGGATTAACGGCGCAGGAGACATCGTCCAGCGCCTTGAACAATTGGTGGTACTTGCGGCGGCGCGGATGCAGCGCTTCCCGGAGGCGGTCGGCGGCGGAACGGTAGAGCCGGTATGACTTGCCGACATGCTCGACTGTGATTTGTCCCTGCATCCCGGCTAATATAGTTGATTCCCGGGGGGATTGAAACAAAAAGTTGCGCCCGCGGCCAGAGGTGTGAGAAATTTAGTTTGTGTTGCCCGGCGCTAGGCGGTAAAATGCGCCGCACGAGGGAAAATGTCGGTGATTGCATATCCGCGGGGAGGGCCGCCCAGTGGGCGGACGATGCTGCTGCATGCGTAAATATCTGTTTTTAATTGCTTTAGGTTTGACCGCGCAGTTGGCCGCGGGACGGCCCAACCCCGCCGCCGCCTATTGCGAGCGCATGGGCTACGAATACCGCATTGTGGCCGGACCGGACGGCGCGCGGGGCGCGGCGGTGGTGGCGCCCGGCGTTCAGTTTGATGCCTGGGATTTTTTCAAGGGCAAGGTTGGCCGGGAATATTCATTCGCCGCGTTACACGGTTATGCCATCGAGTGCGTGCGCACCAATGCCGGCGGTTATAGCCGGGAGTATGCGGTTTGTTATCCAGCCGGCGCTCGCGCCAACGCGGCCGCCGGCGCGCGGGGCGTGCCGCTGATGGAACTGATGCGGCAGAAAGGCATGCCGCTGTATGACACGCCGGACGCGCTTGGCAAATGGCCGTCCGCCGCTAACGGCGGCCGAGCCGAAGATGACGCGGACTTGCTGCGCATTTACCGGTTGATGGATGGCCGGACCGCCCTGCCGCCAGCCTTTGATTGGCGGAATCTGGCCGGCAATTCTTATATCGGCGCCGTGCGGGACCAGGGGCCTTGCGGCAGTTGCTACGCTTTTGCGGCGGCGGCCGCCGGCGAGGGGACCTTCAACTGGGCCATGGGGCGGTCTGGCGCCGCCTGCGTTGATTTTTCCGAGTCGTTTATCATGTGGTGCCTCGGACGCTTGCCCCAATATGCCATCCATTTCGGCGGCTGCAATGGCGCGGATTACGATTATGCCGAATTGGCGGCGCTGACAGTGGAAGGCGTTTGCCTGGAGTCCGCTTTCCCGTACACCACCAGCGATCCGGGCGGCTGCGCACACTGGGGCAGTCCGCGCGAGGTGTTTACTTCGTGGCATCGGTTGCCCTGCGGCGATGTGGAGGCCATTAAAACCGCCATCATGACTTACGGCGTTGTGGATGCGGCGGTGTATGTGAGCGATGAATTCAACGATTACGCCGGTGGCGTTTACGACGACGACGCGACGGACTGTTACGAGGATCCCTGTTATTATACACCGGTGAATCACGCCATTGCGCTGGTCGGCTGGGATGACAACCCTCCCGAAGGCGGCGGCGGGTGCTGGATTCTGCGCAACAGCTGGGGCGGCGGCTGGGGCGAGAACGGTTACATGCGCATCCGCTATACCGCCGCCCGGGTGGCCTGCGAAGCATGTTACATGGTTTACACCCCGCCGGTCATGCGCACCCTGGCGGTGCAATCCGCCCATGGCGGCGCGCGTCCAGCCGTTGGCAGTTCCGTTTATACCAACGGTTCCATCATCGTCTGCGCCGTGACCAACTCGCCGGTGATTGCCGGCAGCAACCGCTATGTCTGCATCGGCTGGACCGGTTCCGGCAGCGTGCCGGCCGCGGGATTCGGCACCAACACCGGCCCGTTTGCCCTGGCGGAAGATTCCAGCATCAACTGGCTCTGGGCCACCAACGCGCTGGCGGCGCCGGGCGCCGTGACGGCCGGCGCCGGAACATCGGCGGATGGCGTGGAAGTCTCCTGGCAGGCTGCTCCGGGGGCGGCTGGGTACCGTATCTGGCGCGGCATTTCCAGCCGGCCTGACGCCGCCGCCATCCTGTTGCCGGGGACTGCTGCCCTGCGTTATACAGATACCAACGCGCTGGTGGGCAAGATGTATTATTACTGGCTGCAGGCCACGAATGGCGGCGCCGTCAGTGCGTTCAGCGCCTACGCCGCCGGCTGGCGCGGCGGGATATCCTCGGGCGTCAGCGCGGATTACGACGGCGACGGCCTGGCGGATCCGGCAATGTACGGCGAGGCGGCCGGCGCGTGGCGCATCATGCCTTCGACTTATGATTACCGCAAACAGGTTTATGACTTTAACCGCCTGGGCGGCCGCGGCTGGGCTTCCATGTCGGCGGATTTTGACGGCGATAGCCTGGCGGACCCCGCTGTCTATCAGGAATTGACCGGAACCTGGTGCGCCTTGTTCTCCAGCAGCAACTATAACTACCTGGCTACGCTGGCATTCCCATTTGGCGGGAACGGCTGGAGCGGCGTGACGGCGGATTTTGACGGCGACGGCCGGGCGGACCCGGGCATCTATGGCCGCGCATCGGGCGATTGGCAGGTCTGCCTTTCAACCCTGAATTACGCGCATCTGGCGCGGCTGGCATTTCTCGGCGGCCCGGGCGCGTGGCCGGTGGCCGGCGACTTTGACGGCGATGGCTTCGCGGACCCGGGCGTTTATCATACCGACTCCGGCATTTGGAATTTCAGGCTCTCCGGCATCAATTACGGGGCCTATGCCGCGCCCTGGCCCTTGGGCGGCCCGGGCTACTTCCCGGCGCCGGCGGATTACGACGGCGATGGCCTGGCAGACCTGGCGGTGCGGTCGGATTCCGGGAAGATGTGGTTGGCAAGGTTGTCCAGCCAGGCATACAAGCTATCGGTCATCCCGCTGGATTTTTAGTGCGGGGACGAGGCTGCGTCCGCACCGTCCTTGGGGCCAAGCCCCCGTCCGGATGCGGCGGCCGGGCATGATTGTCGGCAATGGATCAGGTGTTCCAACTATCGGGTTGGCGGGATGACGGCGCTTTTTTCAGTCCCGCCGCCCTGAACGTGTTTGCCAGCCCGCGGTATTGGCGCCTGGTAACGCCCTTTCAGGCGCCGCCGCCGGCCGGAGGGCGGGCGCGCCCGGGCATGCCTGCCTGGTTGCGTCGGCATCAGCATGCGCATCCTTTTTACGAGGTGCTGCTGGCGGCCGGCGGATCGTGCTGGTACGGCGTACAGGATCGTGTGTTCCCTTGCCGGCCGGGCGCCATGGCGCTGATTGCGCCCAACCAGCCGCATGCCAACCGCTACCACCCCTCGGACGACGGACTGCATCACATCTGGATAAGTTTCATTGCCGCGGAGCAGGCCTTCCTGCAATTCATCATTGTGCGGCGCGGCCGGGTCAAACGCGTGTATGGCGAACGCAGCTTGTTACATGTCGGCGACCTGGGCCGCCGGCTCGCGTTGATGCGCGCGGCGGCGGACGGCGGCGGGCCAGCCGCGGCCCTGCAGGTCCAATTATGGTTGACCGCATTTTTCGCGGATTTACTGCGCCTGGTCATTGAATCCATGCACCGGCCCGCTGAAACTATTGACCGGGAAGCGCTGCTGCGCAAAAAAATAGCGGTGATTTGCGGGCATATCCGGCAGACCGGCGGCGCCCATGTTTCGCTGGCGGGTTTGGCGGAGGTGGCGGGGTACAGCCCCGGACACTTCGCGAGGGTTTTTAAGCAAAGCACCAGCCAGACCGTCCACCAGTATATTGACGCCTGCCGGCTGGAACGCGCCAAGGCCTTGCTGGCGGGCCAGACGCCGGGCAAGCGCATGGCCGCTGAAATCGGGTTTGCCGACAAGACCACGCTTTCGCGGTGGCTGAATAAATACCGGCGCGCGCTGGCGAATTGACCGGTTGCTCGCCAGTCAGACTGCCCGGTAGCGGACAAAGCCGTAGGAGGCCGGCCGGGGCAGGGCCACCCGCGCGACGCCGCGCCGGTCAACCTTGAGTTCGGCCGCGGACAGCTTGCCGGCTATCCGCTCCAGTTGCAACCGCGCGCCCGGCGGCACGCCGTGCAGCGCAAATTCGCCGCGGCGCCGGTCGGTAATTTCGCGCAAGACCATCAGGTATCCTTCCCCGGGGCCGGTCACGGACTGGAATCCAGTCCAGGCCCGGCCCGACGGTTCTTCGCCGATCGGGAACACCCGGCCGCTCAGTAAAGCCCGCTGGTGCGGCCGGTAGGCATGGATCAATCCGGCCAGCGCTTTTTTGTCCCGCTCCGCCAGATGCTGGGTTTCCATCCAGCACAGCGGGTTGGCAAACAACACCGCGGCGCAGGAATATTCCGTGCCGAACGCCGCCGGGCGGAACGGGTCATCTTCCGCATACTGGCTGGACTTGCTCTGCGCGTCGACGAATTCCAGGTGCAGCCGGTAACTCGGAAAATAACGGCACAAATGCCAGAGGCTGCGCGTGGTGCGGTAGGGATAATACGTCCGGTCATGCGCGTAGCGGTTTTCGACGAACAGGTTGCCCACGCATTCAGTTTCGTAGAAATGGCCGAGGCGGCTGCCGCCGCCGCCGGTGATGTCAAAGTTGATGCAAATCCGCCGGTTGGACCCGTTAAAAATCCCGTTCAAAAACGCCAGCAGGTTTTTTTCGCCGCGTTTGTTGAGGAGGCTGACGCCGTCAATTTTCACCGCGTCGAAACCCCAGTCGCGCCACAAGCCCAGGACGATGTCCCGGTCCTTTTCCCAGCAGGCGTAATCATCTGCCATGTCCGGCGCGAACCAGATGCCCAGGCGGATGCCTTTTTCGCGAGCGCGTTCGACCAGCGGGGTGAATCGGTTGGGGAATCTTTCCGCATGAATCTCCCAGTAGTTGGGATTGACTTCATACACGCTTTTGCGGAAACGCTCCTCGACCGGCAGCCAGCCGTGCTGGATGCCCTGCTGCCACCCGGCATCCAGTTGGACATGGGTCAGCCCGAGCCGCGCGGCGGTGTCAATTTCCGCCAGCATCAATTTCTCGCAGATGGCCTTGGAACCGTTGCCTGAGCCCCAGTTGTTGGTGAGGATGTTGAAATTGCGCTCCGGGACGGGCTTGTGGCGCTGCCGGTCCAGCCGGTAAAACAATTCCATGCCGGCCGCATCGCTGCCGTCCGTCACGCCCACCGCGCTGGCATAGGCCGGCCAGGCCGCGCCGGCCTGCAGGTCCGCGTCGGAAATCCCCGAGCCGGCAATGGAAAAAGTTTTGCCGCAATAGGCAAAATCATAGCCCGGGTAATTGAGCTGCTCGCCCGGCGTCGGCGCGATCTTCAACGCCAGCAGCCCATCCCCGGAGTCGCGGTCCCGGAAATGGATGAAATGGCCGGACTCCCGGATGCGTTCCTTGTTGTAGGTAAAGGCGTGTTTTTCCCGGACATGGTTGTCGTTCCAATCGGTTTGACATGAAAATTGCGCCGCGCGGTACGCCAGGTGCATGGGTTCGATGCCGAAAGTGTCGATCCGGTCGTCCACCATCAGGATGTGCAGCCCGCCCGTCCCATTGTCAAAATTTGATTCCACCGGCGCCGGCGCCGCCGGCGCGGTCAGGCGGACCGTGAATTGAGAGAGAATGATCGGCAGGCCGGGCCAGACACGGTGAGTCCAGGTCAATTCGGCGTTGGGGTAGGCCAGGCGGATGGTCGCCAGCAGGTGTTTTTCCGAGCAGCCATTCCGGTCGTCTTCGGCGCTGGCGAAATGAACGGTCGGCCGGCCGGCGAGGGGCAGGATTGACCGGCGGAAGACATCCCGGTAGGGCGGTTGCCAGGTCCACTCGCGCCGGCGGACCTTGTCGAGTATGGAAGCGGCCTCAGGCGCGCCTTCGCCGATTTCCCAGGTCCGCTCGAATTCGCCGTTGCCAACCGCCAGCCTGTTTCCATCCAACCGCGCGTAACACGAAGCAAGCTTGTTCATCTATTGTTTCACCTTCCCGCGGAAAGCCTGTCCCAGCTGACGCAGCCCGTCGGAACAATCCCGGTTAGGCAGCCAGGCTTCGATAAGGCATACCATGTCTTTCTCTTGTTCCGCGCGCGCCAGGGCGGCCGCCAGTTCTTCTTCAGTGGTCACGCGCACGCCGAAGGCGGCCTTGCCGCTGGGATCAAACAGGCCGGGCAGCCGGGAATAGGCCCAGGGCTGAAGGTCGTTGTAGGCGCCGTCTGTGTGGAGTGCCCGCTCGATGAGATATCCGTCGTTATTGATTACCATGATGATCGCCGGACACCGCTGGCGGATGAGAGTTGAAATTTCCTGGACGGTCATTTGCAACGCGCCGTCGCCGGTCAATACCACCGGCCGTTTGGCAGGGCGCGCCAGCCCCACACCCAATGCCGCGGGCGTGCAGAACCCGATGGATGCATAATAGGCCTGGACGATAAAATTCTCGGCCTCCTCGATCAGGAAGTCCGGCGCCGCGCAGAAGGCATCGCCGGGCTCGGCCAGCAGCACCATCTGGTCGTCCAGGAAATCATTCAGGCATTCATAAACGCGCGCCGCGGTCAGCGGGCAGGCCGGACGCGCCGTAAAAGGCGGTTTGATCGCTCTCCGCTGGGCGGGATGCGATTGGAGATAGGAGCGGGGCCGGAGTGCGGCGGTCAGCGCGCGGACAAAATCCCCCAGCAGCACGCCGTCAAATGTCTTTTCACCGATCCGCACCTGGCTGGCGCCGGCAGAAATAACGCGGCCGGGGTCGAAGTGCGTGCTGAACAATCCCGTGTCCAGGTCGGTCATCCAGACGCCGAGCGACAACAGGCAATCGGAATCCTCCACCTGCCGGCGCACACTCTCCCTGCTCCAGCCGCCCTGATAAATACCGATGAACTGGGGGTGGAATTCCGGCAGCAGACTTTTGCTGCTCAGCAACGACGCAAACGGGATTTCGACCGTCTCGACCAGCTTCAGCGCCTCGGCGCCCAGCCGCTGGCGCATCAGTTTGACCCCAACCAGCGCCACGGGATGCGCTGCTTTTTCGAAGCGCGCCGCCGTTTCGGCGACGCATGCCGCCAGGGCGTCCGGATCGGAAACAGCCGCCGGCAATTGCAGGCGTCCGGCGGGCGGCCGGCACGGCGCCCGCGCCATGTCGGCCGGTAATTCCAGATAGCCCGGCAGTTTCCGCGCCATGCACAGCCCGATCACGCGGTCGATTTCGTCTGGCGCAGTCGCCGGATCGGTCAGCATTGCCGCTGCCGCCGTGATTTTGCGGAACACATCGTATTGCAACTGGTAGTTGCGCACCAGATGGTGAACCTGCGCGCCGGATGCCCGCCGCCGCGTGGGGGGCGCGCCGGATACCACGATCAGCGGCACCTGCTCGGCGTAGGCGCCCGCCACGGCGTTGGCAATGCTCAGCCCGCCCACACCGTAGGTCACTACGGCCCCTGCAATGCCGTTCATGCGCGCATAGCCGTCGGCCGCATACCCCGCGTTGAGTTCGTTGCAGTTCCCCACCCAACGGAGAGGACTGGCTAGAACCTCGTCGAGAAAATCCAGCACGTAATCACCAGGCACGCCAAACAAATGGCCAACCCCGGTCTGATGCAGCCGGTCCAGAATGTAACGCGAAACCGTGTAAGCCGCATCCATCTCCAATCCCTCCGCATCATGGTTAAGGCCAGTGCGCCGTTATGCCGCACAGGCCATTGTGCTGCGCTCTATAAAGGACTGTCCTTGCCGGTCCACGGCCCGCCGCAGGGATGGCCGTGGGTCATGCCGGGGTTCCGGCCGGGTTTATTTCCGGCGTATGGACTTGATGATGACGGCCTGGGCCGGCACGTCGCTCATGCCGTTTTGAGTGGCGGTCGGGGTCGCGGCGATCTTGTCCGCCACATCCATGCCGGCGGTGACGCGGGCGAACACGGCATAGCCGTAATCGCGGACGCCGTGATTAAGGAAAGCGTTGTCCGCCACATTGATGAAAAACTGCGCGGTGGCGCTGTCAATCTCCATGGTGCGGGCCATGGCCAGCGCGCCGCGGTCGTTTTTCAGTCCGTTAGGCGCCTCGTTTTTGATGGGCGCCTGCGTGGCTTTCTGCCGCAGGCCGGCATCGAAGCCGCCGCCCTGGATCATGAAGCCCGGGATGACGCGATGGAAGACGGTGCCATTGTAAAAGCCCGCGTCCGCGTAAGCCAGGAAGTTGCTGACGGATACCGGCGCCTGTTCGTCGAACAGCTCGATTTCCATGGCGCCGTGAGAGGTTTCCATCACTACAACGGTATTTTCCGCGCGTTTCTCGGTCATGCTTGTCCTTTCCGTGCTGACGCATCCCAATTGCAAAATTAAAACGGATAATATTAAAACATTTTTCATAGCGCCACCAAAAAGATGAGGAACCCGAATTTACCGTAAAGACCTTTCATGACGCGGACAGGCAGGCCGGCAGGGCATGGCCGGGCAGATTGCCCTGCCGCAGGATACGCCGGAAATTTTCGCCCAGCACCTGTTTTTTCTCAGCCAGGCTCAGTCGGGCATATACGCACCAGCCCAGTTGCGGGCGCGGGTCGCGCATGGGTGCGTCCGTGCCGAACAACACCCGGTCGGCGCCCGCCGTCCGGCACAAATATTCGATCGTGCCGTTGCATACCGGCGTCAAAGTCACTTCCGCCATGATATTTTTGTGCTTTTGCATCAACTCGGCCGCCGCGCGCGCCGCCGGCCAGGAACCGGCGGCATGGGCGATCAGGAATGTCGCCTCGGGATAGCGCCGCGCCAGTTCCGCCGCCGCCGCGTGCCCGCCCGTGCCGGAATTGACATGCAGCAGGCCGTACAACCGGTGCCCGTTGCAGAATTCCCACCATGGCGCATAGCCGGGATCGGCATATGACAGGCTGTTAGTGTGATACGGTTTCATGCCGCGGCATCCCAGTTCCAGGTGCATCCGCGCGCACATTTTGCGGATGGCCGCGGCGTCCTGGACAACCGGGTTGCAACTCGACAATCCCACGACTTCCGCGCCATGCGCCTGCACCAACCCGGCAATCAGATCATTGCCCGAATCCACATCCATGCTGACCGTGCCGTTCCAGCTCATCAGCGCGGTCAAGGATACACCCATCCGCCGGGTCAGCTCGCGCATGCCCGGCCAGTCGCCTCTTGCCATTACATATTGCTTGCCGGCGCCGTTCAAGCCCTCGTGCAATACATGCGCATGCGCATCCAGGGTCAGCACCGGCGACGGTTGACCGGCGCGCGCCGCGCGGACAATCATGTCGGCATCCGCCGGCGGCGCCGGCGCTGATTCCGGCCCCGCGCCCAAAAGCCGCCGCAGGTTGGCGCCGGCGAATTTTGCAACTGCCGCATCCGGCAGCAGCGACCAGTCAACGAACCCGCGCGCCGCGCCGGCGGAATGCCGGAGCAATCCCGACCCGAACAGCAGCCGGTCAATCCCAAACCGTCCGCCAAAATATTCCACCGCGCGGTTGGCTTGAAAGACATGGCATTCCAGATGGGCGTTCGGGCAGGAGTTCATCAGGGCATAAACCAGGCGCCATTGCCCCCAGGATGCCCCCGTGATCACCACCGGGCAATCCGCGAAAACGCGGCAGAAATCACACGCTGTGCCGAAATCATCGCCCAATTCCGACAAAGGCGTCAAAATCAAAGTCTGTCGCCGGTTCAGCGCATCCGCCAATTCCCGCCACTCGCCGGCGTCCGCCGGCACCCCGTGCAATTTCGGCTGAATGCAGAATGCCCGCACATCGCCGGCATCCGCCTCGCGCAAAAATTCAGCCGGCGCCGGAAAATCCCCGTATTGATGCGGAATCGCCGACCAGCAGGGGAACAGTTTGTTACGATGCGGGGCCAGTTCCGCCAGCAACCTCCGGTTGCAGAACATCGGATCGTAATGCTGCGCCTGCTCATGGCGCACCAGCGCGCCGGCCAGTCCGAAATGGTCGAGATCCTCCAGCAGGTGCGCCAAAGCCCAGCGTTCCTGCTCTTCCTTCTTCGGGCCAATCCCATAGGAAGTCCAGCAATCGAATATCATGGGATTATGCATATTTCAAGCAGAGAGCAGACGCAGTTACTGGCGCGCATAAAACCGATGCCAGCGGGCAAATGTCAAAGCGCCATTCCCCTAAACCAGTTACATCGTAAACCAAATCGGCATCAGGGTCAATCTCCGCCTGCACACGGCGGCAATTGGTTAATACTGGAAGTTGGAATGTCTCCGCCAAAGCCTTGGCAATGGCGGATTGCGGGCTTGCGCAAGCCTTGGAAAATCAGTGGAGCAGACAGTTTGCTGGTTGCATTTCCCGCGGCTGGTCGGGATGAACCAGAACCGATAAAGCGTTCTAATGCGCATCTGTCTGAACAAAATACTATAATACGGGACTGACCCTAATCTTTTAATGGTTGACTTTTTTGGGGTGGGCAATATGATATAAGCTGAAATGAATGAAAAAGGAGGTAGTGTATGACAACCGCCAAAGTGGGGCAACGGTTTCAGGTGGTGATCCCGCGCGCGGAACGGCAAAAACTGGGCTTGCGCCCTTTTTCGCGCGTCAACATGGAGTGCCGCGGACGCTGCATTGTGATGTATCCGGCCACCACCAGCGGCCTGCGGGGGATCGGCCGGGAATTGAGCGATGGCCGGGATGCCACCGACTATGTCAAGCAATTACGGTCTGAATGGGGCAGCCGGCCATGAAATTGCCGGAGCAACTCAAAGGCTGCCGCGGCGCGGTGATTGACACCATGCTGCTGATATATCTTTTCGAGAATCACGAGAAATATGGCGGAGTGGTCGAATGGTTGTTACAGCGCGCGGAAGCCGGAAATTTCCAGGGACTGATAACACCGGTGACCATGGCGGAAATTTTGGTGAAACCATTGCGCAACGGGCGCAATGATCTGGCTGACATATATCGCCAGGCTTTCGTGAACGCGGAAAATATTAAGCTTTGCGAATTTACCTGTAAAACCGGCGCCATGGCTGGAGCATTAAGAGCAAAATATGGATTGCCCCTGCCGGATATGTTTCAGGCCGCCTGTGCGCTGGAACACGGCGGCGTGTTGATAACCAATGATGTTGGCCTCCGGAAAATCAGCGATATTCACGTTGTTATTTTGAGTGAAATAAAATCATGAACGCATTAAAAATCAAATCCATTCCGGCCGCCGAGTCCGACGGCGCGGAATATAAAATTTCATATTGCGAAATTGATTCCGGCCGTCCGGGCCCCTGCGTGCTGATCACCGCCGCCTTGCATGGCACGGAATTGCATGGGACGGGAGTCATCCGGCGGCTGATGCCAATGCTCCGCCGCCGGCTGGAGCGCGGCCGGTGCCTGCTGCTGCCGTTTGCCAACCTGCGCGCGATCCAGAAGCATCAGCCGCATATTGACTACGAGATCGGCCGGGTTTACTCCCGCGATCGGGTCAATAACATCAACGGCACCTGGCCGGGCGACCCCGCGGGCACCAGCGCGCAGCGCGCCTCGTTTGCGCTCAAGCACGCCCTGGTGGACCAGGCCACCCATAATATTGACCTGCATTCCTGGAATCATACCTGGGCGGCCGGCGTGCTGGCGCGCACGGGTTACGGGCCCAGCCTGCAACTGGCCAAGGCCTCGGGGATAAGGTTTGCGAGCCATTCCGCATGGATGCCGGAACGCAAAAGGCGGCCGGTGACGCCCTGCACGCTGACCTCGTATTTCAACGACACCGGCCGCGCCGCCATCTGCATCGAATTTTCAGGCCAGAATATTCTCGTGTCAGCGGAAGTGCGCCGCGGCTTGCGCGCGGTGCAAAACTGTCTAAAACTGCTGAAGATGCTGCCGGGCCGGCCGGAGCAGGGCGATGTGCCGCAGGTCTGGACCAATGACGCGCAGGCCATCGAAGTGGCGGCGCCCAGCGCGGGCCTGTTTTTACGTGCCGGCATCCGGTTGGCGGCGCCGGTGAAAAAAGGCGCGTTGCTGGGGTGGATTTACGATTCCGCAACCCTGGAGACCCGGGCGGTGCGCGCGCCGGCCGCGGGCTATCTCCAGCGCCACGGATGCCTGCGCATCGATCCCCACAATCGCGGCGACCATCACGCCGCCACCCATCCCTACGCGGGGCAAGGCGAAATCGTCGCCCGGATTCTTGCGCCTTGAGTACCGCTGAAGAAAGCGGCCAGGGGCCTGGCCGCCTAATTTTAAATATCCAAAAATGCCTGTCCCATGCAATGGACACCCCGAACACGGAACCCCGAACACGGAAAACTTTTAAAAGAAATCCTGGTGTAACATGAATGTCCGACGGAATGAACTCGAGCAGGATATCAAGCTGATCCGCAAATGCCCGGATGGCTATTACATGCCCATCTTCGCCCAGGGCGGCGGATCGAAAATTTTCTGGAGCCATGCCGGCCGCACCCGCGCCGCCGCGGAACAGGCCGTGCGGCGGATGCACCAGCCCACGAAGCCGGCCGGCGGGCTGGCGCCGCCGCAGCGGCGGCGCCTGGCGGGCATGATCCGCGGGTTTCGCGCCGCGGAAACCGCCGCCTTCAACCGGCGTGAAAAAATCGGATTTTACACCGATTATCCCTGGCGCTTTTCCGGGGCCAACCGCGCCAATCCCACGGCGGAATTGTTCGACATCGCCGGCTTGAACTACGAGTTCATCCAGTCGGAGCAGATCCTGGCCGGTGAGATGCGCCGCTATGCCGCGGTTTTCTGCCCGGGCGGTTTTGGCTATTTTCTCAATGCCGCCATGGGCCGCCGTTTCCGGGACTATGTGCGCGCCGGCGGCGGCTTGTTCGGGTTCTGCGCGGGCGCGTTTTTCCCGTTGAAGGATTACCTGGGCCTATGCGATTCCACCTATGTTTACTTCCGCGAACAGGGCTTTGCCGATGTGCTGCTGGACCCGGCCGATCCCCTGGCGCGCGGATTGGCCGGCTCCGCGGCGCGGGTATGTTACGCCCTGTATCCGCGCCCGGCATTTCTCAGGCGCTATACCGTCCGGCTGAAAATCAAGCGTTGCAACGGGCCGTTGCTGGTCCGGCGCGGCCGCGACATCGCGCCGGCGTACTTCGATTCCACGGAAAAATATGCGCCGATCATCCGCGCCGGCTGCGGCAAGGGGAGGGTGGTGCTGGTCAGCCCGCATCCCGATGCCGGCCTGGCCGAAATCCTGAAGGCTACCGGCGAAGCCAACCTGGCGGACACCGTCAAGCTGTTCAAAAACATCGCGCTCTTCTGTGCCGGACGCGGGTGAGACAGGATCAACGACAGCGTTCCGCGCCGGCCGCTCATGCTAATAATCCCCACTGCGCGGATTGGGCATGCAGGTGTAAGACAAATTAGTTGAGGTAATGCGGTGGCAGGGATGCGTAGCGAATTCCGTTCGAAAAGCACTGCGGCGATTTTGAGGCGTCTGTCCGCTGCGCGGACCCTGCGGGCGAACTTGCCGGGAGCGGGGCAATCTCGAGATTAGCCCCGCCCGCCGGCGCGCACGCATCCACCCCAAACTTGCCTTGTCTTTTCGAACCCCTCGACAGGCTCGGGGAGCGGAATTCGCAACGCGGTGGCCCAATTTCGGCCAGGATAGTGTAACCTGGCCGAAATTACCGGAATTTACAGAATTGTATCTATGGCGGGATCATATATCACACTGAAATCCGCCGTTAAATTAAAGTTTATTCAAATTACCAACAAATTTGTCTTACACCCTATGCATGCAGCGGTTTAGGAATGTGGTGTCGTGGTCTTGGAATGTGGTTGACTTCCCGCCGGCGCGCGGAATAATGTTCCGCTGGTTTGGCGCCCGGCACGGAGGGTATGCGACGGCGCAGGGCGCCGGACATTGCAACGAAGGAAACCTTATGGCAAAATATGTTAAAATCAGTTCCATCAGTTGCGGCGCGGCGCAGGATGTGGATGGGGCGGATGACCGCCGGGTTGTGGAAGAAGTCATTGCACACCTGCGCGGGCGCATTGCCCAGGTGTTGCCGGACCGGCCGGATTTGATTGTGCTGCCCGAGTGTTGCGACCGGCCGGCGGATTTCGCGCCCGACTGCACGCGCGTTCTGAAGTATTACCGCGCCCGCGGCGACCGGGTGCGCGATGCCATGCGCGAGATCGCCCGCGCCAACCATTGTTACATCGCTTACTCCGCCATGCGCGAATTGCCGGATGGCTCCTTCCGCAATTCCACCCAATTGCTTGACCGGCGGGGCCAGGTGCTGGGCATTTACAACAAGAATCACCTGGTGATCGAGGAGCATACCCAGTCGCAGGCCTTGTTCGGCAAGGATGCCCCGGTGTTCGAGTGCGATTTCGGGCGGGTGGGATGCGCGATTTGTTTTGACCTGAATTTTGACGAGTTGCGCCTTAAATACGCGCAAGCGCGCCCGGATCTGCTGGTCTTCTGCTCGATGTACCATGGCGGCCTGATGCAGAATTACTGGGCTTATTCCTGCCGGGCGCACCTGGTGGGCGCCTTCGGCAAGCGCGAGTTGCAGGGAGTGATGCTGAACCCGCTGGGGGAAATCCTGGCCCAGAGCACCAACTATTTCGATTTCGTCACCGCCGCGGTCAACCTGGATTGCGTGGTCGCGCATCTGGATTACAACTGGGACAAACTGGCGGCGCTCAAGGTCAAGTACGGCCCGGGCGTGACCATCCGCGACCCCGGCCGCCTGGGCTCCGTGCTGATTTCCAGCGAAATTCCGGAGACCAGCGCCCGCGCCATGGCCGCGGAATTTGAAATTGAATTGCTGGACGATTATTTCGCGCGCGCGCTGGCGCACCGGCACGCCCCGGGCCACATCGAGCCGTGAAATCTTTCCTGGATGGGCGCGAATGCGGGCGCGCGGCCTTATGACAAGCGGCGGTGCGCCAGGAAATCCAAGGCCAGCAGAGCCAACGGGCTGTCACCATGCCCTATAAACGACGTGTGCTCGCGGACTGCAAGGGCGGCTCCCGGCATGGCAAAAGAATTCTAAATCAGACTTTCCGCGCGTTTCCGGGCTTCGGCCAGAAATTCCGCGGTGTCCTTGAAAGCCGAATTGGAAGGATGCGCTTCAATATGTAAATTATGGGCGAACCGGTGGCGCCGGCATACCGCCCGGAATTTTTCCCAGTCAATCGTGCCTTCGCCCGGCAGCGCATGCGTGTCTTTCCCGCAGTTGTCATGGATATGAAAATTCAGCAGGCGCACCGCGTATTTTTCCAGCAAGTCGAAACAATTGCCCCGCACATTGGCATGGCCGGTGTCGTAGCACAGGCCGACCGGGTCGCCGAATTCCGCGAGCATGCCTTCCAGCACCAGGTCGTAAGGCTGCTGCTGGCCGTTTTCCAGCGCGAGTTTGATGTTCCTGGGGCCGGCATAATCCACCAATTCGGCGAGGCTGCGGCGTCCCTGGCCGACCATGCGGCGTTCCTGCTCCGCATCGGTGATGCCGTAGGGAATCAGGTGCAGCGCCACCACGCCGGCATTCAGCAAGGCCGCGGTATCCACCGCCAGCTTAGCCTGCCGGACCGACTCCCGGCGCCGTTCCTCATCCAGCGCAAAGAGACTATCTGCTTCCGGAAACGGGGCATGCACGGAATCCGCCTGCAAGGCATGCCGGGCCAGCAGGCGCTGCAACACGGCTTGTCCGGCCGGCGTGTTGTATCCCGAATACGCTGGATACCCGTCTATCGCCACAGTGTCGAATCCGGCTTGCCGGATTGCCGCCAACGCTTCGGCCAAAGGGATATTACGGTTAAACGACGTGAAGATGGAAGGTTTCATGCTTTACTTTACCTTTAATTGAATGACGCTAGCAAATGCTGTTTTTCAAGGCAACTTTAAAACTTCATCAAAAAATCATTTGACAAAAGCCTATTGCCGTTTTATTTTATGGCCAAATGACCAAATCAAATTCCGGCTTGCGCATCTCCGGCGTCGCGTTGGATTGGAGCGGGAAGGCCCCCCTGGCCGAGCAGGTCAGCGCCGCCATCCGGCGGCTTTATCTCCAGCGCGCCGATGCCGGCGCCCGGTTGCCGACGGAATATCAGTTGGCCGCCCGGTTCGGCGTGAGCCGCGCGATTGCCCGCCGCGCCATGGATTTGCTGCGCCGGGAAGGCGCGGTCTTCCGCCGGCCGCGCCATGGCACATTTGCCGCCAAGCGCGCCCAACAAGTCCTGACGCTGGCATATTTTGAAGAAAATAAGTATTCATTCGCCGCGCTGCTGGACCGGTTCGAATGCGCCTGCCCTGCGGTGCGGCTGCAGCGGGTAGCGCTGCCCATCCATGGCTATTGCGAGATTGTCCGGCAGATGCTGGCGGAAGGCCGGGTGGACCTCGTCCGTATTTCGGCCTCCTTGTTTCAGGGATTCGACGCGCCGGCGCATTTCATGTCGTTGAACGGGCTCGGGCGCAAATACGCGGCGATGACTCATGCCGCGCCCTGGGCGGCGTTCCGCGTCAATAAAACCCGCTATGGCGTGCCGCTGGCCTTCGGGCCGGTGGTTGTGGCCTATAACCGCGAGTTGTGGCGCGCGGCCGGCGCGCGGGAACCGGAAGCCGGTTGGTCACTGTCGGACTTCCAGGCGTTGGCGGAGCGGCTGGCGCGACCGGTACGCGGCGCGCCGGGCATGCCGCAATACGGATTTCTGTGCCCCAATCTCAGCAATCGTTGGATGATGTTTGTTTACAGCCATGGCGGAAGGCTGTGGGACGCGGCGCGCGGCACGTTCGGCCTGGCCGCGCCGGGGGCGCTGGCCGGACTGCTTGGCCTGCGGGAGATGGTGGAGCGGAAAATCTGCGCGCCGCTGCACGGCGTGGCGGATCCTTACCGGTTGTTTGTGCGCGGCAAGGCGGCCATGACCCTGATCAGCTATCATACCATGGCAACCCTGCGGCCGCGGCTCCAGTTTGATTGGGATGTGGCGCCCTTTCCCCGCTGCCGCCGGCCGGCCAGCCTGCTGCTGGCGGACGGCCTGGCGATTGCCCGCCAGACGACCAACCTCGACGCCGCGGCGGCCTTCCTGGATTTCTGTCTGAGTGCGGCAGCCCAGGATTATATTGCCGCGCAAGGCGGGCCAATCCCCGCGCGCGCCGGCCTGGCGGAATCCGCCATCCCCGCAACGCCGGGAAATTATAAACTACATGAGAATCTTACCGGGACCGCATGTTTCCCGGAATTACTGTTGGGCGATCGCCGTGAAAGGGTGGCGGCGGATGAAACCATGCTGTTCGTTAACGGCATGCAAAGCGCCGCGGAATTTTGCGACAATCTGGCCGCGGCGGCGGCCAACCCGGACTGATTGGCTAACCCAGGAATGAGCATGGAAAAAATCAAAACGGCGGTCATAGGAACAGGACATGCCGGGCGGGACTATCACTTGCCCGGCCTGTCAAAATTTCCGGATGTGGAGTTGAGTATTTGCGATATCAACCCGGAACTGCTGGCGCGGGCCGGCGATGCCGCGCGTATTCCTCCGGCCCGGCGGTACACGGATTACCGCAAAATGCTCGAGATCGAAAATCCCCGGGCAGTGCTGGTGCTGATGGCGCAATACCCGCACGGGCATTACCGGCCGGACATTTATTTTCAGATTGTCAACGAAATGCTGGATCAAGGCCGGGCGGTGCTGGTGGAAAAGCCGCTGGCCATGACGCTGGCGGAAGCCCGGCCCCTGGCGGACAAAGCGCAACGGCAAGGCTGCATCACCATGGTCAGCGTTAACCGGCGTTTTAACCCGTTGGTCACGTTTTGCCTGGACGTGGTGCGCCGGCAGGGGCCGGTGTCGCACGTCGTCTGCCAGTATTACAAGGCTTTCCCGGGGCTTAAATCAGGCGGGCTGGCGCCTCTGCATTCCGAGATGATCCATGCCGTGGACTTGATGCGCTTCCTGGCTGGGGGCGAAGCCGCCGCCTGCCATGCCGCCGGCGGCCGCGCGGCGGGCGACGGTCAAACCACGGCCTATCACGCGCTGGTCCGCTTCGACAACCAGGTAACGGGTATGTTCAGCGGGAATGTGCGCGCGGGCGAACGTCTGCAGATGTGGCAGATTCACGGCCCGGGAATTACCGCCGTCATGGAAACGGATCCGGAGGGCGCTTTGGGCGACAAAAAAATGCGCGCCGTGATTTACCGGCCCGGAGAAAAGCCGGCCGTATACGTGGACCGGGAAATGCCCTCCAACCGCTCCTATCTCGACGGCGCCGAATTTGTGGCATTTAACGGGTTCGCGTATGCCGACCGTTATTTCATCAACTGCGTCCACAGCGGCCAGGAGCCGCATTGCAATTTCGCGGACGCATGCAAATCGCTGGCATTATGCGACCAGATTGCCCGAGAGGGATAGTATGATAGTATTCAGTATCAGTCAGGAGTCAGAATGCGCTACAAGGATGTGTTGACCAGCGCCGGCTGGACGGCTTGGAGACGCCGGCCTCCGATGTTTCGCGCCGCGCCGCGGCAAGTTAAACGCGGATACATTTGGAGCGCGCTGCTTCTGTGGGCGTGCCTGTCGGCGGCCGGCGGCCTGGCGGAAAACATTCCCGCCATCCCCGCGCCCAGGCTGTATCCGGATACGGCGCTGGTCGCGGACGGCCGGGCGGATTGCGCGATTGTCTATCCCGCCGCCGCGCCGGATTACGCCCGCGCCGCGCGCGAACTGGCGGCAGCCATGCAAGCCAGGTACGGCGTCGCAATTCCCCTGCTGACGGATGAAGCACTCTGCCCGCGGCACTTGTCGCCGATTTTGCCGGAATACCAGCGCCGGAACCTGATCCTGGTAGGCAATGTCTGGAATAACCGGGCCATCCTGCCCCTCTACGCAGGCTTTTGGTGCGGGGTGGATGGCGCTTACCCGGGCGGCGGCGGCCATGTGGTGCGTTCCATTGCCAATCCCTGGGGCACCGGCAAGAACGTCATCATCATCGGCGCATCGGCGCCCGCGGGAATCGCGGGGGCAGTGGCGGCGTTCCTGGAAACGCTGCCGGCCATAGCGGGTGGGCATGCCGCCATTCCCCATTTGCTCCTGGTCAGCCCGGGCGGGAGGATGCAGCCGATCCTCGACGGTCTGGCGGAAAAAGCCGCAAGTTACACGGTGGATTATGCGCAAATCACCGCCAACATTCACCGCGAGCCCGTGGATGGTTTCGCCCTGGCGGCGTTCCGGTATCACTGGACCGGCGACCGGCGCTGGGCGGAAAGCGCGCGCAAGATCATGCTCTGCATTGACGAGCATTACGGCGACGGGCCATACTCGGTCAGCCACTACCGTTTCGAGCGGTTTTTCCGCTCCTGGGATATCATGGAGGAGGCCGGCGTTTTCACCGAGCCGGAATTGCACAGGATTTCGCGCCGGATGGTGGAAACGGCGTTTCGGGCTCCGGGCTGCCAGCTTTACGCCCCGCAGCAATCCGGCGGCGGCCGCCACCACACGGCGCGCTGGATGAGCGCCTATATCGCGGCCGATTACATTCTACGCAATTTCCCCGATTCGCCTGAGTTGCGGCAGATTGCCGGCCAATGGCGCGGTTATGCGGACGACACGTTCAAGTTTGCCGTGACCGGCAGCCGCGGCGATGACGACCGCTATAGCAGCCAGGACACGGCGGAGATGTTCCTGCGCTGGTCGTTATTATCCGGCCATGATGGCTATTTCCGGTCCGGCATGGCGCGCCAGGGATTTTTATTTTTCCTGAATTATTTCAACCCGCTGGGATTTGCCTGCGGCCTGGTGGATTACCAGGAAGGCGCGCCGGAATCCATGTATGATGCCAGCCACGGCCTGCGCTACCAGTGCAACTTGCTGAACTATGTCTACGACGATCCGCGCTTCGCCTGGCTGAAAAACAATTTTGATGTTTGCCACAGGGGCAAAACGTATTTCGGACCGAATGTGCTGGGGCTGGGCGAGGCGCGCGACAATGAATGCCATTTCGAGCCGGTTGACGATTCCGCGGCGGCGCGGCCCGAATATCTGGCGGGTATGACGGTCCTGCCGCTGGATGCCCGGCGTTATGATAAATATTTTCCACTGAAACCCGCCGCCCTCCCTCCGGCATCGGTTATGGATAAGATTTATTTCCGGTCCGGGTTCGGCCGGGATGATCAATACCTGCTTTTGCAATGCCTGCAAAGCCGCAACGGCGCGAATTGCATTCCGCAATATGTTGACCGCGGCCAGATCTGGCTGTTTCATAACACCGACGAGAAGGGGACATTTTACCGGAATGGCATATTTGTCAGCGATGGGGTCAATCGGCCCGCGACGAATGCCGTTTTCGCCTGCCGCGCGGATAACCTGGCCCGGTTTGCGGATTTGTCGGTCAGCCGGACCACCCTCCCGGATTATATGGGGGTGGACTGGACCAGGACCATCGCCTGGGTGCCCGGGGGCTGGTTTTTAATCATGGACCATGTCATTCCCCTGGCCTCCAACAATTATGTCGTCACTTGTTCCTGGCGTTTGTTGCATGGCGCCGAGTGGCGGGAAGACCGTTGCCTGGTTTCCCGCGCCGGCGCCAGCGAGTTTCATTTGAAGAGCGCGTCGTCCGTGGCGGCGTCAACCAAACAATGGACGCAACTGGAAAGTTCCGCCTGCCCGTTCTTTTTGCGTCAGATGCGGTCCGGGTGTTTGCCGGCGGGGGCAGTCGTCGATTTTCAGAATCTTTTATATGCCCGGGGGCGGGGCGAAAACGCGGATTATGAGCCGGTGCGCGTGGATGCGCATACGGTTTTGGTCAAAGGCGGCGATGCCGGCCCCATGCTGCTGGGCCTTGGGACCGGCCATCCGAACGCCTTGAAGATCACCGCCGATCCCGGCTGCATTTATGCGTTCACCGCCGATAAGCTTTATGTATCCAACGGCCGGCAGCTTGATTTGCAAGGAGTCCAGGTTCTGGCTGGCGGGGAAGCCCGGACCATGGCGGTTGACTTGCGCAGCGGCGCGGCTTGCGCCGGCGCGGGCCCCGCGCAATTGATGGCCGCCGCGCAGACCTGGGAATGGCCAACGCCAGAGCCGCCAGGCAACCCCCTGGCAACGGATGGCGGCGGCCTGGCTGCCCGCTGCCGGGACATCCTGAAGCAGGCCGCCGCGCCGGCGGCGCCGGCGGCGGCCGGCCCGGACGAGCCGGCGGTGGATGCAAAACAGAAGCTTGTTTTCAAGGTCCATGCCGCCAACAGCAATGCCTGCCGGGTGGAGGTAAAAATTCCCGGCCTGGATTTCATGAGCGCCGGAATTGCCGGGGAACCGGCGCTGGCCGTGGATGGCACCAAGGAACCGGTCATACGCGGCATGTTGGCCTGGCCGGCGGATACCCGGCCGGAATTCGCACTGACCCTGCCGGCGCCGCGCAAGCTTCAACAAATGATCCTGTATTTTTACGGCAGCCTCGCTCAATGCTGCGGCACGGGCTCGCCGCCGGCGCAACTGACAGCCAGCGTGGATGGTTTTATTGCTGACCGGCGCGCCCTGCAGGCGGCGCTTGAATATTCACCTGTGTATAAAATCAACAACAAGGGCAAAGCCGGCGTCCTGGGCTGCGTCGCCATGAATTTGGGCGGCGTTATGGCGGACGGCTTGCGGGTGACGCTGCCATTCAAAATTTCTTCCCCGTATGTATATTTAAAGGAAGTCGAACTTTTCGGGGAACAAACCGCCGGCGCCGCCATTGATTCCGTCCAGGTTGCGGACCTGGAGGGCGATGGGCGGACGGAAATCATCGCCGCCTATCGCGATGCGATGGGCCGGGGAGTGCTGAAGGTCTACGGCGGCGATGGGCGCGAGTTGTGGCGCAAAACAGCGGCCGGGGCTTTCTCCTGCGTCGCGGCCGGCGATGTTGCCGGCGACGGCCGGCAGGAAGTCATGGCGGCTTCCGAGGATTATAAAGTCATATTGCTGGCGGCGGATGGCGCGCTGATTTGGGAAAAAGATTTACAGGGACTGGATACCCAAAGCGGCGGCAAAAACTGGCCGTACGGCGCGGCGCCGACCGGCGTGGGACTCTGGGAACCGGCCCCGGGCAAAAAATACGTGATTGCCGGCGGATATTGCTACGCTTCATTATTGGATCCCACCGGCAATGTCGCAGGGAATCGCCTGCTCGATGGCCGCTATGTGCGCCAGGTCTTGCAAAGCCAGCCGGACCTGAATGGCGCCGGCCGACGCGCGGCTTTCTTGCTGCACCAGGTCAACAACAGCGGCCCCGGGGATGTCAACATCCTCCAGATGGCCCCTTCGGGCGAGTTGAGCGCATTTTCGTATCGCAGTTTGATTCCCGACGGCCGTTTTGCCGCCGAGTTGACGGATGAAAAAGAGCCGCGCTTGTCCGTCATCGGGCCGCGCGGCTTCGGGTTTTATAAGACCGACACCGGCCTGAAGGGCAGCGCGATCTACTCCATCGTGCTTTGGAGCCAGCTTTACACCCGCCCCATCACTGCCGGGGCGCTGGTTGACTTGAACGGCGACGGCAAAAAGGATTTTCTCGTGGGCGGCGAGGATGGCTTCATCAGCGCGTTTAACCGGGACGACGGCCAATTACTCGGCCGGATGGCGCTCGGCCAGCCGGTGGTGGACATGATCGGTTGCGCGCGCGCATCCGGGCCGCTGCTGATAGTCGCCACCGACATGGATTTGCGGGCATATGACGCGAACTGGCAACTGGCGGCACGGGCATCGCTCGCCTGCTCCAAACTGGCGGCCTTGCCGGCGGACGAAAACGGTTTTGTCGCGTTTGACCGCGCCGGCAGACTTAACATCATCAAGCTTGAAAATAGCGGCCTGTAATGGCGCTCAAACCCGGGGGTTGGGATGTTTCTGATCAAAAACAAGCAAGTGGCGGCCGGAATTAATTGTGCCGATGAAGCCGCCCTGGCCGGTCGGGAATTCGCGCGTTATCTCAACCAGATCGCGGGAATTGATCCGGCTGACCGATCCGCCGGCGCTCCGGCAACCGTTGAGATCAAGGTGGACGGCAGCCTGCCGCCGCAAGCATTCCGTGTCCGCTGCGATGGCGCCGTCCTCAGCCTGGCCGGTCATACCCGCCTGGAGGCCTTGCATGCGGTTTACTGGCTGCTGGAGGAATATGCGGGCTGCTTCTGGGCCGCGCCGGGAGTGGACGACGTCCCCCGCCGGGCGGCGCTGGAAATCCCGGCGATGGACGTGATCAAGCAGCCGGCCACGCTGATCCGCGGCATGCAATTGCATCGGTACGACTGGATGCGCGCCGAGGACGACGACCTGCCGGTGATTGACTGGCTGACCAAGCGCCGCATGAATTTCGCCCTGCTGTCCCATTTCGAAGTGGAGCCGCATAAAAAGGAAGTCACCATCGCCGCCTTGAAAGAACGCGGTCTGGAGTTCCTGTTCGGCCTGCATACCTTCAATTACTGGCTACCGCCGGAAAAATATTTTGCCGCCCAGCCGGAGTTATACTCCTGGCGCGGCGGGCGGCGCGTGAATCCCGCGCAAACTGCCGGCGCCCAGATCTGCATGACCAATCCCGCCGCCGCCGAAATCAGCGCGGAAAATATTATCCGGTACCTGGAAGCCAACCCGGGCATGGATATTATCGGACTGGGAGCCAATGACGGCCCGGCCGGCTGGTGTGAATGCCCGGCTTGCGAACGATTTGAGCCGCTGCGGTTTTCACCGCTGCAACCCCGGATTTACGCCGGCCGGGTGAAGTCGCTGACTTACGCGGCGTTTTGCAACCGCGTGGTGGAAAAGGTGGCGCGGCGATTCCCACGGCAGCGGTTTGCCGCGCTGTTTTATACCAATACCCTGCCGCCGCCGGACGACCCGCAATTCCGGTTGCATCCGAACATAGACGCGGTCCTGGCCCTGTTCGAGCGCTATTACGACCGCCCTTTGGCGGCGGGTATCCGCGCCGGGGATTATCAGAGCATGCCGCCCCACAAAATGCTCGAGGAGCGCTACACCCAATACCCGGCCATCCTGCGCCGCTGGCGCGAGATCGCTCCGGGCCGCGTGTATTTTCACGCTTATTTCATGGGCACCAACGGCACCATGAACCTGCCGTTCCCTTTTTACAATACCATCGCCGAGGATTTCCGCCTCTGCCGGAGCCTGGGCTTGGACGGGTTCTACACACAGGCCGGCGTGCCGGATTTCGGAACCTACGGATTGAATTTTTACCTGGCCGCCGAGTCGTCCTATGACACCGAACTTCCGGCGGATGCCGTCATGGCGGCCTACTGCCGGCGATTTTACGGTCCGGCGGCGGAGCCGATGCAGGCATATTACCGCGCGTTGCAGCAGAAAGCCTGCGCGCGCCATTCCAGCAATGCGAGCGAGCTGCTGCTGGAAATATTCGACCGGGATACGCCCCATCTGCAAGCCTTGTTGAAACAGGCCGGCGCGGCGGCGCAACCAGCCGGGGCGGTTTACGCCGCGCGCGTTGCCCAGGCGGCGGCCACCCTGCGTTACGCCATGCTGAGCAAGCAATACCGCCTGGGCTGGCTGAAAATCCGCGGCTGCCTGCAGAAGAAGGACATGGCGGCGGCGCAATCCGAATACGGCCGCCTGGAGCAGGTGGAGCGGCGGATTTTGGCGCTGGCGCAGGCCGAAATGCTGGGCCGGGGCTTGCTGCATTACCGCGATACGGAAGCGGTGGAACGATACGTGTTGGGCAACCTCCGGCGGGGCGCCTGCACGGAAAAGATGGCCGGCAATATTGATTACGATATTCCCTGGGATGTGGAATGACCTTGAGTATCGGGCACCGCGAGGATATAAGTGCCGTAAACTACAGAAACTGTCATAAAAAAAGAAAAATTGAATGGCAGTTTCCATAGTTTAAGGCACGGTGCAAGTGCAGGCGACAGGTGCAGGCTTGTCCAGTAGCGACTGGATGCAGTCAGTCCGGCATAGCCGGGCGGGGCGGATGATTCCGGATTGGTTCTGGATCAAACTACACCATTCGACTCCGCTCATGGCAAGCTTTCACTTGTAGCTTGCACTTTCGACGGCGGTCCGGCGGCCGCCGGACTGCGTCTGCCATAGCTTTTGCGACGGCAGATTGTGGCCGCAGGCCGCTTGTTTGACAATGATATGCAAAAAACACGTCCAATTATTTGGGGCAATCTGGTCCACCTGAGCTTTAACATGTGGTTTGACCGGCGCGACCGCCTGGGGCCTGACCATTACGCCCTGACCAGGCCTTATCTGCGGTTTGATGACGGATTGTGGCGCGAGATCGCCGGTAAAATGGCCGCGGCCGGCATGAACATGGTAGTGCTGGACCTTGGCGACGGCGTGCGCTATGCCAGCCACCCGGAAATCGCCGTCAAGGGCGCCTGGACCGCGGCCCGGCTCCGGCGCGAACTGGCGCGGTTGCGCGCCCTGGGGCTGGAGCCCATTCCGAAGCTGAATTTTTCCGCCGGCCATGATAACTGGTTGGGGCCTTACGCCCGATGCCTGTCCACCCCGGAGTATTACCGGGTTTGCGCCGACTTGATCGCGGAAGTCTGCGAGCTGTTTGACCGGCCGCGTTTCTTCCATATCGGGATGGACGAGGAAACCGCGGTTAACCAGGTCCATAACCAGTATATTGTCATCCGGGCGGGTGATTTATGGTGGCATGATCTTAAATATTTATGCAACCAGGTTGCCCGGCACGGCGCGCGGCCGTGGATGTGGGCCGATGCGCACTGGTTTCACGGCGATGCATATCCGCGGAACGTCTCCCGACACGTGATTCAGGGCAATTGGTGGTATGGGCCGGTGCGTATGGCGCGCAAAATGATCCGCTCCATGCCGGAACTGGGACCGCGGCCGGTGACGGCCTGGCCGGTCCGGACTTACCGCGACCTGGATCGCGCCGGTTACGACCAGATTCTGACTGCGAGCAATTGGTCCGATCCCGATAATCTGCGCGCGACGGCAGCCTTTGCCCGACGCCACCTGTCAAGGCGGCATGTCCTGGGATTTTTGCAGACAACCTGGAAGCCCATGCTCCCGGAGTTCCGGCAGTTGCACCTGGAAGCCATTGATCAGGCGGCGGTGGAAATCGCGCGCTGGCATGGCCGGCCGGCGCGCGTGCCGGCGGAGAACCCGGACGCCCCCCTGGCGATTCCGCCCAAAGCCGGTCTGCGGGTGGGGATTTATTACGCTAATCCGGATGCGGACGGGCTGCGGCAATATTTGAATGCGCGCCCGGGCCGCTGGAATGCCTTCATCCTGCCGCGGCTGGAACGGGCGGACTGGCGGCAGTGCGAGATCGTGGTGATTTCCCGCGCCGGATCGGCCTGGCGGTTTAATCTGGCGGCTGGCCGGCTGCGCAAATGGGCGGAGTCGGGTGGACGGTTGATGCTGGTATATGACGCCGCCGGGTGGGGGCGGTACCGGGCCCTGTTTCCAGAGCTGGCCCGCGCCATCGGCAAATCGCGCCAGCCTGTCATTGCGGCCGGGAGTTTGGATGGCCGCCTGGACCGCGCCGCCGGCCGGCGGTTCCGGCATGCGTTTGCCGATCACCTGCAATTCCGCCCGGGCCGGGCCGGCCGAACCGCGGCCAGGGACGCGGACGGGCGCGCGGCAGTGGTTGCCGGCCGGATCGGTGCCGGGCGGGTTGTGTTGTACGGCCTGTTTGCCGACGGCTGTCCCTGCCATGGCGGGCGCCGGGCGGCGGAATTGCGCCATTTTGAAGAATGCCTGCAATGGCTGGGAGCGGATGGCGAGAACTTAAAACCATGATGCGGAAAATGGAAGGAGCAATCAATGCGTACAGTAGGTGTAGCCACCATCTCGTACAGCAATAGTGCCAAGGAAATTAAAGCCGGGCCGGAGGCGATCCTGAAAATCTGGGGGATGTTGCTTGAGCGCGCGGCTTATGACCGGCCGGACATTGTTCTGCTGCCGGAACATTTCGCGCTGACCGGCACGCAATACAAGCTTGAAGGGGCATCGGAAACTATTGACGGCGCGCAGCCGGGGCCGGTGACCCAATTCCTCGCGGCGCAGGCCCGGCGCCATAAGTTTTATATCTATGCCAGTTACCCCCGCCGCGCGGCCATCGCGGGGCGCTATTACAACAGCGCCGTTTTATTCGACCGGCAGGGGCGGATTGCCAGCGTGTATGACAAGACGTTTCCGACCATTGGCGAAATGGAACGCGGGATTCTGCCGGGCCGGGGCGCCGTGGCGTTTGACGCGGATTTCGGCCGGATCGGCGCGGGTATCTGTTTCGATTTCAACTTCCGCGAGTTGTTCGCGGAATACCGGGCAAAAAAGACGGAGCTGTTTTGTTTCCTTTCGGCGTTTCCCGCCGGGTTCCAGATTCCGGTCATGGCGTATGAAAACCAGATGTTCATCGCCAGCGCCATTTGCGGGCCCAAAGGCCGGATTGTCAATCCCCTCGGGCGGATCGTGAAAGACGGCCGGGCGGAGGGGATATCCATCTTCGCGGAAATCAACCTGGATTGCCGCGTGATTCATATAGATTTCAACCGCCTGAAAATCCCCGCCTTGAAGGCGAAATATAAAAAGCAGGTGCAGGTTGACACCGCCGGCGAAGAAGGCGTGTATTTGTTGACTTCCCTGCATCCGAAGGTTAGCGTGGACCACATGATCCGCGAATTTGAACTGGAAACGCTGGACGATTATTTCCAGCGTTCGCGCCGGAAACGCGCGCGCCTGCTGGCGCGGGGGCGGTGCTGAGGCTGGCAATATAACCAGTTGGAGACAGTCTGGATCAGGCGTCGGGCGCGGCGGGTATTTGACGGTGGCCGCAGACAGGTGAAGGTGATGATGCAACATCAAACAGGAGGTATTGTTATGCGCGCAAGTCAGGGTCTGACGATCGTGGTGGCGGTTTTAGCGGCATGGAACGGCTGGACGGCCACGCATTATGTCGTGCCGCCGGAGACGCCCGGGATTGATCCGACGCATCCCTTCACCAACGGGTGGGCGGAGGCGGCCACCAACATCCAGGACGCGGTCAATGCCGCGGAGGATTACAATACGATTTTGGTGTCCACCGGTTTGTACTTGTTGACGAATGAAATCTTTATCCGGAAGCCGGTAACCTTGCGCAGTTGGAACGATGGGGCGCTTGACCGCGCCGGGACGGTGTTGCATGGGAATAATTTTTCCGGCAAGCCGGTGACCAACCGCTGCGTGTATATTGACCATATTGATGCCATGGTGCGAGGGTTCACCATCACGGGTGGCTATGCCGTGGCATCGGACTACAACCGGCGCATGAGCTCTGATGATCGGCGCGGCGGAGGTGTTTTTATCGAAGCCGCCGGGACATTGGCGGACTGCCTGGTGGTCGGTAATTCGGCGCGGCCGGATGAAACGGGGGGCGGCGTTTATGGTTATTCCACTACGACGGTTGATGCTGTGATGGTCACCAACTGTGAAATTGTCGGTAACACCGCCACCAGCGGCGCCGGGGTTTACCTCGCGTCGGGGATGATGGCTGATTGCATCGTCCGCGATAACCAGGCCAGCGGCGGCGCCTCGGCCGGCGGGGGGGTGTGTCTGTCAGGCGCCGCTGTCGTTAGAAACACGCTGGTGGCATCCAATACGGTTGGCGGCGGTTCATTTCCCTGCGCCGGCGGCATCTATTCCGCCGGAGGTGTGCTGGAAGGTTGCCGGATAGTCGGCAACACCGGCGGGACCAACAGCGGCGGGGGGGTGGTGCTGTTTGCGGCCGCGACCAATATCATGCGCAATTGCCTGGTGGCGGGCAATGTCGCTGGGCGCCGCGGGAGCGGCGTGTACATTTACCGGGGGACGGCGGTGGTGGAGAATTGCACCATTGTGTCCAATCGCGCCACCGCCGACCAGGTGGATGGCGCCGGCGTGTTTGTCATTCATAACGCCGCCGGCCAGGTGTTCAGCCTGGTGAATTGCATCGTTTACGACAATGACAATGGAGTCAACGCCAACAGCAATTTTTATTTTCAGACGGTGCAGGCGGGTTACATATCCAATACCTGTATCGCGCCCGTGCCGACGGTGGCGAACGTCAGCGTGACGGATGCGAAGGATACGGATCCGCTGTTTATCGCCCCGACCGCCGCCGACTTCCGCCTGCCGGCAGGATCGCCCTGCGTCAATACCGGGACCAACCAGCCCTGGATGCTGGAGGCTGGCGCGGTGGACCTGGACGGCCGCCGCCGGCTGGACCGGTTCCTGCGGCTGGTGGACATGGGGTGTTTTGAATATTTTCCGTCAGGCTCGCTTTACATGTTGCGATGACAGACCTGACAAATGCGCCGACGGTATTCCGGGTGGATGGTGGGCTTTCCCAACCATCCGGATGTCAGATGGCCGATCGATACCGGTTGGCGTAGGCCAGCGACCAGAAATCGCGCGCCAGGATGATCTGCCGGCGCAGCCGGTCGGCTTCCAGCATGTCGGCGGCTTGGATGACCAGCTCGTTGTTTTCCCACCGAACGAAAGGGAAACGCCGGGCTTTTTCGCTCATGCCGTGGTAACGGTGGGTGATCCGCATCTCGATCCGGCCCAGGTCGAATGGCGGTGTTTTGCCGATGCGATCAAGCGCGCGCCGGGTCTTTTCCTTCAATTCACGCTCGATGGCGCGGAAGGGCCGGCAGATGGCGGAGTGGTTTGACAAACCGTATTCGTCGCGCACGAATTCTATGGGCGCGGGCAGGTTGCGACGGGTTTCCAGCAGCACCTGGTGGTCGCCCGAGGCGAAAACCGTGGGCGTGCCCAGCGCGCCGGCGACTGCGGCCATGTAGGTCAATTCTCCGGTCCAGAGCCCGTTCAGCGTCATTTTGTAGTTGCAGGCGCTGTTGAAGGAATGGGCGATGACGGCTTGCGGGTCGCCGGCGGGCCCGTGTTGGCCGACGAAGAACAAGGCGTCGTATTTCTCCGTCATCATTGCGCCGTGAATGATCTTGACGCCGTCCGGCAGCACACCGGGCTGGAATTTGTGCGCTTCGTTCAGGGTGATGTCGCGGATGCCTGCATCCATCAACGTCCGGACTACCGTGTTAATTTCCGCGGTCATGACTTCGGTGTTAAACGGAACTTCGCCGGATGGCGGCAGGCCGAAGCCGCCCCAGACCGCGCCGCTGACGCCTTCAATGTCGGTAACGATGTAGATGCGCATATTTGTTCGACGCAGGCGCATGCCTGCAATCCGGTTTTATGATGAGGAGCAAAGGCTCAAAGGATCAAAGCGGCTAAGCCGGAATTTTAAGCTCCAGACTTTGCGCCTGTGATCCTTTGCCCCTTTGCCCCTTGCATGCCTTCCACGGCAGGCTGAATATTGGCATTAATGATCTGCAAGCCGGCGTAACGATAGAATTCCAGGAGCTGATCGGTCCGCGCGATCCGCGCGGTAAAGACATGCGGGGCGGACCGGATGACGCCCGGGTAGACCGCCGCGTTTTTCAATGTGACGCGGGGATCAAAACTGATGGTGAATTCCGCGGGCAACCGCGCCGGCGATGCCGTCCTGGCCATGTTCAGCGGTCTGATCCCGTGGCTTCGGAAGTAAAGCGCCAGCAGGGCGGTCTCCGTGAGCGCCGCCCGGCCCAGGCGCAGGGACTTGATCATGGCCAGGTGCGTCCCGCGTTGCAGCCGTTTGAAACCGCATCGCAGGAACCGGACGGAGTGATAATGGCGTTCGAGTAGAAAATAATCCGCGTTGCGGATAATCTCGGCGGCGGGGTCCATGCGCATGAAGTCCACCGGGAAAGCCTCATGCACATCAAAGGCGTTGAAGCCGGCGCGGCGCGCTTGTTGGATGGCGCGGTTGACGGAGGCGGTCATGGCCTGGCGCAAGCCGGGATCAGCCTGCGCCGCGGGCAAGTCCCGCCAGGGCGGCAATCCCAGGCCGTGGCAAAGCACGGCGGAGACGTAACGATTGTCGGTGACGATCAGCAGGCGCTTTGGTTTGCTTTTCAAAATTCAAGATTCCGGTGATGCGTAGGACAATTTCCTTAGCTCAAATCCGCCGGAATGTCAAACGAAATGTTGGCCATGCCAAAAAATGCTGTCGGGGGAAAAGCAAAAGCGGAATGCTGGAGCGAGCAAAAGCGGAAAGGGAGTGGAAAGGCTGGGATCGGGAATAAGAGGAGTGGAAGGTGCTGGTACGGATATGGTTGCGAAGGAGAGGGGCAAGGATGTGACGCCCCCTAGGGGGCGCGCGCCCGTGGAGCGAGCAAAAGCGGAATGCGGTCTATAATGACCGCATGAAAAAACAAATAGGATCCCGGTTGGGCTTGGCACATGTTCATGACGTGCTCAAGCAGGTGTGTGAAGGAACGATGACCATCGAGCAGGCTTGTGAATCCTTGGGGATGGGCAAGACCAGGCTCTACGAGTTGCGTAGTAGCTATCTAAAGGCACGCGCAGCGGGCAAAGATGCTGTTTGGCGGCCAGGCATATCCGGTGGCAATCATGCGGCGCCATGGGATGAAAACGTTGTGAGTTTCCTGAAGGCCGCCATCCGCAATGGTTACAACTATGCATTTGCGGCCAGCGAGGTGGATCGTCAATACGGCATTACACTGGCTCGCTCCCAAGTCCGTCATTGGGCGATACGCGAAGGAATTTGCCCGACCCCAAAACCACCTCGTCTTCCTGTTCACCTGAGGCGCTGGCAACGCCAAGCCGTTGGTGAACTTTGGCAGATGGATGCCACCCCGGATCATTGGTTTGGCCGTGAGGAGCCGGCTTATCCACTGCTGGACATGCTCGACGACTGCAGTCGTATGCAAGTGGGATGTGCCATCTACCGCCGCGAGAATATACCCGCCTACCTGCATTTCTTGCACAACGCATTCATGGAGCATGGGTTGCCTCTGCAAATCTATGTAGATCAAGCAGGGATATTCACGGCGCACAAGGAAGACAACGTGACCTGCATCGAGCAACGCCTGATGTTCTACGACGTGTCGTTCATCGTTGCCAATACCCCTGAAGCAAAGGGCAAGGTCGAACGGATCCACCAAGTCTGGCAAGATCGGTTGCCGCCATACTTTGCCCATAACGGTCTGTCCACATCTTCCGAATTAGAAGAGGTAAACCGGCACATTTACGCGCTGCGTGATCATCGGAACCGGCGTGAGCGCCATCGTGAACTGGGCATGACGCCACAGACGGCTTGGGACAATGCCATCGCACAGGGTCGAAACAAGCTGCGCCCCGTCCCCAAGGACCCTTGGTGGAACTACGTCTGGTCTCTATGGCATCCCGTCACGATCGCCGTGGGCGGTCGCGTCCAATTCCGACAAGGCTCTTTCCCTACTCGGGGTAGCCTTGGCACCAGGGCCATTGTATGTGAACATCTGGACGGAACCGTCTCGATCATCAAGGAGCGGCCAGACAAGCTCAAACGCCCCGTCGTTCTGTTCACCAACCGGCCTCACTAACCAGACTGATTGTATGCGTTTCTTTTCCGCTTTTGCTCGCTCCAATAATTCCGCTTTTGAAAACTCCACGACACCATGCCAAAAAATGCTGTTCGTAACAAGTCAAGTGTCCGCTTTTTGTAACAAGTGATCTGTCCGATTTGTTATTGTGTGTTGTTGCTCCTGGGGTGAGGATTTTCCTCCCCCGCGGGGGAGGAAAAAGTTTATGCGACGTCCTCCAGCGACGCCGAAATGTTCAACGGTCCTTGGTAGCGGCCAACCACATGCGGGCCATAACGGATGGACACCGTGCCATCGAGGTGCTCGCAGACTTTAACCCGGCACTTGGCGAAGCTGAAACGCCATTTTGATGGTCCAATCTGCAAGCGGCGACTCCCGACAGCCACGGTATTGTCATTTTGAACCTCTCGCGCATGCTGCACACAGAAAATGCTGTCCAAATCCTGCTCACCGCAAGGCACGAAACACGTTCCTGTTTCCCGCGCCTTCACCTTCATGTTGCGATTGAAGGAAGGCAGAAACTGTTGTTGAATATAGACGTTGGCCTCGGCCATCGTCCGGATTCCCGCCTGCCTTAATTCCTGCGGCAGGCGCCCTTGCCAGGTCTTAAACATCCGCTCTATTCGCCCACGTCCCTGGGGGCTATAGCTCGGAATATGTTCGATCCCCAACTGTTGCAACGCCCGTCCAATTTGCGTCAATTGACGCCGGTCCACCGCCCCGCCTTCTTTGGGCGTATAAAAGAAATGACTGCCACGATCCGTGTACAGACTGCAGAAAACCCCATGTTTAATAATGACTTCTTTCAACCCCTTCATCACCGTTAATGTCCCTTCCTGGGGCACAAGATAGGCCGTGTAGACTTCGCTGGTGGCATCGTCCATCACCAGGATCAGATCCTGCTTCTGGCCCGCCAGCAGGGGCAACCAGGCATGGGTGCTGCCATCCACCATCAACATCATCCCCGCCATTGGTCGCCGTTCCCGCTGCTGCCGATGCGGCCCTCGTTTCCGGGCCTTCGCCACCAACCCGGCCGTCTGCAAGGCGCTCTTGACCCACTGATAACTGAGCTCGATCCCATGCTCCGCCTGCAGCTTCTCGTGAAAATGCCTCACATTGAAATCCATGTATTCTTCTCGGTACAACCTCAGCACCTGCTTCACCGTCGCAAGGGGCACGCGCCGCGGCCCCGGTATCTTCCGCCGACGATCCAGCAGCCCGTCGTAACCATACCGCTCGTAGCGCCCTTTCCAGCGCCGCATGGTCCGGTAGCTCACACCTAGTATCTCCGCCGCCTCCCACCACATTAACCGCCCTTCAATCGCACGCAAGATCACTTCCTGTACCTTCATTGCCCGCTCCAGTGCTGCCTTCGGATATTCATCCATATAACCCCCCTTTGAATGCACCATCCTGACAGCTTTAAGCGGACAAATCATTTGTTAATTATGCGGCCAAGTCATTTGTTTACGACAGTTTGGACCGGTTACGTTGAAAATTGCACGGTTTTCGGCAATTACAGCACTTCGGTGGGCGCCGGCATATACATGCTGGGCACCAACCCGGTGCGCAATACCATTGTCTGGTCCAATCATCCAACCGCGACCGCCGAGGTGTTTTGCGACACCGTGGCGGGATCGAATTTCCTGGAATATTGCTGCGCGCCGTTGGCCTTGCCGGGTGCCGGCAATACTACCGCTGATCCGCTGGTGATTGATCCCGGCAGCGGGTATGGCACTAATCACGTGGCCGGGAATTACCGCTTGGCCGGCGGTTCGACGGTCATCAATGCCGGAACCAACCGGCCGTGGATGCAGGAAGCCGGCGCGGTGGACCTGGACCGGCATACCCAGCCCGACCGGTTCAGCGGCCAGGCTGATTTAGGGTGCTTCGAATACATTCCCAACGGGGTCATGTTCAAAATGCGGTGAGGATGACCACGACCCAATCGGAAGCCGAACACAGTTCGGCCGCTACAGCCGGAATGATATGAGCATTAAGACGGAAGGACGCGCATATTGCGCGCCGTTCCGGATTCCGTCTATGCGCTTGCCATTCTTTGGCGGTTAATTCTGCCGTTCTGTATTCTGTCTATGCGCTCTTTTGCGTTCTTTAGCGGATAATTATTCCGTTCCGGATTCCGTCTATGCATTCTGCCGTTCTTTTGCGGATAATTATGCCGTTCCGGATTCCGCCAGTGCAGACCTTGCGTTTTTTGGCGGTTAATCCGGATTGCCGGCGGTAACAGCACTGCCGCCTGGCGCTTTGGGAGGCCCCCCTTGCGGGAACATCTGGCGCAGGGCATAGCCCGCGGGTACTTCGAACTTATCGTCGGGAATGTTCTGTTCTGCCACGGAATTGAGCCGTGTGGCCGTGGTGGTGGGCATACCGCCCATATTGATAGCGATGGATTGCTCCACGGGGAATCCCTTGAGTTCGCGCAGCTTATCGGCCAGCGAATTTAACATGGGATTTTTGATCGAGGCCAGCAGGCTGTCGCGGAGTTTTTCGTCAACCTTGATATCCTCGGACGCCCAGACGGTCATCTTGATCTCGGCCATTTCGCCGCTGCCGGTGATGATGTATTCCTCGCAATTCCATTCCTTGATCTTTTTCTTCTGGCCGGTGGCCCTCATCTCAATTTTGGCGGCCGTGGTGCCGGCGGCCAGATCGGCGGGCATCTCCATGTAAGTTTTGGCGGTATCGTCCAACATATAGACCTTGTTCAAGTCGGTCCGGACGATCGTGGTCATGTTACCCATGCCAGGCATGCTGCCGCCTTGCATTTCCATGCGTATTTTGCCGGGCGCCAGCCAGATTTTTTGCGTGCTCGCCATGGGCGGCTGGCCGGGAATGACGCTGAGTTCCATGGTTTGCTCGATAACGAGACCGGCGGACTGAGCCGCGGCGTCGGGCGCCAGCCGGGACAGACAGGGGATACAGGCGATAATGCAGGCGGTTTGGATGATGCGGCGCAAGGACATGTAGCCTCCAGTAATGAATTTATTTCAGGGCGAAATCCTGCCGGATGCCGCCTGATAAATCAAGCACAATCTTAAGGCAAGCCATTTGGCGGCACGGCTGCGTCCTTCCCGGGAAAGACGGCGCGGTGCGGCTTGCCCTGCATAGCTTCAGCGAAGCAGGGAGACCGCGCCCTGCCATTTTTTAATAATTTTGCCTTTGGTAGGGCACGTCCCCGCCCAGAGCGGGGTGAACCTCCGGCTTGTCCCGCCTGGCGCGGGAGCGTGCCGCCTAGAATGACGCATCCCTGCAGCCTTGAGGGGGAATGCCGGGTTTGCCTTGACACCACCCGCCGGGACGGTATCATAGGCCACACCTTCAATGAAAATTGAGAACAAGGAGCAGACGCATGGCCAAGAGCAAGCTCAGCAGGAAGGACCGTCAGCAATCCCGCCGCAACGGCTTTGTCCGCATTGCCGTGGTCGGCACCGGCGGCATGGGACGCGGGCATTGCCGCTGTATTCAGTCAGTGCCCCATGCGCGGCTGGCGGCGGTATGCGACACGAATCTGCCCTCGGCCGCGGAAGTCGGCCAGGAGTGGGGCGTGCCGCATTTCGGCGATCACCGGGCATTGATCAAGGCCGGCGTGTGCGACCTGGTCTTGATCGCCACGCCCCATCCCTTCCATATGCAGGTGGCGGTGGACGCCATGCAGGCCGGCCTGCACGTGATTTCCGAGAAACCGCTGACCGAATCCATCGCCACCGCGGAAAAAATGGTGCAGGCGGCCAAGCGCAACAAGGTGGTTTTCACGGTCATGTTTCAAATGCGGTTCAGCCCCACCATGGTCAAGGCCCGCGAATTGATCCAGGGCGGCCATATCGGCGCCATCAACCGGACCATGCTGGTGGATTTGCAGTACCGCTCGCAGAGTTACTATGACGCCGGCCGGTGGCGCGCCACCTGGCGGGGTGAAGGCGGCGGCGTGATGATGAACCAATCGCCGCACATGATTGACATGTTCATCCAGTTGGCCGGCTTGCCCAGCGAGGTCCTGGGCATTACTTCCACCCGCATGCATAAGATCGAAGTGGAGGATCAGGCGGAGGCGTTGTTGCGCTATCCCAACGGCGGCGTGGGCTACCTTTATTGTACGACCTGCGAGACGGCGCCCGGCCAGACCATCGAAATCTGCGGCGACAAGGGCAAATTGTTCCTGCGCGACGGGAAATTATCGTTTTATCAGTACCATCCCTCCCTGGGCGAGCATGTACGGAAAAGCACGGATATGTGGGGCAGCCCGCAGGTCTGGGAGGTGCCCGTCGCCACTCAAATGGCGCAGTTGGCCCACAGCGATTATGAAGATTTCGACCGCGCGCCGCCGCATGCCGTCAGCCACACGCAGGTGATCAAGAATACCGTGGACCATATTCTGTTCGACGCGCCGCTGGTGACGCCGGGCGAGAGCGGGCTGGGTTCGTTGGAATTGGCCAACGCCATTACCCTGTCGTCGCATACCGGCGGTTGGGTCAAGCTGCCGATCGGCCGCGCCAAGTATGCCGCCTTGCTGGAAAAACTGCGCCGGTCGGCCAAGGGCGAGAAGAAGAACGTGCGCGAACAGCGGGTAACCGATCCGCGTATCATGGCGAAATGACGGCGTGACATGGGCGCTTTCCGACCCGGAATAGATGTATTGCTCGGAAGCCGCCGGCGCTGGCTGGCTGGCGCGCGTGTGGGCTTGGTAAGCCACCTGGCCGCCGTGGACCGCCAGGGCGCGACCACCGCGGAAAGGCTGCGGCTTGGCCGCGGCACCCGGCTGGCGGCGCTGTTCGGGCCCGAACATGGATTTGCCGGCGCCGCCGGCGCGGGCGCCCGGGTGGGACATCGCCGCCACCCGGCCTGGAATGTGCCGGTTTATTCCCTGTACGGCTCCGCCCGGCGTCCGACACCGGCGCAATTGCGGGGCTTGGATTTGCTCGTGTTCGATTTGCAGGACCTGGGAGCGCGGCCTTACACTTACGTCTCCACGTTGCGCGGTGTGCTGGAAGCCGCCGCCGCCGCCGGCCTTCCAGTGATCGTCGCCGATCGGCCGATCCCCCTGCCGCATGTTGCCGACGGGCCACTGCCGGATGGGAGTTGCGACAGCTTTGTCTGCGCCGTGCCGGCGCCCATGGCTTATGGTATGACCCCGGGGGAGACGGCGCTCTGGCTGCGGCGCAAGCTTGGCCTGGACGCGGATGTGCGCGTGGCGCCCATGGCGGGATACCGCCGGCAACCGGGCCGGGAGGCCGATTGGCCGCCCTGGCTGCCGCCGTCGCCCGGCATCCGCTCCTGGGAAACCGCCCGCTGTTACCTGGCGACGGTGTTCGGCGAGGCGCTGCCGGCGGTGGACACCGGACGTGGCACCAACCTGGTCTTCCAGGTTTTCGGCGCGCCGTGGCTGCGCGCCGCGCCCGCGCTCGATTGGCTGCGCCGGCAGGCATTGCCCGGGGTGAAGTTTTACGCCCATCCTTACCAGCCGGCCGGCGCGGACCGCCTGCTGGATGGCATCCGCCTGGCGGTGCATGATCCGCGGATTTTCCGGCCCGCGGCCGCCAGCCTGGCGATCCTGGAGTGCCTGCAGCGGTTGTATGGCGCCGCGCGCATCTGGCGCGCGCCCGACGCCCGACCGGATTTTTTTGACAAGCTTTACGGCTCGCCCATGACGCGCATCCAGTTGCAGCAGGGCCGGGATTGGCGGGCAATCAGCGCCGGGTGGCGCGCCGGCTTGCGCCGTTTTAACGCCGAGCGCCGGGAAGTTTTGTTGTACTAACCTTGGGATGGGGAATCATGCAATCGAAAAATCAACTGCGCGGGATCACCTGCGCGGGCAACTGGATCGTGGATCATGTGAAAATGCTGGACTGCCTGCCGGGGCGCGGCATGCTCGCCAACATCCAGTCGGAAACCCTGGGCACCGGCGGCGCGCCGTTCAACGTGCTGATGGACCTGGGCCGGCTGGGCGCCGATTTCCCGCTGGCCGGGATTGGCGTGGTGGGCGCGGATGCCGGCCGTGATTTTGTGCTGCGCAATTGCGCGGAATGCAAAATAGATTGCTCCGGCCTGCTGGCGCTGCCGGACGCCGCGACATCCTTTACCGACGTCATGACGGAAAGCGGCACCGGCGACCGCGTGTTTTACCATTGCCGCGGCGCCAATGCCCGCTTCAGCCCGGAGCATGTGCCGGTGGCGCGCTTGTCCTGCCGCATCTTTCACCTGGGCTACCTGCTGCTGCTGGACGCCATGGATGCGCCCGACAAGCAATACGGCACCGCGGCCGCCCGGCTGTTGCGCCATGTGCAGGCTGCGGGCATCAAGACCAGCGTGGATGTGGTCAGCGAGGAAAGCGACCGGTTCGCGCGGATCGTGCCGGCGGCCCTGCCGTACACCGATTACCTGATTCTGAACGAAATCGAAGCCGGCCGGACGGTGGGCCTGCCCATCCGCCGCGACGACGGCAGCTTTAACGGCGCGGCCTTGCTGGCATCGGCGGAAAAACTTCTGGAGATGGGCGGCATGGAACTGGTGGTGGTGCATATGCCAGAGGGCGCCTATCTCCAGACGCGCTCAGGCCAACGCCTGGCGCGCGGTTCGTTGCGGCTGCCGGCCGATTATATCAAGGGCGCCGTGGGCGCCGGCGACGCCTTCTGCGCGGGCATGCTCTACGCCCTGCATGAGGGATGGAATTACCAGGATGGCATGCGGTTGGGCGCCTGCGCCGCGGCGGCTTCGTTGGCGCATCCCGGCGCCACCGATGGCATGCGGCCGCTGAAAGAAACGTTGCAACTGGCGGAACGTTTTGGCGAGCGCCCGCCGCCGGTGGATGTTTAATATGCAGACCGGCTTACTTCAAGTATATACCGGCGGCGGCAAGGGGAAAACCACCGCGGCGCTGGGCCTGGCATTGCGCGCCGCGGGCGCAGGCTTGCGGGTATTCATCGGGCAATTCATCAAGTCCGGCGCGTTCAGCGAAATCCGGGCCTTGCGCACATATCTGCCGCAGATCGCTTGCCGGCAGTACGGCCTTGGCCGGTTTATACAAGGGCCGCCCGCCGCGGAAGATATCCGCGCGGCGGCCGCCGGCCTGGCCGATCTGGAACAGGCATTATGCGGCGGCGCCTATGACATGGTGATAGCCGACGAGGCTAATTGCGCCGTCGCCGCCGGCCTGTTCGGCGTTGACCGGCTGCTCCGTCTGGCGGACATCCGGCCGGCCGGCGTGGAACTGGTGATTACCGGACGCGATGCGCATCCGCGCCTGCTGGAACGGGCGGACCTGGTCACCGAAATGCGCGCCGTCAAGCATCCCTATGACCGGGGCGTGGCGGCGCGGCCGGGCGTGGAATTTTAACCGGAATTTTCCTGTTGGTGTTTGTCGCCCGGTGCGATATACTGCCGCGAATCAACAGGCTGCATCGAATCAAACGGGAGCGTACATGAAAACTAAACTCAAGGAAATCACTCTGGCCAGGCTGAAGCCGGCGGAATACATCCGGGACCAGGTCGCGGCCTTGCGCGCGGCGGTAGGCGATGGCATCGCCATCAACGCGCTCTCCGGGGGCGTGGATTCGTCGGTGGTGACGCTGCTGGCCCACCGCGCGTTGGGCGCGCGCCTGAAAACCTATTTCATTGACAATGGCTTGATGCGGGCGGGCGAGCCGCAGACCGTGGTCAAGCTGTTCCGCCAGCGCGGCGTCCCGGTCGAATTGGTGGACGCGCGCCGCGAGTTTTTCGCCGAACTCAAGGGGAAGACCGACCCGGAAGCCAAGCGCCAGGCCATCACCCATGCCTTTTACAAAAAAGTTTTCGGCCGGCTGGTCCGGCGGACCGGCGCGCGCTTTCTGCTGCACGGCACGATTCTGACCGACGTGGAGGAAACGGTGGCCGGGATCAAGCGCCAGCATAACATCCTGTCCCAACTGGGCATCGACACCCGCAAAGCCTACGGCTATACCGTGCTGGAACCCTTGATCAACCTGCGCAAACCGGCCGTGCGCCGCGTGGGGCGCGCCCTGGGGTTGCCCGCCGCCCTCTGCCAGCGGCCGCCGTTCCCCGGGCCGGCACTGGCCGCGCGCGTGATCGGCGAAGTCACCCCCGCGGAAGTGGAATTGGTGCGCCAGGCCACGGCGGTTGTGGAGCGCGTCCTGGCGCGCGTGCCGGCGTTCCAATGCCTGGCGATTTTGCACGCCGACCGCGTGACGGGCATCCGGGCCGGCCGCCGCGACTTCGGCCGCCAGATCGAAGTGCGCTGCTGGGACAGCCGCGATGCCGTCACCGCCCGTCCCACGCATCTGCCCTATAAAACCCTGGTGAAACTGGGCGACCAGATCACCCGCGAAGTGCCGGGCGTGGTCAGCGTGACGTACAACATCACCGCCAAGCCGCCCTCCACCATTGAAGCGATTTAAAGACTGCGCCGCCGCCCGGCAGCCCGGCCGCCTGGAAAACAGCAAACGGTAAAATGCCATGAAGCAAAAACTCGTCCTGGTCATTGCGCTGGTATGCGGGATCCTGGCGTTCCTGCTGACCGGCGCCTATCTGCGCCACGAGAAGGAACTGATCATGAGCGGCGCCAGCAGCATCTGGGTGGTGGGTGCGGCGCAGGACCTGCCGGCCGGCTCGGTCCTCAAGCGGACCGACCTCGGCAAGCTGAAGGTGTTCCGCCGCAATGTCGGCAACCGGGCGGTGCTGCCGGAATCGGCCGAGGAAATCGTCGGCAAAAAGCTGCTCTTCACCATCAACAAAAACGAGCCGATCCTGTGGTCGGACGTGGACGTGCCGTATCGCGCGGAGGCCGGCCTGGCCGATATTGTGACCCTGTCGCTGCGCGCCATCTCGATTTCGGTTGACGCCGTTTCGTCGGTCAGCGGCATGGTGCGGCCGAACGATCATGTGGACATCATCGGCACGTTCACCATTCCTTCCACCAACCGGCCCAACGAGCAGGAAATCGTCACACTGACCGTCCTGCAGGATGTGACGGTGCTGGCCGCCGGCCAGCAGATGGCGGCCCGGCCGCAAACGGGCGAGCGCCAGGCGGCGCGGGCGGGATACAGCACGATCACCCTGGAAGTTACCCCGCGCGAAGTGGAATTGCTGGTGTTTGCCCAGTCCGTCAGGGGCCGGCTCTCGCTGGCACTCCGCAATCCGGCCGACGTGACCTTCGTCAAGGATTTGCCGCCGATAGATTATCAGCGTATCCAGGACAAGCTGCAGGAATTGAACATGATCCGGCAGCGCGACATCCGCCACAAGCAGGAACTGTAAAGGCTGGCATGTCAGAAAATTTGCTCCAACTGGAAATCAACCATGCCGGGACGCCGCTGCAACAGCAGCTGGTGCCCATGGGAGTGTACCCCATCGGCTCGGAACGGGGCAATAAAATCGTCATCCCCGACGCCGCCGTCGCGCGCCGGCACGCGATCTTGCTGCTGCGCGAAGACGGATTTTTTGTGGAGGACCTCGACAGCGGCTTGGGCACCATGCTGGACGGCGCGCCGGTGCGGGGGCGCGCCCCGTACAAGCCGGGCCAGGAAATCCGCTGCGGCGAATACGGCCTGGTAGTGCGCCGGCCGGCGGCGCCGCCGCCGGCCCCAGCGCCGGCGGCCGCGCCGCCGCCTGGCGCCACTGTCCGCGCGCCGCGCGATTCGACGGTCCCTTCCCAGTCGGAAGTTTTGCGGGCCGATCCGGCGCAGGAACAGAAGCGGCAGATGAAGCGGCAGATTCACACCGTGCTGCTCGAGCGGCTGGATATGAAGCGGCTGACGGCCTCCCACATCCAGGAGGCGGATTTGCACCAGCGGGTGCGCCAGACCCTGGAGCAGATCGTCCAGGAAGTGCGCCAGCGGCTGCCGGCCTGGATCGAGCCGGCGGTGCTGATCAAGGAAATTTACGACGAAGCGGTGGGGTTGGGGCCGCTGGAGGATATGCTGGCCGATCCCGAGATCACGGAAATCATGGTCAACCGCCATGACCAGATCTACGTGGAAAAGCGCGGCCGGCTGGTGTTGAGCGACCGGGTGTTTCTGGACGACGCTTCCGTGCTGGCCATCATCGAGCGCATCGTGGCGCCCATCGGCCGTCGGATAGACGAAAGCCAGCCCTACGTGGATGCCCGGTTGAAGGATGGTTCGCGGGTCAATGCCATCATCCCGCCCCTGGCATTGAGCGGGCCATGCCTGACCATCCGCAAATTCGCGCGCGATGCCCTCAGCGTGACGGATTTGATCCGCCTGGGCACGTTGACCCCCGCCATGTCGGAATTCCTCCGCCTGTGCGTCATGCTGCGCCGCAATATCGTGGTGGCCGGCGGCACCGGCTCTGGTAAAACTACCTTCTTGAACGTGCTGAGTTCGTTCCTGCCGAATACCGATCGCATCGTCACGATTGAGGATTCGGCGGAGTTGCGCCTCTCCCAGGCGCACGTGGTGCGGCTGGAGTCGCGTCCGCCCAACATCGAGGGCCGGGGCGCGGTCACCATCCGCGATTTGCTGCGCAACGCCTTGCGCATGCGCCCCGACCGCATCATCATTGGCGAGTGCCGCGGCGGCGAATCCCTGGACATGTTGCAGGCGATGAACACCGGCCACGACGGATCCCTGACCACCGTGCATGCCAACTCGCCGCGCGATGTGATTTCGCGCCTGGAAACCATGACCCTCATGTCCGGCATCGAACTGCCCTCGCGCGCGATCCGCGAGCAGATCGCTTCGGCCATCCACCTGATCATCCAGACCGCCCGCCTGAGCGACGGCTCGCGCAAGGTGACCGCCGTTACGGAAGTCGCCGGCCTGGAGGGCGACCGGATCACCATGCAGGATATTTTCGTGTTCAAACAGACGGGGCTGGATGCCGAGGGCCGCGTCCTCGGCGCCATCCAGCCTTCCGGTTCGGTGCCGACTTTCATCGAAGACATCCGCAGCCGCGGCCTGGAAATAGACATGGCCATGTTCGAGCCGCCGGCCCGGCGGCGGTGAAGCGGGGCGGGGGTGTATGTTTGCGGGAGCAGTGTCCGCGGGCCGTGTTCGGATTTCGGTGTTCAGGACGGAAAAGGGTGTTCAGTGTTCAGTGGAGGATGGGAATGGAGGAAACCGCCAAAACGTATTTGGATGTGGCGGACCTGAAAGTTTATCAGAAGCTCTGTGAACTACATATTGAAATATGTGATCTCAGTCATGCCTGGCCGGCAGAGGAACGGTATGAGCTGGGGGCGCAGATAAGGCGGTCGTCCAACAGTTCACCCGCACAACTGGCCGAGAAAAATGATGACCGCCACGTGCGCAACAAGGTTGAGGGGGTCAACCGCAGCCGCGGGGAGGCAGATGAAACACTGCATCACCTTTTTATGGCCAAGTTGAAGGGGTACATCAAGAATGATGTATTCATGAAATATCGAGAGCGTTATAAACAATGCATTCGAATGCTGAATGGTATTGAGAAGTCGCTGGAAAGGCATCTTCCCGAGAAAGATCGCCGTTGGAGCGTGGCGGAGCCGGCCGGCGAGTATGAAACGGCATGGGAACTACGGCACCCCGGCTGGCCTTCTTCACCGACCACCGAACACTGAACACCGACCACCGAACACTGAAACCCGAACACTGACCACTGACCATGTTTAACTTTCACGAAATTTCATGGTTGGGGCTGATTCCGCTGCTGTACGGCTTGAGTTTCGCGCTCCTGGCTTACGCCTGCCTGCGCGCCCTCCAGTCCGGCGCGGAAAGTTATGCCGCCGTTTATACCGAGCGCACGGCGCGGCAATTCGCCGAGATGTTTTACTTCATCCCGCCCCGTCGCCTGCTGGAGATCGCCTGGGTGGCGGCGGCGGTCGTATTCCTGACGTTTTTCCTGGCGGTGGGCGATTTCGGCTCGCTGGCCGGGGTGCTGCGCGGGTTGGCCGTCGGCGGCCTTGCCGGCGGCGTGGCGTTGACCCTGCCGGGCCGGGCCCTGGCGATGCTGAAGCAGAAGCGCCGCCGCGATTTTAACGAGCAGTTGGTGGATGCCCTGATGACCATGAGCAATGCCCTGCGTTCCGGGTCGAGCATTCTCCAGGCGTTCGAGCAGATTGTGAAGCAGAATCGCAACCCGATTTCGCAGGAATTCAGCCTGTTTCTCCAGCAGACCCGCGTTGGCGTGAAATTCGAGGAGGCCCTGGGCAACCTCGAGCGTCGGGTGGACAGCGAGGATTTGACCATCATGATCCGGGCCATCGAGATCGCCCGGCAGACCGGCGGTAATCTTACCGAGGTTTTTGAAAAAATCGCCCATACCATCCGCGAACGCATCCGCATCCAGGGCCGGGTGCTGGCGCTGACGGCCCAGGGGCGGTTGCAGGGGGTGGTAGTAGGGCTGATGCCTTTGATCCTGGCGGCGGTGATGTTTGCCATTGACCCGCGGATGATGGGCACCTTCGCCCATTCGCCTGTCGGCTTGGCCATGATCGGCGCCATCCTGTTTCTGGAAATCATCGGCGCCTTGTTAATCCGCAAAATCGTGGCGATTGATATATGAACCCGGCCGGACTTAATTTTACCACGCAGGAACTCCTGCTGGCAGGCTTGTGGGCGGTCTTCGCCTGCGGATTGAGTTGGACCCTGGCGCGGTTGACGCTGGCCGCGCCGCTCGCTCCGGGCGCGGCCGGTTTGGCGCGCCAGGCCCGGCGGCTGCCGTTGCTGTTGCGGGCCTTAATGCCCTTGACCCTCTACCCGGCGTTTTATTTTCACCGTCCCCGGTTTCAACCCCTGTGCGCGCGGCTGGAAACGCGGCTGACTGCCGCCGGGTACGAGGATACCCTGAGCGCGCAGGAGTATCTGGCGCTGTGCCTGCTCGTCCCGCTGCTCTGGGGCGGCGGGCTGGCGCTGGCGATGCTGGGTATATTCGCCTCGGCCGGTCAAGGCCTGTCCGGCCGGCCGGCGGCGTTAGCGTTGACCTTGTTTCTGTGGATGGCGTTTTATCCGCGCTTCTGGCTGAAAAAAGCCGTCGCGCTCCGCCATCGCGCAATCCTGCGCGCATTGCCGTTTGTCATGGATCTCCTGACCATTTCCGTGGAGGCGGGATTGGATTTCATGACGGCCATCCGCAACATCATCGAGCGGCGGAAAATGGACGCCCTGGGGGAGGAATTGGGACGGGTGCTGTTCGAAATCCAACTGGGCAAGACGCGGCGCGAGGCGCTGCGCCACATGGCCGGGCGGGTGGACCAGCCGGACATCCATTCGCTGGTGACGGCCTTGACGCAGGCCGATGAAATGGGCGTGAGCATCGGCGCCACGCTGCGCATCCAATCCGATCAAATCCGCGCCAAGCGTTTTCTGCGCGCGGAAAAACTGGCGCACGAAGCACCGGTGAAAATGCTCTTTCCGCTGATTGCCTTCATCTTCCCCGCCGTCTTCCTGGTGCTCCTTGGCCCGCTGGTGCTCCAGGTGCTGCGCCAGGGGTTGTGAAGCGATGGCCGCTTGTCCGGATATCAACGCCGGTTTGATGATCATGGCCTGTGCCAACCTTGGCGCCTGGTTGGATGTGTGTGCGGCCGGCCATTTCGCCGCAGGTTTTATCCGGCGCGCTCCAGGCTTGTTCAGCGGACGCGGAAAGGCAAAATCTCATCCAGGCTGGCGGCGTCGCAGCAGAGCATGACCAACCGGTCCAGTCCGAGCGCCGCGCCGGCGCTGGGCGGCATCCCGGCCTCAAGGGCGGCCAGGAAATCATGGTCCAACGCGTAGACGTTTTTGTCCGCCGCGCGCCGCGCCGCGGCACAGGCTTCAAAGCGCCGGCGCTGTTCCACCGGGTCGGTCAGTTCGGAAAAGGCGTTGGCGATCTCCAACCCTCCGATGTAAAGTTCCCAGCGTTCGGCGACAGGCGGTTGGCCGGGGCGGCAACGCGCCAGCGCCGCCGCCGCGGCGGGGTAATCCATCAGCACGGCCGGGCGGTCCGGCGGCAGGCTCGGTTCCACCCGGGCGAGCAGGTCGGCCTCGAACCGGCCGGCGTCGAAGGCGCGCGTGGGATCCCAACCGGCGGCATCCTGAAAGGCGCGGGCTACCGTCTGGACGTGCCAGGGTTGGGACAGGTCTATCCGCCGGCCGCGGTAAACGAAGCTGTTTGCATCGCCGCCGCCCGCCCGGGCGGCGGCGGGAATCAAGCCCTGAACATCGTCCAGGATGGCGCGGTAATCCGCGTGGGCGCGGTACCACTCGAGCATGCAGAATTCCGGGTTATGCCGGTCGCCGTATTCCCCGTGGCGGAAGCAAGGGCCGATTTGGAACAGCTTGTCGTAGCCGGCGGCCAGCAGCCGCTTCATGTGCAGCTCCGGCGAGGTGCGCAGCCAGGCCGCGCCGGCCGGTTGGGCGTCAATCTGCTCTTCCAAGGCGGGTACGGTAACGCGGGTGGGGGTTTCCACCTCCAGGAAACCGCGGCTGGTGAAAAAATTCCGCACTGCCGCCATGATGCGTGCCCGCCGCTCCAAGGCCGGCCGGAGGCCCCGAAGGCGGGCGGCGTCGGGATCGGGATTAAGGCAGTCGGGCATCGTCAATTGCGGAAAGTCCGCACCCGGTCGCTGTAAGTGCCGGTGCGGGTGTCGATTTTGACGACATCGCCCTGGTTGACGAACAGCGGCACCTGGATTTCGAAACCGCCGGCGATTTTGGCGGGCTTCAACACGTTGGTGGCGGTATTGCCGCGCGCGCCCGGCTCGGTCTCGATGATTTCCTTTTCGATGAAGGTGGGCAATTCCACGCCAATGGCCTGGCCGTTGAAGACCAGGACATCCACGGGCATGTCTTCGTTCAGGAAGTAGCGCGAATCGCCGAGCACTTCGGGCGAAATTTCCAGTTGCTCAAAGTCGGCGTCAATGAACACGTAATTCGCACCATCGTTATACGAATAACGCATTTTGCGGTCTTCGATCTGCGGCTCATCGAATTTATCGTTGGACCGGTAGCTTTTGGTCAGGGTGCTGCCGTTGATCAGGTTTTTCAACTTGCAGTTGTAAATGGAGGCGCCCTTGCCGGGCTTGACGAAATTGAATTCCGTGATGTAATAGGGCACGCCGTCAATTTGAATGCGCAGTCCCTTGCGCAGGTCGGAAGCGGAATACATAAAAAGCACCTCGCTGTGGTTTGTCGCGGCCGGAGCCGCGCGCCTTCCTCCCGGTTGGCGCTGGTTTACAGGCAACAGAACGGTCTTTTTAATATTAACGCGCCGGCTTGGCAAGTCTTTTCTGCACAAATTTCTGCATAATCGAGCAAGCCAGGTTGTACGACAAATTTATAGATGCTTTGAATAAACTTTAATTTCACGGAGGATTTCAGTGTGATTCATGAGTCCGCTATAGATACAACCATGTGAATTCCCTGCTGCCGTACCACTTCAACTAATTTGTCTTACACCCAGCAAGCCATTGTCCCAGAAATCCAGTGGCTGCCGGCCCGGGCATTGCGCCGGCCGCGAGTTCGCACGGGACGGGCTTTCCTGTTGCGGCGGCGGCTTTTTAGCGTTATGATGCGCTCTATGTTCAAATTGCCGCATAATGAGCCGGAAAAGGTTTACCGCGTCGCGGAACTCACGCGCCTGATCCGGATGGTGCTGGAGGACGAGATCGGCGAGGTCTGGTTGGAAGGCGAGCTTTCCAACGTCCGGCGGCCGGCCTCCGGCCACCTGTATTTCACGATCAAGGATGCAGAAGCCCAGATTGCCGCGGTGATGTTCCGGGGCAGCCAGCGCGACTTGCGTTTTACGCCGCAGGACGGCCTGCTGGTCAAGGTCCAGGGCCTGCTCAGCGTTTACGAGAAAAGCGGGCAATACCAGTTGGTGATCCGCCGGATGACGCCCGGCGGCCGGGGCGCGCTGCATGCCGCGTTTGAGGCCTTGAAGGCCAGGCTGGAGCGGGAAGGATTGTTCGATCCGGCGCGCAAACGGCCGTTGCCGCGCCTGCCGCAGCATATCGGCATCGTGACTTCGCCTACCGGGGCGGCGATCCGCGACATCTTGAACATCCTGAACCGGCGTTATGCCAACCTGCATGTCGTGCTGGCGCCGGCGCGGGTGCAGGGCGAGGGCGCCGCCGCGGAAATCGCCGCCGCGATTGACGACTTGAACGCCCTGGGCGGGCTGGATGTCCTGATTGTCGGCCGCGGCGGCGGCAGCCTGGAGGATTTGTGGTGTTTCAACGAGGAGTGCGTGGCGCGCGCGATCGCGCGGTCGGCCCTGCCGGTGATTTCCGCGGTCGGACATGAAACGGATTTCACCATCAGCGATTTTGTCGCCGACTTGCGGGCGCCGACACCGTCGGCCGCCGCGGAACTGGTGGTGGGCGCCAAGGCGGAGTTCGAGGAACTGTTGGAGCGCTTGCGCCGGCAGGGCGCGCGCGCGTTGCAGATCCGGTTGCGCGACCTGCGCCGGCGTTGCGGGTCGGCGGCGGGCGCTTATTTTTTCCGCGCGCCGGGCGAACTGGCGCGGCGGCGCCGCGGGCAGGTTGACCAGTTGCGCTCGCGCGCCCGGCACAGTCTGCAGAACGTCTGGCGCATGCGGCAGCAGTCGCTGGATGAATACAGCCTGCGCCTGCAGCAGTCCGCCCGCGGCTGGCGCCAGGCGCGCGCAGCGCGGCTGGCGCGGCTGGCGGCGCAATTGCGCGCCATCAATCCGCTGGCGGTCCTGGACCGCGGCTACAGCATTACCATGCGGCCGGATGGCCGCGTTTTAAAATCCGGCGCCGGCTTGCGGGCGGGCGACCGGCTCACAACCCGCTTCGCGCGGGATGCGGTTGAATCCGAGGTGTTGCAAAATGTCACCATCGAAAAATCCGGCCAAACCGCCGGACTTTGAAAAGTCATTGGAGCGCCTGGAGAAAATCGTCCAGGAAATGGAAGACGGCGAACTGCCGCTGGAAAAAATGATGCTGCATTTCGAGGAAGGCATGCGCCTGCTCCGGTTCTGCTCCCATAAACTCAACGAAGTCGAGCAGAAAATCGAAATCCTGCTGAAGCAGGACGGCGCGGCGCAACTGACGCCTTTTCAGCCGGCGCCGGAAAACGAGGATGAAACGCATGCAAAAAGCGACGACGCCCCCGGCTTATGAAGGGGAACTGCTGGCGCAAATCAACAGCCCGGCGGACTTGAAAAAACTAGCCGACGCGGATTTGCCGCGCCTGGCGGAGGAAATCCGGGCGCTGATCATCCGCACCGTCAGCGCCAACGGCGGGCATCTGGCTGCCAACCTGGGCACGGTGGAACTGACCATTGCCCTGCTGAAGATTTTCGATCCGCCGCGGGACAAGCTGCTCTGGGATGTCAGCCATCAGGCTTACACCTACAAAATTCTCACTGGCCGCCGCGACCGGTTCCGCACCTTGCGCCAGACGGACGGTCTGTCCGGATTTTTGTCGCGCGCGGAAAGCCCGTATGACGCCTTCGGCGCCGGCCATGCCGGCACGGCGCTTTCGGCGGCGCTGGGCATGGCCGTCGCGCGCGACCGCCGCCAGAGCGATGCGCATGTCCTGGCGGTGGTCGGCGACGGGGCGCTGGGCTGCGGCGCCTCTTTTGAAGCCTTGAACAACCTGGCGTTTACCACGCGCCGTCTGATTGTCGTGCTGAACGACAACGAGATGTCCATCTCCGCCAATGTCGGTTCGATTGCCCGGTACCTGGGCACGCTGCTGGCCAATCCCCGCTACAACCGCTGGAAATCCTCGATGGAAAAACTGGCCCGCAATTGGCTGGGATTCGGCTGGCTGCGCCGGGTGTACTTGCGCATGGAGGAAGCCGTCAAAAGCCTCTTCCTGCACAGCGTGCTCTTCGAGGAATTCGGCCTGCGTTACATCGGGCCCATCGACGGCCATGACTTCCGCGGGCTGCTGCACGCCCTGGAACTGGCCCGCCGCTCGGACGAGCCGATCCTCCTGCATGTCGCCACACAGAAAGGCCGGGGCTATCCCTTCGCCGAGCAGGCGCCGGAAATCTGGCATGGCACCGGCGCGTTCGAGTGCGCCACCGGCCGGCCGCTGCTGCAGAATTCGCGTTTGAAATACTCGGATGTCTTCGGCTGCGCGCTGGAGCAGTTGGCGGCGCGCGACAGCCGGGTGGTGGCCATCACCGCCGCCATGGCCGTGGGCACCGGTTTGAAGAACTTTGCCCGGCGGTTTCCGGAGCGCTTCTTCGATGTCGGCATATCCGAGGAGCATGCCGTGATTTTCGCCGCCGGGCTGGCCGCGGAAGGCCATGTGCCGTTCCTGACGCTGTACTCCACCTTCTCCCAGCGGGTGGTGGATTACATCATCCATGACGTCTGCCTCCAGAATTTGCCGGTGATCATGTGTCTGGACCGCGCGGGCATTGTCGGCGACGATGGGCCGACGCATCATGGCGTGTTCGATATTCCGCTGTTTCGCGCCGTCCCCAACCTGGTCATCGCCCAGCCCCGCGATGAAGCCGAGCTGCTAACCCTGCTGCATTCCGCCCCGCAGTGGGGCCGGCCGGCCATCATCCGCTATCCGCGCGGCTGCGGTCCGGGCGCGGCCTTGCCCGAACATCCGCCCTGCCTGGTCCCCGGCCAGGCGGAAGTCTTGTCGCCCGGCGGGCCGGTGCAGATCTGGGCGCTGGGCGATATGACGCCGATGGCCCGGGAAGCGGCCGCGCAGATGGCAGCCGGCGGCGTGGCGGCGGGCGTGGTCAATGCCCGCTTCATCCGGCCGCTGGCCGTGGAATTGCTGGCGCAGCATTGCCGGGACGCGCGCGTGATTGTAACCCTCGAAAACAGCCTGCTGGCCGGCGGGTTCGGCAGCGCGGTGGGCGAGTGGCTGGCGGACCATGCCTTTGCCGGACGGCTGTTGCGTTTCGGCTGGCCCGACCGGTTCCTGCCGCATGGGGCGGCGGATGTGTTGCATGCGCGCCATGATTTTACGGCTGCCGCCGTGGCGGAGGCGGTGCGCGCCGCGCTCAGGTAAACCGGGCGCGTTGGCGGACCCGGCGCGCATCAGGCGGTAGATTCCATGCAGAAAGAAAAACCGCGGCGGATAGACCAATTGCTGGTGGATCGGGGGCTGACCGAAAGCCGCGAGCAGGCCCAGCGTCTGCTCCTGGCCGGAGCGGTGCTGGTTGACGGCCAGCCGGTGTCGAAGCCGGGGCAGAAAGTTGACCCGGCCCGCCAGATAATCCTGGCAGCCCGGGAGCAGTTCGTCAGCCGCGGCGGATTGAAGTTGCAAAGGGCGCTGGAATATTTTAGCCTGCCGGTAGCCGGGCGAATCTGCCTGGACGTGGGTGCCTCCACCGGCGGGTTTACCGATTGCCTCTTGCAGCATGGCGCGGCGCGGGTGATGGCGCTGGATGTGGGGCAGGGGTTGTTGCACTGGCGGTTGCGTCAGGATGAACGGGTCGCCGTGCTGGAAAAAATCAATGCCCGCCACCTGGCGCCGGCCGACCTCCCCGCCATGCCGGACCTGGCGACGGTGGATGTTTCGTTCATTTCGCTGACTAAAATCCTGCCGGCAGTGGATCGCGTCCTGCCCCGCGGCGGCCAGACCGTGGCGCTGATCAAGCCGCAATTCGAAGCGGGCCGCGAGCAGGTCCGGCGGGGCGGGGTGGTGCGGGATCCGGCGGTGCGGGCGGAGGTGGTGGCGCGCATCCGCGCCTTTGGCGAGACGGAACTGGGCTGGCTGTGCCGGGGGGTATGCGAATCGCCCATCACCGGCCCGGCCGGCAATGTCGAATTTCTGATTTTGTGGGAGAAACCGTGAAACGCGTTAAAACCATCGGATTGTTCGCCAATTGCAACAAGCCCTCCGCCGATCAAGTCCTGCGGAACCTGTGCGCCCGGGCCCGGGAATTGAACCTGGGCCTGGCCGCTTGCCCCCCGGCTTCCGAACACGCGCCGGAAGCGCTTTGTCTGGCGCCCGAGGAGTTGGCCGGCCAGGTTGATTTGTTAATGGCGCTGGGCGGCGACGGCACCATGTTGCGCGCGGTGCGGCTGCTGAACGGCCGGGAAATTCCCGTGCTGGGCGTCAACCTGGGCAGTCTGGGATTCTTGACGAGCGTGGCGGAGGACCGCGCGGAGCACGCGCTCGCCTGCGTGGCGCGCGGTGATTTTACCGTGCATCCGCGCGCCTTGGCCGAGTGCCGGGTAATGCGGGATGGCCGCGAAATCAGCCGGTACCGCGCGTTGAACGACATTGTCATGGACCGCGGCGCCTCGTCGCGGATCGTCACCCTGGATTTGCTGGTGGACGGCGAGGCGGTCTCCTCGTATATCTGCGACGGTTTAATCCTTTCCACCCCTACCGGCAGCACCGGCCACTCGCTGTCCGCCGGCGGGCCGATCCTGCACCCGGAAACCGCCGCCTGGGTCATCAGCCTGATCTGCCCGCATACCTTGAGTTCCCGCCCGCTGGTGATCCCGGACCGGCATTTGATTACCGTGCGCGTGACGCGCTGCGCCGGCGACCTGCTGCTTTCCGTGGACGGCCAGACGGGCGAGGGATTGCAGACCGGCGACGAGGTGCAAATCACCGCCAGCCCGGTCAAGGCGCATTTTGTCAAACTGCCCGACTACAGCTACTTCGCCGTGCTGCGGCAGAAACTCCACTGGCGCGGCTCGAATTTCACGTGAGATCAGCCGCAATCCCGGCCAGCATATTCCAACCTCACCCAGTGAACAGGAGCAGCGGTGCGATGGCAAACCATCCAAAAGACAATGCGCGCGTTGAGATATCGTGCTTCAGGCTGTCCGCGTGGGGGTGTGGAATCATCGGCGCCCTGGCCGCGGCAGGATGCCTCTGGACGGACTCCTGCACACTGCTGATCGAGGCGTTCTTGTATATTGTGGATGCCGCCGTGGCCATTGTCTCGCTCGTGATTGTGCGCACGCTCGAGAGTCCGCCCGACGAGCGGTTCCCTTTTGGCTACCATAAGCTCGAGCCGGCCGTGGTCAATGCGTCGGCGACCCTCCTCATCGCAGGCTCGTTGATCGCCGTTCTATTAGCCATCCAGGACATCCGGCATCCTGACAACATCGCGGCCTACCCGATCGCCCTGGGCTTCGCCGCGACGGCTACGATCATTTCGGCGTCGCTGTGGCTCAGGATCAGGGCTGCGCAAAATGCCGTCGGATCGCCCCTCCTCAAGACAGAGGCGTTAACCTGGGGCATTGCGGCAATCGAGAGCGTTGGCGTGCTGGCGGGCTTCGCCGTCGCCTGGGTGCTCGAACACCAGTCCGGCTCTGGGCTGCAATGGCTGGCCCCATACGTTGACCCTGTCATGGCTATCATTCTGGGCATTGCCATTCTCAAGGAACCGCTCAAAACCTACTTGGAAAGTTACGCCGACCTGCTCGACGCAAACTTTCAGTCGGACATTATGCAACAGGTCCGGAAACAAGTCGCTACCGTATTGGCGCAGCGCTGCCCTCGCGTTCAGTTCGGCGCGGTAAGGTTGCGCCGCGCCGGGCGTAAACTTTTCGTCCATGTTGAGCTTGCCTTGCCCAACGAACTTACCGTATTTGAGATACACGGCGTGCAGTCGCAGATCGAGGCGGCCATTCGCGCCGCCCGCCCGGAGACGCTCCTGGTCACATTCGGGCAATGAAGATGGCGGATGCCTGCCGGACGCCGCGGGCTCAATTTTAACGGCGGCCTGTTCATGCACAAGGTGATGATGCATACACAACATCCCATACTGTTCCAACCTTGCCGGATCGGAACATACACCCTGAAAAACCGGTTTGTCCGGTCGGCGACAGGCGAAGGCCGCGCCGACAAGGATGGCGTTCTCAAGGAGAGCATATTTCCGATTTACGAGCAGCTCGCCGCCGGGGGCGTGGGCTTGATCATCACCGGGCATATGTATGTCCATCCTGAGAGGAAATGCTCGCCCGCGCAAACCGGGGCGTGGTCCGACCGGCACCTGCCCGGCTTGACGCGCCTGGCGCAGGCCGCAAAACTCAACGGTGCGCACGCAGTGGCGCAAATCAACTTCGCCGCCCGCCCGCCGGCGGAATTGACGGCCGCCGAGATCGAGGATGTGATTGAGCGGTTTGTCGCGGCCGGCGTCCGCTCGATCAGGGCCGGATTTGACGGCGTCCAGATGCATGCCGCGCATGGGTATCTGCTCAGCGGATTCCTGACGCCGGCGGCTAATCGGCGTTCCGACCAGTATGGCGCGGATGCCGCCGGCCGCCGGCGGTTGCTGGTGGAGATCGCCTTGCGCTTGCGCGCGGCCATCGGGCCGGACCGCCTCCTGCTGTGCAAGCTTGGGGCCATGGATGGGCGGGACGACAGTCTGCCGCTGGCGGAGACTTTGACCACGGCGGCGGCCTTGCAGGACGCGGGGATGAACGCGATCGAGGTTTCCTGCACCTTCCCCGGTCCCCATGCGCAGCCGGTGGCCGAACACATCAACGCCGCTTCCGACGAAGCGTATTTCGCCGCGGCCGCCGCGGCCATCCGGGCAAGGGTGCAAATCCCGGTGATGCTGGTCGGCGGATTGCGCTCGTTGGCGGTGATGGAGCGGATGGTTTCCGACGGCGTTTGCGACCTGGTATCGCTCTGCCGGCCGTTCATCCGCGAGCCGGACCTGGTGAACCGGTTTGCCGCCGACAGCCAATCGCGCGCCGCCTGCATTTCCTGCAACAAGTGCTTTAACCTGCGCGGATTCCGTTGCGTCTTCGCCGTACCGGATGGGCCGGAACCTTAGTGCATCGGTTCGTAATCGTCGCGCTTGTTTGAACGCCGAATGGATTAGTGCATAATTGAAAAGGGGGCATCGTGCTTCCGTATCAAAAGTAGTGCGGATAAGTTGAGCGAGGCGTGGACGATGAACTCAGAAATCGGCGTTTAAAACCAAAAATATGCTAATATTCACGGACTGACCCCCTGCTGCCCTGCTGGACCATGATTAAAATTCAAGGTAATCGAGTCAATTCCATCAAAACGCCGGCTGCCCGCACCCCGCAAGCCGTCCTGGAACGCCATTTCGGGTTCCGCAAGTTTCTCCACGGCCAGGAACCGATTATCCAGTCCGTGCTGGCCGGGGAGGATACCCTGGCGGTCATGCCCACCGGCGGCGGCAAATCGCTTTGCTATCAACTCCCGGCTATGTTGCTGGAAGGCCTCACGGTGGTGGTTTCCCCGCTGATCGCCCTGATGAAAGACCAGGTGGACAGCCTGACCGGCAAGGGCATCCCGGCCGCGTTCATAAATTCATCCCTGAACGACCGCGAACTTACCGATCGCATCGCGCGCATGGCGCGCGGCGAGTTCCGCCTGGTGTATATTGCGCCCGAGCGTTTCAAAAGTTCGCGGTTTGTCGCCGCGCTGGCGCCCCTCTCTATCGCCCTGTTCGCGATTGACGAGGCGCACTGTATCTCGCAATGGGGGCACGATTTCCGGCCGGACTACCTGCGCTTGAAAAACGCCTTGCGGGAAATCGGGCAACCGCCGGTAATCGCATTGACCGCCACCGCCACGCCGGAAGTGCGCGCCGACATTATCGCGCAACTGGCGCTGGCGCAGGCGCCGCGCCGGCCGCCTGGCATATTCGTCGCCGGCTTTGCCCGTCCCAACCTCGATTTTACCGTCCAACGCACGCGTAACAACGCGGAAAAACTCGCGCGCATGCTGGCGGTGGTCGGCGCCGGGCGGACCGGCATCGTCTATTGCGCCACGCGCAAAAATGTCGAACGTCGCTGCCGGGAGCTGCGCGACCATGGCGTTGACTGCGTGGCCTACCACGGCGGCATGACTGATGAGCAGCGCACCGCCGCCCAGACCCGGTTCATGACCGGCGCGGTCCCGGTGGCGGTGGCCACCAACGCCTTCGGCATGGGCATTGACCGCGCCGACTTGCGCTTCATTCTGCATTATGACATCCCCGGCAGCGTGGAAGCCTATTACCAGGAAGCCGGCCGCGCGGGCCGCGATGGCGAGCCGGCGCATTGCGAGTTGCTGTTCAATTACGCGGATATCCGCACGCAGGAGTATTTCATTGAAGGCGCCAACCCAACCCGCGCCATCGTTAACGACACGCGCGCAACACTGCTCCGCTTGTGCGCCGGCGGCTCCATCCAAATGTCCATCGCGGATATCGCCGAACAAGTGGACGGCGCGCCCAACGAGATGGCGGTGGGCACGGCTTTGCACCTGCTGGAGCGCGCGGGCTTTATCCGCCGCGATTACGCGGCGGGCGGACGAACCTACACCACCGATTTAATCCGGCCCGTCAAACCGCCGGACAGCCTGGCAATCGATTACGAACGCCTGGACGTTAAACGCGCGCGGGATGAGCAGAAATTGCGCCTCATGCTTGACTACGCCGGGTGCGCCGGTTGCCGGCAGCATTTCATCCTGGACTATTTTGGCGATGCGGAATCCGGCCAGCACCGCGTCTGCGGGCGCTGCGACAATTGCCGGCGCAAAACCGTCCTGTGCGCGGACGCGCGCCTGCCCACCCCGGAAGAGACAGTCATCATTCAGAAAGCGTTGTCGTGCGTATGGCGTCTGCAAGGAAGGTTCGGGCGCGGCCGCATCACGCAAACGCTGGTCGGCTCCCGCGCCCGGGAAATTCTGGATTGCGGCCTGGATAAACAATCCACCTACGGACTGCTGGCGGATGAGGGGCCGGATTTTACGTGGAATCTGATTGAAGAACTTATCGCCATCGGCTGTATCGCGGCCAGCGCCGGCAAATATCCCACGCTTGCATTGACCTCGCTGGGTTTTGAGGTGGCCAGGGCTCAAAAAAGCGTGCCGCTGAAAATACCTGCGCGGCGCGCAGCGCCGGGCATATCCTTTGCGGCCGGACCGCTGGCCAAACCGGCGCCCGGCATCAGGAACGCCAAAAAAACATCCACTGCGGCGCCAGCCGATTTTCCGGCGGACAGCCTGGCGTCCGCGGCCTGGCTCCGGCTGAAAGACTGGCGGCGGCGCAAGGCGGCGGCCATGGGCAATGTCCCGGCGTTCATCATTTACACCGACAAGACGCTCAAAGCCATCGCCCTGGCCCAGCCGCGCACGCTGGAGGAGTTGCTGAACATCCGGGGCATCGGTCCGGCCAAAGCCCGCCAATTCGGGAAGGAAACCCTGGCAATCGTCCGCTGAACCGCCACGGCGTTATTTTCACAACGCGATGGAGCTATGGCGCCTTTCCGCTATTTTTGGGTGGGCGCGCCCCGGTCCGAAACCTCGGGGGTGTGGCGCACAATCCGCCCGGCAATCAGGTAAATCAAATCCTCGGCGATATTGGTGGCATGGTCGGCAATGCGCTCGAGATGCCGGGCGACGTTCATGATTTCGATGAGGGTGTCGCATTGCTCCGGATGCCGGACCAGGGCGTTTTTAGCCTGCTGGAAAATTTCATCCTTGATGCGGTCAATGGCATGATCGGCGGCGCATACTTCATGCGCGGCGGTCTCATCCTGATTGACGAAAGCGTCGAGCACCTTTTTCAACATCAGTTGCGCTTTGCCGGCCATATCGCCCAGCCGGAATGGCATTTCCAGTTTGGGCTGCCGGCAGAGTTTCAGGCTGCACTCGGCGATGTGAACGGCCAGGTCGCCGATGCGCTCCAGGTCCTGGTTGATTTTCAGGACGGCGATGATATAGCGCAAGTCCGCGGCCACCGGCTGGTGCAGCGCCAGGATTTTCAGGCATTCCTCCTCCACGTCCACTTCCATGGCGTTGGTCCGCGCTTCGCGGGCAATTGCCGTTTCCGCCATCGCCCGGTTGCGCGTGTCCAGCGCCTGGACGGCGTTGTATACATCCTCCTCCACCTCGGCCCCAAGCTGCAAGATTTGGCGTTTCAATTTTTCCAGTTCCCGTTGCATGTGTATGCGCATGGCGGTTTCCTCCAGATTCATCAGCCGAACCGGCCGGTGATATAATCCTCCGTTTGTTTCATCCGTGGCTTGGTGAACAACTCCCTGGTGACGCCGAATTCCACCAGCACGCCCTCGTATAAAAACGCGGTGAATTCCGAGACGCGGGCCGCCTGCTGCATGTTGTGCGTCACAATGATGATGGTATAGCGGCCGCGCAGCTCGTCAACCAAGTCTTCGATGCGCGTCGTGGCGCGCGGATCCAGCGCGGAAGTCGGCTCGTCCATCAGCAGGATTTCCGGCTGCACGGCCAGCGCGCGGGCGATGCACAAACGCTGCTGCTGGCCGCCGGAAAGACCCAGAGCATTGGCTTGCAGGCGGTCCTTGACTTCGTCCCACAACGCGGCCCCCTGCAGGCTGGCTTCGACGATTTCCGCGAGCGCGGCCCGGCTCAGGCGCCGGTGCAGCCGGGGCCCGTAGGCCACATTGTCGAAAATGCTCTTGGGAAACGGATTGGGCTTCTGGAAGACCATGCCGATGCGCCGCCGCAGGGTTTCCACATCCAGCCGCGGCGCATGGATATCCTGGCCGTCAAACAACAAGGCGCCGGCGGTGCGGCAGCCCGGCACCAGGTCGTTCATGCGGTTGATGGCCCGCAAAAAAGTGCTCTTGCCGCAGCCGCTGGGGCCAATGATGGCCGTCACGCACCCGCGCGGGATGTCGAGCGTCACTTCTTTTACCGCCTGGTTGCGGCGGTAAAAGACGGAAAAATTCCGCGCCACCACATGCGCCGCGCCGGCCGCCGGCCCGGCCGGCTCAATGGCATTGGGTTGGTTCATATGCATCATTGGTTCCCCGTAAAATTATCACTTGATCCGGGCGGCAATGCGGGCCCGGACGAAGATCGCCGCCATGTTCAACAGCAGCACCAGCCCGACCAGAGCCATGGCCATGCCGAATTGGACATGGCGGATTTCGTCCGCCGCCTCGTGCTCCGTGGCCAGGTTGTAAATATTCCACGAAAGCGCCGGGGTGGGATTGGCGAGCGTCTCCCAGGGTTTCAAAGCCAGGCCCACACTGACGGCGGCCGTGAAAATGATCGGCGCGGTTTCACCGGCCGCCCGCCCCATGCTGATCACCGCGCCGGTAAGGATGCCGGGCAACGCCGCCGGCAATATCACGGTCAGGATGGTGTGCCAGCGGCCGGCGCCCAGGCTCAGGGCGGCTTCCTTGTAGGCTTGCGGGACGGCCATGATGGCTTCCTCAGCGGCGCGGATCACGGTTGGCAGAATCAGCAGCCCGAGGGTCAGCGCCCCGGCCAGTACGCTCTTGGAGGGGGACACCCGCAGGATATTAATGAAAAACGCCAGGCCGAACAGGCCGAAAACAATGCTGGGCACTCCGGCCAGCGTGCTGACGCAGGAACGCAGCAGGCTGACAATGCGCCCCTGGCGGGCATATTCGGCGAAATAAATGGCGGCGGCGATGCCCAGTGGCGCCGCGAACAGCATCGCGCCCAGTGTCAGGTAAAGGGTTCCCAAAAGTTCCGGGCCGATCCCGCCGAAGAAATGAATGTCCACGGCCTTGTCCGTCAGGAACCGCCAGTAAAAAGTCCGGCGCGGCCGCAGCATGGCCGGCAGGTTTTGCGCCACGTAATCCGGCAGGTGGTAGAGCGGCGTCCCGGCGAATTGTTCCTTGCGGGGGGTGTACTTGGCAACTCCCAATACGCCCGGGGTGGAATAGTCCCAGGTCTTGACGTACAGCAATTCTTGCAGCTTGACCGCGGCCCGGTCCCAGCGCGCCTGCCCGAATTGCTCGCGCGGCATGAGCCGGGGCGCATCTCCCGGCAACGGACCAAGCAGGGCGCGCAGCGCTTTTTCCAGGTCGCGGTATGCCCCTGCCGTCGGGCGCCGCTGGGCGGCCGGCAGGTTTTCATAGGACGCCAGCATTTCGTAAACCGGCTGGCGCGCAGCCTCCGCCGCGGCGATTTCCCGCTGCAAGGCGCCGCCGCCGCCGCGGCCGAACAGCGCGCGCATCTGCTTGCGGTGTTCCACCGTGGCCCGGAAACAGACGGCGCCCAGGCCTTGCCGGAAGATAGGAACGACAATCACCGCCAGGGCGGCGATCATCAGCGCAATGGCGAAGAAGCCGGCGGCGGAGAATGCCCGGTCCAGGAGTTTGCGGGTGGTCAGTTGCATCATGCTCCTTTCAACTTGCGGCGCTGCCGGGCCACGATCCATTCGGCCGCCAGGTTGCATATCAGGCAAAACAGCAGCAGGCATAACCCCATCGCAAAAAGCACATGGTAGCGGTCCGACCCGGTTACATGATCGGCTTCGCCCATGTCGCCGGCGATGGTGGCGGTCAGCGTGCGCACCGGCATCAGGTAGTTAAACCAGGGCGACGGGATTTGCGCGGCGTTGCCGGATGCCATCCAGACCACCATGGTTTCGCCGAGGGCCCGCATCACTCCCAGCAGGATGGCGGCGAAGATGCCGCTGCCGGCGGCGGGCAGGATGGTCAGGCAGACGGTTTCCGCGCGTGTGGCGCCCAGGGCGTAGCTGGCTTCGCGTAATTCGCGTCCAGCCGCCTGCAAGGCATCCTCGGAAACGCTGACCACCGTCGGCAACGCCATGACGCCGAGAATCATGGCCACATTCAAGGCATTGGCGCCGGAAATGATGGACATGCCCGCCAGCGTCTGCCCGACGCGCCATGCCAGCCAGAGCGCCGCGGCGGCCAGCATGCCGGTCAACGGCCAGCGCAGGCGCCGGGCAGCAGCCGGCCGCGCAGCGGCGGCGGCTATTTCACCGGCGACCGCGGCAAGCAACAGCAGCATGGGGGCGGCCAGCAGCCACCATGCTGCGCAGAGGATACGGCCGCCATGCTGTTGCATCAAGGGCGCCAATACCACCAGCGCGAAGAAGCCGTAAGCCACGGAAGGGATGGCGGCCAGAATTTCGATGACCGGTTTGACCGTCTGGCGGGCCTGAAACGGTAGGACATCGCTCAAACACACCGCCGCGGCCACGCCCAGCGGCGCCGCCACCAGCGCCGCGCCCAGCGTGACCAGCGCGCTGCCGGCAAAAATCGCCCGCGCGCCGAAGCGGGCCGGATCGCGGGAGGGATACCAGGCGGTTTCGGAGAAAAATTCCGTCAGCCCGCGCGCCTTGAAAAACGGCCAGGCATCGCGGGCGATGAAATAAAAAATGAATAAAACGGCCAGGGTGGCCGTGGCGGCAACGGCGAAAAGCAGGAGTTTCCCGAACATGCCGGCAAGGTTTTTACGAAGATGGAGCGGTGCGCTGAGCAACAGGTTGCTGCCGGCAACCGTTTGGCCGTTAGGGATGGATCGGCGGTCTGTCATATAAAGCCGTCTGCGGCGGACTTGATATCCCTTCAGGACACATCCTGGAAAACCGCGGCAAGCCTGTCAGTCAGGGGTTTGCCCTGTGTGAGCGAAATGTTAGAAAAAGGTTAAGACTGTCTCCTCAGGGGCCGGATGACGCGCGGGGATGCGCATCATCCGGCCGGGCGGAGTTCAATATTGCGTAACGGGCACAAAACCGATGGTCTCGACGATTTCCTGGCCGGCGGGGCTCAAGTGCAGGGTGACGAAACGGTAGAGATGGCTGCCCATGGGCGGATATTGATCGGTGAACATGTACAACGCCCGGGCGATGGGGTATTCGCCGCTGGTCACTGTTTCCCGGCTGGGCGCCACCCCGTTGATTGACAGGGCCTTGACGGTGCTGTCAACAAAACCCAGGCCGGCGTAGCCGATGGCCGCGGGCGTGCTTTGGACGCGTTGGCGGACAGCGCCGTTGCTGCCGACGTATTCCGCGCCGGCGCCAATCTTTTCCTTGCTGCCGCCATGCTCCATCACCAGGCCGTAGAAGGTCTCGTAGGTGCCGCTGTTGGTGTCGCGGCTGATCACGACAATCTTCAAATCGGCGCCGCCGACTTCCTTCCAGTTGACGATTTCACCCGTATAGATTTTGCGCAGCTGTTCCAGGGTCAGGTTGCCCACCGGGTTGGCGGGATGTACCAGGATCGGCAAACCATCCAGCGCCACCACGTGCGCCACCGGGAGGACACCCTTTTCCACCGCGGCCTGGAATTCGCCGGCCTTCATGAATCGCGACATGATGGCGATCTGGCAGGTTTTGTTGATCAGGCTTTTGGCGCCGTTGCCGCTGCCAGACTCGCTGACGGTCAGATTGGCGTCAGGATGCTTTTGCATGTAATGTTCGGCGAAAGCCTTGGCAATCGGCCCCACCGTCGTGGATCCGTCAATCACGATCCGCTCCTGCGCCGCCGCCCATCCGATTCCCAGACATACCGCCGTTGTGACGATGATTTTATTCATGATATGCGCCTTCGATTGCGCCGGCTGTTTTGCCGGCGGGTGATGCCGGCACCCGGTCCGGCAGACTGGTTGTTTTAGACTCGCTGCCGTTTGATCTGGCCGCTGAAACCCGCGGGTTCCGCGCGCCGGTACACCTCCTTTCCGCTTCCGTTGATGGCGCATAGTCTGCCGGAAGGCGGTTAATCCAGTGTGTTGAACATGTTAGATTCAGGTTAAAGCGCCAAAACATATTTTTAACACGGCGTCAAAACCAGCCTAACGGGGCCGGTTTACCTTTGGTGCATGTATTTTAGAAACGAAGGAGGTGCTTTGCTAAGCATGTAATAAAGAAATGGCGCGGTGGAAGATTTAGTAAAGGACGCAGCGTGATTGAGAAAACAAAAAAAGGGTCAATGATGAGAAAATCAAGAATAACGGTTGGTGTTGCGGGTCTGGCGGCGGGGATAGCCGGTCTGGCATTGGGACAGACGCCCATGGTCGAAGCCAGGCAGGAATCATGGGCGGATCGTATCAAGGTGAAAGGCGATGTGCGGGTGCGTTATGAAAACATTGACAAGGAAGGCGATCCTTCCCGCTCGCGCGAGCGGATTCGCGCGCGGCTGGGGGTTGAAGGCCAGGTTAATGAGGAAGTCAAGGCTGGGGTCGGCATTCGGACCGGCGGCAAAGACCCGGTTTCCGGGAACCAGACCATGGGCGACGGCTTTACCAGCAAGGACATTGCCCTGGAACTGGCATACGTGGACTGGCGGCCGGAAGTAACGCCGGGCCTGGCACTCATCGGCGGCAAAATGCAAAAACCGTTTTTGCAGGTAAGCGATCTGGTGTGGGACGGCGATTTGAACCCGGAGGGCGGCGCCCTGCGTTACAAGCTGGGCCTGGGGCCGGCGGATCTGCTCTTGAATGGCGCGGCGCTGGCCGTAACGGAGCGCGGCAAGGACAGCGACACGATGATATATGCCGGGCAGGCCGGCGTGGACGTCAAAACCGATGCCGGCCTGAAATTCCTGGCCGGGGTCAGCTATTATTATTACGAACACATGTCAGGCTTCGGTGTGATTGACTGGGAAGACAGCTTTAAAGGCTACGGCAACACCGTTGTCACGACCATGGATGCCGAGGGCAATGTAACCAAGGCGGTTTATGCCGATGAGTACCGTGAACTGGAATTGCTGGCGTCCGTCGGATTCAAGTGCCCACTGACCGGTTTGCCCTGGAAAATTTACGGCAATTGCGTTAAAAATACCGAGGCGGATGACAATGACACCGGCTATCTCGCCGGCGTCGCCTTCGGCGAAGCCAGGACGCCGCGTTCCTTCGAACTGGGCTACAATTACCGGCATTTGGAAGCCGATGCGGTGGTCGGCGCATTCACGGATTCCGATTCCTGGGGCGGCGGCACCGACGGCAAAGGGCATAAGTTGATGGCCGCCTACCAGATCGACAAAAACTGGACCCTGGGCGCCACCTATTTCATCAACGAACTGGGTATCAAGGACGGCGAGGCCAGCAAGGATTATAAACGTTTCCAATTGGATTTATCTGCCAAGTTCTGAGGCGGGGCAGGAACGCCAAGGGCGGGAGAAGAAGAATGAACCGCCCCTGCTTCGTTAAGAATGCGCAGGATACGGCAAGACGCCAAGGTGGCGTTATGTTGCAGAGGAATACCATCAGGGAAGTGACTGCGGGATGGTGATGGTGAAAATGGAGCCGGCACCGGGTGTGCTGGTTACGGCGGCAGTCCCGCGGTGGGCGATAGCGATGTGCTTGACGATCGCCAGGCCCAGCCCCGTGCCGCCCAGCGCGCGGCTGCGCGCCTGGTCCACGCGGTAGAACCGCTCAAAAATGCGGGGGATGTGCCTGGCTTCAATCCCGGGGCCCTGATCGGCAACGCTGATCGCCAGCCGGCCGTGCGCGGCTTCCGCCCGCACTTCGATGCGCGTGTCCGGGCCGCTGAATTTAACGGCGTTGCTTAAAAGGTTTACGACGGCGGTTTCCAGAAGCGGCGCGTTGATCGGCGCGGCCAGTCCGTCCGGGCAGGCCAGCGCGATGGCGATGCGCTTGGCGGCGGCGGCCGCCGCCAGGGCGTCAACCGCGCGGCGGAGCACTCCGGCAACGGCGGTTGGTTCCAGGGGGGTATTCTGCCGCTCCGCGTCGAATTCGATCCGGGAGAGGTTTAATAAATCTTCGACAATCGCATCCAGGCGCCGGGTGTGACGGGCCAGCATGGCCAGGAAACGTTCCGTTTCCGCGCCGCCGGCGGCCGCGGTGTTGGCCAGGGTTTCCACGCAGCCCTTGATGGCGGTGATCGGGGTTTTCAGTTCATGCGAGACGTTGGCGACGAAATCGCGGCGCATGTTTTCCAGGCGTTTGAGCCGCGAGATGTCGTTCAAGACGATCACGGCGCCGATTTGCCGGCCGGCATGGTCCTGCAGCGCCGCGCCGTGCAGTTGCAGGAAAATTTCCTGCGGGCCGTGCAAAACGATTTCGGTTTCACCCGGCGCCCGGGCTGCGAGGGTCGCGGCAGCGAATTCCTGCAGTTGCCGGTTGCGCGCGATTTCCTGGAGCATGCGGCCGCGCGCCTGGCCGGCAGGGCATTCCAGCAGTTGTTCGGCCGCGCGGTTGATTTGTATGACCCGCCCGTCGCCGTCCAGGGCCAAGACGCCTTCCGCCATGCCGGCCAGGACGGCGGCCTGCTCGGTGCGCTGGCGGTCAATTGTTTCCATGCGCTCCCGCAGCGCGCGCGCCATGCGGTTCAGCGCGCGGGCCAGGGCGCCGATCTCGTCGCCGCCGCCGTCGGCCACGCGGGTGTCAAGTTCGCCCCGGGATATGCGCTCGGCGGCCGCACGCATTTCCGATAACGGGCGGGAAATGCGGTGCGACAGGACGAGGGCGATCACGGCGAAAAGCAGGGCGACCGCCGCGACGCCGGCGGCGATGTGGCGGTAGACCGCCGCCAGCGCCCAGTGCACATCCGCCAACGGCAGCGCCGTCCGGACTACCGCCATCACCTGGCCGGCATGCACGGCCGGCACGGCGACATACATCAGGTTCCGCCGGAGCGTGTTGCTGTAACGGACGGCCTGGCCGTCCCGCCCGTCCAGCGCCGCCGCCACTTCCTGGCGGCGCCGATGGTTTTCCATGCCTTCAGGTTTTTCTTCCGAGTCGCCAACGACGCGTCCGCCCGGCAGAATGATGGAAATCCGGGTTGCGGACAGCCGCCCCAGCTCCTTGCAAAGGGCATCCATCCGGGCGGGATCCGCCGCCGGGTCCTGCACCAGGCCCTGTGCGATAATCCGGGCGCGCGCCACCAGCACATCCGCGGTATGAGTTTGATGAAACTCGCGGAAAGCGCGCGCCGCCAGCCAGGCGGCGGCAGTCAACGCCAGCAGCGTGGCGGCGAAAAAAGAGAAATAAATGCGCCAAACAAGTTTTTGCGGACGCATGGTTCCGGTCATTCCTTGAAACGATAGCCCACGCCGCGCACGGTTTCTATGTAGTCCGCGCGCGTGCCCAGTTTCCGGCGGATGCCGACAATCTGCACGTCCACTGCCCGGTCGGTGACGGCATAATCCGCGCCGCGCACGGCGTCCACGATCTGGTCGCGGGTCATGACCCAGCCCGGGCGGCTCGCGAGGTAATGCAGGATGCGCAGTTCGGAAAAGGTCATTTCCAACGGCTTGCCCTTGAGCAGGACTTCGTGCCGGCCGGGGTTGACGACCAGGTCATGCGCGCGGACGATGGCCGCCGGATCCGCCAGTATGTTGCGCTTGCGGCGGAGCAGCGACCGCACGCGGGCTACCAGGACCTTGAGACTGAAGGGCTTGGCGATATAATCATCCGCGCCCAGTTCCAGCCCGGCGACAATATCGCTTTCCTCGCCCTTGGCGGTGACCATGATGATGGGGATGCCTGCGGTTTGCGGCGACTGCTTGAGCGCGCGGCAGACTTCCAGGCCGTCCAGGCCGGGCAGCATCAAATCGAGCAGCACCAGGTCCGGCATCTGGCGGGGGATGTTTTTGACCGCTTCCTCGCCCGTGGCGGCGGTAAAGACCTGGTAGCCCTCGCGGGCCAGGTTGTGACGGAGCAGTTCAAGGATGTCAGCCTCGTCCTCGACGATGAATATTTTTGCCTTGACCATGCCGCGAGTCTAGCAAAGCACCGGCATGGATAAAGCTCAAAATTATTAGAAATATGTTAGCGTTCCGGTAAACCAGATACCGGCCTGACTTTGCAGCCCGCAGCCTGTATCCACGACTGCCAGCATCCTCGGCACCGCCCGCCGCCAAAACCAGCCGTCCATCCGCTTCCTCTATAAACTCGTCACCGCCGACACCTCCGCCGCACATGCCGCCCTCTACGCTGATTCCTCATGACTCCGGGGCGGTGAAAAGGGCTGAACTGTTGCTTTTGCAAGGATCTCAAGCGTCCGGTGTCCCGGATCCAGCATTAAATATGTCCGACCTCAGTATTGTTTCGATTTCGTTCGAGCTGGTGGCCTCCCGCAGCCGCTTTTCAAATTTATGATGCGACATATTGCGCGCGATGACAGCCAGTATCTGTATATGCATGTCTTCCATGTCCAGCGGTGTCGCAAGCAGGAAAACATAACGTACAGGCTGGCCGTCGGGCGCATTCCAGTCAAGGCCCGCTACCGAACGGCCGAAGGCGATGACCGGATCCTTTAAATGCTCCAGGCGGGCATGGGGAATGGCGATACCCGAGCCGATGGCCGTCCCGAAATCCGCCTCGCGTGTCATGATTTTGGACAGCAAGCGCTCATGAGACTTGACGCCGCCGGCTGCCGCCAAGGCCGCAGCCATCTCCCAAATCGCTCCCTGGCGGTCCGTTGATTCAAGGTGCGGAATGATTGCGCCGATGCGAAGCAGGTCGCCTGGCTGCAAGGCCGTGCGTTTGGAAAAAGACCGCTTCATCCAGGGGCCCATGAGCATGGTTGACAGGATCGCTCCCAGCACAATGGAAACGAATACGGCATTCGTGATAATCCTGCTTTCGAGCGCCAGGATAGCGATCACGATCTGCATAATGCCGCCGGGCGTGTGCGCGATGGAAATCAAATCACGATTGATGCGCGGCACGGAACTCCAGGTTACGCCAAGCCATGCGCCAAGATACCGCCCGCCGACACCCGCCGCAAAGATCACGATGATCGCCAGCCAATCGAATTCGCCGATAAAGTCGATTTTAAGCCCGATCGTCGCGAAGAAAATCGGCACAAAAAGCGTATGCACCAATTGAGAAATAATCCTGCGGGTCTGTTCGGAGACCGCTTTCGCCTCGCCCACGACGATCCCCGCAATGAAAAAGCCGAATAGCGCATGGATGCCCATCCACTGGGTTACGCTGCCAAACAACAGTCCCAGCAGCATGGTGATGGTGAGGGACGTAGCCGGCTCGGCCACATCCTTATTCTTGAGATAGTCAAACAGGACGGTGGATAATCGCCTGCCCAGGGTCAAAGCCAGGGCGGCAAAGGCAATGGTCCCGAGAAACACGATGGCAATGGAGCCATAGGCGGCCACGGCGGCGGTGAACATCCCCAGCATGATCGTAAATAAAACCCAGCCAATGAGATCGTTGACGGTCAGGGCCGACAATATCAGGTACCCCATTTCAGATTTAATCAACCGGAGATCGTTGAGCACGCTTGCCGTTGCCGGAAGCTCGCTGATCGTCAAAACGGTTCCAATAAAGAGCGCCACCAGCCAGCGATCTCCGGGGTCGACAAAATAACGGCCCGGCATCCAGACGAAGACCGCAAACACCAGCAGGATGGGAATAATGATGTCGGCGACGGCTATCATCAACGCGCTGCCACGCCGCCGCCAGGCAATGGAAAAATCCACTTCCAACCCCGTATCCAGCAGCAGAAACAACACCCCCAGCCAAGACACCGCATCCAGCATCGCCCATTGAACGGGATCCGGAGGAAACAGAATCTGTTGGATATCCGGCAGAAATCTGCCAAACAAGGTGGGGCCTAAAAGCAATCCAACAAATATCTCGCCGGGAAGACTTGGCTGGTTGATGCGGTGTAACAATGCGCCGGCCCCGCGCGCGCATCCCATGAGGATGAGCAGCTGGATTAAAAACAGCAATATGTGTTGTTCGCTTAAAACATTCATAGGCAGAACTGAAATTCGCCGATAATCCAAGGCAAAATGTTTGCGTAATAAACGCCGCCCGGCAACCTGGCTCACGTGTGTATGATCGTTGGCCGCTAATTAATCATACATAATGAATTTTGCTCAATAATTCCGGTGTTGTCCAGTATAATATCGCCAACTGGAGTCATGCGGCGGCAGATAATCAGATAAGGGTCATGTCTAAATAAGTAATAAATACTTGACAAGAATTACGGATTGTGTTGGCATCTAAACATGGCTAGAGCACTTCGATTGCAGCATGCAGGCGGGTGGTATCACGTGGTGAACCGCGGGATTAATCGCGCGGGGATCTTTTGCGACCAGGGCGATTACGAGCATCTTATGGGGTTGCTTGCAAAGGTTAGCCAGCGCTATGCGTTTGAAGTGCATGGTTATGTGCTGATGGACAATCACTATCATTTGATTGTGCGCGTGCCGGAGGGCAATCTAAGCCGTGGGATGCAATGGTTAAATGTGAGCTACAGTATTTGGTTTAACCGGCGGCATGACCGGGTTGGGCCGTTGTTCCAGGGGCGCTTTAAGAGTGTGCCGGTGGAGGGCGGTGGGTGGCTCTATCGGCTGAGCCAGTATGTGCATTTGAATCCGGTGCGTGTGAAATGGCTGGGGCTGGATAAACACGGGCGGCGTCTTGAAGGGTTAGGGTTGAAGCAGGCGGCTAGTGCCACCGAGGTGGCTTCACGGCTGAAGGTGTTACGGGAGCATGCGTGGAGTTCATATTGTGCCTTTGCCGGTTATAACCGCGGCCCGGACTGGTTGCATCAGGAAGCGATTTTGAAAAGAGCAGGCGGTCGTGGGGCGGAGCGGTGCCGGCGGTATCGTGCGGAACTTGAGCGATATGTCAGGGGTGGCTATGCCGAGAACTGGGCCGAGCGCTTGCGAAGCAATTTGGCGGTTGGCGCCGAAGGATATTTTCAGGCTATAAAGCAAGGAGCTAAACCGTTATGCCGGGAGTGGCCGGCGAAGCGTGCTTTACGCGGCTTACGTAGTTTTGCGGAGGTGGTTAAAACGGTTGAAACGGTGAAGCAGGAAAAGTGGGCGGTCTTTGTCAACCGGCATGGCGATTGGGGGCGGGATGTGGCATTATGGGCGGCGCGGGCTTGCACCGGGCTGACCTATCATGAACTTGGCGCGGCGGTGGGCGGCCTGGATTATGCTGCAGTTGGTGAAGCGGTGCGACGCTTGGAAGCCCAACGCGAGATTGACAGAGATGTCAATACGGCCTGCTGTAAAGTGCTGAAAATATTACAAATTTAGACGTGACCCTAACTACTCCGCGTTAACGCGCGCCGCTCAAGGGCAACGTTAAGCGTCACAGAGAGGTAAAAGATGAGCATTTTCCTGAAACGAGCTTATGAAGTACCGGCAAAAACCGACGGGATGCGAATTCTCGTTGACAGGCTCTGGCCGCGCGGATTGACAAAGAGCAAGGCTAAAATCGATCTTTGGCTGAAGGACGCGGCGCCATCCACCGGACTGCGCAAATGGTTCGGGCACGATCCTGAAAAGTGGCCCGAGTTTCAAAGGAAATATCTTACCGAGCTTAAAATCAATCCGGTATTGTCAGAGCTTAGAGCGCTCGCGCGTCAGGGAGACATCACCCTTGTTTACGCCGCCAAGGATGAGTTGCACAACGAAGCGGTCGTGCTTAAGCGAATTCTTGACCGTGGCGTATAATATTCAACCTCCGGCGCCGACAGGGCTGCGTCATTCCCGGAAAAGATGACTTGGTGCGGCTTGTCCTGTATTTCCTGTATAGCTTAAGCGACGTCCGTCAAAGCCGGACGTAGCCCGCAGGGAGACCCCGCCCTGCCTCCGGAATCCGTATTCATCCTTCGGTGGGGCGGCCAGTGCCGCTGCCGCGGCTAGCGCCCTGGCTGCCTCCGATCCGGAACGGCGCGCTCGGAGATCGCGCCCTACCTCCGGAACGGCGCGCAAGGCGCGGGCCGCGCTGACGGCACTGCGCGCCCTGCCTTTTCATCCGGAACGGCGCACAAGGCGCGGGAGCAAGCCGCTGAGCATGACGCAGGCCTGTCAGCGCCGGCCGCCTGCGTAAACTTTGCTTGGATTTCAGCCGGGCAAGTTGTATAAATGGGCTCCAGGGGAGGAGAAGCTACATGGACCTGATCATGCTGAAATCCAAGTTGCACATGGCCGCTGTCACGGCGGTGGAGCCGGATTACCAGGGTAGTCTAACCCTGGACCAGGAATTGATGGACGCGGTGAAAATCCTGCCGTACGAAAAAATCCTGGTGTCCAACCGCGCTAATGCCAACCGCTTTGAAACTTATGCCATGCCGGCGCCGCGCCATTCCGGCGTTGTGTGCCTGAACGGGCCGGCGGCGCAGTTGGGGCGCATCGGCGACCGGCTGGTGGTGATGGCCTTCGCCGCCGTGCCGGCGGCGGAAGCCCGGCGGCACCGGCCGTTGGTGCTGGTGCTGGACGAACATAACCGTCCAGCCGGACCGCTGTGCGAAGTATAATCATGGGAGGCGCTTGCCATGCAAAAGTACATTGTTCAGATTCTGCCGGCGCTGGATTGGCTGCTCCAGGCGCCGGGCTCGGATTTCGAGCGCTGGCTGACCCTGGGCCTGGCCATTCTGGCGGGGACGCTGACGCTGTGGCTGGCCGGCCGGGCCTTCCGGTTTGAGCAGCCTGGATTCTGGCGGTCACTGCTGGTCGTGTTAATCGCCTGGGCCATGGCCGTTGCCGTGGTGGCGGTGACGCAGGCGCACCTGCCGGGTCATCTCATGGCCTGGGGGCTGCTGGGGCTGGTCGGGCTGGTCTTCAGCGTGGTCGTGATTTGCGGACTGATGCAGGTAAGTTACTGGGGAGCGTTGATTCCCTGGTGCGTCAGCCTGGCCGCCATGGCGGGGGCCATTCTGCTGGTTCAAGGCGCCTGCCAGTCGTTCGGTACTGGACAACGCCAGGCCGGCGGCATCCGGGAACACAATACGCATTTGCGGGAATTCACCGGGGACTGACACGCCCGCCGGGCATGCGTGCCGGTCAAGCGCTGATCCGGCCGGCATGGTCGAAGATCGAATCCGCCCCGGTGACGACGCGGTCCGTAACGTGGTATTCCGTCTTGGTGCGTGATGGCGCTTCGTACATCAGGTCGAGCATGATTTGTTCGAGGATCGCGCGCAGCCCGCGGGCGCCGGTTTTTTTCCGGATCGCCATGCGCGCCATTTCGCGGAGAGCTTCCGGCGCGAACGAGAGCTTGATTTTTTCCATTGCCATCAGTTTTTCATACTGGCGGACCATGCTGTTGCGGGGTTCGGTCAGCACCCGCACCAGTTCGGCTTCGTTCAGGGCGTCCAGCGCCGTCACCACCGGAATGCGGCCGACGAATTCGGGAATCATGCCGTAACGGATCAAATCTTCGGGCTCGACGTGCCGGATGATGTTTTCCAGGTCGCCAGCCGCGGCCGCGCCGGCGTTGCCGGCGCCGAAGCCCATGGCGCGGGCGCCAAGGCGGCGGCGCACGATGTCATCCAATCCCACGAAAGCGCCGCCGCAGATGAAAAGGATGCCCTCGGTGTTGATGCGGATGAATTGTTCCTGCGGGTGCTTGCGGCCGCCATGCGCCGGCACGTTGGCAATGGTGCCTTCGAGGATTTTCAGCAGCGCCTGCTGGACGCCTTCGCCGGAAACATCGCGGGTGATGGAGACGTTTTCCGCCCGCCGGCCGATTTTGTCGATCTCGTCAATGTAAATGATGCCCTTTTCCGCGCGCGCTACATCCATGTTGGCGGCCTGGATCAGGCGCAGCAGGATGTTTTCGACATCCTCGCCGACGTAGCCGGCCTCGGTCAGGGGCGTGGCGTCGGCGATGCTGAAAGGAACGTCGAGCACGCGCGCCAGGGTCTGCGCGAGCAGGGTCTTGCCGCTGCCGGTGGGGCCCAGGAGCAGGATATTGCTCTTCTGGATTTCCACTTTGGCGAGCGGGTTATCCCGGGGGATGGCGTCCGACTGGGTCAGGCGCTTGTAGTGGTTGTAAACGGCGACGGACAGCACTTTTTTGGCCTGTTCCTGGCCGATGACATAGTCGTCGAGGAAACGCTTGATTTGCTGCGGCTTCAGGATTTTGAACTGCTCCGGCTTGCCCCCGGAGGCAGCCGCCGGCTGCAGCATGGACTCGCAGAGCTTGATGCAGTCGTCGCAGATGTTGACTTCCGGGCCGATGACCAGTTGGCGGACCTGCGATTGCGGTCGTCCGCAAAATCCGCAGGCAGGCATTTTTTTGCGCGTCATGATGATATGCTTCCCATAATCGTCCGGCCGGCTGCCGTCAATGCTTGGCGTTGCCGGTTTCCACCGCGCGGCGGCTGGAGACTACGGCATCCACCAGGCCGTACGCCTTGGCTTCTTCCGCCGACATGAAATAATCCCGGTCGGTGTCCCGCGCCACGGTTTCGGCGGGCTTGCCGGTGTGCTTGGAAAGGATGCCATTGATGATGTCGCGCAGGCGCAGAATTTCCCTGGCTTGAATGCTGATATCCGACGCGGTGCCCTGGGTGCCGCCCCAGGGCTGGTGCATCATGATCCGGGAGTTGGGGAGGGCGAAACGCTTGCCCGGGGTGCCGGCGGCCAGCAATACGGCGCCGAAACTGGCGGCCTGGCCCACGCAGTAAGTAGCCACATCGCATTTCACAAACTGCATGGTATCATAAATGGCCATGCCGGCGGTCACCGAGCCGCCGGGTGAATTGATGTAAAAACTGATTTCCTTGCCGGCGTCTTCGGCCTGCAGAAAGAGCAACTGGGCCACGACCAGGCTGCTGACTTCGTCCGTTACCGCGGTGCCGAGAAAAACAATGCGGTCTTTGAGCAGACGCGAGTAAATGTCATAGGCGCGTTCGCCGCGACCGGTCTGTTCCACTACCATCGGCACCAGCATTTGAGCGCGTTCATTCATGGGAATCTCCTCTCAGCGGTAAAATTCAAGCCGGCGCCGCCGGCGCGCCTTCCGCCGCCGGCTTGCGTCCGCCGCCCATCAGGCGGGTTAAAAATCCTTCCTCTCCGATTTTGGCGTTGGCCAGCAGGAAATCCAGGGTTTTTTCCGACAGGATATCATGCCGCAAGGCGTCCATTTCCTGGTCTTCCTGCAGTTTCTTGCGCAACTGGTCCTCGGTCATCTGGTAGCGCGGCGCCAGCGTGCGGATTTCACGGTCGATTTCCTCATCGGCCACCTGGATTTTTTCCTCAGTGGCGATGCGATGGAGGATATAGTTGGTCTTGATCCGGTCGGCGGCGGTGGCGGCGGCGGCGGTGCGGAATTCCTCCCTGCGCCCGGCAACCTGCTCGCGGGTCATGCCCTGCATCATGGCCCGGCGGATGAGCGTGGAAAACACCCGCATGGCTTCCTCCTGTGCCAGGGATTCCGGCAGGTCCAGCGAAGTCTTGGACAGCAGGTAGCGGATGATTTCGTCTTTCTGGCGCGCCCGGTCCTGCGCCTGCATTTCCGCCGCCAGTTTCTCGCGGATTTTCGCCCGGAGCTGCGCCTCGTCCGCTGCTTCGAATTGTTTCAGCAATTCATCGTTCAATTCCGCCGGCTGGCGCGCCCGGACCCGTTTCACCCGGACATGATACATCGCGGTTTTGCCGGCCAGTCCCCGCGTCCGGAAGCCGGCGGGGAAGGCAACCTCGAAACTTTTTGCATCGCCGGCTTTCAAGCCGAGCAGTTGCTTGTCGAATCCCGGCAGGAAGGAGCCCTGTTCGTTGGCCAGCACCATCATGTCGCGCCCGCGATCCAGGCCGGCGGCGGCAGGCACAGCCTCGCCCAGCGGTTTTCCGTCCAATTCCGCATCGAAATCCACCACGGCCAAGTCGTCCGGGCGAACCGGCTGTCCATCCACATCCTCGTACTTGGCGAAATTTTCCAGCAGACGCTGCAGCGAATTTTCCACCATGGCGTCGGTGACTTCCAGGTTGCCGGGTTTCAGGGAAATGCCCTTGTAGCGGGGCAGCTTGAATTCCGGCGCCACGTCCACGGTCAGCCGGTAAACCAGCGGCTGTTCTTTCTGCAGGTCGCCATCCAGGTTGAGCAGCATGACCGGGTCAATTTCGGCCTTTTTCAAGGCTTCCTTGTAAGTGCGCGCCACCAGGCGCTCCTGGGCTTCGCCCCGGATTTCCCGGCTGTAATGGCTTTCCACCAGGTTGACCGGGGCGCGGCCCTGGCGGAAGCCGGGGATGCGCGCGATCTTGGCGGAGTGCTTCAAAATGTCGTTATATTCCTCCCGCACGCGCTCGACCGGCAGTTCCACCGTCATGACTTTTCGGCAGGGTCCCTTTTTTTCAACGCTGACTTTCATGCGGCAACGCTCCTGAATGGTTAAATTTCCTTTTTAGCATAAAATCCGGAAGCGACAAAGCAAAATATCACTCATTCAGGGACATCAGGAATTCCGCGTTGGTTTTGGTCTTTTTCAGGCGGTTGATGACCAGTTCCATCGCTTCCACCGGCTGGACGCCGGTAATGGCCCGGCGCAGAATCCAGATTTTGCTCAACTCGTCCGGGTGGAGCAGCAATTCCTCCTTGCGGGTGCCGGATTTATCCACATTGATAGCCGGGAACACCCGCTTGTCCACCAGGTGGCGGTCCAGCAGCAGCTCCATGTTGCCGGTGCCCTTGAATTCCTCGAAGATCACCTCGTCCATACGGCTGCCGGTATCCACCAGCGCGGTGGCGACGATAGTCAGGCTGCCGCCGTGTTCGATATTGCGGGCGGCGCCGAAGAAGCGCTTGGGCTTGTGCAGGGCGTTGGAATCCACGCCGCCGGAGAGAATCTTGCCGCTATGCGGCTCCATGGTGTTGTAGGCGCGCGCCAGCCGGGTGATGCTGTCGAGCAGGATCACCACGTGCCGGCCGGATTCCACCATGCGCTTGGCCATCTCGATCACCATTTCCGCCACCTGGATGTGGCGTTCCGGCGGCTCGTCGAAAGTGGAACTCAACACCTGGGCGGAAGTGTTCCGTTCCATGTCGGTGACTTCCTCCGGCCGCTCGTCAATCAGCAGGACGATCAAGTGGGCATCCGGATGGTTGGCGGAAATACTGTTGGCGATTTTCTGCAGCAGGACGGTTTTGCCGGTGCGCGGCGGCGCCACGATCAGGCCGCGCTGGCCCATGCCGATGGGCGTGAAGATGTCCATCACCCGCATGGAAATCTCCGACTGCTCGCGTTCCAGGATGAAACGCTGGTTGGGGAACAGCGGCGTCAGGTTTTCGAACGGCACCTTGTTGCGCGATTTTTCGGGATCCTGGCCGTTGATGCGGTCCACCCGCAGCAGGGCAAAAAAGCGTTCCTTATCCTTGGGCGAGCGGATTTCGCCTTCGACGAAATCGCCGGTGCGCAGGGCAAAGCGGCGGATTTGCGAAGGTGAAACGTAGATATCCTCCGGGCAGGGCAGGTAATTGTAATAAGGCGAACGCAGGAACCCGAAGTTATCCGGCAGGATTTCCAGGACACCCTTGCCGAAAATGGTGCCGCGCACGCGGGCATTGGCCTTGAGGATTTCGAAAATCAATTCATGTTTGCGCAAAGCGCCGAGATCCATCAGGCGGAACTGGTCGGCCAGTTCGCTGAGCTCCGGCACTGTTTTCTGCTGCAATTCGGACAGGTTCAGCACTTGCGGCGCGGGACGTTGTTCCGGCGGCGCCGCTGTCTCGCCGTTGCCGCCGTTGGTGCCGGCGGGACCGTTGCCGCCATTGCCGCCCTGCGGCGCGTTGGGGTCGTGATTGGGCGCTCCGCCGTTCTGGGCGTCGTGATAGTTGCCGTTGACCGCGCCGTTGACGCCGGCCGGCTGGCCCGGGGCGGGCGCCGCGGCGGCGCCGGTTTCGGCTGGCGCGTGTTCGCGATCGTCGTCCGGCAAGCGCTCGCGCGCGCCGGGGCGGTAGAAGCGTTTAATATGGTGGCGCGGGGCGCGGTACGGCCGGCGCGGGCGCGGGGTTTCGGAATTGTGGTTTTTGTCTTCCATACATGTTACTCCTGCTTGGTGTGCTTTCCAAAATGCAAACGTTTCAAAATCATATCAACCTGCCGCTGCAATACCGCCGGTGCGCCGGAATTGTAGATCACGTAATCGGCCCGGCGCATTTTCTCCTCCACGGGCATCTGCGCCGCCAGCCGGGCGCGCGCCTCGGCCGGAGTCAGCCCCCGTGCCTGCAGGCGCTCCAACTGCAGCGCGGCGGGCGCGCCGACGCAAATCATCACCGGCCAATCCGCCGCCCAACCGGCTTCGTAGGCCAGCGGGACAATCACGGCCAGGGGGCCGGTCCGCGTCCGGCGCCGGCGGTTGATTTCCGCGCGCGCCGGCGGATGCGTCAGGGCATTTAAACGCGCCAGCTGCCGCGCATCTCCAAAAACCAGCCGGCCCAGGGCCGCGCGGTCAATTTCGCCGTCCTGCCCGATGATGTCCGGGCCGAATTCCGCCGCGACGGCGCGGAACACGGTCCGGCCGGCGCGCATCAGGCCGCGGCAGATATCATCCGCTTCCAGCACGGCGAAGCCCTGCTGCGCAAAATACGCGCCCGCCGTGGTTTTACCGCAGGCGATGCCGCCGGTGATGCATACTTCCATGACTTGATTGATTTCGGTGGTTGCAGGGAGGCGCGCCGCCGGGGCGTCAATTCCGCAGGGCATTCAAATGCAGGAGGACCTGCGCCGCATTCGTATGGTGCGGGTCGCGCAACAGGGCATTCTGCGCCAGCGTTTCCGCTGCCGCCATGTCGCCTTGCGTCAAATGGTTCAGGGCCTGCCCGGCCAGTTCATCCGCCTGCTTTTGCGCCGTGCTGGTGATCATGCGGAAGACCCGGTATTTGGAGTTGCCCCATAAAAACTTGAAATATCGCCCTTCCAAATGGTTGTATTCAAACATGCGCGCCGGCGCGTCGTCCGGCGGGGTCAAGGCATTGACAAAGTAACGCATCTGGCAATCCGGCTGCCGGTCTGAAAATTCCCCGAGCGCGTACACATAATACTGGACGCCCAGGCGGTCGGCCCAATCCCGCAAATCCCGCTCGCGGCCCTTGAAAAGCAATTCGCCATAGCGCTGTACCCGCCGGCGGATAACGGCGTTTTCGAATTTAGGGTGCAGCGCCACCGGGAAATCGCCGTACGCCAGCAGCCAGGCGCTCAAACCGAAATTAGCCAAGACCGTTTCTTCCGTGATATTTTCCCGCATCCAACGGGTCAACTCCCGCTGCTGTTGCAGATATGCCGGCGCCGCGCCCCAGTATTTGGCCCCCCCGAGCGTCTGTGCCGCTTCCGCGGTAATGCTCGCAGCCAGCAGGGCCAACAGCGCTGCCCGCAGCCAGCCAGTCCGCCTGGCGCACCAGCCGCCCAGACAGCCCAGCAAGGCGGCGGCAAACAACGCCAGAAAAACGTGGAAACGCATGAACAGCCAGAAGGCGGCGGCGGCGGCGATGCAATAAAAAAGCAAATGAACTATTTCAGGATCGGGTCGGGGTCGGGCGGTAAAGGCAAACAATACCATGGCCCCAAAAAACAACGGAATGATTGCAGGAAATAAAATTTTTGTCAAGCCCCAATTTACGGAATTCAATGCCGGCACCCAGAGAATGCGCTGGGCGAAAGTCAAAAGGGCCGGGTCCGCCGGCTTCTGGTTGAGGAAGCGCAGCTTGGCCCAGAGCAATTCCCCGAAATGGGCGTAGGTCCCGCTCTCTGCCGCGGCCAGGGCCAGCCCTGTGCCCGCCAGCAGCAGCGGCAGCAGACGGAGCGCCCAGGCGCGGGCGCGCCGCGCCGGCCAGCGGCCGCGGGCCTGCGCCCAGACGCCGGGCAGCATCCCGGCCGCCAGCAGCATGGCCGGCGTCCGCCAGAACGCGTGTGCGCGCAGGTAGGGATTGGCGATGCCCGCCAGGCACAGGGCCAGGACAATCATTCCCCATTGCTCCGCCCGGTGCCGGTTGCCAAAGAAGCGTCCGCCGGCCATCCGGCAGAAATGCGCCGCTGCCCAGAGGATGAAATAAAACTGAATCAAATCCCAACTGCACAAGGCCGCGGCCAGCAACAGGGCCGATCCGGCCGCCGCCGTCCGGCGGGCCAGGGGCGCTGCCAGGCGCTCCGCCAGGGCGGCGGCCGCCAGGTGGGCCAGGAGCAGCGGCAGCGCGAAATTCTCGTGGGATAGTTCCTGGCCCGTGGAGCGCATGACCGCTGCCAGTCCGACGGCGTAATAGGCGCCGCCGAGGGCCGCCACCCAGGCCGACCGCCGCCACCACCAGAGCCACAGGCATAAAAAGGGGATGCCCAGGCAGAACCAGCCAATGGCAATCCAACGCACCCGGTCAGTCAGCGAAAGCCGCGCGGGCAGGCAGTGCGCCAAAGCCGCGTAAACGTGCTCGGCGGCGATCGTATAGGTGGCGCGCACATTAACGCCCTCGGGCGCCTGAACCTTGCGGTCAATCCGCGGCAGGGCCTCGCCATTGTGCAACATGCGCACGTACCGGAATTCCAGCGCGCTTTCCAGTGTAAACGGCAGGTCCGCGCCGAACTTGGCGAATTGCGCCTCCAGCACCGCCCGCCGGACGCCCAGGCCCAGGGCGTAAACCGCCGCCAGGCCCAGCAGGAGCAGCAGGAAATTGCGCATCGATTTGATGAAGTGCATGAAACGCCGATGTTGGTGAATGCCGGCGGAAATCCGGAGAACGCGCGGAGAAGCGAAAAATATCAGCGGCCAGCGCATAGTTGCCGGCGAAGCACGGACGCCTATCGGCGAACCGCGAAGGGCTGGATCCGATGGCTGCTCGCCGGTCGCCGTCTATAAACCGTCCTCAATATGCAATATCCCGAGGGAATGTGCAATGAAATAAATTGTTGACAATCAGCATGGAAATTCTACATTGGCGGAAGATACAAACCAGGGATTGAAAATCAACGGAGGTGTTGGCATGCAGAAGAAACGTCAAGACCATATTGTCGCCGCCATCCACGTCACCGACCGCGTCAAACAGGCCGGGCTGGTCCAGAAAAAGCTGACGAGTTACGGGGCGAACATCAAGACCCGCATCGGCTTGCACGAAGCGAACGGCCGCGCCGCTTCACCCAACGGCATGATCATTCTGGAATTGGTTGGGGCGAAAAGCCGGTGCAACCAGATCGTTGCCGCCTTGAACGGGATCGCGGGCGTGGAAGCCAAGTGCCTGGTCTTCGAGCATTAATCCAGCGCTTGTGCCGCCGGCCCGCGTAATCATTGAGCAGATTGCAGAACTTGTTGCATGTCAGTTTCGCTTGATCGCGGCGCCCAGCGCGGAGGGGTTGGTGGGGCCGAAAGGAATGCCGGCGGGGATGGGTATCTCCATGGCGTATGCCTGGTCCGGCGCGGCGCCGTATTGCAGGCTCAGGCGGATGGCCCGGGGCAAATCGCCGCCGGACCAGCGGTTGCTCCAGCTTTCGCCGTCATAGGCGGCCATGGCCAGGGCGTAAAGGGGAGCCCAGGTCTCGCGGACGGTGCTGGTGCTGCCGGCGGCGCCGGGCAGGGGCCGGCTGAGCCGTTCCAGGATATAGGCGCCGGCCGCCGGGCCGGGCAGCAATTGCACCTGCACCGCGCGCGCGGCGTAATGCCGGGGCTCGAGATCCGGCGACCACGCTTCCGCGGTATAAAAACGGCAGAGCATGCCCGGGAGATCGTTGGTGGCCCCGGTCAATTCCAGCGGCGGGTTGGTCAGGTTGGCCGGGATCATGGCGCACATGAAGTCGCGCGCCAGGACATCGAGCGCGTCAGCGGCCGCCGCCGCGCCGCGGCCGCCGGACTGGCGGCCGATGGTCTGGATGACGGCGAAGTAGACGGCGAATAAAACGGAAAAAATCAAGGCGGCAATGGCCGTGGCCGCCAATAACTCCAACAGAGTTGCGCCCTGGCGGCGCGCGCGGGAATGCAGGCATGGCGGCGGCATGGTGGAATCCTTCCCCCCGGATGCGCGGCGGAAAATTTGAGCGGTAACCCAAAAATTATTTCAAAATCTGGGTGACAAAATAAGCCACGCCCGCCAGGGCCAGAATGCCCACAATGGCGATGATCGCCATCCAGATGTTCTTGTTGTCGCGCCGGCGGGCGCCGAAGGGTGAAACGCTGGAAAAAGACTTGGGTTTGAGGTCGGGCGGCGCCACATCGGCGACGACATCGGCATTGGCCAGCGTGGTGGCGGTCAAGGGGGTTTGGGGCGGGGCATCGTCATCGAACATCAATTCGGAAGATCCGATCTGAATCACCTGCTTGGGCTGCAATTCGGCTTCCTTGATCCGGTCGAAGTTCAGGCAGGTGCCGTTCGTGGAATTCATGTCGTGCAACACATAACGGTCGCCGCGGCGGGAAATGTAGCAATGCTGGGCCGAGGCGGCGCCGTCGTTGACAACGATATCATTGGCTGGACTGCGGCCGATGGTGGTGCGGTCGGTTTTGATTTCGAATTTTTGTCCGCGCAAACCTTCGGACATGCCAATTAGAAATGCCACGGTGAAGCCTCCTTGCAAGAGATGTTTATCAAGATACGCGAAAACCGGCGAACAGTCAAGCGACTAGACAATGCTGGACGCGCGGTCCCAGGCGGCAGGTGATTTCATGGGGAATGGTGCCAAGTTGACGCGCCAGCGCTTCCACGGAGTGCGGATCGGCGCGCCGCGGGCTGACCAGACGCGCGCGGCTGCCGACTTCCACGCCGGGGATATCGGTGATATCCACGATGATGGCATCCATGCTGACGCGGCCCACCACCGGGGCGCGGCGGCCGTCAAAGTCCACCACGCCGGTATTAGACAGACGCCGGTCATATCCGTCGGCATAGCCGGCATAGACCAGGCCGATGCGCGTTGGGCGGCGGGTGACGAAGGTGGCGCCGTAGCCGCAGGATTGACCGCGGGAGAGGCGCTTGGTCATTACCACCGGCGCGTCCACTTCCAGCACCGGCCGCAAGGCGGCGGCGCCGCGCAGGTGCGGGCCGGCATAGCCGTAAAGGGCAATGCCGGGGCGCACCATGTCCCAGCGCGCGGCCGGCAGGTTGAAAATCGCGGCGCTGTTGGCCAGATGCAGGAGCGGCGGGCGCAGGCCGGCGCCGGCGGCGGCGCCGGCCAATTGGGCGAACAAGCGCAACTGTTGCCGTGCGCCGGCCAGGTCGGCCGCATCGGCGGAGGCGAAATGGCTGCAGAAACCGGCGGTGCGCAGGCCGGGGACGCCGGCCGCCTGGCGCAGGAGCGGCAGGAGTTCCCCGGGGAGGCAGCCGCTGCGGCCCATGCCGGTATCCACCTTGAGATGCAGTTCCAGTTCGCGCCGGCGCCGTTGCGCATGGCGTGCCAGCAATGCCAGGCCGGACGCGCCGGCGACCACGGGCTGCAGGCGGTGTTCCAGGATGGCGTCCAGCGCTTCCCGGCGCGCGCGCGTGTCGGGGAAATAGTCCTCGAATGGACAAAAAACCAGGATCGGCTCGCGCAAGCCGTGTTCCCGCAGGGCCACGGCCTCGCCGAGGGTGGCGACACCCCAGGCGTCCGGCAGGCCGGCCAGGGCGCGGGCGACCAGCCGGGCGTCATGGCCATAGGCGTTGGCTTTGATCATGGCGCAGACCTGCGCCGGCCGGCTTAAACGGCGCAACAAGCGCAGGTTATGGCGCAGGGCGGCGCGGCTGATGGCGGCGCGGATCAGGTGGTTCATGCGCTGCGGATCCAGTTGTTAATTATGTCGAACAGCATCGTCACCCAAGTCTGCAGACGGCCGAGCAAATCCTTGCCGAACACCAGCAGCAGCGCAGCGGTCACAGCGCGCAGGAAAACGGCGCCGGAAACCGCGAAAATATAATAAAAGGGATATAGCGGCACGGCCAGCGACAGCAGTCCGTCAAACATGTTGTCCTTCAAGGCGCAGATTATGATGATCAGGTATAAGGCGCCAATGGATAGCAGGCCGTAAAATTTGAATTCATCCAGCGTCGTCCAGCGGGCATAGCCGCCCTGGAAGCGCAGGTAAAATAACACCGCTGCCAGCGCCAGAAACACCAGCCAACTGAGACGATGGAACCATTTGTCGCGCTGTACCCGCCGGAGGTCGCGTTTTAAAAAGGCGGAGTGTTTGCGGTCTTCCACACTGGGGCCGCCGGGGCGCGTGGGCGGGACGTGCGGAACTGTAGCGGCGGCCGGGTCGATTTTGCGAAGCGTCAAGCGCGAGCGTTTTTGGTTTTCCGGCAGCGGGATGGCCGCGCCGCAGCCAGGACAGGGGATGGTCGGCCCCGCCGCGTATTCCGAGACGGCAGTGGTCTTAGCACAATGCGGACAAACCAGCAGGATATCGGCCATATACATTCCATGCGGCCGCTCAGGGCCGTCTTCAAAATTATCGGGTGCGATTGGCGCGCGCCGGCGTTCCGCCCGGAATCTTGCGCGCATTAAGGATAGCGTTTCACTAAACATCGCTTCCACCCCGGCACACGGGAGGAGAGCCAGCCGGAGCCGTCTAACTGCCGGCGCCCGGCGGCTGGTCCTGGGCGGCCGGACCGGCCGCAACGTCTGAAGCTTCGTCCGGCGGTGTGCCGTGGGCCTGGTCTTCCGCGCCAGGCACAAGCAGTTTGCCGTTAAAAAACTCGATGATATGCCCCTTGTCGGTCAGCCAGTGCAGCGGCAGGGTAATGGCGGACGGCGGCGCGCCGCTGCCCTCGGCGGCGGCGTTGGACGGGGACGATTCCGCTGCGGGTTTTCCGGTCTGCAACCAGGCTCCCGTTAGTTCCGCCGTGGTGCAGTATGGATGGTCTGCCACGAATTTCAGGATAAATGCAATTTCCGCCGTCGTTTGCGATTCGCCCAACGGGCGCGGGGAGATGGAGGTTATGTAAACCGTTTTATCCGGGGCGCGGAAAATATGCAATCCCAGTTGTTTAAAAGCCGGGCGTACCGCCAGGGTGATGCGCAGGGGCGACCGGTTTTCCCGGAGCCAGATTTGCCGGATGGCGCGCTGCAGCGCCTGATCTTCCAAGTCCGGCACAACCGCGCCGGGGATGATGAAGCGCTGGCCTTCCCGCACCAGTTGCGGCACGTAGGCGGCGCGGAAGAAATCCTCCGCTTCCGCCAGGCGCTTGAAGGTCTGCGGTTCCGCTTCGCGCTTGGTGCGGTAGATGGTCTGGCGGGCCACTTCCTGCTTCCACTGCTCCAGCCGGGCGGGATCGGTGTCGTTGACAATGTGCCGCCGGTAATTTTCCATCGGCATGTCCGGGAAACGCTGCCGGTGCACTTCCTGGATTTTATCGTTGTAAAGATGGTAATTCGGAGGGCCCAGCAGGATCCCGCTTAATCCGCAGCGCGCGACGATGGAAAAATTGCCCTTCGGCGGCTCGCCCGGCTGTTCTTCCAGGTCGAAAAACTGGCTGAAATGCGCGCGCATGGCATGGTTCACGGCAGCGTCGCGCGTCTGGAATAGCTGCAGGCATTCGGTGCATTGAAATAAAGCCGGCTGGTTTGCGCCGTCCGCCGCTTCCGCGCCCGGCAGCAGCGGCGCGGTTTCAAGCTTGACGGCGTAAAAAACCGGCTTGCTGAGAAACATCTTGGCCACGTCGTTCAGCGGCCAGGCCCGCCGGGTGCGGGCCAACTGGGTGACCAGCGGCTTGAGTCCGCGGCGCTCGGGAATGAAATTGATGCGGTACCCGGCGGCAGGCCGGTCATCCTCCGCGGGCGCGTTATCCCGGCGCGGCATCCGCCGCCGCGGCGCATCGGCATGGGCGGGGTTGTGAGGCCGGCTGCGCGCGCCGTCAGGCCGTCCGGGGCGCCGCGCCGGATAGCCGCCTTCGCGCGGTTCAAACCGACGCTCGGGACGGGGCCCGCCGCCGCGCGCGATGTTGATTTGCACGGCGCCGCCAGCGGGCTGGCGCGCCCATTCGGGGACAAAATCCAAATCCTGCAGGATATTGTTATGATCGCTCATGCGGGCGTGACAGGCCAATAAGTTCGCGTGTATCTTACGCCTGAGTACAGCAAAAGATCAAGAATAAATGCAATATTCGGGTTGTATCCCTGGCCGGGCGGGTTTTATACTGGCGGCAAACGGCGGCATTGGCCGCCGGTATACCGGCGGAAAGGAAGCGCATGCGCTGTATGGTAGTCATGGATTTGGCCGCCGCCGCGGCCTGGGTGGGCGTTGTTTACGCCGCGATACCTTTCGCGCGCCCCATCCAGCAGTTCGCGCAGGATGCGCTCGGCGATGATTGCCTGCGCGGGGCGGTACTGGCGGTGGCTGCGGCCGGATTGGCCGCCCTGCTGCTGGCCGGACTGCGCCGCGCCGGCCGGCGCCGGCAAGCCGTCCTCGCGGGGGCGGCGCTGGCGTATGGCGCGGCGGTCTGGCATTTGCGCGCCCGGCCGGAAGAGGCGCTGCACCTGGCGGAATACGGACTCCTGGCCGTCCTGGCGGTGCGCGCGCTGCGGCATGCCGGCCGCGACCGCCTGCTCTGGCCGACGGCCGCCGCGCTCGCGGTTTTTTTCGGCATTATGGATGAGATCATCCAGTGGTACACGCCCCGGCGCTTTTTCGATTTCCGCGATTTGGCCATCAACCTGGCCGGCGCCCTGCTGATGCTGGCGGTCATGCGCTGGGGGCTGCGTTGGCCTCCGGCCGCCGCGCCCGCGGATGCGCGTTCCTGGCGCCGGTTTTCCGCCGCGCTGACCCTGGCCTGGGCCGCGCTGTCTTTCTGCCTGTTGAACACGCCGGCGCGCCAGGCGCGGCTGGGAGCCTGGCTGCCGCCCATCCGGGCCGTGTCGGATGTGATGATTGAATACGGTTACATGCATCGGACGCCGGAAGGAGCGCGTTTCCCGTCGCGCCTGACCCGGGCGGAACTGGCGCGGGCGGACGCCGCCGATACCGCCGCCCATGCCGCGTTGATCAAGCCGTTTCAAAGTTCGCGCGATTACGAGGAATTCCTCGCGCGCCATCCGGGCTGGGCCTGGCCTTTTATCCATGAAATGCGCGTGCGCCTTTTCCGGCGCGACCGTTACCTCCGGGAGTCCCGCCGGCAGCCGCAACGCGCGCGCGAGGCGCTGACGGTCGCATGGCATGAAAACCGCATCCTGGAGACCGGTTTTTCCAATACCTTGCGCGCCGCCGGCGCGGTATGGGATGCCGGCGAGCGCGAGCGGGCGCAATGCCTGGCCGATCAGGCCGCCGCCTATACCAGTCCGGTCAGCAGGCACCTGGTGACCGCGGTGAGCGAAAGGCAGGTACGGCTGGCGGCAGCCCTGGCCGGACTGGCCATCCTGGCCGCCGGCCTCCGGCAATGCCGGCGCCGGCGACTTTAACTTTGCCGGCGTATCCATCATCCTGCATGCCCGCATGCCGAAAGTAGAGTTGATTTGCCGGCAATATCCGTGTACGATGCGCGGCATGAACCACGGAGATTTCTATGTCGCAGCCATGTCGTCCAATCCGGACGGCGGCATTTATCGCCTGGCGCTGGACGCCCATGGCGTGCCGGAGCAGCGGGGCTTCACTCCGCTGCCCAACGCCGGCTACCTGGCCTTTGCGCGCAATCGCCAACGTCTGTACGCCACCTGCGCCGTGGCCGAAGGCGTCGGCGGGTGCGCCGCGTTCAGGGTTGAGCCGGACGGCTCGCTCGCGTTCCTCAATCAGGCGGCGGCGGACGGCCCCGGCGCCTGCCACCTCGCCGCCGATGCGGCCGGCGGATTTTTGTATTGCGCGAATTACCACTCGAGTTCCGTGGCCGAATTCGCGCTGGCGGAAGACGGCGGCATAGCGGAACGATTGAAAGTTATCCGGCATACGGGCAGGGGGGTCCATCCCGAACGCCAGGCTGCGCCGCATCCCCACTTTACCTCGTTCACCCCCGACGGCCGTTACCTCTGCGTTGTGGACCTGGGGCTTGATGCCGTCATGCTCTATCCGTTCGATCCGGCGCGCGGGCTGGATGCCGCGCATCCCAGTGTTTTCAAGGTGACGCCGCCCGGCTCGGGTCCGCGGCACCTGGTTTTCAACCAGGCCGGCGACCGCGCTTATCTGGTCAATGAACTGGGCAACAGCGTTGTGGCGTTGGCCTATGCGGCCGGCCGGTTCGATTTGCTCCAGTGCGCGGCTTCCATTCCCCCGCATCTGACATGCCCGACCAAGGCGTCGGCCATCCGGCTTGCGGAAGATGAGCAATACTTGTTTGCGTCCAACCGCGGCTTCGATTCCATCGCCTGTTACCGGGTGGGCCGGGCTGGCGGCGCGTTGGAGTTATACGACTTGGCGCTTTCCGGCGGCAGCAGCCCGCGCGACATCAATTTTCTGCCCGGGATGAAAAAATTCGCCGCCGCCAACGAGTTTTCCGGCAATGTGGTTTTCTTCGATTACGACCGGCATACCGGCAAGCTGACGCCCAATGGCCAATGTGTCAAGTTGCCGCGCCCGCTGGCCATCTGCTGGTAATCTTCGGCAGTGATTCCTGTCCCATGCCAATCGGACTGGCCGGCGGTTACGATACCGGACGGCGGGTTGCGGGCAACCGTCCCAGCAGCCAGAGCAGGCCGTCCAGGATTGTCAGCGGATGCGGCGGGCAGCCGGGGATGTAAAGGTCCACCGGCAGCAGGGCTTCCGCGCCGTTGCGGACTTCCGGATGTCCGGCGTATGGGCCGCCGGCAATGGCGCAGGCGCCGACGGCGATGACGATTTTCGGAGACGGCACGGCGTCGTAGGTCTTACGCAGCGCCAGCGCCATGTTTTGTGTTACCGGCCCGGTAATCAGCAGGCCGTCGGCATGGCGGGGCGCGGCGACGAATTGGATGCCGAACCGGCCCAGATCCCAGGCCAGGGTATTGAGCACGTTGGTGTCGGCCTCGCAGGCGTTGCAGCCCCCGGCGCTGACCTGGCGCAGCTTGAGCGAGCGCCCGAAAATTTTCCGGATTGCGCCATGGTTTTCATTCCGGGCGAAGGGCGCGCCGCCGGCGACCAGCAGGTCCGGCCGCCGGCGCGCCGCCAGGCGGTGTTCCGCGGTAAAGGCGATGGCGTGCGCCGGGCAGGCGTCCCGGCATTTGGCGCAGAAGATACAGCGGCCCATGTCGATTTGCACCGCGCCGCCGGCGCGCTGGATGGCGCCGGCAGGGCAGACCTCCTCGCACATCCGGCAATCTGCGCGGCAGGCGCCGGCCTGGATCGCGGGCCGGCCGGTGAAGCGCTCCGGCATTGCGGGCGGCGGGCCGGCCGGGTAGGGCATGGTCCGGTATCCCTGGCGCAGGCGGGTGATCAACAGGCTGCTCATTTTTCAGGTCCTTACAAATCGTGCCCGCAATAGGACAGGTTAAAACTCTTGTTGCACAGCGGAAAATCGGATATCTGCTGGCCGCGCATGGCTTGCGCCAGGCCGAACCAGTTATGGAAAGAAGGATCCAGCGCCTTGTAGCAGACGAACCGGCCGTCGGCCCCGGTGACGGCCGCGTGGCAGATTTCGCCGCGCCAGCCTTCCGTCAGCGCCACGGCCAGATGCGCCGGCGGCAGTTGGCCAGGGCAGGGGGCGCGGACGGTGGCATCGGGCAGGTTTTGCAACAGGTCATGGATGAACGCGGCGGAACGCTGAGCTTCCAGCCAGCGCACAAAGGCGCGCGCGAAGACATCGCCCGTGCGCCAGGTGGCGACGGGAATCTGCGCCCATTGGTAAATGCCGGCGGGGAAATCGCGGCGGACATCCCGGTCCAGCCCGCAGGCGCGCGCCGCCACGCCCACCAGGCCGATTTCCACGGCCGCGGCGCGGGTCAGCCCGCCGGTGTTTTCGAAGCGTGCGAGCACCGAGGGCGTTTCCCAAAGCAGGTTGACGGCCGCGGCGGCGTCCGCCATGGCCGCTTTCAGCCGGGCGCGCAGCAGCGCGGCCTGTTGTCCGTCCAGGTCATAAGCCGTTCCGCCGGGCACGACCAGGCGGCGCCCGAAGCGGTTGCCGCACAGGCACGCTGTCAGGTTCAGGATGTCGCCGCGAATCCGGCCGCAGAAGGACATGGTCGGCAGAAATCCGATATCGCCCGCCAGCGCGCCGAGATCGCCGATGTGATTGGCGATGCGCTCCAATTCCAGGGCGATGCCGCGCAGCGCCTGGGCGCGGGCCGGCACTTCGCATTGCGCCAGGGCTTCCTGGACTTGGCAGTAAGTCATCGCATGACCGATAGTGGTGTCGCCGGCCAGGGTTTCCATGTAATGCAGCGTCCGCCGGCCGGGTCCGCCAATCAAGGCTTGTTCCAGGCCGCGGTGCTGGTAACCCAGCGAAATCTCCAGGTGGCGCACTGTTTCGCCGTGACACTGGAACCGGAAATGGCCGGGCTCGATGATCCCGGCATGCACGGGGCCGACCGCAACTTCGTGGATTTCCTCGCCGGTGATTTGGAAGAAATCCATTACGCCGCATTGCCCGGGCGGAATTTGCGCGCGTTCCCCTGCAGCGGCGCCACGGGGCGGCGCATTCGATGGCGCCGCCGGCGCCCGCCCCGGGAAGCGGACCGGCTTGAGCCACGGATGCCCCGCGGGGTGGATGCCGGTCTGCTCGCTGATTTCACGTTCGAAAAGATGGGCCTGCGGGCAGGCCGGGGTGAGGGCGGGATAACTATGTTCCGCGGTTTCGCTGAAGATTGAAAGCCGGGCGCGCGCCGGGCAGGCCAGGACTGCAAACAGCCGGTGTCCGCCATCGGCCGGGGCGGCGAATAATGCCGCAATGCGCGCGCCCTGGCGGACATCATCCAAAATCCGGCCCCGGAACGCCTCCAGTTGCAACACCGGGATTTGGTCCAGAGGGACGGCCGCGTTGTTCGGCAGGTGGAGGAAATCGTTCATGGCGCTCCTTCCAGAACAGCGGCGGCGCCGGCCAGCAGGCGCGCCAGGGGCGGCGGCCAATACATGCCCAGCGCCAGTAAGACCGCCAGGCTGGCGGCGACCATCAGGATTTCCGCCCAATGCGCGCGCTGCCGCGGCGGCAAGTCCGGCCGGGCATCCCAGGCCATGGCGATCATGCGCCGCAGCAACGCGATAAACACGACCGCCAAGCCTGCCAGCAGGATGGCCGCCGCCGCCAGGCGGCCCTGGTCCACGGCAGCCTTCATGATCAGGAATTCGCTGATAAACAGCGCCAGCGGCGCCGCGCCGATCAATGCCAGCAGCGCCGCCAGGAGGCCGGCGCCCAGCCAGGGAGCGGCGGCTGTCAGCCGCGCCATGCGCTGCATGTCGTGCGTGCCGTAAATCTGGCCCAGGCGCCCGGCGCAGCAGAAGGCCAGGGTTTTGGCCAGCGAGTGGCAGCACATGTGGAACAAGGCGGCGATGGCGCCCGCCCCGCCCAGCCCGAAACCCAGGGCCATGATGCCGATATGTTCGACGCTGGAATAAGCCAGCAGCCGCTTGATATCCTGCTGGGAGACGATTAACGCCGCCGCGACGGCGATGGAGAGCAGGCCGAACAGGGCCAGAATGCCGCCGCCCCAGCCGGTGTTGCCGGTGGCCGCCTCCACCAGCGGCAGGCAGCGCAGGATGCCGTAAAGGGCGGCATTCAACAGGAAACCGGAAAAGACCGCCGATACCGGCCCCGGCGCCTGGCTATGGGCGTCCGGCAGCCAGTTGTGCATCGGCGCCAGGCCGGCTTTGACGCCGTAGCCGACCGCCAGAAAAATGAAGCCGGCTTTGATCAGGGCCGGATTGAGCTGTGCGGCCGCGCCGCGCAGGTTAGTCCAGAGCATTACTTCCGCGCCCTGCAGGCCGGCTGGCTCCGCGGAAGCGGCAATCAGCAGGGTGCCTGTGAAGGCCAGGGCCACGCCGACGGAACACATCAGCAGGTATTTCCACATCGCCTCCAGGGCGGCCGGCGCGGCGTGGATGCAAATCAGGAACGCCGTCAACAGTGTGGAAGCTTCAATGCCGACCCACAGCAGCCCGAGATTATTGGAAATCAAGACCAGCAGCATGGCCGCAAACGATCCGAACCAGAGGCTGCCGTAACGCCGGGCCAGTTTCAGCGTGAAATGGCCGCCGGCGATTTCAGCCCGGAAATAGGCGAATCCGCAAAGGCCGGCCACGGTAAACACTCCGGCCATCACCAGCATGTGCAGAGACGAGAGGGCATCGAGGCGGAACCAGCCGGCGCCGCTGGAGAGCGGACCCTGGCGCAGCGCCAACAAGGCGGCCGCGGCGGCCGGCAGGGCCGCGGCCGGCGTGCCGGCGGCGCATGCGAGGGCCACGGCCCGCGGCGAACGCAGTACAAGGCAGGCGCCGGCCAGCAACACCGGCAGCAGCATCAATCCCGGCAATAACCATTCACCTGGCATGGTTTAACCTTTTAAAGACGTCAACCGGTCGGAATCCATGTGGTCGAACTCGCGGTTGATATGGCAAATGGCGATGCCCATGACGAATACCGCCACAAAAATGTCCATCAATACTCCCAATTCGATCAAGACTGGAACATCGCCCACCGCTGTCAGACCGAAGACGTAAATCCCGTTTTCCAGCGCCAGGAAGCCGATCACCTGGCTGAGGGCAATCCGGCGCGTTACGATCAAAAACAGGCCGGTCAGCATCATCGCCATGGCCGTTGGAGCAGCCAAGCGGAAGGCGGCATGGCCGGCCAGGTCCAGGCGCGCATCCAGCCAGAAGGCGCCCAGCAGCGCCAGGACGCCGAAAATCAGGGAAGCCGTGTATCCCAGCAGCGGTTGTTGTTCCCGGCGGGTTTCGGAAGCGCGCAGCGCGCGGAACAGCAGGCGGGGGAAGATCAGGCCTTTCATGGCAATCATCACTGCCCCCGTGGCCAGGATGCGGAGCGATACTGCATGCCCGCTCATGACCGCCGGCAGCAGTCCGGCCAAAATGCCCTGCCAGGCTGCCAGGCGTATGCTGGCGCCCAGCCGGCTGGAATTCAGCAGGGCGAAACTGGATAAAATCAACAGGACCAGCAGAATATCGGTCAGAGCTTTCACAAGGCCGCCCTCGCAATCAAGGCCAGTGCCAGCACCGCCAGCACCAGCGCGCCGCCCAGCAGGCGGGGCACTTTCACCAGGTTCAAGCGGGCCATGGACGATTCGATCAGCCCCACCAACACCGCCAGGAGCGCCATACCGGCGGCAAACCCCGCCGCCAGCGCGCCGCCGCGCCAGTCGGTAAAGCCCAACGCCAGGTTAACGATCAGCGCGCCCAGCAGCCAGATTTTCAGCGCGGCCGCGTACAAGATCATGGCCAGGTCCGGCCCGGCATAATCCAGGATCATGACTTCATGAATCATGGTCAGTTCCAGGTGGGTGTTGGGATCATCCACCGGGATGCGCGAGTTCTCGGCCAGGAAAACAATCAGCCATGCTGCCGCCAGCAGGACCAGCGCCGGTAATCCGGCGGCCGGCGCGGCGTTCAGCGTTCCGAAAATGGCGGACAGGGAAATCCGGCCGGTGGCGCAGGCCAGCGCACCCAGTCCGACAATCAGGGCCGGCTCCGCCAGGGCGGAGAATTGGGCCTCGCGGCTGGCCCCCATGCCCTCGAAACTGGAGCCGGTGTCCAGCGCGGCCAGGATGGTCAGAAAGCGCGCCAGGCCCAGCGCGTAAGCCAGCAGGATGAAATCGCCCGCAAACGATACCGGCGCCTCCAGCCGCGCCGCCGGCAACAAGGCCAGGACAACGATGGACGCCGCCAGGCTGACCGGGGGATTGGCCCGGAATACCCAGGTGGTGGTGCGGCTGTAAACCGCGTTTTTGCGAAGCAATTTAAAAAGGTCGTAATACAACTGCAACAGGGGCGGGCCGCGTCGTCCGGCGCACAGCGCCTTGGTGCGGTTGATGATGCCCGGCAATAGGGGCGCCAGGATCAAGCCGGCGAGCATGAGGCCTAGATGTGCGGGAAACACATGCATTTCAAAACAACTTCCATAAAAGCAAGGCCAACAAGGCCAGGACGATGTACAAGATGTAAAGATTAAGCCGGCCATGCTGCAGCAGGCGGCCGCGCGCCAGGAGGCGTTCCGCCAGTTTGAAAAACCAGCCGAATACCCGTTCGTGAAAGAAGTCCGGCGTATGCGTGGCCCAGGAAGCCGCATCCGGGAAGAGCCCCTCGGGCGTTTGCTCGTGATAACGGGTGCGCAGCAAGGGCTTGAAAATCCGCGTAATCGGTTCGGCGAAAGACGAGGCGGTATATTGCATGCGGGGCGTCGGCGCGGCATAACCGCAATCCCAGGTGACGGACTGCGCGTCCGGCCGGCGCTGCCGCAGCCGGCGGCGCGCCCAAAACAAGATGCCGGCCAGCAGGGCTGCGGCCAGGGCCAGGCAGGGAATGGCGGACAAGGCGGCCGCGGCCCAAGCTGGGCTGGCGACCCAAGCTGGGCTGGCGACCCGGGCCGGGCTGGCGGCGCCGCCGGCCAGAATGGAGGCCGCCGGCCGCAAAACCGCCGGCAACCAGGGCGCGGCGAGGCCGAGCAGGACGCAAAGCGCCGCCAGGGTGGCCATGGGAATACGCATGGACGCGCCGGACTCGTGCGCCTTGAGCGCATCCGGGCAGCGCGGCTCGCCCAGAAAAACCACGCCGAAAGCCTTGGTGAAACAGGCGGCCGCCAAGCCGCCGATCAGCGCCAGCGCGCCGAGCATCACTGCGCCGGCGACATACAAGGCCGGCAGGGGCGCAGCTTGCGCCAGGGCGTTCAGCGCGCCGAGATAAATCATGAGTTCGCTCACAAAACCATTCAAGGGCGGCAGGCCGCAAATGGCCGCCGCGCCGATGAAAAACATCCCGCCCGTGACCGGCATGGTTTTGAGCAGTCCGCCCAGCCGGTCAATTTCGCGGATGCCGGCGGCGTGCAGGACCGATCCGGCGCTGAAAAACAAAAGCCCCTTGAACAAGGCGTGGTTGATCACGTGGAGTAATCCGCCCGCGAATCCCAAAAAGGCCAGGCCCGGGCTGGCATAGCTCATTCCGAGCAGTCCGCCGCCGATGCCCAGGGCGATAATGCCGATGTTCTCCACGCTGTGATAGGCCAGCAGGCGTTTCAAGTCATGCTGGGCCAACGCCAGCAGCACGCCCAGGATGCCGGACAGGCAACCAACTCCGATCATGGTCCAGCCCCACCAGGGCGGGGGCGGGCCGAGAAACGTCAGCGTGCGCAGCAGCCCGTAAATGCCGGTCTTGATCATGACTCCGCTCATCACGGCGGAAACATGCGAAGGCGCCGCGGGATGCGCTTCCGGCAGCCAGACATGCACGGGAATGAACCCCGCCTTGGTCCCGAAGCCCGCCAGCGCCAGCAGGAAAACAGCGGCGGCGCATCCCGGCGCCGCGGCCGCGAAGCCGTCAAAGTCCAGGGTCTGCCCCTGGCGGCCGAGCAGGACGAACATCGGCAACAGCAGGGCGGTGCCCAGGTGCGTGGCCACCAGGTAAGTCCAGCCGGCGCGCCTGACGCTGGCATGCTCGTTTTCGAAGACCACCAGGAAAAACGAAGCCAGCGACATGATCTCCCAGGCGAGGAGAAACAGGATGGCATTACGCGCCGCCACTACCAGCAGCATGCTCCCGGCGAGCAGGTTAAAACAGCACCAGGATGGCGCCAAATCCTTATGGGCGGCGAAAGGCTGCAGGTAAGCCGCCCCGTAAATGGCCGCCAATGGACACAAGACAATGATCGGCAGCGCGAACACGGCGGAAAGAGCGTCCAGGCTCACGAAAAACGAGCCGCCGGGAATGGTCCAGGGCAGGCGCCACGGAGCCAGCGCGCCGCCCGCCAGCGCCGCCAGCGCCGGGCCCAGGCCGCAAAGACAGCCAATCGCCGTGACGCTTGGACCCAGGCAGCGCGCCAGCCGCGGGCGCCCGCTGGCTGCCAGACAGAGGATGCCCCCTGCAAACAAGACCGCCAATGCAAGCATAAACAAGGTCATGGAACGCCATCTCCCGCCGCGGCGCCAGCCGGATCGCGGTGCTGTAACATCTGGTCGACACCGCGGGCTGCGGCGAAAATTTCATCGCGCGATCCCTGTTGCAGGATATGGTTGTTGAAAGCGGGCTGACGCAGCGCAAAGGCCAGCCGCGCCAGCAGGTTCAAATGGGCCTTGACCGTGGGGCTGACGATGGCAAACAGCGTATGCACCGGCCGGCCGTCCAGCGCCCCGAATTCAATTGGTCGTTCCATGAAACAAAGGGCCACTATTGGACGAGGGACATGTAAAACTATCGGGTTGCGCACATGGGGAATCGCGATGCCGTCGCCGATGCTGGTCGAACCCAGGGATTCGCGGGCGATCAGCACTCGCAGCAGAAATGCCTTGTCCACCTCCTGGGGCAGCGGCATGATTTCCACGATAGATTGCAACGCCGCCGCCTTGTCCTGCCCGCACACCCGGTAATGGATGCCGCCAGCCCGCAGGGATTCTTCCAGGCCCGATACGACGGCTTGCTCTTCACTGGCGTTGCAGAACATATCGGCGGCAACATTGATCCGTTGCGCGGTAGCCCATTCCAACATTTCCACCCGGTTGAAACGGTACTGATCGTTGATCTTGAATGCAGGCAGTTTGTTGCGCCTGACCCACCGATATATGGTTTTTTCGGAAACCCCCATTAATTTGGAGGCCTCCTTGACATTCAGTTCCATATTGTTTATATCCTGACAAGGACAAGCAGGGACAATATATGACATAAGGGATGAATTGTCAATGAACGGGTTTAATTGTCCCCGGAGCGATGGGCGAATGTGCGAATTTTACGGATCACCCTCTAAAAATATGGCGGGAACGTCCCTGGAGGGAGAACCTGAGGTGAACCTTCTGTTGGCTGTGTTTGAAACTTGCCGACATTCGGTTGTTGCGATCAGTGAGAAGTTCTGATTTTATATGGCTTTGAATGTGTCTTGGATGTCGAAACCGGCAGCACCGGGAGGGACGCATGCATAAATTCTGGCGGAAACGCCGGCCGCGCCGGGTGGCCCTGGCGTTGGGCAGCGGCGCGGCGCGCGGTTGGGCGCATATTGGCGTGATCGAAGAGTTACAGGCGGCGGGCCTGGAAATCGGCCTGGTGGCCGGCACGAGCATCGGGGCGCTGGTCGGCGCCGTCTTTGCCGCCGGCCGGTTGCCGGAGTTGAGGGAAATGGCGCGCCGGCTGGATTGGCGGCAGATGATCTATTATTTTCTGGACATCACTTTTCCGCGTTCCGGCCTGATAGATGGGAGCAAGATCGAAGAATTTGTCCGGTCGCAAGTCCAGTTTGAACGCATTGAAAACCTGGCCGTGCCATTTCGGGCCGTGGCGACGGACATTCTGACCGGGCTTGAACATGTTTTTACGTCGGGGGAGGTGGTGGCGGCCGTGCGTGCCAGCATCGCCATTCCGGGTATGTTTACACCCGTGCAGACGGGCGGCATGATCCTGGTGGACGGCGGGCTGGTCAATCCCGTGCCGGTGAGCGTGGCGCGGGCGATGGGAGCGGATTATGTCGTGGCGGTGGATGTGAGCCATTTCCCGGGAGAGCCCGGGCCGGCGGCGCATCCGCCGCTGCCGGACACCCCGCCGCCCGCGGCGGTCTTATCGCGGGCAACCAGGGAACGCGCGGGTGAATTTCTCCGGCAGGCCCGGGTGCGGCTGGCGGCGGCGGACAATCCCCTGGGCCGGACGGTGCGCCGCTGGCTCAAGGCGTCGGCTACGCCGGGTATTTTCGATGTCCTGGGCGATTCCATCCGGATCATGGAGGCGCAAATCACCGAGGCGCGGATGAAAAGCGATCCGCCGGATCTGCTGATCCAGCCGCGGCTGGGGGATGTCAGCTTCATGGATTTTCATCGGGCGGATGCAATCATCGCCGCCGGCCGGCAGGCGGCGCGGGCGGCGCTGGGTTGATGGTCGGTCGGCAATATGATGGCGTTAAAAAGGAGATGCAGCATGCACGCGCAATACAATTTGGATTCAATTATTAATAATTTTTTCACCTGCAACAAGGCGGAAGTGCTGGGCATCCTGGGCGAATATCTCAACACCATGGAGGCTGAAGAAAAAATAGCCGTGCCGGATATCATGTCGCGCAACTATGAAACTGCGCAAAACAACCCGGAAATTCACACCCTGCCTGGCAATTTGAAGGATGCCCGCGACTCGGTCTTTCCTTATTTCTGGGGCACCGACGGCTGGTATTCCAGGCTGCACCTGGAAAACGTGAAAGGGCCGGCCAATTACGCTTCGCTGATCGGCGCCATGGCCTGTCTGCTCAAGAATCCCAATCTGTGCGTGGACACCTACAGTCAGCGTTCCAATGAGTTGGAGGTGAAAGCCATCACCACCTTGGCCAACCTGGTGTTTTATCATATCAGCAATCCTTGGGGCATCTTTACCATAGGCGGCACCATCTCCAATCTTTACGGCGGCAAGATCGGCATCGAGAAAGTTCTGCCTGACACCATCCGTCTGGGTTTGCGCGGCAGGCGGCTGGTTGGGATTGTCTCCCAGGCCGCGCATTATTCCAACGAAACCCTGGCAGGCTGGCTGGGCATGGGGACGGAAAACCTGGTCAGCATTCCCACCCATGATGCCTGCGGCATGGATTTGGATTGTCTGGCGCGGAAACTGGATGAACTCTATGCTGGCGACGCCCTGGTGGCGTTTGTGATCGCCACCTTCGGCAGCACCGATGCCTCGGGGATTGACGACATTGCCGGCATCCGGCAAATCATCGAGGACAAGGCCAAGACTGCCGGCAAGCCCGTGCCGCAGTTGCATGTGGATGGTGCGGCGGGCTGGTCGCTGTGTTTCCTGAATGAATATGACTGTGCCGCCAACAATTTTGGCTTGGCGGACGATGTTCTGGCGAATGTGCGTTGCATTCAAAAGCAGGCGCTGGGGATGCAATATGCCGACTCGGCGACGATTGATTTTCATAAAATGGGATGGGGGCATTACCCCGCCAGCGCGTTTATCGTGCGCAACCGCGATGACTTGAAACTGTTGTTGCGGCAAAAGGAGCAGGTCCCGTATTTTTCCGAAGCGGATTACCGGCACGACCCGGCGCTCTTCACGCTGGAATGCTCGCGCCCGGCGCTGGGCCCTTATTCCGTCATGGCCAGCTTGGACGGAATTGGGTTGATTGGCTACCAGATGCTGGTGGCGCACGCGCTGACGCTGGCCGGCAGCTTGAAACGGCAGATCGAGGCTTTGGATTACTGCAAGGTCTTGAATACGGGATGTTTGGGGCCGCATGTCAACTGGTGGGTATTGCCCAAGGGGCGCGATGCCAGGAGTATTTACGCTAAAATGGTCAAGGGCGAATTGTCGGCGGAAACCTGCCAGCGCTACTTCCAGGAAACGCGCCGGCTGTTTGACAAACGCAAAGCGGCGTTGAATCCGGAGATTGACGCGCGCCTGAGTTTCACCACCGCCATGGGCTATTATCCGCGGGGCATCAGCGTGCCGGCCTGGAAAGCCGTGTTTTTCAACCCCAAAACCGATCAGGAAGTCGTCAACCAATTGATCCGCAGCATCGAGGATTTGTAGCGGCTTGATTCACAACTTCCCGCCGGCCGGACACGCCTTTTGCGTGTATTGAGCTTCAGGCGCTGCGGGCGGCTTGTGGCTGCGGCTGCGGTGTCAAAAAACATATTGTCAAACCCCGGCGCAAAAGGTATATATAGCCTTTGCTTTGCATGACGGCGCGGCGGCGCATGGGGCGCGCGGCGGCGAATCAAGGGGGGGCCGGCGATGCAGCCGGGTTTGTATATTGTCGGCACGCCGATCGGCAACCTGCAGGATATCAGCATGCGGGCGCTGGAAACGCTGCGCGGGGCGGATTATATCCTGGCGGAGGATACCCGGCACACGCGGCATTTGCTGACCCACTACCAGATTCGCGGCCGCCTGGTCAGTTGCCACCGGTTTAACGAAAATTCGCGCGCGCATTTTGTCATCGGCCAGGCGCGGGCCGGGCGGATTTGCGCTCTGGTGACCAATGCCGGTATGCCGGGCGTTTCCGATCCCGGCGCGCGCCTGGCGCGCGTTTGCCGGGGGGCGGGCGTTTATTTGACGGTGATTCCCGGCCCCTCTGCCGTGACGGCGGCGCTGGCCCTGAGCGGGTACGGGGGCGGCGGGTATGCCATGGAAGGATTTTTGCCGCGCAAGCCGGGCGCGCGGCGCCGGCGCCTGGAGGCATTGCTGGCGATGGATTTGCCGGTGGTATTGTTCGAGTCGCCCTACCGGTTGGCGGCGCTGCTGGAGGAACTCCGGGAGTTGCTGCCGGCGCGGCCGATGTGCGTGGCGCGCGAATTGACCAAGCTGAACGAAGAGTGCCAGTGGGGAACGGCGGGGGAGTTGCTGGCGCAGTTGGCGGAGCGTTTTGCGGGGCGGCGCCTGAAAGGCGAAATCGTTTTGGTGGTTGCGCCGGCGGACTCAGCGGAGGCGCGGAGCGGCGCGGGAGAGACCGGGAGCGTGGAATAATAGCCGGCAGTGTCCGGGCGCCGGCCGCTTTGAATTTATGAGCGATCTGCAAAAAAGCAATGCGGCGCGGATGGACGCCGCCCTGGCCGCCGAGACGGCGATCATCCGGATTTTCGGCCGGGCGACTTTTGCCGTTGCCGCGGACTTGAAGCAATTTGGCGTCAGCGCTATGCAGCATGGCTGCCGCCGGCTGGCGCTGGACATGGAGAATTGCGAAACGATGGACAGCACTTTCATCGGCGTGATGACCGGCCTGGCGGCGCGCCTGAAGCAGCGCGGCGGCGCCGGGGTGTTTGTGCTGAATCTCGGAGAGAAGAACCGGGATATCCTCCAGACACTGGGGGTGGACCGCATCCTGCAATGTTACTTGGCCGGCGCGACGCCGGATGAACTGCGCGAATTGCTGCGCCGTACGACGGAGTATTGCCCGCTGCTGCATGCCGTACAGGACCGGCAGGCGGCGGCGCGGGACATGCTGGAGGCGCACGACACGCTCATCGATGCCGATCCGGCGAACTTGATGAAATTCAAGGATGTGATTGATTATCTCCGCCGGGACGCTCAAGGCAAGGACTGACAGCATGGGTTTTCTCGCCAATCATTGGATTTGCTGGTCGTTCGTGGTGTTGGCGGCCTTGTGCCTCTGGCGCTTGCGCCGCCTGCGCCTTGAACGGGACAGCCTGCTGAACGAGAAAGACGTCATTTACAATTTCGTGCATGACGTCAGCGAGGTGTTTACCGAGAGCGCCGACGCGCAGATCGACACCCTCCTGCGCCGCATCCTGTTTTACGCGCAGCAAGCCGCCAAGGCGCGGGCCGGCGCAGTGTATTTCCTGGAGCCGGGCGAAGGCGTGCTGGGCGTGCGGGCGATCTCCGGCTTGTTCCCTCCGCTGGCGGAAGCGGGCGATGTGCTGGCCATGCCCGCCGCGCTGGATGCCGGCCGGTTGGAGGCGCTGGTGCGGGAACGCCGCGCGGTCATGGGCGAGGGCTTGATCGGCAAGGTTGCGGCGCATAACCTGCCGTTGCTGATTTCCGACGCCGAACGCGATGCACGGGTGCCGCACTTCGATAATCCCATGCTGCAGATTCGCACATTGTTGCTGGTGCCCATGCGGTTTAAGCGGTCGGTCCTGGGAGTTTTGGCGCTGGTCAACCGGATTGACGACACCCCTTTCATCCAGTCAGACTTGAACCTTTTGCAGGCGCTGGCCGACCAGGCGTCCATTACGGTGTACTTCGCCAGGTTTAATGCCGAGTTGGACAAGAAACGCGTGCAGGATGCCGATTTGCAGGTTTCCCGCAAGATCCAGAAAAACCTGCTCCCGGCGAAGATTCCCGCGATTGCCGGCATGGATTGCGCCGCCTTCAGCCTGCCGGCGCGGGAGGTTGGCGGGGATTACTATGATTTTGTTCAAGTGGACGAGCACCACGCTGGCATGGTGATCGCGGATGTTTCCGGCAAGGGTGTGGCCGGGGCGATTTTCATGTCCATCTGCCGGAGCGTGTTCCGGTCCAATGCCCCCGGCTGTCTGCATCCGGCACAGGTCTTGCAGGCGGTCAACAGGGTGATTTCGGAGGATATCCAGGAGGACATGTTTATCAGCATGCTTTACCTGGTCATGGACACGCGGGATTACACGGTGACCATGGCGCGGGCCGGCCATCCGCGCCCCTTGCTGGTCCGGTCCGGCGCCCCGCGGGCCGAGACGCTGGACGCGCCCGGCATTGCCGTCGGGCTGGCGGATATCGAGACTTTCAATACCTGCCTGGAGGAGGCCGAATTCCAGTTGCGGCCGGGCGATACCCTGCTGGCTTATACCGACGGCGTCGTGGAGGCTATCAACAGCCGGCGTGAGGAATGGGGCGAATCCAATCTGGAGCAGGCGGCGGTGCGCAGCGCGGCCGGCGCGGCCGCGGAGATGGTGACGGCCGTGCGGGCCAGCCTGTTGGATTTTGTGCGGGACGTGCCGCAATACGATGATATGACTTTGCTGGTGTTACATCGGGAGGAGTAAAGCGTGGCTGGGAAACGGGATTATTACGAGGTGCTGGGCGTTGCGCGCAATGCCCCGTCAGACGATATCAAGAAGGCTTATCGCCGCCTGGCGATGAAATATCACCCCGACAAAAACGCCGGGAACAAGGAGGCGGAGGAAAAATTCAAGGAAGTCTCCGAAGCCTACGAAGTGCTGAGCGACGAGCAGAAACGCCGCCAGTACGATCAGTACGGCCATGATGGCTTGAAGTCCGCGTTCGGCCCCGGCGGATTCGATTTTTCGCGGGATTTCACGCATGTCTCCGATTTGCAGGATATTTTCGGTGACCTGTTCGGCGGCGGCGGCATTTTCGACGAATTCTTCGGCCGCACCGGCGGCAGCCGGCGTTCCGGCCCGGGCGGCACCCGGCCGGCGCGCGGCGCCGACCTGCGGTTCGATCTCGAAATCGGTTTTGAAGAAGCGGCTTTCGGCGCCGAGCAGGAGATTACGCTGCCGGCTACGGAAGAATGCCGCGCCTGCCGCGGCACCGGTTCCGAGCCGGGCCGGAAAAAAGAAGTTTGCCGCCATTGCCGTGGAAGCGGCGTGATCGTCGCTGCCAGCGGATTTTTCCGCGTGCAGCAGGATTGCCCATCCTGCAACGGCAAAGGCGAGATTATCACCCATCCCTGCGTGCAATGCGGCGGCACCGGCCTGGAGAAAACCCGCCGGCGGCTGACCTTGAAAATTCCGGCCGGAGTGGAAACCGGGTCGCGCCTGCGGCTGGCGGGGAAGGGCGAAGGCGGGATGCGGGGCGGCCCGTCCGGCGATTTGTACGTCGTGCTGCATGTGCGTCCGCATAATATTTTCCAGCGCCAGGGCGCGGACTTGTTTTGCGAGGTGCCCATGCCGCTGGAAGCGGCGTTGACCGGCGGCGAGGTATCCGTGCCGACCTTGGAAGGTATGGCCAGGCTCCGGATCAATCCCGGCACCGAAAGCGGCCGGGTGTTCCGGCTGCGCGGCAAAGGCATGCCGCTTTTGGGCGAGCATGGCCGCGGCGACCTGCACGCCCGTGTTTACCTGGAAGTTCCCAAGAACCTCTCCAGCACCCAGAAAAAGCGCCTGAAGGAATTTTTAGACACCTGCAACGAGAATAATTATCCTGAAATCGCCCAATTTCAGAAGAAAGCCCGGGCGTTTGCGGACAGCGCCCAACATGGCTGACGCCGGCAGGGTTGATCTTGCCAAATGGCAGAACCAATTTCAAAACTCACGTTTTGAAAGAATTCAGAATTCAGGATAACCGAACACCGAACACTGAACACCGAATCCCGAACACTTCTTTATTCTGACCACTGACTGCTGTCTACTGAATGCTGCTTTCAAAATCTGGCTTTTGAAAGCAACTCACAAGATATGCATACCCATCCACCCCCGCGCTGTTTTCTGGCGGCGGACGCCTGGTCGGCCGAAGCGCCGCTGGCGCCGGAAGAATCGCGCCACCTCTTGCGTGTGTTGCGCAGCCGGCCCGGCGATCCGGTGACCGTGTTTGACGGTTGCGGCCGACGCGCCCCGGCGCGCCTGATCGCCGCCGCCCGCGGCGGCCTGGCCTGCCTGCGCCTGGACCTTGCGGCGGCGGAAACGCAATCGCCGCCGCCCGTCCGGATCATCCTGGCGCAGGCCTTGCCCAAGCATAACTTGATGGATGGCATTGTGCAGAAGGCGGTGGAATTGGGCGCCGCCGCCGTCTGGCCGCTGTTGACGGAACGCGTGGTGGCCGCCGGCGATGCCGCGCGCCAGTCGGCCAAGGCCGAACGCTGGCGTAAAATCGCCCGCGAGGCCGCCCGGCAATGCGGTACCGACTGGATTCCCGAAGTGCGCGCGCCCGCGGCCTTCCCGGCTTTATCCTCCGAAATCCGCGCCTGCCACCGCTGTTTCATCGGGGCGTTGACGCCCGGCGCGGCGCCATTTCGGGCGGCGGCGGCCGCGGCCCGCCCCGCGCCGCCCGGCGCGGCGTTGATGATCGTGATCGGTCCGGAAGGCGACCTGGCGCCGGCGGAAATTGCCCTGCTGACCGCCGCCGGCGGCATTCCCGTGAGCTTCGGCGGGGCGGTCCTGCGGGTGGAGACGGCTGCGCTTTACGGTCTCAGCCTGATGCATTACGAATTCCTGAATCCGTGATGAGGTCAGTATGCCGCGGATGCGCGGCGGCAAGGGTGATGGTGTATGCTTATACATGGAACCCTTGCCAACAAAGCAGATGCGGCAGAATGGCCTCACCTAAAGGGCGGCCTTTTTGGAATCATGGTCTGTCTTTCTTTTTGGCGCTATATCAAAATTCATAAGTCTTTGTATTAGGAAATCTTGTGAAAACCCCATCACGGATTCGGGGGTTTTTATGATGGCCCCGAATCCAGCCATGCCAACCCGAATCGAAATGAACGATCTGGCGGCCTTCTACCGGCGGGAATTGCTGGAAAACATTCTGCCGTTCTGGATCAAATTTGCGCCGGATGCCGGGGCCGGCGGCTACTACACCTGCCTGAATCGCGATGGCGCGGTTTACGATGACTCCAAGCCCTGCATGTGGGCCCAGGGGCGCATTGCCTGGACCATGGCCCACCTGTACAACGAACTGGAACGCCGCCCGGAATGGCTGGCCGCGGCGCGCGCCGGAATTGATTTCATGCTCAAGCACGGATTTACCCCGGCCGGCCGGATGTATTATTCCCTCGCCCGCGCCGGCGCGCCATTGGAGGCGCCGGCGAACATCTACACGGAGCTTTCCTCCGTGCTGGCTTTTACGGAGTATGCCCGTGCCACCGCGGACGAAAAATTATACCGGATCGCCCGCGATTTGTTTGAAGTGTGCTGGCGCTTCGTCACGGATGCCGATGACCGCCAGCGCAACGGCGGCTGGGATCCGCGCACTTACAAGATGCGGCGGCACGGCCATGCGATGATCGTCTTGAATGTGCTGCAGCAATTGCGCCTTTTCCGGGAGGAGCCGGCCGACCGTCCGCGGACAGATGCGTGCATCAAATACATGCTGCAATTCCATCAAAAACCCGACCGCCGGCTGGTGCTGGAAACGGTGGGTTGGGACGATGGCGCGCTGGCGCCGGGCTGGATGGGGCGCTGGGTCAATCCAGGCCACATGATCGAAGGCGGTATTTTCTTGATCCATGAAGCCTGGCATCGCCATGATCAAATCCTGAAAAACGCCGGACTGGACTGGATTCGCTGGGGATTCGAATGGGGGTGGGACAAGGAATACGGCGGAATATTCAATGACGTGGATGCCGCCGGCTTGCCCATTCCCGGCGCCGGGGCTTTGTTGGCCGATGCCAAACTCTGGTGGCAGCATGCGGAAGCGCTTTATGGACTGCTGCTGGCTTATCGGGCGTCCGGCGACGTCTGGTACTGGGAAGCCTACCGGCAAACCCACGCCTACAGCTTCGAACATTTCGCCGATCCAGAATACGGCGAATGGTATGCCTTGTTGGACCGCGCCGGCCGGCCCGTCAACCGCGCCAAGGGCACCAGCCGGAAAAACTGCTTCCATATCGGCCGCAATTTTTTCTGGGCCATGCGCCTGATGGAAAAAAAGCGCGTTAAAACCATGGCGGCAGATCTTTGACGCGTGGCGGCGTAGGCCAGCGCTTAATGCATCAGCGTACTACGTCACCATTGCCATTTGGCCCCGTGCCAGACCTTCGCGGCGCAAAATCCAGATATGTTCTTGGGTGTAAGGCAAATCCTTTGATGCGCCAATGCTTATTGACGCGCGTGGTGCATTCCGTTTGAAAAAGGCGGCGGTGATTTTAGGGCGTTTGGCGCGCGGCGCACCCGCATTCACCCAAAACTTACCTTGCTTTTTCAAATCCATTCGGGCAACGGAATTCAACACGCGGCGCATCAATTCCGGCTTGGGTGCTGGCAGCACCCCGCCGGAATTACCGGGAATGTTGCGGAATATATCCACAAGAGATATGTTTATATGCAATAAAAAAATAATTCTGTTACTAAAATATAACGTTTATCAATAATAATGTCCCGTGCCCATGTTTTTTTCGTTTTTCCTTGGCATCTTGTAAATTATGGCATATCATTTTAAAAAGTTCCCCGCGTACTTAATACGATACAGGAGTATTCAAAGTGAACCCCTCGCGTCAACTGAACTCATTTGCCGAAGGTTTAGTATTTGGATTTGATGTTGGAACCGGCTCAATTGGTTGGGCAGTACGCCGTGGGAGTAATATTTTGGATTCAGGTGTTCTGATTTGCCCAAGCGAAACGTCGGATTTAAAACAGCGCCGGCTTTTCCGACAACAACGCCGTACACTGCGTAGCAGGAAACATCGCCAGGAATGGTTTGCCAGCGAATTGGTTCGTCTCGGGTTAACGCGTCCCGCTATTATGCCAGATGATCCAATCACACTCAGAACTCGCGCTATAGCCGGCGAAAAACTCGCTCCAGGAGAACTACATTGCGCATTAACCCACCTTTTCAAACGTCGTGGATACACTGAAGTACCTTGGGCGAACAATCTTGAAAGCAGCAAAAAAGGCAATCAAGACGCAGAGGGCGATGTCAAAGCAAAAGTTCTCGCGATTGTGCAAGAAATGGCAACCAGGGGATGCCTTTACCCCTGTCAATTGCTTTCCATGCGAAGACAGGAGGTCGGACGCCATCCCGCCGGAAAATGGGGCCGCCAGATTTACTGGCCGAGGGAAAAACTTGAGGAAGAATTTCGCGCGATTGTTGAAGCGCAAAAAAAATGTTATCCGCAATTATCGGGGAAAGCCAATTGGCTTTTATACGGCGATACCCAGGTTAAATCGAGGAACGGAAAGGAGTATCATGTTTATTTTCGCGCTGGTGAATCGCGCAATCCCGGGATTTTGGGATTGCGCTGGCCGCGTTTTGACAATCGCGGGCCGGCATTGGACGCCTATAAACCTTATGATGAACAGGGCCGGCCGTTACATGTTGCGCGCAAGAACAAGGCACAATTTCGGAGCGCCCAATGGGTATTGGCGTTAATGAATTTTCGCGTTTTAGATCCGGCCACCAGCCGGCATCTTGATCCGCGCATCCATTTTCCTGAGTTTGTCGCAACCTTGCAGCAGGAGTGGGATCGCCATGGCAAGGTAACGCTGGGTCGGCTGAAAAAGCTGTCCCGCCCTTTCAGCGATAAATTTATATTGATAGAAGATCAGAAACCATTAACGCCAGATTCCACAGCCGGCCGAGCGCGGTTCGCATCGCCCACCCTGGATTTCATAAAAAGCGAAATCAATGCGGGACGACAAATTATTCCGTCCCAACCACTGTTGCGCCGGCCGCATGAGACACGCGAGGCCGCCTTGAATCGTTATATGGCAGAGATCCGCCATCCATTAGTGCGGCATCGTCTTGGTTTGTATAATCGTCTTTTATTGCAGCTTGTCTCAAAACACGGCAAGCCTGATTTCATAATTGTCGAGGCCGTGCGCAGCCTGGCTTTGGGCCGGAAAGCCAAGCAAAAATTAAACAAACAAAACGAACAATATCGCGCCGAACGCGAGCAAGCCCGCAACGATCTGGCGGACGAGGGAATTTTTCCCACCCGCCAGGCAATTTTACGCTATCGCTTATGGAAGGAAGCCCATGGGATTTGCCCGATTTGCCTGCAAACGATAAACCGTGCAGCGCTGGGCGATTCCGCTGACATCGCTCATATTGTCCCCCGCGCGCGCGTAGATTGCAATGAGTCCTACAACCTTACCATCACTCATATCCATTGCAACCGGAACTTGCAATTGGATCGCACGCCCTTTGAAGCCTTTGGAAAATCCGAAGAATGGAATGCCATTGCCAAAAATGCCGCCGCGCGCTTTACAGGGCTAAAACGCGAACTGTTTTTAAGTCCGAATGCGGAGGAATTAATCGAGCAGAAAGCTGATTTGCAGCACACGGCCTACATCGCGCGTGTCATACGCCATATTACATTGATTCAACTGGGATGGATTTCCAAGGAAGGTCGCGATCCAACCATGGAAACCGGAAACAAGCCTTCCGTCGCTTTCCAGGTCACCAACGGCCAAATCACCAGTCGTTTGCGGCAGGCTTGGGGGTTAAATCACCTATTGAATCCGCTTCCTGAAGGCCAAAGGTGGGATGACCTTACTCCGGATGAACAAAATAGGTGCCAAACCAAAAACCGGGCAGACTTGCGTCACCATGCGCTGGATGCCATGGTCATAGCCTGTACGTTGCCATGGCTGGCCCACAGAACCGTCGGGGCGATGGACGAAAACCAGAATCACGGATGGTGGACCATGGATGAGCGCGGACGAAGCCATGCCGCCAATCCGGTCTTCCCCCGTCCCAATCAGATGCATGATATTTGCCAGGCGATAATACCCCGAATTAACATCCGACATCATGCTTCACGCCGTCCCCATCGTTCGGGTTATTTCACAACCCTGTTGGGTAAGCGCGACGCCAACGTCTATGTGTGCCGCGAAAAGCTGAACACATTAAAGCCCATGAATTTCCGTGATGTATATCCGCCGGAACTCGGGGAATACCTCATAACAGCTTGGTCGCATTTTACCGCTGACGCTAACGCGGCGGATGAGAAGCAGAAAAATAAAGGACAACTACCAGACCATTTTATTGAAAAGCTATGTTTTGCACATTTCCAACGCTGGCGCGAAGCAGCAAGAAAATCCAATACTACACCACAATTCAAATGGCCTGAAAGGCCAATTATCCCTATTCGTACCGTCAAGTTAGTTTCCGTTAAAGATGATCGGTCAGTCATGCCCGTTCATGCCGATATAAAAGCATTTGTGAAACGGGACGGGTATCGTGAAGCCCGCATTCATCTTTCCGCTGACAGCATACGCCTTGTGCCTGTATTGATCCCCTTTGGTAAATCAGACCAGCCTATAATGATTCATCCCATTGCCCCGGATAAACGCCCGTATCATGTTTTGCGCGTCAATGATACTGTGCACTTGGTCACTTCGCCCGGTACTGGAAAACCCGCTGGAAAATATATAATAAAATCCACCAGGCAGAACCAAATACAGCTTCTACCGGTTCACCTCTCCGGAGATGCGGATGGTTTAGTTGCGGCCGGATTCCCCGAGAACGGAGTGCAGCTAACTTGGCAACAGTATTTCAAGCATGCCGGTTATGAGCTTCCGAATCATCCATCTGATAAAGCCTGATTTGCATGTCAGACTGCGACTGGACCAGTTGCAGATAAAGGCGCCGGACGAGGATGAAATACGCTCCATCCCGTTGGCGGATGTCGCCGCGGTCATTGTTGCCTCCCGGGAAACATCGGTTACCGCCAGCGCGTTGCGACGAATGGCGGAATTGAACATCCCGCTGTTAATTTGCAACGAACGTTTCGAACCATGCTCCATATCTTTGCCGTATTACCGGGCTACCAATACAGAATGCATCCGCGCCCAAACTGTTTGGACTGACACATGGAAAACCGGTATGTGGCGCCAACTGATTGCGGCCAAGATACACAATCAGGCGGCGGTACTGGCAAACGACCGCGAGACGCATGGCAAATTAATGCTGATTGCCAAAACCTGTGAAAACCCACCGGTAGCAGATTCCGTGAAACAGCGAGTATCTATTGATAAAATTACGCCATCACAACGAGTCGGAAGGCACGTCGCAACGCCAGATGCCTGTGAATCACGGGCTGCACGCATATATTGGCATTGTTTTTTCCGCCAATTGCCCTCGGCTGAAACTAAACGCGTTCCCGGCAGCCGGCAAGGCATAAACGGCATGTTGGATTATGCCTACGCGGTGCTGCGGACGGCGGTTTTACGGAGCCTGGCGGTGCATGGTTTTATTGCCGCGCTGGGTCTGCACCACAGCAACCGTGCCGGTTCATTTGCGCTGGCGGACGATATCATGGAGCCCTTACGTCCTTGGGCAGACCGGGAATTACGCCAGTATTTGGCATACAGCGGCCTGCATTATGACATGCAATCCTGGATACCGGCAGCCGCCAAGCTTTTGGCCTTGGAAGTCAAAATCAAGGGCCAGACTGTTCGAATGTTGCATGCCATTGATTTGCTGGTGCGCGGGCTGCAGCAGGCTACATTGCGCGACGCTCGCTTCCCTCTATCAATCCCGATGATACCACAGCCAACTTCCGGTACGTAATCAATGTGAAACGGAGTCGGCCAACCAGATGTAGTAAATATCGCATGGCATGGGCAGTTGTATTTTTTGATTTGCCCGTCGGAACGCGGCAAGAGCGAAAAGCGGCGGCCGATTTCCGGCGCGACCTGATTAAAGAGGGCTACATAATGTTACAGTTCAGCGTTTATGCCCGCCCCTGCGGCAGCGCGGACCGGGTCGAAACCACCGTGCGCCGACTGCAAAAACACATACCGCCGGAAGGCGAAGTGAGGGCGCTGATCATTTCGGATGCCCAGTGGGGAAGAATGATGGTCTTTCGCTGCAAAAAAACCGCTATGCCGGAAAAGATGCCGGAACAAATGGTCTTTATCTGGTAAAAAAAGATGCGCTCCGATTGCTCGGAGCGCATCCAAACCTTGCAACCTGTGGGTGCTCCCGTGTTGCCACGAGTTCTCAGTGCCACAAGTTGGTCAGCTTATTTGAGATGATGCCCCCCGTCCAAAAGCGACATTCATCCATTGCTTTTGATTTATATGATATTAAAACAAAAATGTCAACATATTATACGATCCCCTGGACGGGGGGCAATCCCAAACCGCCTCGCGCGACGCCACTTCCTCGGCCGTATTATACGATCCCCTGGACGGGGGGCAATCCCAAACCCGGTTCATCCGCGTCCCATCCCAGAACCAATTATACGATCCCCTGGACGGGGGGCAATCCCAAACCCATCATGCAGCAATCGAGCGCAGTGCCGCAATTATACGATCCCCTGGACGGGGGGCAATCCCAAACAGCACTACGCGCATTCCGCCGTCCGTTTGTATTATACGATCCCCTGGACGGGGGGCAATCCCAAACTCGCATCCCGCACGCGAAAATGCTCCGCCGATTATACGATCCCCTGGACGGGGGGCAATCCCAAACTACAACTTCTCCGACATCCGCGCCGCCGGCATTATACGATCCCCTGGACGGGGGGCAATCCCAAACCGTTCCCGTCGAATACATAGCAACCACCCGCATTATACGATCCCCTGGACGGGGGGCAATCCCAAACGGGGCCGGTATAGTCGAAACAGGTCCGCGTATTATACGATCCCCTGGACGGGGGGCAATCCCAAACAAAAATGCATATGGTGTAAACTATTATTTTATTATACGATCCCCTGGACGGGGGGCAATCCCAAACCAGAGAGTGTTTCGGCCATGGATTCGATTTCATTATACGATCCCCTGGACGGGGGGCAATCCCAAACGGGCGTCACCGCCACCGACCTGGGCCAGTGATTATACGATCCCCTGGACGGGGGGCAATCCCAAACCGTCTTTCATGCACGGGGGCGCATTTTTGATTAATTGACTTGCCGCCTTTTTGGAGTGCGTCCGGCTAGGCCGGATTTGACGGTTTTAAACGCAAGCCTACCAGAAGCGCAGTCGAGCCCTGCGCACTCCAAAGCCGCTGCGCGGCCAAAGACTGTGCGCAAGCAACCAATCGTGTTACCGGTGTCTGCTTGCCTGCACCTAATCACAGATGCGCCCGAATTGCTGCCGCCGCGCAGAAATTGGTTGACAAGATCCGCAAAAGTGGTCACAATGGTATAGAAGCTTGTGCTGGGTATGCCGTAACTCAGATTGCATCGCCGCGGCCGGCGCCTTTTTGGCTGGTTATGTCTATTCCCGTTCCAGAATACATGCGGATCCGGCAATTCGTGGTCAACCAGGTGGCGCATGCCGGCGGCCAAGCCGTCAAGATGCCTTCCGAGCGCGAGTTGTGCCGGAAATTCGATGTTGCCCGCGGCACGGTCCGCCGCGCGATGGAAGACCTGGTCCGGGAAGGATATCTCGTGCCCAAGCGCGGCATGGGCACGTTTGTCAATCCCCGGAAAACCGCCGACAACCCGGCGCCGCCATGTCCCAAGGTGGGCGTGATCCTGTCCAGCGGCATGCTGGTGAACATCACCGGCAATTTCCAGCAGGAGCTGGCAGGGGTGTTTGCGGCGCTGGCGCGGCATGAAGTCTCGGTGCAATTTGTAAATTTCACGGCGCGCCAACCGGCCGACACCCTGGCGGATGTGACAGCGCTGGGATTTGACGGCCTGCTCTGGCTGCATCCGCCGGCGCTGCATCCGGAAATGCCGGAATATTTCTTTGCGCATTGCGACCGGCTGGTGGTCGTCAATTCCTGGGCCTTGCCCGGCTGGAAAAATGTCGTGCTGGACGATTATCAGGGCGCCATGCTGAAGGGGGCGGCGGAATTGATCGCGCAGGCCGGCGCGGACGTGGCATTCGTGGGGCGCGATGACAGCCATCCCGACGCGCGGCAGGTGTATGCCGCGTTCGAGGGATTATTCGCCCAGCGCGGGTTGCAACGTCCGCCGGAATACACCATTCCCGCGGATGACATTGCCCGGCCTTTGCGGCGCCTCTTGCGGACGCGGCATCCGCGGGCGGTGTATTCCCAGGGCGGCGGGTTCGGCCGCGCCGCCATGGAGGTCCTGGCCCGCGAGCATGACTGCCTGCCCCCCGGCTTCGTGTTCCTTTGCCAGGATGTCCCGGAAATGGAGCGCCTGCCGCCCGCAATCAAGGTTCGCCGGATCGCCAAGCCGGATTATTTCAAACTGGGGAAAGCCGGCATGCTGAAACTTTTAACGTTAATGAATCCTGCCGCGGCCGCTGGCTGCCGGCCGGGGGTGGTGAAAATTCCGCGTTCGGAAAAAAACAACGGTTGATCATCAAGGGGCCCTTGCCATGCGCCACGCCATATCCTTATTAACCGCCCTGGCTTTTTCCGCCCATGTTTCCGCCGGCATCCTTTTTGACGAAGAACGCCAGGCGATCCGGATTGCGGATTATCCGCCGGCCTGGCCTTGCACCCTGCGGCAGCTGGCCGTGGCCGACCGCGCGTTCGGCTGGAATAAAGTGCGCTATGCCGCAACTTCCGCCGTTTGCCATGTTGATTGCGACATCATCATCGGCGCCAATGACGGGACGGAAACGGTGCTGCAAGTCGGCAACGCGGACATCCCCAACGAAACCTTGATCATGCGCGGCAATGTTTATGTTCATCCGTATTTTGTTAAAGCGCAAAACACTGGACTGTATTGGCAGGTGGAGAGACGCATGAACGCCCTGCGCCTGGGATTGCCCGGGGCGACCAACATATCCGCGAAGTTGCAGTTTGCCTGCACGTCCAACGAGCATTGGACCTTGACTTGCGGACGCCTGCCCTGGATCAAGGCCGATCAATTCGGCGGCGGGGTTTATGTGTATCACGGCGAAATCTCGGCTCTTGATCCAAATTATCCGATTGGGGACGCCAAAAACGGATTCATGGGGTGTCATGGCAGCACGGTTTTCGACGGCGCCCGGATCGCCGATGTCAAAAAGTTCATTTACGGCATGACTGCCGGCCACAACAAGGACTACCTTGTCCGGAATACCCTTTTCGAGCGCGTGGGCGTGCCTTTGTTGAACGGAGCCCAGCAGGCGTCGGGGTGCGTTTTCCGGAACTGCGGCACGGCGGTCATGGATTACGGCAGCCTGAAGGCAGAATTGACCGATTGCGTGTTTGAAAACAACGACCGCAACTGGTCCTTGAACATGTCGGATGACGGGCTGGTCCTGGTGGATTGCGTCTGGGACAAGCCGCGCCAGGGCGACTTGTTCGGCACGCGCGAGTCCAAGGGGAAGACCAATCGCCCGAAATTGTCCGTGCGCCGGCACGTGGTGGTGGAAGTCGCCGATGCCGCCGGCAACCCGCTGGAGGACGCGGCGGTCTCGTTCCGGGCGGAACAGGAAGGCTGCGATCTGATCCAAAGCCGGGTTTTCAAAACCAATGCGCAGGGCCGGACCCCGGGGCGGGGCGAAGACAACACCCTGTTGCTCACGGAATACATCCTGACCGCCGTGAAGGGTTCGGATGCGCCGGACAAGATGGCTTTTACTTACACCATCAAGGCGGAACATAAAGGCCGGACGGCGGCAGTCAAAGGCATCCAGGCGGATGAAAACTGGAAGTTGATCAAGCTGACTTTGGACAAACATTAAAAAGGGAGGGCAAAATGCGTTACTTGAAACTGTTGTTGGCAGGCTGCAGCCTGGCAATCGCCGGCGGACTTTCCGCCGCGACTTACCATGTGGCGCCGCCGCCGGCGGGGTCGGATATCAATGGCGGAACGAACTGGGCCGCGCCCATGGCCACGATCAGCAATGCGCTGGCGCAAAGCGATGTCGAACTGGTGCTGGTGTCCAACGGCCTGTATAAAATTGCCGCCACCATCACCAATGACAAGGCCGTGACGGTGCGCGGGGTGAACACGCCCGGCCAGACGAACACGATCATTGACGGCGGCGGCGACTATCGCTGTTTTTGGGTGAACCATAAAGACGCCGTGCTGGACGGCTTGCAGATCACCAACGGATTTGCCAACGCCGGCGCCGGCGTTTATATTTCCTCGCTGGGCGGCACGGTCACCGGCTGCCTGATCAAGGCCAATTACGTCGAGGGCACTGCAAGCGGCGAGGGCGGCGCAGGCATCTGGATGTATGGCACCGGCGCGGTTTACAACAGTTGCATAATCGAAAATATAATTTCCACCAACGATCCCGATCCTCGCGGCGGCGGTATCTTCATCCGCACTGGGCCTAACAGCAGTTATACCGTGGGCGGGATTGTCGCCGATTGTCTGATTGCCGGGAACAAGGCGAACCGCAGCAGTCAGGGCGGCGGCGGAATACTCATCCAGCTCGGGATCGTCCGCGGATGCGTCATCAGCAATAATTCCGCCGGCAGCGGCGGCGGCATGACGGTAACCTATAATGGAATTGTGACCGGCTGCACGATCGCGGCTAACTCCGCGACTGAAAGCGCGGGCAGCGGCGGCGGCGTGTATCTGCGTGATGCCGGCTCGCCCGGCGCCCTGGTGGTTGACTGCGTCATCAGCAACAACCGCACCGGCGGCGATGGCACCGGCGGCGGCATTTACCTGAGCGGCCATGCGACCCAGATTGTCCGCAATTGCCTCATTACGCATAACTGGTCAACCAACCGCGATGGCGGCGGGGTCGGCATCGGCGCCGGCACCGGCGGCGCGCTGGTGGACGGCTGCACGATTGAATACAATCGCTCCGACGGATTGGGCAACCAGGGCGGCGGCGGGGTGTATGTTACCCGATCCGGCGCCGCGCCGGATGACGCGCAAATCATGAACTGCACGATTCGATACAACCAGTCGGCCAAGAATGCCGGCGGGATTATCTTGTATCGCGGCGGGGTGGTGTCCAACTGCGTCATAGAAGGCAACCTGGGCAGCACCAACAGCAGCAGCCTTGGCGGGGGGATTTATGCTTCGCAGGGCGGATTGATAACTCACAGCCGGATTGTCAGCAATAACAGTGGGTATTATGGCGGCGGGGCGCATTTGACCCAGGGGGGGACGCTGATCAACTGCCTGGTGGCGGGTAATGTCGCTTCCAACCATGGCGGCGGGCTGTTTGCGGATAACATGATCGTCAGCAACGGCAGCATCCGGTCCTGCACGTTCGCGGACAACGAATCGGTGTCCGGTTACGGCGGCGGCATGTGGGTGGTCTCCACCAATTATTTCATCAATACCATCATTTATTCCAACCGCGCCAGCGCCGCGGCTGAAATTGACGTGGGGGTGTATCCTCTAAACCAGGCTGCCGCGACTAATTCGTTCCATTACTGCTGCACATCGCGCGATCTGTCCACCGCCAACCAGCACAACACCGCCGCGCCGCCGGAATTCGCCGATTTTGCCGGCGGCAATTACCGGCTGGCCGCCGGGTCGCCCTGCATCAATGCCGGGACGAATGAATCCTGGATGGCGCAGGGCTTTGACCTGGACGGTCGTCCGCGGCTGGACCGTTTCTCCCGTCTGCCGGATATGGGCTGTTACGAATACATTCCCCCGGGGACGATGTTCCGTCTGCAGTGAGATGGCCCCGGCAGGCGATGGGCGCGTCAAACTTGCGCGGCGCAATCTTCAGGTTCAAGGCATAGCGCAAATGAAATATGAAATAAAGCTGGATGCTGCCGGGTTTGCGATCAACGCCGGCGCCTGGCAGCGCGCCTGGAAATTTACACCGCAAGGCGCGCGGACCGCGGCGGCCAAGGGACTGGCCGCCCTACCTATTCATTAATAATCGTCAAGTCTAATATGAGAAGATTAATATCCTGGCTTGGACGGAAAGAATCATGCATAACCTGAAAAATATTAGCGGCTGGATGGGCATGCTGGGGATAGGCGTCTGCCTGGCGGCCGGGCCGGCCGATCCGGCGGCTTTGCCGGAATTCCCGCTGCGGACTTGCCGCCAGGCGCCAGCGATTGACGGCGATCTGGCCGATGCGTGCTGGTCGGACGCCGCGGAATTGCCGCTCAGCCCGTGGGGTCAATCCGAAGCCGCCGCCGCGGCGCGCGTTCGGGCCGCCTATGACAATACCTGGCTGTACATCGCCTTTGAAATTACGCATCCCAAGCCCGAGCATATCCAGCCGACGGTTTTCGAACCCGATGGGGGCGTGTCGCAGGATGACGACGTGGAGGTGTTCATTGATCCCGGCACGGCGGGGCGGATGTACCTGCAATACATGCTTTCGGCGGCCAACACGCGCGCCGAACGCCGCGTTACCGTGACGCCGCACGGCGTCGAACGCGAACACGGCTGGGACATGCCCTGGCGTTCGGCCACCCGGCGCACGACGCGCGGCTGGAATGCGGAAATGGCGCTGCCGCTGGAGGCGGTCGCGGATTATGGGCCGTCGTCCGATTTACGGATGAATTTCGGGGTGACGGTGGTTGACCCGGTCATTGACCCGTACGGCATGCGCATCGGCGCCAACCGCGCCTACCTGCTGTGGGCGCCGGTGATCTCGAGCTTCCACGAGCCGGAACGGTTCGGCTATGCGCGTGAATTCGCGCCGCGCAATATCCAGACGCCGTTCCTGCCGGACTTCCGCCAGGTTACGGTGGCCGGTTATGAAACCGCGGCCGACGGGACTTTTGCTTACCCGCTGCGCCTGCGCCTCCGCAACCACTCGCGCCAGCCGGGCGCCGCCGTCCTGGTGGCCGCCGAGGAATTGTTGTCCGGGAAAAAATCCGAACAGCGGTTTGAGGTGCGGTTAAAAGGGCATGAACAGCGCGAACTGGATTTGCGCGTGGCGGCGGCCGACCTGGAAGAGCGTAAGATCACCGTGCGCCTGGAAGACCCGGCCACCGGCGAGGTCTGGCTGTCGGCGCCGGTGCCGGACACATCGGCGCTGGTGCTCCTGACCGCCTATGCGGACCGCAATTACTACACCGCGGAGCCAGAAGCGGTGATTATTTGCCGGGCCGGACTGCCGGAGTCGGAATTGTCCCGGATGACGCTCCGGGCGCGCGACGCCCAGGGGGCGGAACTGGCGCGGCACCCCATGGCGGGCGCCGATACGCATTTGCGGATTCCGCTGGCGCCGCTGGCGCTCGGGCGGCATACGCTGGCCGTTGAAGCCTGCGCCCGGGATGGCCGGCCGGTTTTCACGTGCCCGGTGGAAATCATCAAGCGCGCGCCGCGGCCGGGCCGGGAATACAAGCTTGACCGGATCAACCAGGTGGTTTTGCGCGACGGCCGGCCGTTTGTGCCATTCGGCGTCATAGCCGAGGTCAGCACCGAGGAATATTTCAAGCAACTGTCCGACGCGGGGATCAAGACCATCCTTTCCTGGGGCTATGTACTGGACAGGGATTATCCCGGCTACCCGAACCTGATCACCCTGGACCGGATGCAGGCGTGGCTGGAAAAATACGACATGCAGTGGCTGGATTGCCTGGAAACGCATACCCCGGCGGAAGGCTCCGTCAATCGGTACCGGCTGAAATACCTCCGGCCGGATTCGCCGCCCGGCCGCTTCCCGGAGTCATACCCGACCTATGACGCGGCCTATGCCAAAAAATTCCAGACGACGCGCGCGGCGCTGGAAAAAATCCGGGACAATCCCCGGCTGATCGGGTACATGAACATCGACGAGCCGCCGGTGAACGCCGTGGTGGAAAAAGCCGCGGCGGATTATTACGCGCTGACGCAGGAACTGGACGGCTACCGGCCGGTATTTTTCAACTGCGGCCCGTATGACAACCATTGCGACATCATCGGCGCCGATCCCTACTGGATTCCCGCCGGCAGCGATCCCCGCGCCAATTCCCCGGCCGCGGCGGTGCACCGGACCTATTGTTTTTATGACGGCACGCGCCTGCGCAATTATGTCGCGGACGCCGCGCGGCTGCGGCGGCCGGTCTGGATGGTGCCGATGGGCGAATATTTCAGCGGCTGTCACAAGCGCGCCATGCTGCCGGCGGAGAATTTTTGCCAGACTTACCTGCTGCTGATTCACGGGGTGAAAGGATTCTTTTACTTTGTCCATCCCTTCCAGCATCCGCTGTCGCTGCAAACCATGGGGGCCTTGAGCCGGCAGATGGAAATTCTCGGGCCGATCGCCGGCCTGGCGGATGTGCCGCAGACGGTCAAATATGAGCCGGGTAGCATGGACCCGGCCAACAATGTCATGCCCGATGTTCACGTCGCGCTGAAGCCCAATCCGGACGGCGGGCAGGTGCTGCTGGCCGCCAACGCCAAGTGGTATCCCGTGGATGTCACTTTCGGCGTCGGCACGCTCGGGCCGACCGGCATGGTGGGCCGGCTGTTTGCCGCCGACCGTTACCCGGTTCAGGATGGCGCCTTCCGCGACCGGCTGGAGCCGTACGGTGTGCGAGCTTACACGCTGGGGCCGCCGGACGCGGTGACCGGCGGGCCCGCCGCGGCCAAAATACAAATATCGGTCAGCATGACGCCTCATCCGGAACTGGGCCAGGGCGAGGAAATCGAGCACCCGCGCACCGGCCGCATCGGCAAGCGCAACCTGGTTCCCAATCCGAGCTTCGAGGAGGCCAGCTTGCCGGGGTGGCCCGATTATTTCCGGGTTTTCCCCTCGTCGCTTTACCAGCGCGCGCATACTCCCGCCCGGCCGTTTTTCAGCCGCGCCGACGCGGCGTTCGGGCTGGATGCCGCGCAAGCCTGGCATGGCAAGGCCAGCCTGCGCCTGGAGGCTTCGCCGGAGCCATTCGTCTCGGGCTCCCGCTGCATCTGCTACCTGGGTCCGAAATTCGACCGGCCGACGCATTGCGCGGCGTCGGTATACATGCGCGCGGAGCGCGCAGGGGTCGAAGCGCAGTTCATCTTCCGCGGCGACGCCGGCACCGCCGCCAAATATTTCGGCCGCGAAACTTTCCGGCTGACGACCGACTGGCAGCGCTATGCCGAAAGCGACCTGGTGCCGGCCGGGGTGGATCCCTACAACTGGTTCGGCCTGGAGGTCAAGGGCGAAGGCGCGGTCTGGATTGACGGCCTGCAGTTCGAAACCGGGCTGGAGCCCGGCGCATTCGAGGAATAATGCCCGATGTTAAAGCTGGCTAACATCCTGATCATTGCCCTGGCAATGGCGGCCATGGCCCGGGCGGGAATCGGGTACGATGCGGCGTTGAACGCCGTCTGGGTGACGGATTTCCCAGGAAGCTACCCCTGCACCCTGCGGCAGATCCGGGCATGCGACGCCATGAACGGCTGGGGCAAGGTCAGCCATGATGCCGCCGCGGATGTTTATACCATCAACTGCCATTTACTGGTCGGCGCCAACAACGGCACGGCGACTTACCTGCAAATCGGGACCGCGGCGCAGCCCGGGGAAATTCTGGTCATGCGCGGCGACCTGTTCGTCATGCCGTCGCACGTGGAAGGCGAGAACGAGGGCGTGTACTGGCGCGCGCCGATCCCGGTCAATCGTTTGCGCCTGGGCGACCCGGACAATCCCGTCGTGCGCGCCGCCTTGAAATTCGACAACTCCCAACCGGGCGAATTCGGCTTGTTCACCGGGCGCATGCCCGCGGCCATCGCCCGGGCAGGGCGGCAGACTGGCGGGCAGTTGCATGTCTATAACAGTTCCATCGGCGCCTGCCGGCCGGGGACCAACCAGGCCTGGCAATCGGCCTTCATGGGCAACGGGCTGGTTTTGGATGGCGCCCATCTGGCCTGGGGGCAGCGCATGCTGCACGGGGCGCAGGACCCGGGCCGGGTGCGCGGCGCGCGCGGCGCCTACCTGATCCGCAACAGCGTGTTCGAACACGGGCAGTGGGGGCTGGAAAACGGGCCGCATACGCTGACCGGCTGCGCTTTCCGGGATTTTGAAACCGTCGTCATGGATTATGGGTGCGTGGACGCCACTTTTGTTGATTGTGTTTTCGAAAACAACCGGCGCAACTGGCATCTGCGCACCACGGACAAAGGCGTCACCCTGGTTGATTGCACCGTGGGCCGGCCGCAATTGGAGGATATCCTGAAGGCATCGCGCACGCCGCCGAACCAGGGCCTGGTGCAATCCCGGCGCCATGCCGTCGTCGAAGTGGTCCATGCCGACGGGCAGCCGGCGGCCGGGGCGCGGGTGACCGTCCGTTGCGAGCAGGGGCTGCCGGAGATGGTCATGAACTGGCGGCAGACCGCCGATGATCGCGGGTGCACGCCGGGGCGGGACGATCCGCGGGCGATTCTCTTAACCGAATATACCTGGAAAATGAACCTTGCGCCGGAACATTATTCATATATCATAGAAGCCGTGTCATCGCAAGGCGGCACGGCCAAGGCCGGCGGCATCCGCGCCGATGAAAGCTGGCAAACCATCCGGATTACATTGCCGTGACCGGAAATTTTATATCTAATCAGGAGGTATCAGCAATGCAAAACAAAGTCATGGCGGCGATCGTTTGCAGTCTGCTGGCCGGCGCACTGGGTGCCGCGCCTTATTACGTGGCGCCCGGCGGCGACGATGACAAATCCGGCTTCAGTTGGGATGCGGCCTGGGCCACCTTGAGTAATGCCGCGGCGCAGGCGCCGGATGGCAGCACGGTTGTCGTCTCCAACGGCACGTATGATCTGGCGGCGGTGCTGACTATCAACCGCGATTTGGTGTTTACCAGCCATGTGCAGCATGCGGCGGTCATCAACGGCGCGGGCAATTACCGCGTGCGCATCTTTCATCCCGAAGCCGTGGTGGATGGATTCACCATTTCCAACGGTTATGCCACGTCCGGCGATTACGGCGGCGGCGTTTACATGACCAACGGCCTGCTGGCCAATTGCCGGGTGGTCAACTGCAACGGCGACTGGGGCGCGGGCGTGGGATTGCTGGGCGACGCGGTGGCCAGCAATTGCTGGATCAGCGCCAATTTTGCCTACTATGGTGGTGGCGGGGCGAGCGTGATCGGGGACAGTCTGCTGACGGGCGGCGTCATCAGCAATAACGCCTCCTACGGCACTACGGCGACGCATGGTGGCGGCGGGGTTTACATGTCCGGCACCGGCCGGCTGGAAAATGCCGCGGTAGTTGACAACCGCGCCGGCAAGAACGGCGGCGGAATCATTTTTTATTATGGCGCCCCGGTGGTTTCCAATTGTGATGTGGCTGGCAACGATCTGACCAATTCCGTCACGGCCGGCCTGGGCGGCGGCATTTATGTTTATCAAAGCACTGCGGACGCGGTTGTGAATGATTGCCGGATTTATGGCAATTCCGCCACCAACGGCGGCGTCGTCGCGGTCGCGAACTCCTCGGCCTTGCTGACCAATTGCCTGATTTACGGCAATACCGTGCCTGACTTAGGCGGTGGCGGCGGTGTATATGTCAACAACGAAACCCAGTATGTTGCCCGCCTACACGGGTGCGTCATTTCCAACAACCTTGCTAGATTTGGCGGCGGGATTCGAACTTCCGGGGCCGAGGTCCGGGGTGGCGAAATCTGCTGGAACACCGGCAAGGAGGGAGGCGGAGTTTTCGTTGCCTTGGGATTGACGCAGATCGAAGGCGCGTCCATCGCCTTCAACACGCAGACGACCAATGGTTTTTCCGGCAGCGGAACGCCCGGCGGCGGCGGTATAACCATGTACAATGAAAATGCGGAACTGGCCATGTCCGATTGTACGTCGAGGGCAACATCAGCCTGAGCCCCGGCGCCGGGCTGCAAGCCCGGACAGGCTTCAAAGCGCTGAACATTGACCGGTGTTTGTTTCTGAATAATACCAATACGCTTAGGGAAGGCGCCGGCGCCTTTTTGATGTATTTGAATTCAACCAATGCGTCCAACACCTTTGTCAAAAACAGCCGGTTTATCGGCAATGTTGCCTTTGGTAACGGCGGCGGGATTTATGCCGAAGGCGGATTCATGCGGAACTGCCTGTTTGCCGGCAACAGTTCTGGCGGCGCTGGCGGAGGGATTTACCTTTACAACACCGCGACTTACACCGGCCTGGTGGAAAACTGTACGCTGGCGGGCAATACCGCCGTCACCGCCGGCGGCGGCATGTTCGTGTTAAGCACCAACTTGATCGTCAACACCATAATCTATTCCAACCTGGCGGACTCGGCGGTTAACAATGATGTCGGGATATCATACCATAACCCGACCGCCTCGACCAATTCGTTCCATTACTGCTGCACATCGCGCGATCTGTCCACCGCCAACCAGCACAACACCGCCGCGCCGCCGGAATTCGCCGATTTTGCCGGCGGCGATTACCGGCTGACGACCGGTTCGCCCTGCATCAATGCCGGGACGAATGAATCCTGGATGGCGCAGGGGGTTGACCTGGACGGCCGGGCGCGCCTGGACCGGATGACCCGCATCGCGGACATGGGCTGCTACGAATATGTGCCCCGGGGAACGTTGTTCGGGATTCATTAACCGAGCTGATTTCAAAAGTCCGCACAGAACGGTTGGGGTGTAACCCAACCCTCCAGAAACCAGTGGCTTTTGTGTTCTGGGAGGGCCGGTTTCCCAGCCGTCGTTCGCCGCGGCGAACTATGGCGGGCACAGCCACGCCGGCCAAGACTTTTGAATTTAGCTCTTATCGCTTGCGGTGAAAGACTGAGATATCAATGGCTGATAAAAAATACATATTGGCATTTTTCTGCGGTTTATTTGCCGCGGGCAACATATCAGCGGCGGATGGCATCAGCGCCCGCGCCGTGTCGGATGCGCCCATCCTGGATGGCCGCCTGGACGATGCTTGCTGGTCCGGCGCGCCGGCGATCGCGGAATTTGTTTCGCTGAAAGCGCCCGGGGTCAAGCGGGCGCATCGTGTCTGGACGGCGCATGACGGCGCCTGGCTGTATTTCGCGGCGGAGATCCGGCATCCGGATCCGTCGCGCCTGACGCTCGCTTGCCGCGAGCATGACGGCGACCTGTCCCATGACGATTCCCTGGAGTTTTTCATAGATCCCGGCGCCAACGGGGAATTGTATTTTCATTACATCCTCAGCGCCGCCAATGTCAAAGCCGAGCAGCGCGCCGATCGCGGCGGCCTGCGCGACCGAGCGTGGAATGGGCCATGGCGCTCCGCCACCCGTGTTGACGCTGCCGGCTGGACGGCGGAGTGGGCGGTCCCCCTGTCCCTGCTGGTTTCGTACGGCGCCCCGGACCGGGTGCGGATGAATGTGTGTCTGAACGTCCTGGAGCCGGTGATAGATCCCCAGGGCATCCAGGTTGACCTGCGGCGCGAATGGCTAACCTGGAGACCGCTGGCGGCCGGCTTCCACGAACCGGGCCGGTTTGGCTCCCTGGCGCTGCCGGATTTGGCGGGCATGGCGGTGCAGCCGGCATTTCTGCCGGCCCTGGCTGGCCGCCCGGCGGTGGGCGCGTATGCGGCGGGTGACGGCCGGTTCCATTACCCGGTGGCGGTGGATGTTTCCAATCACAGCATGGTCAGCGGCGCCGTGCTGGTGGCGGTGCTGGACCGGCCCAAGTCCGGCGCAGTCAACCGGGTTGAGCGGCGGGTGGGCCTTGCGCCGATGGCGCAAACCGGGGTGGCCATTGACGTGCCGGTGTCCAACCCGGCCAGCCGGTCGGTGGAGGTGCTGCTGGAAGATCCGGCCACGGGTGAAGTTTGGGCGCGGGATATGGCGGACGATACTTCGGCGCTGACATTGCTGTCAGTATATCCTGCCCGCAGTTATTTCACGGATGAAGATGAAGTCACGGTGATCTGTGAGATTGGATTGCCGGCTGAGGCGCTGCGCGACTTGCGAGCGCAATTGAAAGACGGCGCCGGGAAGACGCTGGCAAAGTCGGACTCCGTGGCGCCCCGGATGCGATTGGGCGCGCAACGCGCGCGGCTGCCGGATGGCGCGCATGACTTGCGGGTGGAAATCAGCCGCGCGGATGGCGGAATTTTGTTCGAAAAAAACCTGAAAGCGGTATGCCGTGCGCCCAAGCCGGGGTGCGAAGTAAAGATCGATTATGTCCACCGGGTGATCTTGCGCAATGGCCGGCCGTTTTTCCCGTTCGGCCTGGTTTTTGGCAGCACCAACCGGGCGGACATGCTCGAAGCCGCCGCGGCCGGGCACAACACCCTGATGTGGTGGCGCAAGATAAAGCCGGAAGATGGCTTGCGCTACATGGAACTGGCGCGTGAATCCAACCTGTTGATGTGGGTGCCGGTGGAAAATTTCTGCCGGCAGGTACCGCTGACCCGGATCAAGGTGGCCTTGATCCAGGGCGGCGGGCCGCCCTATCAATATTATATCAAGGATTTCATCAATACCCGCCCGGATGACAAACGCGCCTTGCGCGATTTTACACCGGCGGAAAAGTCAGCGGTCTTCGCCGCCGCTTACGAAAATGCGCTCCCGGAAATGATCGCGGGCGTCCGCGCCATCCGGGATTGCGGCAATCTGCTGGCTTACAATAATTTCGATGAAGCGTTTGGCGCGCGGTATTTCAACCAGTGGGTGCAGGGCTTGGATTTGTACAACCGGGTTCAGGCGGAAGACGGCTACCACCCGATGCACGCGCTGGCCGGGGCGGAGGAATTCGATTTCTGCGACACGATCGGCCCGGACCCCTACTGGATTCCGGGTCATCCCGGCGAAGGCGGCAGCCCGCTGCATGTAGTTAACATGCATTACATGTTCGAACAGCGTGCCCGCACCGGCCGCAAGCCGGTGGTGCATGTGCCGGTGGGCGAGCGCTGGAGCGGTATGCACCAACGCTATCTGACGCCGGCGGAACAATTCTGCCAGACTTACCTGCTGCTGATTCACGGCGCCAAGGGGTTGTTGTATTTCTGTTATCCTTTCACGCACCAGAGTTCGTTCGCATCGCTGGCCGAATTAGCCCGGCAGATGCAGACACTCGGCCCGGCAGCCGTTGCGCCGGAAGTGCCGCAGGAGATTCAATACCATCCGGGGGTCATAGATTACGCCAATAAAAAATATCCCGATATTCACGCGAAACTGCTGGCCGATCCCGGCGGCGGGTTGATCCTGCTGGCCGCCAATTGCCGGCCTTACCCGGTAGACGTGGAATTTGCCGCGCCCATACTGGATGCGGCTGGCGCGGTCAGCCGGATGTTCGCCCCGGGCAATGGCAAAAAATACCCCGCGTTAAACGGCAGCTTTCAGGATCGGTTTGAAGCTTACGGGGTGCGCGCGTATAAAATCAGCAGGGAGCACGACGCGGCCGGCATGATCAAATTGACTTTGTCCATGGCCGGCCATCCGGATCAAGCGGCGCCGGAATACACCGCCGCGGCCATACCGCGTTCCGGACGGCCGGGCCGGAAAAACATCCTGCCCAACCCCAGTTTCGAGCAGGCCGCGCTGCCCGGTCTGCCCGATTATTACCGGCCGACTTACATCCCCGGGCCCCGCATCGGCCAGCCCGGCGCTTTGTGGGGGTTGGACGAAGACAACCCATGGCATGGCAAGGTCAGCATGCGGCTGGCCGGGCGCGGCTTTTTGGAATGTTACATCGCCCCCGGCGTTAATAAGCCGCAGGCGATGTGTTTTTCGGCTTACATGCGCGCCGACCGGGACGGCGCGGAAGTCGAATTCACTCCGGGCGCGCTGGGCGAACCGCGAAAATTCAAGCTGACCGCCGCGTGGGCCAGGTATTCCGCGCCGCTGGCGGCGGCGCCGACCTCCGGGCGGCTGGACATGTATAATACCATCCGCCTGAGCGCGCCGCGGGACGCGGCGCTCTGGGTGGATGCCGTCCAGCTGGAGTGCGGGGATGCCCCGACGGCATTTGAGGAATGATGGGCCTGGCAAACTTAAGGGCGTGAATGATGCATCAATCCGACAATACATTAATCGTCCGGCCGCATGAACTGGTGGCCTTGATCGCGCGGCTGGGCGCGGGCCGTGATTGGGAAGACCTGGGTGATCAGCGTTTAACGGCCATACTCCAGGCCATCCGGGACAATCCACGGCGGCGCTTGCGCTTCCGGGGTTATGCGGGCGTCCAATACAGCGGTTGCGACGATGATGCGCCGCAGGGCGTGGCACAAACCATGTTGTGGGATATGGAAATTCTGTACCGCATGTTCCGCAAGCAATCAGAAGCGCGGTTCGTCGTCGAACCGGTGATTACCGGCTACGCCGCGCTGCAGTTGCTGATATCCAAGCTGCCGTCCATCGAAGGCGTCTGCGTGCATGCGCCGCGCGGGCCGGCCTGGGGCGGCATGCCCGGCGTGACGGACGGCGATTATGCGCGCGGGCGCGCGCGGGTGCGGGACTGGCTGGCGCGGTTGCTGCCCGCCCACAATGCCGGCCGCACCGCCGCCGAACTGGCCGGAATCCGCCGCGAGTTCGCCGCGCGGATATATTCCGCCGATTGCCTGCGCTTGTTTCCCCAGCATCTGCTGTTTGTAATCGCTTATTACGGGCGCTGCGCCGAAATGCTGCGCGGCGAAGTCTTTGAAGGCGACTGCATGTACGAGGTGGGCGTGGCCATGCGCCGCCGGCCGGATATGCCGGTCATGCTGGTGCCGGAATATTGCATGTTGTGTCCGACCTGCCGCGCTTACGATCCGGAAGGTATCGGCAGCTGCGGCGTGGTGCCGGGTGATTTGAAGCCGGCGGAAAACGCCATGGCCGGCCTGGTGGCGCTCAATCTGCTGCGGACGCTCGGCCTGGACTTTTATCAAAAACTGCCGGCGGCGGAGATGGTCCAACTGGCCTTCGACCGGTTGGCGCTGGACCACGTTTCGTTTACCTACCAGGGCGCGCCCCCGGCGGCCTGGGCGTATGCCCGCGGCCAATATGCCGGCGTGGGATTCCTGGACGCCTATCGGGATGCGCCCGGCGTGATTGCCAGGGTGCGCCATTTGCTCAAGCACCCGGATGTGCTGGCCGTGCTGCCCGCAGCCGACCAAAACCACATGCACGCCACGCTGGCCAAAGCCGAAAACGCGCCGGATGAACGCGGACGCTACCTGGCCTTGACCGACGAGCCTTTCAGCATGCTCTGGAAATTTCAGTGCGAAAAAGCCGCGCAGCATTTCGCCCGGCTGCCCGATGCGATCCGTCGCGGGCGCGCCGAGCGCGACGGCCGGCCGGTATGCCGGATCGCTCCGGCCGGGCCGGATGCCGATAGCTTGGAAAAGGCCGCTGGTCAATGGAATACCGGCGAATATTCCGCCGGCTTCCTGACCATCGGCAATCGCCCGGCCATCGCCGAGACCGCCGTCAAGGCCGTGCTGATCCGCGATCGGCTTTATATCACCGTGCTTTGCGCCGAGCGCGACCCGGCCGCCATCAAGACCGGCATCCGCGTCGGGACCGAGTTGCTGGAATACCAGCGCTGGTCAAAGCATTTCGCCCGGCTGGATGACAGCGTGGCGGTCATGTTGTGTCCGGAAAATGACCTGCAGACGGTTTATCAGTTTGCATTCACGGCCAGGGGAGTCAAGGCCGGGCGCATCCTGCGGTTCGGTCCGGGCCGGCATGCGGATGACGCATGGATTTATGAAACCGACTGGCGCGTGGCAACCGGCGCAGCGGATGGGATGTGGCGGGGGACGGCGGAAATTCCATTGGCGTGCATGGCTGCCGGCCGGCCGCCGGCCGGCGGATGGCGGATGAATGTCATCCGTTTTTACCGGAACGAAAGCCTGTTCCCGCATGCCTGGTCCGCGCTCCAGAGGGATGCGGCCGCCTTGGACAAGCATATGTATGCAACCAGCCAGTATGGCTATTTGGAGAAACCATGAAATCAAACCTGACTGCAATTTTAATGGCGGCCATGACCGTGTCCGGCGCGCTGGCTTATGCCGGAGATGTTCCGGACGCCGCGGCGGTAAAGATCGAAACGCCGCCCCGGCTGGACGGTAAGCTGGATGAGGCTTTCTGGCGGCAAGCGGAACCTCTGGGTGATTTTTATTTATACAAAGACCCGGGTCAACGCCGGGCGGATGACACGGAAGTCCGGCTGGCCTATGACGATACCTGGCTGTATATCGGGTTAAAATGCGACAATCCATTGCAGCATCTGGTGGCGGCGCCCAAGGTTCAGGAGCATGACGGATCGGTCCATACCGATGAATCAGTTGAAATATTTTTCGATTCCGACGGCGCCGGCAAGGTCTATTATCATTTCCTTTTAAGCTGCTTCAACGTCAAGGCCGAGCAGCGTTTTCTGGAAGGCGAGCGCCAGCGGGAAACCTGGAACCTGCCCTGGCGCTCGGCGGCAGCGGTTACGGATGACGGGTGGACGGCGGAAGCGGCCATCCCGTTGTACCTGTTCGTCGAGTACGGCGATTTGAATAATATTCGCTTGAATATAACGCGCAACCGGCGCGAGCCGTTCATGGACGCCCAAAAGGTCGTCACCCACGAAATCATGCATCACAGCGTCTGGCGGCCTGTGATCCAATCGTTTCACGAACACCAGTCGTTCGGTGCCCTGGCCCCGCTGCAGCCGGGCAAGCTGCAGGTGCCGTTCCTGGTCGCGCTGGAGCGGGTGGAGGTCAAGCCGTATTTCACGAAGGATGGCGAAAATTATTACGCGGTGGAAATCGAGACGCGGGGCGCGAATACCCGTTCCGGCGAAATGGAACTGAGGGTGACGGACCAGCCGGCGGCCGGCGCGGCCCAAACGGTGTTCCGTACCATCAGGCAGTCCGGCATGGCAGCCGCGCGGCATACGCTGGAGATCCCGGCGCCGAATCCCGCGGCGCGCGATATCACGATTGAGCTGCGGAATGCCGCCGATGGCGAAGTGCTGCAGACGCGGCAGGTGCGGAATCCCGCGGTTTTGCAGATCATGGACGGCTGGCTGGACCGCAATTATTACACCGACGAAACAACCGCCCGGGCCGTGGCGGCTGTCGCCATGCCGGCGGAAAGCCTGCAGGGAATGCAGGTGTCGGTCGAGGTTGACGGCCGGTCCGCCGCCCGGGCGCCCGCCGCCGCTGAAACCCGGTTGGAGTTTGGTATCGGGGAATTGGCGATTGGCCGGCATCCGGTGCAAATCGCACTGGTGCGGGAAGATGGCCGGCCGTTTTACGCGGTGGAACTGGAACTGCTCAAACTTGCGCCCAAGCCGGGGCTGGAATGGAAGATTGACCAGGTCAACCGGGTGGTGCTCGATCCCAAGGGCCATCCGATCTTTCCGTTCGGTCCGGTCATGGCCGGGGTCAAGCCGTCGGACGAAGCGGCGTTCAAAAAAATCGCCGATGTCGGCTGTAACACGTTTTTCCAGTGGAACCGGTCGTTGCCGGCCACCAATGCCAATGCCTTTTTGGAGACCGCCGCCAAACACGGGATGTATGTCGTCTCGCAGTTGGAGACCGGCTGGCTGCCGCTGAGAAGCGCCGGGTTGGCATTGCCTGAGAAGCTTTTGCCGGCGGCCGAGGCCCGGAGGATTTTGTCGTTCAGCCGTTCCGGTTCAACGGCGATGCGCGGCCTGCTGATGGAATCCCGGGCCGCCCATCCGGACAAGACCGCGGTGTTTGGAGAGTATTTCGACAAAAACATCCCGCTGACCAGGGAGTTGATCGCGAGCGTGAAAACCTATCCAAACCTGCTGGCCTACAATACCTTTGATGAGCCGTGCGAGAACCGTTTTTTCAATATCACCAAGTACCTGGACGAACTGCGCCGGGTGACGCATGCTGCCGACGGCTACCATCCCGTGATGCTGTTGTATTCCAGCCATATCCCGCCGGGCGACGAATATCTCACCGGCGGCGATATCCTCTGCACCGATCCCTACTGGATTCCCGATGGCGATGCGTCCACTGCCGGACGCAATACGCCGAATTTTGTCTCGAAGATCGTGCATTGGAACGACCAGCGCGCGCGGAAATTCAGGCAGCCGGTCTGGATCGTGCCGGTAGGTTCGTTGTGGAGCGGCATGACCCGGAGCAAGCGCGTTATAACCGCCGAAGAACAGCACTGCCAGAATTTCCTGGCCATCATTCATGGCGCCAAAGGATTGTTCTGGTTCGCTTACACCTCGCTGGTCCATTCCGATTACGCCTGGCAAAGCCTGGCGGATTCCATGGCGTTAGTCAAAAAAATCGGGCCGATGGCGGTCCAGCCGGAAGTCCGGCAAACTATCCGGCACTTGCGGGCGCAGGCGCCCGCGGCGGAATATGCCGCGGCGGCTTTCGCGCCGGAGCGCGATGAATTTCCCGATGTGCAGGGACGGATTTTCCGCGATCCGGAGGATGGCGGGCTGGTGCTGATCGCCGCCAACAGCCGGTACTATCCGGTAACCGCAACCTTCACGCTGGCCGGCTTGTCCGGCCCGACGCGGCGCGTGTTCGCCGACGCCGAACTGCCGGTGCAAGATGGCGCGTTCAGCGAAGTCCTGGAGCCTTTCGCCGTGCGCGCCTACCGGCTGGGGCGGGGCTTGTCCGAACCGGCGGACTTGACCATTGCCGTGTTGCGCCCGGAAAAAATCCCGCCGGCGGCGGCCGCCTTGCCGAACAACTGGCGCCCGGCAACCAAAAACGTATTTCCCAATCCGGGCTTCCATGAGACCATCCCCGGTCATGCCGATTATGTGTTTTTCGATGCGCAGGTGGACGCTTTGCCCGGCGTCGCCAGGTTCGGCGGCAGATGCCTGAAACTGACGCGGCCGGCGGACGGCGGCAATGTCCAGATGGGATTCTACTGCGCGCCCCAGCATGAGCGGCCAACGCCGTATGTCTGGTCGTTTTACGCCCGGGGCGCCCGGGGCGGCGAAAATATCATTCTGCGCGGCCGCGGCGTCACCAAGGATGAACCATACGGCAAAACATTCACCTTGACCGGCCAGTGGCAGCGGTATTGGATGCCGGTGACGATACCGCCGCGGCTCAGCCTGCGGGATGAGGCTTCCGCGTATATGATTTACCTGACCACGCCCGGGACGGCCTGGTTTGACGGAATACAACTGGAACAAGGGTACGAGCCGACGGAGTTCGAAGAATGAAAATCCAAAAAGAATTGTACATAGCCGCGCCGCGCGCCGGTGTGTCGGTTTATGCCGGCGGCCAGGCCTATACGCAGGCCGATGGCCCGGAACTGATTGAGACCGTGGCGCTGGAAGCCCGGCATACCGGGCCCCGGCCGTTTCCCATGATGAGTTATTACCGGCCGGAAATCTATGCGCGCATTTCTCCCGATAACGGCGCAACGTGGGAGATGTCCGGCACTCCCCTCCGCCAGCCAATGAATCACGTGGAAGGGGAACGCATATACGATCCGCACTATTTCCGCGATCCCGACAATGGGGCGCTGGTCCGTTTTTACATGTCCACCACCATCAGCGCCGCCCTGGCGCATGCCGAATCGTTTTCCGACGCCGGGTGCACCGGCCGCGCCCGCCGCATGTTTTACCAGGTGTCCCGCGATGCCGGCCGGCATTGGGGTTCGCCCCGGCAGGTAATCTGCGCCGGCGCGGAATACGACGCCGGCCACTGGGGCCCGCGCCTGCATTACGGTCAGACCGGCGGACTGTACGGCGTCGGGCCGACCTTAAAAACTCCCGGCGGCGTGGTGCTCCAGTCGGTGGTCTTACAGCTTTTTGACGGTTTGGGGTACCAGAGCGGATTGCTGCATGGCCGCTGGCAGTCGGACTTGTCCGGCTTGGAATGGGCTTTTTCGGAATACATCAGCGTGCCGCCGGACAAGTCGTCCCAGGGCTGCTGCGAACCCGCGCCGGTCTTGCTAGATGACGGCCGTATTTTTATTTCGCTGCGTTGTTGCGGAGATCGGCAAGGCAAAACCTTTCCCAGCCTGAAATTCTGGGTGATCTCCGGCGATGGCGGACACACTTTCTCCGAACCCCAACCGCTGACTTATGAGGATGGTCAGCCGGTATGGAGCCCGTCATCCTATGCCGGCATTATCCGGTCATCCCGCACCCGGCGTTATTACTGGATCGGCAACATCCTGGATCAGCCCACGTACAATTCCGGGCCGCGTTATCCCCTGTGCCTGGCCGAGTTGCTCCCGGAACGCGGCCAGTTGCGGCGCGCGACTGTCGCGGTGATTGACACCCTGCCGCCCGATTGGCCGGCCGCCCAATCGGCGCGGCCGCGCCGTTACACCAACTTTGGCTTTTATGAAGACCGGTTCAGCGGGGAAATCGTGTTAACCCTGCCGGAACAGCCTCGCACCGACTGGGAGGATTTCACTTCCGATTGCTACCGCTACCGGGTGGCGTTATGATATGTAATACCGGCCTGGCAAATTTCAAAATTCACGTTTTAAAAGAATTCCGTATGCAGGAGTCAGAATTCAGAATGTAATAATGTAGTTGACTTGCTTTCCCGTCAAAATGTTTAATGTCAAGAATACTGGGATGCCATTAATGTGAATTCAAGAGGTTATATTATGCAGGCATGGGCTAAAAAACTGGGTATGGCTACGTTGATGATTACGCTGGGCTGGGCAATGGCCAACGCCGAGCCGGCGCCGCCGGTGATTCCGGTATGCGAGCAGCCGCCGCGGATGGATGGCAGCCTGGACGACCCGGCCTGGGGGCCGGCGCTGGCCGTCGCCGATTTCGTCCGCATCGACGCGGGCGGCGGCCAAATCCGCATGACCAATGTCACGGCCCGGCTGATGCGGGATAACGCGTGGCTGTACATCGGGTTTGATATCGCGCATCCGCTGCCGCTGACGGTTGTGCCGGTGTACAGGCACCGGGACGATCCGGTGCAGCGGGAGAATTGCGTCAAGGTCGGATTCGATCCCGGGACGGACGGCAAAATGTGGTATCACTTCCGCCTGAGTTGCGGGAATGTCCGCTCCGAGCAGCGGAATTCGGCGCAAGGCGGATTGCAGACCGCCTGGAGCATCCCGTGGCGGTCGGCTGCCAGCATCACCGACACCGGCTGGCAGGCGGAAATCGCCCTGCCGTTTGCCTTGCTGATGGAACTGGGCGAGCCGGGGAAAGCCCGGATTAATCTGCTGGCGCATATTTTCACGCCCATCCTCGATCCATACGGGGTGGAAATCGGGAAGGAACGCGAAGTGGCCGCCTGGGCGGCCACGCCGGCTGCCTGGTGGACCACGCCCGACCGGTTCATCGCCGTGGCGGGGCTGGCGGACGCCGCTTTCGAGGCGCCGTTTCTGCCGCGGCTGGAAAAGACCGAGATCAGCGGCTACGAATTTGCGGACGGCAAGAATCAATACCGGGTCATGGGGCTGGCGCGCAATTATAGCAGCCGCGCCGGGAAGGTGTCGTTGCGGGTGAAAGACGCGCCCGTCGCGGGCGCGCCAGCCGTGACGGAGTTGGAGTTGGACCTGGCCGGCGGGGCGGATGCGGAATTCGACCTGGCCATGCCGGTGCGCTCGGTAGTCCGCCGGAATATTGAAGTGGAACTCGCGGGGGTCGAGGGCGAGATTCTGGACCGGATCCTGATCGAAAATCCGCCGGCGCTGGATTTGTTCAGCGCTTACCTGGACCGGAATTATTACACGACCGAAGAGCAGGCGGAAGTCGTCTGCCGGATCGGCCTGCCGGAGACGGGGCTGGAGCACACCAGCCTGGCGGTAACCACCTCGGATGGCAAAATACTGGGAGAAACCAAAGCGGTCAAACCGCATACGGAATGCGCCTTTTCGCTGGCAGGCATTGCCGACGGCAGCCACCAGGTCAAGGTGGAATTCCGGCAGGCGTCCGGCGCGTTGATCGCGGATCAGGCATTGGATCTGGTCAAGCGTCCGCCCAAGCCGGGCCGGGAATGGAAAATAGACCGGAAAATCCGGATGCTGCTGGACAACGGCCAGCCCTACTTCGCCTACGGCATCTTGATGGGCGGTTGGAATCGCAATGTTTTCAACGATGAAAATTACCGGGAAATTGCCGAGGCGGGATTCAATTCGATCATGTACTGGGCGGCGCCGGGCACGGTGGAGGCAACCTTGGAGGCCTTGGATAAAGTCGGCCAATACAATATGCACATGGTGGCGATCCCCCTGTCATTCGCCGGCAGCAAAGCCGGGTTCCAGCCCAAGTTGCCAGCAGGACTGAACGGCTGGTCTGGATTTACATACCTTAAAGGCGGATTGATGAAATCCAGGTGGTCGCGTCCGGAACGCAACCGGATTCACGCCGACATCTTCGACCAGGCCGCGCCGGTCATCCGCGCCGGCATCGAGGCGGTGAAAGACCACCCGGCCCTGATGGCATACGAATCGTTTGACGAGCCGCTGCTGGACAGTTACTTTGACCAATATGCCGAAGGCCGGAAATTATACCGCCTGGCCAACGAAACCGATGGGTATCATCCCATGCGCGTATTGTGGAATTCCGGCATGCCGCCCTACGAAGAAAAATACACCGACTGGAGCGATATCCATGCCCGCGATCCTTACTGGGCCCCGCCGGTTGGCGCCGGCCGCGATTCGCCCAACTGGGTGGCGCGCGAGACGGCCGATTTAACTGCGCGCGGCCGGATTGACCGCAAGCCGGTCTGGCAGACCCCGGTGCTGGAAATGTATTCCGGGCATTACAAGCGGCATCACCTACCCGCGGAGCAGCGCGCGCAGACTTACCTGGCGATCTTGTATGAATGCAGCGGCGTGTTTTATTTCGTTTATCCCGCCATGCACCAGGCGACCTGGGATATGATGCGCGAACTCGGCCGGGAAATCCGCGCGATTTATCCTTTGATCACCACCCCGGTGCCGGAGCACAAGGTGGCATACGCAGGATTGGACGTGGATGTGATCGGCATGAAAATGCCCGATGTGCATGCGGCGTTGCGCCGCAATCCGGCGGGCGGCTACGCCCTTTTGGCCGTTAACAGCCGGCCCTGGCCGGTCCAGGCGTCGTTCTCCCTGCCGTTTGCCGGCCCGGCCAGCCAAATTCGCCGGCAATTCGGGCCGGAAACCTTTGCCGTGAAGGATGGCGCATTCAGCGACACCATCGAGCCGTTCGGCCGCCGGATTTACCTGGTGGATGAACGCGCGGATGCCGGGCAGGAATTGACCGTGACCGTTGCCCAGACGCCCCTGAAGGCGGATTATGTTCCCGAAAAGGCGGAAACGCGGATTCCGGAGGCGGGCATCAAAAACATCATGCCCAACCCGTCATTCGAAGAAAATACCCTGCCGGGATTCCCGGACTACTGGTTTTTGGGCGCCCATAGCGCGCCGACATATCCCAGGCAGCGCGCCGGGCGTGAAAGCGCCAACTTTGAGTTGGATGCCGCACAGGCTTACCATGGCAAATATGCATACCGCATTCGCGGCGGTTATACTTATTTCAAACTCTGCCCCCAACATGACCGGCCGACGCCGTATGTCTGGTCGGCCTGGATGCGCGCCGACCGCCCGGGGGTGACGGTGCGTTTAAGCGGTAACGGGATTCCGAATCAAGCGGCGACTTTTACCCCGACCACGGAATGGCAGCGCTACCATGTGCCCCTGACCATGCCGCGCCATGCGCACCGGCATAACAGTTACGGCTTGTCGGTGGCTGCGACTAATCCGGGCGCCTGCGTCTGGGTGGACGCCATGCAATTCGAGCTGGGCGCCGAGCCGACGGAATTTGCGCCGTAATGCCAAAAGGGGCAGAGGGGCAAAGGGGCAAAAGGGAAGAGGGGGCGAATTGAGGTTCAAAGGTGCAGCGGTTAATGGAAGTTCTAAGGTAAGCTCACATTTAACCTCAAACAACCGTTGAACCTGACAACCGTTGAACCTGATGCAACCAGACGGAGTGTAAGGAATCGGACAACACCTCGTGAAACGTTTAATTTTTGCGCTCATGTGCAGTTTGCTGCTGACCGCCGCGCCGCCGGCCGGCGCTGTTTGCATCTATAACCAGGCAGACCACGCCGTCTGGCTTTACGATTATACGTCCGATCTGCCGGCGGGTCCGCGCCAGTTGATGTTTGCCGAGCAACTGAACAAATGGGGCCTGGTGTCTTATGACCGGTCGAACGACACCTGCACCGTCAAAGCCAACCTCTGGATCGGGCGCGACGATGGGCCCGACACCTATTTCCAACTGGGCGGCCCCGGCCATCCCCGCGCCAGCCTGATCGTGCAGGGCGACCTGGTGATTTACCCGCCCGGCAGACAACGCGTCAACCGCCTGACCATTGGCTGCCCGGACAATCCGGAAATCCAGCCCCGGGTGCTTTTTGACAGCGGCGCCGGCAAGGCTGGCACGCTGCGCGCCGGCGCGTATTACCGCGGCAACACCATGGCGCCCGGGCGGACTACCGGCGGAGAGTTGCATGTGTATCACGGTGCCATTGCCTCCGCCGATCCGGCGCGCCCCATCGGCAGCCACCTCTATCTTTACCTGGACCGGATTGTCCTGAAATCGGCCGCCATCGCCGGGGTGAACGGGACGATCGGTTACGGCGTAAATGCCGGCAACAGTTCGATTGAAGACTGTGTGTTTTCCGATAGCCGCATGGCGTTCGGCTGGGGCAGCCAGGCCATGCACGGGACGACATTCCGGGGATTGAAAACCGTCTTCGGCGATTCGTCGCGTTACCCGTTGAACGCTACCCTGACCGAATGCCGGTTCGAGGAAAATGACGCCAACTGGGACTTGCAGGCCGGCAACATTTACCTGGTTGACTGCGAAGTCGGCACCCCGCGCAAGGGCAACCGGTACGCGGCGCGGACGAATGCGGTCTTTACGGTGCATCATGCGCGCGTCGGGGCGCGGCGCACCACGGTCAGCGCCAGCGATGTTCCCGAGAGCATCCGCGCGGTATCCAGCCGGCATGTGGCGCTGAAAGCGGTTGACTTGCACGGCAAAGCCGTGGAAAATGCCCAAATCGAGTTTCGGTGCGAACAGGATGACCGGATCGTCCGCACAGCCATGACCGGCGCCGCCGGGATGACGCCCGGGCGCGGCGAGCCGGGGGCATTGCTGCTGGATGAATGGGAAGAGACCGCCGGAGAGGCGGCCAACCAGCCGGTGCGCCGGGAGTTTTCTTACAGGATTATTGTCACGCCCCGCAAAAAAACACCGGTTTGCGTGCGCGAAAAATATTTTCCGACCCAGAGTTGGCAAATGGTGGAGGCAACCTTAAAATAAAGCGCAAGGTACCTGTGGCATAAAACGGAGGGGTATTATGCAATTCAAGATAATGGTTATGACGTTTTTATCGGCCGGCCTGGCGGCGGCGCAGGTCAGCCATGTGGTGGAACCCGGGACGCGCGTGGTGGACCCGCTGAACGATCCGCCCTACGCCAGTTGGGCGACCGCCGCGACCAATATCCAGGCAGCGGTGGATGCGGCGGCGGCGCAGAGCTGGACCAATGTCTGGGTCTCCAACGGCACGTATTATCTGACCAACGAGGTGGCAATCAGCGCGCCGATGACGGTGCGGAGCTGGAATAATGGCGCCCTGGACCGGGACGGCACGGTGGTGGACGGCAATTATCCCAATTCCACCAACCGCTGTTTCTGGCTGGAGCATGCGCAAACCGTGCTGCGCGGGTTCACCATCACCCGGGGCTACGTCTCCGGTTCGACCTATGCGGGCTACGGCGGCGGGGTGTTTGTCACCAACGCCACCCTGGACGACTGCCTGGTCATCAGCAACCAGGCGGCGTATGGCGGCGGAGTATATGTCCGGCAAGGCCTGGTTACCAACTGCGTAATCGCCACCAATATGACCCACTACGCCCACGGCGGCGGGGCGATGGTCGGACCGGATGGGATCATGGCGAATACCCTTGTGAGCAATAACCTTGCGATTTTGTCAGCGGGCGGAGTTTACGCCGATGGCGCCGGTATAGTGACAGGCTGTGTCGTAGCCGGCAACACCGCCCTGAGTGTTGGCGGAGGAGTTTATGCTATTAATGGACCAAGCATTGCCAATGTTGAAATCCTGAATAATACCGCAAGTTCAGGCGGCGGACTGGAGATAACCAATGCCATTGCGCGCGGCTGCCTGGTTTACGGCAACACCAGCATTAGTCCCTCGCGCAGCAGCAATCGCGGGGGCGCCGGAGTGCGCCTTTGGGCGAATGCCCTGGTGGAAGACTGCATCATCAGCAACAACAATGCTTATGGCGTCGGCGGCGGTGTGGCGGTGTGCGGCGGCACCGTGCAGAACTGTCTGATTGCCGGCAATACTGCCGGAGAAAGAGGAGAAACCTCCTATGCGGGCGCCGGCGTCTTTTATTACCAGCCGGGGTTGGTGGAAAACTGCCGGATTGTCAGTAATACGGCCGCTTCCCAAGGCGGGGGTGTGATGATCTGGGATCAATCCGGCGCAGTGCTGCGCAATTGCCTGGTGGCGGGAAACACCGCGTCAAATAGCAGCGCCGCGCTTTACATCAATTACGGCACAACGACGGTGGAAAACTGCACCTTTGCGGATAATGTGACGGATCCCGGCGCATCTTCCTCCAGTGCAGGCGGGATTTATGTTAGTCAAACCTCAAACCATGTATTGAATGTAGTCAATTGCATCATTTACGGCAACTACAGCGCCAGCGGCAGTTACAGTAATATGAACTGGCATGGGCAATCCCGGAACATCATTATCTCCAACACCTGCGTGGCTCCGCTGCCGGTAAGTTCTTATTTCACCGTCACGAATTCTTTCGCGTATGACCCGGACCTTGGGTCTGAGTATCAATTAACGGCTGGATCGCTTTGCATCAATGCCGGCACGAACCAGCCCTGGATGGCAGATGCGCTGGACATCGAAGGCCGCGCGCGGCTGGACCGCTTTTCCGGCCTGGTGGATATTGGATGTTATGAACACGTCGGCATGGGCGCGCTGTTCAACATCAGGTAACCCAGCTTGGCGGACGGGCGGATTGGTCAGGGACGCTCGGATGCGGCCGTTAAAATGCTGCATGAATTATGGACGTGACCGTTTTGAGAGGGAGGGCGGTTATGCCGTTGCCGGTGGAAACATTTTCCGGAACGCATTTTGAAATGGGCGTGCAGCACGGCCGGACGTTCCGGCATGCCGTGCATGCCACGGTCGCCAATACGCTGCGGCATGATTTTGAAGAGAGCGACGCCGAATTGGACGCGGGCTTGCGCGCAGTGCGCGCCAGCAACATGCGGTTCGCGCCCTGGCTGGAGGACGAATTGCGCGGCATCGCCGAGGGCAGCGGCGTGGAATACGGGCGAATTGAGCGGCTGAACCTGCGCGTCTGGAATAGCGTTCCCCGGGGGAAGCATCCGCCATCCGCCTGCACTTCCATCGGCATGCAGACGGCGGATGCCGGGATCATTGTCGGCGGGAACCTGGATGATCCGCGTCTCTGTTACGCTCCCGTGCGGCGCCTGCCGCAAAACGGCCTGGCGCATGTCATGATCACCTGGATCGGGGCGGCCTGGGGGCATAACGGGATGAATGCGGCCGGCCTGTCGGTGGCGCAATCCAGTTTGGGCGGATATGCGCCGGAGCCGCCGCGCCCGGATACGGCGGTTTACCTGCGCGGCTCGCTGGGCACGCGGTTGCTGCTGGAGCATTGCCGGGATGTGCCGTCGGCGCTGGCCTTGCTCCGCAAAATCCGGCCGGAATCGAGTTACGTCCTGGGGGATGCCGCCGGGAACCTGGTTGCCTGCCAATGCCTGGGCGGATTTGAGCCGGTGGTGCAGGATGCCGATGCGCATGGCGGGATGGTCTTTTCCACCAACCATATCCATATGCCGGAATTGCTGGAGCGGCTGTCGCAGACGGGTTGTCAGCCGGATATCGCCGAGCATTCAGCCGTCCGGTTCGCGGCCGTCGCGCGCGCCCGCGATCAACTGCCGCGGACGCTGGCCGCGTTCCAGGCCATCCTGCGTTCGCATGACGGCTATCCGCACTCGGTCTGCCGGGATGGCACGGCGTTTTCCACCTTCTGTCTGCCGCAGCGGATGCCGACGGTCTTTAACCTGGCCGATCGGCCGCCATGCCGAAATGCCTTTTACGAGTATCCCATCCGACCCGTCGTTGAATCAGGAAAAATGCCGGTATGAAATCCAGTCGCCTGCCGTTCATCCCCGACTTGTTGAAACCGCTGCATGCCGCAACGCCGGCCTGGCGCCGGCGGCGGCCGGCGCCCAATGAAATCAGCCTGGTTGGCGGCGTGCGCCTGCAGTCGGATGCGTTTCCGCAGGCCGTCCTGGAAACCGCCTATGCCGATTTTGGCTGTTTTTTGCAATCCGCCGGCATTCCCCGGCATGTGGAATCGCGGCCCGCGGACAAGGCGGTGGCCATCCGGCTGCGGCGCGCGCCGGTGGCCGGCCGGGAATCATATTGCCTGGATGTGTCCGGCGGGGAGTGCGTGATTACGGCGGAGGAACCCGAGGGTATCCGGCGGGGGTTGATTTTTCTGGAGGATGAAATGTTGCGGCGCGGCGCTCCGGTGCTGCCGCGGGGCGCCATCACGCGCCGACCGTTTTTGAAGACCCGGATGCATCTGGGGCACATCGCCTTGATGCGGGCCAATGCCCGGGCGGCCGGCATGGCGGACGGGCTGCTGGACGGCATGCCGGACGCCTATTTGAACCGGGTGGCGCACGACGGCGCCAATGCCATCTGGACCACGCCGGCCTGGCTGGGCTATCCGGGCCGGCTGACGCCGGCCGATGGGCGCGCCGCGGAAAGCTTTTTGCGCGCAGCGCGGCAAATGGTGGAACGCTACGCCCGCTACGGCATAAAGGTGTATTTTTTAGGAATCGTTCCGGAAGCGCTGCATGCCGGCGACCCGCTTCTGAAAAAATACCCGGAATTGCGCGGGCAGTCGCTGTTTGATCATGTGAATTTCTGCACCTCGTCGGCCGCCGGCCGCAACCTGCTCACGCAGGCCATGGAACGCCTGTTCCGCGACATCCCGGGATTAGGGGGCTTTATCAATATCTGTGTCGGGGAACGCCCATCGCATTGCTATTCCGGCAGCGCGTTCAATAATAATTGCCCGCGCTGTTCCCGCCGCGCCCCGCACGCGGTGCTGGCCGACACCCTGGCGGCGATGGCGCGCGGTATCCGCCAGGCCGACCCGCAGGCCGAGTTGGTCGCCTGGCCCTACATGCAGAATGTGTGCTGGGGCGAGCGGCTGACGGCGGATGCCGCCAGCCGGATGCCGCCGGGTGTAACGCTGATGCACAATTTCGAAAATGGCGGCCATGCGCGCCAGCTCGGTAAAATGCGGCGGGCGGATGATTACTGGCTTTCCTATGCCGGCCCGGCCGATTTGTTCGTCAATTGCGCCCGGGCGGCCCGGCGCGCCGGCACGCCAATTTTTGCGAAGGCCATGGTGGCCGGCTCGCACGAGCTGGCCAGCGTGCCGTGCATCCCGGCGCCGGGGCTGGTTTACCGCAAAATTGCCGCCATGCGCAAGCTGGGTGTTTCCGGCATCCTGGCCAACTGGGGGTCGAGCAATGATCCGTCGGTCATGCAGCGGGCGGCGGGCGACCTGGCTTTTGAACCATTCCCGGAGTCGGAAAAACAATTCCTGCTGCGGCATGCCCGGCGCGATTGGCAGGAACATGCCGGGACGGTGGCGCGGGCCTGGGGCTGGTTTGCCCGGGCCTATCGTAATTATCCCCTGACCATCGGCTTCAGTTACTACGGGCCCATGCATAACGGCGCGGTCTGGGAATTGAACCTGATCCCGCGCGATATCCACCTGCCGCGCAGTTGGCAGCCCGATCCGCCGGTGGGCGACCGCATCGGCGACTGTACCGGCTATCATACCCTGGATGAAATCATCCGGCTCTGCACGCGTATGCGCGATGACTGGGGGCGGGGGGTCAGACTGCTGGCGCCGCTGATGCCGCGCTGCCGGAATCAGCGCGCGCGGCTGGCGGAAATCGCCCTGGCCCAGGCCCTGGAGCTGCATTTTATCAGCGGCGTCAATATCCTGGAATTTTACAGATTGCGCGAGCAACTGGCGGATGGACGAGGTAAAAGCGCCGCGGCCATCCTGGCGGCCATGCGCGCGATTGTCGGGGAGGAATTGTCGGCTAACCGCCGGCTGTTGCCGCTGGCGTTAGCCTGGCCGCGGCTGGGCTATACCCCCGAAGCGGGCATCTACAAGTATAATCCCGCGCTGATCCGCAAACGCATGGCTTCCTTGCGGCGCCTGCTGCGCATTGAATTTCCGGCGGTGGCGGCGCGCTTGCGCGCCGGTAAAAGCCCCTGGCCGGAATGCGCCGGGAACAAAGTTAGCCGGGCCGGACGGATTAATTCACCGCCGGCCGGCAATCCCGCCAAAGTTGACTGGGCGGCCGTGCCGTCCGCCGGCGTTTTTGCCGGCCCGCGCGCCATACGGACCGGCCGTACGACGCAATGGCAGGCGGCCTATGACGGCCGGGCGCTGTATTTCAATTTCATCTGCCGCGAGCCGCGGATGGACCAATTGGCGATGCGCGGTCGGGACAAGGAGGGCTTCAGCAGCGACGACCGGATTTGGATCAATATCGAAACCAGCCAATTTGAACCGATGCGCCGCTTCATGGTCAATCCCCGCGGCGCCCGCGATTTTCTGGTTTCGCGCGGGATGAATGTCAACCCCCCGCTGGGATTTGCCGAACCTTATGCCTACCGGCGGCAGGCGCGCTTTTTCCAGTGGCGTGTCGAGGCGGAATGCATGGGCCGTGCCTGGCGCGCCGCGGTGCGGATTCCATTCCAGTCGCTGGGATTAAATGGCGCGCCGGACAGGCCGTTGCGGATCAACGTCGGGCGCGATGCCGGTCTGGCGCCGGCGCGCGAGTTATCGGCCTGGGTCAGCCTGCCGCCCGGCAGCCGCCGGGCGGCGTACGGCCTCCTAAAATTAAATTGACTTGCATGAAATTATTGGTGATAATTTAAAAACAACCACAAACATTGGTGGCAGGTCAGAATGGCGGATATATATTTCCAGTGCGCATGCAAAAAAAGCCTTGCCGTGGATGAGCAGGGCGTCGGGCGGACGATAGAGTGCCCTGATTGCCGCCAGCCGGTAACAGTGCCGGCGCCCGCCTTTCGCGCTGTTTGCGGCAATTGCGGCAATGCATTCCTGGCGCCAGGCGAGATGGCGGACCGGGAAATCCAATGCGCCAACTGCGCGCATTTTTTTCAGGTAGCGCCGCAAGCCGCGGAAGTGGAGACCCCCGCCGCGGACACGCCGCCGGCGGTGCCGGCAGCCGTGCCGGCGGCGGCAGCGCCCCGGCGGATCAGGCAGGCATCCCCCTCCAACGTGTTCGGTTGGGTGACCTTCATCGCGATGGCGGCGGCTTTCGCGGTCTTGCTGGCCCTGTATTTGAACCGCCTGCGGGAGGTGCATGCCGCTTCCCGCGCCCTGGAAGAAGTGATGGCGCGGGAATCCGCCGCCGCCGACTACCAGGCGGCCATCGCGGCCATTAACGCCGCCTGCAGCAATTATCCCCAGGCGCGCAACCGGGACGCAGCGCAAGAACTGATGCAGCGGATGGAACAATCCATTCAGGTTGCCGGCGCGCTGGACGTGGTGGACGCGGTGGCGGCCACCAATCTGGGCCAGGCGTTGGAAAACCTGATTCAGGCCGTGCATCATAACCCGCGGGCGTTCAACCGCACCCAGGCTGAATCGCGGTTAAGCCAGATGCGCATGGCCTATGCGGAAAAATTGATGTCCGACCGCACGGCTTCCATGGAAGCCATGGCGCTGGCCAATACCATGCGCTCGGTGCGCCAGATGGGCGATCTGCCGCTGGCCATCAAAATGCTGGAAAACGCCATCGAGGATTACCCGGCCGCCACCAACCGCACGGAGGCCTCGCGGCTGCTGGCGCAAATGCAGATCAGGTTTAACCAGACCGAGGCATTGTTCAAGGACATGGCGGCGGCGGAGGCCGAATCCCGCTTCGATCTCCGCCGGGCCATGGACCTCCTTGGGGCGGCGCTCAGCCGGAATCCCGAAGCGGTTAACCGGGCCGAAGCCGAGTCCATGCTGGCGCGGTGGAAGCAGAAAAACATCGAAGCCGCGATCGCCATGCAGAAACAGCAAAACGATTCCATGGCCCTGGTGCAGGCCGTGGCCGAAGCGCGGAAAGCGGGCGATCTCAAGGCGTCAGTGCGCATCCTGGAAGAAGCCCTGCAAGCGCATCCTGACGCCACCAACCGCATGGAGGTGACGGCGATTATCGCCCGCATTGCCCGCGGCGAGCAGGATCCCGGGGCGCGCGCCGGGTTCGGCGCCGGCCTGGCGCTTTCACCGAGCTGGCATTATGGCGTGACGGCCAGTGCCCGGAGCGCGGATGACATGCAGGCCCTGCTGGGCAGCCTGGGCGAACCGAAAGTTGATGCCCACCCATACCCATCCCTGATAATCTACAAGAAAGTCACCTATTTGATGCCCCTGGAAAACGCGGTGCAGTCACTGTTCCTCGAAAAAAGATCCGCCGCCAAGCGCAGCGTCACGACGCCCGGCTTCCCGGAAAACAGCTTTTTCTATTACAGCTACAGCGGTATTTTCGAGGAAACCTTCAGCCGGCTTCTGCTGGTCGTGGATTGCCATAACCAGGTCGTGGCGGTGCAGCTGGTGGAGGAAAATCCCCCGAAAGACGCCGCGCACTGGGACTGGTGGGGGAACGAAACCCGCGAATACAGTTTGTTCGACATGATTCAGAATCGGAGCAAATCGTCATCCAATACCAAGGTGTTTTGGAAGAACATGACCTTCACCATGCAGCCCCAACTGGCCTACGACAAGGATCCCGCGGCGGAGGCCGGCCAAAAGACGCACGTCCTGGAGGGCAAGTTGTCCATCCTGGACAGCAAGGACAATCTGACCAAGGATCGCGCCCGGGTTTACCTGCCGCAGCCGGTGGTGAATTTGATCCTGTTCAAACTCAGCGGCGCCAAATATGTGCCCTGAGGATGCCGAAGCCGACGGATCTCAGTCCCGCGGCCGGACGTCATCGTAAAAATGAGCCATGGCAGTCTGCATGTAAGGGTACAGCCAGAGAAAACCGATGCCAAGCGTCAGGACGCATAGCAGGGCCCAGCCGAAAAAACGCCAGAAAAAGCAGAATAATTTCCATTTGCTGCCCCGCATCATTTCTTTGCTGCGGCGCAGCGCCTCCCGCGGGCCGGCCGCCGGATCGTCGGCAATGACAAAGAAGGTCATGGCGTAGGCGTAGGTCGCGATGATACCGGGAATGATCAGCAGCAGACTCCAGAGCAGGATGAAAAGCGCCATCAGCAGGTAGGCGCCCAGGGCCGCTCCGAAGCGCTGAAAACCGTAAAAGAGCTGGCCCGCTTCCGCTGACTGCCGTCGGGACACGTTCAGAAAAACCAGGGTGAAGCCCACGACCATGGGCCCGGTGATCAACAGGCTGGCGATGGAACCCAGAAAAGGCAGGAAACCGCATCCGGCGGAGATTGCCATATACAGCAAAGACACGCCGACGCCGAATCCCCAGCGGCCGCGGAGCGATTCGCGCGCCAGGCGCATCAGATCGCGGTTGTGCGTCAATTCGCCGGACCGGACCGGCGCGGGCCCGCCAGCGGCTGCCGGCACGGCAGCCGCGTTAAAAAGGCCCGCAACGGATGACGCCGGGGCCCAACGATCGCCCAGGCTGGAGTTCCAGACCAGGTCCTTGGGGGTAATCGCGCCCTGCTGGATCAGGCGGCGGAATTCCGCGTCTTCCACTGGCCCGTGCCTCTCCCCGCGTTTCGCGTAATACCATTGCATACGGCTTTCTCCTTCGCTTTCCCGCGCCCCCGGCCTGGCGCAGTGTGCCCGTATCCCGCCGCCAGGTTAATGCCCGCACAACATCAAAAATGCGCCGACCGCCAGGCCGGCCGCGAGACTGATCAGTTTCACAATCACAAAATCGCGCCGGGAGTGGGCGAGCAGGGGAAGCATGCCATGCCCATCCTGCACGATGGAGTTGACGAGGAGCACGCTGAAAGGAACCAATCCCCTGGCGAACATGGTGACGAAGACCAGGTGCGGGCCGGACTCGGGAATGATTCCCACCAGGCCGGCGGCTCCCAGCACGATCCAGTGGTTTTGCTGGATCACATCCCCGATGTTCCAGTGTTCCACGGCCAGGTGCAGCAAAACCATGGCGCCCAGCGTCCACAGGAAAATGCGGGGCACATGGCTGCGTGCAACGTGTTTCCACAAGTGTTCCTCGAGAAAATGATCGGACACCGTGGCGACGATAAACAAGGCCACGGCGGATACGACTGCCAGCGAGCACCGGACCCAGTTCCATTCCGGGGGTCCGATCTGCCCGGCCAGTATTGCGGCCAGGAAAAGCCCGAGCGATATGGCCAGCGTGCCGCGCGCCGCCGAACAGCGCTGCCATTGTTTCAAAATTTGACCATGGGGCAGGCAGACCCCGCGTGCTTCCTTGTGAATCGTGAAATCGATGGGGCAGGCAAGCTGGTTGGGCAGGCGGCGTCCGAGCAGTGTATCCGTCAGGATGCCGAAAACGATTCCCAGGGCAAACAGCATGCCGTGCAAGAGCAAGGCGGTGCGGGGAATCATGGCGAACATTACAAAAGATTCATCCCCGGCCGTCGCTATCATGGCCGCCACCAGGGCGCCGAGGGAGAGCGTGCGGTGGGTGTACATGGCCACCACAACGAAAGATCCCAGGCAGCCCGGCATGACGCCCAGCAAGGCTGCCAGCAGGTACTGACTCCAGCGCTGGCGGCGGATGCCTTCCTGCCAGCGGCCCATGGTGATGACGTTGACGTATTCGATCACCAGCATCATGACGCCCACGAATCCCGTGATCATGAGCGCATGTTCAATGACTTCCGGCCATGAATGCATGGTATGCATCTTGTTTCCCTGTTGTGCAGATGGGCCGCAATCCGGCGGCGGATCAATATTCGCTCTTGCAGCATATTGAGCCGGGCCGGGCAATGCAAGAGAAAAGCATGTGTCTTACGCTCACGCCCACCCGCGGCGGCAGGATATCCATGGTTTCATTCCGGACCGCGCGCCCGGCCCGGCGCCTTCTGTGCCGCCGGCCGCAGCAGGGCGACGCCGGACAACACCACCGCGATGCCCAGCCCCTGCAGCCAGGTCAGGCGCTCGCCCAGCCACCACCCGGCCAGGACAATCGTGAAGACCGGCGTCAGATACTGCATGACATTCAGGATCGCCAGGTCAATCAGGCGCATGGCCTCGTACCAGGCGAAGAACGCGAGGGCGGTGGGGAAAAGCGCCATATAGACGATAATCGTCCAGGCGCCGGCCCCGGCCGGCGGAATGAATTCCGCCGGCAGCGCCAGCCGCAGCACCACCAGTTCCGCCGCGCCGGCCAGCATGACCCAGGTGGTGGCGGTAAATCCGCCCAGCCGTTGCACCGTGGGCTTGCTGAGGATGGCATAAAGCGCCCAGCAGAAGGCGCCGCCCAGCACCAGCAGGTCGCCGCGCGCGGCGGCCAGGGGGGCGCCCAGGCCGGCCGGCGTAATGACGCCCACGACCAGCATGGTCCCGCACAGGCTGAGCAGCAAGGCTGCCAGGTTGCGCCGGGTGATGCGTTCGCCGACGCCGAGTCCCATGATCATGATGAACACCGGGCTTAACTGCATCAGCATGGAACTGTTGATGGCCGTGGTGTGTTTCTGGCCGTAAAACAGCAGGACGCTCATGCCGGCCAGGCCGCAGAGCGCCAGCCCGGCCAGGCGCGCCAGGTCGGCCGGCCGCAGGCGCAGTTGGAGCATGCCCGGCCGCAGCGCGCCGATACCCAGCAAGGTCAGCCCGCCCAGCAGGAAACGGGCGGTTGAGAGCGTCAGGGGATCGGTCCGGGCGTCAGCCAGCAGGTACCGGGCGCAGACGAAGGTGGTGCTCCAGAGAAACGCGCTGGCCAGGGACCAGGCCATGCCTTTTAAAACATTGGTAGTCATGGCCGCGCCCTAATCCAGCAAGGCTTCCAGCGCGGGATCGGGAGCGGCGCCGTATTTAATGGCGTTGCGGTAATGGTGCCTGGTTTTTTCCAAGTCAATCGGTTGCTGGCGCAGGCTGAGTTGGGCCAGATTGTAATAGGCATCACCGAGCTTGGGGTTGAGGGTTATGGCGCGTTTGGTGGCCTCTTCCGCCGCCGCCAACTGGCCGATGTCGGCCAGCACGGCGCCCATGACCAGGTGGGCGTTGGCATTGTAAGGATTGCGCTTGAGCAAAGTATCCGCCAGCCGGCGCGCGGCATGGAAGTTGCCGTCATGGCAAAGCAGCAGGGCGCACAACAACAGGGTGGCTTCGTCGCTGTCCGGCAGCTGTTCCGCCTGGCGCAGGACGGCGCGCGCCGGCTCGATCCGCTGCATGCGCAGGTAAATGCGGGCGGCACCCTGCAGGGCCGCGGGATGTTGCGGCGTTTCATCCAGGATTTCCTGGTAGAGCGCCAGGGCCGCCGGCAGGTCGGATATCTTTTCCAATTGCGCGGCGCGCCTCAGCCGCGCGGTATTCCGCGCCGCACCGAGCGTGGGCGAAGGCTCCCGGGCAAACTGCGCCGGCAGCCCGGCGGGCGGGGCGCCGGCCCGCGTCCCGGAGAGATCGGCCAACTCTTCTTCACAATGGTTAATCCGGAAATTCACCAGTTCGGCATGCCAGCCGGGATGTTTTTCCGCCAGGTTCCTGTACAATCCCAGCGCTTCCTGGTAAATATCCGCGGCTTCCTCCAGGAGGTTCTGCTGTTTCAGCCATTCGGCCATGGACTTCGATTCGTTGGCCTGCAAGTACAGCCGCAGCCGTTCGTCGGACGCGGCATCGCCCGCCGGCGCGGCATCGCCGGGCAAATCGCGCGCGAGGTCGTTCGGCAGCGCTGCGGCCAGGGCGGCCTTTGCCGGCGCCGACTTGGTTGCGGCAGGGGCGACCGGGATGGCGGCCGGCTGGGCAGCCGGAGTGTTGGTGTCGGCCGACGGCGGCTTAACTCCCGGCGCATTGGTCAGGGCGGGAGGCGGGGGGGCGGCGGCGCCGGCCGGATGGAGCGTCGCCGCGATCAGACCGCAGACCAGCAGGCTGCGTCCAAGCGAAGTTTGACTTTGACGGAACATGCTGATAAGATTATATTTCATGGCAAAACCTGCGATTGGCGTTAACCTTGATTGCAGCAAAACACGCGGCGGGAGTCAATCTTATTTCGTTCCCCCCGCCGATGCCGGCCACGGCTGCGTTATTCTCGGCGGCTCGCCCGGAGGTCTCGCCCTACCCACGACAGATGCTTGTGAAATGGTAGGGCGAGGTCTCCGTACCGAGCCGTCTGTTCTGAGAATGACGCAGCCCTGCGATGCCGGCATGGTTTTGCCGGTGGTTTTGATGTTGCTGGCCCTGCTGGCAGCTTTAACCTTGCAGACCCAGATGGCGGCGCGCGGCCGGCTGGCGCGGGAGCAGAGGGCCGGCGCGCACACACGCCTGCGCGCTCTGGCGTGCGATGCCGCCTGGCAGGCGCTGCAGGCGCTGGCGGACGAAACCGCCGCGGCGGCTTCGATCCATACCAATGCCGCCTGGGCCGCGCCCCGGCGCGAAACGTTGCCGGACGGCACGCTGCTGTCCGTCCAGGTCAGCGATGCCGCGCGTTTGTTTAATGTCAACAATTTAGGCGCGGCGGCGCTGACCGCGGGCGTCGCCCGCCTGCCGGAAGCGATTGCCGCGGAATTATTGGCCGGCATGCAATGCCCGGCGCCGGTGGCCGTTGCCCGGCGCTGGCGGGATTGGTTTGTTGGGCATCCCGCCGGGCTGACCGGCGCGGTCTTGCAGAGCACCGCCGAGCTGGCGGCGCTGGCGCCGGAAGCGGAGCCGGAGCGGCTGGCGGAATTGTTCAGCGTGTTGCCGGATCCCAACGCCGGTCTTGCGCCCGTAAATGTCAATACTGCGCCGGCGGCAGTATTGCTGGGCGTCTTGGGGCAGACCCGCGCCTTTGCGGCGGCGGCGCTGGTCCAGCGGCGCGACGCGCAGCCGTTCCAGGCGTTGAAAAATTTTGCCTATTATGATTCCATCCGGGATTGTGAGGACTACCTGGATGTGCGCAGCTTGTATTTTACCGTGGCGGCGCAAGCGGAGCAAACCGGCGGCATCGCGCGCGTCTGGGCGCTGGCGGAACGCGACCCGCTGGCACAATGGCGGGTGCGGCGCTGGGTGTGCCGGTAAACCGCTGCGCCGGGGCCGTGGCGCCCTGGCTCCAAGGAGGGGCTGTTCGCTGAAATGCTAATCTATGAACTTCCAGCATCTTAAAGTAAATTTCTCCGGCAAGCGCGGCCGGGGAGGGGCATTCCGCCGCGCGCCGGCCATGCCCATGCGGGCGTGCGCGGGGGTGGAACTCGGGCCGGCCGGCCCGGTCTGCGCGCGCGCGCGCCGGGATTGGCGCGGCCGGCTGCATTTTGAAAACCTGCCGGCGGCTGCCGTCGGGGTGGCGGACCGGCGTTTGCCGGCGTCCGGCTGTCTGGCGGTGAACGATAGCCTGACCGTCTGGCTGGACGCCCCGTTCGAGGCTTGGTCGAAAACACGCCGGGTCTTGCCGGCGCTGCTGGATGCCCAATTACCATTTGCGCTGGAGGATTGCCGATACAGTTTCGCCGCGGCGCGGCGTGTGGCGGATGGTAAAACGCAGGTGCTGGCATTGGCGGCGCGCGTCAAAGTCGTGGAAACCCAGTTGGAGCGCTATCGCGCCGCGGGGTGGGATCCGGTGTTCCTGGATCATGCCGGATTGGCGCTATGGACGCAGAGTCTGCTGGAAATCCCGGCATTGCCGGACGAAGCGCGGGTGCTGATGTATCTTCAGCCGGACCGGTTGACGGTGGTTACGGGCCGCGGCGGAGATTTTCAGCAGGCGCATGCCCTGGCCTGGGAAGCGGAAACTTCCGGCGCCGACGGAGAGCGCATGGAGGCTTTGTTCAGCCGGCTGGAGCGGATCTTGTATGCTCAGGCCGGCGCGGACTGGCGGCCGCACTGGCTGTTGTATGCCGGCGCCGGCGTATCGGCGCTGCTGTCGGATGAATTGGCGCGGCGGCTCCCGCAGCGTTGGCCGGGCCGGCTATCGCGTCCGGCGGATGCAGCGGGAATCTTGTCCCGCGCTTTGGCGGGCAGGGCATTGATGCCCGGCGCATGGCGGTGCAATTTGCGCGACGGCCCGCTGCTGCACCCGGCGGTGCGCGGCTGGCGGCGGCAGGCTGCGCGCCGCACGGCTGTCATGGCGCTGGCGGCGGGATGCCTGCTGCTGGCGGGCAATGCAATCTGGCAGTTGTCGGCGTCGCACCGCTTGCAATCCATGCGCGGCGCAGTGTCCGCCCTGGCGGCGCGGCTGGCCCCCGGGGAACGGATTCCCTACGGCCGGGAAGCGGAAGAGGCGCAGCGCGCCTGGGAAAGCGAGCAGCAATCAACGGCGGGATTGCATGCGGCGCTGGCCGCGGAATTGCATCTGCGCATCGGGCAATTGCTGGAAGCCGGCGCGGCCGACGGCATAGCTTATCAGGTTTTGGAGGCGGACGACCGCCAATTCACGATCCGGTGCGCAGCGGCGGACTGGGGCCGGTTCGAGGCTTTGGCGCGCCGGCTGCGCGAGCTGGGATATGCCGCGGCGCCGGAAACCTTGCCCGCGCTGGAAGATGGCCGCGCCGCCTGCGTGATCAATGGCAAATGGCGCGAATAAGGCTGGCTATGCAAAAAAAATTACGGAATGGGAATACATTGGCCTGGCTGGCCGCGGCGGCGGTTTTGGCCGCCGGACTGCTGTGGACGGCGCGCAACGCCGCCATGGCCCCGGCGCGGGCGGAGGCGTTGCGGCAGCGGGCGGCGGTTTGGGAGCGGCTGCGCGCCGTGGAAGCGGAGCAGCAGGCGGCACGCCGGCGTCTGGCGGTTTTACGGGAATTGCCGCGCCCCGCGCGCCCGGCGCCCCTGACGCAGTTGGCGCACGAATTCACACCAGGCGCGCGACCGGAAATCCTCGACCGCGGCGCCCAGGCGCTGCCGGACGGCTGGCAGGCGCGTCGGATGGAAATGCAATACGGCGAAGCGGCCTTGGAGGCCGTGGGCGCGCTATTGAGCGCCGCTGCCGGCCAGCGGCCGCCCTGGACGCTGCGCGCCTGCAAAATTGAAGCCTCCACGCGGCAGGCGGGATGCGGCCGGGTTACGCTGCGCCTGGAGTCGTTGGAGCGGGATTGAACACGTCGATCAGGTAGAGCGGGTCGGCGCGCACCCGCGCACCGATGTGCCGCGCCATCGCCCGGGCGTCAATCAGGCGGGCTTCGGCCAGGCCGACGCGCCTGTTCGCCTGGATGCCGGCCGCCGTCAATTCCTGCTCGATCCGCTCATAACGCCGGCGCAGACCCGGCATGTGGGGGTAAGTCGGGACCGTGTGCGCCTGTCCGGCGGCGTCAATGACGGTCGGTGTGAACAACTCGCACGAGACGGTCGGCGCGCCGGACGTGTTTTCCACGTAGTGCAGCATGGTGTTGCAGGCATGCGTCACGCCCAGCAGCAGGATTTGGCCGCCCCGTTCGACGATTTTTTCGAACGGCGTGCCATGGCCCACCGACACCTCGCATTTTTCGTGGCCGGCCAGGAATTCGTCCGCGCCGGGCCCGCGGGCCGCCAGGCAGTGGGTGGGACTGAGCGAGCGGATGGCGCCGGGGCGCCGGCGGAAGGTTTCCGGCAGGAGGCCCTGCCCGGTCGGGGTAGAGCGCACATCGAAGACCACGCCCTCGCGCAGCAGTTTATGTTCGCCGCCTTTTTGAAACGACGGAAAAACCAGCAAGCCCGCCGGCCCCAGGACGTCGTGCAGGGCGTCAATCACCGCGTCCGGGCCGCCGTCCACCCGCCCCAGCGACTTGAGCGAACTATGCACCAGCGCCAGGCCGCCGCGCCGGAGGCCGATTTTTTCCAGGTCGGCGGCCAGGCGCTCGCGCGTGATTAAGGGAGTTTCCGGGTTGTTCATGGATTGCCGTCAGCGCCCGCGGGCGGCGGCGCGGCGGGCGTCGGTGTCAATGTTGTAATACTTGGCCATGCCGTATGGGAAATCGTGCGGCTTGTAATTTTTCAGCCAGGGATGGTGGATGATGTAATCCATGGGATGATGCGTGAAAATCCAGGGGCAATCCTCGCTGATGATTTCCACCATGCGCCGGCACAGCCGCAGGCGCTCCGGCGCGTCGGCGGGCATGACGCGGATTTGCTCGTAAAGGGCGTCGCATTCGGCATTGGCGTAATTGCTGTGATTGGGGCCAGGCGAGCGGTTGGGCGAGTAAAATAACTGCAGGAAATTTTCCGCATCAGGGTAATCCGCCACCCAGCCCAATTGGTACAGTTGCACCTGGCCGCGGTCCAGGCGGTCGAGGAACGCCGGCCAACTGTTATACACCGGGGTGAGTTCCACGCCGATTTGCCGCATGAAATCCACCAGCAATTCCGTCGCCGCGCGCGCTTCCGGGTCGTTGGCCCGGCCCAGATCGATCGTCAGCGCCAGCCGCCGGCCGGTAGCCGGGTCGCGGCCGTCGGGATAGCCGGCTGCCGCCAGCAGGCGGCGGGCTTGCGCCAAGTCGAAAGGATAGGGCACGGCCAGGTCCTCGAAGCCGCCGATGCCGGGGGGGATCGGCGAGCGGGCGCGGACAATGCGGCCGTTGTAAAACCGGACGTACTGCTCCGAATTGAAGGCGCAGGTCAGCGCCTGGCGGAGTTGCTTGTTGGCGCCGACCACCGGGTCGTCCATGTTGAACCCGATGTAGTAAGTTTCCAGCACCGGGGTAGCGTAGAGTTTAATACCGCGTTTTTCCAAATCGGCGGCCAGGCGGCGGTCGCCGGTGATGACGGCTTCGAAATTATCGCGGGAAATCCCGGATGATTCCAGCTGGCCGTTGAGGAACATCAGCCACATGGTGGACGTGTCGGTCACGGTGTACTGGACAAGACGGTCAATCAAGGGCAGGGGACGTCCCGCATCCGCCAGCAGGCCGGCCGCGGCGTCGGCGGGTTCGCCCTGGCGGGGATAAAATTCCTGGCGGCCGGTGGCGGCCCACTTGGGGTTGCGGGCGAATTCCAGCCGGTAATTGCGTTGCCAGTCATGCAGGCGATACGGGCCGGTGCCGACCGGGTGGCCGGCAAAGTCCGGCCCGTAAAATTCCACCGCCTCGCGCGGAACGGCGAAGGCATAATGCATGGCGAGAATCCAGAGCAGCTGCGGGTAGGGGCGGGTGAGCTCGATCCGCAGGGTGCTGGGATCGGGCGCCTGCAGGCCGGCCACCGGCCGGTCGTAATCGGTGGGGGCGTCCCCGGCGGAAGCCGCGCGGAAATCGTCCAGCCCGGCAATGCGGTCATGAAACGCCCAGTACCCGCTGGAACTGTTTTTCAGATCGGCGACGCGCTTGATGGAATAGACGAAATCGCCGGCCGTCAATTCGCGGCCGCGTCCGCCGCCGGCGTTGAAGCAGGGGTCATCCTGGAAAAAAATATTACGGCGGATTTTGAAGGTATAGACCAGGCGATCTTCCGAGACGGCCGGGAGCGCCTCGCAGAGACAGGGCTCCAGCCGGTAAGGCCGGTCCAGGTAGGAATATTGCAGCAAGCCTTCGTAAATGCGGGCAATGGCCATGGAGGAGGGGACATCGCCGGCGGTGACGGGATCGAAGCCCCGGATACGGCTGGTGACGCCGTAATAAACGATTTCGCTCTCCGGCGCGGGGTTGTTGGCGGGCGGCGGCGCGGCGGCCCGGGCCTCAGGCCAGGCTGCCCCGAGCCAGATACACAAGCACAGCGGCAGTATCAACAAATCATTCACCCTAAATTCGGCATTTGAAATTCAAAAATTGACATAAGCAATTGAAAACAGGAAAGATAGGATTTCTGTCGCAAACACCTTTCTGGTGTGAGAAAATTTTTGAATTTCAAACCGGAAAAATGGTTGGCGATTTTGCCGCATCTGCTTTGTTGGCAAGGTTCCCGCTGGGAGGGATAAATTCGGAGCTTGTCCCGCTCAAAGCGGGATATATTAATACACCGTCACCCTTGCCGCCCACGCGCTGCGCGTGGCAAGCGTGCATCCCTGTCCCGCTTTAAAGCGGGACGCAGCAAACTTGCCAACTGCCTGATTTAGGTTCACATGCGGCCAGACGCCAGTTCCGCTTATTCCACGGCCACAGGTTCCGCGGGGGCCGTCTCGGCGGGCGCCGCGGGGGCGGCGCTGGCCGGAGGCATATCCGCCGCGGGCAGGTTTGCTGCCGGCATCTCCGGGTCCGCCACGGACGCCGCGGGGGCGGATATCGGCGCAGGGACGGGCGCCGGCAAAGTGGTTTCCGGCGTCATGCCGGCGGGTGCGGCGGCATTGGGAGCGGCCGGCGCGGGCGCCGGAGCGGCCACGCGTTCCATGACCGAACGCCCCTGGCCCTGGCTGTAAATCTTGGCCAGGAAGACGGTGTTCAGCATGAAAATAATCCCCAGCCAGATGGTGATTTTAACCAGGACATTGGCCGCCCGGGCGCCGAAGAGCGATTCGCCCATTTCAGCGCCGAATGCCATGCCCAAGCCTTCGCCTTTGGATTTCTGGAGGAGGACCACTCCAATCAAAAGCAGGCTGCAAAGCACTTCCACCAGAATCAAAATTACTTTGATGAATGTCATATTCGATGCACCTTATGCTTCAGCGGCGGCCGCCTGAACGATGGCGGCGAAGGCCGCCGCTTCCAGCGAGGCGCCGCCAATCAGCCCGCCGTCAATATCCGGCTGCGCCAGCAGTTCTGCGGCGTTGTCCGGTTTCATGCTGCCGCCGTACAGAATGCGGATGGATTGCGCGGTTTTTTCGCCGGCAAGTTGGGCCAGCAGGCCGCGGATGAAGGCATGCGCCGACTGCGCCATGGCGGGCGTGGCCGTCTTGCCGGTGCCGATGGCCCAGACAGGCTCATAAGCGATCGTCAGGGCCGCCAAGCCTTCGGCATCCAGTCCCTGCAAGCCGTGATTGATCTGGGCCGCCAGGACTTCTTCCGTCTGGGCGTCATTGCGCTGCTGGAGCGTTTCGCCCACGCAGACGATCGGCCGCAGGTGATTGGCCAGCGCCGCCTTGATTTTGCGGTTGATGACCGCGTCGGTTTCATGGAACAGCGTACGACGCTCGCTGTGGCCCAGGATCACGTAATGGCAATACAGTTCACGCAGCATGGCCGGGGAAATTTCGCCGGTGTAGGCGCCGGATTTTTCCCAGTGCATGTTTTGCGCGCCCAGGCCGATTTCGCTGCCGGAGATGGCGCCGCTGACTGCCGCCAGCGCGGTGAAGGGCGGGCAGACCACCACGTCCACGCCGCGGCAGTCGGCCAGCGCCCGTTTCAGGTCGGACACTAGTTCCCCGGCTTCCGCGGCCGTCTTGTTCATCTTCCAGTTGCCGGCGACCAGCGGCTTGCGGATGGTTATGGCGGTTTTATTCACGGTGTGGCTTAATCCTTGTCGCTGAGGGCGGCGATGCCGGGCAGTTCCTTGCCTTCCAGGAATTCCAGGCTGGCGCCGCCGCCGGTGCTGATGTGGGTAATCTTGCCGGCCAGGCCGCTCTTGTTGACGGCGCTGACACTGTCGCCGCCGCCGATGATGCTGGTGCAGCCGCTATTGGCGGCCAGGGCCTTGGCTATGGCCAGCGTGCCGGCGGCAAAGGGCGCCATTTCGAAGCAGCCCATCGGTCCGTTCCAGAGGACGGTTTTTGCGCCTTTGATGGCGGCGGCGAAGAGTTCCGCCGTGCGCGGGCCGATGTCGAGCGCCATCCAGCCGTCTTCAATGCCGCGTTCGCCGACCACCTTGGTCTGGGCTTCGGCGCTGAAGTTGTCGGCCACCACATGGTCCACCGGCAGCAACAGCTTGACGCCGGCGGCCTTGGCCTTTTGCATGATATTACGCGCAACGTCCACCTTGTCGGTTTCCACCAGCGATTTGCCGACGGGGATGCCCTGGGCCAGGTAAAACGTGTAAGCCATGCCGCCGCCGATGATGATCGTGTCCACCTTGGACACCAGGTTGGTCACCACGGCGATTTTATCGCTGATCTTGGCGCCGCCGATGATGGCGACAAACGGTTTTTCCGGGTTGGTGATGGCGCGGCCCAGGTAGGCGATTTCCTTTTCCATCAGGAACCCGGCCAGCCGTTCCTGGAAATGTTTGGCCGCGACGGAGATGGAGGCGTGCGCCCGATGCGCCGTGCCGAAGGCGTCGTTGACGTAAATCTCGCCCATCTGCGCCAATTGCGCGGCAAAGTCCTTCTGGCGTTCTTTCAACTCCGCCTTGGCCTTTTGCCTGGCGGCATCGTCCGCCGTCTTCGGCAGGTCCGGTTTGCCTTCCTCCTCGAGGTGAAACCGCAGGTTTTCCAGCAGCAGCACCTGGCCCGGTTGCAGGGCGCCGGCCATTTGCCGGGCCGCCGCGCCGACGCAGTCCGGGGCGAACCCGACGGGCTTGCCCAGCAGCGCCGCCAGGCGGTCGGCCGCCGGCTTGAGGGAATACTTGGCCTCGGGCTTCCCCTTGGGGCGGCCGAGGTGGCTCATCAATACCAGGGAGGCGCCCTGGTCCAGCACGTATTTGATGGTCGGCAAGGCGGCGCGGATGCGGGTGTCATCATCCACCAGGCCGTCCTTGACCGGGACGTTGAAATCCACGCGCATCAATACGCGCTTGCCCTTCAGCGCGGCATCGCGAACGGTTTTTTTATTCATGAGACCTGAATTTTGCACCGCACAAGTTTGGCGCAGGGCGCGGCGCGCGGGGTGCCGCTGTATAAACATACCGCAAAGCCCCGCGCAACAAAGCCCTGCGCCAAAATCGCGCGGCCGTCTGCCGGCGAATATTGGTGTTTCCGGAAACGGCGCTTATGTAACCATATGGGTGTCAACAGATAACTGCGTAAAATTTATTTTGCACGCGCTATGATTGCTTTAAATCATTTCTACCCAATATTCGTGCAAAATTCAGGGGAGAACATTATTTCGTATTGGCCATGTGGACGATCAGGTCCACGCACTTGTTGGAATAGCCCCACTCGTTGTCGTACCAGGCCACCAGCTTGACGAAATTGTCGTTCAAGGCGATGCCGGCGTCGGCGTCGAACACGCAGGTGCAGGATTCGCCGATGAAATCGGAGGAGACCACCTTATCTTCCGTATACGCCAGGATGCCCTTCATCGGGCCGGCGGCGGCCTTTTTCATGGCATCCTTGATGGCTTCGTATTTTGCCGGCTTGGCAAGGCGGCAGGTCAGGTCCACCACGGAAACATCGGCGGTGGGGATGCGGAAGGACATGCCGGTCAGCTTGCCGTTGAGGTCGGGAATGACTTTGCCGACAGCCTTGGCGGCGCCGGTGCTGGAGGGAATGATGTTGAAAGCCGCGCCGCGTCCGCCGCGCCAGTCCTTCTTGGATGGGCCGTCCACCGTTTTCTGGGTGGCGGTGGTGGCGTGGACGGTGGTCATCAGCCCTTCGACGATGCCGAACGTGTCATGCATCACCTTGGCGAGCGGCGCCAGGCAGTTGGTGGTGCAGGAAGCGTTGGAGACAATGTCCATGTCCGGCTTGTAGGCGGTATGGTTGACGCCCATGACGAACATGGGGGCGTCCTTGGAAGGCGCCGAGATCAGCACTTTGCGGGCGCCGGCCTTCAGGTGGGCCTTGGCCTTTTCGATTTCAGTGAAGACGCCGGTGGATTCCAGCACGTATTCCGCGCCGCAGGCTGCCCAGGGGATTTCCTCGGGTTTCATGGCGGCGTAAACGTTGATGGCTTTGCCGTTGACCACGAGTTTGCCGTCGCGGACTTCGGCCGTGCCTTTAAAACGCCCGTGGACGGTGTCGTATTTCAGCATGTAAACCATGTATTCGGCGTCAATGAACGGATCGTTGATGCCGACGACTTCCACCTTGGGGTTGTTCAAGGCGGCCCGGAAAAACAACCGACCGATGCGTCCGAACCCGTTGATGCCAATTTTGATCGCCATGGTATTTACTCCTGTGTTTAGCTTGACGCCGCAACTTTAACTACATGATTGACATTGCGCCTTTTCGGGACAATGATTCTTAATTAAAAGGCCCTCATCATATATATGCCGCACATGTCAAGTCAAGGAAAAATGCGGTTTTTTTCAGCGGACGGGCAGCTGCCGGCCGCCATGTTCTGCGCCGGCATGTTTGCCATGCTGGCGCAGATGGTGGTGTTGCGCGAGTTGCTGGTGGCCTTTTACGGCAACGAGATCACCATCGGCCTGTCGCTGGCGGGGTGGCTGCTGTTGACGGGGGCCGGGTCCGGCCTGTTCGGCCTGGCGCAGCGCCGCTGCGATTCCCGCCGGCTGGCATGGATCATCACGGGCTTGCTGGTCTGGCTGGCGCTGGTTGCCCCGGCGGAAGTGTTCTTGATACGAACTGCGCCCCGTCTGTTGCGCATCCCGTTTGGCGAGCAGGCGCCGCCGGGGTGGATGGCCGTTTTCATCGCGGCGGCCCTGGCGCCGTTGTGCCTGCCCGTCGGAGCATTGTTTCCGGCGGTATGCCGGCAGTCCGCCCGGGGCCGGCGAGAGCCGGCCGGCCGCGCCGCCGGCCGGATTTACGCCGCCGATGCTTTGGGCGGCATCTGCGCCGGCGGATTATTTTACGCCGCCCTGGTCAATCTGCCCGGCGGGATGGCGCCGGCCGTTTGGGCGGGCGGTTGTGGATTGGCGGGCGCCTGGCTGGCGGCACCGCGGCCCTGGGCGCGTCGGGTTTGCCTGGGATTGCTCTGCGTGTTTTGCCTGTTCGGCGTGAATTACCGGCTGCTGGCGCGATTGGAATGGGCGGGTATCCGGCTGCGCTGGCATAGCTTCGGCGTGCTGGATTCTCGCGCCGGCGGCTTGGGCGCCGCCCGGTTGCTGGCATCGGTGGATTCGCGCTATCGGAACCTGGCGCTGTTTGAAAGCGCGGGACAGAAAACCCTCTACAGTAACGGCCAGGTGGCCTTCGTGTTTCCCGATCCGGTCGCCGCTGAATTTAAAATCCATTTCATCATGGCCCAGATGCCGGGCGCCCGGCGTGTGCTGCTGCTGGGCGGCAACCCGCCTGACGATGTGCCAGAATTGCTGAAATACCCTCTGGAACGGCTGGTGTGCCTGGAGCAGGACCGGTCCCAAACTGTTTTGCTGCAGGAATTTAAACGGACGTCGCCCGGCGCGGAGATGGATCGGCGCGCAAGTTTTGTGGCGGCGGATGGACCGCGTTTTATCCGGGAATGCGCCGGGCAATTTGACGTGGTCATTGTCGGCACCGCGGAACCGGACACGATTGCGGCCAACCGGTTTTTCACCGCGGAATTCTACCGCGCTGTGCGGCGCATCCTGGCCCCGGATGGGTTCATGTACACGGCTTTGCCGACCTCCGAGCATTTGCGCGGGGAAGCCTTGCGGCTGGCGGCTTCGGTGGAGGCAGCCTTGCGGCTGGTTTTCCCGCGGGTGCTGGTGACCCCTGGCGCGGTCAGCCATTTTTTCGCCGGCGGGCCGGACAGTCCCATTACCCTGGATGCACCGGAATTGTACCGGCGCGCCAGCGCCGCGGAGATAAATGGCGCTTATTTTACACCCGGTTGGCTGCTGGATGCCGAGGAATTGGCGCCGGACAAGACGGCGCGGGTCCGGCAACAGTTGGCCGTCAGCGCCGCGCCTGCCAATACGGCGTTTCGGCCGGTGTCAACTTTTACGGTCTTGACACGCTGGCTCCAGATCGGCAATTTGCCGGTGCAAAAATGGATTAAATGGTTACAGCGGATAAATTTGCGTTGGATTGGATATATTGTGCTTGCCGGCGGCATCCTGGCGTGGCTGCTGGTGCGGGCAGCGGCCGGCCGGCCGGCCGGCCGCCGCCGCGCCTTTAACGGACTGTTGGGTTATGTTGTGATAAGCACCGGGTTTTGCGAGATGGCGCTGGAAATCACCTTGGTGTTTGTATTTCAAAACGTCTTTGGTAATATATATGCGGGGTTGGCCATGATCATGGCAGTGTTCATGGCCGGCTTGGCCGCCGGGGCGCTCCTGTCGGCGCGGGCTTTGGCGGCTGAGCCGGGCGGCGGAGAGACGGCGAATCCCGCTGCATCCGCTCGGGTGTGGCGCGGCGCGCTGGCCGCGGAATTGGGGTTATTGGCCGCGGCTTGCCTGGTGGCGCCGGCCATGCACTGGCTGCTGACCGTGACGAAAATGCCGGTGGGCGCGGCGGGGGCAGTGTACCTGCTGGTCGGCATGGCCGGCCTGGCGGCCGGGGCGCAGTTTCCACTGGCCTGCCGCTTGTGGCGGCCGGGAGACGGCGGCGCCGAGTCCACGCCCTGGATCAATGCCCTGGATTTGACCGGCGCAGCGCTGGGCGGAGTTTTGCCGGGCATTATATTGCTGCCGCTGTTCGGTTTAGCCGACGCCATGCTGCTGCTGGCAGCCGTCAAAGCTGCGGGCGCGTGTTGTCTGCTGGGCGCCTGGCGGCTGGCGCCCGGCGCATTGGCCTGGCCTGCTGGGAGAAAAATCTAAATGGAAAACAGTCAAAATCCTGAAATCATATGTTCAGCCTGCGGGCGGGAATCGCTGCTGAAACGCGAGCCGATCTATGACGGTTTCCGGCGCGCGGGTGAAAAATTGTCCTGCCTGTCATGCGGGCATGTCTTTGCCGGTAAAGCGGAAGTGCCGTTTAAAACCGTCCGCCAGCCCCGGGTGTTTGATAAAACAGACGCGCCGGCGCCGGTAAAAATTTTCAAGACGGGTGAAGCCGGCCGGCTTTGCCGCCATTGCGCGGATTACGTAGTCAACCCGTTTGTGCAGCGTTGCGCCCGGCGCAATAAAATAGTGGAGGCGACCGATAGTTGCGAATGGTTTACACCGCGGCCTGCTCCTGCGGAACCGGCGGACGCCGGGCCAGCGCCTAAAATCACGCTTTAAAAATTCAGGCCGGTATGTTAAGTTCCTATGTTTTGTCGAGGACTACGCCGCGATAAAATGGTTTGCCTGCCCGTCGACTCCGCTCAGGGTCTTACGGCGGCGAACACCCGGCAAGGCGGCCAGGGCCTGACCGCCTTGGTGCGTAATGCAAGAGGACGGAGTCTGTCAATATGAAGATGCTGGTTACCGGCGCCGCTGGATTCATCGGTTATCATTTATGCGAACAACTGCTGGCGCGCGGCGATGCGGTGGTGGGGGTGGATAATTTAAACCCTTATTACGACGTGAAATTGAAGAACGCGCGCCTGCAGCGCCTGCAGCGGCATCCGGGCTTTGCCTTCCGCAAGCTGGACCTGGCCGACCGCGCGGCGGTGCGGGAACTGGTTGACGCGCGGCCGGATAGAGTTCTGCATCTGGCCGCCCAGGCCGGCGTGCGCTATTCGCTGGAAAATCCGCAGGCTTACATTGACGCCAATTTGCTGGGCTTCGCCAATGTGCTGGAAATCTGCCGGCAGGTCCAGGCGGCCCACCTGGTATACGCCTCATCCAGTTCCGTGTACGGCGCCAACACCGGGATTCCCTTTTCCGTGCACCAGAACGTGGACCACCCGCTCAGCCTGTATGCCGCCACCAAAAAGGCCAACGAACTGATGGCGCATGCCTACAGCCATCTCTACCGGCTGCCCGTCACCGGGCTGCGGTTCTTCACCGTCTACGGTCCCTGGGGCCGGCCGGACATGGCCCTCTTCATGTTCACCCGCGCCATCCTGGAGGGCAAACCTATCACGGTGTTCGACCAGGGGGAAGTCGCGCGCGATTTCACCTACGTGGATGACATTGTTGAAGGCGTGCTGCGCGCGTTGGACTGCCTTCCAAAACCCGACCCGAACTGGTCCGGCGCCGCGCCGGACCCGGGCAGCAGCACTGCGCCCTACCGGCTGTATAACATCGGCAACCACCAGCCGGTAAAAGTGGCGCGGCTGATTGCCATCCTGGAGGATTGCCTGGGCCGCCAGGCCAAAAAAATCAACAAGCCGCTGCCATCCTGCGACGTGCCGCTGACCTGCGCGGATGTGTCCGACCTGGCGCGCGATGTCGGCTTCATGCCCGCCACGCCGATCGAGGAGGGCGTGCGCCGGTTCGTGGATTGGTACCGGGAGTATTATCAAGCCTGAAAAGCTGATTTAAAAACTTATGTTTTAAAGGTTTTAACGGATCACAATAATATTTCCATGAATTCCGGACAGCCACGAATGGGGAACCGGAAAAGGTTGTCACATAAAGGCGCTAAGCCGTGAAGGAGGAAGGAAGTTCGGATTCTGAAGGAAAACATACCGCTATGCGGCAGTTCCGTGAAACGGAACACGGTTTTGGAAATAGCGCAACGAGCAAAGCGGTTTGTGCTTTGCGCTGTTTCCCAAAGCTATAATGTTTTCCTGCTGATTCTTTCCTGGCGGCTTGGTGACTTTGTGAGAAAATATTCCGTTTTCCGAATTCAGGCAAAATCTGTGTAAATCTGCGTAATCTGTGGATAAAAAACAGTCCGCAAATGACACAGTGCGGGCTAGTGCCCGCCTTTTGATATTAAAGTTTTACGCCGAAAAACCGAACACTGAACACAGTAACCAGGTGATCCCATGCAAGCAAACAATCAGAATGCCCCGCCCCCCGCGATTACGCCGGAAGATGATTTTATCAGCCTGGCCGACCTGATCCGTATGATCTGGCGGCATCGCCGCGGCATCCTGGCGGCTACGCTGCTGGCGGCGCTCGCGGCTGCCGCGTATCTGTTCCTGAAACCGCGCCCTTTCGAAGCGGTCGCCCTGATTGAGGTAGTGCCGGAATATTCACGCGAGGGCCGGGTGGACAAGGACCTCTTCGAGACCAGCGTGCTGACGCACCACGAAACCGCCAGGTCTTCCGTGGTCGGCATGCGGGTGCACAAGTTTTGCGAGAGCGCGGGCATCAACCTGGATTTTACCGATTTGCGGCAGTCCATGAAAGTCATCCGCCCGCCCAAAACCAGCATCATTCAAGGCTCCATTATCCTGCCCCGGTCGGAAGATGCCCTGGCCATCGCGCGCGTCTGGCGCGATGAGACCATGCGCGAGGTCCAGCGCAAGGCCATGGAAAAAGCTTTGATTTACGTCCGCGGCCGCCTGAAGGAACTGCAGGAGGACTGGTTGAAATACACGGCCGCCGTTCAGGCCGCCCGGCAGAACGCGGAACAGTTGGAAGACCAGAAATTCATCACCGTTTCCCGCTCGGTGGATGACACGGTCCTGTGGCAGGACCTGGTTAAGGCTTCCGACAGCAACGCGCTGGGCCGGATGCGGGATTTGCAGCTCAAGTCCCAGGAAATGAACGAGGAATATCTTGATGCGCGCAACCGCCTGGCGGAAGCCGAACAGAAGGCCGCCGGAGCGGTCAGTTCCCGCGAATTTTACATCCGGGTGGTGGACGAAATTTCCCGCCGGATGCAATCCTTCAACGGCGGCGGCGCCAAGCCGCCCGCGGAACTCGATGCGGCCGACGAGCTTGCGGCGCAGGCCCTGGATTACGTCAACACGCAATTAAGTTCCAAGGAAGTATTGCCGTTGGGCGAACCGGTAGTGTACCGCAGCAGCCGAGGCGCGCTGAAAAAAACAGCCCTGGCGGGTTTGGCCGCCTTTTTCATTGCCTGTTTTGCCGCCTTCATCTACGAATGGTCCCGCCGGGTGGGGCTGGAATAGCTCCATAGAAAATCTTTCGTCCGTTAACATCACATCCATATTGGGGAGTTTTTGAGGACGATTAGATTCAGAGATAGAAATTGTGGCGGCATATAAATGCGAATTTAGGCTACAATCATAAAATTTGCCAATACTCCCAGGCATTTCCCGAATTATACAACATAAGTTATTTTTGCCAATGCAGTCTTGTCGGTCTGTTGTGTCTCGGGGTAGGTCATTAACATAAATCCCAACAACGCGCAATGACACCATCCAAACGCGTTATTATCAATACAATGGCCACTTATGGGCGTTCTATAATTGCTGTTGTTTTAATGGTATTTAGCAACCGATGGGTGTTGAATGCTTTAGGGCAAATTGATTTTGGATTATTTAGCGTAGTTGGTTCGATAATAATTTTTATTACTATTCTGAACACGGTTATGGGCACCAGTGCAGCCCGGCATTATGCCTACGCTATTGGCCGCGGTAATAAAGATGAGCTTAATAAATGGTTTAATACGGCTATTGGCATTCACATTGTTTTGGCATCCTTATTAACCATTATTGGCTATCTTCTGGGTGAATATCTCATAAAGCATCTGCTTAATGTGCCGGCGGATAGAATCAGCGCATGTCTTTGGGTCTTCAATCTTTCGTTGGTTTCAGTTTTTGTTAGCATGATTTCCATGCCGTTTGTTGCAATGTTCGTCGCAAGACAGCACATGGTTGAACTGGCGGTATGGTTTATATTTCAGTCATTTTTGTCTTTTTCCCTGGCTTTGTTTTTAAGATATTTTGAAGGTGATAAACTTATTATTTATAGCGCAGGAATGGTATTGATTATAATATTTATTCAGACCGTTCAAATTGCGAGGGCTTTTATAGTATTTGTAGACTGCAGTATTAAGTTGAGTTATTGGCATGATCTCACGCGCATTAAGGAAGTATTTTCATTTGCCGGCTGGAATCTATTTGGAGCATTGGGTGGGACCATACGAGATCATGGGTCTGCGGTCTTACTGAATGTTCATTTTGGACCGAAAGTGAATGCCGCCTACGATATAGCCTACCAGGCTTCCCGGGCTGCAAATTTATTGTCAAACGCTATGCTAAACGCGTTGGCGCCGGAAATGACTTCAATGGAAGGTCGCGGTGATCGAAAGCGAATGATCTGCCTCGCGCAATTAGCGAATAAATATGGTGCGATTTTGATCACGTTGGTTGCAATACCGCTTATAGCGGAAATGGATTATGTGCTGAAAATATGGCTCAATGAGCCGCCGGTTTATTCAGCCGTTTTGTGTCAGTTGATTTTAGTGTCAGTTGTTTTTGATCGTTTGTCCGCTGGCAATATGCTTGCGGTAAGCGCCTATGGAAAAATTGCCGGTTATCAGGCAACATTGGGGACTTGTTTAATATTGACTGTGCCGCTGGCCTGGGTTGGCTTGTGGTTTGACGCTCCTCCGGCCAGTGTAGGGTGCGCATTTATTTTTACTGTTGGCGCTGTTTCCGTGGGACGTGTGTTATGGATGCGTCGGCTTTTGGGAGTGTCGGTCCTGCAATGGTTAAGGCAGGTGTTTTTGCCTTGTGGAATAGTCGCTTTTGTGTCAACGATTGCCGTCTTGATTCCACGTCTCTGGTTGTCGCCATCTTGTGTGCGCCTGATTATTACTGGTCTGTCTGGAGTGCTGTTCGCAATTTTAACTTCCTTGATTTTTGCGTTTGATCACAGGGAACGAGCTTATGCTTACCAAGCAAGCCGGCGTATACTGAATATATTTAAACATAGTTGACAAGCATGTTATAGCCTTGACATCCTTCTTTTTAAAATAATTATGATAAACAAGGCAAGACATCCGCTAGGAACAAATTTAGAAAGTTGCACAGGCTGCGCCGCCTGCGCTGCTGTTTGTATTCAAAACGCCATCGAGATGCGGTCGGATCTCGAGGGGTTTGCGCATCCGCAAATCAAGTTGGGTCTTTGTAATAATTGTAATATTTGTCGCCAAATATGCCCCGTTAATCAGAAATTATTGCCAAATACTTTATCTAATAATCAAAGCGGGATTATATCACCACCCCTTGTGTATGCTGCTTGGAATACGAATGAGCAAATTCGTATGGATAGTTCTTCCGGCGGAGTGTTTACCGCATTAGCTGAAAATGTTTTGAAACGCGGCGGCGCCGTTGTCGGCGCCGCTTTCGATGCTAATCTTGTAGTTCGTCATATACTCATTGATAAATCTGCTGATATTCATCGCCTGCGCGGTTCCAAGTATGTCCAGAGTGAAATTGATCCAAATCTATATCGCGATATTCATAACATGCTGAAAAATGGGCGCTATGTCCTCTTTTCGGGGACGCCATGTCAAGTGGCCGGGCTGCGTGGTTATTTGCGTCGAGAATATGACACGCTTTGGTGTTGTGATATGGTATGTCATGGAGTGCCATCACCGCTGCTGTTAGAAAAATATGTTCAGCATTATAACGAAAAAGGACTGAAACTGTTGGCGGTATCTTTTCGCAATAAGATTTCAGGATGGAAAAAATACAGCGTATGTAAATATTTTGATAATGGCGAGATAGTGGCAGATTATGTTTTCGATGATGCTTATATGGCGGCATTTCTTAGTGACATCTCATTGCGGTTATCATGTTACAAATGCCAATTCGCAAACATCTCGCGAGGCGGGGACATAACAATTGCTGATTTTTGGGGAGTATCAAAAAAATATCCGGAATATGATCGCGACGACAAGGGCACTTCGCTTGTGCTGGTTAATAACGTAAAAGGGAAAAAATTGCTCGATGAATGTGGACAGGACTTGTTTGTCGGCGCCGCGGATTTGGCGGTAGCTGCGGCGGGCAACCCTGCCTTGGTCCGCCCTGTGGCGCATCCTCGTCGGCGTGATGATTTCTATCGGGAGTTGGTAAAAATGACTTTTGATGATGTTGCCCGAAAATACCGGCTTTATACGCCGTCTTTTCTCCGTCGGGCGATAGCGTTAGTGAAACACCGTTTATGGTTTGTCGTTAAAATTATGCGGAGAAGATAACAACGGAGTATTGGCTTGAAAATCGGTATTGTGACATTACATGCCGTGCGAAACTATGGAGCGGTCTTGCAGGCATATGCGCTGCAAACGCATTTACTCAAAATGGGGCATTCCCCATTTTTCATTAATTATGAGTTCATGTGGAATTCTTCAATATTTCATCCCCGTTCATGGATTTCTCGCCAACCGCCGGGGGTGGTCAGTAAAATATATGATAATTGCTTAAGGTACAAATTTTATCAGTATCGTTGCCGGTATTTGCCGGATATTACTCGTAAATATTCCAGATTCGAGTTGCTCGATACGCCGCCGGTTGCGGATGCGTTTATCGCCGGCAGCGATCAGGTGTGGGGCCCAAAATATCTTCGGCCAAATGATGACTTTGTTGTATGGCTTGGGTTTGGAGATGAAAAAGCGCGCCGAATATCTTATGCGGCAAGTTTTGGACTCTCAGATTTGGCTGATGATATTTGTAAAAAATGGTCGGTATTCGCCCGCAAGCTTAATCACGTTAGTGTGCGTGAAAAAGATGGCGTTGACCTTGTGAGAAAACTAGGTCGCAATGATGCCGTGTTTGTGCCGGATCCGACATTGTTATTGACCGCTCCGGAATATCGTTTGATCGCGGCGGAGGATAAACGGCAAAAAACACCATATATATTTTTATATTTGTTGGGGGCCACTAACGATGTGTTGGCGGCAAGTGTCTTGAAGCATATTCGCCAGTATTCGAAAATTGGCGCCAGTTACGTCCGGTTGTATTCTCCGCATATATATAATCTTGTTCGCGGCCTTTGTGGTGGCGCTTTGATTGATCCGGGAGTATGGTTAACCAGATTAATGAAGGCAGAATACGTCATAACCAATTCATTTCATGGTTTAGTATTCTGCTTGTTATTTCACCGTCCGTTTATAGTATTATTGCGTGGGCGGGATGAAGCCAAGATGAACAACCGCATTTTATCGCTTCTTGATGTGGTGGGATTGTCGCAGCGGGCAATTGATAAATATGAATGTGATTTGATTACATATATACATTCCAGTGGCATAGATTGGAAACATGTGGACGCTGGTCTAGCGGCATTTCGGAAAATAGGTATTGATTATCTTAATGATGCTTTATCATAGCAGCATGATGGTCGCGACCGGGAAATAATTGAAATTATCATGTTGAATTCTACTGGTATTACAGACATCGTGTCAGTTTATTATTGCGTTTATAGTGTATGTGTTATTTAATCTGAATTATAATAGTGTTCAAGAATATCCATAAATATCTCGCCTTTTTGATCGCTTTCACGATCCCTATTCGGAATATCTCCGTTGTGGAATTAAATGGCGCTAATATTCGCCCTGGCGATGTTGTCATCCTGTTGGGAGCCGGAGTAGTTCTGTGTCAGATGTTTGCCGGAATCATAAGATTGCGGCTGGGTGTGTTGGACGGATTATTGATATTGTTTGTGCTATATTGTTTTACGTCTGTTTTGTGGTCGCCGGATTATGAGTATGGGGTTGTTCGCGCCAGTAAGTATTTAAGAAATTTAGTATTGTACTTTATCATATTGTTTTGGTTGCTACTTGATTATCGGACCGTGGCAACATGTGTCATTAACGGAATGATCATGTCGTTCGCCTACATATATTACTATTTAGTTATGGCTGTTATTCGGGGTGAATTGAAATTAGCTGCGCTAATCTCTATAGATGGCTTTACATCGGACGTATTGCGGTCTTGGCGAAGTATGGATGTAAGCCAGGCAACATTTTCAGGAACCGTAAATTCCCTGGCGCTTTGGACCGGGACGACGATCATATTATGGCTGGCGACCGGCTTATGGTCCAATGGGCCAGCACGGCGAAAAGTGGTGTTTTATAATGTATTATTGATTTTATTAATAGTGGAATTGGCCACCTTGTCGCGCAGCGTGTGGCTCGGACTGATTGCCGGCGTGGCATGGTTTGTTTTTAAAATGAAAAGTATTCTGCGGTTCAAACCCGGAATAATAGCCAAGTTCTTGATTGTTATGGCGGTATTAATTATTTATCTGGATTCGCAAGGATATATGAGAGTCATAACAGGGCGTTTGTATAGCATGCGTGAACCAGTATCTGATCCGGCTATTATTGAGCGATTTGATCTGTGGAAGAACTCGGTGGAAATTATTAAATATTATCCTGTTACCGGTGTCGGCATAGGTATGGGCGGCGAAGAAGGCAGGATGGCCAGCAATTTGAAATATTTGTGTGTTCATAATGTTTATCTGCAAATATTGGCTGAATTAGGGCTTTGCGGCTTTACTATATTCGCCGGAATCTATTTTGCCGCGATAACTATGTTGCGTCGCTTTAGCCGTACGAATATATTGCAAAAAGCTAATTATATATTTATTGCCGGATTGATGGGAGGCCTCGTCTATTATTTAGTCGTTGGGGGCACTATGGCGGATTTTACCGAGATGGAAATATGGATAATATTGGCCATGATTTCCGCATTGCCGTTTTACTGCTTCAATAAGAACTGTAATATAACCAAAGTATAAATTAATCGCATTTCGTTTATAATGATAAAAATATGTCATCTAATTACATCTTGCATGGCCAATCATGGACCAAGCAATGTGCTATTTCCGATTGTTGAACGTTCTGATCAAAAACGGTATAGGTTCTCCGTATGGTCGCTTTATCCCGCGCCGGCTGATCGCGACTTAAGCGCGACGATACAGAGCACAGGTTCTGAATACCTTGATTTTAAAATGGCACGCTCTTTCTTGGATGCGCGCATTTTGTTTCCGCTGGTTAAGGCGTTGCGCTTAAAAAAACCAGAAATATTGCATTGTCATCTTTTACGAGCAAATATTTACGGCCGAATAGCCGCCCGGATTGCAGGTGTCCCAATGGTAATATCAACTCATCATGGGGTTGAAGATTATATGGTGGGAAATAAACTTCGAGATAGTGCAGCAAGATGCCTTGAGAAATTAACAGACAGTACAGCAGTAATTCATGTCGGAGTGTCAGATAGTGTTTGTAAGCATATACAAAAAAGCATGAACATATCGATTGAAAAGGTTGTGAGAATTTATAATGGAATAGAATATAATAAATATGATCAATATCGTCGTGAGTGCAATAATGTCCGAAAGGAATTAGGGCTGTCTCTTAGCGCAATAGTAATTGGTTCGGTCGGCGGTCTGATACATAGAAAAAACTATTCGGCGCTAATAAATGTCGCACGTATAATGTTGCAGCAAAACAATATGTTGCAATTTGTAATAGTTGGCGAAGGTAATGAACGCAGGAATTTGGAAAATATGATTGCCGCGTCCGGTTTGTCGAGATCAATAATATTGACTGGTTTCCGCACGGATATTCCACGCGTAATTCAGGCTTTTGATATTTTTGCCATGACAACACGGGCTGAGGGCTTCGGGCTGGCACTGGTCGAAGCGATGGCAACCGGGTTGCCGTGCGTTGTTTATGATATTGGGCCATTAAATGAAATTATAAATAAAAGACAGGGTGGTATTTGTGTCAAGCTGGATGATATTGATTCGTTTTGTTGTGCATTGGATAGTTTAGTCGTTGATCCTGGGAAAAGATCTGCAATTGGAAATAATGCTCGTGCGCGCGTAGAGACATTATTCTCGGTTGACATCATGGTGCATAATTACAACAAGCTTTATGACCGACTTTATAATAAGTATGTTGTAAACACTAGCATTCCACAAGATTAATATATGGTCTGAAAAGCCGTTATTTCCTGATAAATATGAGTTGTTATCCAGAAGTTCAGTTCCGGTATATTTGTAATATTCCACTATGCCCCCCCCCTTCGTACACATGGCTGTCCCACAGGAATCACCCCAAACCCGTTTATTGCCGATTCGCTTCAGCCGTTTTACAATGTGATAGCGCATATTATCCTTGGCCCTCGTCACTCAGCAACTCCGCGTTCCGTCAATTCATGCAGATGGGTGAAATCCACATAAGCCTTGTCAAACGCCACAATTTCGCCTTTTTGCAGGCTTGCGCATGGATCCCACGCTTTGCGGGCATCATGAAATATGGCATTTTCTATAATCCCGTAAGACGGCAGAATACTTTGCATGTTCAGCCGCAAGTGACATTTCGCCGCCGTTTTCTGTCGCCTTTGTTTGGCCCGGTCCAGACAATTCGCCACCAGTATGATCGTTGTGGAATCAAATGTGTGAATGGCGCGGCGAAAACGCCGCAAATAGCCGCTGCGGATTTTGCTGAGCGCAAAAGCTGGGCTTTGCCGTATTAGGCAATCAATCATAGCCAAATGCAACTCTTTCGCCATAGCCGCAACTCGTACTATTTTGGAGTAGCTCAGATTGTTGCGCGCAGGGGGCGTGGCGCCTCGGATCGTTGCCAACGCGCCCTTATGCATTTTAAAACTGTCGCAAACATCGTTCAAGCCCATGGCGTGCGTCAGATGCACATAAAGCAATGCCACCACATGACTCCATGGCGTAAATGTCCTGCTCTTTTTATCAACGCCGTGTTCCTGCGCCAGACGATTCACCAAATGCGGCAGAAAAATCCTGCGCAATCCAGGATAAAGATTGCAGACCTGCTTCAACATGGTGTATTATTTTACTGTTGGAATAATCCTTTCGGTTTGGCTTGCTCGCCCGTCATTATGTTATGACGCCGGGGGTCATTCCAACACTTTATGTTTTCTATGGTATGCTACTGAACCGTTTATTATTTACACTGGAACAGCCTGGGAAAAACAGCGGAGAAAATATCAATTAAGAAAATGCATTCGGTAAATAAAGAAGATATTGTTATATCGCTGGTTAGCCATAATCAAAAACACCACTTGGAGAGGCTATTGCCAACACTGTTGCCGGCGGCGCATCAGGCAAGCGCTAAAATACTGCTGGTTGACAACCGGTCCGTGGACGGAACATCTGATTTTATTTGCCGTGATTATCCGGAAGTCGAATTGATTTGTAATGATGCAATTGCTGGATATGGCGCAAACCATAATCTCAATCTGAAAAGATCAGACAGTCGATATTTTGTTATTATGAATTCTGACATGACGGTGCAGGCAGATACATTTATGGCATTGCGTTGTTTTATGGAAGCAAATCCAGAAGCAGGAATAGTAGCGCCCAAAATATTGAATAAAGACGGAACTATTCAAGGCTTAAATAAACGATATCCATCAATATATGATTTATTTCTTCGCCGATTTCTGCCTGGCGTATTGAAGCCGCTATTCCGTAAACGGATGGATTTTTATGAAATGCGTGATATTGGCTATGAGAGAGTGTGTGAAGTGCCATCCATCAGCGGAGCTTTTATGTTTTGCCGGACATCCGTGCTTAAAAATATTGGCGGTTTTGATGAACAATATTTTCTGTATTTTGAAGACACTGATCTTTGTCGGCGTGTACAAAAAACACATAAAACATTTTATTGCCCCGGCACAGCTGTGGTGCATTTCTGGGAACGTTCAGCACATAAAAACATGCGTTTTACATGGTATTTTATTACCAGCGCATGGCGTTATTTCAAGCGATGGGGGTTTAAATATTATGGCTCCTAACCAGAATTTGTGGGTAAAAAACAGGTTTTAAAGTTTAAGAAGTTCTCCAAGCAATGGCGCCAAAAGATGGTGGAGTTATTAACAGCCTGCCGCTTTGGGCGTTTGGCGGCCCCGCAGCAGCCTGATTAATAACTCCTGATTGGCGCGATGGCGGAACGGAGATAAAGCGGCGGCAAAAAAATAGGCTGGCCTTTCCGTAATCCATTGCGTATGCAATGGGTGAACACAAAAAAAGGAGGACCAGCCCAAGGTGAAACTTAAAACAATGGCTCCTAACCAGAATTTGTGGGTAAAAAACAGGTTTTAAAGTTTAAGAAGTTCTCCAAGCAATGGCGCCAAAAGATGGTGGAGTTATTAACAGCCTGCCGCTTTGGGCGTTTGGCGGCCCCGCAGCAGCCTGATTAATAACTCCTGATTGGCGCGATGGCGGAACGGAGATAAAGCGGCGGCAAAAAAATAGGCTGGCCTTTCCGTAATCCATTGCGTATGCAATGGGTGAACACAAAAAAAGGAGGACCAGCCCAAGGTGAAACTTAAAACAATTTTGAATCGTTTGCAACCTTTGAAACGTTTTATTTATCAGGAAACTTGTATGGTTTTGGATCGTCGCGGCCAATGGAAAGTGGATATAAGCATTCGTCCGCATCGCCAACGCGCGGCATGCTGCTCGCGTTGCGGGCGACCGCTGGCGACATACGACACTCTGCCTGAACGGATATGGGCGTTTGTGCCCATTTTGAATGTGCCGGCTTTTTTGCATTATAGTCCGCGCCGGGTAAATTGCCCCGAACATGGCGTGGTGGTGGAAGCGCTGCCTTGGAGCGATGGCAAACGACCCTACAGCAAGGCGCTGATGCTTTTTTTGGGGAACTGGGCGCGGAGGTTGTCCTGGAAAGAGACGGCGCTGATTTTCAAAGTCAGTTGGCAGGCGGTTTATCGGTCGGTCGAGTGGATGGTGGAATGGGGCTTGGCGCACCGGGAATTGGCCAATATAACGGCGATTGGTGTTGATGAACTCCACGTAGGCAACGGTAAAAAGAGCAAGAACTATCTGACCTTGATCTATCAGATTGATGCGCAATGCCGCCGATTGCTCTGGGTCGGCCAAACCCGCCGGGCGGCCGCGCTGCGTAAAGGGTTGCAATCTTTGGGAAAACCCGTGCTGGCCGGCATTCGACATATATGTAGCGATATGTGGCGACCTTATCTGAAAGTCATTGCTGCGAGCCTCAGCCACGGTTGCCACATGATTGACCGCTTCCATGTCGTGCAAACCTTGAATGCCGCCGTGGACGAGGTCCGGCGCCGGGATATGGCGGCGATGACAGCGCGTCCGGCGGCCAAGCAAAAACTCAAGAAAATGCGCTGGACCTTGCTGCGCCGCAAAACCCGCGTGCGCGGCAAAGCTCGCGAAATGCTTGATCGGATATTGGGCACAAGACTGCAAACCGGCCGCGCCTATTTGTTCAAGGAAAGCTTTCAGCATTTTTGGAGCTATCACAGCCCAACCTGGGCGCGTAATTATCTCCAGGCATGGGTCAAGCGCGCCTGTCGTAGCCGCATTGCGCCAATCATTAAGGCGGCTAAAACCATTGCTAAACACGAGGAGCTGCTTTTGAACTGGATCAGAGCCAGAAACGAGGTTTTTACTGGCGCAACCGAGGGCTTGAACAATAAAGCTCGAGTGGTTACCAAACGATCTTATGGCTTCAGAACTTTTCATGGCGCGGAAATGGCGCTATATCATACCCTTGGGCAATTGCCCGAACCGGTAATCACCCACAAATTCTGGTGAGGAAACAATATTATTAATACATGGATAATTGAGAAAGCAATGCTAGGGATAACTATTTGAAATATTATGAGTCAGAGTGTGCAATGCAGTGGACGGTGCAAAAACTTCAAGAGGAACTTGGGCGGCTTGGCCCTGAGATGCGTGGATCGGTGAAGGTGATCGGTACGCGCAATAAGCAGCCCCTACTTCCCGCTCAATAAGGGCAAGCGCACACGCTAGATATACCCCTGGCAAAAGCGCGTTGCCATTGCCCGGCAATTCTTCGAAAACCACAATAGATCCCTTGCCATTATAGAGGAAATGACAATCCTGAACATGGACTTGATTAAGCGCGATGCCAATCTCTGCGCACGGCCAAATCGGCGAGAGAGCTTGTGGCTGTCGAGCAATTAACTGAACCAATATCGAAAGGCCCACCCATTCAACCTTGCGTGGCGGGAAAGAAAGATTATGCAAAAACTCGACATCAGATTTCCCGGGGCGCCCTTGCGTGCGGGGATGTTTTCACGCCCATACCGGAAAATGACTTGGAGCATTTTTGCGCGCTTTGGCGGACCAAGTCGCCCGTAAACGGGACGAGGGCCAGACTGCCAATCCGCGGGCAGGCGTCCCGGCTCCATCAAGAAAATGCCAAATCATTTTCCAGCCTCTTCAGGGAATCTGAATTCGCGCATTGACGGGTGTGGGTCCGGCATTGGCTGCCGGCGGCAAGGAGGATTGCCGGCAAAATGGCGGAGATTCGGCAAGGTGTCCGCGGCCATGGTCCTGGCCGCCATGTTGCCGGCGGCGCCGGGCGGGATCAATGCATCCGCCGCGCTGCCGCGCGGTCTGTATCATGTGTATTTTGCCGTGGACTATCCCATGGACGGCATTTTGCATTACCCGGGCGGCATGGTTCTATACGATGCGGTAACCGTTACGGTGGAGTAAAATCGGAGGAAGCAATGTATCAATCCATAAAAAATCAGGCGCGGCGGGTTTCGTCCTCTTCGTTAATTAATCCCGCGGCGGCGGCGGCGTGGCAGCGCAGTCTGGCCGCGCGCCGCGCCCAATGGCTGGAAATGCTGGGGCTCCTGCCGTTGCCGCAACGCGCGCCGCTCAAGGCCGTGGTCACCGGATGTTTGAAGCGGCCGGGCTATGTCATCGAGAAAATCCATTTCCAGAGTCTGGCGGGGGCGTATGTGCCGGGCAATCTTTACCGGCCGGAAAAAATCGGCGGCCGATTGCCGGCGGTGCTTTATTTGTGCGGGCATGCCATCGGCAAGGCCAGCCCGACATACCAGGCGCATCCGCGCTGGTTCGCCCAGCATGGCTATGTGGCGTTGATCCTGGATCCGATCCAGCTTGGCGAAGCGCAGGGCGTCCACCATGGCACGCACCGCCTGGGGCGCTGGGACTGGATCAGCCGGGGTTACACCCCCGCCGGCATGGAAGTGTGGAACGCCATGCGCGCGCTGGATTACCTGGTCGCGCGCCGGGATGTGGATCCAGGCCGCCTGGGCGTCACCGGCAATTCCGGCGGCGGCGCGATGTCCTGGTTCCTGGGCGCGGCGGACGAGCGGGTCAAGTGCGTGGCGCCGTCCTGCCAGACCGGCAGCATCGAGCAATTGATCGCCGACCGCGCCACGGACGGCCATTGCGACTGCGCCTTCTGGATCAATTATCACCAGTGGTGCACGCCGGATCTCGGCGCCTTGATCGCGCCGCGGCCCCTGCTGATAGCTTCCTGCACCGAAGATATGCTCTGGCGGCCTTACGCCTTCCGGGACGTGTATTTGCGGATCAAGCACCAGTACGCCCGGCTGGGCGCGGCGGACAAGGTGGCCCTGGCGGAAGATGTCGCCCCGCACGGTTACACGCCCAAGCAGCGGCGCGCCATTTTCGAGTGGTTTAACCGGCACCTGCAAGACGATCCGCGTCCGGTGGCCGAAGACGTGACCGACCGGGTAGAATCGGAGAGGATTTTGCGCGTGTTCAACGGCCAGCCGCCGCGCCATGACAATATGCGCCGGGCGGATGAACTGCTGCCTTTCAGGGCGCCGGCCCCGCCGGTGGGCGCCTGCAAGCCATGGACGGCCTGGCAGCGGGCAACCATTAAAAAGATGCGGCAATTGACATTCCGCAACATCGCTCTCCCTGCCCGCCCCGAGTTGGTCGAATGCCGCGCGGACGGCGTAAGCCGCGCGGGCATCAAATTTACCAGCCATGTTTTCCGGACTGCGGACAACCTGGAACTGCGGGTGCGAACCGGCTGCCCCGGCGCCGCCGCGCGCGTGCCGGTGGTCGCGTTTGCCTTGCCGGAGTCCCTGCGTTCCGGGCATTTCGGCGCCGGCCGGCCAATGGCGCTTACCGCAAATCATGCCACCGCCTGCGTCGAAGTCCGCAATACCGCGGCGACTTCGGTCGGCCCGGGGTATCTCTGGACGCTGCGGCGCAGTTATCCCTTGCTGGGCCAGTCCCTGCCCGAGCGCCAGGTGTCGGACCTGCTGGACGGCATCGAAATTGTCCGGCAGCAGCCGTTTGCCGGACCGATTACGCTTTACGGCGAAGGCCGGACCGCCGTGCTGGCGGTTTACGCGGCCTTGCTCGATCCGGCAATCGCCGGGGTGATTCTGGCCGATCTGCCGGCCAGTCATGCGCATCCCGACACGCCCGAGTTGCCCGGCATTTTACGGATCGGCGACCTGCCGCAGAACCTGGCCTTGCTGTTTCCGCGGCCCATCACCCTGGTCGGACGGGTGGATCGGGCATTCAACTGGGCCGCGAAAGTTTACCGCAAATTCGGGCAGGCCGGCAGTGTGCGGCGGATTCATAAACTTTAGTTGGGGTTTTCCGCTAGTGCTTGACGGCGGGAGGCATTTCGCCTAAAATACCGGTATTCAGCATAAGTCCGGCAGTTGGCAAGTTTAGGTCAAAAGAGGTGCTGATATGATTCCGGTTAAAGTGGCGCAGGTTTCGCTTTCCAACATGGGCTTCGTGGTGTTCCTGCGCAGCCAGCAGGACCAGCGTACGCTGCCGGTCTTTATCGGACCGCCCGAGGCGCAGGCGATTGCCCTGGTGCTGGAGGGGGTGCGGCCGCCCCGTCCGTTGACGCATGATCTGTTCAAGCAGGTCCTGGACCACCTGGAATGCCGGATGAAGCGGGTGGAAATCTGCGACCTGGCCGACAACACATTCTATGCCAGGCTGATTCTGGAAGCCAATGGCCTGGAATCCACGATGGACGCCCGGCCCAGCGATGCGATCGCCCTGGCGCTGCGCTGCGGCGCACCCGTGCTGGTGGCGCCGGAAGTCATGGAGGCCGCCGGTGTGATTGTGCGCGACACCGCCGGCAACGGCCACCTCTCGCTCGAACGCGCCGCGCCGCTGACCGGCGCGGCGAAAATCGAAGATCTCAAGCGGCGCATTGCCCAGGCGGTGGAAGCGGAGCATTACGAGGAAGCCGCGCGGCTGCGGGACGAATTGAAGAAGATCACCAACTGACGCCGCCCGCATGGCCGGCGCGCCGGCCTATAAAATCAGCATGCAATCGCCATAGCTGTAAAAGCGGTAGCGTTCCCGCACCGCCAGGGCATAGGCCTGCCGGGTCAGTTCCAGGCCGGCCAGGGCGCTGACCATCATCAGCAGCGTGGAGGCGGGCAGGTGGAAATTGGTCAGCATCGCGTCCACCGCCCGGAACCGGTAGGGCGGATGGATGAACAGCGAACTGCGTCCCGCGCCCGCCGCCAGGCCGTCGGGGCCGGCCGCCGTTTCCAGCGTCCGGACCACCGTGCTGCCGACCGCCACCACGCGTCCGCCGGCATGCCGGGCGGCGTTGAAGGCATCGGCGGTTTCCGCCGGCACGATGAACCGTTCGGCATCCATGCGGTGGTCGGCGATGCTGGCGCACGTTACCGGGCGGAATGTTCCCGGACCGACATGCAGGGTGATTTTCACGTTGCGGATGCCGCGCGCCGCCAGGTCTGCCAGCAGGCTGTCGGTGAAATGCAGGCCGGCGGTCGGCGCGGCCACGGCGCCCGGCTGGCGGGCAAAGACGGTCTGGTAACGCCGGCGGTCTTCGGCGGTTTGTTCCGGCGCGTTCCCGCCAGCCGGCCTTTTGATGTAAGGCGGCAGCGGCGGCTGGCCGTGCGCTTCCAGCAATTCCATAAAATTTCCCTGGTAATGCAGGCGTACGCGCAGGAGGCCATGCCGGGGCGGTTCCAGCACTTCGGCCCGGATGCAGCCGCCGGCCAGTTCCAACCCGCTGCCGGGCCGCGGCGGCCGGGACGCGCGCCAAAGCACGTCCCATTCATCCGGGGCGGTTTCTTCGACCAGCAAAACTTCCACGCGTCCGCCGGTATCGGACTTGCGCCCGAACAGCCGCGCCGGGATGACCCGGGTGTCATTCAGCACCAGCAGGTCTCCGGGGCGCAGGATGCCCGGCAAGTCGGCCACCCGGGCATGCCGGATGGCGCCGCCGCGCCGGTCTACGACCATCATGCGCGACTGGGCGCGTTCGGGCAGCGGGGATTGGGCGATCAATTCCGGCGGGAGGGCGTATGTGAATTCCGCGGTTTTCATGGCATTCCCGTCATTTACCGATGCAGAACCGGCTGAAGATGGCATCCAGCAGTTCCGGGTAATAGGTTTTTCCCAGCATTTGCCCGATTTGTTCCGCCGCGGCGCGGATGGCCGCCGATGCCGGCGCCAGCAAATCCTCCCGCTGTCCGGCCAGGATCGCCAGCGCCTGCCGCGTATCGGCCCGGGCAGCTTCCAGGATGGTTCGATGGCGCGCGGAAATCGCGGCATGCGGCGGCGGCGCGGCCGTGGCCCGGTGTAAACGGTCCCGCATGGCAGCCTTGAGACGTGCCACGCCTTCGCCGCGGATCAGCGCCGTGGGGATGGCGGTCCGCCCCGGGAAATCGCCGGGAACAATACGCGCGGGCAAATCGCTCTTGTTGAGCAGGAGCAGACAGCGGTCGGGCGGGATTTCCGCCAGGTTGGCCGCATCGTCCGGGTGAGGCGGCTGGGAGGCGTCAATGACATAAAGATGCATGTCTGCCACGCGCATCAGGCGCCGGGCGCGCCGGACGCCTTCCTGTTCCACCTGGCAACCGGCGGCGCGCAAGCCGGCCGTGTCCGCCAGCCGCACCGGGTAGTCGTCCAGCAGCCAGGTTTCCTCAATCAGGTCGCGCGTGGTGCCGGGCGTGTCCGAGACGATGGCGCGGTCGCGTCCCAGCAGGGCGTTCAGCAAGGTGGACTTGCCGACATTCGGCCGGCCGGAAATCACCGCCCGCATGCCCTCCCGCAGCAGTTGTCCTTCCTCCCAGGTGGCCAGCAGCCCGTCCAGCGTTTCCGCCGCCGCCGCCAGGCGCCGCCGGACCGCCGGGAAAACCTCGGCCGGCGTTTCATCCTCCGTGAAATCCAGCGTGGCTTCAAGTTCGGCGGCGGCTTCCAGCAGGCTCCGCCGGGCATCTTCCAGGGGCGCGCTGAGTTTGCCCGTTAATTGCTCCAGCGCGGCGGCGGCGGCCCGTTCGGATTGCGCATGGATCAGGTCCAGCACCGCTTCCGCCTGCACCAGGTCCAGCCGGCCATTCAAAAAGGCCCGGCGGGTGAATTCCCCAGGCTCCGCCGGCCGCGCGCCCGCGCGCAAAACTTGTTCCAGCACGCGCCGGGCGGGCACGCTGCCGCCATGGCCTTGCAGTTCCACCACGTCTTCCCCGGTGTAACTGCGGGGCGCGCGCATCATCAGCAACAGCACTTCGTCCGCTATGCCTTCCGGCGAACGGATGAAACCATGCCGCAATAAGCGCCGGGCCTGGAAATCCGGCGGCGTACCGCCGCAGGTGAAGATTCGGGCGGCAATCGCCGGGGCAGCCGGCCCGGAAAGGCGGACAATGGCAATGCCCGCGGCGCCCGGCGCCGTGGCAATGGCGGCAATGGTATCGGAATCGTGCATGATGATTATTATCCGGGCGGCGGCGCATCCGCGCGGACGCGCCGCAATCGAAACAGCATACATATTTCATGCCCGGTGCGCAACAGCGGTTTGCTGGCACACGGAAGTAGGCGAATCCGCAGAATCCGCAGATTGACGCGGATTAAACTTGACCGGGCACGGAGGGAAGAATCATCAACACCGGCCGGGCGCGCAGTCCCTTGCGCGCCGTGATGCCCGGGCGCGGAAGCAAGCGGATACTCAGATCATGCAGGTTGACGCAGATTAGCCCTGCCCAAGCTTGGCAGTCATGGCGGATTCCAGTTGATTTCCCGCGGATTCATGCTAAATTTCATGTATTCCAACACTCCAAAGCTCGCGTTTCTGGAAGTTTTAAGGGGTCAGGGTGTTAAGGCTGGTATGCCGGAACAACGGACACGGCACAATCATTAGAGGAGACATAACATCAAAAGGTTGCTGAAAAAAATAGGCGGTAAGTTGATCAAGATCGGGCGGCGCGCGGCAGCCGCGCCGGCGGTGAAAACACCGCCCGTCGCGCCACCGCGGCGCGCTGAATCGCGGGTGGAACGGCGTCCGCGTTCCACGCCCCCCCCCGCGCGTCCCATACCGGCGCCGGCCTGGAACTTGAATCAATTCCAGGTGGAGCCGGCGGAAGGCAAGGCTCGTTTCCACGATCTGCACCTGCCGGCGGAAATCATGCACGCGGTGGCGGATTTGAAATTTCAATATTGCACGCCGGTGCAGGCCCTGTGCCTGCCTCCGGCGTTGCAGGGCAAGGATGTGGCCGGCAAGGCGCAGACCGGCACCGGCAAGACGGCGGCCTTTTTGATTACGGCGTTCGCGCGGTTTCTGGCGAACCCGTTGCCGGGCGCCCGCAAACCCGGCACGCCGCGCATGCTGGTCCTGGCCCCCACGCGCGAGTTGGTGATCCAGATTCATCATGACGCCGAGGCGCTGGGCCGGCATTGCGGCTGCACCGCCCTGGCGGTTTACGGCGGCATGGATTACGGCAAGCAGCAGCAGCAACTGCGTTCCCCGTGCGATATCGTGGCGGCCACGCCCGGCCGGCTGCTGGATTTCCGCGATTCGCACGTGCTGGATTTGCGCCAGGTGGAAATCCTGGTGATTGACGAGGCCGACCGCATGCTGGACATGGGTTTTATTCCCGATGTGCGCAAGATCGTTTACAGCCTGCCGCCCAAAAACCGCCGGCAAACCATGCTGTTCAGCGCTACGCTCAGCCCCGAGGTGATGCGCCTGGCCGAACGCTGGATGAACGATCCGGTCAAGGTGGAGATCGAGCCGGAAAAAGTTACCCTGGACTCGATTCAGCAACGCATCTTTTCCGTGCCCGCCCGCAGCAAGCTGGCGCTGATGCTGCATATCTTGCGGCAGCCGGAGGTCACACGCGTGCTGGTCTTTCGCAACCGGCGCGACACGGTGGATCAATTGACGCGGCAATTGCGCTCCTACGGGGTGAGTTGCGATCAGCTTTCCGGCGATGTGCCGCAAACGCAGCGCCTGAAAATCCTGGAAAAATTCCGCGCCGGCCAGGTCAAGGTGCTCGTGGCCACCGATGTGGCCGGGCGCGGCATCCACGTGGATGCCATCAGCCATGTCGTCAATTACGATCTGCCGGAAGAGGCGGAAGATTATGTCCATCGCATCGGCCGCACCGGCCGCGCCGGCGCTTCCGGCGTGGCCATGGCCTTCGCCTGCGAGGCGGGCGCGTTCAACATGATGGAAATCGAAAAATTCATCGGCCGCAGCCTGCCTTACGAGCAGCCGCCGGCGGAGTGGCTGCAGTTGCCGCCGCGCCCGGCCGGGCTGGCGGCGGTGGCCGATGAAATCCCGCGCCGGCCGCCTCTGCGGCGGCCCGGCGGGTTCCGGCCCGGCGGCCGCCCGCGTTCCGGCGGCCCGCGCCCCGGTGGACGCGGCCGGCCAACCAGCCGTCCGCGTTGATCAGGGGAACTTTCGTGTGCTGCGGGGTTGAACGAAGCGCGCGCCGGTAAGCGCGCCCTTGCGTCGCGGGCGGGCGTTGGGTGAGACGGAACGGCGTGTGCCGCGCCCTTTTATTTGCTCGATAGAGTTCCGGGGGTAGGGCGAGGTCTCCGACCGAGCCGTATTTTCCGAGAATGATGCGGCCCTGGCTTACGGGGGCGACAGGCCAGGAAAAATTCACCGCAAAGATCGCAAGGAACGCAAAGAAGGATCATTATAATTGTTGCCGATGGAATGTGGAACGGCGCGCTCGGAGAGCGCGCCCTACCCATGGCAAATAATTATGAAATGGTAGGGCGCGCAGTCCCTTGCGCGCCGTCCGGAAACGGCGGCCATGGTCGAAAAACGGCGGCCAAGGGACCCAGGCTTTGCCAAGGCTGTGCCCGGCGAAGCCGGACCACCCTGCCTGCGGATTTTCTGAGGAGGGTGGAAAATGATTTGGCGCATTTTTGATGAAGCCGGGAGGCCCCCGTCCCGTTTCCGGACGGTTTCGTCCAATAAACCGCGCAAAAATGCGCTAAATCATTTTTCCGTACGTTGCCTTTCAGGGAAGATGGTTTGGTTGGCCGGCGTGGTATTGCTGGCCGTAACATGCGGTTGCGAAAGAAGGTTGACCATGAAAAACACCTCGGAAAAACACGCATCAGCCGCGCCGTCTAACCGGGCGGCCTTGCAAAAGAAGCTTACGGCCGAACAGTTCAGGGTGGTCTGCGAGAATGGCACCGAGCCGCCCTTCCAGAACGCCTATTGGGACAACACACAGCCGGGCCTCTATGTGGACGTGGTTTCCGGCCGGCCGCTTTTCAGTTCCGCCGACAAGTACGACGCCGGTTGCGGCTGGCCGAGTTTTACCAAGCCTTTGGATTCCGCCAATATCGCCACGCGGCCGGATCATACCCTGGGCAGGGAGCGGATTGAGGTGCGCAGCGCCGCCGCCGATACCCACCTGGGCCATGTGTTCGACGATGGGCCGGGTCCGGATGGCAAACGCTATTGCATCAATTCCGCCGCGCTGGAATTCATTCCCGCGGCCGAATTGGCCGCGCGGGGTTATGGCGAGTATCTGCGGCTGTTTCCGGAACTGGCCGCGCCCGGCGCGCCGCCGGCGGAGCGCGCCTGTTTTGCGGCCGGCTGCTTCTGGGGCGTGGAGGCGTATTTCAAGCGCGTGCCGGGCGTGCTGCGAACGCGGGCGGGCTACACCGGGGGCGATGCCAAAAATCCTTCGTACGCGGAAGTTTGCGCCGGCGGCACAGGGCATGCCGAAGCGGTGGAAATTGTATATGACCCGGCCCGCATCGGCTATGATCGTTTGCTGCGCCATTTCTGGAAAATCCATGACCCGACCCAGGGCAACCGCCAGGGCAACGACACTGGCACGCAGTACCGGTCGGTGATTTTCTATTATACGCCCGCGCAGCAGTCGGCGGCGGAACAGTCCAGGGCGGCGCTGGAAAAATCCGGCAAATACCGGGGAAAAATCACCACAGCCATCGTGCCGGCCGCCGAGTTCTTTCCGGCCGAGGAATACCACCAGGATTATCTGGGCAAAAATCCCGGCGGGTACTGCCATGTGGATTTGACGGATATCGAGTAATGCCCCTGCGCGGGAAGGCTAAAAAAATTTGGCCACCTAGAAAAAAACAGTTCACCTTTGGCAAACAGACGGTAGGGCGCGCAGTCCCTTGCGCGCCGTCCGGTTAATTCGGCAGGGCGATCCCGCCAGGAAGCGGGATAAACTCCCTTGTCAGGCCCATGGCATGATCCGGCGGCGCCGTAGGGGCGGCTCACTCGGAGAGTTCGCCCTACCCAGTTTTGTTTTTTTCCATACGATTGATTGGTTTTGATTGTGCCGGATTCAGGTTAAAGGGTATCGGCCTTGATCATGTTGGTCTGGCCGGGATGATCCACAGGAATGCCGGCGACGATCACGGCCTTGTCGCCGGGCTTGGCCAGGCCGGCCTGTAACACGGCCTCGCGCGCGAGCGTGATCATCCGGTCGGTGCTGTCGGCCAACTCCACGCGGACGGGGCAGGCGCCCCAGTAAAGCATCGCACGCCGGAGCGTATCGTCAAAGGGGCTGGCGACGACGAGCGGGGCCTCCGGGCGATGACGGGCGATCAGCCGGGCGGTCAGACCAGAACGCGTGCAGCAGATGATGGCCTTGGCCTGGATTTCGACGGCCGTCCAGCAGGCGGCATAGGCGATGGCCGCGCCGCTGCCGGCCTGGCCGTCGCTTTCCCAGCCGCGCAGGCTGGCAGTATAATCAATATGCGCTTCCGCGGCCGCGGCGATCGCCGCCATGGCACGGCAGGCAGCGGCGGGATGAGCGCCCACGGCGGTTTCTCCGGACAGCATGAGGGCGTCGCTGCCGTCCAATATGGCATTGGCGATGTCGTTGACTTCGGCGCGGGTGGGGCGCGGATTGGCGATCATGGATTCAAGCATCTGGGTGGCGGTGATCTCGGGCTTGCCGGCCCGGCCGGCCTGCCGGATGATATGCTTCTGGGCGAAGGGCACCTCCTGCAGTCCGATCTCCAATCCCAGGTCTCCGCGGGCGACCATCACGGCGTCGGCTTCGGCCACGATGGCGTCGAGATTGCGCAGGGCGTCGCGCCGCTCGATCTTGGCGATGATCGGCACGTCGCGGCCGGCTGCCCGGATTTCTCGGCGCAAAGTCCGCAACTCGCCGGCCGCGCTGACGAATGACTGGGCCACCCAGTCCACCCCGTGACTCAAGCCAAACGCCAGATCGGCGCGGTCCTTGGCCGTGGGCACGCCTTCCGGCAGCACGATGCCCGGCGCATTAATCCCCTGGTTCGATGCGAGCGATCCGCCGGCAATGACCTTGCAGACCAGCGTGTCGGCTGTTTTGCCGGCGACCTGCAATTCGATGATCCCGTCGCCGAGCAGGATGCGCTGCCTGACGGCGGCGGCTTTCACCAGGCCGGGGAAGTTGACGGAGACGGCCGACTGATCCCCGGGCGCGTCCCGCAAAGTCAGCGTGAAGCGCTGTCCCGGTTTCAAGTCAACCCGGCCGGCGTTCAGCCGGCCGATGCGCATCTTCGGCCCGGAAAGGTCCTGCAAGATTGCGACCTGGATCCCGAGCCGGGCGCTCGCGGCGCGGATGTTTTTGATCGTGGCGGCATGTTCGTCGTACGTGCCGTGCGAGAAGTTCAGCCGGGCGACATTCATGCCCGCGCGGATCAGGCTGGCGATGGCGGCTGGCGACCGGCTGGCCGGACCGATGGTGCAGACGATTTTGGCGCGCCGTCGGGCGGGTGGTTTGGAACGCTGGGATTTCATTCGTTGTTTTCCTTTTTTTGATGGGTCAAATGCCGGCAAATCTGCCGGGCCAGTTCCGGGCCGACGCCGGGCACGGCGGCGATCTCTTCCGGCGCGGCCCGTGCCAGGCGCGCGAATGACCCGAAGGTTTTGATCAGTAACTGCTTGCGCCGCGGGCCGATGCCGGGAATATCGTCCAGTTGCGATTCCCGGATGCGTTGCGCACGCAGCCGCCGGTGGTAGGTCAGGGCGAACCGGTGCGCTTCGTCGCGCAGCCGGCGGAGCAGCAGGAGCGCCGGCGAATCGGCCGGCAGGGTGAAAACCTTCACGCCGGCGGCGGCTTCGGTGTAGATTTCCTCGTATTGCTTGGCCAGGCCGATGGCGGGCAACTCCGCCAGGCCCAGCCGAACCAGTTCCGCGCGGGCGGCGCGCAACTGCGGCAGGCCGCCGTCAATCAGCAGCAAATCCGGCCGGATGCCGTTTTCCTGAAGCAGCCGCGCGAAGCGCCGGCGGATGACTTCGCCGAGCATGGCGACATCGTTGGCGGCCATGACTGTCTTGATGCGGAACCGGCGGTAGCGCGCCGGCGCCGGCTTGCCATCCACGGCGGCGACCAGGCTGCCGACGGCATGGGTGCCGGAGATGTTGGAAATATCGTAGGCTTCCATCAGCCGCGGCAGGTGCTCCAGCCCCAGGGCGGCGCGCAAAGCCTCCAGGCCGGCGGCGCCGGCATCCGCCGGAGGTTTGACCGTGGTGGCCAGGCGGCGCCGGCGGCGGATGGCGGTGTAGAGCAATTCGAGCGTGTCGCGCCAGGCAGCGGCTTTTTCGAAATCCTGGGCGCGCGCCGCCGCTTGCATGTTATCCCGGACGGTCTGCAGCAAGGACGGGCGTTCGCCGCGGAGGAAGGCGCAGGCTTCCTCGACGCGCTGCCGGTACTCGGTTGGGCCGATTTTACCCAGGCAGGGCGCTGAACAGAACCGGATGATATCGTTCAGGCAATGTTTATGATCCTGCGGGCCGGGCGCCGGCACCGTGCAGCGGCGCAAACCAAAATGTTTTTCCAGGAATTCCAGCGCCGCGCGCATGGCCGCGCTGGAGGTATAAGGGCCGAAATACTCCGCGCCGTCGTCGCGCTGGATGCGGCACAGGCGGAAAAACGGGAAGGGTTGCCGGAGGTCAATCCGCAGCAGCGGAAAACGCTTGTCATCCTTGAACAGCGTGTTGTAACGCGGGCGGTAATCCTTGATCAACCGCCCTTCGGTCAAGGCCGCCGCCTCCTCGGAAGCCTGCACGATCCATTCGAAATCGGCGATGCTGTGGATCAGGCTGCGCAGTTTTGGAGGACTGCGGCGCAGTGTGCCCGGCCGGAAATAGGAAACCACCCGCTTGCGCAGCGAGGCGGCCTTGCCGATGTAAACGATCTGGCCCCGCGCATCGCGCATCAGGTAGCAGCCGGGCTTATCCGGCAGTTCGCGCAGTTTCTGACGGATGTTATCCGGTAAAGGCATGGCATTCCTCCCGCAAAATTAACGGCGGGCGGCCCGGGGCGTTTGGAGCGGATCATGGCGGCGGCAGCCCCAGCCGCCGCTGCACTTCCGCCCCGGACAGTCCCGCCACGCGCACGCGCTTGCGCCGGCCGGCGGCGCCGCTGACGAGCGTCAGCCGGGCGGCCGGCAGATTTAAGGCCTGCCCCAGGAATTCCAGCAGCACCCGGTTGGCCTTGCCGTCCACGGGCGGAGCCTGCAGGCGGATTTTCACCGCGCCGCCGTGCCAGCCCTGGATTTCCGTCCGGCTGGCCCGCGGCACGATGTGCAATTCCAGGAGATGTTGGTCCGCGGCGGACATGGCAGTGTTCTTTCAGGAGTGGAGAATGATGAAAAAAATCATGCGCAGGGCATAGCCGTAGAGCAGGAAATGCGCCAGCCCGAGCGCCATGTAGGCGATGATGGGCGTCAAGTCGAACATGGCGACCTGCAGGCGGAAACGCCGGAACGGCCCCAGGAGAAAGTCCAGCCAATCGCGGCAGATTTCCATCACGCTTCCCGCGCCCCCGAACAGCGCCACCCAGGTGCCGATCAGCAGGATGAGCATCAGCGAGCGCAGCACGGCCAGCACATTCGCCGCGCCGGCCAGACCGTTCACCAGTTCCCGCATGATCCACCAGGCCGGCCGCGCCCAGAACGACGGCTCCGGGGCCGCCGCGCCGCCGGCGGCAAAATACAGCAGGCCGGCCGCCGCCGCGCCGCCGGCCAGGATAATGGCCGGACGGACGAACCCGGCGCGGGAAGACCAGGGCTCGGCCATGGCTTTTAAAAATTCCGCCGGCCGTTCCGGCTGCCGGACGGCTGTGTAAAGCAAGGCCAGAACCCAGACTTGAAACAGGAAGGCGGCAAAGGATGCCAGGCTGAAAATCATACCGCCCGCCGCCGGCCAGGCCGGCGCAACGCGCGGAGTGAAAACCATGAATCCCCATTGGATTTGCCACATCCGGGTGGCGGCGTCCGGGTTAGCCAGGGGCAGGGCCAGACCGCGGAAAACGATCAAGCCCAGCCAGCAGCAGCCCGCGGCCAACCGGGTGGAACGCCCCGGCAGGAAACGCGCCAGCGCTTCCAGCACGGGTTGGGTGAAATTCCGGACGCCGGCCAGGTATGGATTGGACAGGTCGGTCTGCCGGTTGGATTCCCAGGCGCGCATCCAGAACAGCATGACCGCCATATTGAACAATAAATCCACCGCGCCCAAGGTCATGGGATATCCATCTTCTGAGAGTGCCGGGCGCGCCCGTCCGCGCACGCCGAACTGCCATTCATCGCGCCCGTCCGCCGTCCGGCGGCGCTTCAGGGTTTGCCGGCGGCTTCAGGCTGAAAGAGCACTTCTTCGATTTTGATCCGGCGCTTGCCGTCGGGAACCTTCCAGGAGATTTCATCGCCGGCGGCGTAGCCCAGGATGGCGGTGCCGATGGGCGAGATGACCGAAATCTTGCCGGCTTCAATGTTGGCCTCGCCGGGGTACACCAACGTGAACACCATCTTTTCCCCCGTGTCCAGGTCCTTCAGCCTGACTTGGGAATGCATCGTGACCAGGGAAGCGGGAATCCCGCTGGCTTCCACGACCGTCGCCCGGCTGAGTTCGGCGGCCAGTTCCGCCAGGTCGGATCGCTCGCGTTGGTTGCCGGCGGTGAGCAGCAATTCTTCCAGACGCGCCTGGTCCTGTTGGGTAATGCAGATTTTACGTTTTTTCATTTTGGCCCCCGTCCGGATAAAAAATAGGGGCGTTGCCAGCGCAAGCGCCCGCACACATCAGTCCGATTAACTATCATACTAGCAAACCCGCTTCGGAAAGCAAGTTTTTTCAGGATGCCGTCGCGCACAACATACCGGCGGCGGACGAATTTATGATTGACCGCCCCCTGGAAACTTGCCAAACTGGCCGCATGGGGTAGGGTTATGGGATTACGCGGGAATGGAGCAATGTCTATGAAAACCTGCATGAGATGGTCAGCGCGCAATGCCTGCTGGATGTTGGCGGCCTCGGTCGGCCTGGCGGTCGGAACGGCGGCGGCCAGCCCGATTGAGTCGGGACAATATTTTACGGATACCCTGTCCACCAATAATTGGGTGGACCCGTACTACTTCGACGCGCGGCCCGGCGAGACGGTGCTGATCCGCCTGGCCTGCGAGGATGCAAACGTCCCATACGTGCCGGATATCAGCGTTTTCAGCGATTTAGAGGCCGCGACTAATATTGCCGGCGGTTTGGTGAACGCTTTTACCAAGCAGGACTTGAAAATCAGCATCTCCAACTACAGTTGGCATGCCATGCATGTCATACTGCCGTCCGCCCTGGCCAATTACTCCAACGAATTGAGTTACAGCGTCTCGATTCTGCGCATGCCCCACGAACCGCCATCCTATGATGATTTGGACGTAGGCCCGATCCTGAGCGGCCAGGCGCTGGAAGGCGCAATCGATGTCGGGGCGGATCTGGACCCCGGCATGATCGCCATCTCCAATCCCTGCCGCGTGCAAATCCGGATGGGCCAGGGCGCGGCCATCCTCGTGCCGGCCATCCAGTTGTTCGATCCGGAGGGAAATCAGGTCACGAATGTTTACACGCCGGAATACCGCGCGGAAATCACCTCGCCGGTTTTAATCCAGACGGGCATATATACCATCGCCTGTAATGACCTGTTCAATTCCCGCGGTCCTTATGTGCTGTCCATGGCGAAAATTCCCGGGGAACTCGATGGCGTGGAAAAAGACATCGGCTTGATCGTCAACGGCGAAACCAAGTCCGGCGCCATCGACAAGCCCGGCGATCTGGACGTGGCGTTTTTCAACGCCGTCCCGGGCGACGTGATCTCGGTGATCATGCAGGAAAAGACCCCGGCCTTGAACCCGGTCCTGGAACTTTACGATCCGGACGCCGAATTGATCGCGCAGGCCACGGATATTTTGCAGCAGACCGCCGCCATCACCAACCTGGCCCTGACCGCCGGCGGCAAGTACACGCTGATCCTGAAGGATGCGCAGGACCGCTACGACGTCCAATACGATCTGACCTTGAATTTCATCAGCGGCCCCAGCACCGAAAGTCTGCCGGAAACCCCCGCGGGCCTGACGGCGACCGACGGCGCTTACACCAATTACATCCAGGTTTCATGGGACAGCGCCGGCGGCGCGCTGGGTTACGATCTCTGGCGCAGCCATGGCACCAACCAGCCGGCCATTGTCGTCACCAACCATAACTCGACCGTGTTCCAGGATTACGGGGTGGAGACCAACATAACTTATTATTACAAGGTAAAGTCCCGCAATTCCTACGGCGTCAGCACTAATTTCAGCAATACCGATTCCGGCTGGTGCGGTTCGACCGTCATTCCCGTCTCCGCGGTCCGCGACGCCATCGTGGTGGGGATTGACAATTATTCACCGGCCTACCCCGGCGGCCAGCCGGGCGCCCTGGAAGCCTGCACGAACGACGCTTTTGGCATCAAGGAGCAAATGCTGCTGGGCGATCCGTCCAACCATTGGGCGGCGTCGGATATCCAGATGTTTGCCGACCGCCAGGCCACCAAGAGCACGCTGCGCAATGCCTTGCAGTCACTGGCCGCCGGCGCGGCCGCGGGCGATTTGATCCTGTACACGCATTCCAGCCATGGCGGCGTGGATGGCGAAGTCACCTTCATCTGCGCTTATGACGACAGTTATTACGATTACGAAATGGCGGCCGACCTTGCGCGCTTCCGCGCCGATACCCGCGTAGTATTGATTATTGACACCTGCCATTCCGCCGGCATGTTCAAGGACGGCCGGCCGGTGTACTGGCCATTCGTCGAACGGGTGATGACCCATTACCGTCGGATCAAGACCGCGGAATATCGCGCCCGGGGATTGCCGCTCCCGCGTGATTTTGGCGCCAACATCGCCTTCATGACCGCCTGCGACGCCCATGAACTCAGCGCGGAAATCGGCGACCACGGCCTCTACACCGGTTACCTCCTCGAAGCCTGCGGCAAGACCACCCCCGACCATGATCTGAACGGCAATTACAGCTTTAAGGAATTGCATGACTATGCCGCTACAAACACCACCCTGCGGAATCCCGGCCAGCATCCCCAGTTCTATAACGGCCCCTTGCTTTCCAATACCATCGCCCGCGGGGTGGGCGTCGTGGTCCCGGGCACCGGCGCCTTCATCTACAACGATTACGATGCCGACCGCGTGTCCGACCTGGCGCTGTACCATGCCGGCTCCGGCGCCTGGTATATCGGCTCGCTGGCGCGCTACCAGGACTTCCTGAACGGCCGGACCAACCAATGGCAATGGATCGCCGCCGGCGCGCAGTTCGGCGGGCCGGACTGGCGCCCGATCGCCGGCGATTACGACGGCGATGGCTACGCCGATGCGGCCTTGTACAACGAGCCGGCCGGATTATGGATGATCGCCTCCGTGTATAAAATGCAGGTTTTATGCCGGGATGTGCCATTCGGCGGGCCGGGTTTGCGGCCGGTAGCCGGCGATTACGACGGCGATGCCAGGTTTGACGGCGCATTGTATGCCCGGGATAATAACGGTTACTGGTATGTCATTTCCGCGGCGGACGGCAGGACGATCGTCTGGGATGAGAGTTTGACCGGCCCGGGTTATACGGCCGTCCCGGGCGATTACGACGGCGATGGCGCCGCGGATTACGCCCTCTACCACGATGCCTCCGGCTACTGGTACATTCTTTCCGCCGACGGCCGCCAGATTGTCTGGGGGAAGGCTTTCGGCGAAGCCGGTTACCGGCCGGCGCCGGGGGATTACGATGGCGATGGTATTTTTGACCTGGCCGTCTATCACCCGGTCTACGGCATATGGTCGTCCTGGTCGCTCACCAAGCAGGCCATGATCGCCGAAGGCCTCGTGTGGGGCGGCGCCGGCTGGCAGCCGGTGCCCGGAGATTACGATGGCGATGGCATTTACGACTTAGCGGTGTATCACGCGGACGCGGGCCGGTGGAAAATCCGCAACCTGGCCGGGAAAGTGTTGTTCAATAGCGATCAGGCTTTCCCGGGCGGACTGGGCGCGGGCTTCCAGCCGGTGTTGCCGTCGCTTTGGTGATATTGATCCAATTTCACAAGTCGTCTCCTGACTTCTGAATTCTTTCAAACCGGCAGTTTTTAAATTTGCTCCATGGAAAACGTTTTAACTCCCTGCCAGGCCTTGATCCTGGCCTGTGTGCAGGGCGCGACGGAATTCATCCCCATCAGCAGTTCCGGTCATCTGGTGATTCTGCGCCGGCTGTGCGGCTGGACGGACGATGGCGGCCTGTTTTTCGACACCATCCTGCATGCCGGCAGCCTGGCGGCGATCCTGGTCTATTTCTGGCGCGAGTGGCTGCTGGCGGCGCAGGGACTGCTGCGGCCGGGGCGAGCAACGGTTTTTTACCGGCGCCTTCCCTGGCTGCTGATCGTTGCAACCGTGCCGGCGGTGCTGGCTGCCGCCTGGTTGTTCCGCTTCCTGGAAGACGCCGGCGGGGCGCGCAGCGGCCTGAACGCCGGCTTGAGCATGGTCGCCACCGGGCTGTGGTTCTGGTTGTGCGACCGTTGGGAGGCGCGGCGCGCCGGCGGCGCGCGCGCGCTGGAAAGTTTCAATTGGCGCGATGCGTTCTGGACGGGCCTGGCCCAGGCGGTGGCGCTGCTGCCGGGCGCTTCCCGCTCGGGATGGACCACCGGCGCCGGAGTCTTGCGCGGACACCGGCGGGCCGGGGCGGTGCGGTTCTCTTTTTACATGGCAGTGCCGGCGATTGCCGGCGCGCTGGTCTGGCAATTGCCGTCGGTGTGGCAAGCGCCTCCGCCGGCAATTCCCCCCGGTTTGATGTGGGCGGGGTTCGGCGTCAGTTTCGGCGTCAGCCTGCTGGCTATCCGGTTCTGTCTCTGGTTTTTCCGGTCGTATTCCTTCCGCCTGTTCCGGTATTACCTGCTGTTGGCCGGGCTGGCATTGCTGGCATGGGAGTTTGTCGTGTAGTGGCGCCCGGCTTCGCTACAGCTACGCCGGGCACGGCCACGGCTTGCCCTGCGTAAGACTGCGTCATTCTCAGAAAAGACGGCTCGGTCGGAGACCTCGCCCTACCATTGCATAAGCATTCGCCATGGGTAGGGCGAGACCTCCGGGCGAGCCGCTCCGGCTCTAGTGGCGCCACGGCGCGGCGCAATCCGGAAGAAAAGTCCGGCCAAGCCGGACTGCTCCGGTAGCATTGATCCCAGTTTTCCGGCATCTGCCGGCGATTTCAGGCTGAAAGGATTCAAAACATGGCGGTTGACATTTCCCCCGCCGGGTTTATCATGGCGGCATGGGAATGCTTGAACTAATCGGACTGCAGGCCCTCGGAGCTGGCCTGCTGCTTTTTGCAGGCGCGTGTTGTGCGCGGGAGCCCGCGCCGGATGCCTTGCCGCCGGACGCCGCAAACTCGCGTGGCCGCGCCGCGATGCTGCGGCAACTCGCGGATTACGGCATCACCAACCCGGCGGTGCTGGCGGCCATGCGCGATGTGCCGCGGCACGCCTTCCTCCCGGAGGCTTACCGCCGCCGCGCCGATCCCTATGGCGACCATCCCTGCGACATCGGCTACGGCCAGACTATTTCCCAGCCTTATATCGTCGCCTATATGACCGAGAGACTGGCGTTGCAGCCGGGCGAAAAAGTTCTGGAAATCGGCACGGGGTCCGGCTACCAGGCTGCCATCCTGGCGCACGGCGGCGCCCGGGTTTACACCATCGAGATCATTCCGGAACTGGCCCGGCATGCGCGCGCCGTGCTGGATGCGGAAGGTTTTCAAGCAGTGCAAATCCGGACGGGTGACGGCTACCAGGGCTGGCCGGAGCACGCGCCGTTTGATGCGATAATCGCCACCTGCGCGCCGGAAGAAATACCGTCAAGCCTGGTGAAACAACTGCGGGAAGGCGGGCGGATGATTCTGCCCATCGGCCGGTATGCGCAGCGCCTGGTGATCCTGCGCAAAGAGGCCGGCGCGGCGGTGGTCAAGGAAGATTTGCCGGTGCGGTTCGTGCCGATGGTGCGCGGCGAATAATCGCCGCCGCTTTAATCCGCCGGGGCCGTTTCGCCGCCGTTTGGTTCGGCGCGCTTGACCGCCTGCCAGTGCTCTTCGAGTTCCGGCAGCGTGCAGGCGGTCAACTGCCGCCCGGCGGCCTGCACCCGGGCCTCCACCTGCTGGAAGCGGCGGGTGAACTTGCTGACGGCGCGGTTCAGGGCCTCCTCGGCATTGATTCCCTGGAACCGGCTCAGGTTAACGACCGCGAACAGCAGGTCGCCGATTTCCTCGCGCACGCCGGCGGCATCGCCGCCGGCCAGCGCCTGTTTGACTTCCTGCAGTTCTTCCTCGATTTTGGCGATGACATCGCGCGCCTGGTCCCAGTCAAAGCCGATGCGGGATACTTTTTTCTGCAGGTGGTGCGCCTTGTGCAGGGCCGGCAGGTGGCGCGGGATTTCGCCGATGATGGAAGGTAAGGCGGCGGCATCCGCGCCGGCCTGCCCGGCTTTTTCGGCCGCCTTGATGGTTTCCCAGTTTTGCAGCACCGTCCGGGTGTCATCGGCCCGCACATCGCTGAAAACGTGGGGATGCCGGCGGATCAGCTTGGCGCAGATATGGCGCACGACGTCGTGAAAATCGAACCGCCCCGCTTCTTTCTGCAACTGGGCCTGGAACACGATCTGGAGCAGCAGGTCGCCCAGCTCTTCGGCGTGTTTGTCCGGCTGCCCCCCGTCAATCGCGTCAATCACCTCGTAGCACTCCTCCACGAGATATTGCTTGAGCGATTGCAGGTTCTGCTCGCGGTCCCAGGGGCAGCCGCCGGGCGCGCGCAGCCGCTCCATGATCGCCAGCAACTGCTCCATGGATGGGACGGACGCCGCCATGCCGCCGCGCATGTTTTCAGGATCAGGCATGGCGTTGACCGGAGGAGTTGCACCGGGCTGTCCCGGAGCCGCGGATGCCGGCGGCGATGCGCATGGCGCAGAAATTAGCGCCGCACATCGTGCAGTGATCGGCGGTGGCGCCGGCGCGGCCGGGTTGCTTGCGGCGGAAAATCTGCCGGGCGCCCGGCGGATCCAGGGCCAGTTGGAACTGGCGTTGCCAATCGAAAGACGTGCGGGCGTCGGTCATGGCGTCATCCCGCGCGCGCGCGCCGGGCAACCCCTTGGCCAGGTCGGCGGCATGCGCGGCAATGCGGAAAGCGATGATGCCCGCGCGCACTTCCCCGGCATCGGGCAAGCCCAGGTGTTCCGCGGGGGTAACGTAGCAGAGCAGGGCGGCGCCGGCGGCGGCGGCGGCCGCGGCGCCGATCGCCGCGGTGATATGGTCGTACCCCGGCGCGATGTCGGTGACCACCGGGCCCAGCACATAAAAGGGCGCGTCGCGGCAGACGCGGAGCGCCCGGCCCACCTGGCTGCGAATCTGGTCGAAGGGCACATGGCCGGGGCCTTCCACCATGACCTGCACGCCGGCGCCGCGGCAGCGCTCCACCAGTTTGCCCAGGGTGCGCAGTTCGGCAAATTGCGCGCGATCGCCGGCATCGGCGATGCAACCCGGGCGCAGGCCGTCGCCCAGCGAGACCGTCACGTCATGCTTGCGGCAGATTTGCAGGACTTCGTCCCAGCGCTCGTACAGCGGGTTCTCGCGCCGGCGGTCGGACATCCAGCGCGCCAGGATGGCGCCGCCGCGGCTGACAATGCCTGCCCGCCGCTCCTGGGCCAGCGGGATGTATTTTCGGAGCAACCCGGCGTGCAAGGTCATGAAATCCACTCCCTGCTCCGCCTGCTCGGCGATGACTTCCATTAAAACATCCGGATCGAAATGCTCAACCTGCCCGCCGGTGCGCGAGACGGCTTCGTAAACCGGCACCGTGCCGAATGGCGCGGCGCAGACGGCCAGGAGGCGGCGGCGCAGGCTGCCGAGCCGCGGGCCGACGCTGAGATCCATCACGCAATCGGCGCCGGCGCTGAGCGCAATCTCAATTTTGTGCAATTCCTCGTTGAGACTGGATTTTTCGCCGGAACGGCCGATATTGGCGTTGACTTTGGTGCGGAATTGGCGGCCGACGGCCACCGGGCGCAGCCCGGTGTGGGCGGGATTACAGGGGATCACCGCCGCGCCGGTTGCCAGCGCGGCGCGGATGCGTTCCGGGGCCATGCCTTCGGCCTCCGCCGCCCGGCGCATGGCCGGCGAGAGGCGGCCGGCGCGGGCCAGCAGCAGTTGCGTTGAAACAGCCATAACTCGTTCAGGCTCTTGTGACGGGAGCAGCCAGCGCCATGATTTCCACCAGAGGGAGCGACGCGGGCTTCTCGAAAAGCAAGTCGGTTCCGCCGAAATCCTGGAAGACGCTGAAGGCATCCGGGATGGCCACGGCATGCATGCCGGCCATAATCGCCGCTTGCGCCGTGACGGCGGAGTTGGCTAACGCCACGCATTGCGCGGGGGAGGCTTGCATCTGGTGCGCCAGCTTGGTCCAGGCTTCCGGGCGCGGCCGGCCGTTGCCATTGGCGGCCGGCAGATTGACCAGCGCGACTTCTGCGTTTAACGCCAGCGCTTTAATCAGATCCTGCGCCGGGGCGGCCGGGCAGGCGGTAATAGCTCCCAGCGGAATGCCTTGGCGGGCGGCATCGCCCAGCAGTTTCACCACCGCCGGGATGGGCTTGGTTTGAGCCAGTTTTTTCGGCCATAGCTGCGCTATTTCCGCGGACATGGCTTCGATGCCGCTGGAATTGACGGCCAGCGCGGTCAGCATGCGGTTGAGCGCGCGTGCGGTCGGGCGCGCCAAGTTGAACCGGGTGAAGATTTCCGGGGTCAACTGAAAGCCGCGGTTTTTAAAAATGGATGCCAGTGCTTCATATATTACCTGGCTGCCATTGAAGGCGATGGTTTCCAGTTCTAATGCCAGGCAGGGCTTGGCGCTTTTGGCGTCCTTGGCGGTTTTGGATTGGGTAGTTGACATGCTGGGACTCCGGCTTGACGAGATGACCGCTGATTATTTCGATTCAAAGCGTTTAATTTACCTTCACCGGTAAGCCAAGTCAAGATTTTTACGCGATGGTTTCCGTGATTATATTTGACAAACGAGCCCATCCGTCAATAATCGACGCTTTGTTTGATGCGGAATAATTTTATGCAATTATCGCGAAAGGATAATATGCCAAAATCAAGCCAGCAGCATCCGGCGCTAGCGTTGTTTGAAGAATTGCTGGCGGTGCCCGCGCCGCCCGGCCGGGAGGCCGCCATGGCGGAGTTGGTCCGGCGCAAAATCGCCGCGCTGGGTTTCACGCCGGAGACCGATCCGGCGGGCAACGTGCTCGTGCGGTTGACCGAAGGCAAAGGCGGCGCCCCGGTGGTCCTGGCGGCGCACATGGATGAAATCGCCCTGATGGTTAACCGGATCGAGCCGGATGGCCGTCTGCGCGTTGTGCCGTCGGGCGGATTGATGCCGCATAAGACCGGCGAACGCCTGATGGACATTATCGGCGACGGCGCGATTCTGCCCGGCGTGCTGTCGTGCGGGTCGGGCCATATCCGCGAACTGAACAAGGCGCTGGACTGGAGCGACTACTGGGTGTTGACCGGGTTGTCCGAGGCGCAATTGCGCGCGGCCGGCGTGCAGGAAGGCGCTTCGCTCGTGCCGGCGCGCGCGGGCCGCGGCCCGGTCTTGCTGGGGGATCCGTCCGACCCCCTGGTCGGCGCCTGGACTTTTGACGACCGCATGGGCATGGTGGCGCTGCTGCGCCTGCTGGCGGCGATCCGCGCGGAGAAAATTTCGCCGGCCTGGCCGCTGCTGGTGGCCTTCACCGTCCATGAAGAAGGCGGTTGCCACGGCGCCAAGGTCCTGGCGCACCGCGAGCAGCCGGCGGCGTTCATCGCGGTGGACGGCTGCCCCGTCATGCAGGATACGCCGTTGAAACTGGACGGACGGCCCGGCCTCTGGATCAAGGATTTTAAAATCTGCTACGACCAGCGCTTGATCCGGGCGTTGAGCGCGGCGGCGGCCGCCGCCGGCGTGGACTTGCAGCGCGTCGTTTATACCAAGCCGAGTTCCGACGCCAGCGCGGTGTACGATGCCGGCGGGGCGCCCGGCGTAGCCTTCATCGGACATGTCCGCGAAAACAGCCACGGCTTCGAGGTGGCGCGGCTGTCGGTGTTCGACAATGTGCTGAAGGTGCTGGTCAAATTCCTGCAAACCTGGCCGGGCCCCGCCGACGCAAATCCGCGGGGTTAATCCCCGATTGGCCAGGCCGCCCGCCATCGCATCATGCGCCGGGGCCGGGTCCGGCGGCCGGGATTGATACGGCCAGGCCCAGCGCCTGCAGGGCGTCTTGCGCCTCCAGGCGCATCCGACGCAGCACCGCGCCGATGGCCGGCCGGCCGCCGCGTTCAATGCCCAGCCGCATCCGGCCGACGGGGCCGAAGCCGTGCTCTTCCCCGCGGGGAAATGCCGCGCGCTGGGCGGCGATGGCCTGGATGATCATCGGCCGCGCTTGCGCCATGTCGTCCACGATCTCATTGATGCCGCCCAGCTTGTGCACAAAGGCCGGGCCGGAAGCGAAGACCGGATTGTCAACCACATGCCGCTGCAATTCTTCCAGCGGGATTTTGGTGATCCGGGCAATGCTGGTGAGCGGCATGACATGCACCATCGTCCCGTAGCGCTCGGACAGGCTGAAGACCGAGCCGGCGTGCAGGCCGTGGCAGAGAAACGCGCCGCTGATGCCGCGGCCCACCACCAGCGCCGCCGACGGATGCCCGGCCTTGCGCGCTTCGGACAGGGCCAGTTGGTAGGCAACGGTGGCCTTGTTCATCCCGATGATTTCCTCCAGCTTGCCGGGCGCGTTGCCCGGCGTGTCCACCACCAGCAGGATGGGACGTTTCTCCGCCGGCGGCCGGGCGCGGTCGGCCTCGATGGAGGCATACACCGCCTCGGCCATCTTGTAGGCTTCCTCGAGGCCGATCACGCCGCTGTACACCACCTTGAAACGCGGGTTGCTTTTACGGGCGTCGTTGGCGATCACGGTCGCCGGCCGGCCGTCCAACTGCGCCGTGCCGACCACCGCCGGCTGGGCGTATGCCGGGTCGAACGATGCGGCCCCGACAATGTTTTCTTGGAAGCTGCCTGCGTCCACCAGCAGTTCGATGGCCGCGCGCCCCTTGCCGATAAAGTTCATGTCTGAATTTTGCATGATATTGGTGTAAAAAATGCTTTCAATCAATTCGGGATCGGCGGCGGCGGCAGCCGGGACACGTTTTTCAAAAATTCTGCGAGCGGCATTTCCGTCAGCGCCGCCGGGTTGGGATTGCCCGCCAGGCGCCACAGGTCCGCGGAATCCTTGATGCCATTTTGCGCGGCCAGCGCCACGCGCTGCTTTTCGCGCCGGACCAGCGCCGGGGCGCCGGTCTTGCGCATGCCGGCGATGGTTGGTCGGTCCAGCCGCAGCACGGCCTGCGCCTGGCGCCGAAAGGCGCCGATGGAGTCTTCCACGAGATAGTCGCAATCACCCATGATGTAGCGGTGTTTGGCGCCCGTGGTGCGCCAGACCAGGGCGCGGTCGGAGGCGTCGAACTCCGCCGGCCCCATCTCCTGCTCGATCACTTCCGGCCCCGTCAGGCCGATACGGCCCTGCTCGTTCATGATGATGACGTCGGCGGCCATGATGACAAATCCCATGCCGCCGAAGGCGCCGATGCGGCCGCCGCACAGCGCAATCAAGGGCACGTCCTGAGCGCGGGCATCCTGGATGGCGTCAATGATTTCCGCGTGCGCCAGCAGGCCGGCATTGGCCTCGTGCAGGCGCACCCCGCCCGTGTCGAAGGAAATGACCACAGCCGGCCGGCGCCCATCCGGCAGGGATCCGCCATGCTGTTGTTCCAGCGCCGCGCAGGTTTCCACGGCCAGGCGGATGGCGGCAAACATCTTGGCGCCGTTGACCTCGCCGATGCCGCCGCCGAAAAAACCGCCTTCCATGGAAACCAGGAAGACCGGCCGGCCGTCCAGCCGGCCGACGCCGGCGACCATCCCATCGTCGAATTCCGCCACCTCGCCCAGCACCGGCAAATGCGGGCTGGTGAGCATGGCCGGCGGGCCGAGGGTTTCGCGGAAGGCGCCCGGGTCCAGCATCCCCCGGGCGCGGGCGCGGGCGGAAGCGCGGGCGAAACTCTGTGTCTGTAAAGATTCCCAATTGGATTTATTCATGCATGCATCTCGCCGAACATTCTCCCAAACTCACGTTTTGGAAGTTTTAAGGTTTTAGGGTTTTAAGGTTTTACGCCGGAAACCCGAACACTGAAGTTTTGGAAGTTTTAAGGTTTTAGGGTGTTAAGGTTTTACGCCGGAATCCCGAACACTGAATCCCGGATGCCGACCACTTCCGACCGCTATTCACTGCCCTCCCGCACGGCTTGTTCAATTCGCCGCGCCACTACCGGCGGCGTGGCGGCATTATCGTTGATATAGACCTGGACATCGCCTAGTTCCAGGCGCTGCGTCAGGCGCTCGAGCACCTGGCGCCAGACGGCCTCGAAGCCCGCCGCCTTGGTCCGGACATGGAACACGGCCCGGCCGCTGCCGGCATCGGGCTTGATCAAAACTTCCAGGTCGCCGGACGAAACCACGCCGGCGTGCGACCATGCGGCCGCCAGCGGTTTGATCCTGGCGGCGGTAAATGCAAGCGTAAATTCGGCGACAGCCATTTTCCCTCCCATGCCGGATAAATTAACCTGAATCTGGATTACCAGTTACGGAACCGTCCCGGCGGATCATACAAGCCGCCCGACCACTGGACCAGGTCGCGCATGTTGCGAGCCGCCAGCAGTTCGTGATTGGCGCGGGCCGGATCGATGCCCAGGTCCGCCGGCGTTTGCACAATGCCCCGGTCGCGCAAATCCTGCCGCTGCCGCGCGGTAACGCGCGCCCCGATTTCGGTATAGCCGGCCACCGCGCTGACGGCGGCCATGCGTTCGGCCAGGGTGGCGCATTGGTGGAGGCTGGCGATGCCTTCTTCGGTGACGATGTGCGTCAGGTTGTCGGAGTAAATCATCACCGGCGGCTGCTGGAAACCGTATTTCTCGGCCAGGGCCCAGGCGTCGAGTTTTTCGACGAAGGCGGGACGCATGCCCTCGGCAAAAGTCTCCACGGCCTGCACCACGAGTTTCTTGCCGCGGGGCATGGACCCGATCAAATCGCGCTGGAACCGGCATTCGGCGCCGGCGGCCTGCCAGGCGGGCGAAGCGTGGCGGCGGCCGGGGGCGTCGCAGCCGATGTTCGGCGCGCCGCCGAAGCCGGCGATACGCCGCGCGGTGGCCGTGGAACTGTTGCCGTACTGGTCGATCTGCAGGGTGGAGCCGACGAACATGTCAATGCCGTACAGCCCGGCGGTCTGGGCGAAGGCGCGGTTGGAGCGCATGTAGCCGTCGGGGCCGACGAAGAAAACGTCCGGCCGGGCGCGCACGTAGTTTTCCATGCCCAGTTCCCCGCCGGGCGAATAAACGCTCCGCACCCAGCCGGATTCGATGGCGGGGATGAGCGTGGGATGGGGGTTGAGCATGAAATGCGAGCAGGTTTTGCCCTGCAAACCCAGTTCCGCGCCGTAGGTCGGCAGCAGCAATTCGATGGCCGCCGTGTTGAAGCCGACGCCATGGTTGAGGGTTTGCACGCCGTAACGGGCGTAAATCCCCTTCAGGCAGAGCATGGCGATGAGGATTTGGGTGTCGGTAATGGCTTGCGGATCGCGGGTGAAGAGCGGTTCGATATAGTAGGGACGGTCCGCCGTCACGACGAAATCCACCCAGCCGCCCGGCACATCCACGCGCGGCAGATCGTCGCGGATGGCGTTGACCTGGGCGATCACCAGCCCGGCCTTGAAGTGGGCGGCTTCGCACAGCACGGGCGTATCCTCGGTGTTGTAGCCGGTATAGAGGTTTCCCTGGGGATCGGCATAATCGGCGGCCACCAGCGCCACGCGCGGCGTCAAATCCACGAAGTACCGGGCGTATTGCTCCAGGTAGGTGTGGATGGCGCAGATTTCGATCCGGCGGTTTTCCAACAGTTCCGTCAGGCGGGCGGCTTGCGGTCCGGAATAACAGAAATCCACCTTGCGCGCGATACCTTTTTCGAAGAGGTCCAGGTGTTCCGGCAAGGCCAGCACGGATTGCACCATGTGCAGGTCGTGTATCCGTTCGGGATTCAGCCGGACCAGCGCGCGGGCCAGGAAGTCGGCCTGTTTCTGGTTGTTGCCTTCCAGCGCCACCAGGTCGCCCGGCTCGATCACCGCCTGCAGCAGTTCCGTGATCCGCGCGGAATCCACCAGTTTGGCGCCGCCGGCAATGGGGGCGGCCCGCGCCAGCCGCGCGCAGTAGTTCTGGCGCAGCTTGTTCCAGCCGGTTGCCGGCGCAGATGCCTCCCGCGGGGCGGCCGGCCGGGCGGCCGTCGCCGCCGGAGTGCCGGCTGGCGCGCCGAAAATGCTTTCAAGAAAACTCTGGTTGATCGTCATGGCATGCCGGCCCTCCCGGTGCCGGCGCGGCAGGCTAGTCCGGCCGGATGAAGAGGATGGGATCGCCGACTTTCACCATGGTCTTGTTACCGGCGGCAATCCGGTCAATCACGCCCGCAGCCGGGGCGTATATCTCGTTGAACATTTTCATGGCCTCGACCAGGGCGACCACATCGCCTTCCCGCACGGCGGCCCCGGGGCCGGGCAGCGGCCGCTGGTTGAGGTCCTGGCCCGGCGCCACGAAAACCATGCCGGGAATGGGCGCCGCCACGGCCTCCGCGGTCTTGCCCGGCGCGGCATCAGCCGCGGGCGCCGCCGGGGCATCGGCCGCGAGCGGCCCTGCCGCGGCGGCTGGGACTGGAGCGGGGGCGGAGGTTGCCGGCAAAACGCGCCCGGCCGCGATTGGTTCCCCCGTCCGGATTTCCACGCGGTCGTGAGTGACGATCAATTCCCGGATGCCGCTCTCGCGGACTTTTTGCATCAATTCGATGAGCACATCTTTATTAAGCGTCATGTTTTTCCTTTCATCCGAACAACGACAGCAACATTCCCGCGGCCAGGGCCGACCCGATTACGCCGGCGACATTCGGCCCCATGGCATGCATCAGCAGGTAATTCTGCCGATTGGCCTGCTGGCCCACCTTCTGCACCACCCGCGCGGCCATCGGCACGGCGGAAACGCCGGCGGCGCCGATCAGGGGGTTAACCTTGCCGCCAGTCAGGTAATACATTGCCTTGCCCAGCAGGACGCCGCCGGCCGTGCCCATGGCGAAGGCCAGCAGGCCGAGCACGATGATGCCGATTGTCTGCCAGCGCAGAAAATATTCCGCGCCGGTGGTGGCGCCGACGGTGAGGCCCAGGAAAATGGTGACGATATTGATCAGTTCATGCTGGGCCGTCTGGTTCAGCCGCTCGGTTACGCCGCACTCGCGGAGCAGATTGCCCAGCATCAGCATGCCTACCAGCGGCGCGGCCGCCGGCACGAGCAGGCACACCAGGATGGTGGCGGCCACGGGGAAAATGATTTTTTCACGCTGGGAAACCTCGCGCAACTGCGCCATGGGCGCGGCGCGTTCCCGGGCCGTGGTCAGCAGTTTCATGATCGGCGGCTGGATAATCGGCACGAGCGCCATGTACGAGTACGCGGCGATCGCCACCGCGCCCAGCAGGTGCGGCGCCAGGCGGGCGGTGAGGAAGATCGCGGTCGGGCCGTCGGCGCCGCCGATGATGCCGATGGAAGACGATTCGCTGGGGGTGAACCCCATGGCCAGCGCGCCTAAAAACGTTCCGAAAATGCCGAATTGCGCCGCCGCGCCCAGCAGCAGCGTTTTCGGATTGGCCAGCAGCGGGCCGAAATCCGTCATGGCGCCGATACCGAGGAAAATCAGCGGCGGATAAATCCCCAGTTTCACTCCCTGGTAAAGGTACCACAGCAGGCCGCCCAGGGCGCCGTCGCGCGGCGCGTCCATCAGGCCGCCGATGGGCAGGTTGGCCAGCAGCATGCCGAATCCGATCGGCAGCAGGAGCAGCGGCTCGAATTTTTTGACGATGGCCAGGTACAGCAACAAGCCGGCAATGGCCAGCATGACGCCATGCCCCCAGGTGAAAGCGGCAAATCCCGTGCCGGCGCCGAACCGCGCAAAACTTTCCAGTAATCCATGCATAAATAAGCTCCGCAATTGAAAGCAACTCTACCGGCGGTTGACGATTATCCCGATGATTGTAATGGCGCCCCATAATCCCGCCAGGCCGACGAAGGTCACCGTCATGCCCAGGATGGTGACGGAAATACCGGTTAATAATGTCGTCATTGCAGCTTGACCTCGCTTTCCCAGTAGTGACAGGCCAGGGTCAGCGCCAGCAGATCGGCCGCGCCGCCCGGACTGATGTTTTGCGCAGTGAACTCCGCGCCGGTGTTCCTTAAAAGCCGGCGCCCGGCTTCCGTAAAAACGCTGCCCGCCGCGAGGATGGCGCGCGCCGCGCTTTGCGCCTGTCGCATGACGCGCGGATTGTGCCGGTGCAGGATGGTGGTGTCAACAATCTTCTCCAGGATGCCGACCAGCGCGTGCAGCGCGGCGTCGTTGATCGTGCAGCCCCGGCGCAGCGCCAGGCGCAGCGCCGGCAGGCCTTGCCGGCGCACCAGGGGCAGTCCTTTTTCGATCTCGCCGCGCACCCCGGCCGCGCCATGCCGGCGGAAGGCCCGTTCGCCCGGCGTTAAACGCCGGCCCGGCGCCGCAGCGGGCAGCCCCTGCAATTCCCGCGCGCACAGGCCGCGGGCGGACGCCGCCATCTGCCGGCAAAGCCGCGCGGCCGTGATGCAGCCCTCCGTGCGCGCCAGGCGGCCGGCGATGCCGCAGGCCAGCCCCACGGAAAACACCAGGCCGCGCTGCGTGTTGACATTGCCCGTGGCGCGCAGCATGGCCTTTTCCGCGGCCCGGCCGAGCGGGCGCAGCGCGGCGAACAGCGCTGGCAGGCTGCCGGCATGATCCCAGCCCCGCTGCGCCAGCCGCTGCATCCAGGGCGCCAGGGCGGCCGTGCCGCGCAGGAACGTGAAATAATTCATGTCCGCATGCGCGCCGCTGTTTTCCAGGTCCACCAATCCCGGCTTGGGAGTGGCGGCGGCTTCCAGCAGCATGGCCCGGACGGCGATTTCCGCAATCCAGCCGGGCCCGTCCGCTGGCAATGTTGCAGATATTGGATTTATTTTGGACATGGTTAAACCATTAATTTTTATTTTGGTTGCCCGCCCGCGCCGGCATCACGCCAGCGCCCGCAGCGCCGCCGCCCGGGGCATTAATCCCACGGCGCGCAGGCTTTTCGCCAGCAGCATCGGCGCCTCCGACAGGTATTCCCGGGCATTGATGCCCATGCCGGAGCGGAGCGTAATTTCGACATCCGCCCGCACTCCCGCGGCGCCGGCCGCGCGGTCAATCTCTGCCACGGTCGCGCGGATTTCGCCGGCGCGGACGCCCCGCAGCACCAGGTCTATGTCGGAGGCGGCATGCGTAAAAGGCAGGCCGGTGTAAATTTCCAAGGCGGCTGACCCCCAGATGCCGATGCTGGACTGGCCGGCGAAAATCCGCCGGATGGCCAGCGCCGCGCGCAGGGCGGGCGAACGGCCCGCGAACGGCAATTGGAACACGGTGTAGGGCGTGGTTTGCCGGGCGATCCCGGCCGGGCGGACCACGGCGGCCGCCCGCCGGCGCGCGCCCTGCGTCGCCACGGGACTGCTGAACCCCACGGCGACGGCATCCGGCGGCAGCTCCGGCTCGCCGCGCCGCACAATGCCCGGCAACGGGCGGTCCGTGCCGCCCTGGATCAGGCGGCGCATGTACGCCAGGGCCGCGGCGCCGCCGCTGACCGGCGCCAGGCTGTGCAGGGCCATGGCCAGGCCCTGGGCGTTCAAATCCACCAAGTCATGCCGGTTGGTCTGCATGTTTTTTGCCTCATGCCAAACGCGATAAAATTTCCTGTTGTCCCGCGCGGATGTGACGTTGCAGCAATTGTCCGGCCAGTTCCTTCCGGCCGGCGCGCAGCGCCGCCAGGATTTGCTTGCGCTGCCGGTGCAATTGACGCAGGTGCGCGCGGGCGCCGGCGCCGAAACTGCGGTAAGGGCGGCTCAACTGGATCAGGTGGCGCAGATATTCGCGCAGGTAGCGGTTGGAACAGCGCTGGCAAAACAGGTCGTGGAGATCGTCGTCGGCGGCCAGGGCCGCCTGGGACTGGCCGCCGGCGGATATGCGGTCCAGTTCCGCCAGCCGGGTTTCCAGGCGCGCGATATCCGCTGGCGTGATGCGGGGCCAGGCTTCCCGCAAAGCCAGCGGCTCCAGGATGGAGCGCAATTCGAAAATATCCTCGACTTCCCGGCAGCTGAGCGGTTTGACGCGGCAGCCGCGCCGGGGCGCGTAAACAACAAAGCCTTCCTGCGTCAGGCGGTGCAGGGCTTCGCGCACGGGGGTGCGGCTGACTTCCAACTCGGCGGAGATGGTTTCCTCCGCCAGCCGCGCGCCGGCGGGGAAGGTCTTGTTGACAATGCGTTCCCGGAGGTGCTCGTACACCCGCGCGGTCAGCAGCGACTGGTCAATGGCGCTCATTGATTGAATACTGTATACAAATTTTGAAATAACGCAAACATCAATTTTTGGCAATAAGCCAGGCTTGGCATTCAGCCCTGGTATGCCGCCGGCGCGGGCGGTTGGGGCGGCGGGAGCTCGTCGTCGGGCGCGGTTTGATCTTCAGGCGCCGGCGGCGGGCGGGCCGGCGGGGGCGCATCAAGCATGACTTCGCGGGTCAAATCCTGGGAGGCGCGCCGGAGTTCGCCGATGGCCCGTCCCAGGGAACGCGCCAGTTCCGGCAGGCGCCGCGCGCCGAAGAGCAGCAGGAGCACCAGCAGGACCAGCAGGATTTCGCCCGCGCCGGCGCCGCCGAAGAAGGCGAGGGGCGGGAAAGCGGCCGGCGCGGCATTGACACAGGAGATCATGGCGGCTTTGCATTCTTTGCCAGCACAGTCATGTATGTTGCAGCGGCGCCACTGCGTGCCCTGGGCAGTCTGACGAAGCAGGGTGTTGCGCACCGTCCTGCCGAAAACAATTTGGGCGCTGTCCGGGCAAAAAAAAGGGAGAAGCCGGCGCATCCGCCAGCTTCTCCCTTTTTAAAACATCAATAATTATAGAACACGAATTCCACGCGGCGGTTCTGCGCCCAGGAAGCTTCGTCGTTGCCGGGCGCCAGCGGTTTTTCTTCGCCGTAGCTCTTGGTCTGGATGATGGCGCCGTCAATGCCGAGGCCGATCAGGTAAGCCCGCACGGCCAGGGCGCGCCTTTCGCCCAGGGCCATGTTGTATTCCAGGCTGCCGCGTTCGTCGCAGTGGCCTTCCGCGATGACGCCAACCTTGGGGTTGGCGCGCAGGTACTCCGCCACGGCCTCGATTTTACCGCGCTCGCTACCGCTGATCTGGGTGCTGTCGTATTCAAACTGCACGTTTTCGAACTTCAGTCCGGATATCAGTTGCATGTTCTCCGGCCGGCCGGCTTCCCAGCCTTCGGCGGACAAATCCCCCGCGCCGCTCACGCCGGCGATACTATCGGCGCCACCGGCGTCGCCGCCGGCCAAGCCGCCTTTTTTGCGCCGGCAGCCCATGTTCAAACACAGCATTCCCGCCATCAATAGCACCGTCAGTGTAAACAAGCGATTCTTCACAAATGCTTCCTCCAACAAAGTTGCCGCCATTCCGAAAAATAACTGCCGCGCTGCCCAACGCGCCTCACTTGGGCGACCAGGCCGGCGCAAACCACTCCCCGGCTTCAGAATCCGGGAGCAAACTTATACAAGAAGCGCTCATACTGTCAAGCACGAAAAGGCGCGAGATACGGTTGCGGGTGCGGGTGCAGACGATGTGTCGGCCGTCGGGCGCCCAGGAGGGATCTTCGTAGTCGCCGTTGCCGTCGCTGATCTGGCGGAAAGCCAGTGTTTCCGGATTGAGCACGCAGATTTGGTAGCCGCGGCCGATGCGGCTGGAGTAGGCGATGAAACCGTTGCGGCCCCAGTCGGGGTCGACGTTTTCGGCGCCGCTGCTGGTAATGCGCCGCGGGTCGCCGCCGTTGCGGTCAATCAGGTAAAGCTGCGGCGCGCCGGACGCGTCGGAGACGTAAACGATGCGCCGGCCGTCGGGCGACCAGGCCGGACTGGCCTCCGCCGCCCGGCTGGTGCGCGTCAGGCGCGTCAGGCGGGCGGAGCGCAAATCCTTGATGAACAAGTCCGGGTTGCCGTCCTTGGAAAGGGTCAGGGCGAGTTCATCGCCGCCGGGCGCAATGGCCGCGGAAGAGTTCAGGCCGGGGTAATTGGACACGCGCCGGCGCGCGCCGGTTTCCAGGGTCACCAGGTACACGTCGGGGAAGTATGACAGGAAGGAGGTGTAAACGATTTGCCTGGCGTCCGGGCTCCACTTGGGCGACAGGCTCAGGCTTTGATCGCGCGTCAGCTGGCGCAGGTTGGCGCCGTCGGAGTCGCAGATGTAAAGCTCCTTGCGGCCGGTGCGGTTGCCGACCATGACGATGCGGGTGGCGGACATGCCGGGCTGGCCGGTGAGCGCCTGGATGATGTCGTCGGCCACCTGGTGCGCCATGCGGCGCGCGTCGCGCGCGGGCATACGGTAGGCCTTGCCGAGGTAGCGTTCGCGGGAGATGACGTTGTAGGCTTCGCAGCGCGCCACCAGGTTGTCGCCCGCCGGCTCCACCGTGCCGGTGACGGTGAATTCCGCGCGCCCGGCGGAGATGATTTCAAACCAGCCGGAGCGCGCCAGGTCGGCTTCCAGCGTCCGGTAAAACAATTCCGCGGCGCCGCCGCCGGAATATTTCAGGCCGGAGATGTCCAGCAGCGAGGCGGCGGTCATGGTTTTAGTGACCCGGACCTGCGCCGGCGCGGTGGCGGCGAGGAGCAGCATCAAGATCAATCCATGCCAGGTCAAGGTTCTTTTCACAATGTCTCCTGCGTCTCTTTAAAAGTGTCCGATGTTTAGTGTTCGGTGTTCAGGGTTGTCGGAGGTTGAATCAGGTTCAACGGTTATTTGAGGTTAATTCAGGTTCAACGGTTTTTTGAGGTTGGGATTGGTAGAAAGTCTTATGGGGCAGTGTCTGGCATTCAGTGTTCCGAGAACACCTGTTACCAGTTAAACCTTAACACCATAACACCATAAAACTTTAAAACTTTCGAAACGCGTGTTTTGCAAATATTCCCATTATAATCATCCCGGGGGAACCGGCAAGCAATTTACGCTGGCCAAGCGCCGGAAATTTGTTATCATGCCTCGATTTTTATGAATCCTTGTCGTTGCAAACGCCTATCCTGGACGGGGCGTAGCCGCGCCGTCCTGGCCGTCATCCTGGCCGCGCTGGCGGCCGGCGCCGCGCGGGGCGCGGAGGATGAGTACACGGCCGGGGTGCACCGGCGGTTCCAGCCGGAAAAGCCGGCCGTGCGCATGGATTATTCCGTGGCTTACCGCCTGCTGGGGCTGGAACTCAAGCAACTGGCCGATGCCCAGGTCACCGCCGTGGAAGGCCGCTGGCCGGGTCCGGACGGCGCCGCCCGCCCGGCCTGCCTGGTGGAATTCGTATTGAGCACGGGGGCGGAAGGCGCCGAAGCCCAGCGCGGCATGGTGCAGATTTACAACCGCATTACGGCGGTGCTGACCATGCCCGACCTCAACGCCGTGTTGTTCGTCAAACGCTCGAAGCAGCGGATCAGCCTGTTGTGCCGGCGTAAATTCCTGGATAACCTCGAAATTTATAATGTCGAAACCGGCGCGCTGGATTATGCCTGCCACGATTACCTGTTTAATACCGTCAGCACCAACCTGGTCGGCGCGGCAGATCTGGCGCGCCAGGGCCGCGAGGTTTCGCGTTTCCTGAAAATCCTGCACGCCAACTACCACAACGACCAATCACTGGCCGCCTTCGATCCGGAGACGCCGGTGTATATTTACACCGAAGGCGATCTGGTGCCTTTCCGGCTCAATTTCAGCCGGGAGCGCGATGCCGTGCCGGCGCTGGGCGCGGAAATCCCGGCGATGTATTTCGCCGCCCGCCCCCATCGCGACGCCCGGGGCCGCGGCCGCAATTTCGACATGTGGGCGGCTTCCTTCCTGGATGTTTCCCTGAAGTCCGAGCAGTCCGATTTGATCAGCCTGGCGCGCAGCAGCCTGCCCTGGAGCATGGTGCCGCTGCGGACCGATCTGGGGTTGCCCCTGGGCGCCATCCGCTGCTTTTTAACCGGCATCCGCGCCGTGCCGCTGCCGGAAAGGCCGGCGGCGGGCCTGCATGCCGGCGCACCGCCGCCCGGCGGCACATGAGTCGTACCCTGCCACCTTGCGTGGCATAAAAGAAGGCACAAAGGGGCAAAGGCACAAAGCCGGAGCAGATAATCTCACGCGAAGCCACGAAAACCGAGAGATTCTTCCTTGGCGCCTGGGTGTCTTCGTATGAGAATTTTCCGTATAACACCGAACACTGAACACCGGACACTTTCCGCATATGACCGACGCCGGAAATATTCATGTTCTGCCGGACCATGTGATCAACCAGATCGCCGCCGGCGAAGTTGTCGAGCGCCCGGCTTCCGTCTTGAAGGAACTGCTGGAAAACGCCCTGGATGCCGGCGCCACCCAGGTGGATGTGGAAGTGGCCGACGGCGGGCGCACCCTGGTGCGGGTGGCCGATAATGGCGTCGGCATGACCCGGGACAACGCCCTCCTGGCCATTGAACGCCACGCTACGAGCAAGATTCAGGATGCGGCCGATATTGAACGTATCCGGACCATGGGATTCCGGGGCGAGGCCCTGGCCGCCATTGCCGCCGTTGCGCGGTTCCGCCTGCATACCCGGCCGGCCGACAGCGTGGCGGGCACGGAAATCACCATGGCCGCCGGCAAGATCCAGGATGTGCGCGAAGCGGGCGGCGCGCCGGGCACGGTGATCGAAGTCCGCAACCTCTTCTTCAACGTGCCTGCCCGCCGCAAGTTTCTGCGGTCGGCGCCGACTGAAAACGACCATGTGCGCCGCACTTTCATCACGGCTGCCCTGGCAAGGCCGGAAACGGGATTTACCCTGACCGCCGACCGCCGCCGGATTTACACCCTGCCGGCGCAGTCGGAATTGGCGGAGCGGCTGCGGGAGCTGTTTCCCGCGCTGCCGCTGGAAAACCTGCGGCCGGTGCGCTACCGCCACCCGGGCTTATCCATCGCGGGTTATGCGGGATTGCCGGCGGCCGGCCGCGGCGATCGCGGGGAGCAGTACCTTTACGTCAACGGCCGGCCCGCCGGCGCGCCGGTTTTGTATGCAGCCATCCGCGCCGGCTACCAGGGAGTGCTGCCGCCCGACCGGCATCCGGTGTTGTTCTTGTTCCTGGAACTGGAGCCCGGCATGGTGGATGTCAACGTACATCCCACCAAGAAAGAGGTCCGGTTCCGCGATTCCGCCGCGGTGCGCAACGGCATAGTCGCCGCGCTGGCCGAAGCTTTAAGGGCGGAGACGGCCGACCTGCCGTCGCCGCCCGCCGGGGCGCAGTCCGCCGGGGCGCCGGCGCCGGCACTCGGGCAGGACCAGCCCGGCGTTGACCTCCCGGCCATGGACCGGTTTTTGCGAGCCATGCAGGCCCGTCCCTGGACGGGCGCGGGAGTGGGCGGGGCGCCGCCCCGTCCGATCGCCTTGCCGCTGACGGCGATCGGCGGGGTTACGCCCTGTCCCGGCAAAACCGCCGTGCCGCCGGCGAATGGGGCCCAGCCGGGCGGTGAAATTCCGGCGGCTGCCGTGACTGTGCGCAGTTCAACGGAAGATGCCGCCGCCGGAGCGCCATGGTCGTGGTACCGGTTGCTGGGATTTGTCGGCAACCGGTATGCCGTGCTGGAAACCGCCGACGGCCTGGCGCTGCTGGACCCGCATGCGGCGCACGAGCGGGTGTTGTATGAGCGGTTCCGCCGCGAATACGAGACGCAAAATGTGGCGGCGCAACCCCTGTTGAGCGCGGTCACGCTGGAATTGCCGCCGACGGATGCGGCGCGCGTCCGCCGCTGCCTGCCGTTGTTGCAGCGGATCGGGTTCGGTATCGCGGAATTCGGCGGGGACGCTTTTGTCGTGGACGCCGTGCCGGCTTGCCTGGAAACCGGCGCGCCGTCGGAAATCATCGCGGCCATCGCCGCCCGCCTGGATGACGCCGGCACCGCCGCCGGCGCCATCGCGGATGCCAGACGCGCCACCCGCGAAGAACAGGCGATGCGCGCCGCCTGCCATGCAGCGGTGAAGGCTTCGCAGCCGTTGGACCAGAGGCAGGTGGACGCCCTGCTGGAACAGCTGATTCGGACGGCCATGCCCTATACCTGTCCGCACGGGCGTCCAACCTTGATCCACATTTCGCTTCAGGAATTGAACAGGAAATTCGGCCGGGAATGAGTCCGGCAGTGGTGTTCCAGGTCCGCGTAATGTTCGCGCAGGCCGGCCAACGCCGCGCCATGGCGGGCGGTATCGCCTTCGTCCATCCGGGCGGTGACCGCCTGGCGCAAGTCGCGTAAAGGCTCGTGGGCCATGGCGAACAGATGGGACACATCCTGCAGCAACTGCTCGCTGCTGCGCGTAAATTTCCGGGCTTCGGCCGCGCCGGACTTGCGGTTCAAAAACTGCCACAACTGGCTGCCGGTGTCCTTGAGTTCCTCCTCGTTTTCCATCAAAGCGCCGGCCGAGCGCAGGTGGCAGAGCACCAGTTGCAGAAACCGGACGAAGGCTTTTTCCTGAGGACTGGCGCGCGAGGACTTGGAGGCCAGGGTGGCGTGCTCCAGCGCCGACTGGAGGAAATAGATGGCGGTCTCCATGTGGGCCTTGCGCCGGCGCCCGGCATGTTCATCGATGCATTCCTGGACACGCGCCACGGACATGTCGAAAAACACCTCGCAGCGCGCCAGGTGCACCGCCCGATTCAAATCATAGGTGGTTTGTTCCATGATCAGCCGCTTGCGGACTTGCATATTTAGCAGGTTCATGCCATATTACCCGATAGTTTTCAAGGAAATTATGCGGCGGCAGGGAGGATAATTATGCTGGATCTGAAGCAGATTCGCGACAATACCGCGGCCGTCGAAGCGGCCCTCAAAAAACGCGGCCCGGCGGATTTTCTCGGGCCGCTGCGCCGCCTGGATGAAGAACGCCGCCGGCTGACGACGGCGGTGGATGAACTCAAGCGTCAGCGCAATGCGGCTTCCGAGGAAATCGGCCGCCGTAAGAAGGCCGGCCAGGACACGGCTGCCAGCCAGCAGGAAGTGAAGGCGCTGGGCCGGCAAATTTCCGAAAGCGACGGCGAATTGCGCCGGCTGGAAACCGATTTGCGCGCCGCCTTGCTGGCCATCCCCAATCTGCCGCATGCCAGCGTGCCGTTGGGAGCGGATGCCGCGGGCAATGTCGTAGTGCGCCAATGGGGCGCGCCGCGCGCTTTCGATTTTACCCCGCGGCCGCACCTGGCCCTGGGCGAAAGCCTGGGCCTGCTGGATTTCGGCCGCGCCACGCGGCTGAGCGGTGCGGGATTCCCCATGCTGGTCGGCGCCGGCGCGCGCCTGGAGCGCGCCCTGATCCGGTTCATGCTGGATTTGCATACCCGCGAACATGGTTATCTGGAAGTCGCCCCGCCGTATCTTTGCAACGTTGCCGCCATGACCGGCACCGGCCAATTGCCCAAGATGGCCGAGGATATGTATTACCTGCCGGCGGATGAGTTATATCTCGCTCCCACCGCCGAGGTGCCGGTGACCAATATTTACCGCGAAGAAATCCTGGAGCGCGCCCTGCCGGTCCGCCTGGTGGCGTATTCGCCCTGTTTCCGCCGCGAAGCCGGCGCCGCCGGCCGCGAAACCCGGGGCTTGATCCGCGTCCACCAGTTCGACAAGGTGGAAATGGTGAAATTCGCGGCGCCGGACCAGTCTTATGCGGAGCTGGAAACCCTGACCGCCAATGCCGAAGATGTGTTGCAGCGGCTGGAATTGCCCTACCGCGTTTTAGCGCTCTGCGCCGGCGACTTGAGTTTCGCCGCCGCCAAGTGCTATGACATCGAGCTGTGGGCGCCCGGCCAGAATGCCTGGCTGGAAGTGTCCTCCTGCAGCAATTTCGAGGCGTTCCAGGCGCGCCGGTCCAACATCCGTTACCGGAATGCCGCCGGCAAGCTGGAATTCGTGCATACCCTCAACGGTTCGGGCGTGGCGCTGCCGCGCCTGGTGGTGGCGTTGCTGGAAAACGGCCAGCAGGCCGACGGCACGGTGGCGCTGCCGCCGGCGCTGGCGCCTTATATGGACGGCGAAACCATCCTGCGTCCGGCGGGGAAAGAACAGCGGCTGTAAAATCAAGCATACGAGCCAATTTTACCCCCCCCCGGTGGACTTGCCCCGCCGGAACTCGAGGTTATGTAAAATTAGCAGAAGAATGAGACCTCCGGGCGGGCTACGTCCGGCTTTGACGGACTTCACTGCAGCTACGCTGGGCAAGCCGTCAGGTAGGGCGAGACCTCCGGGCGAGCCGCGGGACGGCTCCGTCGGAGACGTCGCCCTACCGATGTAAGATGGCGATCAATGAATCTTTATGTTGTTTTAAACCACGTAATACGAACGAAATAGCCTTCCCGTTAAGTGAGCTAAAACCAAAAAACAACGGTAGCATCCCAAAGAAAATAAAACATGAATAAATCCAGCGGAATTTTCGACATTGCGGCATACGGCGCCAAGCCGGATGGCCGGACCATGAACACCGCGGCCATCCAACAGGCGGTGGATGCCTGCCATGCGGCCGGCGGCGGCCGGGTGTTCTGCGGGCCGGGCGCGTTCCTGACCGGCCCGGTGGACTTGCGGGACAACGTGGAACTGTATCTCGCGCCCGGCTGCCGGATCATCGGCAGCCCCAACCCGGCCGATTACCGGCCGCTGGTTTCACCCGGATTCCACCACGAGAATGCGCCGGAACGCACGGCCGATTACCTGATCGGCGCGCAGCACGCGCGCAACATCGCCATTACCGGGCCGGGCGAGATCAACGCCTCGGGGCCGCAATTTTACGACCAGGCCGCCGGCCTGACGCCCGGCGGCAAATTCGCCTCCGGCAAACCCGCCCGCCGGCCGCGGCTGGTTATGTTTCATAAATGCGCCGATGTGCGCATCGAAGACGCCTTGTTTGCGGACTCGCCCTGCTGGACGTTCCTGCTGATGATGTGCGAACGCGTCAGCATCCGCCGGATCCGAATTCTCGGCGACCAGCGCATGATCAACAACGACGGCATTGACCTGGACTCCTGCCGGGATGTCACCGTCAGCGATTGCATCATCCGCACGGACGACGATTGCCTGGTGTTGCGGGCCATGCAAAGGCTGCACGACGATCCGGCGGTGTGCGAGCGGGTGACGGTGAGCAATTGCGTGCTGGACAGCACCTGCCAGGGCATCCGGATCGGCTGCCCCAGCGACGCGGTGATCCGCAACTGCGCCTTCAGCAATATCGTCATCGCCAGCCGCGCCAATGGCGTCGTCTGCAACCATCCCCGGCGCTATCTGAATGCGGCGCGCGGCGGCACGGCGGATATCCGGAACATCATGTTCGATAATTTTGTCATTGACTGCGGCCGGCATCCGATCAAGATTGACGTGGATGACGGGCTCGCGCTGCCATGCCTGGCCGGATTCAGTTTCGCCAATTTCCGGGTCAAAAGCGGCGGGCCCATCCTGATCAAGGGTAGTCCGGAAACGGTAATTCGGGACGTGTCGTTCAGCAATATGACGCTGCATGCCGCCGGCGCCGAGACCCTGGTCTGCCGGCATTGCGAGGGCGTGCGGTTGGACCATTGCAGTTTGACCGGGAGGACCGCATGAAAATTTGCCGGGGCAAGGCGCGGGTTAAGCGCGGCGCGCGGCGCCGCCTCCGTCTGGCGCTCGCGGCCGGCTGGTACGGCCTGGCGGGCGCCGGGGCGGCGCTGGCTTTGGTACCGCCCGCCAACGTGACGGCCACCGCCGGCGATTACACCAACCGGGTCAATCTGACCTGGGAAGCCGCGGCCGGCGCATCTAATTATTTTGTTTTCCGCCATACCGGCGATGTGGCCGAAGCCGCATCGCTAACGGCTGAAACCGCCAACCTGTATTACGACGATGCCGGCGCCGCGCCGGGCGTTTACTATTATTACTGGATCAAGTCCAGCGACGGCTTGACCAACAGCGCGTTCAGCGCCGGCGCGATGGGCTATTGCCGGTTGGCGGCGCCCCGCGGTCTGACGGCCGGCACCGGCACGCTGTTCAACGCGGTGGCTTTGGCATGGGCGCCGGCAGCCTACGCCGTGAAATACCAGGTCTGGCGCCATCTCTCGACCAACGACGAAGCTTCCGCAATCCTTTTGACCAATACGGCGTCCACCGCTTGCCTGGATGAATCCGCCCGGCCGGCGCAGCGCTATGTATATCGGGTGCGGGGTGTGTCTGCCAGCGATATTGTCGGCGAGTTCAGCGCCGGCGCGGAAGGCTGGCGGCGGGCGGCGGCCGCCCGCGATTATGACGGTGACGGCAAGGCGGATCTGGTTTTGTATAACGCCGTTGACCAGACCTGGCGGGCTTACCTGTCCGGCTGGAATTACGCCGAGACGATCTTCAACTTCGGCGGCCGCGAGTTTGCCGCGCTCTGCGGCGATTATGACGGCGATGGCCGGGCCGATCCGGCGGTGTATAACGAAAGTTCCGGGATGTGGGCGGTGCTGCAATCGCGCGACGAATACCGCATGGCCACGCTGTACTTCGGCGGGGATCAATACCGGCCGCTGGCCGGCGATTTTGACGGCGACGGCATCGCCGATCCGGCGCTGTATCATGAGGCGCAGGGCGTCTGGCGCGTCCGGCCGTCCAGCATGCCGGACCAGGATTTATGGATCGAGTTCGGCGGCCGCGGCTGGCGGCCGGTGCCGGCGGACTACGATGGGGACGGCCTGACCGATCCGGCGCTGCAGCACGAAGGGCAGGGCGTCTGGCTGATCTTGTCCTCCGCCGCGCAGTATGCTCCGCTCCGGACGGTATTCGGCGGGCCATGGTACCGGGCGGCGCCGGCGGATTACGACGGGGACGGCAAGGCCGATCCGGCCTTGTATCATACCGGCACGGGCAAGTGGGTGGTGATGATGTCCGGCGCGGAATACGCCATGGTATCCGCCCTCTGGGGCGGCGCCGGCTGCCGGCCGGAACCGGCGGATTACGACGGGGACGGCAAGGCCGATCCGATGGTGCGCCAGGTGGCGTCCGGGGCCTGGGGGGTGATGTTTTCCGGGAGCCATTACGCGGGCATGCAGGCCACCCTGGGCGGGGCCGGCGGCGCGTGGCAGCCGGTATCCGCAACCCGCAACCAGTCGTTTTATTTCCTGTGTTTCGGCGACAGCATCACTTACGGCTACGGCAGCAGTTCGCAAAGTCCCGCCACCGGGTATCCGATCCTGCTGGAAAACAAGCTGAACGAACATTTCGGCGATTATTTCGTCTCCATCAACGTCGGCAAAGACGGCGAAGACACGGGCGAAGGCATTGGCCGTTTCGCGACGATGTTGGATACTTACGTGCCGCAACTGGTTTTGTTAATGGAAGGCATCAACGACCTGGGCGGCTCGCGTTCCTATTCCCAAATCGCAAGCAATTTGCGCAGTATGATCGGCGCGGCGCAGGACCGGGGCATGCCCCTGGTGCTGGCCACGATTTCGCCGGTGATTTCCACCGCCACGATTGACCGCAGCGCCCAGTATGCCCGGATTCTGGAGTTCAATCCCTATATTTACGACATCGCCGCGGATTTGGATGTCCCCGTGGCGCAGGTTTACGAAGCCATCACCGCCGTATCCGGCTGGCAATCCTCGCTGATCGAGGCGGAAAGCGCCAACCATCCCAACGACGCCGGCTACCAGCGCGTGCGCGACGCTTTTTACAGCGTCGTGGCCAGCGGGATCAACTCCGGGCTGTATTATTAGCCTGACTCAGGGGTAGGGCGCGCAGTGCCGCCAGCGCGGCCCGCGCCTTGCGCGCCGCTCCGGGTAGGAAGGCCGCACGCCATCCCGAAGGTAGGGCGATCCCGCCAGGAGCGGGATAAAGCTCCTTGTCATGCCTTTGGCATAATCCTTAGCGAGCCGATTAGCCTGACGCTGCCAGCCAGCCCAACTCGGCGGGCGTGGCGTATCCATAACCCAGGCGCGCGAAGGGCGGGCGCGCCGGCGGCGCCCAACTGGACCAGACGGCGATGCCCGCGGCGCCCGGCTCCCAGCGGTGGATGACATTGACCCGGATGGGCCGGCCGGGGACCACCATGCCCTCGAAGAAAGACCAGGGCAGGCGGAATGTAAACGTCCAGAAATTTTCATCCTCCGCGCGCTCCAGGATGCTCCAGCCGCCTGACTGGCTCCAGTTGCCGGACTGGCGCCGGCCGCTGACGGCCCGGTAAGCGACATGGCCGGCGCGGTCAATCAGGAAAGTTTCCGTCGGCCAGAGCCGGCGCGGCTCGATTTCGATCGCCAGCGTTTCAGTCGCGTTGACGGCCGGAATTTCCTGCCCCGGGAAAGTTTTCCGCCAGATTTCCGCCGCGCCGGCGGCGGGGCAGCGCGCCCGGAAGTAGAGCGCATCGGCGTCCTGCGCCGCCTGCCAGGCGGCTTGCCATTCACCCGGTCCGGCGGCCGCCGGACTGGCGGTCAGCATATGCTGCGCGGTAAGATGGCGGTTAGTCTCCCAGGGCCGCTTCCCCCAGTTATCGCCGCCGGCGGCCGGCCGCCGCGGGCAAGCGGCGGCCAGGCCGGTGATGGTTTTGCCGGTGTACTCCGGGAATAAAGGCCCGCCGCCGCGGATTTGTTCCGCCAACCGCGGAAAATCAACCTCCAGGAGGTTTTGCAACTGCCGCATCCGCCAGCGGATTTTGGCCGGGAAGTATTTATAACCTTCGGCCTCGGGATGGAAACCGAGCGTGGCGTCGGCTTCCGCCAGTTCCAGCAGCCGCGCATCGAGCGCCAACTCCGCCTCCACAATTCCGCGCATGGCCTGCAAGGTTGCCCGCGGGTCGCGGACTTCGCCATGGAACAGCCTTTCGCGGTGGGCGTAAAACCGGAAAATATGGCTGGCGCTCTGGAAATGAATCCCCAGCGCCTCGGCGATGCCGACTTCGCGGGCGCGGTCGGGCCGGCCGTCAAAGTCGCGCAGCAGATTCTTCAGGATGGCGACGCCGCGGTTCCAATCCCGGCTCATGGCGCCGCAGAGTTCCAGCACTTCCTCGAGCGCATGGGAATAGTTAATAGCCTCCCCGATGCGGTCGCCGCTGTAATCCATTTTCAAGAGCCAGGTCGGCGCCAGGGGGGCGTCCGCCGGGGCCAGGAACAGCGGCCAGACCGGACCGTCGTGCATCGGCCCATAGTACTGCATCATGCAGTTGACCGGATAATTTTCATACCCGCGCCAGAGCAGCTCGTAAGCGCGCGCGGCGTCATCCGCGCGGTCGGCCCAGTTGATCGCGGCCAGCCGGCGCAGGAATTCGCGCTCGCTGGCCGGGAATGGCTCGAAGGCCAGTTCGCCGGCCGCCTTGTTCATGATTCCCGGAAAATTGCCGAAATACCAGCACATCATCACGGCGCTGACATCCAGCCGGCGCATCCCGGCGTATTTGCGATACAGGCTTGACGGGACTGGGACGTAGGGCACGGTCGCCACTTCATGCGAGCAGGCCACTTGCAGCTTGGCCGCAACCCGCGCGCCGGCCGCCCGGGCGCGCGCGGCGCATTCCTCGAAAATACCGCTGGGCCCGACGTACGAAAGCCAGTAGTCGCCGGCATGCCGCGGCTTGCCCAACTGCTCCTTCTCGCCGTTGGACTCGAAATTATACTGGAAGATCACCCCGGGCGGGATATGTCCGGCGATGTCTTTAATCCACTCGAAATTGGCGGGCGCGCTGCCGGTGCTGTTGCCTGGAACATAGAGCCAGCAGATCAATTCCGCCGCCGGATCGGCGGCGTGCATGCCGGCGAGCATGGCGGCCATGGTTTCCTGGAGGATTTCCCAGGGCTGCGCCTGGATGCCGCGCCGGCACAGGGTCTGGCATGGGACGCCGCGCAGCGCGCAGGTGGTTCCGCGCTCGCCCAGGCTGATGTTGATCAGTCCTCCGAGGCCCGGGGCGTCGTCAAAAATGCTGCGCAGGCAATCGTGGAGATAACGCCGGGCGGTATCCGAAAAAGGGCAGAAAGCCACACGGTCATTCAGACGTATCCCGCCCAGTTCCGGATGCCGGCGCAGTACCGGGGAATCCAGGGACCAGGCCAGCGGCTCGATGGTAAACAGGTAGATTTTGATGCCGTAGCGGCGGCATTGCCGGATGGTGCGCCGCAGCTTGGCCAGGCGCCGCTCGCGGTCCGCGCCGTATTCCGGCGCCAGGTCGGTGCGCGCCAGGTCCTGGAATGCCACCGTCAGCCAGAGTCCGTTGACGCCCTCATAGGCCAGGCGGGCCAGGTAATGGTCCGGGTAGTAATCAACCTCGTCCATTAATTCGTCGCGCATTTTCGGCGGGCGCTTGATGGGGCCGAAGAAACAGCGGGACACCCGGGTCTTGACCGCCGGCCGCCGCTCCGTCACGCCGGGCTTGAGGAACGGGCCGCCGGCGCGCGCGATTTCGTCTTCCAGAAAATAAATGCCGCGCCGGATGCCCTCGGCGTCGGCCGCCAGAATCCGGCAGCCGTCCGCCGCGATTTCCAGCCGGTAGGCTTCAAAACAGGGGGTCGGCGCGCGGCCGGTGGCGATGCGGTAACCGCCGCCGGCGGGGATCGCAGCGGCCTGCAGGAAGGCGCGCAAGTCGGCGTAAGCGGTTTCCAGACAATTGTCCGGATCATCGAATCCCGGCATGATTTCCACGCCGGCGGCCAGGCTGATTTCGCCCGGCCGCGGCTGGCGGCGGCGCCAGGGGCGCGGCTGGTGCCGGGGCTGCCGGAGTTCCTCCACGAACTTCCACGAAGATTCCGGCGGTTGCGCCGGCACGGGTTCCAATTGCATTAAGACTCAATCCCCCAGGATGATGGCCAGGATTTCACCGGCCGTGGTGTAAGGATGCATCACGGTCATGGGATCTTCGGCAATGTCGTTTTTGCTGACGCCCCGGATCGGGCCAAACCGGTAAAGCCAGCCGGCTGCCGGGGCGCGCACGGGCGTTTGGCGCAAATCCTGCAGGTCCAGCACGCAACCTAACAGAGCGTCTTTTTCCAGGCGTCCGCCCAGCGCCACGGGCGCGGGGATGAACAAGCCGGCATGCGGCGCGGCGATTTTCAATTCGCGGGCGTCATTCAGCCAGACCATGGGGCCGGACAGAATTTCCGGCTCGCCCGGGAGCATCTCCAGTGACTTGCAGCAGTTGACAATGGCGCGCAGGCCGCAGGCAGCCTCCGCCTCCGCGATAACGCATTGGCCGGACAACTCGATGGCGATGGCCGTGCGGTCGGTCTCGTTGAAGAGCGTCGAGAGGATGCAGGGAAACACCGGGCGTTGAGCGGCGTCCGGGTAGGCATCGCTATGGCGTCCGAAGCGCAATCCCGCCGCGCGCGCCAGTTGCAGGCTTGGCGCGTAATTGGTGCGGGCATAGACAACCGGCGCCCAGATGCGGGAATAGGCGTGCAGATCGATCAGATGCGTGGCCCGCGGCACGACTTGTTGAAAAAGCGCATGCGCCAACCGCTCGGCGTTGTTGCCGCCGGCGGCGCCGGGCCAGACGCAATTGGCGTTGTGGCGCGTATCGGTGCCGAAATAACGGCGCGAATCGAAGTCCATATGCGGCTGCCGTTTTTGCACCGCCAGGGGGTTGGCTACCGGCACCAGCAGGCATTCCCCCCGGGCCAGGCCGTCCGCCGCCAGCGGCAGAAAACGCCGGATGGATTCCACCCCGTGGAGTTCCGTGCCGTGAATCGCCGCTGTCACCAGCAGGCATGGGCCGTTTTTGCCCGAACGCACCCGCCAATATGGCACGGTATATTTCTGATTTCGATCATCGCAGACCTCTACCCGCGCCGCAATTACTTCCGCCATGTTTGCTCCTGGCCCAAAACTAACGTTTTAACGTTTTAAGGTTTTAAGGTGTTAGGGTGTTAGGGTTTTAAGGTGTTAGGGTGTTAAGGTTTTAAGGTTTTAAGGTGTTAGGGTGTTAAGGTTTCATGGTTAATAGAGGTTCTCGGAACACTGAATACCGGACACTGTCCCAGAAAACTTTCAACCAATTCCAACATCAAACCACCGTTGAACCTCCGGCATCCCTGAACCGTGAATCCCGGACACTCTATATATGACGGTTGGTGTTGGCAACCAGAAATACACGGCTGCGTCATTCTCGGCGGCTCGATCCCGCGCCTTGCACGCCATTCCGGAGGTAGGGCGCGATCTCCGAGCGCGCCGTTCCGGATCAGAGGCGGCCAAGGGACCCAGGCTTTGCCAAGGCTACGCTGGGCAAGCTGGCCGCCCTACCGAAGCATGCATACGGATTCCGGAGGCAGGTCAAGATATCCCTGCCGGCTACGCTGAAGCTATGCCGGGCATGCCGCACCGAGCCTGCCATGAGCCCTGTCGAATGGCCGTCTGTTCTGGGAATGACGCAGCCCTGATTAGAAATGCCATGCGGCAATCCTGTTATTTACAACTCTGGTCAATGGGTGTAAATTACTCCTTCATGCGGATGGCGGGTAAAGCGGGAAATAACCGATGACGAGCAAGTCCGACAGCATAACTCCCATGATGCAGCAGTACCGGCAGATCAAGGCCAAGCTGCCGGCGGACGCCATCCTGTTTTTCCGGCTGGGTGATTTTTACGAGATGTTTTTCGAGGATGCCCTGGAGGTGTCGCGCCTGCTGGATATCACCCTCACCAAGCGCCAGGGGGTGCCGATGTGCGGCGTGCCCCATCATGCCGCGGAGATGTATCTTGCCCGCCTGATCCGCGCGGGCCGGAAGGTTGCGATCTGCGACCAGGTGGAGGATCCGGCCACCGCCAAGGGCATCGTCCGCCGGGAAGTCACTGGTATCGTGACGCCCGGGGCCGTGGTGGCCGACCAGGTGCTGGACGCCAACCGCAACAACTATCTCGCCGGCGTGTATGCCCGCGACGGCGTGTTCGGCCTGGCGGCGCTGGATTTGTCCACCGGCGAGTTTTACGCCGAGAAAGCCGCGAACCGGGCGGGCGTGGAGGAAACCCTGGCCCGGCTGGCGCCCTCGGAGTGCGTGGCGCCGGCGGACATGCTCGAGCCGGGCGGGGCGCTGGAATGGCTGCGCCAAACGCGGCCGGAAATGATATTGACCCCGCAGGACGATTGGACTTTCGATCCGGCGTCTGCCGGCGATCTGCTGACCCGCCACTTCGGCGTGCAGTCGTTGGACGGATTCGGCTGCGCGGATTGTCCGGCCCTGGTCGGCGCGGCCGGCGCGGCGCTGTACTATGTTAAAAACACCTTAAGCCGCAATGTCGCCCACGTGCGGCGGCTGGCGATCCGCAGCCAGGAGGACTTTCTACTGATGGACGAGGCGTCGCGCGTCAACCTGGAACTGGTGGCGGCGCGGCCGGCGCTCCGGCCGGGCGCGGCCGGCCTCCCGGCCGCCGGCGCGCGCCCGGGCCGGCCCGCGGCGGCCTGCCTGCTGGATGTGCTGGACGCCACCTGCACGGCCATGGGCGGACGCCTGCTGCGGGACTGGCTGATGCGCCCGCTGGTCCGGCCCGCCGCCATCCGCCGGCGTCTGGATGCGGTGGAGTTTTTTACCAGCGAGCGGGCCTTGCTGCGCGAGTTGCGCGAGCTGCTGGGCCAGGTGCGCGACCTGGAGCGGATCATCGCGCGGCTGGAAGGCGGCGGGGGCAACGCGCGGGATGTCAGGGCGCTCGGGCAGTCGCTCTCGATGCTCCCGGAAATCCGGCGCCGGCTGGACGCCGCCGCCGCGCCGGCGGCGCGGGAATTGGCGGCGGGCATCGAACCCCAGCCGGATCTCGTGGCGCTGATTGACCGCGCCCTGGTGGACGAGCCGCCCGCCACGGTGAAGGAAGGCGGCATGATCCGGCCGGGCTACCACGCGCCCTTGGACGAGTTGCGCGCGGCGGCGGCCTCCGGGCGCGACTGGCTGGCGGAATACCAGACGCAGGAACAGCAGCGCACGGGCATCAAGACTTTGAAAATCCGGCATAACCGGGTTTTCGGCTATTACATCGAAGTCTCCAAGGGCCAGTGCGGCAACGTGCCGGAAAATTACTCCCGCAAGCAGACCCTGGTGAATGCCGAGCGGTTCATCACGCCGGAACTGCGGGAGTATGAAGCCAGGATCATCGGCGCGCATGACCGCGCCATCCTGCTGGAACAGGAACTGTTCGCCGGTATCCGCGCCGCCGCGCTACAGGAAACCGCCGCCATCCAGCGCGCGGCCGCCGCCCTGGCCGCGCTGGACGCGCTGGCCGCGCTGGCCGACCGCGCGGTGGCGCTGCGCTATACGCGTCCGACAATCACCGAGGACGATGCCATCGTCATCCGCGACGGCCGGCATCCCGTGGTGGAGCAGGTGCTGGAAGGCGAGCGGTTCGTGCCCAACGACGTCCTGCTGGACGGCGGGGCCAACCGCCTGCACATCATCACCGGGCCCAACATGGCCGGGAAATCAACCTATATCCGCCAGGCGGCCCTGATTGTCATCATGGCCCAGATGGGGTCGTTTGTGCCCGCATCGGCGGCGGAAATCGGCGCGGTGGACCGCGTCTTCACCCGCGTCGGCGCCGGGGACGACCTGGCGCGCGGCCGGAGCACTTTCATGGTGGAAATGCAGGAAACCGCCAACATCCTCAACAATGCCGGCCCGCGCAGCCTGGTGATCCTCGATGAAATCGGACGCGGCACCAGCACTTTTGACGGCATCAGCATCGCCTGGGCGGTAGCCGAGTACCTGCACGACAAGATCGGCGCCCGGGCACTGTTCGCCACGCATTACCATGAATTGACCGACCTGGCCCGGACCCTGTCCGGGGTCAAAAACTACAACGTGCTGGCGCGGGAGCAGGGCGATCGCGTGGTTTTCCTGCGTAAGATCGCGCCTGGCGGCGCCGACAAGAGTTACGGCATCCAGGTTGGCCGGCTGGCGGGCTTGCCGCCGGAAGTGGTCGAACGCGCCGGCGAAATCCTGCTCAACCTCGAAGAAGGCGAACTGGGCGAAGCCGGCCAGCCCAAACTGGCAGTGCGCCGGCCCCGCAAAATCCGCACGGACCAGTTCCAGTTGACCTTGTTCGAATGACGGGGTTCAAAAAGTGTTCGGTGTTCGGGATTTTGAATTATCCACAAAAGAACGCAAAAGAACGCAAGAGACGCAAAAAAGAGGTTTTCACTTTTGTGCTCTTTCGCGTTCTTTTGTGGTGAACCTGTAACCTTTCGTTCCTGCCACGCAAGGTGGCAGGGGACGACTTTGGAAATCAGAAACAGGTGATGGCCAGGACCGCCAGGGCGAACAGGGCGATGTCCGCCAGGAGCGGGATGTCGGCCAGCAGGACGGATTCCGGCTCCCCGCCGCGGTCATGGATGTACACCCGGTCGAGGTAGCGGAAGACTCCGAACACGACGAAGGGCAGGGTCAGGTAAAGCCGGTGGGTTTGAAATTTGGCGACGGTTTCCGGCCACTGGGTGTAAATGGCATAGGCGATCACCACGGCGCCGGCGGTAATGGCGATCAATTGGTCCAGCAGCAATGTGCTGCTGGCGGCCAGGCTGGGGCGCAAGGCGGCCGCGCCGCCGTTATCGGCGCCCAACTGCATTTCATGCCGGCGCTTGCAGAGCGCCAGAAACAGCGCCATCAGAAAAGTGCAGATGATCAGCCAGGGCGAAATGCGCACATCAATTGCCAGGCCGCCGCCCGCGGCGCGCAGCACAAATCCGATGGCAATCACAAAAACGTCCACCAGGTGCAGTTGTTTGAGGAAAAGGGTGTAGCAAATCTGCAGGAGTATGTACCCGCCCAGCGCCAGGGCGAAACCCGGCGCCAGCAGCCAGGCCCCCGCCAGGCCGCCGGCCAGCAAGGCAGTTCCCATGCCGGCCGCCGCTAGCGGCGGAATCCGCCCGGCGGCTATCGGGCGGCGGCATTTTACCGGGTGGGCGCGGTCGAGTTCCCGGTCGCGCAGGTCGTTAAAGAGATAAATGCCGGCGGCGGCGATGGTGAAGAACGCCGCCGCGGCCAACGCGGTAAAAAAGGCGGCGGGCGGCACCTGCTGGTTTTTATCGCCCAGTGCGAAAAAATAAGCGGCCAGTACCACCCCGTTTTTGATCCACTGCCGGGGCCGCAGCGCCTGGATGTAATCCAGCCAGCGGGGCGGCGGGGTGTCAATCATGGGCGGAGGATTGGGGGGCATGGTTGGTTCCAATTCGGCATCATTCCCGGAGCGGCGCGCTCGGAGATCGCGCCCTACCTGCGACATCCGGCCTGCGCCCTGCTTCATCGGACTACGCTGCCGGATTGGCCTGCAATTTGTGCCGCCGGCGGCGGAAGCTCAGCTTGAGCACCATCCACAAAGCTTCCCGAACGATGGACGAATGCATCTTGGAACGGCCGGAGCGCCGGTCCTCGAAAATTATCGGAATCTCGGCAATGCGGAAGCCGTTACGCCAGGCGGTGTGCGTCATCTCGATCTGGAAGGAATAACCGTTGGAGACGATTTCATTCAGGTTGATCGCGGCGAGCACCTCGCGGCGGAAGCATTTGAATCCGCCGGTGGGATCGCTGAACGGCATGCGGGTGAGCAGGCGCACATACATGCTGGCGGCCTTGCTCAGGATCAGCCGTTCGAGCGGCCAGTTGATGATGCGGATCCCGTTAATGTAGCGCGAGCCCAACACCAGGTCGGCCTGGTCCATGGCCTGGATAAAGCGGGGGATATCGGCGGGGTTATGTGAGAAATCGGCGTCCATCTCCATGATGAACCGGTATTCGCGTTCCAGCGCCCATTGAAACCCGGCGATGTAGGCCCGGCCCAGGCCGCTTTTGCCGGGGCGGTGCAGCACGTGGACCCGCGGGTCGGCGGCGGCCATGGTGTCGGCAATCCGGCCCGTGCCATCCGGCGAATTATCGTCCACCAGCAGCAGGTGGGCGGCGGGCGCCGCGGCGAAAACGGCGGCGGCGATCCCGCGCACATTGTCGGACTCGTTATAGGTTGGGATGATGACCAAAAGATTCGACATGCCGGAAAATATAAGCGGCCGGCGCCGGATAGGCAAGCTTATATGCGGGATTTGCAATTTTTTCCGCGGCGCGGTAGTATGGAGCGGTTTGGCAAACAGCGCGGCATTATCCGTGAGCTGCGATCGGCCGACCATGGCGGGCGGCGGGTGAACCACGGACGGGAGATCAAACACCATGCTTAATTTGGACAAACCTTTGACGGACCTGCCGGAATGGCGGGCGCTGGCGGCGCATGCCGTGCAGATGCGGACGGCGCATTTGCGCGAATTGTTCGCGGCGGACCCGGAACGCGCGCGGCATTTTACCGTGGAAGCGGCGGGGTTATTGCTGGATTACTCTAAAAACCGGATCACGGCGGAAACCATGCGCCTGCTGCAGGCGCTGGCGGCGGCGTGCGGGCTGCCGGCGGCGCGCGCGGCCATGTTCGCCGGCGCGGCCATCAACCGCACCGAAAATCGCGCGGCGCTCCATATCGCCCTGCGCAACCGCTCCAATACGCCGATCCTGGTGGATGGCCGGGATGTCATGCCGGAAGTCAACCGCGTCCTTGACAAGATGGGGCAATTTGCCGCGGCGGTGCGCGACGGCGAATGGCGCGGATTCACCGGCAAGCCGATCCGCAATGTGGTCAACATCGGTATCGGCGGATCCGATCTGGGGCCGGCGATGGCTTGCGCGGCCCTGCGACCCTACGCGCGGCATGAGCTCCAGGTGCGGTTCGTGTCCAATGTGGATGCTACGCACCTGTGCGAAGCGTTGCGGGAGATGTGCCCGGAGGAGACGCTCTTCATCGTCACCTCCAAGACATTCACCACGCAGGAAACCATGACCAACGCGCTGACGGCGCGCGACTGGCTGCTGTACACCTTGAAGCAGTCCGCGGCCGTGGCCCGGCATTTTGTCGCTGTCTCCACCAATGCCGAGGCGGTCGGGGCATTCGGGATTGACGCCGGCAACATGTTCGAGTTCTGGGATTGGGTGGGCGGCCGGTATTCCCTCTGCTCGGCGGTGGGACTGGGCCTGATGCTGGCCATTGGTCCGGAGCATTTCTCGGAGATGCTGGACGGGTTCCATGCCATGGACAACCATTTCCGCGATGCGCCGCCGGAACTGAATCTGCCGGTGCTGCTGGCGTTGCTGGGGATTTGGCACAACAATTTCTGCGACGCCCAGACCCATGCCATCCTGCCTTATGACCAGTCCCTGTGCCGGTTCCCGGCCTACCTGCAACAGGCGGACATGGAAAGCAACGGCAAGTATGTTGACCGGCGCGGCCGCCGGGTGGCGTGGCAGACCGGGCCGATCATCTGGGGCGAGCCGGGCACTAACGGCCAGCATGCCTTCTACCAGTTGATCCACCAGGGCACCAAGCTTGTGCCGGCGGACTTCATCGGTTTCTGCCGTTCGCATCATCCCACCGGCGATCATCACGCCAAGCTCATGGCGAATTTCTTCGCGCAGACCGCGGCCCTGGCTTTCGGGCGCACGCCGGCGGAACTGCAGGCGGCCGGCGTGCCGGGCGATTTGATTCCTCACAAGACTTTTGAAGGCAACCGCCCCACCAACACCATCATGGCCGAAGAATTGACGCCGGCCGTGCTGGGGCGGTTGATTGCCCTGTATGAGCATAAAATTTTCGTCCAGGGCGTAATCTGGCAGATTTATTCCTTCGACCAGTGGGGTGTGCAATTGGGCAAGGAGCTTGCCGGGAAAATACTGCCGGAGTTGCAGAGCCCAGCGGAACCGGACTTGCAGCACGATTCCTCGACCAACGCCCTGATCCGGTTTTTCAGACAAACAGAGAGGGGCAAAGGCACATAGGCACAGAGGGGCAGAGACGGAGAAAATGATCTCTCACAAAGACACTAAGCCACGAAGGAGGAATGATGCTTGCTTGGTGACTTTGTGGCTTTGTGAGAGAAAAAAATCCGCTCCCAACCTCCATCGGGATGGCAGGGACGACGGAAGAAGATGGAGCGAGCGAAGGGATTCGAACCCTCGACATCTACCTTGGCAAGGTAGAGCTCTACCACTGAGCTACGCTCGCTTTTGCTGCTTGATTCGCAGTTAATGTGCCATAAGCTGCCCGATAGGGCAAGTCTTTTTTTAATTTCCTGAATTTTGCACCGCGCAAGTTTGGCGCGGGGCAAGGCGGCGAGGGTGATGGTGTATTCATATACATGGAACCCTTGCCAACGCTGCACCGCGCCAAAATCGCGCGGCCGGCCGCCGGGGAATATTGGCGTTTCTGGAAAATATGCTCGCGTAACCATATGGGTGACAGTAGTTAATCGTGCAAAAATTAATTTGCACGCTCTGTGATTGCTTCAAATCATTTCAACGCCAATATTCATGCAAAATTCAGGAATTTTATTGGCCGGATATGCGCAATGATCGCTTCCATCCAGAATAATTCAACCGATAAAATGCAAGCCGGCATCCTGGAAGATGTGGACGCCTTGTTCGGCCCGTCCGGCTTGCTGGCCGGCCGGCCGCCGTCGGCGGACGGCATCCCGTCGGCGGATGCCGATGATTTTGTTTACGAAGAACGGCCGCAGCAACGCGCCATGGCCCTGGCGGTGGCCAACGCCATCCTGACCCCGGAACATCTGGCGGTGGAAGCCGGCACGGGGGTCGGCAAAACCTTTGCCTACCTGGCCCCATTACTGCGCCTGGCCGCGGAGGGCGGGGAGAAGCCCGTCGCGGTTTCGACTTATACCATCAATCTGCAGGAGCAATTGGCGCGGCGTGACATCCCGTTCCTGTTGCGCCGGATGGGCCTGAATTTAAGGGCGGTGATTTGTAAGGGCCGCAACAATTACCTGTGCCTGCGCCGCCTGTTCCTCGCCCGGCAGTTGGGGCCGGACTTGTTCTACCAGAACCAGGCCGCCGACCTCGAGGAACTGGTGCGCATGGCCGAGGAAATGTCACTGGCCGGCGTCGCAGCATCCGGAGCCGATGACGTCGCCACGTCCGGGGACGTCGCCACGTCCGCGGCCGTGTTTGACGGCAGCATATCGGCCTTCAGCGATGGCGCTTTGGAGCCGCCCCCGCCGGATTTATGGCGGCAGGTGTGCGCGGAATATGACAACTGTTTGAATCGCAAGTGCCAGTATTACCGGCGATGTTTCCTGATGCGCGCCCGGGCCGCCGCGTTTGACGCCGACCTGTTGATTCTCAACCACCACCTCTTTTTTTCAAATCTTGCCATGGGACTGGCGCCCGGCGCCAGCGGCCTGGAAACCGGCTTTTTGCCGGAATTCGACACGCTGGTGCTGGATGAAGCGCATTGTATCGAGTCGGTGGCCAGCGAGCATTTCGGCCTGCGCCTGACCCAGGGCGGGCTGGAATTCTGGCTGCGCCGGTTGTACAATGGCGATGCCGCCCAGGATGAAAGCCATCGCCGGAAATCCGCCGGGCGCGGCCTGATGGTCGCGTTGGGCGATGCCGATGGCGTCCAGTTGCTGCAACATGCCTGGCATGATGCGGAGGTTTTTTTCGAGAGCATCCACCAGTGGGCCGGCTTGGAAGGCCGCGAGACCCGGCGGGTAGCGCAGCAACCGCTCGATTGCGCCGGCATGTTGCCCGAGCGCCTGCGTGAAATCAGCGCGATTTTAAAGCGGCAGGCCGAGGCAACGGAGAGCCTGGACATGCAGACGGAACTGACCGCCCTGGCCCGGCGCGGCCAGGCCATGTGCGAAAGCCTGCAGGCTTTCATGCGGCAGTCCCTGGCCAACCAGGTTTACTGGGTAGAAACCGAATTCGCCCGCGGCAGCCACCGCGCCGGGTATATTAAATACAGCCTGTGCTCCGCGCCGGTGGAGGTTGGGCCCATGTTGCAAGATGCTTTGTTTAAAGGGTTTGAGTCGGTGGTGTTGACTTCCGCCACCCTCTCGGTCGATGGCAGCATCAAATATTTCAAAGAGCGCATCGGCGGGGCGGAAGCCGCGGAATTGATCGTCAACTCCCCCTTCGATTACATGCGCCAGATGCGCTTGTTCGTCGTGGAAGACATGCCCGACCCGCGTGCGGAGGGATTTGCCGCGGCCCTCGAAACCAACATCCGTTTTTTTCTCCGGAAGACGGGCGGCCGGGCGTTTGTCCTGTTTACCAACGCAGTCTTGATGCGGGAGATCGCGCAGCGCCTGGCGCCATTTCTGGAGGAGCTGGATTTGCCGCTGCTGGTGCAGGGGCAGGGCCTGTCGCGGCATGCCATGCTACGCCGTTTCCGGGAGTCCGGCCGGGCGGTTTTGTTCGGGCTGGACAGTTTTTGGATGGGCGTGGACGTGCGCGGCGAGGCCTTGAGCAATGTCATCATCACCCGCCTGCCGTTTGCCGTGCCCGATGAGCCGGTGACCAAGGCCCGCATGGATTTGATCCGCGCGCGCGGCGGCGACGCCTTCTGGGAGTATTCCCTGCCGGAAGCCGTCTTGAAATTCCGCCAGGGGGTGGGGCGCCTGATCCGGTCCGCCACGGACGAGGGAATCATCGTCGTGCTGGATTCCCGCATTTCCACCAGACGCTACGGCCGGGTGTTTATGCAAGCCATTCCCGAATGCCCGGTGGAAGTCGTTCGGATGGATGATCAGTCGTGAGTCCGCGTCCAGTGTTTTGACCGGAATGACGGAGGCGGAATGTGCCACGCCGTAGCGCACTACAGCCGTAAATCAGGCTCAACCGGCGCGCAATTTGGCCGTCCGAATTCCGGCTGTAGCGCCGAACGGCGTTCGGCGTCCGGCATCCGAATTGCGCCAAGTAGTGGCGCACTACGTGTTTTAAAATTGAGAAAAAAACATTGCGTCTCAACCAAGGATATGGTAGTTTAATTTAATGGTAAAGACAGAACAAAGCCTGGTTCAAATAATCAAAACGAGAATAACGCCATGACACGCGAATTGAATAAAATAAGCCGGATTTCCGGCCGATATCGCTGGGCGCGCGGACTGCGCGCCTGCCTGTTGGGGCTGTGCCTCGCCGCCGGCGCCCTGATCACGCATCCCGCCTGGGCCATCCGGTTGTATTTGCGCGCCACCGACGGCACGCATCTGTCCGGGACGGAATGGCTGAATACCGACGGCTCCACCTGGCATAATTCCGGTTCATTCGTTGACCTGGGCGGAACTTCCCGCGACATTGAGTTTATTTATCGCGGCAAGGATGTTTACTGGAGCATTAACGCTTCCAACGGCCAGTGGGGCATGCCCCATGAGACTTGGGTGGTCAATCCCGATCTGGATACTACCACTAACTTCTACTTTTTTAAATATTCCAACACGCTGTCAGTCGTCACTACGGGCATCGTGACGGAGACGAATGCCTATTGGTCATTCCTTTCGCCGTCGGCGATGCTCACCAACTCCAGCGCGTATCAAGCCAAGTACACGCAAATACATTACGGTGATGGCTCGCCGGTGGAAACACCTTTATATCCCTTGCCTACCGGGGCGGTCACGATCGTGTTTTCCAATCTGCCAGGCTACGATAAGCCTGGTAATGTAACCACTAACGTGACCGGCGCTGATCCCCAGGCTGTGACCGGTATTTACACACGGCAATACGGCGACATTCATATACTGCCGCAAGATGAATATGCCAATCCGTTGACGAATGCCACATGGGAGATTACCCAGTATCCGACTGATTACACTAACTCCACATTTGGCACAGGGGTGACCAACATCCCCGATGCCCCGGTTGGCACGTACACAGTGACATTTGGGTCGATTGCTGGATATTCGACTGCCAGCGCAGTCTCAAAACTAAATGCCAAAGACGTAACTACTGATTACATTGGCAATTACACCTATAGCGGCAGTAAACTGACTCAAATTTATTTAAGGGATGGAGCTTCCAACGACATCAACTATGGCCAGTGGAGTTTTGACAATGGTGTTTCCTGGCGTTTGTCCGGCGATACATATAATTTTGGTGACACCCCGGTCAACAGAACTTTTATTTATCAAGGGCAAGATGTATATTGGGGCCAGGGTCCTTGGGGAATGCCGTATTCTACGATGATCTCCAACCCCGTGATGTTGATCACAAACTTTTATTTCGAAAAATATTCCAATACGCTTACTGTAGTCACCACAGGAATTGTATCCGAGGCGACAGCCTACTGGTCGTTCTCTGCTCCGTCGGCGATGCTCACCAATTCCAGCGCGTATCAAGCCAAGTACACGCACATACATTACGGTGACGGTGCGCCGGTCCCGACGGATTTAACCCCCCTTCCTACCGGGGCAGTCACGATCGTGTTTTCCAATCTGCCAGGCTACGATAAGCCTAGTAATATAAATTATATAGTGACAGGCGCTGATCCTCAGGCGGTGACCGGTATTTACACCCGGCAACATGGCGACATTCATATACTGCCGCAAGATGAATATGCCAATCCGTTGACGAATGCCCCATGGACTATTACCCAGTATCCGACTGATTATACTAATTCGACATCCGGAACAGGCGAGTGGACTATTGTCAATGCCCCGGTTGGCACGTACACAGTGACATTTGGTTCGGTCGCTGGATATTCGACTCCCAGCGCAGTCTCGAAATCCAATGCTAACGGTGTTACTACCGACTACATAGGTAATTACACCTATAGTGGACAAAAACTTACATACATTTATTTAAAGGATGGCGGTAGTAACGTAATAAATGCGGGGTATTGGAGTTTCAATAACGGTGCTAACTGGTATCAGTCTGGCGCCAGTTATAATTTTGGCGACACCGCGGTCAACAGAACTTTTATTTATCGCGGGCAAGATGTGTATTGGGGCAATGGCCCGTGGGGGATGCCATATGAGACGCTAATGGCAAACCCGGTGTATACTATAACAAATTTTTACTTCGATAAATATTCCAACACGTTATCAGTAGTCACTACGGGAATTGTATCCGAGGCGACAGCCTACTGGTCGTTCTCTGCTCCGTCGGCCCTGCTGACCAATTCCAGCGCCTATGCGACCCGGTACACTCACTTGCATGACGGCAGCGGTGCGCCGGTTTCCACTGTTGTGAATCCGCTGCCCACGGGCACGGTTACGATCGTGTTTTCTAATGTGGTGGGTTACACCAAGCCGGCCAATACTTCGGTGGTGCTGTCCGGCGCCAGTCCGCAGGAGGTGACCGGGGGTTACTCCCGGCAATACGGCGATTTGCATATTCTGCCGCGGGACGGCGACGGCAATGTTTTGTCCAATGCCACTTGGACCATCACGGAATATCCCTCGGACTATACCGGGCCTTTTAACGGGACCGGAGAGACCACTATATCCAATGCGCCGGTTGGCGAATATAGCGTTTACTTCAACAGCTTAGGTCCGTTGTATGGGTCGCCGACACCTAACCCTGTGACGCACACTACAACGGAGGGTGTCATTACGGATTTCATTGCCACTTATGCTTTTACCGCGAAAAAACTCACGGTGCATGTCATCCTGGCCGGCGAAACCAATTCCAATTGGCTGGTGGGCGCGGGTTTTGTCCAACGGGCACCGGAAGGCACTCCTATCCCGAACGATCCGGAATCGTTTTATTATCCTTCCGACACGGAAGTGACCCTGGCAGCCATCCCGTCCAATGTCGTGGTAGATGGCGTGGCCTATAAGAGTTATTTCTTTGAATGGACTGGCCGGCGTTGGAGCGGTACGGCCTGGGTGAACAACGAGTTGGGCAGTTATGGTTCGCCTTCCCGACTCAATCCCATCACCTTGACGATGGACAGCGACCGGATTGTTACAGTTCTATTCAGCCGCGAAAAATATCCGTGGGACAATGCCGGCGACCTGGATGGAGACGGCTTGCCAGATCAATGGGAAGTCGCATGGGGATTAAATCCCAAGGACAGCGCCGCGGCTAATGGAGCTTATGGCAACCCGGATGGGGACTGGATTCCCTCCACGGCGACCAATACGCCGGCACTGGTCTCCGTCAGGGATGATTCGCAATCGCCGGACGGTGATATGGCCGGTGGAGTTTATTGGATTTCATATGATGGTATCGCCGGCGCAATTCCCGGGTACCCGTTGCGGCGCACGCGCATGCTCACTCCGCAAACGCTGGGGGTGAGCGACAAAACAGGTTATGCCGGCGGACCGTCTTTTCATAACCTGCTGGAATGCCGCGGTTTCGACGGAGTTATTTCCACCAATGGCGGGCATTGGACTTCCGCGACTACTTTCGACGCTTACTGGACGCCGAATGACGATCCGGGCACGGATCCACGGATGGAAGACACCGATGAAGACGAGATGACCGATGGCTGGGAGTATTACTTCTGGTACTGGCGTTCGGCGGAGGCGTTCGCCCGCGGCTTGACTGCCAGCGCCAACCTGGGATGGGTGACGCTTAAGCCCACCTTCGCCAACGCCGGTAATTGGGATACCGACGGGGACGAGTTGACGGACATCCAGGAATACCTGCTGGGCACCGACCCGACGCATGCCGATACGGATGGCGACAGCATGGATGACTGGTGGGAAGAGTATTTCGGGCTGAACCCGCTGGATTACAGCGATGCTTACGAAAACCCCGATAATGATTACCAGGCCGTGCGCAGGAACTTCACTGTGACGACGATTGATCCCGGCACCGGCGAGACCAACCGGACAACGTATTTGTACGGCGTGCTGCAGATGACCAACGGTCTGACCGCTCCGGTGGCCGGCACCTTGATGCCTTACGATGTTTATTACACCGGTGTTTTGAGCAATACGCCCATCGCCACCCAGGTCAAAACCGCATGGATGGACGTGGATGGCGACGGCGTGTTCACCCTGTTCACCGATCAGGTTCTGCTCGCCTCCGAGCCCTTGTCCAACGGCATGACCGGCGACTTGATCGCGGAAGATGTGTACTACGGCATGGACGCCGGTTTGCCGCCCTACGCCGCCGGCCATCCGATCTGGGTGGATATGGACGGCGACGGGACTTTTACCGAGGCCGATGTCTGGATTGTCAACCCGATCATCAAAAACGAACTGGTATATAAATCCACGCCGGTTGAACTGCACCCCGGCGTTTCGATGTTCAGCCCCTTCACGGCCTGGATGGAAGGCGCCGGCCAGCTGGTGCTGAACATGACCAACGCCGCCGGCACCGCCAGCCGCGCTGTCCGGTGGCCCGGCCCCGATTTCACCGCGCGTTACAACAATTTCCAGGAATACCTGGGCGGCGACTATATCGGGCGGCTTTCCTGGGATGCCGCCGGCCGCGTCATCGCGGTCAACGACGATTGGCTGTTCCCCGGCCGCCCTTCCGCCACCGACCCGTCCCGCCAGGATTCGGACAGCGATAATATACCCGATGGCTGGGAATTGTATGTCGGATTGAACCCGAATTACAGTGGAGACGCCGGCGCCGATGCCGACGGCGACGGGCTCAGCAACCTGCTGGAATGGGCCAATCGGGCCCACCTGCTGGCGCAGGGCAGCGCGTATGACGCCAAGCTTTTGCCCAGCGACCCCGGGGTCATCCTGGCGCCGGCGCCGAATGACCCGCATCCGCGCGATACCGACTGGGATGGCGTGCTGGACGGGGTGGAACAGACGCACCTGACCTGCCCGACCCTGGCAGACACCGACGGCGACGGTTTGCCCGACGGCTGGGAGATTTTCGCCGGCGCCAACCCGCGCTTCAACGACGCCAACGCCGACACCGACGGCGATGGTTTGATCAATTGGCAGGAATACTGGACGGGCACCGTTACCGAATGGCAGTTCTGTAATCCCCGCTGGATGCCGCCGGATTTATTTGCCTCATACCAGGCCGTTAAATTCATCTCGCGGCGCACCATGCCGTGGGATACAGGGATTGGTCCGCGTAACATGGACGTTTTCCTGCCGCCGCATTACCTGTCCTGCGCCTCGTTCATGTATGCGAATGCCTTGAGCGGCGTCACCCAGGATGTCGCCGTGCTGCGCGCCGCGTTCCCGGCCACCAACTGCTGGGGTTACAGCGGCCGTTGGGGCGGTTACGAAAATTACAATACCACTTTTGCCGGCCCTAGCCATTTCTTCAGCAGCAGACCTTCTATTACACCCATGGACTCCAATGTCAACGGCATGGATGATTTCTGGGATGTCTTCCATTGCCTGAATCCGCTGTATATCAACCTGGAAGGTGTGCATTACGATCTGGGGCTGACGCGGGCAACCGACAGCGCGCCCGGCATCCCGGGCGAGCAAGTCGGCAGCGCCTCCTCCGGGCCATTCCAGAATTTCATGGAATTGGTGGATTATTTCAACACCATGCATGCGACGGACGACGCGAACGTTAAGCTCATGATGGTGGGAAATTTAATTGGTCCGCACGGGCATGGGTGCCCGGGGAACGATCCGGATGGCGACGGCTTGTCGAGTTTCCAGGAATATTCTTATTACCGGCAGGCGCAGTTGCACACCTGTCCGTCGCCCCTGTGGCGGACCGACCCGTATTCCAGCGCGAATGCATTGAACCCATACGTGTTTGTGTATTTTAACTACAAGGAAAATTGGAGCGCGTTCGGTTTTTCGAGCGGGCCGAGTTGGTTCCCGTTCCGGTTTGCCGCCATGACGGAAGGTTATGACACGGACGGCGATTTGATCGGGGATTACCAGGAAGTTACCGGTTTCCGCACCAACGATTGGGTGGCCGGTACCGACCCCCTGGATGCCAATAGCCCGTTGCGCAACCGCGTTTTGTGGCTGGACGGCACCAATTCCTGGTGCCGTTCGTATGCCTGGTCGCATTACGGCGACTTCACGAAGTTTACCGTGGAAGCCTGGGTGCGTCCTTCCCGCCTGACGGCGCCCCATGACCAGGTCATCGTCGAAAAAGCCTCGCAATATCAAATCCTGGGACCGAGCGGCTCGCAGCTGAGCATGCTGGCCAATTTCCAGTTGGGCATCGGGTCCAACGGCGTGCCGTATGTCTTGTTCCACGGCCTGGGCTCCTGGGCCGAACAGCGGGCGTCCGCCGCGAATCTGGCGGGGCAGATGCAAACCAACGAGTGGATTCACCTGGCGGGGGTGTTCGATGGAACCATGCTGACACTCTACGTCAACGGCAGTGCCGCGGCGACGCATCGCACGACGGATATCCCGGCGCGGGGCATTGAGGGCGATTACGGACTTTGGCATGCCAATTGCACCATGACCGTCGGCGGCTCGGAGCTTATAGGCGGCTGGCATTTCCCCATGGCCGGCAGCAAGTTTTTCGGCGGCTATATTGACGAAGTGCGGGTCTGGGACCGGGTCTTGAACACGGCGGAAATCCAGGAAAGGCGCCTGCGGCGCCTGACCCAGGAGGAAGTCGGCCTGGTGCTTTACGGCAATGATCCATACCAGCATGGCGCCAACAGTCTGTTCTCCTACTATACATTTAACAGCCTGCCCGATCCGGCCATTGAAGGCACCGCGCCTTCCGAGTTGCCGTGGCGGCCCCCGCTGCCGGTGGATGTGAGTTACGGCCGGCTGAATTTCTCGGAAATTTATCCCAATTACATTGTTATCGCCCAGGACCGCGTCAGGAGCATCCCGCGCATGCTGCCGCTGGATACGCGCGTTATTGACCAGGTTTCACTGGCGCAGCCGGGCGTTGAGCCTGATGGCTACGGCATTTCCGTCTCCAATTACAGCGAGGTCACTCTTCCGGAGGATTTCCGCAATAACGCGAATCCGTACAATTTCACCCATCGCGGCTATGGCATTGACATGGGCCGCGGCATGTGGCTGGTCGGCAAGGCCCAGGGCAAGAAACCGCCGGACACCTGGTTGAGTTCCATCGATCCCCAGGATCCGGATACGATTGATTCCGACGGTGACGGACTGCCGGATCGGTGGGAACTGCTCTACGGGCTGGATCCTTTTGACGCCACCGGCGTCAATGGGCGCTGGGGCGATCCGGACGCCGACGGCCTGTCCAACTGGGCCGAGTACATGGCCGGCACCAACCCGATGAACTGGGATACGGACGGCGACGGCTTGAGCGATTACAACAGCCGCAGCACCACCGACCCCTACGCCCTGACCTGGGGCGAACTGTATGACGATGGCGACGGCATGCCCGACACCTGGGAAACCGAGTACGGACTCGATCCCAAGCGGGATGACTCGCATCTGGACAAGGACAATGACGGCTGGAGCAATTACGCCGAGTTCATCGCCGGCACCGACCCCTCGAATTCCGGGAGCCGTCCCAGCCCGCGCGTCACCGGCCGGATCATTTATACCGGCCAGAAAACCGGCACCTACCGCGTCTGGGGCTACCAGGTGGATTCCATGGACGGTCCCGAGCAAGCCTCCCAGATCGGACTGGACAACACCATCTCCGAAGTGATCGGTTACGCCAACGGCACCCGGTCCTATAACGGCCGGTTGCCTTACGCGCCCTTGCGGGCCGGCACGGCGGTTAGAATCTCGGCCATCATGTATTGGTGGGACGGACAGATGGTGTATTACAGTTACGCGACGTTTACCTTTACCGGTCCTGAGGCCTTTACCTATGAAGGCGAAGGCACAGGCGAAGGCGTCGCCGGCCGGCTGGATTACAATACCGGCGAATTTTTCCTGACCTGGGCTAACGACGAAGTGCCGGCGGAAGGCAATGAGATCAGCGTATCTTATCCGTATATTGATCCGGCGAACCCCATGTTCGGTTTCTCCGGCTTCAAGGAAGGCCCGGTGTACCTGGCGGGTATCCTGGATGTCAACGGCAATAACCAATGGGACGAGGGCGAACCGTTCGGCGTGACGCATGGCCAGCCTTACCATCTGGGTGTTTCCGATTTGCGGGATCTCCGCATTTACCTGCACGAGAATCTGCCGGGCTATCACCGCTTTAAGTGGAGTCTGCCCGGCTCCACCAATATTTCCGACACCAACCTCCTGACCCATGTGATCATCAATCACACCAGCATCGCGGGGTCGCCGAACCACTTCGACCTTAATATCCGCGCCCCGCGCAATTTCTTCCACGAATGGGATTGCCAGCGCTACGGCTTCTATGGCATGCCGGCCGGCTCCTACCGCTGGTGGGCGGGCGCGCAAAACGGCACGTTCTTCATCAATTGGAGCCTGCCGGAGCGGGCTTACGCGGTCGCGCCCCGCGGCGCCACGCTGTACGCCGCCCGCAACCAGTTCGAGTGGACCATGGGCACCAACGCCACCATGTACCACCTGCAGGTGGCGCGCAAGGAGAGCGATGGGCGGTTGACGATGGTGGAAGACCGGCTTTACCCGGCGCCCGGGCGCGACCGCGACGGCATCTGCCGCGATTATCCCGACGCTTACGCCTCCGAATGGGGCAATGGGACCTATTTCTGGCGCGTGGCCGGCTGGAACCCGGCCGGGCAGGGGCCGTGGTCCGGCGATGACCTGGGGTCCGTCCAGACCTTTGAGATCAATCTGAACAGCAGTTACACCCGCACCATCAGCGGCAAAGTTTACTATTACGGCAAGACGACTGCCACCCGCCTCGTGGTGGAAGCCTTTGACAACATCGGCTTCAGCGGCATGCCGGAGGCGCGCGTGCGCGAGGCCATTCCCCGCACGTCCGATCCCAACAAGATCATTCCCTTCACCATCAAGGGCTTGCCTGAGGGCGCGTATTATGTGCGGGCTTATATTGACACCGCGCCGTTCGGCGGGACGCCGTCCGGCGAATGGGCCGCCTGGAAAACCCAGGGCTTTGTGCAGGACAACAACAATATGTATAAACCCGGGCAGCTGGCGCTGGTGAACACCATGCAGTTGACCGGGCGCAAACTGGTCCTGCGCGACCATGACCTGGACAACGACATGCTGCCCGATGCCTGGGAAATGGAATATTTCGGCAGCCTGAATCAAACCGGCGACACGGACTTCGACGGCGATGGCGAAACCAACTACCAGGAATACCAGTATTCCAGCGGCGTGCTGAATCCGCGCCTGCTGGACACCGACGACGACGGCCTGACGGACGCTTTCGAGGTTCATTATAACGGATTGGTTTACGGGTACCAGCCGCGCGCCCGCGGCCCGGTGTTGAATCCCACCGTCTGGGACAGCGATGGCGACGGCTATTCGGATGGCGCGGAATTGCGGCGTTACAACACCGATCCCCTGGATCGCGCCGACTTCCCGTATTACCGGCCTCCCTGCTATGGCCCGGCGGCCAGCCCGGCTGACATTGATGGTGACGGTCGCACCGACGCCGTGGTGTATGATCCAACCGCCGGAGATTGGCATGTCTATACCATGGCTGGCCTGGTTGACCAGGGGCAGTTTGGCGATGCCTCGATGACGCCGCTGACGGGCGACTTCGATGGCGACGGTTGCAGCGACCTGGCGCTGTACCAGGCGGCTTCCGGTTTGTGGCAGGTCTGGACCATGAGCGGGGATTACTACAACCTGCCCTTCGGCCTGGCCAACATGATCCCCGTGCCGGGCGACTACGACGGCGACATGTTCACGGAACTGGCGCTGTATGACCGCGTTACCGGCGCCTGGCATATCTATCCTTACAACAATCAACAACTGCTGAGCGTCAGCCACGGCGGGCCGACGCATATCCCCGTGCCGGGCGACTATGACGGGGACGGCCGGACCGACCTGGCAGTTTACGATCCGGCCTCGGGCGTCTGGTCCATCCGCACCTGGTTCGGGCAGAACTCCAACCTGCAGTGGGGCGGACCGCATGAAATCCCCGTGCCGGGCGATTACGACGGGGACGGCCGGACCGACCTGGCGGTGTTCAACGCCAATACCGGCTGGTGGCGCGTTTATCCCATGAACGGGCAGCCTGCCGTGGAAGGCCAGTTCGGCTGGTATGGCGTCATCCCAGTGCCCGGCGATTACAATGGCGATGGCCGCACGGATCCCGCCTATTACTATCCGCCGACCGGCGCCTGGAGCGTCTTGTTGAATGGGCGGGAAATGAGCGGCGAGTTCGGGCCTGCCGGCGCCACGCCGGTGCTGGGAAGACGGTAAGTTCAGGCAAGGCGACGCCTTGCATTGCGGGAAAAAGGTAGGGCGGTCAGTCCCTTGACCGCCGTGCATTGTAGAAAAATTTGGTAGGGCGGTCAGCTTGCCCGGCGTAGCCTTGGCAAAGCCTGGGTCCCTTGACCGCCGTGTCGCCCTGACAATATAAACAACATGTAACGAGGCAGAGATGCCGGGGAAAATAATGAGGAAATCAATGAAGAGCAAGTTAGTGTTCGCGGGATTGGCGGGGATGGGATTGATGGTTCTGGGTATGACCGGCTGCGAATGGACCAGCGGCGGCGGAGTGGATACCTGGGTGAGCACCGGTTATGACTGGGCGAATTTCAGCGGCAATTATCGCGCCCCGGACGGCAGGGTGCTGGTGCGCGAATTCGGCCGCACGAACATGCTGGGTACCATTTCCGTTACCAACAGTTCGCGCGATGAGGTCATCGGGACCGGCGACGGCATGACGACGGAGTTCTCCGGCACCATTCATGGCGTGCCGATTCCCGGCACCTTGACGATCATTGTCGGTTCTTACCGGTTCACTGACGCCACGGCGAATACAGGCTTGGGCACTTATAATCTCTCGGTCTCGCCCGCTGACGGTAGTTCCGGCACCATCAACTACGCCAGCCGGGTCTGGACGCTGAAATTTCCCGCGCCGATCGCCGCGGGCACGCCGATCAAGGCCAATTACATGTATCTCGTCACCCAGGAGGACGCCGGCCAGGGCAACCATGGCCAGGCGATTTATTCCTTCGTCGTCTATCATACGGGCAATACCCTGCGCCTGGTGGACAGCAATGGCGCGGTTTATGAAGGGAATATCGGCGACATGAATACCACTGGCGGCAACTATGACGCATCTGACCCCAGCGTAGTTATCCCGGAAGACGCCCAGGTATTCGCCCAGTTTTCGGCCAGCGGTTCTTCGGCTGGCTACGCGATCACCATCGCCGGCACCCTCCAGGGGGATTTCGATTCGGGAGAAAACGAGATGGTAAACCGCCGGATGCAGGCTACCTTCATCGAGGCCGGCGGTTTCTCGGCCGATATTAACGCCGTCGCGGCGGATTAATATTCAATCGTGCGGAGTGCTGGATGAAAAGGCGACGTCTCCGGACGGGCGACGTCTCCTGGGGTAGGGCGACGTTTCCTGGGGTAGGGCGACGTTTCCTGGGGTAGGGCGACGTCTCCGACGGAGCCGCGGGCGGACGGCTCGCTCCCGCGCCAAGCGGGACAAGCCGGAGGTTTACCCCGCTTTGAGCGGGGTCTCGCCCTACCATCGGATCGGACGCTCAAATCACCCGTAACTTTTGTGGAACTTGGCGTCGGATGACGGCGGCTTGGGTTCGGACTGTGGTTGGCCTGTGCCGGCGGGCGCGCTGCCGGCGCCGGTTTTTGGGGCGCCGGCATCCGCCGGTTGTTTGGCGGCGGCAGACGATTTTTCTCCATCCGGCTGCCGCGTCTTTTGGCCGTCCGCCGGCGCCATCTTGCTGGTTTCCACGTAATTCAATTTCAACATGGTCAGGGTGTCCGCCAGCATCTTGCCCTCTTCCTCGTCGAGATTGCCGCGGGTCTTGGCGCTCAGCATATCCAGCATGTCAATGGTGGCTTGCGCGCCTTCGAGGCTGGTTTCCGCCTTGCCGGTGGCCGGATTGATGATCTTGCCCAACTGGTGCATGGCTGACATGGTCAGCATGGAAACCATGTTGACGAACAGGATTTTGTTCTGATCCGGCTGCTTTTTGTCGGTCATGGTCAAGCCCTCCTTTGTTATTCTCCCACTGCGGCCGGCACTCCGGCCTGGCTGTCCGGCGCAACCACGGCGGTGGCCATGCGCCCAGGCGCGAAGAGGCCCGCGGCCGCAGCCAGGTCCGCCGCGGTAATCTGCCGCAAACGCTGCTCGAGACGGAAACTGAAATCATAGCCCAGCCCGTACAGTTCGTTCAAGGAGCATTCCTGGGCCAGTTCGCCGTTAAGTTGCAGGTTGTGCAGATGGCGTGAAAGCATTTGTGCGCGCGCCCGGTCGAGTTCCTCGGGCCGGATGCCGCCGCCGGCCAGACGCGTCAACTCCTCCGCCATTAATTGTTTCACCCGTTCCAGCGCATTTTGATGAATGCCGGCATACACCGCGAACAATCCCGGCTCGATGCCCGGCCGGTGAATGGCGCCGGCGAAATAGGCCAGCCCTTCCTTGTCGCGGATATTGATCAGCAGGTCGGAGGAAAGTCCGCTCAGGATGGTTTGCAGCAGGTTCAACGCATCCACCCGCGGATCGAGCAGTGTCACGCCGGGGAACCCCTGCATGAGGATGGTTTGCTCCTTGGGGGCCAGTTGCACCCGCTCCTCCGGCAGCTTGATTTCCGCCGCCGGCGGCTCCCGTTCCACCGCCGGGCCGGGGCCCCGGGGGATGGCCCGCAGGTATTTCTCCGCCAGCGCCGCCGCGCGGTCTGGATCAATATCGCCGAACACCGCCAGCACCGCGTTGCCGGACACCGCCAGGCGGGCATGATACGCGCGCAGGTCGCCGGCCGTAATGCGCGCGACGGTTTCCGGCTGGCCTTCCGGCGCGAAACGGTAGGGGTGCCCCGGGAAGAGCATCTGTCGCAGGGATTGCTGGGCCAGGAACAGGGGCGACTCCAATTGCTGGGCAATCAGCGCCAGTTGTATCTGGCGGCGTTTTTCGACTTCGGCTCCCTCGAACACCGGGCGCAGCAATCCTTCCGCCAGCAATTCCATGAAAATTTCCGCGTCGTCCGCCAGGCATTGTGCCTGCAAACCGAAACTATTCTGCCCGGCGAAGGCCGTGAAAGCGCCGCCGCGGCTGTCCACCAGTTCGGCAATCTGGCTGGCGGAACGGCCGATCGAGCCGCGGGTCAGCAATTCGGCCATCATGCAGGTAATGCCGTTGTTTTCCGGCGTTTCATACCGCAATCCGCCCTGGAGCGCCACGCAGATGTTGACCAGCGGCAGGCGCCGGTTTTCCATGGTCAGCAGGGGCATGCCGCTGCTCAAGGCGTTTTTTTGCACGGCCGGCATGATCGTGGCCGGCGGAATTTCCGCGGGAACGGCTTCGGCGGTCTGAGGCAGCAGGAAGGCGCTGGTGCGGCCGGCATGAGTCAGGTAGGTTTGCGCCACGCGGCTCAAATCTTCCGGCGTCACCTGATGCAGCCGCTGTAAATAATGTTCCATGAAAAGCGGATCGCCGGCGTAGAATTCGCCGGATGCCAGGTTGCGCGCCTGGCCATGGGCTGTCTGCCATTCCTGCATGACCCGGTTCAGGACCATGCGCCGGGCCTTTTCCGTCTCTTCACGGCTGAAGGGGCCCTGGCGCCAGGCGCGGATTTCGTCTTCAATGGCCGCGCATAATGCGGTTTCCTGCGCCGGGTCGAAAACGGCGCTGATGCCGAACAGGCCGGGTTCCGCCGGGTTAAACGACCAGGTATCGATGCGATGCGCCAGCTTGTCGCGCTCGACCACCCGGCTGACCAGCCGGGCGCTCCGGCCGCCGCTGGTAACGATGGCCAGCATGTCCAGGGCCGGGGCATCCGGGTGTTCCAGGGAAACGGTGTGCCAGGATTGCTCCAGGCGACCGACCTGGTGCGGGCCGGTGCGCCGCTCGCTGCGCGGACTGAGTTGAGCCGGCTCGGCCGGTAAAACCAGCGGGGCGCGCGGGCGACGGGTAAAATCTTTAAAAGCCGCCTTGACCGTTTCGGCAGCGGCCGCGACGTCAATATCCCCGGCAATCGCCAGGATCATGTTGTCCGGGGTGTAATGGCGTTGAAAGAAGTTCAGCAAATCTTCCCTGGTCAGACGCCGGAAGATGTCTTCGTATCCGATTATCGGCACGCGGTAGGGATGCACGCGGTAGGCGGTTTCGAGCAGCAGGCGCGAGATTTCATTGTCGGGGTTATCGCGGCACATGGCCATTTCCCGGAGAATGACTTCCTTTTCCCGCCGCCATTCATCCTCCGGGAAGGCAGCATGGCGCAGGGCGTCGGCCAGGATTTCAAATCCCGTCTGCCAGTTGGCGGCCGGCAAATCCACGAAAAACACCGTCCGATCCACCGAAGTATAGGCGTTGATCAGGCCGCCGACATCGCTGATGGCGCGGGAAATTTCCGCCGGCCCGCGGGTGGGAGTGCCCTTGAAGATCATGTGCTCAATCAAATGGGAAAGCCCGGCGCCCAGTAGTTCCTGTTCGTGCGCTGAACCGGTGCCGACCCAGAATTGGACGGAAACGACGGGCGCCGTGCGTTCCGCCCGCAGAATGACTTTCATGCCGTTATCCAGCACCAGCCGGGACAGGCCGGATCGCAGGTTATGCGGGAAAGCGCCGTCAGCGGCGGGGCTGACATCCGGCGCGGCGGCGAAGGCCAGGGAAGAACATAACATGATCAAACTCCAAACTAAGCGGTTTGCGTTCACAATCAAGGCGGCCGCCCGGCCGCCGCCTGCCTGCCGCGCGTTGCCTGGCAGGGGCAGGTCTAAAGCTTGCCGCCCTCCGATGTGGCCGTGCAAGCTACAAGCGCAAGCTTGCATGTTGTAAAAGGCTGCCGGAGACGATGGGCAGGCTATCAATGTAACATCCGGAGTGGAAGATGGTCCTATGCTTTTGGCCATACGCGGTCAACTCTTGCACGGCCGGCGCGCGGCTTTATCCGGCTCGAACGGGACGCGGAATGCCTCCTGAAAATCATATCCATTCTCAAAATCGTGAATGGAGTCTTCCGGAGTGCAGCCCAGGATGCCTTTTTTGATCAAGTTGGATGTTATGTACCAGAAATCCTCGCAACGGAATATGCCCCAGGTGTTTAACACTGTTTTGGACATGGCGCCGTACTCCTGCAGGGCGTAACGGCGGATGCCTTCCAGCAACTCTTTTCCGGATACGTGCCGGGATGCTCCCGCCTTGGGTTTATTCAGGAGTTTGGTCGTAAAATCCAGCGACTCCCGCAGGAAATGATACGCTTCCGCCGAGTAGCGTGGGTCTTCCTGCAAAATCTGGTTGAGCGCTTCAACCGCATTGTTCTTTTTCATGGCGCAACATTTTACCCATAAAGCCGTTTAAATCAAGCCTTTTCGCAGCCTGGCCGCCAGTGTTTGCATTTCTTCCGGATTGGCGTATGGCGTCGTTTTCCAGTTCCAGTGATGCCCGTCATGGCTGAAGCGCGGAATAATATGGAAATGCATGTGCGGCACCACTTGCCCGGCCGCCGCGCCATTGGCCTGCATGATATTCACGCCGTCGGCCTGCAGTCCGGCAACCTGGGCGGCGGCTACCCGGCGCGCCACGATAATCAGGTGCTGCAGCAAGGATTCCGGCACCGCAGTGATGGGATCGTAATGTTCCTTGGGGATTACCAGGGCGTGCCCCTTGATAATCGGGGCGATATCAAGGAACACCAGGCTCAGCCGGTCTTCAAAAATGCGCGTGGAGGGCAAGATCCCCTGGACAATTTTACAGAATACACAATCCGCTTGCATAGCCAAAACTCCTTTTTACCGTTACGGTTGAACCCTAACACCGAACACCGAACACAACCCCCCGACACAATACTCAACCTGAACCGTGAACAAACAAGTGTAAGGATTTAAACGGCGGCTTGCAAGCGATATTCAGGATTGACTTTTAGCCTGGTTTCAGGGAGCATATACCCAAGCATGGCCGGCCCGGCCGGCGCGGGTGATACGGACTGTAAAACGATCGGGAGTTGCGGTATCATGGATCAGTCAATGCAATGGCTTTTGGATCAACCGGCGGTGACGCCGCCGTTGGATGTGCATTTCCGGCCGCCCTGCCTCGCGCATCGGCGCATGCGGCAGGCGGTGGAAGAAGCCGGTGGCGGCGCGCCGCTGGCAATTGCCGTGGAATCTGCCGATGGCGTCCGGTCCAGTTTCCATACGCGCATCTTGCCGGAAGACCATCCCCGCGCGGCGGCCAATCTGCCTCTGGCCGAGCGGATTTTGAAATTCCTGCTCTGGCAGCGGGGCGGCTGGCGGGTGGTGATTGCCGGTCCGCCCTCCATCGGCGCAGCCCTGCGGCGCGCCTACGCGCTGGACGGTCCGCGGCGGTTTGACGCCGCTTTGATGGCGGATGTTTACGAACGTCCTTTTACCGTGGAAACATGCGAATATGCCAGTCTGCCGCCGGATAGCCTGCAAAGCCAACCCCTGGGCCGGCATCTGGAAGGCTGCCGCATCGGATTTGACCTGGGCGCCAGCGACCGCAAAGTCGCCGCCGTCATGGATGGGCGTCCGGTTTTCAGCGAGGAAGTGGTCTGGGATCCCAAAAACCAGGCGGACCCGCAATATCATTTCGATGAAATCATGGCCGCCTTGCGCAAGGCGGCCGGGCATTTGCCGCGCGTGGACGCCATTGGCGGATCCGCCGCCGGGATTTATGTCAATAACAGCGTGCGGATTGCCTCTTTGTTCCGGGGCGTGCCCCGGGATTTGTTTGAAAGCCGGGTCCGGGGCTTGTTCGGCGAACTGCGCCGGGCTTGGGGCAACATCCCCTTCGAAGTCATCAACGACGGCGAAGTAACCGCTCTGGCCGGGTCCATGTCGCTGGGCGTCAATCGCATCCTGGGCATTGCCATGGGCTCCAGCCTGGCGGCCGGTTATGTGGACGGCGCCGGCAACCTGCCCGGCTGGCTGGATGAGTTGGCATTTGCGCCGGTGGATTACAATCCCCGCGCGCCGGCTGACGAGTGGTCGGGCGACCGCGGGGTGGGCGCGCAGTATTTTTCGCAGGTGGCCGTAGACCGCCTCGCCGCTCCGGCGAGCATTGCGCTGGACCAGCGCCGGACGCTGCCGGAACGTTTGCAGGATGTCCAGGCCTTGATGCGCGCGGACGACCCGCGCGCCCGCCGGATTTACGAAACCATCGGCGTCTGGCTCGGTTATACCCTGGCGCACTACGCGGAATTTTATGATTTGGAGCATGTGTTGATGCTGGGCCGCGTCACTTCCGGACCCGGCGGCGAAATCGTCCGGGAACAGGCGCTGCGCGTGCTGCGGACGGAATTTCCCGAGCTGGCCGGGTCCGTCAACCTGGCCGTGCCGGATGAAGCCAGCCGGCGGGTGGGCCAGGCGATTGCCGCCGCCAGCCTGCCGGCGATCAAGCCGGGTTGATGGTTTAGTCGCTTGCAAAAGTCAGCTTTTGAAAGCAGAATTCAGTAGTCAGAATTCAGTAGTCAGAATCGGAAATATTAACCAACATATTTGTCATCAACGTTTTGTGTTTGTTCTGAATTCTGACTCCTGTATTCTGAATTCTTTCAAAACGTCAGTTTTGAAATTGGCTTGTTTATATGAAAATACACGGCCGCAGCTTACGCTTGCAGATCGTTTTGCCGACACTGCTGCTCTTCGCCCTGGCTCTCGGCGTCTCGACCGCCATGACCTACCGCATTTCGCGCGAGGCGATGGAGACCGCCGCCTGGGATCACATGACCCAGGTCGCCGACTTTACCATCAAGAGCGTGGAATCGTGGATGGTCGAGCGGCGGCGTGAAATTACCCACTGGAGCCGTGATCCGTCTTTGACGGCCGCGGCCGCCGCGGCGGCCAGCGCCCCGGCCACCAATTTATCCGCCGGCGCCGCAGCGCCGGCGGAGGAAGCCCTGGCCGCCGTGCGGCGCGATGCCCCTTTTTACGAGCTGGTGATGCTTGCGGACAGTCAGGGCAACCCCCTGGGCTGCGCGCCGGCCGGGAATGCCGATGTCAATATTGCCCACCGCGATTATTTCAAACTGGCCATGCAGGGCCAGGTGGTAGTTTCGGATGTGATCAAAAGCATGGTTTCCGGCAACCCGGTGCTGGTGGTGGCCGCGCCGGTATTGGCGGACGGCGCGCCGGCCGGCGTGCTGCTGGGCGCCCTGGATTTGAAATTCCTGACCCGGAAATTCGTGGCGCCAGTGAAAATCGGCGACTCGGGCTATGCCTACCTGGCCGACCGGGCCGGCATGATTTTTTCCCATCCCGATGCCGCGCTGGTGCTTCAGACCAACCTGTCGGAGTACGCTTTCGGCCAGACCATCATGGAGCAGGACAACGGCCGGATGCGCTATTTTTACCAGGGCAGCGAGGTGGTGGCCGTGTTCCGCACGGATGGGACTTTCGGGTGGGTGGCGGTCGTCCGGGCCCTGGCGGACGAAGTCATGCGCGCCACGCATCGCATGCGCAACGTCAACCTGGCGGTCGGCGCCGCGGTGCTGATGCTGACGGCGATTTTGCTGTTAATGCTTTCCGGCGCGATTACCCGGCCGATCATCGGCATCGTGCGCGTGACGGAACTGATCGCCCAGGGCAACCTCACCGAAGCCCGGCGTGCGCTGGCGGAATTCCGCGGCCGGGGCAAGCCGCGCCGCGATGAGACCGGCATCCTGTTTGACGCGGTCGGCCGCATGACCGACGCCCTGTTTGCGCTGGTCGGCCAGGTGCACCGCTCCTGCGTCCAGCTGGTTTCCACGGCCACGGAGATGGCGGCGACCACGCGCCAGCAGGAAACGGTGATTGCGGAGTTCGAGTCATCCACCACCCAGGTGGTGGGCGCTGTCAAGGAAATCTCCGCCGCGGCGCAGGAATTGTCGCACACCATGCAGAAAGTCCGCGACGTGGCCGATGGCGCCGAGCAAACCGCCGACGCCGGCCGCACCGGCTTGACGGAAATGGATGCTTCCATGCGCCGGCTGGTCGCGGCGTCGTCGGAAATTTCCGCCCGGCTGGCCGCCATCAACGAGAAAACCGGCAACATCGGCGGCGTGGTGACCGCCATTACCAAGGTGGCCGACCAGACCAACCTGCTTTCGTTGAACGCTTCGATTGAGGCCGAAAAAGCCGGCGAGTACGGTCTGGGGTTTGCGGTGGTGGCCCGTGAAATCCACCGCCTTGCCGATCAAACCGCCGTGGCGGCCCTGGACATCGAACAAATGGTCCGCGATATGCAGTCGGCGGTTTCCGCCGGCGTCATGGAAATGGACAAATTCACCGGCGAAGTCGGCCAGGATGCGCAGCAGGTGGAGAATATCGGCCGGCAATTGGGCGGCATTATTGCCCGGATCAAGGAACTGGCGCCCCAGTTTGACACGGTGCACGACGGCATGCAGACCCAATCGCAGGGCACGCGCCAGATCAGCCAGGCCTTGAGTCAGCTCAGCGGCGGCGCCGGCCGGATCACGGAATCGTTGCGCCAGTTCAATGCCGCCACCGCCCAGTTGCGCGAAGCTGCCCGTAACCTGCAGACGGAAGTGGCGCAATTCAAGGTGTGACCTGAATTTTGCACCGTGCAAGTTTGGCGCGGGGCAAGGCGGCAAGGGTGACGGTCAATATTCGTGCAAAATTCAGGAGTGACATGCTTTGCCTGGTCTTTCAAGCCGCCGGCAGCCATTATGCCCTGGAAGCCAGCCGGGCGCGCGCCATCGTGCCCTGCGCCGCGCTGCGGCCCTGTCCCGGCGCGCCTCCCTGGATTGCCGGGCTCCTGAATTATCACGGCTGCCCGGCGCCGGTAATTGATTTCTCCAGGCTGATCGGCGCGGCGGCCGGCGCCATCCGGTTGAGCACCCGCATCATCCTGCTGGCCTGCCCCCCGCCGTCGCCGCCGTCCCGGCTGGTGGGCCTGCTGGCGGAACGGGTGGAGTCCTTGCGCCTGGCGCCGGAGTCGGCGCAACCGGCCGGGGTGGCGGCCGCGCCTTACCTGGACGGCCTGGTCTGCCGGGAACTGGGCATGGTGCAGATGGTGAAAACCGAAAAATTACTTGCGCCGGAACACCTGCCGGCCTTGTTTGGAGCATGATGCGTGGTGTGGAGCAACTGCTGGCGGACACCTTCGGTTGGGATTTGCGCAACCTGGGAACGGAAGCCCTGCAGTCGGCCATCCGGAATCGGCCGGCCGCCGCCGCCGCGCCGGACCTGCAGTCTCTGGCCGAGGCGTTGGTGGTGCCGGAAACCTGGTTTTTCCGGGATACCGCGCCGTTCGAGTTCCTCGCTCAGCAGGCCTGCGCCGCCTGGCTGCCGCGCCCCATCCGCATTTTAAGCGCGCCCTGCGCCAGCGGCGAGGAGCCGTATTCGATTGTGATGGCCTTGCTGGCGGCCGGCTGCCAGGCCGCGGACTTGCGGGTGGATGCCGTGGACCTCAGCGCCCGGCTGCTGGAAACCGCGCGGACCGGGATTTATCCCGAACGCGCCCTGCGCGAGACGCCTGCCGGGGCGCGGGCCTTTTTCACGCCAGCCGGCGCCGGCCGCTGGGCGGTTGTCCCGCGGGTTAAAAATTGCGCGCGGTTGCTCCGGGCGAATATCCTGGATTTGGATGACTGCGCGGATGCCGTTGGGCCGTACCAGGCGGTGTTCTGCCGGAATTTGCTGATCTATCAGCATCCCGCCGCGCGGCGGCGCGTGGCGGAACATTTGATCCGCCGGCTGGCGCCGGATGGTTTGCTGTTCGTCGGCCATGCGGAAATGCTGCCGCTGTTCGACCAATGGTTCGAGCCGGCGCCATATCGCGGCGCTTTCGCTTACCAATGGCGCCGCGCCGCCGGCGCCCCCGCCATCCGCCCCGCCAAAACTGCCGGCGCTGTGCCGCGCCGGCCGGCCGCGGCGCCCACGCTCGCGCCGCTGGCCGCGCCACCGCCCGCGGCGCCCGCCGCCCCGCCGGACCTGGCGGAAGCCCGGCGCCTGGCCGATGCCGGCCGCCTGGCCGACGCGGCGGCTATCTGCGCGGCAGCGCGGGCGGCGCAGCCGTTATGCGCGGCGGCGCATTTGCTGGAAGGGATGATCCTGTCGGCCGGAGACCGCCTGCCGGAAGCTGAACAAGCGTTCGCGCGGACGCTTTACATCGAGCCCCAAAACCGCGCGGCCCTGGAACACCTGGCGCTGCTGCATGACCGGCGCGGGGACGCCGCTGGCGCGGCCCGCCTGCGGCGCCGCCTGGCGCAATCGCCGGACGGCAATCAATACGGATGACTGGTTTATGCCCATCATTTTTGATGCCATTTTCTGGCGGCGGCTGATGTCCAGCGCGCGGGCGGCGCTGCCGCCGGCGATGCGGACGGCGGGCTGGCTGCTGGTCTTGATGGTCCCGCTGTCGCTGGCGGTGACGCTGCTGGATTATGCCGGCGTGCTGCCGCGCATCGCCGGCTGGCTCCAGCCGCTGATGCGGCTGGCGGGCCTGCCGGGCGAGGCCGCCCTGGTGGTGTTGACTTCGGCCAGCCTGAACATTTATTCCGCCATCGCCGTCATGCAGACCCTGTCCCTGACCGTGCGGGAGGCCGCCATCCTGGCGTTGATCTGCCTGATTGCCCATAACCTGCCGGTGGAATCGGCCGTCCAGCAGCGAGCCGGCGCATCCGGCGCGCTGATGCTGGGATTGCGCCTGCTGGCTGCCCTGGCGGGAGGGATGCTTTTGAATGCCGTCATGCCGGCGGATGCGCGGCTCCTGACTTCCGCCGCGGCCGCGCCGGCGGCCGCAGCCGGCCTGGCCGCCATGCTGCGGGTTTGGGGGGAAAGCATGGTTTGGCTGGCTTTGAAAATAACGCTGATCGTAGCCGGGTTGATGGTTATGCAGCGCTGGCTTGCGGAATTCGGCTGGCTGCACCGGCTGGCGCGCTGGCTGAGTCCGGTTTTGGCCGTCCTGGGCTTGCCGCGCTCCACGGCCTTCCTGTGGCTGGTGGCAAATTGCATGGGTTTGGCCTTCGGCGCGGCCGTCATGCTGGAACACGTGCGCGCCGGGGATGTCTCCCGCGCGGATTTGCGCCTGTTTAACTGCCATGCAGCCATCTCGCATTCGCTGCTGGAAGACACCCTGCTTTTCGCGGCAATTGGCGTGCCGGCCGCCTGGATCGTCTGGCCGCGGCTGCTGCTGGCGGCTGCCGCAGTCTGGCTGTGCCGGGCCTGGATGCGGTGGCGTCCGGGGCGGCATGCAGCAGCCTGACCGATTCCCGGAAAGACGCCGAACGCCCGGCTTCGCTGCAGCTACGCCGGGCAAGCAGTTCGGCCACTACAGTAATCTGGATGTAGCGGCGCCACTGCGTGGCGCATCCGGATTCCGGAGGTAGGGCGCGATCTCCGAGCGCGCCGTTCCGGATCAGAAGCGGCCAAGGGACTGGCCGCCCTACCATCGGATCAGAAGCGGCCAAGGGACTGGCCGCCCTACCATCGGATCAGAAGCGGCCAAGGGACCCAGGCTTCGGCGCGGCACACCCGCTGTTTGCCCTGTGTAGTCCGACGAAGTGGGGGGGGCGTGGCGCAATCCGTTGCCTTGCTTAGCGGACTCGTGAACGTGAAGATTATTGCGGCTGCAGGCCCCGGCGGCAGAACATTTCCACCTGTTGCCGGTGGTAGTAGGCGTAGTTCGGACTGTCGGCCAGGGCGGGGGGGCAGGATGCGACCGCCGGATGCCAGAGGTGCAGGGCGCGCGCCCGCATGATCAGCGACCGGCCGCGCACCCCGGCCAGGTGCAGCCGGACGGCGAAGTCGTCGTCTTCCAGGCCCCAGCCTTCATAATTTTCGTCGAAGCCGTTGATGCGCTCGGCATCGGCCCGGAAAAGCGAAAAGTGGCAGCCCAGAATTTTCGGCTTGTTGCGCCGGGCCAATCCGCAACGGCGCAGCCAGGCATTCCGCTGGAACTGGCGGTGGCAGCGCGCCAGGTGCCGGCGGTCGGCGCGTTCCCAGAGGGCGGCCAGCGCCGCGGCATCGCCGGCGCTCCGCAGGTAAGCTTCCGTGTCAGCCTCGCTGACCCAGGCGCGGTTGGCGGCCAGGAACCGCCCGGGCCGCGCCGCCCGCAAGTGCTGTTCAACGGTATCCGGCAGCAGCAGGATATCGCAGTCGAGCAGCAGCAGGTAATCGCCGGCGGCATGGCGGATGGCATTGTTGCGCGCCGCCGCCAGGCGGTAGCCCTGGTCGGGCTGCCAGACGTAGCGCACCGGGAAAGGCAAACCGGCAAAGCCGGCCCGCATGCTGGCGGCGTTTTCCGGCGTGGAACCGTCGTCGGACACGACGGCCTCGTCCACCGCAACCCGGCTGGCGGCCAGCGCCTTGAGGCAGGCGTCGAGCATGCGCGGCCGGTTGTAAACGGTAATGATGGCGCTGGTTTTCATTCGGAGAGTGTTCAGCGTTCAGGGTTGCCAGAGGTTGAATGAGGTGCAACGGTTGTTTGCGGTTGGCATCGATTCGGTCATAAAACCTTAACACTTTAAAACTTTCCCCCGCATTTACCCCGCGGGATTGCCCAGATCCCATTGCCGTGGTGTCAGTTGCTTGGACGTGGCAAACTCCCAGGTTTGTCCGCCGCAGTCCAACCGGACGGCGCTGCCCTCCAGCCGCAGCGTCAGCGGCGCGCCGGGATGACGGGCGCGCAGGCAGTTGGCCAGCAGGATGGCCTTTTCCGCCCCGTCGCCCCGGCTGAAATTCCAGACTTCATCCGGCTGCGCCAGCCGGCCTGGTTCGTCGTAAATTGATTCATCCGGCAGGGCGGCAATCTGCGCGGCCAGCGCCGCGTCCGTCATGTCTTGCGTGGCGGCCAGGACCACCGGATTGCGTTCCAGCGCCGCCAGCAGAAACGGGCGGTCATCCGCCGCGTTCAAATCGCGGTAGGCATGGAAGGCCAGGTCCACGGCGGGATGGCTGGCGCGGAGCGACTGCAGGCGCGCCAGCAATTCTTCGCGGTGCATGTCCGGATGCAGTGCGAGCGGCGGCAGGGTCGGCGCGCACTGCTTGGCGGCCAGGTCGGGCAGGCGCGGGGTGACATGGCAGAATTTGACGAGGTTTTCAATGGCGACGGCGGCTTTCAGGCAATCCGACGCAAAGCGTTGCCGCAAATCTTCCAGGTCGGCCGGGCGGGTGAAGTCGAAGCGGCGGGAACGCACGAAATCCTCTAGATCGTTGAGCACGATACGGTTGGGCAGCGGCTGGGGCTGGAATTCCTCCAGGTCCACCTCCGCCAGCAGGCGGCTGCGGGTGGCGTCGGTCAAGCGCGCCGGAGAATCCTGTTCGTACGCGAAGGCCCGGTCGAGGGAGATGTAATGGTCCCGGCCGTGCAACGGCCAGCGCAACTGGAAGCAAGGCTGGAATTCCCGGCTGTGCCGCAGGAAATTGCCGAGGATTTCCACATTCAGCTCCGTGCGCAGGAAATCGCGCAGGCGGTTGGAAAAACGCGTGTAAGCGGCGGGGTCGATCGTGGCGGCGGAGAACAGGGTGTGGATATAGCCGGTGGCGTGGGCCACGACCGTCACCCGCTCGTGTTCCAGGGCGCGGCGGGCCTGGGCGGAAAGCGCGGTGCCGTTGCACCACATGGTCTTGGTCACCAGGCGGCGGTTGTTGGTCAGGATGCCGTCGTCCAGGTCCACGAAGTTCTGGGAATGCAGCGGGGTGGCCATCAGAAAAATATTCTCCAGCGGCACGCGGCAGACGATAAACATGGCGGCGGCGTACAGCACGGCCAGGGAAACGCACTCGCCGGCGCCGGATTGGTAACCGGGCCGGTGGCGGAAGGCGTCCATGGCTTCCACCGTTTCCGTCTTCCAGTAGGGGATGACATCGCCGTCATACTGGTCCAGCCCGAAGTGGGAGCGGATGTCAATGTCGAAATAATACTTGTCACCCTCGTAACCGAAGAGGGCGTTGGACTGGCGCAGGGCGTCGGGATCCAGGAAATCGCTGAACCGCGCCATTTCGCGGGCCTTGGTGGTCAGCCCCCACGTGTTCAAATCGAGGTTGAAGATGTAATGATCCATGATGAACTGCTTCAGGCGCTGCAGGCGGCGTCCGGGTTTCAGGCGCGCCAGGCCTTTAAACCACGGGTCATCGCGCCAGCGCCAGATGCGGGGCGACATGAGATTGGCCAGCAGCAGGCTGTAAATCAGCTCGGGGAAGACGAACACTTCCATGTCCGAGAGGGTGATGGCCGAGGATTTGCGCTGCAAATCATAGGCGTCGGAGTTTTGAGTGGGTTTGAGCGGCATGGCTGGTTGCTCCCGGCGTACGTTTCCCGTGTTTCAGATTCCCGCTGCTCCGCGGCGTTCCGGACGCCGGCGGATTTAACCGCTGCGCCCGGGCTCCCGGCGCCGGTCGTGCACCCGGCGGGCCTTGCCGGGCGAACGTTCCAGGGTTTGCGGCTTGACCAGTTCCACGTTGGCGTGAATGCTGGTGATGGCGTAAATTTCATGGACAATGTCCCGGCGCAGCTTTTCCAGGGCCGCGAAACTGTCGGTGAACTTCTCCGGCCGCATTTCCACCCGCACGGTGATTTCGTCCAGGTTGCCCGGCCGGTCCACTTCGATCAGGTAATGCGGCGCGGTGCCGTCCACCCGCAGCAGGGCTTCTTCGATCTGCGAGGGAAAAACGTTGACGCCCCGGATGATCAGCATGTCGTCCGACCGGCCGATGATCCGGCCCATGCGCGCGCCGGTGCGGCCGCAGGCGCAGGGTTCGTCGTTCAGGATGGTGATGTCGCGCGTGCGGTAGCGCAGCAATGGCATGGCCTGCTTGGTCAGCGAGGTGATGACCAGTTCGCCCGGCGCGCCGCGGGGCGCCGGCTCCAGGGTCTCGGGATCCAGGCATTCCACCAGGAAATGGTCTTCCTGGATGTGCATGCCGTCGCGCCGGTAACATTCCCCGCTGACGCCCGGGCCCAGGACCTCGCTCAAGCCGTAATTGTTGAAAGCCAGCAAGCCGAGTTCCAGTTCGATCCGGCAACGCATGTCTTCCGTCCAGGGTTCGCCGCCGAAATGGCCGAAGCTCAGGCGCAGCGCCCGGGGGTCCAGCCCTTCCTGGACGGCGACTTCGGCGATGTTCAAGGCGTAACTGGGCGTGCAGATCAGGACGTCCGCCTGCAAGTCCGCCAGCAGCATCACCTGGCGCTGCGTGTTGCCGGCCGAGACGGGCAGCACGGCGGCGCCGACTTTTTCCACGCCGTAGTGCAGGCCGAAGCCGCCGGTAAACAAGCCGTAGCCGAAGGCAATATGCACCAGGTGTTCCGGGCGCAACCCGCCGGCTACCAGGAACCGGGCGCAGAGATTGGACCAGTTGTCGAGATCCTCGGCGGTATAGGCGACGATGGTGGGCTTGCCGGTTGTGCCGGACGAACCGTGCAGGCGCGCCAGTTTGGAACGCGGCACGGCCAGGAGGCCGAAGGGATAAGTGCGGCGCAGGTCTTCCTTGGTGGTGAAGGGCAGGCGGCGCGCATCATCCAGCGAACGGATGTCGCCGGGGCTTACCCCCGCGGCGGCCAGGGCAGCGCGGTAAAACGGCACCTGGGCGGCGCGCGCGACGCACTCGCGCAGGCGGTGCAACTGCAGCTCCCGCAGCCGGGTGCGGGGCATGGCTTCGTCCATGGACCACAGACGATTTTCAAACGGCTGATCCTTGGCGGCAGGCATAGTAAGGTTCTTTTCAGTGGGCGGACAGCTGGGCTAGGGCGGCGGAATCCAGGATGCCCACCCCCTCCTTCCGCAAGGCTTCCAGGGCGGCATCCACATCTTCAAAGCGGAACACGATCACCGCCTTGTTGCCCCGTCCGAAGGCGAAGGCGTACATGTATTCAATATTGATGCGGGCGCGGTCGAGCACCGCCACCACCTCCGCCAGCCCGCCCGGCCGGTCCGGCACTTCCAACGCCATCACTTCGGTCACTTTCACCACGCACCCGGCCTGCTCCAGCAGGTCGCGCGCGCGTTCCCACTCGCCAACCACCAGGCGCAGGATGCCGAATTGCTGGGTGTCGGCCAGCGACATGGTGATGATGTTGACCCCGGCGGCGGCCAGCGCCTGGCACGGAATGGAAAGCTGGCCGGGCTTGTTTTCCAGAAAGACCGATAGTTGCTTGATTTTCATGTTGCCTCCCTGCGTTGGTTTGACCTGTTCCCTTCCGGCGCCGGCCCGCGCCGCCGCGGACCGCCCCGGCTGGCTTTATTCGCGGCGGTCCAGCACGCGCCGGGCCTTGCCCTCGCTGCGGGGGATGGTGTGCGGTTCCGCCAGGCGCACTTCCACCCGGATGTTCAAGACCTGCTCCAGCGCCTTGACCAGCTTGCGGCGCAGGTTCTCCATCGCGCCGATGCGGTCGCTGAAAATTTCCGGCGTGACCTCCACCTGGACCTCCATCCGGTCCAGCCCTTTTTCCCGCGTCAGGACGATCTGGTAATGCGGCAGGGTGCCCTCCAGCGTCAGCAGCGCGGTCTCCACCTGCGATGGGAAAACGTTGACGCCGCGGATGATGAACATGTCGTCGCTGCGGCGCGAGATGCGGCGGATGCGGCGAATGGTGCGGCCGCAGGGGCAGGATTCGGTGACGAGGGTGGTGATGTCGCGCGTGCGGTAGCGGATCATGGGCATGGCCTGCTTGCTCAGGGTGGTCAACACCAGTTCGCCTTCCTGGCCGTCGGGCAGCGCCATGCCGTTCTCCGGATCCACAATCTCGGGGTAAAAATGGTCCTCGAAAATGTGCAGGCCGTTATGTTCCTTGCATTCGATGCCTATGCCGGGGCCGATGATTTCCGAGAGGCCGTAGATATCGTAGGCGCGGATGCCGGTCATGGCCTCGATGCGGTTGCGCATGGCCTCGGTCCAGGGCTCGGCCCCGAAGACGCCCGCCCGGAGCGGCAAGTCGCGCAGGTTGACGCCCTGTTCCTCCGCGCGTTCCGCCAGGTGCAGGAAATAGCTCGGTGTGCAGCAGATGGCCGTGACGCCGAAGTCCTTCAGCACCATGATCTGGCGGTCGGTGTTGCCGCCGGAGATGGGAATGACGGTGGCGCCCAGGGCCTCGGCGCCGTAATGCGCGCCCAGCCCGCCGGTGAACAGACCGTAGCCGTAGGCGTTTTGAATCACGTCGCCGGCATGCAGGCCGCAGGCCGCGAAGGAGCGCAGCATGACGCTGCTCCAGACTTCCAGGTCCGCGCGCGTGTAGGCCACGACGATCGGCTTGCCCGTAGTGCCGCTGGAGGCGTGCAGCCGGACAATTTCCTCCATCGGGCTGGCAAACAGCCCGAAGGGATAGTTATCCCGCAAATCGGCTTTGACCGTGAACGGCAAATGCGCGATGTCCGTCAGCGAACGCAGGTCGTCGGGCGGCAGTTTGCGTTCCAGCATGCGCTGCCGGAACAGCGGCACGTTGGCGTATGCCCGCTCCACGATCGCGCGCAGCCGGTGTAATTGGAGGTTGCGCAATTGCGGGATCGACAGGAAATCGAGCGCGCTGGCGGGGTGGAATTGATCCTCGCGGGAACACTTTTGCATTTGCGGCGTTCTTTCGATTATGTCCGATTTTGCACGGTGGGCGGTTTTGGTCAAAATTCAGGCGAAGCCTGTCGCCGCGCAAAATCCATACGATACGGCGCCCCGGGCGCGGCCGTGGGAAAATCGCCGAATGCGGAACATCATAGCGGCGCGCCAGCAAAAAATCCAGTTTTTTGTTCTTGGCGCGGCCCGGCCGATGGGGTATAAGTCAGCCATGTCCACGGAAAGCCCAACGTCTGCCCCAGCTACCATGCCGCCACCGCTGCCAGCCGAACGCCCGCGCCCGGCGCCGCGGTCCGGTTGCTGGATCGTCACCATGGTGTTGGCGGTTTTGCTGCTTCTCAGCGCGATTGCCAACCTGGCGCTGTCGTCGGGCCCGCTGTTCGCCGGCCGGTCCGACGGATCCAGCCGCGCGGCGGATGAATTTCCCGATTTCGAGGAAATCTGGTCTTACGGCGATGGCGACGTGAAAGCGGTGCGCCTGGCGCTGACGGGCATCATCTCCCGGGATGCCGACGGCGGGATCTGGGACGCCGGACTGGATCCCGTCGAGCAATTGCTGCAGCAAATTCGCGCCGCCCGGCAGGATCGCGCCGTGCGGGCCATCCTCCTGGAATTGGATTCACCCGGCGGGGTGATGACGCCTACGGACGAAATTTACCAGGCCTTGCAGGATTTCCGCGCCTCGGATGATGGCCGCCGGGTGGTGGTGCATGTGCGCGACCTGGCCGCTTCCGGCGGTTATTACATCGCCATGGCTTCGGATTGGATTGTCGCCGAGCCGACCGCCATCGTCGGCTCGATCGGGGTGATCATGCAGACCTTGAACTGGAAGGAATTGAGCGATAAAATCGGCGTTCGCGACGTCACCATCACGGCGGGCGACAACAAGGATTTGTTGAACCCTTTCCGGCCGGTGCAGCCGGAACACCTGGCCATCTTTCAGGATATCCTGGACGAAATGCATGGTCGTTTCGTCAACGTTGTGCAAAAGCGTTTGCAGGTTGCGCCGGCGGCACTGGACCAGTTGACCGACGGCCGGGTCTTTTCCGCCCGCCAGGCCGCCGCCGGCGGTATGATTGACCAGGTCGGATATTGGGGCGACGCCCTGGCCAAGGCGCGGGAGTTGCTGGGCGCCGAGGAGGTCCGGGTTGTGCGCTATGAGCAGCCGCGCGGGCTGGCCCGGTTTCTGGCCCGCCTGTCTTATCCGGCGCCGGCCATCCGCCTCCCGGCGGCCTTGGGACAACGGCAGCCGCGCATCATGTATCTCTGGACCCCTTGAGCCGGGCGTGCAGCGGCAAGGCGCCTGGCGCGTCCCGCCAGCGGATCATTCCGCCGGCGTCTCATGATGGCCGCCGCCGGAGTTTGGCGCCTGGCGCCCTGGCCGGTTTTTCCCGGCCTGGCGTTGCAGCATCCGCTGGCGCATGCGCCGCCAGCGCGCCTGTTGATCCGGCGTCAGCATGCCGCGTACAGCCAGGCGGGCCTGGACCTGCTGCCGGGTGATTTCTGCGTTAATGCCGGCCAGCCGGTCCCCGGCTGCCGCAATGGCCTGCGCATCCGGCTCGGCCGCGGCGAAGAGGTTGTCCAGTTCGGCTTTCAGGCTGGCCCGCGCTTTGTAGAGTTCGGTGAACTTGGCGCACTTGTCCTGCAAATGCCGCTGCAGGGCGCCAGTCTGGGCCGGAGTCAGTTCCAGTTCCTGCGCCAGATGTTCGAGCCGCGTCCGGTCGGCCTGGCGGGCCGCGGTCCCGCCGTTGCCCCCCGCCCACAGCGTTGCTGCCAACGCGCCGGCCAGTAGGCCCGTCAGGATTTGCCGCTTGCCGCATGAGTTTTGCATGTTCCGATACCCCCCCAGTATAAAACACTTCAATCAATATAACGCCGCCCGCCGCGTTTTATTGTAAATGTAAATTCGTTGACACGTCGGGCCGGATTGTTAGAATCATGCTAGGAATCGGCGGTCAGCATGCTGCAAGGCGGCATGATTTGCCGCTGCCGCCGCCGCATGATTGCAATCCGTCATTATGAACCGGCTGACCGCGCGGCGGTGCGCCGGATTAGCTGCGAAACGGCGGATGCCGGCCGGCCGCTGGCATTATTCGACGGCGCGCGGGAATTGCTGGCCGACCTGCTGATCCGCTACCATACCGATTGCGAACCGCAGAGCTTGTGGATAGCGGAGCGGGACGGCCGGGCGGCCGGTTACCTGGCCGGCATGCTGGACACTCGCCGGGCGCAGCAGGTCATGGCGCGCCGGATTTGGCCGGCGGTCTTCGGCCGGGCTGTGGCTGCCGGCCTGTTGTGGCGCCGGCCGCTGTGGCGGCTGGCATGGCATAACCGGCGGTTGCTGGCCGGCCCGCGGCGGGCAGCCGTGGTGGATTTGCGGGCTTACCCGGCCCAGTTGCATATCAATCTCGACGCCGCAGCGCGCGGTTGCGGGGTGGGAGGCCGCTTGCTGACGGCGTTTATGGAACAGGCGCGCGCCGCCGGCGCGCCCGGTCTGCACGCCTGGGTGCGGGCGGACAACGCCGGCGCCCTGGCATTTTTTGCGCGGGCGGGCTTTCGGGAACTCGGCCGTTGCCCATGGCTGTGGCGCGATGAGCGGACCTTGCTGTATTCCGTCGGAATGGCGCGCTGGTTATGACAAGTGTTTGGGATTCAGGGTTGCCAGAGGTTGAATCAGGTTCAACGGTTGTTTGAGGTTGGTATTGGCTCGGTCTTTGCGACGGCAGTCCGGCGGCTGCCGGACTGTGGCCGCAGGCCGCCTTGTAACTTTCATACAGGAAGATCATGCAATTAAATCAAAAGTCGTTTGCCGGCCTGCGCCACGCCTGGGTCGGGCTGGCCGTTTGCTGCCTGGCCCTCGCCGGTTGCCGGCTGCCGTCCGGTCCGGCGCCGGCCGCGGCGGAGCCGCCCGACGCCTTCGCGCCGGCGCCCCTGGCCTTGCAGGATGCCGACCGCATCATGGTGCTGGCGCCGCACCCGGACGATGAAGCCTTGTCCGCGGGCGGCCTGCTGCAGGAGGCGCTGGCGCGCAAGCTGCCGGTCCGGGTGGTTTTTTTGACTTACGGCGACAACAACGAATTGTCGTTCATGCTGTACCGCAAACGGCCGGTGGTGGCGCCCTCGGACGTGCGGCGCATGGGCGAAGTGCGCCACGGCGAGGCCCAGCATGCCGCCGCGGCGCTGGGATTGACGCCGGAGCACCTGGTGTTCCTGGGGTATCCCGATTTCGGCACGCTGGATATCTGGGAACGCCACTGGGGCGACGCCCTGCCTTTCCGCAGCATGCTGACCCGCGTGCGGGCGGTAAGTTATGCCGACGCTTTCCGTCCCGGCGCCGCGTACCGCGGCGATGAAATCCTGCGGGACCTGGAAACGCTGGTGCGCGAATTCCGGCCGACGCTGCTGCTCACGGCCCATCCCGCGGATTTCAACCCCGACCATCGCGCACTCTATGCCTTCACCCGCGTGGCGCTGTGGAACCTGCGGGAAGAAGTCCAGCCCCGGCTGCTGCCCTACCTGGTGCATTTCAAAAAATGGCCGCTGCCACGCGGTTACCATCCGGACGCGCCCATGCTGCCGCCGCCGGATTTGCTCCCCGCCGCGGCCTGGACTGCCTTTTACCTGCCGGCCGGCCTGGCGGACGGCAAGCGGCGCGCCCTCCAGGCGCATGCTTCCCAGTATGCCTACAGCGCGAAATTCCTCGATACGTTCGCGCGCAGCACCGAGTTGTTCGGCGACTTGCCGCCGGTGCGCCTGGCGGCATCCGCCCCGGCCATCCTGGACGCCGATGCGGAGGCGGATGAAGCGCCCCTCCCGCTGGCCGGCGGCGGGAGCGATGAATTTGTGGGCATCGAAAAATGTTCCGCCGCGGTGACCAACGGAGTTTTGCAGTTGACGGTGGATTGCCGCCGGCCGCTGGCCGGCGTCTCCCAGGCCGCGGTGTTCTGCTGCGGGTACCGCGCCGATACTCCCTTCGCGCGCATGCCGAAACTGCATGTGCGCATCGGCGCCACCCGTTGGGAATGCCTGGATGGCGCTCAGCCGGTGGCGCGCGGGACCGTGACCGTGGAGCGCCGCCCGCCCCGGCTGATCGTGTCCATCCCGCTGGCGGCGGCCGGCCATCCCGAACGGGCGCTGGTATGCGCCCGCACCTTCGTGGACGATTTGCCGATGGACTGGACGGCCTGGCGCGTGTTGGAGCTCCGGTAATGCGTACGATTATTCTTTCCATCGGCGATGAATTGATCCTCGGCCAGGTGGCCGATACCAACGCCGGGTGGCTGGGCGCCCGCCTCGCGGAATGCGGCGTCATGACGGCCTGGCGCCAGACCGTGCCGGATGACCGCGCCGCCATTGCCGCCGCCCTGCGGGGCGCGGCGGACGCGGCGGAATTGATCATCGCCACCGGCGGGCTGGGGCCGACGCCCGACGACCTGACCCGGGACGCGCTCGCGGATGTACTGGGCGCGCCTTTGGAAATCCATCCGCCCGCCCTGGCAAAACTTGAACAATTCTTCCGCGCCCGCGGCTGGGATATGCCGGCGGGCAATCTCGCGCAAGCCATGCTCCCGCGCGGCGCGGAGTCCCTGGAGAATCCCGCCGGCACGGCGCCCGGTATCCATGCGCGGCTGGGCCAGGCCGAAATTTACGTGGTCCCCGGCGTGCCGTCCGAGATGCGGGCGATGTTCCACTTACACCTTGCGCCGCGCCTGCGCGCGCAGGCCGGCCGGGTGATTTTGACCGCGCAACTGGATACCTTCGGCGTGGGAGAGTCGCTGGTGGCGGAGATGCTCGGCGGCCTGATGCGCCGCGACCGCAATCCCCTGGTGGGCACGACGGTGGGAAACGGCATTGTCAGCGTGCGCGTGCGCGCCGACTTCCCGGATGCCGCGGCGGCCCGCGCGGCGCTGGACCGGACCGTGCGGGAAGCGCGCCAATGCCTGGGCGCGGCGGTTTTCGGCGATGGCTCCGTTTCCCTGGCGGAGCAGGTCGGCGCACTCCTGCGTCAGTGCCGGCGCCGCCTGGCCACCGCGGAAAGCTGCACCGGCGGACTGCTGGGCAAAATGCTGACCGATGCCCCCTGGGCGAGCGATTTTTACCTGGGCGGCTGGGTGGTGTATGACAATGCCCTCAAGTCCAGCCAACTGGACGTGCCGCCGGCCTTGCTGCAGCGCGCCGGCGCGGTCAGTGAAGCCGCGGCGCGCTGCATGGCGGAGGGGGCCGTCCAACGCGCCGGGGCGGATTTTGCCCTGGCCGTTACCGGCATTGCCGGTCCCGGCGGCGGCGCGCCTGACAAGCCGGCTGGCACGGTCTGGATCGCCTTGGCCGAGCGCGCCGGGACCGGGGTGGTTGTCCGCGCCGAGCGCCGGATGCTGGGGGGAGACCGCGCGGCCGTGCGGGACCGCGCGGCCAAGGCGGCCTTGAATATCCTGCGCCTGCGCCTGCTTGAAATGTCCGCACCGCCTTGAATGTCGCGGTTGTTAAAGGCCGATGAACGCTATGCATCATGCCCAGCGGATAGAAGTCAGCGTCCTGGCACTGGCGGCAGCCGGCTGGCTGGCGGCGGGGGCGGGGTCCGGCCGGGCCCAGGCGCTGGTAATGCCGGACCGGGGTCCCTTCGCCGGCGGCAACCAGGCGGTCATCACCAACGGCGCGTTTAGCGGGGCCACCAACGTGCTGGTGGCCGGCGCGCCGGCGGCGCTCTTAAACGCCGGCGCGGATTGGATCGCAATCCGGCTGCCGGCCGCCCGCGCGCCCGGCCCGGCGGATGTGCTGATCCAGTTTCCCGCCGGCGGCACAATCCTGCTGGCGGGCGCTTACACCTACAATCCGCCGGGCATGATCGGCGGCCCCGGGACGCCGATCGTCGGGTGGGAAGAAATCGCCGGGCTGCCCCTGGGCGCGCAGTTCCTGGCGGCCGGCGTCTGCAGCGGTGCGGTTTACGCCGTGGGCGGCATGAATGCGACTTATTCCCCGCCGCTATATACCAATGTCTTCCGGCTTGACGGAGGAACCAATTGGACGCCGGCGCCGGCGTTGCCCGCGCCCGCCTATACCCTGGCGGCGGCATCCTACAGCAACGCGCTATATACCTTGGGCGGTTTTGCCGGGTCCGGCAGCTTGACGAATGTTTGCCGCTTTGATGGCGCCGCCTGGAGCCAGGTGGCCGGCCTGCCGGCGGCGCGCGGCGCCGGCGCCGCCGCGGCCTGGGATGGCGCCTTGTATTACATTGGCGGACGCAATGCCGCCGGCGCCGCGCAGACCAATGTTTACCGGTATAACGGCGCCGCCTGGAGCCAGGTGGCCGGCCTGCCGGCGCCGCGCGGCTGCCTGACCGCCAATGTCTGGGATGGCGCCTTGTACGCCATCGGCGGCAGCGAGACGACGAATGTCTATCAATATGACGGCGCCTCATGGACGGAAGTGCCGGGGCTGCCGGCAATCATGGGCTACGCGGCTTCCGCGGTCCTGGACGACGGCCTGTATGTCTTCGGCGGGGAAAGCGGCGTCGGCCAGACCAATGTTTACCGGTATGACGGCACGAATTGGCATGCGGCGCCCGGGTTGCCTTCCCTGCGCTTCGGCGTCGGCGGCGCCGCGCTCAGCAACCGGTTGTACTCCATTGGCGGCTTGACCGCCGGCGTCTCCACCAATGTGTATCGGACGGTCATGACGGATTATATCGGCGTGGCGCCGACCGCCGGGCCTATCGCCGGGGAGTACGAAGTTGTCATTTCCGGCACCAATCTATCCGATGGCGCCGATGTCACCAATATCTTGATCTGCGGGATGGCCGCCGCGGTCGTCCGGATTGATGGCGGCACGCAGGTTGTGGCGATTGCCGGCGCCGGCCCGCCAGGCCGGGGTGATGTCCGCGTTTATTCCGCCAGTTACGGCGAAACTGTCCGCACCAACGCTTTTGTGTATCTGGGCGCGGACATGCTGTGCCTGGGGACCAACGGCGCGGCGATTGCGCATGCCGCCCCGGCCGCGGCGGATAAAGGCACGGATTTCGGCGCCATCCCCTGGGGTTATGCCCGCACGAATCGCCTGGCGATCACCAATGCCGGCAACCAGGATTTGACGATCAGCGGCATCGGCGTGCATGGCGCCGGCGCGGCGGCATTCAAGGTCGTGTCGGCGCCGGCGGTGGTGCCGCCCGGCGGCGTGTCGAATTTCGTGGCGGTATTCGCGCCAGTGAGCCCGGGGATTTATCCGGCGGCTTTCGGCATCGCCAATAATTCTTCGAATCCGTTGTATGTCGTTTACCTCGCGGGCACGGGCGACAAGCGCGCACAGACGGTGTCTTTCACGGCGGCGTCCCACCAGGCCGTGACGGACTCCGTGGCGCTGGCGGCGTCGGCTTCCTCCGGGCTCCCGGTTTCTTTTGCCGCAACGCCCCCAGGCCGGATCACGGGCGGCAATATTCTTTCTTTCACCGGCACCGGTTTGGTCGCCGTCATCGCGGCGCAGCCCGGCAATGCCGCCTGGCATCCCGCCACGGCCACGCAGATGGTGCGGGTGACGCAGTATGGCCCCTCCGCCGGGCGGCTGGCGGTGTCCGTGGCGCCGGCCGGGGGATCGTGGACCTTGCCCCAGGCGCCGGCGGCGTATATCGGTCCCCGGTCGGGCACCGGTCCCCTGGCGGCCAGCCCGGCGCCGCCGGGCGGCTATCGGATAGCCTGGAATGCCCTGGCCGGTTATGCGCCGCCATTGCCGCAAGCGGCGGCGCTGGCGGCGGGCGGTACGCTGGTGTTCACGGGGATTTACTTGCAGGTGACGGATGAGTTGCCGCCGCCGCCGGGAGTGTCGGCGACGGCGGGGATCTATACGAATTTCGTGCGGGTATCCTGGGGGGGGGTTGCCGGCGCCGCGAGTTACGAAGTCCGGCGCCACACGGCCAATGAACCGGCCCGGTCAATCCGGCTGGCGGAAGTGCCGGCGCCGCATCCCTCTTCGTCAGACTGCGCGGAACAAGCACTGGCAGCGTCCGGCGTAGCTTCAGCGAAGTCCGTCAAAGCCGGACGTAGCCAGGCGAAGCCGGGCGCCGCTGCAGCAGCATGCGGCAATCTCGCAAATACATCCTTGTCGTACGACGATCTGGCTGTGGCGCCCAACGTTCCCTATTACTACTGGGTGCGGGCCATGGCCCCGGCGAAAATCAGCCGCTTCAGCCCGGCCGGCATGGGCTATGCCCGGTTGAATCCCGGCGCCATGCAGGGAGTGTCGGATTTAGGGGTAAGCGACCTGGTGTTTTTACCGGTAAATCTCATGCCCGAAGCCGCCGCCGGCACGGTAGCGTTCCGGCTGGCGAATCACGGGCCGGATGCCCTGGCCAGCGCGGCGGTGGCCATGGATTTCTACATGGGCACGGCCGGCGGCGGGCTGCTGTGGCTGGGAGGCGCGCGCCGGAATTTCACGCTGGCGCCCGGCGCGGAGGAGCTGGTGGCGCTTGACGCCGGCGCCCGGCGCGGCATCGTCGCGCGGGGCGACCTGCCGCGGCAGAGTCCGTTGAATGTGCGCGTGCATGTCCGGCACCTGGCCGCCCGGCGCGATCCCAATCCGCTGAATGATACCGCCGATGCCGCCGGAACCGCGCGCATCCGTACGGCGGGGGCCAGTTCGAGAGGACGCGGCTTGACGGATTACGACGGCGACGGCAAGTCGGATTTGGCGGTGCTGAGCGCCGACCGGAGCTTGTTTGCCTGCCTGACCACCGGCGACCGGTTTGCGGAACTGCATTGGGAGCCCGGCGCCGCCGGCCCGGGTTTGTATTATCCCGCCCCCGGCGATTACGATGGCGATGGCCGCCTGGATCTGGGCCTGTATGACGCCGACCGGGGCATATACTATGTGCGGTTCTCCAGCACCGGCGCGGCGGCCGCCGCGCCGGTGGCCGGTCCGGGATTCCGTCCGGCGCCGGCGGATTACGATGGCGATGGCCGCAGCGATCCGGCGGTGTACCGCGAAGCGGATGGATATTGGACGGGGTTCCTGTCATCCGAGGATTACCGCCAGAAGTTCACCTATGCCGGCGGACCGGGCTTTGCGCCCGTGCCGGCGGACTACGACGGGGACGGCCTGGCGGACCCGGTGTCGTATTCCGCTGGCATCGGCGCCTGGGCGGGCCGGCTATCCGGCATGGATTATCAGCCCGTGACCTTGCTTTCCGGCGTGCCGGACGCGCAGGCCGTGCCGGCGGATTACGACGGGGACGGCCTGGCGGACCTGGCGCTTTACCAGCCCGCCGGCGGGCAATGGCTGGCGCGGCTTTCCCATGACGGCGCCTGGGATGTTTCCGCCGCGCTCGTTCTGGGCGGTCCGGATTTTGTGCCGGTGCCGGGCGATTACGATGGGGACGGCCGGGCCGATCCCGCGGTGTATAATTCCGCGGCCGACGGCGTCTGGCGGGTCTTGTTGTCCACGCAGGGATACGCTCCGGAAATTGAAGGCTGTTTCGGCGGCGCGGATTACGAGGCGATGTTCGAGTAACCGTTCGCCTTGCGCCATGCCGCGGGTGATCATGCTGCGCGGTGCAGGGGTTATTCCGTGATCCGGACTGCCGCGGAACGGCTCCGTCGGAGACGTCGCCCTACCTTCAGCAGATTCCCCGGGTAGGGCGAGACCTCCGGGCGAGCCGCCAAGAATGACGCAGCCCTGGGCAGGCATCCTACCCCCGCAGCGGCAGTTGCACTTCCCGGCGGGTTTTCCACGAGCGGTAAATGGCCAGGATCAGTTCCACGGCCCGGCGCGCTTCCGGGCCCGGCACCATAGGTTCGGTATTCCGGCGGATAGCCCGGCACAAATCCCGGACTTGCAGCGTATGGCCGTCGGACGACAGCGCGGTGTGGTCGCTGGCCAGTTTGCCGTAGGCGTCTCCCCCGGTTTTCCGGCGGTGGAATTTTTCCGCGAGGTTGACAGGCTGCGGCTCGTGCTTGCCCTTGACCAGGCGGGCGGTCCAGCATTTGAGCGGGCCATCCCCCAGGATAATCGAGCCGCGTTCGCCGTGGATCATGGTTTTGCAGCCCATGCCCGGCACCACGGAGGTGGTGCCGATGATATTGCCCAGCGCGCCGTTTTTGAACCGGATGACGGAAACGGAGGTGTCCTCGACTTCGATCTTCCGCACCAGCCGGTCGGTGTAAGTGAAGACGCGGTCAACTTCGCCCATCAGCCAGAGCAGCAGGTCAATCCCATGCACGGCTTGATTCATCAGTGCGCCGCCGCCGTCGAGTTTCCAGGTGCCGCGCCAGCCGGCCGAGCGGAAATAGGCGGGGGAGCGGTAGTATTTCTGGTGGCAGTCGCCCAGCACCAGCTTGCCCAGCAGGCCCCGCCGCAGCGCCTGCTTGGCAAGGATGCTGTCGGTGTCGGTGCGTTTCTGAAAAATACAGCCCAGCTTGACGCCGGCCCGGTCGCAGGCTTCGATCATCCGGTCCATGTTGGCCAGGGTGATGTCCAGCGGCTTTTCGCTGAGCACATGCCGGCCGGCGCGGGCGGCGTCAATCGCGCCCTGGTGGTGCAGCCCGGAGGGCGTGCAGACGCTGACCGCCTGAATGCCGGGCTCCCGGCGCAGCATCTCCCGGTGGCTGGTATAGAAGCGGGCCTTGTAACCATGCGCGCGCAAAACCTGCTCGCGGCGCGGATCAATGTCGCAGACGGCCAGCAATTCCGCTTCCGGGGCGTTGGCGACAGCCTTGGCGTGATGCGGCCCGATGACTCCATACCCGATGATTCCCCAACCGATGCGATTGCTCATAATGCTCCCTGGCTTATACTGCGCCGAAGAATACGCCGCGCGGATTCAGCGTGTGCCTGCAAACGTTCCGAAAACAATGCCGCGCCGTTAAATTCCTGACAACATACCACTGCCGCTCGGGCGGGCAAAGCAAAAAATACGCCGGAAAAAGTCATTGAAATATTGACGCGATTATACTAGTTTTATTAATCTGAAGTTGGGGATACCCAATCTGTCAAGGCTGCCTTGCCGTAAGTTCTCAATACTCGACAACCCAGGGGGGAACCAAAATCATGAAGTATGCGTTCATGCTGACGGTCGTTTTGCTGGCCGGCTGGACCGGCGCGCAGGTATGCCATGTCGTGCCGCCGGGCACCGCCGGCGTCACGCCAGCCTATCCGCACGATTCCTGGACCAACGCCGCCACCAATATCCAGACCGCCGTCAATGCCGCGGCGGCCCAGGGCTGGACGAATGTCTGGATCACTAACGGCGAATACCGGCTGACCAGCGCGGTTTTAATCGAAGATGCCATGACGGTGCGCAGTTGGAACAACGGCGCCCTTGACCGCGCCGGCACGACCGTGGATGGCAATTATCCCAACACCACCAACCGCTGCTTCTGGCTGGATCATGCCGAGGCCGTGTTGCGCGGGCTCACTATCAGCAACGGCTATTCCAACAACGGCGGCGGGGTGCGTCTTGCCGGCGGCGCCGTCCTGGATGATTGCCTGGTGATCGGGAATCAGTCCAGCGGCTTTGCCGGCGGGGTTTACGCGGATCAAAGCACGGTCACCGGGTGCCTCGTTGCGGCCAATGAGTCAACCGATTATGGCGGCGGCATCCATCTGCAGAACTACAGCCTGGCAATTGATTGCGTTGTCAGTAACAACAAGTCCACAACCGGCGGCGGCATCCATATCAGCTCCGGCACGGCGTTGCATTGCGTGGTGGAAGGCAACCTGGGAACCAGCCTAGGCGGCGGCATCAGGGCCTCCGGCGGCAATTCCGCCGTCATCGCGACGGATATTCTCCGGAACCGCACAACAATCTTTGGCGGCGGGGTGGCGCTTGAGAATAATTCCGTGGCCCGCGATTGCCTGATTGCCGGCAATACCAATACCTATTTCCAACGTTCATCCAGTCGCGGCGGCGGGGGCGTGTACATAACCAATGCCGTGGTGGAAGATTGCGTTATCAGCAATAACAATGCCTATGGCGTTGGCGGCGGCGTGAACATGGTTAATAACGGAGGCATCGTGCGGCGGTGCACGATCTGCTGCAATCGGGCGGGAGAAGGTTCTCCTGGTGGTAATGATTTTTACCATGGCGCCGGGGTGTTTTTTTACGGCTCCGGCACGGTGGAGAATTGCCGGATCACCGGCAATACCGAGGTTTTAAGCAGTGGCGCCGGGGTAACGATCTGGGACCAGGCCGGCGCGGTATTGCGCAATTGCCTGGTGGCGGAGAATTTTGCGCCGAGCAATGCCGCCGGCATATGTGTGTACCGCGGCACCGCTACCTTTGAAAACTGCACCATTACGGCCAATCACGTCGCGCCGGGCTCCAGCAGCGCCGGCGGAGTTTACCTGTCATCGGCGATCGGCAACCTGACCACCTTTCGCAATTGCATCATCTACGGCAACACCAATCCGGCCGGCTACAGCAATATTTATTGGAGTAGTGCCGGCAGCCGGGTGGTCGAGAATTCCTGCATTGCGCCGGTGCCGGGTGCAGCATCCTTTACGGTGACGGATTCGTTTGCGGATGACCCCAAATTGGATGCCGGGTATCGCTTGACCGGGGAGTCCCGCTGCGTCAATGCCGGTTTGTATCAGACCTGGATGGACGGCGCGCTGGACCTCGATGGGCGCCCGCGCCTGGACCGGTTCACCGGCCTGGTGGACATTGGCTGTTATGAACACGTCGGCATGGGCGCGATGTTCCGGATCAGGTGACCGCGCGCCATGCCGGGCGGCCAACACCATGCCTGCATGCCGGTTGGAGGGCGAACCTGAGGCGAGCCTTCCGCCCGCATTGGCGTAGCTATTTTCCGGATTTGGCGTTGGATAAAATGCCGCATGCACCCGGCGGCAGGGCCGGCGGTCCGGCCGGAAGCCGTGTCCAGCCGCCCCCCCGGAGTTTTTTTGCTTGCAATTCCGCGCTGCCCGGCCTACACTGCTCTGCATTAATCCGGGGGGGAGTAGCTCAATTGGTTAGAGTCCCAGACTGTCGATCTGGTTGTTGCGGGTTCGAGTCCCGTCTCTCCCGCCACCGATTGCCGCGTTGATGCTTTGCGCGCGCCGCATCTGCCGTCCGAAAAACCAGCCGGGCCATCCGGCTTGCGCGGGTTTGGCCGGTATTTCCGCCGCGCGCTGGCGTATCTTGCCGGCATTCATGGCGATGTAGCTCAGTTGGTAGAGCGGAGGACTCATAAGCCTTAGGTCCGGGGTTCGAATCCCCGCGTCGCCACCACATTCAACAAGTTCGAGGTAGCTTTGTGACCAATCCAGAGAAGCCCGCGCACAACGGCAATAATCACCCGTTGATCAACCAGTTGGTGCAATTGCAGGAACTCATTCTCGTGCGTTCCGAGCAGGAAGCATCCATGTCCGACAAGTACACTTCCCAGTTGGATAGTTCCATCAACGCCCTGCGTGACTCACTGCCGGAAGAAACCCAGCAACTCTTTCAGAAAATCGAAAAGCGCGACGTGCTGGCGATCGTGCCGATTTCCAATAATGTCTGTTCGGGCTGCGGCCTCTCGCTGCCAGTCAGCCTGATTTACGCCGTGCGCGCTGGCGAAAAGCTGTTTCAATGCCCCAATTGCGCCCGCATTCTCTATTACCCCGAGGCCCGTTCGCGGCGCATCAGCAAGAAAGCCGGCGGCCGCTCCATGCCGCGGCGCACAGGCATCGCCCGCTTCACTTCGCAATCGCTGATGCTGCCGGAATTGCAGTCCACGGGGCGCGACAAGGTGATCGAGGAAATGGCCATGCGCATGGAGTCGGAAGGCTTCGTGGACAATGGCGCCAAGCTGATTACGGCTGCCCTCGAACGCGAAGCCATCATCAACACGGCCGTGGAGCATGGGCTGGCTTTCCCGCATGTGCGCGGCGTGGAAGGCGGCGGCCTGACCCTGGCGCTGGGGATCAACCGCAAGGGCGTGCGCTTCGACATGACCGGGCGCGGGCTGACGCATATCATCTTCTTCATCGTCATTCCCACCGCCGCCAGCGTGTTCTACCTGCGCCTCCTGTCGGGCTTGACCCAGACCTTTTTCAAGAAGGATGCGCGCGAAAAACTGCTGGCCGCGGAAACGGCGGAAGACTTGTGGAGCGTCCTGGTGAAAACCACGCGCTACACCATCAAGTAACGCCCGGGCCGGCCGGTTCAGTCGAAATAAATGTCCACTTCGTAGCTGTAACTGTCGAACCAACGCACGCGCATGACGGTCAGCCGCCCTTCCAGGATGTCCACGTCCTCGCGGTAACTGCGGCTGCCGTGGCGTTCCTGCAGGACCACCCGGCAGACCCCGGGCTCCCGGTCGTAGGCCTCGTAGTCGTAGTTATCCACCCGGGTGGATTCGACACCGTTGATGAACACTTCCAGGCGGTCGCCGGTGCGGTTATCCACGATCAGGCTGCCCTGGCCGTCAGGCGGGGTGTGGGGGAAAGAATCATCCTCGCAGCCGGCGGTCATGGCCGCCAGGCCGGCGGCGGTAAAAATGGCGGCGGCGGCGCGCGCCGCGAACGGGCAGGATTGCAGGACGCGGTTGATGTTCATGGTATGCCCCCTAAGCCAGTTCCTGTTCGAGTTTGCGCAGTTTTGCATCGGCGCCGAAAACCGCCAGCGTGTCCCCCAACTCGATCAGGTCGGTGGGGTCGGGGATGATGATGGTTTCCTGGCCGCCGTCCGGCTGTTTGGCCCGCCGCAGCACCAGGATGGTGACGCCGAAATCACGGCGGATATTGGACTCGGCGATGGTTTTGCCGATAAAACTCAACGGCGCGCTGATCTCCAGCACGCTGGCGCCGGCGGACACCTCCATGTAATCCAGCACCGATGGTGAAACCAGCGTGCGGGCCAGGCGCGTGGCCATGTCCCGGTCGGGGTAAATAATGCGGTCGGCGCCGACGCGCTTCAGCACCTTGCCGTGCAGTTCCCCCGAGGCCTTGGCCACGACGCAGGGGATTTTCATTTCCTTGAGGCTGAGCGTGGCGAGGATGCTGCTTTCCAGGTCGGACCCGACGGCGACGACCGCGATGTCGCAATCCTGGAAGCCCGCCGCCTCCAGCGCCCCTTCTTCGGTGGCGTCGCCTTCCATGGCCTTGGCCACGACGCCGGCCAGGTCATCCACCACTTCGCGGTCGCGGTCGAGCAGCATTACTTCCACGCCCCGCTCCGCCAGGGCCTCCGCCAGGCTGGCGCCGAACCGCCCGCCGCCGACAATGCCGATTCTTTTCAAGTTGCGCCCCTGCTGTCCGGCGGCCACCCGCCGCCCGCCGGATATTGCCATGACTTGATCCAATTTCAAAACAAGCGTTTTGAAATAATTTAAAATTCAGAATGATATCATGGCCGGAGAAGCCGCCATAATCAAGCCCAAAATACGCCCTGTGCAGGGATGGCAGTTTAACCTACCAGCACGTCTTCATTGGGATGGCGCACCAGGTGGCGCGGGCTTTTGGCGCCCACCAGCATGAAAATCGTCAGCGGGCCGACGCGGCCGACAAACATGCAGGCCGCCATCAAGGCCAGCCCCAGGCGGGACAGTTGCGGGATGATGCCGGTGGAAAGCCCCACCGTGCCGAAGGCCGAGACGGCGTCAAACATCAAAAAGTCCGTGGAAAACACGCCGGCTTGCAGGCGGCCGTGTTCGCTCATGAGCAGGAGCCCGTACAGGCCCGTCAGGAGCAGGGTGCTGAGAATGAAAATCGCCAGGGCGCCCGCCGTGTTGCGGGGTGAGAGGGTGCGGTTCAGCATGGTGGTCTCGCGCCGGCCGCGGATCATGGCAATGGTGGTGGCCAGCAGCACGGCGGCGGTGGTGGTCTTGATTCCACCGGCGGTCGAGCCGGGCGCCCCGCCGATATACATTAATATCAGATTCAAGAAGCGGGTGGCGGGCCGGAGTTCCCCCATTTCCAGGATGTTGAAGCCGGCGGTGCGCGCCGTGACCGAGTGGAATAAGGCATCCATGACCTTGGCCGGCCAGGGCAGTTCCGCCAGCGTGTGCCGCCATTCCAGCGTCCCGAAAACCAGGCTGCCGGTCAGCAACAGCGCTGCGGCGGCCAGCAGGACGACTTTGGTGTGGAGCATGAGATGGCCGCGCTCCAGCAGGTTGCGCCGCCAGAACCGGTAACGGCTGATGTCGTACAACACGATAAAACCCAGCCCGCCGGCGATGACCAGGGCGCCGATAACCGTGAGGATGGCGGGATCGCGGCGGAAAGCCGTCAAGCTATCGGGGAAGAGCGAGAATCCAGCGTTGCAGTAGGCGCTGACGGAGTGGAAGATGCCGTTAAAAATCGCGCGGGGCAACGGCTGGCCGTAGGCCGCGTAAAACCGCCAGGCCAGCAGGGCCGCCCCGCACCCCTCCAGCCACAGTGTGAACTGGATGGACCGGCGCAGCAGGTCCTTCAGGTGCCGGGCTTCTTCCAGGCACAACACGTCCATCACCGCCATTTCGCTCTGCATGCTCATGTGGCGGCCGGCCAGGCTGAGCAGCAGCGTGCCCAGCAGCATGAAGCCCAACCCGCCGGCCTGGATCAGAAGCAGCAGGACCACCTGGCCGAAAAAGGTGTAATATTCCGGGACGCAGACGGCGGAGTGGCCGGTCACGCAAACGGCGCTGGTGGCCGTGAAGACGGCGGTCAAAGGGTCGGGCGGCGCCGCGGAGCGGACAGCCCACGGCAGCATCAGGAGCAACGTGCCCAGCAGGATAGCCAGCCCCACTGCCTTGACGACAAACCATGGGGGTTGCGATCTTTCTTCTTGCTTTATGGCGGGCATGCTTCTTATAGTATTCTGGGTAACGGGCAATAGTCAAGGTTATCCGGCAATGTTAAACGCGGTGCGCATAGTTCTCGTCCGGCCGATTTACAGCGGCAATATCGGCGCGGTCTGCCGGGTAATGGCCAACATGGGTCTGTCCGACCTCGTGCTCGCGGGCGCCGCGATCAGCGATCCGCCGCAGGCGCGCCAGATGGCGTGCGGCGCGCAGGATATCCTGGCCGCCTGCCGGCAGGCGCCGGATTTGTCCGCCGCCGTGGCGGATTGCACCCTGGTGGTGGGCGCCACCGCCCGGGAAGGCCTGTACCGGCAGCATTGCCGGACGCCGCGGGCCTGGGCGCCGGAAATCCTGGCGGCGGCCCGCGCCGGGAAAGTAGCCCTGGTGTTCGGGCCGGAAGACAACGGTTTGAGCAATGAAGAAATTGCGGTTTGCACGCGGTTAATGCGGATTCCATCTTCGCCGGCGTACGTTTCACTGAATCTTTCGCACGCGGTGATGATCTGCGCCTACGAATTGTTCATGGCGGCCGGCGGGTTTGAGCTGCCGCCGGAAAAATCGCTGGAGGCCGTGTCCGCCAAAAAAGAGCGCATGTTCGCATTGTGGGAACGGATGCTGTTGAAAATCGGGTTCATGGAGCCGGCCAAGGCGGCCCACATGATGCAGGGGGTGCGGCGGATTTTCACCCGCGGGCGCCTTACAGACGACGATGTGCGGATTTTGATGGGCATTGCCCGCCAGGTGGAATGGTATGCCGGAAAAAATAAACACGCCGGAGCAGCCGGCATCTCAGACGCCGATGCCTGACGGCCGCGCCGACGCGCCGCGCCGGCCGGCGGCCGGGCGCCGGCGGATCTGGCGATTGGTATGGCTGGCGTTGCCGGCGGCGGCCGCGTTATGGGCGGCCGCGCGCGGCTGCGCGGCATGGGACAACTTTGGGACGGTCGAGCCCGGGTTGATTTACCGCTGCGGCCAGTTGCCCCCAACCCAGCTTGAAAAATTGATTAAACGCCATAAAATCAAGACCATCATCAAGACCAATATCCCGGAGTTATCCCTCGCGGATATGGCGCGGGAAAGGGAAGTCTGCCGGCGGCACGATGTCCGGGTGGCGGCGTTGATCATGCCCGGCGACGGCCGGGGTGAGTTCGCGCAGTACGACCAGGCGCTGGCATTGCTGCGCGACCGGCGCAATCTGCCGGCGCTGGTCACCTGCGCGCGCGGCACGCACCGCACCGGCGCCGTCGTGGCGGTTTACCGGGTGCTGGTTCAGCGCTGGCCGGTGGACCGCGCGCTGGCGGAAATGGAAGACTACCGGTTCGAGCCGGGCGGCCGGCGGGGCGGGGCGGAACACCCGTTGACGGCGCATTTGCAAGCCTACTTCAAGGAGCGGATGAACCATGAATAACAAACAGCGTCTGGGCGTCTTCGGCGGCACGTTCAACCCGGTGCATCTGGGCCATCTGATTGCCGCGCAGGACGCCGCCGACGCTTTCGATTTGTCGCGCGTGCTGTTTTTGCCCTGCGACTGCCCGCCGCACAAAACGGCGCGCCAGCTGGCGTCCACAGCGCACCGGGTGGCCATGCTGGAGGCGGCGCTGGAAGGCAGCCTGCTTTTTGAAGTCTGCGACCTGGAAGTCCGCCGCGGCGGCACGAGCTATTCCATCGACACCATGCGGGAACTGGCGCGCCGCTATCCCGCCGCCGCCCTTTATTTCATCATCGGCGCCGATACCCTGCTGGAACTGCACACCTGGAAAGCCATCGGCGAATTGCTGGAACTGTGCTCTTTCATCACGCTGACCCGGCCGGGATTCGCGATTACCCCGGACCTGGCGGGCCGGCTGCAACTGCCCGCGCCCTGGCCGGAGAAACTGCTGGCCAACCTGGCCACCGGCCACCAGGTGGATATTTCATCTTCCGACATCCGCTACCGGGTGGCGGAAGGATTGCGGATAGCCTACCTGACGCCGCCGGCCGTGGAAATGTACATCATGGAGCATCGCTTGTATTACAATGAAAACTGAAGAAACCACACCGGCGTCCCGGATCCTGCTCGGTTGGATGGCGGAAGCCCTCCGCGAAAAGCAAGGGCGCGATATCATGGCCTTCGATGTGCGCAGCCTGTCAGGCGTGGCGGATTATTACCTGCTGGTCTCCGCTCTTTCCACCCCGCATATCAAGGCGCTGCACAATGCCGTGCGGATGGCCATGAAGGCGCGCGGGGCGGCCTGCCACCGCAAGTCCGGCACGCCGGACAGCGGCTGGATCGTCGTCGATTACCTGGACGTGGTGCTGCACATCTTCAACCGGGAAACCCGCGGGTATTACAACCTGGAAGAGTTATGGGCGGCCATGCCGCGGGTGGAGGTTTAGCCGGATCAGATCAGCAAGCCCTCCAGCAGCATCATTTCCATTTCCAGCGGCGTGGCGGACCCGTTTAACTCCGCTGCGCGCCGGATTTCCACCACGTTGTCCGTCAGCAGCAGGTCCAGCGCCTGGTCGGGCTGTTCGGCCGCCGCCGATCGGGCGGCGAGCAGGGGCGCCGGCGGGGCGGGCCGGATGGCCGTCCACAACCAGCCGATACCAGCCAGCAACAGCGCCAGGGCCGCGGCCGCCGGCAGCCGGCGGCGCGGATGGCCCCAGGCAGCCCATGCCGGCGCGGATGCGGCCGGGCTCATATGCGCGCGGATCAAGGCGCGGACGGCATTGGCGGTAGCCGGCGCGGGCTGCGCGGCCGCCGGCTGATGAAGCCGGCTGATTTCAGCCAGATGGCGCTGAAAAACGCGGCAGGCTTCGCACGCCTGGAGATGGCGTGCCAGCCGCCGCCGGCGCCAGCCGGCCAACTCGCCGCTGGCTTCCAGCAAAATCCATTTCTGCCAGGTTTGACATTGCATGGGATTACCCGTCGCGTTTTACGGCGCTCCTTAATTTTACCAGCGCGTATTGCATCCGCGCCAGGGCGGTGTTGATGGAAACTCCCTGGACGGCGGCGATTTCCTTGAACGAGAGGCCGCCGTCCATGCGCAACCGAAACACTTCGCGCTGATCGTCCGGCAACTGCTCGACGGCGGCGTCCAGCTGGCCGCGCAAGTCCCGCTCCGCCGTGCGGGCGTCCGGCGCCGGGGCGGCATCCGGCAGGGCGTCCCGCAGGACGCCGCCGGCGGCATTTTCGCGGTCAAGGCTGGCCAGTTCGCGCCGGCCGCGCCGTCGGTCAATGATCAGGTTGCGGGCGATGCGGAACAGCCAGGCCGAAAAACAGCGGTCATGGTAGCGCGCCATGTTTTTCACCACCCGCAGCCAGGTATCCTGGTAAATTTCCTCCGTTTCCTGGCGGTGGCGGGTCGCATTGAAGACGTAGCCGAACAGTTTTTGCTGGTACCGTTCCACGAGTTCCTCCATCGCCCGCAGGTCGCCGCGGCGGTAGCGCTGGATCAACTGGAAATCTGTCGGTGGTCCGGCGCCGGTCATGCCTTGCTTTGCTCCCCTGTAGAGATTAACGTCGGACGGCGGCTTTTATTGTGCGCCGCCGGCCGGGCGGTTGGGTAATATCTTAATTTTGCACGCTCTATGATTGCTTTAAATCATTTCAACACCAAGATTTGTGCAAAATTAAGGGAATAAGGACTGCAGGGATTGCCATGACCAGCCGGCGGCTTGACCCAGGGTGGACCAGACGGATTGGGCGTCCCGGGCCAATTGTCCGGTCCAGGCGGACAAAGGCGCGCCGGCCAGCAGGGCGGCCAGCAGGGCCAGGCCGAAGACATTACCGGAATAAATCAGGATATAGGGAAAAAGCCGGCCGTATGCCTGCAAGTCAGCCTGGCGGCGGACCAGCGCCTGCAGGGTGAAAGTGCAATGAAAGCCCAGGCTGGCGCCCAGGGCGGCCAGCCAGAGCCAGCGTCCGGCCGCCGGACCGGCGAACCAGGAGCAAATCCACCAGGCCAGCAGGATCAGCGCCGTGTAAAACGGGAAGAAATATGGCGCCAGGGCCACCAGGCAATTATGTTCCGAGAGTTTGACGTAGCCGCCCGCGCGGGAGACGCGCATGCCGCAGAAGCGGGCGCCCATGGCCGTTCCCCACAGGGCATGGGTGATTTCATGGGCCAGGACATAAGCCCGCGCCGGCGCCGGCAGCAGCGCCAGCGCGGCCAGCCAGAACAGCGTGCCGGCCGCCAGCGCCAGAATTGAGCGCGATCCTTCCGGCGCGGCCCACCAGGTCCGCAGCAGAACCCAGCAGGTGCGGGAGCAGATGGCCGCCGCCGGCAGCAGCAGGATGCCCAGCAGAGAATATATCCAGCGCATGATGGGGATGCAGACGGTTTAATCTTCAGGTGTCGTTGGGCCGGGGGCGGATGCCGCCGGCTGGCCAATGCGCCGTCCGGCCGCGCGCATTCATGCGTGCGCCAGACCCGCCTGCAGCGCCCGCAGGTTGACGTCCAGCACCGCGCCGGCGAAACTGTCGCGGATAGCTTGTTCGACTTCCCTGTCGGTGAACCATGATTTGCGGCGCAGCAGCGCCCCCAGCATCACCAGGTTGGCGGAGCGCGGGCTGCCGGCCTGATCGGCCAGGTTGCTGGCGGGCAGGTCGGCGAGGGTCTGGCCCGGCCGGACGGCGACGCGGCACAGGGAGCTGTTGACCAGGGCCAGGCCGCCCGGCGCCAGCCGGTGAACCATTTCCTGGGCGCCATGCTGGTTCATCAGGATGAGGATATCCGCCTGCTCGGCGCAGGGCGAAGCGATTTCGCGGGACGAGAGGATGACTTCGCAATGCGCGGTGCCGCCGCGGACTTCGGCGCCGTAGGCCGGGAAAAAGGTCACATGCGGCACCTTGCCCACGGCCATGCGGGCAATCAGCTTGCCCAGCAGGATCACGCCCTGGCCGCCGGCGCCGGCGATAATGACGCGTTCAAGCATTTTGCACGATCCCTTCTTTGCGGAAAACGCGCACGGGGAAGGCGGCGCGCATCTGCTCCCCGACGAAGCGCAGCGAATCGGCGGCGGACCGGCGGAAATAGGTGGGGCAGGGCGAAAGGACTTCGACGAAACTGTAACCCTTGCCCTGGATTTGCGCCGTGAACGCGGTGGCAAGCGCCTGCTCCATGCGCTGCACGCCGCGGACGCCGTCCAGCGCCACCCGCTCAATGTAATACGGAGCGTCCAGCGTGTTCAACAATTCGCACATGCGGAGATGGTAGCCCATGGTGTCGGTCTGGCGGCCGCAGGGGCTGGTGGCCGTGGTCTGGCCGGGCAGGGTGGTGGGGGCCATCTGCCCTCCCGTCATGCCGTAGACGGTGTTGTTGACGAAGATGACAGTGATATTTTCGCCGCGGTTGGCGGCATGCACGGTTTCGGCCAGGCCGATGGCGGCCAGGTCGCCGTCGCCCTGGTAGGAAAACACGATGCGGTCCGGCAGGGAACGCTTGATGCCCGTGGCGACGGCGGCGGCGCGGCCATGCGCCGCCTCGGAGATGTCGCAACGGAGATAAAAGTAGGCGAAGACGGCGCAGCCCACCGGCGCGATGCCGATGGTGCGTTCGCGGATGCCCAGGTCGTCCAGCACCTGCGCCAGCGCCTTATGCACGAAACTGTGGCCGCAGCCGGCGCAGTAATGCATCGGCTTGGCGGTCAGGGCGTCCGGCCGCCGGTAGATCATCTTGCGGGAGGAATGCGTTGGTTTGGTAGCTTTCATTTGCCGGTATGCACCGCCATGGCCGCGTCGAAGATTTCCGTTTCCGTCGGCACTTTCCCGCCGGGGTATCCCTTGAAATACACCGGCGCGCGCTGGCCGACGATGCGCTGCACGTCTTCCAGCATCTGGCCGCAATTCATTTCCACCACCAGGATGTTCTTGACCCGGCCGGCCAGGGCGAGCAGCTGTTTTTCCGGGAATGGCCACAGGGTGATGGGGCGGAAGACGCCGATCTTGCCGCCGGCGGCGCGGGCGCGGGCCGCGACGCCGCGCGCCAGGCGGGCGCAGGTGCCCCAGGCCACCAGCAGGGTCTGGCAATCGGCCGCGCCGGTTTCCGCCGCCCGGCATTCGCGCTGCCGGACTTTTTCATAGGCGGCCTGCAGCAGGTAATTGTGGTTTTCCAGTTCGCCTTCCTTTACGAACAGCGAGCGGATGCAGTTCGGCGGCCGGTTGCGGGCGCCGGTCAGCGCCCAGTGCTTGTCGGGCGCCTTCGGCGGCGGGCCGGCATGCAGCCGGATCGGTTCCATCATCTGGCCGATGCGCCCGTCGGCCAGCACCATCACCGGCAGTCGGTAACGGTCAGCCAGTTGAAACGCCTCGATGGTCAAGTCGTGCATTTCCTGCACCGAGGCGGGGGCCAGCACGATCAGGTGGTAATCCCCGTGGCCGCCGCCCTTGACGGCCTGGAAATAATCGGCTTGGGACGGGTCAATGCTGCCCAGGCCCGGGCCGCCCCGCTCGACGTTCACTACCACCGCCGGCAACCGCGCACCCGCCATGTATGACAAACCTTCCTGCATCAGGCTGATGCCCGGCGAGGAAGAGGTGGTCATGGTCCGCACGCCCGCCGCCGCCGCGCCGTAGACCATGCTGATGGCCGCCAGTTCGCTTTCGGACTGGAGGAAGACGCGGCCGCGGGCCGGCATCTGCGCCGACATGTAGGCCGCCAATTCATTCTGCGGGGTGATGGGGTAGCCGAAATAACACTGGCACCCGGCGCGGATCGCGCCTTCACCCACGGCTTCATTGCCGGTCATCAGCCGCAGCTCTTTTTCCGCCGCGGCGTTTTTTCTGCTGGGATGTCTTTTTTTCAATTTGCTCTATTTCTATGGCGGCATCCGGACAGATCAGGGCGCATTGCCGGCAGCCGATGCAGACGCCGTCCTGGTCGAACTTCGCCACCGGCTGGCCTTGCTGGTTGTAGTCCTGGGCCAGGCTCAACAGCTTGCGGGGGCAGACTTCGATGCAAAGTCCGCAGCCCTTGCAATATATTTTATTCACGGCGACTTTGAAAGCCATGGCCGGGCGCCTACCTTTCGCAAGCGAACACACCAAGTTGCTCATCTTTATCATGGCATTGCCGCCGCAAATTGTCCAGAAATTTCAGCGCGGAGTTTCATCTTGTGTTTTCACCGCGAAATCAATAGCATCTGCCAACCAATGCCAACCGGGCCAACGCCTGCTTCATGGAGGAATAAATAATGACGCGCATCTTCAATTTTAACGCCGGTCCCGCCATCCTGCCCGAGGAAGTCCTGGCGGAAGCCGGACGCGAACTCCTGGATTTCCAGGGCACGGGCATGTCGTTGATCGAAAGCAGCCATCGTGCCAAGGCCTACGCCGCCGTCCATGACGAAGCCGTGGCCAACTACCGCAAACTGCTGAACTGCCCGGATGATTACGCCGTGCTGTTTTTGCCCGGCGGCGCGAGCATGCAGTTTGCCATGCTGCCCCTGAACCTGCTGGCCGCCGGCCAGACCGCCGATTACATCAATTCCGGCTCCTGGGCCGCGAAGGCGATCAAGGAGGCGCAGCGGGTCGGCCAGGTCAGCGTGGCCGCCGATACCGCCAAGGCCCGGCCGGCCCGCCTGCCGGCGGCGGCGGAATTGAAACTGACGCCCGGTGCGGCTTACGTGCACCTGACTTCCAACGAAACCATCGCCGGCACCCAGTGGAAGACCTTCCCGCGGACCGAGGCGCCCCTGGTGGCGGACATGTCGTCCGATATTCTGTCCCGGCCGTTCGATATCCGGCAATTCGGCGCGGTTTACGCCGGCGCCCAGAAAAACCTCGGCCCCTCCGGCATTGCCCTGGTGGCGATCCGCAAGGACCTGGCCGAACGCGCCCCGGCCAACCTGCCGGTCATGCTGAGTTACCGGACCCATATCGAAGAGAATTCGCTTTACAACACTCCGCCCACCTTCAGCATCTACCTGATGATGCTGGTCTCGCGCTGGCTGCTGCAGCAGGGCCTGGAGACGGTCTACCGTCGCAACCGGGAAAAAGCGGATGCCATTTACAACGCCATTGACGCCGCGGAATTCTACCGCGGCACCGCCGCGCCGGAATGCCGGTCGGACATGAACATCACCTTCCGCCTGCCGACCGAGGCGTTGGAAGAGCAATTCGTCAAGGAAGCCGCCCGGCAGGGCATGGCCGGCCTCAAGGGGCACCGGTCGGTGGGCGGCGTGCGGGCTTCGGTTTATAATGCCATGCCGCTGGCCGGGGCGCGGGCCCTGGCCGAATTCATGGGCGAATTCGCGCACAAGAACGGATGACGGGATGAGCATGGTCCAATATTTGCCTGCGGCCGGCGCGGCGCTGCTATGCAGCGCGGCGCTGCTGAGCGGCTGCGCCGCTCCCCGCGTTGTGCGTGAAAACCGCCCGGTGGAATACGTCGTCTTTGTCAGCGCCGGCCAGCCATGGCAAAACAGCGGCATTGCCGTGCGCCAGGGCGAGGTGTTGCACTGCCTGGCGGAAGGCACGTGGAGGGATGATTTCGGCGAGTACGGTCCGGGGGGCGACCCGGATCGCATGCAGGACAATTTCGGCGTCAACGCGCCCGCCAACAGCCTGCTGCTGCGCCTCAGCGGGCAGACCAACCGGGTGTATGCAGCCGGCGAGCAAGCCAATATCCAGGTGGAACGTTCCGGGCATGTTTTCCTGCGCGGCAACGCCGCGCTGTCCCCGGGCGCCCGCGGGCGGCTCAAGGTGACCCTGATGCCCGCGCCGGACGCCGACGGAGACGGGCTTTCCGATTACGAAGAAATCTTCCTGTGGCACACCAACCCCCGCCGGCGGGACAGCAACGGCGCGGGCTTCGGCGATGCCGCGCTGGTCAGCGACCTGCGCAACCGTTTGGGCGGCGGGGTCCTGCAGCCGGCGCCCAGATGAATGCCTGCCGGCTGCGTGATTTTTTCGCGCCGCAAAAATGGTTCCCCCCCGTGTCTTACGCCGGCGAATAGCCAGTAATGATTTTGGCGCGATTATCGGCTTGCCAAGCCCGGCGCCAGTTGCCATAATGCTCGCGTTGCAGGTAGGCTGTTGCAGGGAAAGGGCGCGGGGGGGATTATGCCGGCTGACGCAAAATATTCCGATGAGGGCGCCGCCCCGGCGGGCGGGCCGGCGCTGAATTTTCTCAATGCCCTGGGCCAGTTGGTCAATGCGACCAGCCTGTATGGCGGCCAGCACAAAATCACCCGGCAATACCTGGCGCAGGCCTATGCCTCCCTGAGCGCGGCTTTGAAGGCCCGGAAACCAATCCGGTTTGCCTTGCAGGACGACCAGCTTTTCGCGGACAACCTGGCGGTGGAAAACGAGACTTCGTTCATCGCCCTCGTCCGCCGTAAACTGCAGAAACTGGAAATCACCGGGTTCAGCCTGACGCCGGGTATCGCCGAGGAGGAATTGTTCAAGTTGGCGCGCAACCTGGCCTTCGGCCAGGGGCCCGACGCGACGGTTTTCGGCGACAAGTCCGGGCACATCCAGCCGGAAAGCAGCCGGTACACCCGGGTGCAGGAGAGCGAAGTGGTGGTCAAAAAAAAAGCCCTGTCCGACGGCGCCATCAAGCGCGGCGCGGATGGCGCCTTCGAATTGACCATTGACGACAGCGCCGAACCGCCGGCGCCGGCCGCCGGCGTTCAGCAGATTCTGGCCTTTCTGAAGGGAGACATCGGCGCGCTTTCCGAGGAGACGGCGCAGGCGCTTCAGAACACCGCGGCGGATATCAACCAGTTGGGCCGGATGATCATGGAAGCGGCGGCAGTCCGGCAGCGCGACCCGCTGGCGGCCCAGGGCGAGTCATTGGCGGATATCGTCGTCGGCTGCCTGCGCCGCACGTTCGACGGACTGAACAAGCAGCCGGCCAAGTCGCGCAATCCCGCCGCGATCAAGCAGACCATGATGCTGCTGGAGAAGGATATCCTGGAACGGCTCCGGCAAAAGGCCGGCGGCGACCGCAGGGCTCCGCAAGCCGTGGCCGATGCGGTCGGGTCAATGATCGAGGATTTGACGGCGGAGGCGGTTGCGCAGAACTACGCCCAACGGCGGAACGCCTTGGAGGCGGATGGCGCCCGTCTGGCGGCTTACATGCGTTCCCTGCCGCCCGATAAACTCGCCGGCCTGAAATCCAGCATGCTGGCGAACGGCATGACTCCCGAAGGCTGGAAAGAACTGGCGGTCCGCAGCGGGGCGGGCGGCAACGCGCCTGGCGCGTCGGAAGCCTATGCCGGCCTGGCGGCCCTGGGCGCCTTGCTGGATAAACTCGACCGCCTGATGTCCTCGGAAAAAGGCGATACCCCCGCCGCGCAGCAGGCCATCGCGCAGGTCCAGCAGGGGGTGCAGCGCGCCGCCGACCAGGCGGCCGGGAAAATTCACGACCTGGAAAGCGCGGTGGTAAAAACGGCCGGCGGTTTGGATGCGCCGGATGCCAGCTGGCGGCGCCTGTCGGCGGAGCAGCAAGCCCGCACGCTGGAACTCGTCGCCGAAATTGTCCAGGAACTGGCGCAGCCGTTGTCGGCCATGAACTGCGCCGTCGACATGACCCTGCAGGAACGGATCGGCCCCCTGGCGGCTGCCCAGAAAAACATCCTGGCCCTGGCGGCTGACAGCGGCGGAAAAATCGCGGACCTTTTCGAGCGGCTGCGGAAGGTCACCGGCTTGCCCCGGTCGCTCAGCCCGGACAAGGAAAGCGTATACGGCATCCAGTTGGACTAGCTCCCGCCGGGGCCGGCTTCAGACTGATGCGCACGCGCCGCTTTCAATGTGTTCCGTGTTCGGGTTGCCAGAGGTTGAATCTGGTTCAACGGTTGTTTGAGGCTGGAATTGGTTCAGGCGTAATACCTTAAAACCCAACACCTTAAAGCCTTCAAAACCCGGGTTATGCAATCCTCTCACATGTCCTGGTTGGCAATGCCGCATTTCCAGCTGCCGAACGGCTTGGCGATCGCCTCGCTGACGTAGCAGATGCCGGGCCCCAGCCGCATGATCGAGGCGGGGCATTCCATCGAAATCGGGCCGTACAATTCGATCCGCGAGATCATCCGCTGCCACGTGGCGGTGCTGCCGGGGAAGGTGATGTTGTGCATCTCGAACCGGTAACGAGCGTTGACGATGTCGCGCGGGCCGATGGTGGCGGCCCGGTAAGGCACGGCCCAGACATCGCCGGAATTGCCCATCGGCGCGAAGAGCGAGTTTTCGCAGACAGTCAGCGGCGTCGTGGTGACGATCCGGGAACCGAGTTTGAGAAATTCCTCCAGGGAGCCGGCGGCAAATTCGCTCGTGCCGGGATCGATGAATGCCGTGTGCCCGGGCCAGCCGGTGGCGGTGTACATCACGTCCGCGCCGCCGCCGCCCGCGTCTTCGATGATTTTGGAGTAATCGTTGACGTTTGCATCGGTGAAGACATGCCAATGTTCAATGTCGGGACGCAGGTCCGGCCGGATTTGCGCGTAGAAATGATTGCGGAAGGAGTAACCCAGGCCTGCGCCGTAAGTCAGCGGCGCAACGCGCCCGTTTTCATCGGCCCACTCGTCCATGGCGAAGGCATGCACGTTCCGGCAATTGACGTTGTACCGGTTAAGCATCTCGGCGATGCTGGTGTAAGCGTGCGGCCACTGGTTGGGGAAAATCATGGTCAACGGCTGGTCCCGGCGGTCGCTTTCGCTGATCCGGTGGAAGACGTCCATGACGAACAGCAGCGTGGGGTCCAGCACGATTTTGACGGAATAACCATGCTCGTTGGTGTATTCCATCCGTTCGCGCGGGATGTTGCGCACCCTTTCCAGCATGGCGGGATCGCGGGACGGCAGCCAGGGAGCGGGGGCGAATTCGAATTCCTTCATCGTGGTTCCTCCAGTATGATCACGGCGGGCCGCCGCAAATGCCGCCGCCCGCAAACTGCGGCATAGCCTGTCAAACGGCGGGGGGTATGTCAATCGCCGATCCCGCCACCCGGAGCGCTGCCCGGGGCGGGGTCGTTTTGGAAAAGGCGGCGCACCCTGCTGTTTTCCATCCCGGAGCAACGGTCAGGGTTATGGCATGGCCGGTTCATCGGCCGGGGCAATCACCACGAGTTCATGGGCATAATCGCGTTTGCGCTTGCCGCGTTTCTCGCTGTCCCACCAGTCGCGGGTGACCTTGTCAACATACGCGGCTGCCGTCTGGCCGCGCTTGCCGGTGAAGTCCGACAGGTCGAACTTATCCGGCAGCGGGAGAAAGCGCCGGTGATCTTCCGGCAGGCTGACCGTGAAACCTTTTTTCAAATCTTCCGGCGTCCAGAAGCCGGAATTGCCCCAGAAGTCGCCCGGCCGGGAAATTTCCATCTGCTTACCCAGCATCAGCAGCCGGAACGCCTTTTTTTCGATGCCCAGGGCCGCCACATCCACCTGCAGCACCGCCGCTGCCGGCGGCCGCTCGGGAAACAGCGCCACCGCCAGCCAGTTCCCCTTCCGCAGGGCCGACCGCAACTCGACGCCTTCCCCGCTGATGGAGACCGGCGGCTGGGCGTATTCGTCCAGGCAGGCGGTGAAGGCCGCGGCCAGGGCGGCATTGCCCATGGGTTTGGACAGTTCCGCGCCCGCGTCGAAATGCAGCGCCACCACTTTGCCCTTGCCGATGGTTTTTGCGGTCACCGCCGGGGTGCCATCGCTGAACGCAGCCAGCACGGCCGCGCCCGTGTCGGCCTGGGCAAGCCGCCGGGGCGTTTCGGGCGCGAGCGCAATGGTCTGCCCTTGCCACTCGAAAGCGGCCGCCGCCGGCGGCGCCGCCGCGCCGTACACTATGCCGGCCATCTCCGCGGTGCAGTTCTTTTCCTCTGCCATGTCCGCCCGGGCGCTGCTCCAGTCGGCATCCAGCGCGACCACGACGCCGCCGTTTTCAATGAAGCTCCGCAACCCCGCCAGGGCTTCCGCCGGCAGGCCCCGGACGGCGTAGGGCTCGGCCACCAGCACGCGGTAATCCTGGAACAATTCGGCCGCCTGGCTGTAAATCCGCCGGACATGCTGCCGGCGCTGCGCCGTCTGGCACAAGACCTCCAGGCGGTTCCACGGGGGGATCGGGTCCGGCGCCAGCATTTCCAGCGCCTGATGATTTTCGAGGAACGCCACGCGCGCCAGCGGCTGGGAATCGGCGAACAGGCGCATGGCGTAAACATGGCGGGCGAACTCGCGGGCGTAATGCGGATCGTTGCCGTACGTGATCAGCCGCCAGAGATGATTGAAGGTGAACATCAATCCGCCCGGTCCGCCCAGCAGGTTGGCGGTAGTATAATGCCCCCAGGTATTGTAAATATGCGTCCACTGCATGCTGGCGGGATAGCCCTTCGCGGCGCCGATAATGTAATCCGCCCCCAGGCGCGAAAGCGCGGCGTTATCCATGCCGAAATACCATTTCCCGGGCAGGTAAATCGTGGTGACGCCCATCTGCAATCCGCGCTGGTGGGCATGCGCCACCAGTTCCCGGAAAAAGTCGGTCATGACTTGCTGCTTGAAAAGGATATAACGCCGGCGCCAGGGATCGGAGGCCTTCCAGCGGGTGCGTTGGGTCAGCTTGGCGGCAAAATCATCGGGCAAGCCCTCGCCGAACCGTTCCCGGCAGAAGCGGTCCATCGCCGGCAAGTCATCCTGGTGAAAATCAACGTAATTGAACCATAACTCGTCAAAGGTGAACAGGCCCTTGAAATTGCCCAACGGCGCGTACTTGTCCGCGTATTCGTCGAGCATCAGCTTGTTGCGGTTGAGCGTGGCCGGGTTCAGCAGGTCTTCCACGTAATTGTTGCCGCCGTACAGGTAAAATGCGCCGGTGTCGTCGCGCGCGCAGTATTTTTCCGCGAAGGCCTTGGAGCGCGAGCAGGAATGCCAGGCGGCCCACACGTTGATGCCCGCGGGCGTGGCGGTCTTGATCAGTTCCGCCAGCGCGTCCAATCCCGGCCGCATCTGTTCGGAATCCGGCACCGCCGTTTCGTGCCACACGCGCTCGCAGGACATGTCCACCCAGTAAATGATATCGGTGATCCCCAGCCATTTGAGTTGCTGCACGTCCAGGCGCAGCCGGTTCAGGAAAAATTCCCGCAGGCCGGGTTCAGTTAAATCGCCGCGCACACGCTGCCAGCACATGTCGTCGTAAGTGATGAAAAACCGGCCGCCGATTTCGGTCACCGGCGGCAGGGCCAGGTAACTGCCGAGGAGCATTTCATTGCCGAACCAGTCGGTATTGGGCAGGTGGGCGGCGAGTTCGGCGTATTGGATATCGGCTTCCGCCTGACGGCGCCGGGCGGCCAGTTCCCCGGCCGGCAATCCGGTTAAACGGGGCGCGCCCGCCGCCCAATTGACGGCGTTCAAAATCCATTGCAACTCCGCCCCTTCCGGGGGCTTCTCAGCTTGCTTGTAATCCGTCGGATCGTACCAATAACCCGGCAGCGCGCCGTTGAAGACCACCCGGCCCGCGCCAGCCGTGCCGGCCACGGCCACGTCCGCGCCTTCCCGGTCGGCTAACACCGCGGTTCCCGCCGGGCCGGGCTCCAGGAAGAGGTGATCGTTGAAGGCGTGTTCGAATTCCGCCGGCAGGCCGGCGGCCAGGGGGTGGTCCGCATCCTTCACCCGCAGGATGCTGTCATCGCGCCGGTCCAGGACTTTCCGGGCGATGGCCGGGAAAAGCGTCTCCGGCCGGTAGCGGCCGCAGGCGGCGTGGTTCAGGATCAAACCGCCGCCGCAATTGACGAAGATTTTGACGCTTTTGATTTGTTCCGGCTGCTCCAGGCTGGTGCTGCCGATATAGAGCGCGTCGTACTGCAGCAAAGCATCGGCCGTGATTTTTTGGAGCAGCACAGGCTGCATGCCGGCGTCTTTTTTCAGCGCCTCCAGCACGGCCTGGGCGCCGAACCCGGTTTTAAATACCGCCACCTTGACCGGTTCGGCCAATCCGGCCGCGGCCGCCGCGGCCAATCCCAACGCCAGCAATCCGGGCTTGAATGATGAACAGCGCATCAGCAGCTCCTCCTAATTGACTTGAAAAAAATAATCCAGTTCCACCAGGTGAAAAGCCCGTTTGACTTCCTGGCTGGCGTTGACGATCGCGAAATGGCCGGGCGCCAGGCGCCGGGCCGTGCTCATGCAGACGCGGAAAAAAGCCGAGAAAACGAAATCCACGCCGGCCAGGTCGAAAACCGCGCGCAAGCGTTCGCCCGCGGCCGCGCCGTCCGCCCATTGCCGGTCCAGGGCCTCCGTCAACTCCCGGCAGGCCAGGGTATCCAGGCGGCCCTGCAGGCGGGCGGTCAGCGTTTCGCTGTCAGCATTGTATTGAATTTCCATCGGGCCGTCCGTGGTTGGTGTTGGTTTCGGTTGGCGGAGGTTTGGTTACATATAGCAGCTTGAAACCGCAAAGACAAGCGTTTAAGCTTTCAATACTAACGTTTTGAAACACCGCATCCTGAATCCTGACAGCGGCGTCATTCGCCCTGGCTGCGGTCCAGGGCGGCGGGGTCCCAGCGGTAGCCGCGGAAATCGGCGCGGAATAAGAGCGCGCAGAAGACCGGGCAGAGCAGGAGCGTCAGCAGTGTGGCGAAGCCCAGGCCGAACATGATGGTGTTGGCCATCGGCCGCCACAAGGCGCCGCCCTTGAGCGCCAGCGGCAGAAGCCCGATGATGGTGGTGATGGCGGTCATCAGGATTGGCCGCAGGCGGCGCTGGGCGGAAACGACGATGGCGTCCTGCCAGGACTGCCCGGCGGCGCGTTCGATGTCCATCCGGTCGATCATCATGATGGCGTTGTTGACGATCACGCCCATCAGGCTGATCAGTCCCAGGAAGGCCATGAAACCGAAGGGAGTTTTGGTGAGTAACAGGCCGAAGACGACGCCCACCAGCATCGGCGGCACCGTCAGCATGATGATCAGCGGCCGGCGCAGGGAGTTGAACTGGTAGATCAGGATCAGCGCCAGCAGGGCGACGGCCAGGGGCAGGCCGGCCATGATCGAATTTTGCGCCTTCTCGCTTTCGGCATTCTCGCCGCCGAACTCCAGGCTGTAGCCAGCCGGCCAGCCGGGGGCCTCCGCCAGGGCGCGGACGCGCGGCATGATGTCGGCCAGGACTTCCGAAGCGAACCGGCCGGAGACGTCGGTCTGGATTTCCATGGTGCGGAGTTTGTCGCGCCGGCGGATGTTGCTCGGTTCCCAGGTGAAACGGGCGCGGGCCATTTGCAGCAGCGGCGCCGAACTGGAATTCTGGTAGGAATAGATGCGCATGTCTTCGATGCGGCCCAGGTCTTCGCGGTAAGCGCCCTGGGCGCGGATTTCGATGGGAATCAGCTCGCGGCCTTCGCGCAGGTCCGTGGCGGTCAGGCCGGAAATCTGGGCCTGCAGCGAGGCGGCGATATCGTAACTGCTGAAACCGGCCTGCTTGGCCTGTTCCTGGTTCACCGCGATCTCCATTTTTTTGTTCCATTCGCCCCAGTCGTCGCGGATATTGACCACGCCGGGCACCGCGGCGATTGTCTGCGCGATTTTATCGCGCAGCCGGTAAATGACATCCAGGTCGGCGCCGGCAACCCGGATTTTCACGGGCGCGCCGACCGGCGGACCGGTTTCGAGTTTCTTGACCGTATGGCGGCACTCGGGCACGGCGGCGTCCAGGAAATTCTGCACGCGGACGATCAGGGGGTCCACGGCCTCCTGGTCGCGGGCGGTGACGATCAGGTTGGCGTAGTTGGGATTTTCCTGCTCGATGTTCAGGCTGAGCATCCAGCGCGGACCGCCCTCGCCGATGAACGAGCCGACGCTGACCACGTTGGTGTCGTCCAGCAGGAATTTTTCCAGCTTCTCCACGCGGGCGCGGGTGGCGCGGATGTCCGTGCCGTACGGCATCCAGAAATCCACCAGCGCCATTTCGCGCTCGCTGGGCGGAAAAAACATGGCGGGCACGAAGCGGAATGCCCAGAGCGCGAGCGCCAGGCACGCGCCGGTTGCCCCCAGCAGGATGGCCCGGCGGCGCAGACACCACAGCAGCAGCGCGCGGTACTGGCGGTAAAACCGGCCGTCAAACCGCTGGATCCGGCGCTTGGGCTGCAGGAAATAATAACAGAGCATGGGGATCATGGTGATGGAAAGCAGCCACGAGCAGAGCAGCGTCAGGGCCACCACCTGGAAGATGGAGCGGCAGAATTCCCCGACATCCGAGTCGGCGATGGCAATGGGCAGGAAGGCGACAATGGTGGTCAGGGAGGAGGTCAGGAGCGGCAGCCAGAGTTCGCGGACGGCGCCGGCGCACGCCGCCAGCCTTTCCTCGCCGTTGGACAGGCGCACGAGGATGTTTTCGCTGGTCACAATGCCGTTGTCCACCAGCATGCCGAGGGCGATGATCAGCGAGGCGATGGAAACGCTCTGCAGCTTGATGCCGAAATGCGGCATCAGGGCGATGCACATCAGCATGGCCATGGGCACCAGCAGCCCGGCGATCAGCCCCAGGCGGAGCCCGGCGAACACCAGCATCACCAGCACCACGTAAAGAAAAGCTTCCCGCAGGTTGCCCATCAATTCGCCGATGGCGCGGTCCACGTATTTCGGCTGGTAGAGGAAGGTGTGGTAATCCACGCCATGCGGCTGGGCCGCCTGGATTTGCGCGATGGCCGACTGCACGGCCCGGCCCATGTCGGTCACTTTCATGCCCGCGGTCATGCTGACGGCCAGCATCAGGCAGGGCGCGCCGTTGAAACGCGTCAGGGTGGTCGGCGGGTCCACGAATCCCCGGCGGATGTCGGCGATGTCGCGCAGGCACACTGCTTCCGCGCGGCCGGGCGCGTGCAGGGAGACCTGGCCGATCTGCCGGACAGTCTGGAATTCGCCGGTGGCTTCAATGGTCACGCGTTCGCCGTCCACCAGGGCGACACCGCCCGGCTGGAGCACGTTTTGCGCCTTTAAAATATCGGCCAACTGCGCTGGAGTCAGCCCCAGTTCCGCCAGGCGTGCGTTGGAAAATTCGATGAAAATACGCTCCGCCTGCGTGCCGTAAACCTGGACTTTGGCCACGGCATCCAGGCGCAGCAGCCGGTCGCGCGCCTGCTCGGCGTAATCCTTGATTTCGCGGTAGCTGAATCCGTCGCCGGTGACGGCGATCACAACGGGGAAGACATCGCCGAACTCGTCGTTGACGACCGGCCCCTGCACGCCGGCCGGCAGGCTGGGGCGGATATCGTCAATCTTGTCGCGCAGCTTGGTCCAGATCGGCTGCATATCGTAGTATTTCGGCAGAATTTCCACCATCACCAGCGACATGCCGTTCAGGGATTGCGAAGTGATGTGGTCCACTTCCGGCATCTCCTGGATTTTCTTCTCGATGGGGTCGGTGATCAGTTCCTCGACCTTCTGGGGCGAGGCGCCGGGCAGCCAGGCGCAGACCACGGCGACGCGGATGGTGAATTCCGGGTCTTCCAGGCGCGAAATGGTGAGGAACGCATGCATCCCGGCCAGGGCGATCAGCAGCAGCGCCACGGCGGCCGTGCGGTTGTTTTTGATGAACCAGCTGGCGATATTCATGGCGTCATTCCATTAATTTTACCCGCATGCCTTCTTCCATGCGGTTGACGCCGCGGATCACGATGCGCTCGCCAGGCCGCAGCCCGTCCAGCACGGCCAGGCCGTCCGAAGACAGGTCGCCGATCCGGACGGCGCGGCGGCGGACCGTGCGGTCCGTCTCGTTGTAAATCCAGACATGCCGCCCGCCGTCCGGCGCCGGCACGACGGCGGCCGGCGGAATGCGGAGGGTGCCCCCGGTGGGAAAATCGAAAAAAGCCTCGCCCAGCATGCCCGCCCGGATGCGGGGATCGGGCTGATGCAAGCGCACTTTGACGGGGTAGGCGCCCCCGGCGCCGATTTCAATGCCGATTTCAGCCGCCTGCCCGGCGAACCGGATGCCGGGGATGGCCTCGAAAACGACTTCGGCGGGCTGCCCGGCGGCGATCTGGCCGATCAGGATTTCGGGGATGCCCACTTCGATTTCGATCAAGTCGCCGGCACTGATGTTGGCCACCGTCTGCCCGGCGGCGACGGTCTGGTGAAGTTCAACCGGTACGGCGGCCAGCGCGCCGTCCACCGGGGCGCGCAATTCGCAGTATTCCAGTTGCTGTTGCGCGAGGGCGAGGGCTTGCCGGGTTAATTCCTGCTGGGCTTGGGCCGATTTAAACGCCGCCTCGTTGGCATCCAGTTCGCTTTTGCTGATGTTCCTGGTTTCGTAAAGCTGGCGCGCCCGTTGGTATTGCGCCTGGGCCTGCTCGAGTTGGGCGGCGGCCTGCGCCAGCTGCGCCTCGCTCTGTTTGGCCTGCAGTTCGTAATCGCGCGAATCCAGCCGCGCGATCAATGCGCCGGCCTTGACCGATTGGCCGCGCCGCGCGGGCAACTGGATGATTTCGCCGCCGACCCGGAAACTTAACGGCGTCTGTAAGGCGGCGCGGGCGGCGCCGGAAAACGCGCGTTGGGCGGCCTGGCCGGCGGCCGGCACGGTCATGGTCACCACCGGCCGGATGACCGGCGGCGGAGGTTCGGCTTTGCGGGCGCAACCCGGCGCCGCCGCCAGGAGGGCCGGCCACAGGCAGCGCAGGGCGGCAACGATAAGGTTTGATTTTGGACGCATATTTTCTTTCCCTTTTATTTTAAGGTTTTAAGGTTTAAGGTGTTAGGGTGTTAAGGTTGCTGGCCACAATCTGCCGTCGCTAAGACCGAGCCCATGCCAACCTCAAACAACCGTTGAACCTGATTCAACCTCTGCAACCAGGAACACCGAACAGCGATCAGCGGCGGCCGGCCGGGGCGCGGGAAACGTTCCCGCGGAAGGCGGCGAACTGGCGCACCCAGGCGTCTTTTTCCGCTTCGCTGTGGTTGAATTCAAACCAGGAAATTGTCCGCTGCAGGGTGTAGATGTCCCGCAGGAAGCTGTAAACCGCCAGCGCGGCATTCTGGGTGGCGGTGAAGGACTGGTTTTGCGCGTCCAGCAGGTCGAGGATGGAGACGGTGCCGCGGCCGTACTTTTCGCGGATCACTTCCAGGTTGCGCCGGGAATAATCCGCGGCGGTCCGCTGCAAATGCATGTTGGGATAGGAACTGAAAATGCCGTAAAGCGCGGCGCGGATGTTGCGCTCCGTCAGCTGGTCGGCGCGTTGCCGCGTCCGGCGCAACTGCTCGAGTTGCGCCCGCGCGCGTTTGACGGAAAACACCTGCCGCCCGCCTTCAAACAACGGCAGTCGGGCCTGCAATTGGAAGGTCCATTCGTCGTCATCGGCAGTCGGGCCGGC